>JBFWMG010000006.1:0-156853 GCA_050251715.1 Desulfovibrionaceae bacterium | reverse complement strand
CGTGCTGAAAAACTCCGGCCCGGAAGGCCTGAGCAGGCTCTCCGAGCCGGTGCGGCAACATCAAGTGTAAACCATGTTCCCGGATAGATGTGTCAACCATGTTCCGGGTTGTACAAACCCCTTTTTCGGCGAAAAAAGGGGTTTTCTCCCTCCTCTCCCCTTCCCCCGGACCCCCATCCCCTCTCCTCTCTCTTTCCCCAAAAACTGCTGGCTGGGGAGATGGATACGGTTGGGACAAGCAAGTTCCCCAGGCGGACTGCTGGCAGGAGGGGATGGATACGGTTGGGACAAGCAAGTTCCCCAGGCGGACTGCTGGCTGGGGAGATGGGTACGGTTGGGACAAGCAAGTTCCCCAGGCGGACTGCTGGCTGGGGAGATGAATACGGTTGGGACAGGTGAGTTTCCCAGGCGGACTGCTGGCAGGAGGGGATGGATACGGTTGGGACAAGCAAGTTCCCCAGGCGGAATGCTGACGGGGGAGTACAGGAGGGGGGCACGGTTGGGGCAAGCGCGTTCCCCAGGCGAGTGGCTGGCGGGGGAGAGGAAAGAGCTGGGGCAAGCGTGTTCCCCAGACGGGCGGCGTCGTTGTCTGTGGACGAGGGCATGGAGGATGGTACACAGTTCACCTGACGCCGGAAGAAGCAAGGCCTGGAAAAAGAAGCAGCAGGGAGAGAGGGCGGGTTGTCAACAACCAGAGCCCGGCGCCTTGCGGCGCCGGGCTCTGTATTATGGCGAAGGTCAATTGGCCAGGTTTTGCGGCGCGGGCGCTATTTGAAGCGCGCCACCAGTTCGCTGAGCCGCTGCGCCAGCGTGGCCACGGCGTCGATGGTCTGGTTGGCTTCCTGGATTTTTGTGGCGTTGGTCTGGGCCAGTTCATCAATCGTGGCGATATTGCGGTTGATCTCCTCGCAGGTGGAGGACTGCTCCTCCGACGCGGTGGCGATGCTGCGCGCCATGTCGGTGATGGTGGATGAGTGGTCCACCACCTGGACCAGGACGTCGCCTGCCCGGGTGGCCATCTTGGTGGACTGGTCCACCTTTTCGCGGGTGGCCTGCATGCCGGTCATGGATTGGCGGGTGCCCTGCAGGATGGCCAGCAGTGATTTCTCCACTTCCGTGGTGGCCTGGGCCGTTTTTTCGGACAGTTTGCGCACCTCGTCGGCCACCACGGCGAATCCGCGTCCGGCCTCGCCCGCCCGTGCCGCCTCGATGGCGGCGTTGAGCGCCAGGAGATTGGTCTGGTCGGCGATGTCGTTGATGACGCTGAGCACCTTGTAGACGTCTTCGCCCTTGGTGGAGAGGTCTTCCAGGGTGGCTTCCAATTCCTGGGCGGTGGAGGCCACCTCCCGCGACACGGCCACGGTGCGTTGCACCTCGTCACCGCCCGAGCGGGCCACGGCATTGGCTTCCTCGGTCACATCCGCCGTCTGCGCCGCATTGCGGGCTATCTCGATGACCGTGGAGGTCATTTCCTCCATGGCTGTGGCCACCTGGGCGGTTTCCGCCGTGGTGCCCTCGACGCCCTGGGTCAGGTGGCCCATTTCCGTGCCCAGCGCATCGGCCGCCTCGTTGATTTCGCGGGCCACGGCAGTGACCTGCGCCGCCACGTCAAGCAGATTGAGACGCTGCTGTTCGATGCTCGCCTTGTCTGCCTCTTCGCGGGTCAGGTCGATCATCACCCCGATGCATCCCACGATGGCGCCGCCCGCGCCCATGAGCGGCGCAATGGCGTAGCGCAGGGGTACGGAGCGGTCCTTGCGGGCATAGCGCAGCACGCCGTCACGGCCCTTGCCATCGGCCAGCACCTTGCCGGTCACGGTTTTGCCGTGTTCGATACGGAAGATCTCGCCCACGGTTCTGCCCTTCACCTGCGCCTCGTCCATGCCGAGGATGGCGATGAGCGGTGCGTTGGCGAATTCGATGCGCTCGTCGCCGTCGACCACGAAAAGCGGGACGGCAATCCCTGTCAGCACGCTTTTGTTGTATTCGAGCTGGTCCTTGATGCGGTTGACCATGGTGGCCAAATAGGTGGACAGCGAGCCCAGTTCGTCCGCACCCGACACGGTGAACCGGGCGTCCAGTTCGCCCGCGCTGATGCGTTCGGTGGTGGCGGTGATGGCGGCTATGCGTTTGACCACGGCGGTGCGTATGAAAAAGAGCAGGATGGTCAGCAGGATGACAAGACCCCCGATGCACCCAAGGCCCAGATTGCGTTCGGTGTCGCCGATCTCGGCGAATTGGGCGTTCACGTCCTGGAACATGACCAGCGAGCCGAGGATGGTGTGGGTGTTGCCGTGGCAGTGGCGGCATTCCGGCGCGTTGGGAATGGAACGCATCTCGATGAAATGGGGCACGCCGTTCAGGTCCGCGATGCCGCCCTGGCTGATGGCCGAGGCCAGGCTTTTGGCGAGCAGCTCGCGCGCAAAGGGCGAGGACACCGCGTCGTCAAGATCCTTGCGCAGGGTGCTTGTGTCCGTGGAATAGGTGATGTTGCCCTTGTAATCGACCAGGAACAGAAGGATGTCTGTGTATTCCTTGGAAATGCGTAGGAATTGGCCGGTCGTGCTCTCATTGTCGCCCACCTTCATGGGGTCTTCAATGGCCATTTCCAGAAGGTCGGATGTGCGCTGTGCGGCCTTTTCCAGTTCGTGCAGCATGCCCTGGCGCATCCAGTGCGAGGTGCTGAAGAAGAGACCGCAAAAGACCAGCGACGTGATGACGGTTGTCAGGATAACAACCTTGGCCCCCAATGAACGGCTGATGAAGCGCATGTCTCCTCCCTTTGGACGGGTCTTTTCAACGAACCGTGCCAGCATAAACAAATTGCCAGGAATGGTAGGGAATATCAAATGTACCAATACCTGCAACGCGTCAAGCCAAAAGCGGTAGGCGGCAAGGCCACTGCAAAGGGAGCGGGGCTATCGCCGGAGTGTGTACAGGGTGGTGGCCCGGGTTTCGAAATTGTGGGAATAGAGTACCTTGAGGATGGCACGGGCGATATGGGGGATGGATTCGGCAACCGGCTTCAGGTAGTTGGAAAAATCCTTTGGGTCCGAGAGCACGGGGCGCAGATCGAGGACGGGCATGCCCTTGGCCAGGGCGCAGGAAATGATGGCGCTGTTGATGATCGCCTCAAGGGAAGGCAGGACGCGCTGCATGGCGCGGTTGCCTGGCTGGAGCAGGGTGGTGGTGCAGGCCACAACGGGCAGGCGCAGGGCCGAGGCGGCATCCAACATGGCGGCGTAGCGCGCTGAAAAGGAGGCCTGGGCCTCGGAGAGTTGCCGCAGCAGGTCCGCCCCGGAAGCGGGTTTGGAAAAGGCGAGCGCCTCCAGGGCCAGGGCATCCTGGCCGCCGGCACAGATCACGATGAGTTTGGGCGGACAGGGCAGGGGCATGGGGGAGGCCAGGATTTTTTCGACCTCTTGTACGCCATGGGATTCCTTGGCCAGCGATATGGCCTGCCAGCCCTCGGGGGCAAGCTGGGTGAGCACGGTGGGCAACTGGTGGGTCGTGGCGATGTTGTCCGTGTTGCACACCAGCGAGTCGCCCAGCAGGAGTATGAATTTGGGGGCGGTTGTCGGCTTGTCGGTTTTGATTATACGGGGATGCATGAAATGGTTTGTAGCCAAGGGGAGCGGGAAAAGCAATGTGTCCCAGGCCTGCGCGGGGTTTTCACCCGGGGGAAAATGGGATAATCGCAGACCGGTGGCGATGCGTTGCCTCGCACGACTCCGTACGCCTGCAAGGGGGGCACATGACACGACAGCTTTGCATCCACGGCCATTTTTACCAGCCACCCAGGGAAGACCCCTGGCTGGATGAGATCCTGCCCGAAGGCAGTGCCGCGCCCCAGCGCCACTGGAACGAGCGCATTTGCCTGGAAAGCTACGCGCCCCTTGCCCACGCACGCAGGCTCGACGGCGCGGGCCGCATTTTCGATGTGGTCAACTGCTACGAGTGGATGAGTTTCAATTTCGGCCCCACGCTGCTCAAATGGATGGAGCGCGCCGCGCCCGAGGCCTATGGCCGCGTGCTGGCGGGCGACGCGGCCGGGGCGGCGCGCCTGGGGCACGGCAACGCGCTGGCCCAGATCTACCACCACATCATCATGCCCCTTGCCTCGCCCCTGGACAAGGAGGTGGAGGTGGCGTGGGCCGTGGCGGATTTCGAGGCGCGGTTCGGGCGCAAGCCTGCGGGCATGTGGCTGTCCGAGGCCGCCGTGGACACCCCCACCCTGGAGGTGCTGGCCGCATACGGCGTGCGCTTCACCATCCTGGCGCCCCGCCAGGCCGCCGCCGTGGCGGAGTTGGGCGACGGCGCCTGGAACGACGTGCACGAGGGCGGGCTGGACATTACCCAGCCCTACCAGGTTGACCTGCCCTCCGGTGCGCGCATGGCGGTCTTTTTCTACCACGGCCCCTTGTCCCAGGCCGTGGCCTTTGAGCGGCTGCTGGAAAACGGCGAGCAGTTCTGGCACCGGCTTGCGGGCAGCGCGGGCAACGGGCTCCTGTCCATAGGCACCGACGGCGAAACCTACGGCCACCACTTCCCCTTTGGCGAAATGGCGCTCGCCTACGTGATCGGGCAGGCCATGCAGGGGCGCGACAATGTGGCGCTGACAAACTATGCCGCCTATCTGGCCGCCAACCCGCCCACGCAACGGGTGCGGCTGCACGAGCCGTCGTCGTGGAGCTGCGTGCATGGCGTGGAACGGTGGCGCGGCGATTGCGGCTGCGGCGGCGAGGGCAATCCCGGCTGGAACCAGAAATGGCGCAAGCCGTTGCGGGCCGCGCTGGACGCCTTCAAGGCCCAGGTGGACGCCCACTATTTCGCAACGGGCGGCGCGGTGTTCAAGGATCCCCATGCCGCGCTGCTCGCCTATGGCGGGGTGCTTGCCCGAACCGTTGCGCCGGACGCCTTCCTGGCCGCCCACGGTGCGCCGCGCCTGGACAAGCCGGGCCAGGCAACGGCGTGGCGGCTTTTGGCCATGCAGCAGTGGGCCTTGGCCTCCTTTGCGTCGTGTGCCTGGTTCTTTGACGAGATTTCCCGCATCGAGCCCCTGAACGGCATGACCTATGCCCTGCGCGCCATGGATCTGTGCCGGATCACGGGCGGACCGGATCTGGAAAAGGCGTTTGCCAAGACCTTGGGCGCGGCGCGGTCCAACTATCCCAAGGAAGGGACAGGGCGCGACCTGTTTGCGCGCAAGGTGCGGCCGCGTCTGGAAACCGGTCCCAGCATCGTGGCCCAGGCGCTGCTGCGCCTGCATGAGGCCGGAGGACTGCCCAAGGCGGGGGACGCGCGCACCGCGGCCTGGCCGGGCGTGTCCGTATCCGTTGCCGTCCATGCGCCCGGCGCGGGCGGCGCGGCCGTCACCTGGGGGCACGAGCCGGAGCCGGAGGCGTTCGGCTGGACCTGGCCCGTCGCACCCGGCGCGGACCCCGTGGCGGTTCCCTTTCAGGTGGCGCCGTCCGGGTCCGGGAACAAGGCGCGCCCGTCGTCCTATAGCCTGGACGCCTTGCCCTGGAACAAGAAACAGGGACTTGCCCTGCGGCAGCTTGTCTATGCCGAGGATACGTTGTGGGAGGAGCGGGTGCGCGAGGCCCGTGTCCTGGCGCGCCGGGCCCAGCCCTGGGCCGAGGCGCAGTCCACCCCCAACCTGGCCTGGCGCTGGGGGCGTTTCTGGGCCGAGTTCGCATGGCTGCATGCCTTGGGCGAGCTGGACGGTTGCCGTGGCGCGGATGCGTTGCGCGACTACGTGCGGAGCACGTCGCGCGTGGGGTATGACGTGCAGGCCGTGGAGCATCGCGTGGTGACCCATGTGCTTGGCTTGACCGAGGCCGCCTCGCCCCAGTGGCGCGAGGCCGAGGCCGTGGTGGCGCGCATGGGCGAGATCGGGTTGGCGCTGAACTGGCTGCCGGTGCAGGCCGTGGTGTGGCGTCGCGCCCGCCGGACACCCGCTGCCGCCGGGCTGCGCCATTTGCTGGGGTTTGCGGAGTAGCCATGGCCGAAAGGGGTGCCGTGGCGTGGTTTGTCCGGTGGTGCTGCGCGGCTGTGGCGTTTGCCGTGGCCGTGGCCTGGGCGGCCCCTGGCCTGGCCGACAACGCCACGGTGGCCCGCATTGACGTGACGGCGTACGGCCTGTTCGAGGATCTGCCGCAGGAGGTGGTGGGCCGACAGCACCGTGGCCACGCCTTTTGTCCGCCCCTGGGCGTGCGCCATGTGCGCACCACCCGCTACGTGCCGGACTCGCTCTTCACCCGGTTCGGCATCCTGTTTTCGGTGCGCGGCACGCGCAACGCGACCGGCTCCCCAGGGCGCAACGCGACCGGTTCCCCGGATGACAACGCGACCGCGTTTGGCGTTCCCGTGGCTCTTGGCGCGCCAGACACGCCAGGCGCGCCTGGGCGGCCCCCGGCCGATACGATGTCTTCCGTCAATGCCTCCATGCCGTTGCCCTCGGCCGGAAACGCATCGGGGGATGCGGCGCGGCATGACGGCACGGCGCGTGGCGCCTGGGACAACGGTACGCCGCCGTCCCCGCAGCCGGTGCGGCCACCGGTCATCCCTCCCCGCGATCAATGGCCCGACAAGGTGCGGCTCGAACTGCGCATCGAGCATCCGCTCATGATGGATCCCATCAGCGGCAAGGCCTCCACGGTGGAGGTCTGGCCGCTGGAGGCGTGCCTGGACGCGCCCTCCTACGCGGGCTGGATGTTCACTTCGGACTGGGAGCAGGTGCGCGGGGACTGGACGCTGTCCATCCATGCCAACGGCGTCCGGCTTGCCAGCGAGGTGTTCCAGGTGGTCGATCCCACCATGTTGGGCCGCATTCCGTTGCGGGTGTCCCTGCGCAGCGTGGAGGACGAGGCCTCGGATCAGGGCGCGATGCGCTGCCTGGCCGCCGGATCGTTCCTGAACAGCCTGCCGCGTGCGACGACGCTGGCGCGGCAGCTGCGGGGCAAGGGGTATCCCGCCTTTGTGGGGCCGCCCCATGCCGATGGCGGGAGCATATGGCACACGGTCTACCTGGGCGGATACGCCGGGTCGCTGGAGGCGGGGCGCGACGCCACGTTGTTGCGTGAGCGCGAGTCCGTGGCGGCGCGGCTGCTCGATGCATGCCCCAAGGGCGCGGCGCCCGCCCGGTCCAGGCATGGGGCTCGGGCCACGACCGATCAGGCGGCCCCCGCGCGTGCGGCAATAGCACGCCCTGGGGGGGGCGCCACCGGCAACGGGACAGATGTTGCGCTCATCGGCACTTATGGTAATACTGCGGGTAAGACGGTATCGAGCGCTGACACTATGGTGAAGCAGGCCGCGATGGGGGAACCCGTTGCATCCGCCACGCCGCCGTCCGCCACGCCGTTGCCCGCCACGCATCCGTCCGCCGCGTTGCTGGCCGCCGCATCCACCCCGCCGCCCGTTGCGGCTTTGCCCGCCGCCGTGGCTGCGGGAGCGGGCCGTAACGGGTCGTCAGCCGTCCGCGTTGCGTCCGATGCGCCGTGGCCAGCGGTTGCGCAGGCGGAGGGCGTCTGGTGGGTGGTGGTGGGCGAGCATGCCGGAGCCATGGCTGCGGCGGGGCAGGCCGTGCGTCTGCGCGACAGGGGATTGGCCGTCAAGGTGTTCTCCACGCTTGAGGGGGGAGCGCTTCGCTACATCGTGCGGGTGGGACCGTTTGCGGACGCGCAGGGGGCGCGCACCGCGATCGATGCCCTGGCCGGTGGCGCGGAGGGCGCCTGGGGCGTGGAGCGAAATGGCAACACAAAGGGGGGCGGCGACTGACGCCGTCTTGCACGGCCCGCCCAGGCGGGGCCGGCAGCAATGGAGGGGAGCATGTCTGTGGCTGTTGACGAGTATATATTCAATGGGGTCGATTTGCGGCCCATCAAAAACAAAAACGAACTGCGCGTGGTGCGGCTTTTGCCCCAGGCGCTCGCCAGATATCCCGATTTCAGGCCCGATACCATCGATATGGAAGATATCTACGCCCTGGCCTTGAACAAGCTGCCTCCCCGCTATGTGCAGCGGGTGAGCATCATTTTGCGGGAGGTCGTGAGCGACGAGATGATCCTTGAGGTGCTTGACGAGGCCTTGCACATCGTCATGTCCAATCCCAACCACTAGCGCATCCTGACTTTGAAAAAGAGGAGATGCGCTTATGCGTTTTGTTGAAATAATGCTTCATTATTTCAAATCCTCGCATTGTCTCAATGCGAGCATGCGCTAGCCCGCGTCGGGCGCGTCCAGGCAGTCCTTCACGGCGGCGATCAGTTCGTCCAGGTCGATGGGCTTGCGGAACGCCTGCCGCGCGCCGAACAGGGTGGCCAGTTCCAGGTTGCCCGCGGCCTGCATGTGCGGCGCACCGCCCGATATGGCGAAGATGGCGAGGCCGGGGTGGAGTTTGCGCAACTCGGTGATAAGGCCGAGTCCTTCTTTTTCCGGCATCAGGATGTCGGTGATGACGAGATCCACGGCCTCGGCGTCGAGCACCCGCAAGGCCTCGTTGCCATTGGCGGCCTCGACGATGGCAAAGCCTTCCAGTTCCAGGGTTTCCTTAAGCATGACGCGGATCTGGGCGTCGTCTTCCACAATGCATATCTTGGACATGGCGGCCTCGTGGTGCGGTATGCCCGGCCTTGCGGCCGGGCAGGGGTTGGGTCACGCTACCCGCGTGGCCAGTGCGTCGGCAATGGCGGCGGTCAAGACATCGGGATCCACGGGTTTGGCAAAGGCGCGCGCCGCCCCCGCCTGGATGGCGGCATGCAGCACCGCATCGTTGTGCATGTGGACGCCGCCGCCGGAAATGGCGAATATAATCGGTTTGGGCGTGTCGCGGCACAGCCGGGTAATGGCTTCGATGCCGGTAGAGCCGGGCATGACGATGTCGGTTATCACCAGGTCGAAGGGCGCGGCGCGGTAGGCGGCTACAGCGGCGGCGCCGTCCTCGGCGGTGGTGATGTCATGCCCCTCGGTCATGAGCGTCTCCACCAACATGGCCCTGACAAGGGGGTCGTCCTCCACGAGCAGAATCCTAGCCATGGGAAACCTCCTGCTTCGTCGCGTCCAGCAACCGGCGGATGGCCTGCGCCAACTGTTCCTCCACCACAGGTTTCATGATGCACTCGCTGACGCCCATTGATTTGGCTTTTTCCAAGGCTGCGCTTTCGGAAAAGCCGGTCAGCAGCAGGATGGGAATGTCGTGGCGCAGGGAGCGCATCTCCCTGGCCAGCAGCGCACCGGTCATGTGCGGCATGGTCTGGTCGGATATGACGAGATCGAATCCGTCCGGCCGGGTCGTGAAACGCGCCAGCGCCTCGGCGGGGTCGTTTACCGCCGTGACCTGATAGCCGAGCTGGGTGAGCATGTCGTGCACCATGGACACGAGCAGCGTCTCGTCGTCCACGAAGAGGATGCGCTCATTGCCGCGGGGCACGGCTTCGCAGCCCTTGCCGGGCACGGTCTGGGCCTGGTGCAGCACGGGCAGCACCACCCGGAAGGTCGCACCCTTTTCCGGCGCGCTTTCGGCGGTGATGGCGCCGCCATGGCTGCGCACGATGCCGTGCGCCACGGACAAACCCATGCCCGTGCCTTCGCCGGGTTTCTTGGTGGTGAAGAAGGGGTCGAAAATCTGGTCGAGTATGTCGGACGGAATGCCGTGGCCGGTATCGGAGACAGCCAGTTCCACGTATTCGCCGGGTTCCAGGTCCGCCGATCCCCATCTGTCCGGCCCCACCGTCACGTTGCGCAGCCGCACCGAGAGCGTGCCCTGGTTTTCGCCCATGGCGTGTCCCGCGTTGGCGCACAGGTTCATCACCACCTGATGTATCTGGGCCGGGTCGCCCAGTATGGTGTCGTTGGCCGCGCCGGTGTCGGTGCTGATGCCGACCGTGGCGGGCAGGGTGGCGCGCAGCATCTTGATGACCTCATCACACAGGGCGGTCAGATGGACCGGCTTTTTTTCCTGTTCCGTGCGGCGGCTGAAGGTGAGTATCTGCCGCACAAGGTCCGAGGCGCGCACGCCGGCGGATTGGATCTGGCGCAGGTATTCCGCCACCTTGCCGTCCGGTTCGGTCAGGCGCAACGCCAGGCGCACAAAACCCAGGATGGCGAAGATCATGTTGTTGAAGTCGTGGGCAATGCCGCCTGCCAGCGTACCCAGCGCCTGCATTTTTTGCGCCTGGCGCACCTGCGCCTCCAGGCGCAGGCGTTCCGCCTCGGCCTGCTTGCGGTCGGTGATGTCCACGGACACGCCCAGCACCTGGTCCGAGTCCAGAAGCGGCAGCTTGACCGTGGCGAACCAGCGCCGCTCGCCTTGCGCGCTGGAGATGACCCGCTGCGGGATGAAGATGGGCTGGCGGCTGTCGAGCACCTCCAGATCCTCGGCGCGGAAGAGGGCGGTTTCGTCGTCGTGGGGGTTGAAGTCCGCGCCCCGCTTGCCCACCATGTCCTCCACCGTGCTGCCGTACAGGTCGGCCATGGCCCTGTTGACCAGGACGAACTCGCCGGCCCTGTTCTTGACCACGATGAGGTTGGGCACGGTGTCTATGATCTTGTGCAGGAATTCCCGGTGTTCGCGCAACTCCTGCTCGGCGAGCTTGCGTTTGGTGACGCCCCTGCCCACGGCCTGGTATTCCACAAGGGCGCCCATGGCGTCGAAAATGGCGCGGTGGGTCCAATACTGCCAGATGACGCTGCCGTCTTCCTGAATGACGCGGTGCTCGAATTGGGTGACGGGATTTTCCCTGGTCAGGGAGGCGATCCGCGCCTTTATCATGTCCCAATCCTCGGGTGGAATGTTGGGCAGGTGGCGGGTGTTGATGAGTTCGCGGGGCTCCTTGCCGTGGAAGCGGGCGTAGGCCATGTTGACGAACGAGAGCAGGCCGTCCGGCCGGTAGCGGCAGATCAGCTCGGTCTGGTCCTCCACGATGGCGCGGTAGCGGGCTTCGTTGTCGCGCATGGCCATGAAGGCCTGTTCGCTTTCGGATATGTCGCGGGTGACCACGGCCACGCGTACCGCGCCCGTGAGCGGGTCCAGGACCGGGGTGAGGCGGTGGCCGAAACTCGTGCTGTTCCAGTGATCCTTGAACTGCAAGGGCTTTCCGGTATTGATCGCCTCCTTGAGCCATCTGCGGCGATTGGCGACCAGCTCCGGAGGCATGAGGTCGAAGATGCACGTGCCGACAAGTTCGGCGCGCTGCTTGTGGAGGCGGGCGCAGGCTCCAGGGTTGGCCTCGAGCACGGTTCCGGCGCAGTCCATGAGCAGAACCGTATCCTGCGTGGCTTGCAGCAACAGGGAGGCGGCAAACCGCGCTTCGGCCAACGCGGCGCGCAGGCGTTGGTTCTCTTCGCGCAGGGCGTCGTTGTCAAGGGGGGTGGATTCTGGCAAGGCGGCCTCGCTTGCATGCATGGTTGGCGTATGGTGGCATGTTGCGAAAAAGCCGTCAATCACATGCTGGATTATTTCCTTGTGCCGGGGGGGGGGCGGGAACGCATTGACGCGCGCCAGGCCGCTGCTGTGGACGGGCGGTTGGAAAAACGGTACACGCACGGGCAAGGAACCGCCCGCCGTCAAGCGGGATCGCAAGCGGGCCAGAGGCATGCAATGACTGAATCGCAGTCCACGGGCGCGGTATCGCGGGCGCCGATGCGTGGGGTTTTCAGCCGCGAGACCACCGTTACCCTGGGCCAGGGCGCGCAGGCGCGTCCGGTGTCCCAGGAGGCGCATTTCTATGTCGAGGAATGCGAAGACGGGCGCGTGGCCGTCACCCGGCTCAATGAGCATTTCGTGCCCTCTGGCGAAGCCGACATCATTACCCGCAACGACCTGCTGGAGAACTACACCCCGAACCCGGAGGTGTATTATCTCAAGGTGCGCCCAGCCATGGAGAGCCTGGAGACCTCCATCGCCACGGCGGAGCGCCACCGCGTCCAGAACCGGACCTACAGCGCGGAATACGAATACAAGAACGCCCTGCGCGTGGACGAGGAAAACATCCGCGCCACCTTTGGCCTGGGCCTCACCTATCTGGAACGCCACGACAAGGACAAGGCCGAGGTGGTGTTCCGGCGTCTCGTGCGGCTCAAGGAGGCGTTCGAACCGCGCCACAAGCATCTGTTCAACGAGTTCGGCATCCGTTTGCGCAAGAACGGCATGCACGTGCCCGCGCTGAAGTATTATTCCCGCGCCTACCATTTGTGCCGCACCGACGAACACCTGGTCTACAACATCGCCCGCGTCTATCATGAGCGGGGCATGACGGCCAAGGCGTCGCTGTACTTGCGCAAGGCTCTGGCGATCAATCCAGATTTCAAGGACGGGCAGGAGTTCCTGGCCTATCTGTCGCAGCAGGAGGACCAGGATGCGCTGATCGAACTGCGCGCCTATGACGGCAAGGCCAAGAAAAAACGCAAGCGGTTCAAGATCAGCCGGGAATTTCGCATAAAGCTGGGCGCCGGAGCGGCGCAGCCGCGCCCCGGTGACGATGATTGCGAGGTGCCGGAGCTGGATGGCCCGGCCATGGAGGTGTCGGTGGGCGACGTCCAGACACCCAAGGCCGGACCCGCCGCAACGATGGTGGGATCGACCAGTGCGGGCGAATTCTCCTTCCGCTTCGTCAAGCCGACGCAGGGAAAGGAAATGGCGCACAAGATCAAGGCGGGGCGCAAGCCCAAGACATAGGGCGGCGGGATTTTCATAGGCCAGGGGGTTGGTATGGCGGTGAGTTTCTTTGGACAATTCCTGCTCAAGCAGGGGGCGGTGGACGCGGCGGCCATTGATGCGGCCATGGCCTACCGCAACGCCTGCAACCGGCGGTTCGGCGAGTTGGCCGTGGAGCGCGGCCTGTTGACCGACGAACAGGCGCAACGTGTGTTCGCCACGCAGAAGCGGGACATGCGGCCCTTTGGCGAGGTGGCGTTGTCGCTGCGGTTTTTGAAGCGCAAACAGCTGGACGAACTGCTTTTTTCCCAGACCATCCTGTGCACGCACCTGGGCGAGGCGTTGCTGCGCAAGGGCTATTTGGACGAGGAGCGGTTTTCCGTGCTTCTGGCGGCCTATGACGCCGAGCAACAGGAGCGGCGCCAGGCGCTGGCCGCGTTGCTGGCGGGGGCGGCCCGGCCCGGCGAGGCCGTGGGCCTGGTGGACGCCCTGCGCCGGGCGCTGTTCCGCTATCTGGGCGAGGAGGTGAAGATCGTCGCCCCGGACAGGGATGTGGCGGTGCAGGAATACGCCGTGTGCATCGCCTTGGCGCCCATGGCGGGCGAGAGCGGGCCGCGCCTGGAGCTGTACCTGCCACAGGGGATGTTGGATCTGGTGGCGCGCTCCTGCGCGTTGCATGACGCCGAGCCGGAAGGCAAGAACGCGGGAGACGCCATGACCGGCCCGGCCGGCGGCCACGCCATGCCCTCGTGTTGGGGGGATTTCATGGCCATGCTTGGCCGGTATATGCGCCTTGCGGTATCCGACGCGGGTAGCCCCGCGTGGCTGCCCGTGCAGGGACGCCCGCAACGGGTGGGCGACACCCTGGCCCTGGTCGTGGACACCATGGCCGGTCCCTGGGGCGTGCTGTTCCTGCCGCGCGGCGCATAGGCGCCGCATATGTTTTGCGCGGGGTGTCGGGTGGTTGCGTTGGGCGGTCCGGGGACTGCCCATTTTTTTGTTGCGTGTGCCTCGCGGCTTTGGCATGCGTGGTGACGCGGCAGGGTGCAAGGCCATGGCGGGGCATGAACGCGCAACGGAGATGGACGGCATGAGTCACGGGCGGGATGCGGGTGGAGAACGGATAAAAGGGGTGTTCTCCTCGGAGGCGAACTCCTGGATCGGTGCGGGAGCGACCAAGCGCAAGGTGGTCATTCGGCGCAATTATTTTGTGGAGGAGCGCACCGAGGGGTTTGTGAAGGTGCAGATGCTGGGAGACAATTTTTTGCCGACCGGCGCGCCCGTGACGATCAAGAAGGAAGAACTGGTCGCCAAATACATCCCTGAAACGGACATCTATCTGCAAAAGACCCTGCCCGCCATGAAGGCCGTGGCCAAGACCCTGGCCAGGGCGGACCGCCTGCGGTCGCAGGGCGAGGTGTACGGCGCGGAGTTCGAGTACAAGAACGCCCTGAGGATGGACACCCAGAACGTGCGGGCCATGTTTGGCCTGGCGCTCACCTATATGGACCGCGACGAGCAGGACAAGGCGCAGCACGTGCTGCAAAGCCTCATCAAGCTGGAAGAGGCCTTTGACGTGGAAAACAAGTACCTGTTCAACGAGTTCGGCATAAAATTGCGCAAGGCGCGGATGTTCGAACCGGCGCTGTCCTATTACGCCAAGGCGTTCAAGTTGTGCGGCAACGATGAACACCTGCTCTACAACATGGCCCGCATCTACTACGACATGCTCGACTACAAGCGGGCCGCCGTCTTTCTGAAAAAGGCCTTGCAGATCAATCCCGGGTTCAGCCACGGACGCGAGTTCGCCCGCGTGCTCATGGCCAAGCTCAAGGCCGCGTGCTAGGACGGGACGGCGCGGGCACCATCATACGGCGCTTGCCAGGGCGGCATGGCGCGGATTCGTCCTTTTTGTGGCGTCCGCGCTTTTTTTTACGTGAAATCGTCACCTGGACATGGTACTTGGGAAAGCACACGTGCCGTGGGGGGCTTCCCCGCGAACGGGCACGAACCCTTCAACCGCAAACAGGAAGGTTGCCATGCGTACCAAAATAATCGCCACGCTGGGTCCGGCGTCCGCCAACTACGAAACCATGAAGGCCATGGCCGAAAAGGGCGCGTGCATCTTCCGGCTCAACTTTTCCCACTCCGACGCGGCGGCCTTTGTTCCGGTCGTCGCGATCATCCGCAAGCTGGAGAAGGATCTCGGCATCCCGCTGACCATCATGGGCGACCTGTGCGGCCCCAAGACCCGCATCGGGGAAGTGGAAGGCTCGCCGCGCCAGATAGAAAAGGGTTCCATCGTGTCCCTGGGCCTGCCCGACCAGCGCGACAAGGCCGAAGGCGTGTTCATCAGCCTCGATTTCCCCGAACTCCTGGTCGGTCTGGATGCGGGCATGCCCGTGTCCCTGTCCGACGGCATGCTCCAGTTCACGGTGGAACGCGTGGTCAAGGACAACCGGCTCTTCACCATGAGGGCGGAAAACGGCGGCCTGCTCACCTCGAACAAGGGCATCGCCTTTCCCGGCAAGTTCCACCCCATGCCCGCCATGACCGCCAAGGACCGCAAAGACCTGCACGAGGGCATGGACATCGGCCTCGACGCCGTGGCGCTGTCCTTTGTGCAGACCGCGCAGGACATTGCGGACATCAAGGCCGAGATCGACAAGCATGGCCGGTGGATCCCCGTGGTGGCCAAGCTGGAGCGCCAGAACGCGGTGGAGAACCTGGACGCCATCCTGGACATCGCCGACGCGGTGATGGTGGCGCGCGGCGACCTGGGGCTCGAATGCCCCATGGCCAGCGTGCCCGTGATCCAGAAGCGGATCATCCGCGCCGCGCGCCATGCGCAAAAGGCATGCATCGTGGCCACCCAGATGCTGCTGTCCATGGTCAAGAACCCCATCCCCACCCGCGCCGAGACCACGGACGTGGCCAACGCCATCCTGGACGGCGCGGACTGCGTCATGCTCTCGGAGGAAACGGCCATCGGCGCATATCCCGCCCAGGCCGTGGCGTTCATGAACGACATCGCCAAGGAGACCGAGACCTATCTGCTGGAGCGCATCGAAGGGCCGTTTTTGCCCAAGCGGGAGAGCAACATGGACAAGTACATGGCCTATTGCGCCTCGCTTTTGGCCGACAACTCCGACAGCAAGGCCATTGTCTGCCATACGGTGAGCGGCTCCACCGCGCGCATGTTGGCCAGCCGCCGTCCGATACGTCCGGTCTATGCCCTGGCCGAGCAGGTGGACGTGGTGAAATACCTCAATTTCTTCTGGGGCGTGCGCCCCTATCTGTCCGAAAGCGCCATGCCCCGGCACATGAACCGGGTGCAGAAATTCGTGCAGGACAGCAAGGACTTTGCCGAGGGCGACTGCCTGGTGCTCACCTCGGGCCAGCCCACGCCGGGCCAGAAGACCCACCACACCAACCAGATTCGGGTGTTCTACAAATAGCGTCCCCTGAACCCGCGCAATCCAAGCCGCCCCAGCGGGCGGCTTGGATGAAAGCACCGGGGGAAGGAGAGAGGAAAGAGAAAACCCCTTTTTCGGCGAAAAAAGGGGTTTTCTCTTTCCTCTCTCCTTCCCCCGGACCCCCATCCTCTCTCCTATCTCTTTCCCCAAAAACTGCCGGCTGGGGAGGCGGGTATGGTTGGGACAAGCGAATTCCCCAGGCGGATTGGTGGCGGGGGAGGTTGATGCGGTTGGGACAAGCGAATTCCCCAGGCGGGCTGGTGGCAGGAGAGGTGGGTACGGTTGAGACAGGCGAGTTCCCCAGGCGGCGGCTGGCTGGGGGGCGGGTGCGTATGTTCCCGACGCACGGCCGGGCGTCACACGTGTCAGGCTCCGTTGTAACCCACGCTCACCTTGCCGTCCCGCACGATGACCGGAATCTTGCGCACGCCGCCGGACAGGGCGAGCATTTCCTCCAGTTTGGCGGCGTCCCGCATCACGTCGTAATAGGTGTGCTCCCCCAGGGCTTCCCGAGCCCTGCCGGTGTAGGGTCAGCCCGCCTTGCCGTAAATGATGCACTGCGCCATGCCCGCCTCCTTGTGGTCTGGGATCTGGCACTAGTGTATCAGCGTTGCCTATCCTGCTCAAGCCTTGCCATAGGTGATGGCAATATGCGCGTCGCGGTGGGGTGCGTCTCACGGAGGATGGATGGGGCGGCATGGCGCCGTGCGGAGGGCGTGAAAAATGGGTGCGGGCACAACCTCGTGCTGTATCTCATGCTGAAAACAAGTTTTGTTGCGTCATGCGCTGGGAATGGTATGCGACAGTGGTGCGGGTCTTCTTGTTCGGCGAGTGTATTGGTGGTATTCTGGCTGAAGATCGCAACACCTCGCAAGGGCGAAGGCGCAATCGGCCAGGGGATGGTCCTTGCCAGCGCCCTTGCGAAGAAGCGCGCGGGGTGCATCGCCCTCACGGTGTCAAAAGTGGAAGGAACGGTTTTTCCATAGTCCGTGTCCATCGGTTCCCGCGATGGCGGAAGCGGGACAGGGCAGGGTGAGCCCTCCTTGCCAGGAACATGTCATGAACCAACGAGACTCGTTTGTGCTGGTCGTGGACGACCACCCTGTCAATCTGGCCGTCTACAGGGTTTCCCTTGAGCAGATTCCCGGCGTTCATGTGTTCGAAGCGGGATCGGGCAGGGCGGCCTTGAGGATCCTTGAGGGGCGGAAGGTGGATCTTGTCCTGTTGGACATCATGATGCCCGGAATGGATGGGTTTGAAGTGGCCCGCGAGATAGCGCGGATCAAGAAGAAAACCGCTCCGCCCATTATCTTCATCACCGCCCTTGACGACGATGGGCTGGCCAAGATGAAGGGCTATGAGGAGGGGGCGCTTGACTACCTTTACAAGCCGGTCGACACCAAGGTGCTCCAGCTCAAGGTGCTGGCGGTTCTCAAGCTCCAGCGGCAGCGGGCCGAGGTGGAGGACAATCTTGCCTTGCTCACCCATGAGCGCCGGGAGGTGGACGCGCTGCTCGCGGCGGCCAAGGATGTCATGACCTTCCGCGACTTCCCTGTCGTGGCCCGGAAAATATTTGACCGCTGCAAGACCCTGACCGGCGCCCGATCAGGGTATGTGGCCCTGCTTGCCACGGATGGCGGGGGAGACGAGGTGATCTTGCTGGACGCTGGGGGCTTGCCCCGCACGATTCCCCCACAGCCCATGCCCATCCGGGGATTGCAGGAGGTCGCGTATGCCGGGAAACGTACGGTATATGACAATGCCTTCATGAGCAGCCCCTATAGAGCCTTCCTGCCGGTCGGCCATGTCGCGGCTGAAAACGTTTTGTTCGCTCCGCTCATCATCAATGACAAGGCGGTGGGGCTTTTGGGGCTGGCCGATAAGCCCGGCGGGTTTGATGGGAACGACCAGCGCGCGGCCGGGGCTTTTGGAGAGCTGGCCGCCCTGGCCCTGCTCAACGCGCGGATACTCGATTCCCTCAACCGGGCCAACAGACTCATGGAACAGGCTGGCGCCATGGCCCGGCTGGGGGCTTTTGAATGGAACATGGCAAGCGGAGAACTTTTCCGGACATCCGGCCTTTTTGGCCTTCTCGGTCACGCCGGGAAGAGGGAGGCCTCCTCTGTGGAGGATATTTTGGCGTGCGTCCATGCGCGGGACAAGGGGCGGGTGGTGGCGGCCCTGGACCAGCTTCGCGCAGGAAAAGACATGGTCGAGATGGAATTTTTGGGCTGCGGCGCCAAGGATGGCCACGTGTTCCTTTTTCAGGCCCGGGCGCTGGCTCCGCTGGGGCAGACGGACATGGTGATTGGCGCATGCCAGGACATTTCCTCCATCAAGGAAATGGAAGCCAGGGCCATGCACGCGCAGAAGCTGGATGCCCTGGGCCAGTTGGCTGGCGGCTTGGCGCACGAAGTCAACACCCCCTTGCAGTATCTGACCGGGAATCTCGATTTCATCGGCAAGGCGTTTGAGACGCTCCGGGGTGCATTGTCCTCCGGGGACGGTGCGCGGCCGACAGCCTCGCTCGCCGCGTTTTTTACGGACACCGGTCCGAAAATGGAGGAAGCGATACAGGATTGCAACGACGGTCTGCGGCGGATTCAGGCCACGATCACAAGCATGCTCCGCTTCTCCAGCAGCGAGTTTCAGGGGCAGGCCTACGTCAGCTTGGACACGATGATTAACGATGTCGTCGCACTCTCCCGCACCGCCTGGGAGCATGTGGCGGACCTGCGGCTCGATCTGGCTGCGGATCTGCCGGAGACGTTGAATATTCCTGGCGGGATAAGCGTCTGCCTGCTCAACCTGGTGCTCAACGCCGCGGATGCCATCCGAGGCAAGGCGTATGCGCCGGGCGAGAAGGGGCGGATCACCGTGGGAACGCGCCGCGAGGGCCAATGGCTGCACCTGTGGGTGGAGGACACCGGAAGCGGTATACCGGAGTCCGTTCGGCCAAAGATATTCAACCCGTTTTTCACCACCCGGGAAGTGGGAAAGGGAACCGGCCTGGGCCTTACCTTGGCGCACGCCGCGGTTCATGGCATTGGGGGCGAGCTGCGTTTCGACACCGAGGATGGCGCGGGCTCGACGTTTCATGTCCGTCTGCCGTTGGGCAAGGAGTAACCTGTCATGCGCATCCTCTTTCTTGACGATGACCAAGCCTTGCTGCGGGGCATGGAACGCATGCTCTTCAACAAGAAGGACTGGCGCATGTCCTTTGCGGACAGTGGGGCAAAGGCGTTGGAGGCCATGGGGCGGGAGGCGTTCGACGTCATTGTGGCGGACTTGCGCATGCCGGGCATGGATGGGGCGCAGGTGTTGCAAGAGGTGCAGAAGCGGCATCCTGGCGTCGTGCGCATCGTCCTGTCCGGCCACTCGGACAGTGAACTCGTCACGCGTGCGGTCCAGCCGGCCCACCAGTTCTTGAGCAAGCCCTGCGGCAGTGACGAGCTCATCCGCATCATACAGCGCGCGTTCGATCTGCGGACGACCTTCACCGACCCGAAAATCAGAGAGACCATCACTCGCATAGGCACGCTGCCGGTCATGCCCACGGTCTATGCCCAGCTTATGGCAGCGCTCAAGGACGATTCTCAATCCATCGGGGATATTGGAGAGATCGTCTCTCGGGATGTGGGGTTGTCCTCAAACCTTCTCAAGGTTGTCAACTCCTCCTTTTTCGGCATGCGCCAGCCCATCGCCACGCCCGCACAGGCGGTCACCTACCTCGGCTTGAACATACTCAAGAGCCTGATTCTCTATAACAGCGTCTTTTGCACGCTCGACAGCGCGAAACGCAAGCTCTTTTCCATGGAGACCCTCTGGGAGCACAGCCTGCTCGCGGCGCAGTTCGCGGGGGCAATAGCCAAGAGCCAGGGAGCAAGCAAGGCACACGCGGAAGAGTGCTTCGTGGCCGGGCTGCTCCATGACGTGGGCAAGCTTGTCTTGGCCGACGGGGCCGAAACAGACTACAAAGCGGTTGTCGCGCTTTCGCGGGAGGGCAACATGCCCCTCGCCATGGCCGAGAAGGAACTGCTTGGTGTCACCCACGCAGAGGTGGGGGGGTACCTGCTTGGACTGTGGGGGCTTGAGCCCCGGATGGTGAGAATGGTGGCCTCGCACCATGGCTTGCGGCGGGAAGAGGATACGCATCCCGAGCTTTTTGCCTATGTGCATGCCGCAAACGTCCTGGAGCACCAGTTGGTGGTCATCCATCCCGAATACGCCGTCCACGACGTCGATCCGGGCGTCCTCGAGCGGGGGGGGGCGGCGGACTGTTTCGACGGTTGGCGAGAACTCTGCGCGGGAATACTCCAGAAGGCGACCGGCAAGGCGTAAGCGGGTGCCTTTCGTGCATCTGACGGGAGATTCGTCTGCCCGTGACGGCTTGCCCCGCGTTGTGTGGGCGTCCAAAACGCGGGGGGGCGCGTGGGGTCCTTTTCGGCGTGGCCCTGCGGGACGGGACGGTTGCGCGGTGGAAAAAGAGAAGGTTCCGACATCATGCCGGAACCTTTGTTTTTGATGGTGCGCCAGCCAGGATTCGAACCCGGGGCCGTCGGCTTAGAAGGCCGATGCTCTATCCACCTGAGCTACTGGCGCGTGGTTGGCGGTGCGGGCGGTTGCACGGCATGGGCCGGGCTCCCGCCACGCGTGGCCGCATGGGTGATGTGGAGTAAATCACAACGCCCGAAGAATCAAGACCTGGAAAAACGGGCGGGCCGCATTTCCTCCCAGGATCGCGGGACGAATATTCCCTGGCAAAACGCGCGTATTCCGGATAAAGGAAGGCATTGCGTCTTCACCCCGGAACAGGGCTCGGCATGGAGCCTGTTGCCGCCCGGTGGACGTTTTTCGGGCAAAGGAAGCCAGAGATGAAGTTGAAAATCGCGGGTTGCTCGGGCACCAGCGTGCGCGAAACCTTTTTGACCACATTCTGCGTCAACGACGTCGTGTTGCTGGACGCGGGAGCGGCCACATCGGGCCTCACCCTGCCCGAACAGGCCAGGATCACCGACGTGTTCCTGTCCCATCCGCATCTCGACCATGTGGGCGATCTCCTGTTCCTTGCCGACAACCTGGTGGAACTCATCTGCCAGGACCACTGCGATACGGTCATGATCAACGGCACCGCGCCCGTTCTGGACGCGGTGCGCACCCATTTGCTCAACAACACGGTATGGCCGGATTTTACGGCCATACCGCCACAGTGCCCGGTGCTGCGCCTTGAGCCCATGGCCTTTGGCGAGGCCCGCACCGTGCAGGGATTGGCCGTGACCGCGCTGCCCGTCAATCACGGGCCGGGCGCATGCGGCTTTGTGCTGCGCGAGATGGAAACCGGCGCCAGCCTTGCCTATACCGGGGACACGGGGGTGTGCGCCGCATGGTGGGAGGCGCTCGACGCCCTGGAAACGCCCATTGAAAACGTCATCGTGGAGTGCTCCTTCCCCAACTCCCTGGAAGGGCTGGCCCATGCCTCGCGCCATCTCACCCCCGCCCTGCTGGCGGCGGAGGTGGCCAGGCTTTCGCACCGCCCCCGCCTGTTCATCAGCCACATGAAGCATACCTTTGCGGGCCGCATCATCAAGGAACTCCAGGCCGCGCTGGAAGGCTGGGATCTCCATTTCCTGCGCCAAGGCGGTGTCCTCCATCTCTAGTTTCATTTCCTTTGCCGATGTGGAGGCCTATCTGGACCGGCTCGGCCTGTTCCATATGGACATGGGCCTGGGCCGCGTGCGCGCGGTGCTGGGCTCCATGGGCCTGGCGCACCCCGCCGGCGCGGCGGTCCAGGTGGTGGGCACCAACGGCAAGGGCTCCACGGCCAACTTTCTCGCGGCCCTGGCCCGCGCCCATGGCCTGAGCGACGGCTTGTATACCTCGCCCCATTTTCTCTCGCCGCGTGAACGCATCCGCATCCAGGGCCACATGTTGTCCGAGACAGCGTGGGTCGATCTGGCCAACCGCGTGCTCGACGCGCCCGGTGGCGACAGGCTCACGTATTTCGAGCTGCTTACGGTCATGGCCGCGTGCGCCTTCCGCGACGCGGGCGTGCGGGTGGCGGTGTTCGAGGCGGGGTTGGGCGGTTCCTATGACGCCACCTCGGCGCTGGGCGCGGACGTGGTGCTCTTCGCCTCCATCAGCCTGGACCACGAGAGCGTGCTGGGCAGGACCGTTGCGGCCATCGCCACGGACAAGGCGGGCGCCATGGCCCAGGGCAGACCCGCCCTGGCGGCCATAACCGGGCCGCAGTCCTCCGACGCCATGGCGGCCCTTGCGGCGGGCGCTGCCCGCGCGGGCGTGCCGCTACGGCAGGTGGATCTGGCGTCCGGGCCCGCCCCGGGTTTTGACAGCCGCCTTTTTGACGCGGACATGCCGCAACGGGCGGACAACGCCCGGCTGGCCCTGGCCGGCTGGCTGGAACTGGCCGGGGCGAACCAGTGGGCCACGGATCCCGCCGCCGTGCGCCGCGTGCTGGCGGAGGCCCGGCTGCCCGGCCGGTTGCAGTGCGTGGCGGCCACCCCGGACATGCCCCCCCTCATCCTGGACGGCGCGCACAACGAGGACGCCATGGCCGCGCTGGCCCAAGGCGTGGCGCGTCTTGGCGTCCGCCCGTCCGTGGTGGTGTTCTCCTGCCTCAGGGACAAGCGGCTCGGCGGCATGCTGCCGTATCTGGCGCGGCTGGCGGGTCGGGACTGCACCGTGGTGGCCACGGGCATCCCAGGCTGCGAGCGCTCCCGCGATCCCGACGAACTGGCGCGGGAGCTTGGCTCGGCGCTTGGCGTACCCGTGGAGACCGCGCCCCACATGGCCGCCGCCCTGGAGGCCGCCGTGCGGATAAGGGCCGGGCGGACCGGTGGCGCAGGTTCCGACGGTCCGGTGCTGGTCTGCGGTTCCTTGTATTTGCTGGCCGAGTTTTATACACTCCGCCCGGATCTTTTGGGGTAGGCTGCGTCCGTCCCCGCCCGCCCGGAGGCGCGCCTTGCGCACCCGGAGCCCCCCGCCTAGGAGAGTGCATGGCCAACCTGTTCAGCAAGCTTCCTTCCGTGGACGCCGTTCTCGACGCGCTGGCCGCGGACGCGTCCCTCGCCTCCCTGCCCAGGCCGCTCCTGCGTGAGCAGGTCAACGCCTTTCTCGATGTCTGCCGCGAGGAGATACGCGACGGCGTGCTGACCGATCCCGCCCAGGTGGGGCTTGCGCCGCTTTTGCCGCGCCTGCGCGCCTTTGTCCGCGTGGGCGTGCGGCCCCGCTTCCGCCGCGTGCTCAACGCCACGGGCGTGGTGGTGCACACCAACCTGGGCCGCTCGCTCCTGTGCGCGGACGCCATCCGGGCCGTGGTCGAGGCCGACGCCCGCTACTCCAACCTGGAATTCAACCTTGGCACGGGCCAGCGCGGCAGCCGCTACAGCCATGTGGAGGAATTGTTGTGCGCCCTGACCGGGGCCGAGGCCGCCCTGGTGGTCAACAACAATGCGGCGGCGGTCATGCTGGTGCTGGAAACCCTGGCCAAGGGCCGCGAGGTCATCGTGTCGCGCGGGCAGCTGGTGGAGATCGGCGGCTCGTTCCGCATCCCCGAGGTCATGGCCAAGTCCGGCGCGACCCTGCGCGAGGTGGGCGCCACCAACCGCACCCATCTGCGCGACTACGAACAGGCCATCTGCGACCAGACCGCCGCGCTCATGAAGGTGCACACCTCCAACTTCCGCATCGTGGGGTTCACCAAGGAGGTGGCGCTGCCGGAGCTGGTGGCTCTCGGCCGCCGCTTCAATCTCCCGGTCATCGAAGACCTGGGCAGCGGCAATTTCTTCGATTTTTCGGCGCTGGGCCTGGGCCACGAGCCCACGGTGCAGCAGGTGGTGGCCGACGGCGCGGACGTGGTCTCCTTCAGCGGCGACAAGGTGCTGGGCGGACCGCAGGCGGGCGTCATCGTGGGCCGCAAGGAATACATCGACCGCATCAAGGTCAACCCCATGAACCGGGCCCTGCGCATCGACAAGATGACCCTGGCCGCGCTGGAGGCTACCTTGCGCCTGTACCGCGACCCGGAGCTTGCCCGGCGCGAGGTGCCCACCCTGCGCATGATTACCGCCGCGCCCGACGACCTGAAGCGGCAGGCCCGGCGGCTGGCCGGACGCATCCGCAAGGCGCTGGGCGATCGGGCTCGGGTGGCGCTCGTGCCCGGCGAGTCGCAGGTGGGCGGCGGCGCGTTCCCGGAGCGGGGATTGCCCACCACCCTGGTGCGCGTGGACGCGGCGGGCCTTGGACCCGACGCCCTGCGCGAACGGCTGCTGGCCACGGACCCTCCGCTGGTGGGGCGCATCGAGGACAACGGCTTTTGCCTGGACCCGCGTACCCTGGCCGTGGACGAGCACGGCCTGGCCGCCGCCGTGCTGGCCGCCGCGCTGGCCTGATGATGTATCGACATATCCGGGCGGCTCGCCCGCCTGCAACAAGAGGAAGACATGGCGAAGAAGGAACTGGAATATAAGCCGAAAAGCTGCTGGGACGTCTTGACGGGCGCGGCGCACACCAAGGCTATGGATGACGTTTGCACACGATACCTTGATTTCCTTTCCCGCTGCAAGACCGAGCGGGAGACCGTGGATGCCATCGTGGCCCGGGCCAAGGCCGCCGGGTACAAGGAAACGGGCAAGGGCGATCGGATCGTGCGCGTGTTCCGGGGCAAGACCGTGCTGCTGGCGCGGCGCGGCAAGCAGCCGTTGTCCAAGGGCATGCGCCTCATCGGTTCGCACGCGGACACCCCGCGCCTGGATCTGAAGCAGCGGCCGCTGTACGAGGACTGCGCCGTGAGCCAGATGAAGACCCACTACTATGGCGGTATCCGCAAGTACCAGTGGTTGGCGCGGCCCCTGGCCCTGCATGGCGTGGTGGTGCGCAAGGACGGCGAAGTGATGCCCGTGTGCCTGGGCGAGGATCCCGCCGAGCCGGTGTTCACCGTGCCGGACCTGCTGCCCCACCTGGCCGCGGCGCAGAACGACAAGAGCGTGGCCAAGGCCTTTGAGGCGGAAAAGCTGAACATCATCGTGGGCCATGCCCCCGCCCCGGAGTCCAAGGACGCCAGGGGCGGCAAGGACAAGAAGGACGCCAAGGCCGCAAGCCGCATCAAGGCCCGTGTGCTGGAATTGCTGCACGCCAAGTACGGTCTGGTGGAAGAGGATTTCTACAGCGCCGAATTGCAGGCCGTGCCCGCTGGTCCGGCCCGGCTGGTGGGGCTGGACGGATCGGTAGTGGGCGGCTACGGCCAGGACGACCGCATCTGCGTGTTCACCTCGCTGGAGGCCATGCTCACGGCCAAGGCCGCGCCGCACACCCAGGTGGCGCTGTTCTGGGACAAGGAGGAGATCGGCTCGGACGGCTCCACCGGCGCCAAGTCCCTGTTTTTCGAATACTGCCTGGAAGAGCTCATCGAATTGTGGCAGCCCGCGGCCAAAAAGCGCGAGGTGCTGGTCAACACCAAGGCGGTGTCCGCCGACGTGCAGGGCGCGCTCGATCCCGACTTCCAGGATCTGCACGAGAAGATGAACGCGGCGGTGTTGGGCAACGGGCCGTGCTTCTCCAAGTTTACCGGCCATCGTGGCAAGTACGGCGCCAACGACGCGCACGCCGAATACGTGGCCTGGTTCCGCGCCCTGCTGGCCAAGGCGGGCGTGCCGTGGCAAATGGCCGAGCTGGGCCGCGTGGACGTGGGCGGCGGCGGCACGGTGGCCAAGGATCTGGCCATCTACGGCATGGATATCATCGACTTCGGCCCGGCGCTTCTGTCCATGCACAGCCCCTTTGAATTGAGTTCCAAGGCCGACCTGTACGCCACCATGCTCGCCTACCGGGCGTTCATGGAAAGCTGAACCGGGACGGATTCCGTTTGTTTCGCAAGGCCGCGCCATAAGGGCGCGGCCTTTTTTTATTTGTTGCGGGAATACATGCCCATGCCTCTTCCCCAGCCGTGGGGAAATGAGGTAAGAGAAAGGTAAGGAAACCCGCAAACCAGCCCGGGGCGGGACCAACGCACGCGGAGAACGCCATGCCCATGCCCAAAGAATTGCTCGTCACCATCAGCGACGAGGCCAGCGCCTTGTACGGGGTGCGGTTTTGTGCGGCTTTTTTCAAGAAAAAGAAGTTGTTCAAGTGTACCTTGCTGTACATAGCCCCCAATGTGGCCAGCGGGTTGTCCCTGCTGGAAACGCAACTGGCGTATCAGGAGCTGAAGCAGCGGCAGGCCATGGCCACCGCCCGTGGCTTCGAGGCGCTGGAACGGGCGCGGGAGATGTTCGTGCAATCGGGCGTGCCCGATACGAACATCACGCTCACGCTCAAGCACGCCGAGTTCGGCACGGCGTGGGATATCATCGAGGAAGGGGTGCGGGGCAAGTTTGACGCCGTGGTGCTTGGCCGCCGGGGGCTGTCGCGGCTGGGGGAATACCTGGACGGCAGCGTGAGCAAGACCGTGGCCACCTCGGGCATGGACATCCCCATATGGCTGTGCCACATGCCCGACACCTCGCGCAGCGGCGTGCTGTTGTGCGTGGACGGCTCCGAGGCGAGCCTGCGGGTGGCGGATCATGTGGGATACATGGTGGCGGGCGAGCGGTCGCATTCCGTGCGTCTTTTGTATGTGGTTTCGCCGCCCAAAAACGGGGGGGACGCGGCTGATGGCATTCTTTCCGGGGCATTGGACGCCCTGCAGGCGAGCGGTGTGGAGGCCAGCCGGGTGGTGACCGAGGTGGTGGAGAGCAATGACGTGGCCCAGACCATTCTCGCCGAATTGGCGCGCGGAAGGTATGCGGCCGTGGCCGTGGGGCGCACTGGCGGAGACGCGCATCCGGTGCGCCGTTTCTTCGTGGGTTCGGTGGGGCGGCAGCTCATTAATGCCGTTTCCGACGCGGCGTTGTGGAT
Source organism: Desulfovibrionaceae bacterium (assembly GCA_050251715.1). Classification (GTDB taxonomy): domain Bacteria; phylum Desulfobacterota; class Desulfovibrionia; order Desulfovibrionales; family Desulfovibrionaceae; genus JBFWMG01. The sequence continues at coordinate 129,808 of JBFWMG010000006.1, read as the reverse complement.
TTGCCATTAGAGCATCTTGACTTTGAAAAAGAGTAGATGCCCTTATGCATTTTTTTGAAATAATGCTTCATTATTTCAAATCCTCGCATTGCTTCGATGCTGCAATGCGCTAGCGGGGCGCGGCGAACGGATTGGCCATTGCGGGGGAGGACGGCAAACGGCCTGGAGCGGGGAGCGCAGGGTGCCCGGCGGTCGGCCGCCCCGGCCCCAGGGTGACGGACGTGATGCAAGGCCAGGCATGCCGTGGGGCAACAATCATCCAGGAGGCACGCCATGAACCATGAAGTGCTCGTTGTGCTGGATAGTTATGGCCATAGTGTGGGGAATGTGCCGCACAACGGCGACACCGACCCGGGGACCGTCTTTCTGGAGTCGTTTGTGGGGCTGAAACGGGATTTTCGTGTGACGCTGCTCTTTATGGGGGGCACGCCGGGGGCGTGGCTGAGCGACATGGCCGGAGGAACGGATACGTCGGCCGTGGAACGCGCACGCCGGGCTTTTCACGACAAGGCGCAGGCGCGGTTGGATGATGTGGCCGACCGTTTGGCCGCCATGGGGTTTCAGCCGGAAAACGTGAGTACCCGGTTGCGGTTGCGCGATTTTGGCTCCGTGCATGATGTGCTGGCGGAGGTGGCGAGCGGCCTGTTCGACGCCGTGCTGCTGGGGCCGGGCGGCGTGGCGCGCTTTTGGGACATGCTGGAGGACCCGGCCAACCTGCCCATGCTGCGCGGTACCGTGGAATTTCCGTTGTGGCTGTGCCATGCCGTGGAGCCGGACAGGCGCAACGTGCTGTTGTGCGCCGATGGTTCGGAGGCGGCGGACAGGGCGGCGGACCACGCGGGCTTCATGCTCGACGCGGCCCCGGACCATGCGGTGACCGTGTGCAGCGTGGCTCCCCCCGGGCAGGAGGCCGAGGCCGAGGCGCACATGGCGCGGGCCGTGGCTCAGTTGACGGACAACGGCGTGTCGTTGGAGCGCGTGTCCATGCTGGCGTTGTCGGGATATGACACGGTGGGGGCCATTTGCTCGGCCAGCGAAAAGGGGCGGTTTGCGGCTGTGTGCCTGGGCCGCACCGGCGCGGGCACGCGGCCCGATGCCCACGTGTTCCTGGGCACCACGGCCATGGAAGTGGCCCGTTCGGTGGAGGGGGCGGCGGTGTGGACCGTGCGCTAGTGCCGCGCCATTGAAAAACATGGTGATGTATTTCAATGGAAAATAATATATTTCAGGTTATTATCCTCAAAATGCGTATGGATTCATTGTGAGGACGCGACACGCTCGGGCGGCGTTGCCAGTCCGTGCGGTTTGCGGTACTGAACACTCCCCGGCGAGCGGGGAAGTACAGTGTACCGGAGGATGCATGATTTTACTTGACGGCAAGGCCACTGCGGCCGCCATCAGATCGGAACTGCGGCAGGAAGTGGCCGCCCTGAAGGAAAAGGCGGGCCGCGCGCCCGGCCTGGCGGTCATTCTGGTGGGCGACGACCCGGCCTCGCAGGTGTACGTGCGCAACAAGGAGCGCGCCTGCGAAGAGGCGGGCGTCGCATCCGAGGCGTTCCGCCTGCCCGGCGCGGCCACCACCCAGGAAGAGCTGGAGGCGCTCATCCGCACGCTCAACGCGCGTGCCGACATCGACGGCATCCTGCTGCAACTGCCGCTGCCCGGCCACCTGGACAGCCAGCGCTGCCTGGAGACCATCGACCCCGGCAAGGACGTGGACGGCTTCCATCCCGTGAACATGGGCAAGCTCACCCTTGGCCTGCCGGGCTTTCGCCCCTGCACGCCCGCGGGCGTCATCGAAATTCTCAAGCGCTACGGCCTCGACCCCTCGGGCAAGAAGGCCGTGGTGGTGGGGCGCAGCAACATCGTGGGCAAGCCGCTCGCGCTCATGCTGTCCGGCGGCGGGGCATACGGCAACGCCACGGTGACCATCTGCCATTCGCGCACCCGTACCCTGGCCCAGGAATGCCTGGGCGCGGACTTTCTGTTCGTGGCCGTGGGGCGGCCGTTTTGCATCACCCACGACATGATAAAGCCCGGTGCGGTGGTGGTGGATGTGGGCATCAACCGGACGGACGGCGGTCTGTGCGGCGACGTGGATTTCCACGCGGCCAAGGAGAAGGCGCAGGCCATGACCCCGGTGCCGGGCGGCGTGGGCCCCATGACCATCGCCATGCTGCTGTCCAACACGGTGCAGGCCTTCAGGGAGCACATCGGCGCGGCGTAGCCACGCCGGTCACGATTGCCATCATGAGCCGGAGCCGCAAGGTTCCGGCTTTTTATTTGCCACGGCGCGCAAGGGAGGCGGCATGGACACATCCTTTCTTTCCGGCCCGGAGGGCGACCGGCGCGACGCCTATCTGGAGTTTCTGCTCTGGCACTACCAGGTGGTGGACGCGTTCTGGTACATCAATGCCGAGGCCACCTACGGGGCCGGCGCGGCGGATGCGTTGAACGAGGCGGTGTGGGGCAAGGCCGCGCAACTGGCCGCGCGGCGCATCAAGGAGCGTTTCCTGCCGCCCGGTCTGACCGGCCTGGACGCCTTTGCCGCCGCCTTGCGCCATTTCCCCTGGGCGGTCATCGTGGGCTACGACATGCGGCGCCAAGAGGACGGCATCCATATCAGCGTGGCCAACTGCCCGTCGCAGGAGGGGCGCAAGCGCCACGGCCAGGGCGAGTACGCCTGCAAGGGCATGCACATGGCCGAGTTCACCGCCTTTGCCCGCGCAATCGATCCCGCCATCCAGGTGACGTGCCTGTACGCCCCTCCCGACCCCCATCCGGACGACTGCTATTGCCGGTGGCGGTTCCACGTGGCCTGACCCCGGCCACCCTCGCCGAAGAAGAATTGACGGAGTGGCGCGTTCTTTTGGCGGGGAGGCTTGTCTTACATCTGTTATAGTACTACAAAACAACTATTGGTGCCGTTTTGTTGGTAAAGGGGCTTTTTCCTCTGGCATGGCGCGGGAGGTTCGTGCAACCCTGCCATGTCCAGCGGGAATGGTCGTCGAGGTACATTGCTGACCAACCAATTTATGACGTAACTAGGCGGGATGTGAAACTTTACGGAAAAATCATGGCCACCACCGTGCCGTTGTTCTTCATTGGCATGATGGGGGTGGGGCTGTTGAGCGGCTGGTTGAGCGAACGGCAGATCTCGTTGCTGGGCGGGAGGTGGCTGGACGCCAAGCTGGCCCAGGCTGTGCGCGTGATACGGGAAAACCATGACGTCCTTGTGCGTTTCGGGCTGGAACACGTGGAGGCCAACGCCCAGCAAATCCGGGCCGCGGCCTGGAACGCCCTGCGTGAGGTTCCCATAGGCTCGGCGGGCTATATTTTCGTGGTCGATACGCGCGGGGTGGTGCTCATGCATCCCCAGGCGGACGAGGTGGGAACCCGCGTGGACACCGAACCCTGGTTCGCCGCCATGTCCCGCCAGGAAGAGGGCAAAACCGCCTTCACCCGTGACGGCTCTTCCTTCCTGGCCGTGTTCCGCTCTTTTCCCCCCTGGAACTGTTATGTCCTGGTCGCCGCACCGCAGCGCGAAGTGATGGGCGCGGTGGACAGGCTGCGGCTCTACGTGCTTGGCTGCGCCATGGTGGTGGCGACGCTGGTGGGCATTCTGGTCATGCTTCTCGCGCGTCGTCTCACCCAGCCCCTGCACCAGTTGGTGGAGGATGCCGAGCGCATTGGCAGGGGTGACCTGGAAACCCCGGTGCGGGTTGTGCCCGGCGGCGAGACCACTGAGCTTGCCCGGTCGGTGCAGGTCATGCGCATCCGGCTGCGCGAACTGTACGCCGGGCTCGAACAGCGCATTGCGGAGCGTGAGCGGGCGGAGGAGGCGTTGCGCCGTAGCGAGGCGCGGTTCAGGACGCTTCTTGACGAATCGCCCGTGGGTTTGGTCATTGTCACCGAGGATGGCCTCATTCCGTTCCGCAACAAGCGGTTCATGGAAACCGTGCAGTGGTCTGAAGACGATGTGCCCAATGTGGAGCAATGGTGGCTGCTGGCCTATCCCGAGCGGGCCTACCGTGAGCGGGCCATGGCCGCGTGGGCCGCGTCGCTGGCCGCCGTGAGGGAGATGGGCGCACGAGCCACTCCTTTGGTCGCCACGGTCACCTGCGGCGACGGCGCCATGCGTGACATTGAGTTCCGCCACGCCGCCATTGGGGATCGCCTGCTTATCATGATGACGGACGTGACCGAACTCAAACGGTCTGAAGAGAAGTATCGGGCCATCTTCGAGAACGCCACGGAGGGCATGTTCCAGACAACGCCCGATGGCCGCTATATCACGGCCAACACCGCCATGGCCCGATTTTTCGGGTACAACACCGCCGAGGAACTCATCGAATCGGTGACGGATATCGGCAGCCAGAGTTTCGCCTTTTCGGAAGAGCGGGAACGGTTCAAGCGGATCATGGAGGAAAAAGGCACCGTACAGGGGTTCGAGAGCCGTTATCGCCGCATCGACGGCACCATGGCGTGGGCGGCGGAGTCTGCCCGCGCCGTGCGGGATGCGGACGGAACCATCTTGTATTACGAAGGCTTTCTGGAAGACATTACCGAGCGCATCATAAACGAGCGCACCACCCGGGTGCTGTACCAGATTTCCCGCGCCATCAGCACCACCCGCGACCTGGGCGAGCTGTACGCCACCATCCACGCCATTCTCAACGAGTTGGTGGATACCACCAACTTCTTCATCGCCCTGGTCGATGAGAGGCATGACCGGCTCACCTTCACCTATTGCGAGGATGAGCAGGGCCATTACTACGATATCTCCAATATCAGCGATCCGGCGACGCAGAGCATGACGCTGGAGGTCATCCGGACCGGCAGGCCGCTCTTCATGTCCTCCGAGGAATTTGTGCGGCACAAGGGATTGCAACGCCCCGCCGCCGTGGGTACGGCCGCGGCCATCTGGCTTGGCGTGCCGCTCACCGTGCGGGGCAAGGTCATTGGCGCCATGGCCGTACAGCACTACACCAACCCCCGCCACTACACCGAGGCGGACGTGCGGCTCATGGAGGCGGTGTCGGAGCAGGTGGCCGTGGCCATTGAGCGCAAGTCCTACGAGGAGGCCTTGACCCGGCTGAACGAGGAGTTGGAGTCCATGGTGGACGACCGCACCGAGGCGTTGCGGGACAAGGCGCGGGAATTGGAGGAGGCCAACCGGCGGCTTGTGGATCTGGACGAGATGAAGTCGGCCTTTCTCTCCTCTGTGTCCCACGAACTGCGCACGCCGCTCACCTCGGTGCTCGGCTTCGCCAAACTCATCCGGCGGGATTTCCAGAACTGCTTCATGCCATTGGTGGTGGACGATCCCCGCATTGCGGGCAAGGGACACAGGGCGGAGCAGAACCTGAACATCATCATCCAGGAGGGCGAACGCCTGACGCGGCTCATCAACGACGTGCTCGACCTTGACCGCATTGAAAAGGGCCGCGTGGAATGGCGTGATGAACTGGTGTGCCTTTCGGACGCGTTGCACATGGCGGCGCGTAGCGTGGAGGGCCATTTTGGTGAAAAACCCCAGGTCTCGCTGCGGCTGGACTTTTCGCCCCATCTGCCCTGCGTGGTCATGGATTCCGACAGGTTGCAGCAGATACTCATCAATCTGCTGCACAACGCCATCAAGTTCACGGATAGGGGCGAGGTGGGCCTGGGGTGCGACGTGGATGCCTCGGGAGAGCCGCATATCGTGGTGCGGGACACGGGGCAGGGCATAAATGCCTGCGATTTGGAGAACGTGTTCGACAAATTCTACCAAACCTGCCAAGGGGACACCACAACGGACAAGCCCAAGGGCACGGGGCTTGGCCTCGCCATTTCGCGCCATATCGTGGAGCATTATGGCGGGCGCATATGGGCCGAATCCTGCCTTGGCCAGGGCAGCGCGTTCCATGTGCGGCTGCCGGCAAGCGTGCTGGCTCCCGGACAGGAGGCGGTGCGGCATGCGTGAGGGTCCGGCGTCCGGGCGGGCATGGCCGCGGCCCCTGCCGCTCGTTGCCATGTGGGTGGCGGTGGCGTTGTGCGTTGTGGTGGGGATCGCCGCGTTGGCGGCGGCAGGCCAGGAGGGAAGCATGCGGCTGACAAGCACGGCTTTTGTGGAGGGGGCGGCCATTCCGGCGCGGTTCACCTGCGACGGCGAGGATGTTTCGCCGCCGTTGGCTTGGGATGGCGTTCCCGAGGGAACCCAGCGGTTCGCGCTGGTGTGCGACGATCCCGACGCGCCCGTGGGCGTGTGGGACCACTGGATCCTGTTCAACATTCCGGGCACGGCCACGGGCCTGCCCGAGGCCATGCCCGCCGATGCCATCCAGCCCCTGGGCACGGTGGCGCAAAAGGCCGCCCACGGCCTCAACTCGTGGGGCCGCACGGGCTACGGCGGCCCCTGCCCGCCATCCGGCACGCACCGCTACTATTTCACGCTCTACGCCCTGGACACGCAGTTGCCGCTCAAGGCCGGCGTGCGCAAGGCGGACCTTGTCCGCGCCATGGAGGGGCACATCCTGGGCCAGGCCCGGCTCCTGGGCCGCTACGCGCGGCGCTAGCGCATTTTAGCATTGGAACAATGCGAGGATTTGAAAGAATAAAGCATTATTTCAACAAAATGCCTTAGAGCATCTCATCTTTTTCAAAGATACGATGCGCCAAGGCCGCCGCTTTTGGTGGCACGTCCAAAGGCCGGGTTGTCCCGGCCTTTTTTCATGGCAGGGCGTTGAGCAGCGTGAGGATCTCGTCCTTGCGCCGCAGGCCGTCGGTCCATGCGCCCGGCACGGCGCCAAGGCCGTGCGCGGCGCCCAGCACCATGCCCGCCAGCAGGCCGCGTGCCGCGGAATCGCCACCGGCCATGACGTTTTCCACAAGGCAGGTCTTCAGGTCGTCGCCATGGCGCGCCAAAAGTTGCACCGTGCCGGGAAAGGCCTGGTCGATGTGGCAGGTGCGGCCCAGCGTTCCCAGTGCCTCCACCGAGGGCATGCCCCGCAGGGCAAGGCCCGCCGCAGCCCATCCGGCAATGGGCAGGGCCGGATCGGCCGCTGCCGCCGCCTGTTCCAGCGCCGCCGTCACGGATGCGCCGGCCAGGGCGAAACGCGTCGCGCGGGCGAAAAAGGCCGCCGCTTCCACAACCTGCGGGTTGTTGTGTGTCATGCGGGTTTGGGCCATGGCCGCCGCCACCAGCGCGTCGCCGGTTTCCGGCAGCGCCAGGATGGGCGCAATGCGCGACGCTCCGGCCAGGTCGTTGGAGGGCGATCCCGAGGTCAGCGGCCCTTCCCCGAATTCGATGCGTGACAGTGTTTTTTTCGATGCCATGTCGCGATAGCCCGCGTAGGCGTCGAACAGGGTTTTCCAGCGGTCAAAGAAATCGTCCAGGTCAAAGGATCCCCGCGCGGCCACGGATTCGAGCAGCACCATGGTCTGGTCGCCGTAGTGGGTGAAGTCGCCCGCCCCCTTGCCCGCGTGGTAGGAGCCGGGGGCCGGGGCGAGAAGCGTTTCCACGCGGCCATGCGTGGCGGCGATGCGGGCCGGGTCGTATTCCCAATGCGCGCCGAGGGCCAGGCTGTCTCCGGCCAGCGATGCGATGATGAGCGCCTTGCGTGCGTCGTTCATGGCAGCCTCCTTGGGCTTGTGGCGCGGCAAGAAACAAGGGCATGGCAAAGCACGCGCCATGCCGGAAACATAAGGCGCGATGCGGGAAAGGCAATGCCGGGAAAAGGAAGGCTGGTCCGGTTTACGCCTTGGACGGGTTGCCGGGCCAGAGCTGTGACAGCAGCATGCCGCCCATCATGAGCCCGCAACCCAGCATGCCGCGCGGCGAGAGCACCTCATCCAGCATGAAATAGCCGGTTATGGCGGCGAACACGGCCTCCAGGCTCAGGATGATGGCGGCGTGGGTGGGGTGCGCGTCGCGCTGGGCCACCACCTGGAGGGTATAGGCCACGCCCACGGACATGAGTCCGCCGTACAGGATGGCCGGGGTGGCTCCGGCCAGGCCGGAGGCGGTGATGGGTTCGGTGGCCACGGCCATGGCCAGGCTGCATATGCCGCAGGTGACGAACTGGGCGCAGGCCAGCTTGACCGGGTCGAGGCGTTGCGAGAGCCAGCCGAGGATGAGCACGTGTCCTGCCCAGAACACCGCGCCCACCAGTTCCAGCAGGTCGCCGTAGGCAATGGTGAAGTCCTCGGTGATGCTCAGGAAATACAGGCCCACCGCCGCGAGGCCCGCGCCCACCCACGCCCCCAGGGTGGAGCGCATGCGGAAGCACAGGCCCATGAAGGGCACGATGACGACATACAGCCCGGTGATGAACCCGGCCTTGCCCGCCGTGGTGTACATGAGGCCGACCTGTTGCAGCGTGGCTCCGGCGAACAGTATGGCGCCCGCCGCCACGCCGCCGAGCAGATAGCTTTTGAGGCCTGGCCGCGTGGGCGCGGGATGCCCGGCTCCGGCCTTGTGCATGCGCCAGATGAGCGGCGCGAGCGCCGCCGCGCCCAGCAGGAAGCGCACCCCGTTGAAGGTGTAGGGGCCGACGTGCTCCATGCCCACGCGTTGGGCCACAAAGGCGGCGCCCCAAATGGCGGCGGTGATGCAAAGCAGGATGTTGGCCCGCAGGGCGGTGGCGTGCATGGGCGAATGCTCTAGGGGAAAAGCGCGCCAAAGGCAATGGCGCAAGGACGGTTATCGGGCCAAGGACGGCGAAAAGGGGGCCGGGGAGACCCCTATGGCCTCCCCGGTACCATGAATGCGCCTTTGCCGATAAGGAAAATCAGGCCAGTTGCGGCATGCGGCGGGTCACGCCGTTGCTTGCGCCCGTGTTCATGGGCTTGGCGAACTGCACCGCCGTGCCGTAACAGGAGAAAAACTTGCTGCCGTCAGGGTGGAAGGCCACGTTCTCCTGATACCCGATGATGGCCTGCGCGCCCTTGTTCACGGCGCGGGCGGCCATGCCGAAAAAGGCTTCCTCGGAGTCGTAGCCCCGGCTGGCCACCAGGCCCAGCACCTTGCACACGGCCTTGCCTTCAATGTTTTCGGTTGTGGTGACCGGGAATCTGCCGCTCAAAAAAAGTTCCTTGACCTCGGCATAGTTTTCCACGGTGGATTCGGCCGATTTCTTCTTATTGCCATTCATCAGAAACAGCATGGGTGTTCCTCCTCGGTTGCGTCAAAATTGCCCACGGTGACACCACCAGATATGCAAAGCTCTTGCCAAACATGTATCCAGTCGAAATAAAACACGTATAGGTTGGCATGGCGGAAAAGAGCGCCAACTTTCCGGCATCGGTGTATGAGTCGGCCAATGTGCATTCCTGGTTGCATCGGGTGCCATCGAAGGCTATATTATCGCGATGATGCAGGGTACGAATGATTCACCAATCTTTTTCATTTCAAAGTGATATGAACACGAATGGTGGGCTGGATTCCGGTGCGTTTCCCGGCTGGGCCATGGGCCTGGACGTCGGGGCCGTTGCCGCCAAGATCGCGGTGGTTGACCGGACGGGCGAACTGGCGTTTTCCCGCTACCTGCGCCATGGCGGGCGGCCGCTGGCAACCGCGCGGGCATTGCTGGCCGATGCCCTGGACCGCTATCCCGGGGTGCCCCTGGCCGTGACCGGCGCGGGGGGCAAGACCGTGGCCACGCGGCTGGGCGCGCCCCATGTCAACGAATTGCTGGCCATTGCCGCCGCCATGCGGCGGTTGCACCCCGAGGTTTCGTCGGTCATCGAGATGGGTGGCGAGGATGCCAAATATTTGGTGCTCGACGGCGAGGCCATCCTTGATTTTTCCCTCAATTCCGTGTGCGCGGCGGGCACTGGCTCGTTTTTGGACCAGCAGGCCGAGCGGCTGCGCCTGTCCATAGGCGATTTCGCCGCCGCGGCCCTGGCCTCGGCCCGGCCCCCCCGCGTGGCGGGGCGGTGCAGCGTGTTCGCCAAGTCCGACATGATCCATCTGCAGCAGATCGCCACGCCCCTGTGCGACGTGGTGGCGGGATTGTGCTTTGCCGTGGCGCGCAACTTCAAGGGCGCGATCATCCGCAACCGCCCCATGCCGGGCCGCGTGGCTTTTTTGGGCGGCGTGGCGTGCAACGCGGGCATGGTGCGCGCCTTTACCGAGGTGCTGGGCCTTGCGCCCGGCGAGATGGTCATCCCCGATCCGCCCACGGTCATGTGCGCGGCGGGCGCGGCGCTCAAGGCGCTGGCGGACGGCACGGCCACGCCGATCGCCCAGGAGGCGCTTGACCTGCTGCAAGGCCGGACGGGGTTCGACGCCCCGGTCCACGCCCCCCTGGTCCAGCCGGGCGACGATTTCGCCGCACGCCACGTGGAACGCGGCGTCATGGACGAACCCGTGGCGCCCCAGGCGGGCGAAGGCCGCATCCCGGCCTGGCTCGGCATCGACATCGGCTCCATATCCACCAACCTGGCCGTGGTGGACGCCGAGGGCAACCTGCTGTCCAAGCGCTACCTGCGCACGGCGGGCCAGCCCATCGAGGCGGTGCGCACCGGCCTGCGCGAGGTGGGGGCGGAGCTGGCCCAGCGCTACGCGGGCCGCGTGGCCATCGAGGGCGTGGGCACCACCGGGTCGGGCCGGTACATGATCGCCGACTACGTGCGCGCCGACGTGGTGCGCAACGAGATCACGGCCCAGGCCACCGCCGCCGTGTTCATCGACCCCAGCGTGGACACCATTTTCGAGATAGGCGGGCAGGACTCCAAATTCATCAGCCTGGATGGCGGGGTCATTGCGGATTTCGAGATGAACAAGGCGTGCGCGGCGGGTACCGGGTCGTTTCTGGAGGAGCAGGCGGAAAAGCTCGGCGTGCCCATCAAGGACGTCTTTGCCTCGCGGGCGCTGGCAGCCGCCGCGCCGTGCCGGTTGGGCGAGCGGTGCACCGTGTTCATGGAAAATTCGCTCATGGACAGCCTGGGGCGCGGCGCGGGCAAGGACGACCTGCTGGCCGGGCTCTCCTATTCCATTGTGGAAAACTACATCAACCGCGTGGTGGCGGGCCGCCGCATAGGCGGGAACATCTTTTTCCAGGGCGGCACGGCGTTCAACAAGGCCGTGGTGGCCGCGTTCGAAAAGTTTTTGGGCCGCCGCATCACCGTGCCCCCGCACCATGACGTGACCGGCGCCATTGGCATGGGACTCATTGCCCGCGACCACATGCGCGCGCGGGGCGGCGCCACCACCTTCAAGGGATTCGCGGTCGCGGAGCGCGGCTATGGCCTGTCCAGCTTCGAGTGCAAGGGATGCGACAACCGCTGCGAGATCAACCGGGTGAGCATGGAGGGCGAGGACGCCACGCTCTTCTATGGCGGCCGCTGCGAGAAGTACGACATCCGCAGGCAGGCGGGCGGCGAAGCGTTCGACCTCTTCACCTGGCGGCGCGAGATGCTGGAGGAGGCGCACCACGAGCGCGCGGCGGCGTTCAAGCGCAGCCCGTTCCGGGCGCTGCGCGGGCGCATCGGCCTGCCCCGCGTCTTTTTTTTCCACGACTACCTGCCCTATTTCGCCACGCTGTTGTGGTACCTCGGCTTCGAGGTGGTGCTTTCGCCGCCAACCAATGCGGCGGTCATCCACCAGGGCGTGCAGGCCACCATGGCCGACACCTGTTTTCCGGTCAAAGCCGCGCTGGGCCATGTGCGGTGGCTGGCCGGCCAGGACGTGCACTCGGTCTTTGTGCCCAGTTTCGTGGACATGGCGGAAAAGGGCGACCCCTATGCCTCGGGACAGGCCTGTCCGCTCACGCAGAGCTTCCCCTACCAGGCACGGGCCGCGTTTCCGGACACCCGCATCATTGCCCCGGTCCTGAGCCGCTCCATGAGCCGGGGCGCGCTGCTGCGCACCCTGCGCCGCGCCTTTGCGGCCTTCAATTTGAGCGGGTTCGAGATGGGCCGCGCCTTGCGCAAGGCGCGCCGCGCCCAGGCCCGGTTCGAGGCCGTGGTCCAGGCCAAGGGCCGCGAGGTGTTGGCCGCTGCGTCGGGCAAAAGGTTGCTCGTGGTCATGGGCCGCGCCTATAACGCGTTCGACAGCGGGCTCAACCTGGATATTCCCAAAAAACTGGCCACCCTGGGCGTGACCGCCCTGCCCATGGATTTCCTGCCCGGACTGCCGCCCGGCCGCGACGTGGAGGACACGTGGCCCGAGATGTATTGGCGCTCCGGCCAGCGCCTCCTGCGCGCCGCCCGCCAGGTGCGCGGCAATCCGGACCTGGAGGCGCTGTTCATCGGCAATTTTTCCTGCGGGCCGGACTCCTTCATCCACCAGTTCGTCACCCGCGAGATGCGGGGCAAACCCTATCTGCATCTGGAGATTGACGAACACAGTGCGGACGCGGGCGTCATCACGCGCTGCGAGGCCTTTTTGGACAGCCTGGCCATGCGCGCGGCCAGCGCCAAGGCGTCAACGCCCCATCCCACGGCCGCAACGCCTCATCCCACGGTCGCGACGCCTCATCCCACAGTCGCGACGTCTCATCCCACGGTCGCGACGCCTCATCCCACAGTCGCGACGCCTCATCCCACGGTCGCGACGCCTCATCCCACAGTCGCGACGCCTCATCCCACGGTCGCGACGCCCAGTCCCGCAGCCGTGCCGGGCGCGGGGGGCAACGACGACAACGACGACGGGCCCATCACCCACCGCGTCGCGTTCGCCCTGGACGCCAAAAAGCGCCATCGCCGCGTCTACATCCCGTCCATGTGCGACCACGCCCATGCCCTGGCCGCCGCGTTCGAAATCTGCGGCGTGGCCGCCGAGGTGCTGCCGCCCACCGACGCCGAGGCCATCGCCCTGGGCCGCAAGCACGTCACTGGCAAGGAGTGCTACCCCTTTGCCGTGACCACCGGCGACATGCTGAAAAAGGCGCTCGCCCCGGATTTCGAGCCCGACCGCGCCGCCTTCCTCATGTTTTCCGGCGTGGGGCCGTGCCGCTTTGGCCAGTACAACGTGCTGCAACGCCTCATCATGGACCGCGTGGGCCTGGGCCGCGTGCCCATCTTCTCGCCCTCGCAGGACGTGGCCTTTTACGCGGAGCTCGGCATCATCGGCACCGACTACGCCCGCAAGTCATGGGAGGGCGTGGTGGCCATCGACCTGCTCACCAAGCTGCTGCACGAGACGCGCCCCTTTGAGCGCGAACCCGGCGCGGCGGACGCGCTGTATGCCGACGCCCTGGCCCGCGTGCGCGGCGCGCTTGTGGCGGCCAACGGCGACCGCTCCGCCCTGGTGGCGCTCATGCGCGCCGTGCGCCGGGATTTTGAGGCCATCCCGCGCACGGGCGAGTCCAAGCCGCTCATCGGCATCGTGGGCGAGATTTTTGTGCGCTCCAACCGCTTTTCCAACGAGGATCTGGTGCGCCAGGTCGAAGCCCTGGGCGGCGAGGCGTGGCTTGCGCCCATTGACGAGTGGGTCCATTACGTGAACTGGGGCGCCATGCAGAACGCCATTGCCGCCCGCAGCCTGAAGCGGATGTGCGGCATCCATCTCAAGGCGCGGGTGCAGCACGCCATTGCCGCCGACCTGGAGGCAACCTGCCACGGCTACCTGAAGACCATCCACGATCCCCCGGTCAGCCGTATTCTCAAAAACGCCGCGCCCTGGCTGCACCACTCCTTCCGGGGCGAGGCCGTGCTCAGCGTGGGCAAGAGCATCGACATGGCCGGGCGCGGGGCAAGCGGCATCATCAACGCCATGCCCTTTGGCTGCATGCCCGGCACCGTGGTCACCTCCCTCATGCGCACCGTGGCGCAGCGCCTGGACGTGCCCTGCATCAGCATTCCCTTTGACGGCACGCCGTCGCCCACCATGCGCCTGCAACTGGAGGCCTTCATGGAGCAGGCCCGGCGCCGTTCCAGCCGGGGCTGATCCGCGCCGCCGTTCCCTGCCTCAGTCCGCGCCCGTCCATCGGTTACCGCTTTTCCTTTGCCGCCCCCCTTGGTTGCCTTCCCATGTGGCGTCCCCTGGACCGGGGCGCGTCAGGCCGTCTGCGTGGCCGGGGCGCGGCCCGCCAGCATATTGGTCATGCACACCGCGCACAGCACCAGCGCGCCGCCCGCCGCCTGCGTCAGGGTCAGGGTCTCGCCCAGCATCACCCACGCGCCCAGCGCCGTAACCACCGGCACGCCGTTGATGGCCAGCGACGCCTGGGACGCGGGCACCTTGGCCAGGGCGTAGTTGTAGAACAGAAACGCGCCGATGCTGCACAACACGACAAGATAGCCCAGCGCCCCCAGCGATTCCATGCTGAACGAGGCCATGCCGGGCATGCCGTTGGTGAACAGCAGCGGCACGAAAAACACCGCGCCGTACACCATCTGCATGCAGGTGATGTCCACCGTGGAATGGCGCGCGCTCAACCTGCGCACCATGACCATGTACACGGCCGCCGCCGCCACGGCGCCGCACATGAACAGGTCGCCCAGCAACGAGCCGCCGTGCAGTGCCGCGTCGCCGCCGCCCGTGATGAGGAAGTAGATGCCCACCAGGGACAGGGCGATGCCGCCCAGCGCCACGGGCGTGGCCTTTTCGAGCCGCAGCGCCGCCGACAGCGCCAGCACGGCGATGGGCACCGCCGCCACGATCAGGCCCGCCTTGGACGCCGTGGTGTGGCTCACGCCCATCGTTTCGAAGAAGAAGTACAATCCGGGCTGGAACACGGCCAGGGCGAACAGCTTGGCATGCTCCGCCCGGCTGAATTTCGGAAAGCCGCGCCACCACATCCACCCCAGCAGCAACACGCCCGAGGCCGTGAACCGCACCCCCAGCAATCCCGCCACGTCAAAACTGCGCAAGGCGATCTTGGTGGCCACGAAGGACAACCCCCAAAACACCACTGCGCCCGTCAGGGCTCCATACGTCAACACCGCGTCCCGCCTGTTCATGCCGTCCCCTCTTTTCGTCCGATGTGGGGCGGGTATCGCAGATCGGGAGGGTGGCGTCTTGTACGGAATTGCTGTGCCGGGGCCGGACCGGGGCCGTGCCTTCCCAGGTTCTCAGCGGCCTCGCCGCGAGAAACGTCCTGGCCGGGCGAGGTGTTCCGCATCCGTTTCCTCGTGTCGCGCCCTTGAAAAACATGCCCTTGTTCTTCAAGGAAAAAATAATATATTTTAATTTACTATCCTCAAAATTCGTATCCACTCATTTTGAGGACGCGACACTAGCCGCGTGGCGCGCCGCCCATCTTGTACTGCCTGGGCGTGGCGCCCACATGCCGCTTGAACATCTTGGCGAAATGGCATTGGTCGGAAAAACCGGCCTCCAGCGCCGCCTGGCAAAGCGGCACGCCGGCGGCGATGAGGCTCTTGGCGTGGGTGATGCGCAGCTGGTTCTGGTAGGCGTGCGGCGCAAGGCCCGTGGCCTTCTTGAAGGTGCGCAACAGATGGTAGGGGCTCACGCCCGCCAGGGTGGCCAGGGTTTCCAGCGAGACGTTTTCCGTGAGGTTGCCGCGCAGGTGGATGCGCACGCGCTCGATGCGGTCCGTGGCGGGCGACGGCGCGCGCGCCGGGCGGGGCTGGCCGCAGTGGGAGCGCACCAGGGGCGCAAGGGCGGTGCGGATGCGGGATTCCTTTTCCAGGCGCGAGGAGGGCTTTTCCAGAAAGGGATAGAGGGCCACGAGGTTCTTGAACAGCGAGGGGGCGGTGATGATGTTCCGGGTGAAGGACGGAGGGTGGCTGTCGGGTCCGATGACCTCGGCCGCAAAGGCGGTGAACCAGTCCGCCTCTATGTAGTACATGCAATAGGTGAGGCCGGAGTCGGACCGGGGTGCGCAGGCGTGTATCTCGCCGGGATCGATGCAGGTGATGTCGCCGGGACCGACGGCGTGCTGGGCGTTGCGGAAGAAGAAGTGGCGCTCTCCGGCCATGACGCAGGCCACGGAATACTGGTCGTGGGCGTGCCGGGCGAGGGTGCACTCCGCATAGGCGGCATAGCGCGCCTCGAGATACGGCAGGAGCGGGTCGCGCCAGAAGCGGATGGTGTCGGGAGCGGCGGGGTGTATGGGCATGGTGTGTGGCCGCCAGGATGCGTCCTGGGCCTGGGCCTGTCAAGAGGCGGACGGCGGCGCGCAGGGCAGGGAGAAGGTGAAGGTCGTGCCCGCGCCGGGAGCGGAGTCGATCTGAAAGACGCCTTGATGGCGGAAGGTGACGATGAAATAGGCGGTGGCCAGGCCGAGTCCCTTGCCGTCGTCGTGCCGGGGCAGGGTGTTGAACGGTTCGAATGCCGTGGTCTTGAGCTGCTCGTCGAGGCCTGGGCCGTTGTCGGCAATGGAGAGGACGGCGTTGCCGTTGTCCTGGCGGGAGGTGACCGTGAGCCTCGGATCGTTGGTATTGCCGTCAAGCGCATGCAGCGCGTAGAGGCACAGGGTTATGAGAACCTGGTGTATTTCGTGCTTGTCGCACCGTACGGGACAGAGGTCCGGGGCAAGGTTTTTGGTCACCCGCACGTTGGGCGGTGATCCCTTGGTGATGTTCCGCTCGCCTGTCGCATAGTGCAGGGCGTCGATCACCAGGGCGTTGATGTCCACGTTGCCGAAGCCGCTTTTCGACGAGCGGCAATAGTTGGTCAGGTTGGCGATGATGTCGGCGGCGCGCAGGCCTGCCTGGCGGATGTTGTCGATAAGGGGGGGAATGCCCCTGCCGCGCAGGTAGCGCATGACCTGCTCAAGGTCGATTTCCTGTTCGTTGGCCAGGGCGATGTTCGTGGCCAGGTCGGGCGAGACGCGGCGCTCCAGTGTTTGCAAGCCTTGGAGGATGATGCACAGGGGATTGTTGATCTCGTGGGCCATGCCTGCGGCAAGGCGGCCAAGGGAAAGCATTTTTTCCGATTGCACGGCCAGTTCCTGGGCGTTGCGGCGTTCGGTGATGTCCTCGGCGATGCCGGTGATGCATTGGATGGGCTGGCCGGGGATGCGCACGGGCGCGCAGTGGCCCGAGCCCCACCGCATCTCGCCGTCGGGACGGACAATGCGGAACGTGATGGCCTGGCTGCCATTGTCCGGAGAGGTGCGGGCGTGTTCCATGCATGCCACCATACCTTCCCGGTCGTCGGGGTGGATGGCCTGGAGCCAGACCTCCGGGTCATCCAAGGCGGCCTGGACAGGCATCCCCCACACCGTTGCGAACGCGGGGCTCATGTAGACGAACGCGCCGGTTGCCACATCCTGCATCCAGAACACCTCGGTCATGCTTTCGACGAGTTGGCGGAAGCGCGCCTCGCTTTGTGAAAGCGATGCCTCGGCCCGTGTGCGGGTGTCGATTTCCTGTGTCAGCCTGGCGTTGGCGGCGGTCAGTTCACCGGTCCGCGCCGCCACGGCAAAGGTCAGATCTTGGTGCCTGCCGGCAATCATGCCCGCAAGGGACGCGGCCAGGGCTATGATGAGCAGGGCGGCGATCCGTGCGGCCACCAGGTCGTCATGGATCAATCCCTCCCAACCGGCGGTGGGGTGGCACGCCAGTTCCCAGGTGCCTTCCTCGAGCGTGAGGGGGATGGTGATGGCCCAGGCCGCCTGAAAGTCGCCATGGGTGTAGAATGGAGACGGGGCGCCCGGTTTGGACAGGGCAAAGGCGATGCTGTCGTCAGCGGTCAATTCCGACGCCTCGATCATGTGCGGTACGCTGAGCACCATGGTGACCAGCCCCCAGAATGTGTCGTCGCGGAACAGCGCCTTGCGTGCGATGAGGGCGAGCCCCCCCCCTTGCCGCAACGGGTAGGGGCCGCTCAAGGCCACGCGGCCGGTGCGGATGGTGCGGGCGACATCGTCGCGCACCATGGGCCGGGTGTCGTGCACCAGGTCGTGTCCCACCACGCGGGGATTGTGGGGATGGACGAGCCACTGCACCCCCTTGGGCGCTATGGACATATTGATGATGCCCGAGGCGTTGTGGGCCAGATTGGCGGCAAAGGCGGGGAAGGTGGCCTGCATGTGGTCCGGGATGTCCATGTGGGATTGGGCAAAGGCCTCCAGTCCCAGGAGCAGGGCGAAGCGGCTGTCTATGGAGCTTGTCAGGCTGCGGGTGTGGATGCGCAGCTGGTGTTCGAAGGCCATCTTCTGATCCGCCAGCAGATGATGCCTGTAGGGGGGATCAAGCGCGGCAAACAGCAACGCTGTCGCAGCCACAGTCAAGAGCAGGCAATATCGCCAGGAGAGAGGAAGCCGGGAGGCCCATAGCAATGGGGACATCCTATATTATAACTCCAATTCGCCGCATTTGCCTAGGGGAAAGATATGTGTTTGGGCACATGCGGCGGGCTGGCGGGAAACAAACGGCTTGCCGCCGTTTTTGGGAGCCGGGTGCGGGGCAGGGGCGCCTGGCGTGAGGCTCCGGGCGCGTTCTTTGTCCGCACGAAGTGGGTCGCGACCTGGACCCTGCTAGCAATTGCGGGGTCGCACTCCCTCCTCACGCCCCTGGGGTGGGCGACGCGCGTGCCGGTTCGCCCGCCGCCCACCCCCAGTGCAAGGACGTGCCCTCTTGACATGACAGGGAAAGCATGTGAATGTGAATTCACATTCACATCTTTAGGGAGGCGAGATGGCGGAGCAACGGCTGGACGGGCGGACAAGGCGGGAGCAGATCGTGTGGGCCGCCCTGCGTCTGGCGGCGGACGGCGTGGCCAACGTGACGCTCAAGGGCGTGGCCGAGGCCGTTGGCGTGGTGCCGTCCGCCCTGTACCGGCATTTTCGCAACAAGGAATCCCTCATGGATGCGGTCATGGACCATGTGGTGTCCAGGCTGGTGCACAGGGGGCGCGAGGCCGAGCGGGAGGAGGCGGACGCCCTGCGGGCGATTGAGGGCGTGGCCCGCTTTCACATGCGGCTCATCGTGGCCGAGCCCGGCCTGCTGCGGCTGGTCTTTTCCGAGGAGGGCGGCACCGCCGCGCGGTCCGGCAAGATTTTGCGCGCCATGGCGCGCTATCGCGCGGTGGTGGCCGGTCTGGTGCGGCGGGGGCAGGCGGCTGGGCAGATCCGGGCCGATGTGGATGCCGAGGATTTGGTGTATATGTATATAGGGACCGTGGTGCCGCCCGCGTTGCTGTATCATCTGAGCGGCGGGGCGTATGCCTTGGAGGATCGGTTCGAGCGCAACTGGCGGCTGTTCGAGGACATGGCGCGGCCGCGCGGAGGATCTGGCCATGCGGCGTAGCATATGGATGGCGTTGGCGTTTCTCGCGTGCGTGCTGGCCGGGTGCGGCACGGGCGGCGACGGCTCGTGGCAGGGCTATGTGGAGGGCGACTATGTGTACGTGGGCGCGCCTCTTGCGGGCGAGTTGCTCGACCTGGCCGTGGCGCGCGGGGATCGGGTGGCGGCGGGAGCGCCGCTGTTCGCCCTGGAGCGCGAGTATGAGCGCGCGGGGCTGGAGGAGGCGCGCGGCAACCTGCGCCAGGTGGAGAACACGTTGGCGAATCTGCGCAAGGGGAGCAGGCCGACCGAGGTGGCGTCGATAGAGGCGCAGCTCAAGACGGCGCGCGCCTCGGCGCGGCTGGCCGAGTCCGAGTTCCGGCGGCGGGAGGCGCTCTATGCCGCACGGACCATTTCCGCCGAGGAACTGGACCAGGCCAAGGCCGAATATGACACCGCCACGCAGCAGGTGCGGCGCATGCGGGCCGATCTGGCCACGGCCCGGCTGGGTGGCCGCGAGGACGAGATCAAGGCCGCCGAGGCGCAGGTGGACGCGGTGCGTTCGCGCCTGGAGCAGGCGCAGTGGCAGTTCGACCGCAAGGTCCGGGTCGCGCCCAGCGCGGGGCTGGTCTTCGACACCGTGCGCGAGGTGGGCGAATGGGTGCCGGCCGGCGGGCCGGTGGTGGTGCTGCTGCCGCCGGGCAACCGCCTGGTGCGGTTTTACGTGCCCGAGAAGGCCGTTGCCTCGGTACGCGTGGGCCTGGCCGTGGACGTGGCCATGGACGGCGTGGAAAGGCCGCTGCGCTGCCGGGTGTCCTACGTGGCGGACGAGGCGGAATACACGCCGCCTGTGATCTACTCCGTGCAGACCCGGGCCAAGCTGGTCTTCCTGGTGGAGGCCAGGCCCGTGGATCCGGCCGAGGCCGAGACGCTGAAGCCGGGGCAGCCCGTGACCGTGCGCCCCGTGGCCCCGCGTCCGGCAGCGGACGGGGGCGCGGGAGCGCGCCCCGTCGGGGGAGGCGGTAATGGCTGAAGCGGTCATCGACGTGTCGGGCGTGACCAAGGCCTTTGATGGCCGCGTGGTGGTGGACGCCCTGGCCATGCGTGTGGAGCGGGGTGAAATCTACGGCTTTCTTGGCCCCAACGGGTCGGGCAAGACCACCTTCATCCGCATGCTCTGCGGCCTGCTGCGGCCCGACGCCGGGGGCGGCACCTGCCTGGGGTACGACATCCGCACCCAGGGCGACCGCATCAAGCCGCATGTGGGCTACATGGCCCAGCGCTTCAGCCTGTACGAGGATTTGACCGTGCGGGAGAATCTCCAGTTCATGGCCTCGGTGTATGGGGTGGCGTCGCCGCGCAAGGTCGTGGACGCCATCATGGAGCGCATGGGGCTGGGGCGGTTCGCCGGGATTCTGGCGGGCGGCCTGTCGGGCGGGTGGAAGCAGCGGCTTGCCCTGGCGGGCTGCATGCTGCACGAGCCGCGCCTGTTGCTGCTGGACGAACCCACGGCGGGCGTGGATCCCGGCGCGCGGCGGGAATTCTGGGACCAGGTGCATACCCTGGCCGCCGAGGGTGTGACCGCGCTCATTTCCACGCATTACATGGATGAGGCCGAGCGGTGCCACCGGCTGGCGTACATCGCCTACGGCCATCTGCTGGCGCGGGGCACGGCGGATGAACTGGTGCGCGACTCCGGATTGTGCACCTGGCGCATCAAGGGGGCGGGCGCGCACGAGGCCAAGGCCCGCCTGGAGGGCGACCCCCGGGTGGAGCAGGTGGTGGCCTTTGGCAATGCGCTGCATGTGTCGGGCCGCGACGCGGCGGCGGTGCAACGTGCCGCGACCGAGGCCGCCGGACCCGGCGCAATCGTGGAGCCGGGCGAGACCAGTCTGGAGGAGGTGTTCATCCAGCTCATGCGCAAGGCGGTGAAACCGTGAACGTGTGGCATGCGCTTCCGTTCGTGGGGCGTTTTTCGCCCCGCCGTTTCTGGGCCATGGTGGTCAAGGAATTCGTGCAGATGCGCCGCGACCGGCTTACCTTCGCCATGCTCATCGGCATTCCGCTCATGCAGACCGTGCTCTTTGGCTACGCCATCAACTCGGACCCGCGCCATCTGCCCCTGGCCGTGCTTTCGGGCGACAATTCGGCCTTTTCGCGCTCCCTGGTGTCCGCGGTGCAGGTCTCGTCCTACTTCGACTACGTGCGTACCCTGTCCTCGCGCGCCGAGGCCAAGACCGTGCTGGATCTGGGCGAGGCGCAGTTCGTGCTCACCATCCCCGCCGGATTCGGGCGCAGCCTGCTGCGCGGGGAGCGGCCCTCCCTGGTGCTGGAGGCCGACGCCACGGACCCGGTGGCCACGTCCGGAGCCGTGGCCGCGTTTCGCGAGCTGGCCACGCGGGCCTTGGCCCGCGATCTGGCGGGGCCGTCCGCTGCCCTGCTGCCGGGCGAGTCCCCGGTGCAACTGCGCGTGCACGCGCAATACAATCCCGAGGCCGTGACCCAGTACAACATCGTGCCCGGCCTCATGGGCGTGATCCTGACCTTGACCCTGGTGATGATTACGGCCCTGGCCATCACCCGCGAGCGCGAGCGCGGCACCATGGAGAACCTGCTGACCACGCCGGTGCGGCCTCTGGAGGTCATGCTCGGCAAGATCGTGCCCTACATCCTGGTGGGGTACATCCAGGTGGGGCTCATTCTGGGGGCGGCGCGCTGGCTCTTCGGCGTGCCCTTCCATGGCAGCGTGGCGCTGCTGCTCCTGCTCTCCCTGTTCTTCATCGCCGCCAACCTCACCGTGGGCGTCACGGTGTCCACCCTGGTGCGCAACCAGTTGCAGGCCATGCAGCTTTCCATCTTCTTCTTCCTGCCGTCGTTGTTGTTGTCGGGATTCATGTTTCCTTTCCGGGGCATGCCGGGCTGGGCCCAGGTCGTGGGCTCGGTGCTGCCGCTCACGCACTATCTGCGGCTGGTGCGCGGCATGCTGCTCAAGGGCAACGGCCTTGCCGAGGCGCTGACGCATTTGTGGCCCATCGCGGTCTTCTGGCTCGTGGTCATCGCCATCGGCCTCAAGCGGTTCCGGCGCACCCTGGATTGACGGCGGCTCGCGCCCGCGCGGTGCCTAAGCACCGGGGGAAGGAGAGAGGAGAGGGAAAACCCCTTTTTCCAAGCATAAAAAGGGGTTTTCCCTCTCCTCTCTCCTTCCCCCGGACCCCCATCCTCTCTTCTCTCTCTTTCCCCAAAAACTGCTGATAGGGGATGAGGATACGGTTGGGACAGGCGTGGTCCCCAGGCCGGCGGCTGGCAGGGAAAGAGGGTGCAGTGGGGTCAGTTGGAACAAGCGGATTTCCCAGGCGGGCGGCTGGCAGGGAAAGAGGGTGCAGTGGGGTCAGTTGGAACAAGCGGATTTCCCAGGCGGGCGGCTGGCGGGGAAAGAGGGGGAAGTGGGTACGGTTGGACAGGCCGGATCCCCAGGCGGGCGGCTTCTTTGGCTGAGGACGAGGGCATGGAGGGCGGCACACGGTGCATCCGACGCCGGAAGAAGCAAGGCGTGGAAAAACGGCAGGGCTGCATGGCGGTCTGTCAGCAATGCAAAAGCCCACGGCGTGCCGTGGGCTTTTGTGTGAAAATGTCCATGAATTCGATGACTACTTGAGGCCCAGCGCCTCCTTGGTCAGCAGCTTGCGGCCCGAGTCCTCAAGGATGCGGGCGATTTCGGCGTTGTGCCCCACATTGCTGGCGCGCACGTCGGCCGCATACAGGGCAAGGGTCTTTTCCTGTTCCAGGTAGGCGCGGACCACGGTGTCCAGGGAACGCACGGTGGTGATCCACGACAGCCAGCCCAGCCCCTCGGCATAGACGATGCGCGAGGCCACATAGGCGCTGACCAGCGCATTGAGGTGCCGCTTGGGCACGCGGGAGGGGATGCGGTCGCCGTATCGGGCCACCAGCACGGGCGGGCAGTAGGCGTGGACCATTTCGCGCAGGGCCGGGTCGTCGCACACGTTGCCGCCCTTTTCGGCCAGGGCCGCGTACAGGGCGTCGGAGGCGCGGTTTATCTCCTTGGACAGTTCCATGGTCAGGTCGGTGAGGGGGCGCTTGCCGCCGCTGCCCACGTATTCGCGCAGCAGCACCCGCGCCTCGGCGCGCGCGCGCTGGCGGAGGATGTGCAGTACCTCCGTGACGTACTGGCCCTTGATGGCCAGGAATTCCGTCTCGTTCATGACCAGGCCGCCCAGTATCTCGTAGGACGAGCAGATGACGCCGGTCTTGTTGGCCGACGAGCCGTGCAGGATGAGCACGCCCTTTTCCTGCAACCTGGCGCGGGCCAGGGGCGAGATGAAGATGTTCGCGCCTTCCACGATGGCCTTGGCCGTGGGAACGCCGTCCGCGTCCAGGAATTGGCTCCAGTTGCGTTCGTGGATGGTGTTGGGCCTGCCGCCCGAGGGGATGAAGATGTCGGCCCGGGCCGTGTTGTGCAGGGTGTTGCGCAACTTGGCGCCCTCGGGGGTCTGGGCGGACATGACGCAGGCGTGCGCGCCGTGCAGGGCGGCGGGATCAAAGGCCGCGATGCCGAGTTCCGCGTCCACGAGCCGCAGCAGTTCGGCGTGGTCCAGGCCGTCGGGATCGTAGGCCGCGCCGTGGCCGTCGCTCACGGCCACGATGCGGGCGTTGGCGCCGTAGTCGCGCATGAGCAGGCGCATGGCGTTGCCCGCCACGTCGCCGCGCGGGCCGCCGGTCAGTTTCACGGTAAAGGGCGTGGTCTTGGGATTGATGCCGAGCATGCGCAGCACCTCGTCCACAAACACGATGACCCCCAGGCTGGTGACGCCGTATTCCTTGTGGTTGATGCCCGCGCCGGGCTTGGAGCTCATGAAGGCGTCGGGCCAGCGGTAGTGCCTGATGCGGGCGCGCTGGACGATCCATTCGATGTGGCTCGGCTCGATGTTTTCGTCCGGGCCAAGATAGATGATCTCCTCGCGTCCGATGTAGTCGACCACGCCGGGGAGCGAAAAATCCTTTTCGCCTGGCAGCACGAGGTCGAGGAGGGAATTGACCGCGCTTTTCACGGCCAGGCTCACGTCGCCGTGGGGGCCGAGCAGCAGCACGGCCTTGGAGCCGCCTTCGGGAATGTCCTTGTTCTTGTACTGCTGGGCCAGGGCCAGGCCGGTCACCTCGTCGAACAGGCGGTTGGATTCCATTTCGAAGTGTTCCTGGCTGCGGGTGGGCACCACGCGCATGCCGCCGCGCGCCATGTCGCGGTAGCGCACGTGGAAGCCCTGCATGAGCGGGCCGTGGAAGAAGAAGAACCCGTAGGGCGTTTCCGCATCGGGGGCGGCGGTCTGGGGCAGGCCGCTGTCCGGGTCGCCCAGAAAGGCGGTGTCCACCCGGAAGCCCAGGCCGTAGATGTCGTCCAGGTAGTAGTTGGTGCGCAGGGTGTGGCGGATGAAGGCGAGCATGCACCGGAACAGCTGGCGCGCGGTGTTGTCCTCGATCTGCGCCACGGCGTCCAGTGCGGCGCGTTCACAGTCGGCGGTGGCGGAATCGGCCGCGCCGCCGCGTCGCGGGTCGAAGCGCGCCTCGAAATAGTCCATGCACTTGGCCGTTGCGTCGCGGTTGGCCTGCACGGTGCGGGTGATGTTTTCGGACGTGAAGGCCCACGGGTTGTCCTTGACCAGGAACTGGTGGCAGAACTCGCAGGCCGCCATGAGCAGCATGACCTTGCGCAGGGGCCAGCGTTCCTTGTCCGCAAAGGACTCCAGGGCATGGTTTTCGAACCATTTGACGAGGCGCAGTTCGGCATGGATGCGCGCCCAGAGGGCGGAGTCGGGCGCAATGGCCCGGTTGTCCTGTTGCGCGTAGAAGGTCAGCAGCGAATAGTCCGTCTGTCCGGGGGGCTGGAGGTGGTCGGTATAGGCGCGGGTGATGCGCAGCCCGGCGCGCATGAGGATCTTGGCGATCTGGTAGATGAGGCCCGAATGCGGCGGCGTGGTCATGGCCAGCATGATGCGGCTTTCTTCCGGATTGGCCTCTTCCAGTTCGACCAGGACGTCTTCGCAGCAGGGGCGGCACAGGAGCGCGCGGGCCAGCCGGAAGTGACGCGCGGCGCGGTCGGGGTCGAAGTGCCGCACGTAGGCGTCTGATGTTCCGGCAAGGAAGGCGCGAAAGGCCTCGGCGTCGTCCGGCGCGACCAGCCCTGTGTCGCGCATGGTGGCCTCGGCCTGTGCGAAGGCCGGGGATTCGGGGTTGGCCCGAGGCTGCGGGGCAAGCAGGATGGTGTGCAGACGCAGGGTCTTGTCCTTGGTGGTGTAGGCGTTGGACACGTCGATGTCGGTGCGGCTGTGGTGGCGCAGCGTCTCCAGCAGGTCCGCTGCCTCGTCGCCGGGCGAGAGGTACGTCACCTGGCCCGTGGTGGCGTTTTTGAGCGCCACGGTCTGGTTGTGGGTGGTTACTTGGCCGGACACGATGGCGTGCAGATGGCGGGCCTGATCGTCGATGGTGTGGGTGCGGAAATAGTACTCGGGCATGTTGGCCAGGAACCAGGGTACGATCTTTTCCGCCTCTTCCCCAAAGTGGGAGGTGAGCTCCTGGAGCACGGTAGCGGTATGGGAATGATGGTCGTCAGGCATGAGCTGTCTCCTGGAAATGGTTATGTATGGCTCCAACATATTCCATTTAATACAAAAACGAAAGCCCTGAAGCATACTTGCGGCCTCATTGAGGGTGATGTATCGCATCTGGCCGCGCCATGGGGGGCTGCAAAGGCGCGGAACTCGTGGTATGTGGTTCCCTTGATAAAGGTTCATGCCGTTTTATGGCCGCGTTGACAGTTTCCTTTTAAATCTGGTAAAGCATGACAGCACACTTGTTTTTCCAACATATCGGAATGTTATAACGGAAATGCAGGCTTACCCCCCGCGTGGCGGCCGATGGCGTTTTTTTTGACGCTGTCCACTGCCCCGCAGCGGGTGAGAGGCAGACATCAATGGAAGGGCGTCCCATGTATCCCGGACCGAACGGCGCGTGCGCTGTTGGCAAGAGCGGTCGGCTTGGGGGAGAGGGGCGCTTCAGGGTGTTCGGGCCGTGTTGCATTGCCCGGTCGCGGGCCAACTTCAGCAGGTATCGCAAGGAGAGAAAAGTTATGATGAAGAAGGGACTGTTCGTATTGCTCGTTCTACTGACCATCGGTCTGGTGGCCTGCTCGCAGGAGGAGCCCAAGGAAAAAACCGCCGCCGCTCCGGCCTCCAAAACCCGCTTCGTGACCATTGGCACCGGCGGCATCACCGGCGTGTACTATCCCACCGGCGGCGCCATCTGCAAAACCGTGAACACCAAGAAAGACGCCTACAACCTGCGCTGCACGGTTGAGTCCACCGGCGGTTCCGTATTCAACATCAACGCCGTCATGGCCGGCGACCTCGACTTCGGCGTGACCCAGTCCGACCGCCAGTACCAGGCCGTGAAGGGCACCGACGAGTGGAAGGACAAGGGAGCCCAGGCCGACCTGCGCGCCGTGTTCAGCATCCATCCCGAAGCCATCACCCTGCTGGTTGCCGATGACACCGGCATCAAGGCCATTGCCGACCTCAAGGGCAAGGTCATCAACATCGGCAACTTTGGTTCCGGCACCCGCCTGAACTCCATCGACGCCCTGGCCACCGCCGGCCTTGCCGAAACCGACCTCACCGCCGAGTCCGTCAAGCCCGCCGAGGCGCCCAGCCTGCTGCAGGACGGTCGTCTGGACGGCTTCTTCTACACCGTGGGCCATCCCAGCGGCGCGTACAAGGAAGCCACGGCCGGCAAACGCCTGACCCGCTTCATCGACATCGAAGGCCCGGGCGTGGACAAGATGATCGCCGACAATCCGTTCTACGCCAAGGCGATCATCCCCAAGTCCTTCTATCCCTCCGCCACCAATGAAGGCGACGTGAAGACCTTTGGCGTGAAGGCCACCCTGGTCACCTCGGCCAAGGTTCCGGACGACGTGGTGTACGCCATCACCAAGGAAGTGTTTGAGAACTTCGACGCGTTCAAGGCGCTGCACCCCGCCTTTGAAGTGCTGACCAAGGAAAGCATGCTCGAAGGCCTGTCCGCGCCTATCCATCCTGGCGCCATGAAGTACTACAAGGAAGCGGGCCTCATGTAGGTCCGGCGTTTTCATCAGGCCGGGCGAGTCTAGGCCCGCCCGGCCTTTTTTGTTGTGATCGCCGGCACCGTGCGAGATGGTGCTCGTTTTTTATTTGTTACCTTTATTCCCATAGGTTGTAGCACAATGGATCAAGACAAGACTCGCGAAGGGGCAGGGGAAAAAACAGGGCTGGAGTATGCCCGGCAACTCGCCGAAGCCGAAGGAGGCGTGGGCTGGGCAGGCACGGGCCTGCACCGGAAGATAACCATCGGCATCGCCCTTTCCTGGTCGCTTTTCCAGATGTCCACGGCCAGTTGGCTGACCCTTGACCATACGTATATCCGGGCCGTTCACCTGGCGTTTGCCCTCCTGCTTGTCTATCTGAACATCCCCATGTCCAAGTTCCTGCCCAAGTGGAGGCCGGATCTGCGTTTTTTGCTCGTGTTCGGCCGGATCAACATTCTGGACATCGTCATGGGCGTTGTGGCGGCGGCCGCCGCGCTGTACGTCGTCTTCGACTACTACGGCGTGAACATGCGCAGCGGTGGCGACCTGCTCACCCGGGACATCGTCATCGGCCTTGTCCTGCTGGTCACGCTCATGGACGCCACCCGCCGCGTCATTGGCCCGGCGTTGCCCATCATCGCGCTGGGATTCGTCGGCTATGCGTTTTTCGGGCCGTACATGCCCTCGGTCATCGCCTTCAAGGGCGTGTCGCTCAACCGGTTCGTCAGCCAGATGTCCATGACCAGCGAGGGCATCTACGGCATCCCGCTGGACGTTTCCGCCACCATCGTCTTCCTGTTCGTGCTGTTTGGCACCATGCTGGAACGGGCGGGCGCGGGGCAATATTTCATCAAGGTGGCGCTGTCGATTCTGGGCGGCTTCAAGGGCGGCCCGGCCAAGGCGGCCATACTGGGTTCCGGTCTCACGGGCATGGTCTCCGGCTCCTCCATCGCCAACGTGGTGACCACGGGCACCTTCACCATTCCGCTCATGAAGAAGGTCGGCTATCCCGCCACCAAGGCGGCGGCCATCGAGGTGGCGGCCTCCATTGACGGCCAGCTTGCCCCGCCCATCATGGGCGCGGCGGCCTTCATCATCGCCGAGTACGTCAACGTGCCCTACATCGAGGTATGCAAGGCGGCGGCCATCCCCGCGTTCGCGTCCTACGCCACGCTGCTCTGGATCTCCCACATCGAGGCCAGCAAGCTGGGCCTGCGCGGCCTGCCCCGCGAAGAACTCCCCCCCCTGTTCAAGACCCTCATGTCCGGCCTGCATTATCTCATCCCCCTGGTGCAGTTGTTGTATGAGTTGGTGGTGCTGCGCCATTCGCCGGAAATGTCCGCCTTCCGGGCCATCTGCATCCTGATCGTGCTCATGCTGGTGCAGCAGCCCATACGGGCGCATCTGGGCATGCGGCCCAAGGAGGGCGCGGTCATGGACGGGGTGAGGGACGTGTTCATCTCCATGGCCGACGGCGCGCGCAACATGGCGGGCGTGGCCATGGCCACGGCCAGCGCGGGCATCATCGTGGGCGTGGTGGCCATGGGCCTGGGCGGGCTCATCACCCAGATCATCGACCTCTTGTCCATGGGCAACATCTATCTGATGCTGGTCATCACGGCCTTTGCCAGCCTCATCATCGGCATGGGCCTGCCCACCACGGCCACGTACATCGTCATGGCCTCGCTCACGGCCCCGGCCATCGTGCACATCGGCGCCAACTACAATTTCATCGTGCCCATCATGTCGGCGCACCTGTTCTGCTTCTTCTTCGGCATCCTGGCGGACGACACCCCGCCCGTGGGGCTGGCCGCCTATGCGGCCGCGGCCATTGCCGAGGCGCCTCCCATAGCCACGGGCATGCAGGGGTTCATGTACGACATCCGCACGGCCATTCTGCCGTTCATGTTCATCTTCAATTCCGACCTCATCCTGCATCATGTGGACAGCTGGTGGCAGATCGGGCTCATCTTCGTGACCGCATGCATGGGCAATTTCGCCTTTGCCTCGGCCACGCAGGGGTGGTTCGTCGCGCGCAACAAGATATGGGAGATCCCGTTCTTCCTGTGCGTGGCGCTCATCATGCTGCGCCCGGACCTCATTGCCCAGTGGCTGGGCATGCCCCATGACCAGCGGTACTGGGTCTGCCTTGGCGGCGCGGCGCTGCTGGGCGTCCTGTATCTCGCGCAGCGGCCCCGTATCAAGGAATCCACCGTGGCGGCGGCCTGGTAGGCCCGGTTGCGGCGCACAGCCCCTCTGGCCCGGCCCCTTGCGGGGCCGGGCCAGACTGCTGACAAACCGCCATTTCTCCCTGCTGTTCTTTTCTCTAGTTCTTGCGGCTTACGGCGTAGGGTGACCTGCCCTCCATGCCCCTTGCCCACAAACAACAAACCCGCCCGCCTGGGAAATTCGCCTGTCCCGACCGTATCCACCTCCCCAACCAGCAGTTTTTGGGGAAAGAGAGAGGAGAGAGGATGGGGGGCCGGGGGAAGGAGAGAGGAAAGGGAAACCCCTTTTTATGCTTGGAAAAAGGGGTTTCCCTTTCCTCTCTCCTTCCCCCGGGGCTTTGTCAGCCGGGCCTGTTGACGCGGCCCGCGCGGGACAGTACATCCCCTTTGGTCCGGTGCATGTGCGCCGCCATTTCGCGCCCAGCGCAGCAAGGAGAACGCCTGTTCATGGATGTCCTGCATAAGATAGAGATCACCGTGCCGGAGGCCGACGCCGAGGCGTTGACCGGCTTTTTGTTCGTGGAATACAAGTACGGCTGGGAAGAGGTGGCGCTGCCCGCCCAGGATGGCGGCGAGGCGCGCACGCTCTTTCGCCTGCACCTGGAAAACGAGCCCTACGGCGTGGAACTGGCCCAGGGCGTGGCCGCGCGGTTTCCCGAGGCCCGCATCGACACCTCGCGGACGCCCAACCGCAACTGGGCGCTGGCCTGGCGCGAGTTCTTCACCGCTGTGCCCGCGGGCGACCACTTCATCGTCATCGCGCCCTGGATGCGCGACGAGCAGCCCTTTGCCGACCGCATCCCCATCATCATCGAACCCAAGACCGCCTTTGGCACCGGGCACCATCCCACCACGGCGCTGTGCCTGGAGATCGTGAGCGAACTCGTGTCCGCCGGGCGGCTTGGCGCGGGCATGCGCTTTCTCGACCTGGGTACCGGGTCCGGCATCCTGGGGCTGGGCTGCGCCAAGCTGGGCATGACCGGCATTGGCCTGGACATCGACCCGCTGGCCATCGACAACGTGATGGAAAACAAGGAAATCAACGCGGTGGGCGACGCCTTTGTGGCGGGGGCGGGCTCCATCGACGCCGTGCCCTCGCTCGCCCCGGCGGACGAGCGGTTCGACCTGGTGCTGGCCAATATCCTGGCCGAGCCGCTCAAGGACTTGGCGCCGGAGATCGTGGAGCGGGTGGCCACCGGCGGCTGCCTCATCCTGTCCGGACTGCTGGAAATCCAGGCCCAGGCCGTGGCCGCGGCCTACACCGCCCTGGGCCTGCCCGAGCCGGAGATGCGCATTTCGGGCGAATGGGGCGCGCTGTTCTGGCGCTAGAGCGTTTTACCCTTGAAAGGGTTTAGATGCTCTTGTGCATTTCCCTGAAACAAGGGGACATTGTTTCAGGGGCGAGTCTTGTTTCAAGACGTAAATGCGCTGACGCCACGGCGGCCCGCAGGCAGACCGCGCAGAGCGCACGCAAGGAGGCATAGTGCAGTTTACGGCAACCCCGTTTCCCGGCCTGTTCGTGATCGAACCCAAGGTCTTTGGCGACGCGCGCGGCTTTTTCATGGAAACCTACCGCCGCCGCCTGTTCGAGGCCCACGGCCTGGACCGTGAGTTCGTGCAGGCCAACCACGCCAAGTCCGGCCAGGCGGGCGTGTTGCGCGGGCTGCATTTCCAGACCCCGCCGCATGCCCAGGCCAAGCTGGTGCGGGTGAGCGCCGGGGCGGTGTATGACGTGGTGGTTGACCTGCGGGTGGGCTCGCCCACGTACGGCGCGTGGTACGGCCTCGAACTGTCCGCCGCCAATTTCGTACAGCTCTTCATCCCGCGCGGCTTTGCCCATGGCTATTGGACGCTCACGCCCGACGTGGAGTTCCAGTACATGGTGGACGCCTATTATGCGCCCGACCACGACGCGGGTCTGGTCTGGAACGACCCGGACCTGGCCGTCACCTGGCCGGGTGATGCGCCCATCCTGTCCGCAAAGGACGCCGCGCTGCCCCGCTTCAAGGACTTTGCCTCCCCCTTTGTGTATGAGCCGTAACCAACGATCGATAAGGACGCACTACGTATGACAGTCACCTCCGGCGCCACCGCCGACACTTTTTTTGACAGATGCCACGCCATCATCCTGGCGGGCGGGTCCGGCACCCGGCTGTGGCCCATGTCCCGTTCCCTGCTGCCCAAGCAGTTTCTCATGCTCAACGGCGACCGCAGCCTGTTGCAGCAGACCGTGGCCCGCGCGCGCACCGTGTTCGCGCCGGAGCGCACCCGCATCGTGACCAACGAGGAACACGTGTTCGAGGTGCGCAAGCAGATCGGCGACCCCGAGTCCGCCCTGGGCGAGACCATCCTGGCCGAACCGTTGGGCCGCAACACATTGCCCGCCATTTTGCTGGGGCTTGACGCCGTGGTGAAAGCGGACCCGGACGCGCTGGTGGCCGTGCTGCCGTCCGACCACCTCATCCACCGTCCCGAACAGTGGCGCGGCGCCGTGGGCCGCGCCCTGGAGCTGGCGGCGGATGGGTGGTTCGTGACCTTTGGCATCGAGCCCGTCCACCCGGAAACCGGGTATGGCTACATCCGGCGCGGCGCGTCCCTGGGCCGCGACGCCTTCGAGGTGCACTCGTTCACGGAGAAGCCGGATTTGGAAAAGGCGCGCGCCTTTGTGGACAGCGGCGAGTACTACTGGAACAGCGGCATGTTCGTGTTCAGCGCGGCGCGTTTTCTGGACGCGGTGGAGCGCTTGCAGCCCGAACTGTGGGCGTGGTGGCTCTCGCGCGAGACGCATCCCCTGGCGGCCGGATACGGCGCGTTGCCCGAGGTGTCGGTGGACTACGGCGTCATGGAACGTGTGGAGCGCATTGCCGTGGTGCGCGGCGAGTTTGGCTGGGACGACCTGGGCAGCTGGGAGGCGGTGTTCCGCCTGGGCGAGAAGTCCAGGGGCGGCTGCGTGATCCAGGGCGACGTACTGCCGCTTGGCTGCGCCAACAGCCTGTTGTTTTCCACAGGCGCCAAGTTGGCCGCCGTGGGCGTGAAGGACATGATCGTGGTGCAGACCCACGACGCCACGCTCTTGTGCGCCCTTGACCAGGTGCAGAAGGTCAAGGATGTGGTGGGGCTTCTCAAACAGCAGGGCAGCCCGCTGGTGGAAACGCACGTCACCGTGCGGCGTCCCTGGGGCAGCTACACCGTGCTCGAAGGCGGCGAGTTCTACAAGATCAAGCGGATCGAGGTCACGCCCGGCGCAAAACTGTCCCTGCAAAAGCACCATCACCGCAGCGAGCATTGGGTGGTCATCCGGGGCGAGGCCGCCGTGCACCTGGACGGCGACGAATTGCTGCTGGCGCAGAACCAGTCCGTGGATATTCCCATCGGGGCGGTGCACCGGCTGGGCAATCCCGGTACCGACCCGCTGGAAATCATCGAGATCCAGAGCGGTTCCTACCTGGAAGAGGACGACATCGTCCGTTTCGAGGACGTCTACGGCCGGCTGGTGGATCCGGACTAGAGCATCCCCCCTTTTTCAAGACTAGAGTGTGTTGGGCCGCAACGCGGCGAACAGACGCACAGGCAGAACGGGCCGGGCAGCGGAAACGCTGCCCGGCTTTTTTTATGGGGCGTGGGCGGGGCTGCGGGGCGTGGGCGCGCATGCCCGTGTTGTCGGGATGCCGACGTCGCCAAGGGGCGCGGTGTGTCATTTTCATGGTGCGTATTAATATAACACGCTGTATTTAATTAAAAAATGTGTTTGGCACCGAAATTGTATCGCCGTCGTCATCAGTGACAACGCCAACTATGCCCATCAGCTATGAGGAGGACGGCATGAGTACTTGTATCGTGTGCGGCAATCATTTGGAGCCATTGCATTTTTATCTGGATCACCCCCTGGGGAAGATTTGCGGCACATGCGTTGCGCAGCGCGGCGCGGGTTTTGGCGACCAATTTCCGGTGGACCGCTTGAGCAACCAGGCGGGCGGCAGGCACGGCCTGGCTCCCGAATCCAAGGACGCGGCCTTGCGGGCGCTGGCAGGCACCGGCACCGACGGTTGATTCCTTTTTCCACTATTCCGGACCATGCGAGGCCGGGCAGGGGATTTCCCTGTCCGGCCTTTTTTGCGTGCCGCCCGTGCGGGCCGCAACGCATGCGGCCGGTGTGTTGCTCCCTGAAAAGTGCAATTGATTGACATAAACCGCGCCTGTCTGTCAGAAATGCATTGATATGGTATCAAATGACCCATGGCGATGCGGAGGGCGTTGGTGAAGCTTGTATCATGGAATGTGAACGGCTTTCGGGCCGTGACCGGCAAGAATTTTTGGGATTGGTTCCACGCCTGCGACGCGGACGTGGTGTGCCTGCAGGAAACCAAGGTGCATCCGGACCAGTTGCCCGATGCGGACAAGTCGCCCACGGGCTATGTTTCCCACTGGAACGCGAGCAAGGTGAAAAAGGGGTATTCCGGCACCGCCGTGTTCTGCAAGACCCCGCCGCTGGCCGTGTCGCAGGGGCTTCCCGATGCCCGTTTCCAGGGGGAGGGACGGTCCATTCTGCTGGAGTACGAGGGGTTCTACCTCTTCAACATCTACTTTCCCAACGGCCAGAAGGATGACGAGAGGCTGGCATACAAGCTGGGCTACTACGATGCCTTTTTGCACTATGCCCAAGCATTGCGCCGCTCCAAGCCGGTGGTCGTGTGCGGCGATTTCAACACCGCCCACAAGCCCATCGATCTGGCGCGGCCCAAGGCGAACGAGCAAACCTCCGGTTTTCTGCCCCAGGAACGCGCCTGGCTCGATGTGTTTGAAAAGTCTGGTTACAGGGACACATTCAGGTTATACAACACGGAAGGCGAGCAGTATACGTGGTGGAGTTACCGCTTTGGCGCCCGTGCCCGCAATGTGGGGTGGCGCATAGATTACTTCTGGGTCTGCGAGGAATTGCACAGCGCAGTCAAACACGCCTGGATCGAAGCGGACGTCATGGGTTCCGATCATTGCCCCATCGGTCTGGAACTGGCGCTCTGACAGGCGACAAGGAATAGCGACGCATGTCCGAGACAACAACGATACTCATTGCCGACGATGACGCCATAAGCCGCGAGGTGCTGTCGGGCCTGCTCGAAGAGGGCGACTACAATCTGGTCTATGCCGTGGATGGCCGCGAGGCGTTGGCCAAGGCGCAGGAAATCGAGCCGGACATGGTGCTGCTGGACGTGCTCATGCCCGGCATGAACGGGTTCGATGTGTGCAAGCGGCTGCGCGAGGACACGCGCCTGGGCGAGGTGCCCGTGGTCATGATCACCGGGCTCGACGACCGCAAGTCCCGCATCAAGGGCATCGAGGCCGGAGCGGACGATTTTATCACCAAGCCCTTTGACGGCGACGAATTGCGCGTGCGCGTGGCCTCCATCGCCCGCCTCAACCGCTACCGCCGCCTCATGGCCGAGCGGGCCCGCCTGGACTGGGTCATCAAGGAGTCGGACCAGGGGTTCGTGGTCATCGACAAACAGGATCGCATCCTTTTTGCCAACGACATGGCCCGCAGCTATCTGGGGCTGCTGGGTGACGTTGACGCGGCCTCGGGCGCATCTTTCACCGAGGTCGTACAGCGTACCTACCGCCAGGAGCCGACCGACGGCTGGCTGCCCTGGCCTCCTCCGCTTGGCGCCCCGCCCCGCCCCCTGTTCCTGGTGCGTCCGGAAACCGACGCGGCCAACGCCTGCTGGATCAGCGTGGCCCTGTTTTCCCAGATGGTGGAAAGCGGGCGGCAGATCCTGGTGCGCATGTCCGACGTGACCAACGAGATCGTGAGCCAGCACGACATGTGGACCTTCCATTCCATGGTCAGCCACAAGCTGCGCACGCCGCTGTCCGGCATTCTGGGCAGCGCCGAGTTGTTGTCCATCCAGGCCGCGGACATGGCGCCGGACGAAATCGCGGGGTTGGCCGGGGGCGCGCTGGAAGAGGGACGCAGGCTGCACCGGGAAATAGAGGACATCCTGCATTATCTGGAAGCCCCCTCGCTGGCCAAGGCCGGCAAGGTGCTCGCCATGGGCAGCCTGGCCGACATAGCCGAAGCCATCCGCGTTGAATTGGGACTTGAGTCCGTGACGGTGGCCATCTCCCAGGGGCTCGACAGGATGCACTTCGGGCTTTCCGCCCAGGCGCTGGAAAACATCCTGTTCGAACTCTTTGAGAACGCCAAGCGGTTCCATCCCCGGAACGCCCCTGAACTGCGCCTTTCCGTGTCCGTCACGGCCAATGGCCAGGCCTGCCTCACGGTCAGGGACAACGGGGTGCATCTGCCCACGGAACAGCTGGGCAAGGTGTGGACCCCGTATTTTCAGGGCGAAAAATACCACACCGGCGAGATGTCCGGCATGGGGCTTGGCCTGTCCATGGTCGCGTCCATGGTCTGGGGCGTGGGCGGCAGGTGCCGCATCTACAACCGCGAGGACGGTCCCGGCCTGGCCGTGGAACTCATCCTGCCCGTGCTGGAGTAGCTATTTTTCCTTGGCGGCTGTTTGCGCCAGGGCCGTGGCAAGCCGTTCCAGCGCCTCGTCGGCCCCGGCGGGCATGTCCGGGTCGGGCGTGAGGCGCAGCAGCGCCGTTGCCACGTCCGCGCAGCCCGACAGGTCCACATCCAGCCGTTCCGCCAACGCCGCCAGGTCCGCCAGCGCCGGCATGTCCGCCAGGTCCGCCTGGTCCGCCAGATCCGCCAGATCGCGGGGAACGGCGCGGTCTTCATCCTGCGTCATGTCTTGTCCTTTTTGGTGAATCCGAACAGCCTGCCCCGGGTGATGGCGTCGCCGCCAAACCGGCCGCGCACCGCATCCAAGGCCTTGTCGATCTTTTCCAGTTTCTCCAGGCGGCCATCCGCCTGCGCGCCCATGTCCAGCCGCAACTGCACCTGGCCGTCGCCCCAGTCGAAATGGGACACCCCCACGCCGATGAGCCGCAGCTTGCGCGGCAGCCGCGCCGCGCCCGGCGCGCCGTCCAGCTCGCGGTGCAGTTCGGCCAAGAGGGCGCAGGCGGTCTCGAAGATGACCTGCGACACCTGCGTGGGCTCGCGCAGGGTGCGGCTGCGGGTCAGCGAGGTGAAGTCCGCGTACTTGGCCTTGAGCGTGACGGTGCGGCCCTTGACGCCGTAGCCGCGCAGCCCCTTGGCCACCCGTTCCGACTGCCGCAGGAGCCAGGCGTGCAGCACCCCCAGGTCGTCCTCGTCCTGGGCAAAGGTGTTTTCCGCGCTTTCGCTCTTGGGGTCGCTGTACGGCTCCACCGGGCGGTCGTCTTGCCCCTTGGCCCGCTCGTACAGGGCAATGCCCCACTTGCCGAAGCGGCGCTCCCAGAATTCGGGTGGGTTGCGCAGCACATCGCCCGCCGTGCGCACGCCCAGCCCGGACAGGGTGGCCAGGGTGCGCTTGCCCACGCCGGGAATGCGGCCCACGGGCAACTGCGCCAAAAACGCGGCCACGCCGTCGGGTTCCAGCACGAAAATTCCGTCCGGCTTGTTCACGTCCGAGGCGATCTTGGCCAGGAACTTGACCGGCGCGATGCCAATGGAGCAGGCAAGGCCCGTGGCCTCGCGCACTGCGGCCTTGACCTGCGCCGCCATGGCCTGGGGCGGGCCGAACAGGCGCTCCATGCCCGTCACGTCCAGATACGCCTCGTCCACGGACGCCTGCTCCACCAGGGGCGAAAAATCGTCCAGCACGGCCATGATCCGGCGCGACACCTCGGCATAGCGCGCCATGCGCACCGGCGTGAAGATGCACTGCGGGCACAGGCGGCGCGCCTGGAAAATGGGCATGGCCGAGTGCACGCCAAACACGCGCGCCTCGTACGAGCAGGCCGACACCACGCCCCGGTCGCCCATGCCCACGACCACGGGCTTGCCCCGGTATGCGGGGTGGTCCAGCTGTTCCACGGAGGCGAAGAACGCGTCCATGTCTATGTGCATGATGGTGCGCATGGCGTGTGCGGCCCAGCATAGCAAAGGAGCGGGCCGGACGGAAGACGGGGAACGCTCCGCCCTTGCGGCGGGAGGCGCGAACAGGTAAAGAGCGGGGTGGCGCGCCCTGTCCGTTCCCGGACGAGGCAGGGGCGCGCGGGCCGCCGCATTCCCACGGAAACGCAAACCGGAGCGCCGCATGATCGCATATATCGAAGGCAGGTTGCTGGAGCAGAGCGAGGACGCCTGCGTGGTGCTCACGCCCGGCGGCGTGGGGTACGAGCTGTACCTGACCGGGCCGCTGCTCGCCCGCCTGCCCGCCCGTGGCGAGGAGGTGCAGTACTACGTGGCCGACGTGGTGCGCGAGGACGCCTACGACCTCTACGGCTTTGGCACATGGGACGAGCGCGAGACCTTTCTCACGCTCATTTCCATCTCCAAGCTGGGCCCAAAGACCGGGGTGGCGCTGCTATCCCACTTCACGCCCGACGAATTGCGCCGGGTGGTGGCCAACGAGGATCCCCTGGCGCTCACCGTGGTCAGCGGCATCGGCAAGAAGACCGCGCAGCATATTTTTCTGGAGCTCAAGTACAAGCTCAAGGCGGGCGGCGTGCCTGGCGCGGCCACGCCCGCCAGCCTGGGCGCGGGCGTGTTCCGCGACGCCCTTGCCGGGTTGGTCAACCTGGGCTATGCCGAGGATGAGGTGCGGCCCGTGCTCGAAAAGCTGCTCCAGGCCGAACCCGACCTGGATGTGAGCGGCGCGCTGCGCGCCGCGCTCAAGGAAATGGCCAAGGCACGATGATGCGGAACACTGCCCAATGTGACGACTCCATCCGTCCGGAATCGCTGGATACCTTCATCGGCCAGGATGACATGCGCGCCAATCTGCGCGTGTATCTCCAGGCCGCCATGGAGCGTGGCCAGGCCATGGACCACACGCTTTTCTACGGCAACCCCGGCCTGGGCAAGACCACGCTCGCGCAGATCATGGCCCGCGAACTGGGCGTGAACCTGGTGTCCACCTCCGGCCCGGTGCTGGAGCGCAGCGGCGACCTGGCCGCCATCCTGACCAACCTGGGCCGCCACGACATCCTCTTTGTGGACGAAATCCACCGCATGCCCCCGAACGTGGAGGAAATCCTCTATCCGGCCATGGAGGATTTCAAGCTCGACCTGGTCATTGGCCAGGGGCCGGGCGCGCGCACGGTCAAGATCGACCTGGAGCCGTTCACCCTGGTGGGCGCGACCACGCGCCTGGGCCTTTTGACCTCGCCCCTGCGCGACCGGTTCGGCGCGATTTTCCGGCTCGAATTCTACTCCCCGGCGGAGCTTGCCCGCATCGTGCACCGCGCCTCGCGCATCCTGGACGTGCCCATCACCGAGGACGGCGCGCTGGAAATCGGCCGCCGGTCGCGGGGCACGCCGCGCATCGCCAACCGCCTGTTGCGCCGCGTGCGCGACTTCGCCTCCGTGGCGGGCAACGGCGCGGTGGACGAGCAGAGCGCCCGCATCGCCCTGGAGCGCATGGATGTGGACGAACACGGCCTGGACCAGATGGACCGCAAGATCCTGTCCGTGCTCATCGACCATTACAGCGGCGGGCCGGTGGGCGTGAAGACGCTGGCCGTGGCCTGCTCCGAAGAGGTGCGCACCATCGAGGACATCTACGAACCGTTCCTCATCCAGTGCGGCTTCATCAAACGCACCCCGCGCGGTCGCGTGGCCACGGCGCGGGCCTACAAGCATTTGAAAACCCTGATGTAGCGGCCACGCGCCGCCCCCGTGAAGACCATGCCCAAAAAAGAATGCGACGTGCGGCTTTTGGCCGCCACCCCCAACGGCCTGTCCCTCATCTATGCGGCCTTCCGCCAATGCTACCACCCCGGCTTTGTGGGCGACATGTGGCCCCGGCTGCTGGCGGGCGAGGTGGACCACGCCGCGCAGGCCGATTTCGTGGCCAAGATCATGGAGTCGGGCCACGACAGCCCCATCGAGCACGTGAGCTTCTCCTTTGCCATCGAAGGCGTGTCGCGCGCGCTCACGCACCAGCTGGTGCGCCACCGCATCGCCTCGTATTCGCAGCAGTCGCAACGCTATGTGGACGGCAGCCATTTCGACTACATCATCCCGCCCGCCATCGAGCGCATTCCCGAGGCCAAGGCGCGGTTCGAGGCCTTTCTCGAGGAAGTGGGCAGCGCCTACCGCGACCTGAAGGGCATGCTCGAAGCCGCCGGCCGCAAGTCCAAGGCCAACGAGGACGCCCGGTTCGTGCTGCCCCAGGCGGCGGAGAGCAAGATCGTGGTGACCATGAACTGCCGCAGCCTGTTGCACTTCTTCGAGCTGCGCTGCTGCATGCGCGCCCAGTGGGAAATCCGCGCCATGGCCGACAGGATGCTCGCCATCTGCCGGGCGGAAATGCCCATGATCTTCGGCAAGGCCGGAGCCAAATGCGAACGCCTGGGCTATTGCCCCGAGGGCGAGAAATTCTGCTGCGGCAAATACCCCGTCGGCCCCGTGGCCGCCTCGCCGGGAGACGGCGACTAGCCGCCATGTCCACGCCGCGCGCCGCCGGGAACCTGTCCCACCGCTTCAGATCATATGCGGCGCGCCGTCCCTGGCTCGGCTATCTGTTCGCATCCTTCGACATCCTTGACGCGGGCCTGGCGGCGGCGCGGGCGCTGGAAACCGCCCGGCGCGGCGTTGCCCCGCCCTGTGCGCCGGGCTGCGACCACTGCTGCCGCAATCAGGTGGTGCCCGTCACCCCGCTGGAAGTGGCGGGCTTGGCCTGGTTCGCCGTGGAAATGACGCACGGCGCGCTACGGGCCAAGCTGGCGGCGCGGCTGGCCAATACCCCTGACAACGAATGCCCCTTTCTGGTGGAAGGCGGGTGCGCCGCGTATGCGGTGCGGCCCATGCCGTGCCGCAAGTTCATGGTCTTTGGGGCGCGGTGCCTGCCCAGGGAAGACGTGTGGCGCACGCGTCGCAACGATCTGCTGACCCCGCCCGAAGCCTGCTCCCGCGAGGCGCTGGCCGTGACCCTGCCCTACTACGGCATCACCTCGCCCGCCGAAATCCGCGCCGCCCTGGAAGAAGACTATTTCCCCTCCATCGCCAGCGACCTGTACAAGTGCGACTGGCACGGCGTGGCCGCGCGCATGGCGGGATGAGGAAGAGGACGGCGAACGGAAAACGGCGTGAAGATTTCG
Organism: Desulfovibrionaceae bacterium; assembly: GCA_050251715.1. GTDB lineage: Bacteria > Desulfobacterota > Desulfovibrionia > Desulfovibrionales > Desulfovibrionaceae > JBFWMG01. The sequence continues at coordinate 89,170 of JBFWMG010000006.1, read as the reverse complement.
CGCCTGCGGCGCGACCAGGGCTGCTTGCCCTGGACCTCGGCAGGGGTGCTACCCCTGCACCCGAGTAGGCGGCGTAAGGGTTGGGCAAGGTCGAGGTCGCGGCGCGATGAGGTTGGGAAGGGAGAGGGGATGGTGGTGTATGAGGGGGCAGGGAAGATGAGAATGGGCTTGGAGCCTAGATCGAATCGGAGGAATGCGGGTGAAATCTAGGAGTGGTGCGGGTTGAAGAGGGGGTGGTGGGTTGGACTGGCGCGCGAGGGCAAGATGAGAATACCCAGGGCAAAACGGGCCGTTTTTGACAGTCGAAATAAGAATCTCGTTGCCGCCGCAAGCACGGCAACAACGACACTTAAAAAGAGCAAAATCTTGCTCTGAAATTCAAGCAAAGAAACGCTTGTCGACAGGCTATCATGGGCAATATTCTTCTTTATCGCCATGATTATTTAACGTTTTTTCCAACGAAGAGATGACCTGTCGCCAGGAAAAAACGGTGGAGTCTTCCCTTTTTTGAGTTCGGCCTGAGCAATACTATCTTCAACTGGGCAGCCACTTGAAGATAGCGTCAGTTTGTATCCTCTATGGCTAAGTCCGCCGGATTTCTCTCTCTGCTCTTCGTCTCGCAATGTGTAAGCCATTTTGTCCAAGGTGTGCGCCAGTATTTCAATTCTCGATCTAGCCATTTTTTTTGTGTATTCTTCTTTTAATAGTTTGATTCTAGATGCTGTCAGCTCTGCTATATGCTCAATAGTACAGTGTGTAGAAATTGCGTTTTCAAAGTCAGCCCTATTTTTTGGAGCTGGATTCACTTTTATTGTGTTTGTTTTGTAAATTGTTCTCATCTCAGCGACCGTCAAAATAGAAACAGCATCTTCAATTGAGCTTGGCTCAACAGGTTCTTGGCTATTCAGGTTAAGTTGCTTCCACATGTACGGCCATTGCTCTTGTTCTTGGAAGATAGACATCCATTCATCGAACCAGGGCCATCCCCAAGTATCTTCTGGCAGCCATTTTTGACAGACGTCTATTGATGCTTTTGGGCGTCCAGACTGGTGTGTAGATATAAATTCAGCACACATATGTTCTTTGTCTACTGCTGATAACGGAGTGATATTATCCATTACACGGTAAAAAGCTCTTGTTATGACATCTGCTTTTGTTGCGAACGAAGAAATATTCTGAGTTGAAACGTCAGGGTGGGGATGCTGTTTATTTGTAGTAACGTCTGATCTAGAAAAAAGATTGAGCAGTTTACGTAGCATGCTACACCTCTAGCTGTTGCACGTCTTATCTGTTCCAAAATATACACCGTCAACAAATACGCAGGCTCTGACTACTTGTTAATTATTTTAAACGATAGCAAGACCGTAATTCGGGACGTCTTTCAGTTTGCATGATACGCAAAGGCTATGATAGTTGGTCAAAAAAATCCCACTGGTCTGACTTGATAGAGCGGTCAGTGGGGTTTTTCGTTTTTCTGAATTTGAGGACCTTCATGCGCACTGGCTTAGCTCGTCTTCACCCGTTGGTGTTGGTGCGGCGCGGGCTTTGAGCTGCTCTACCTCGACACGCAGATCCCCGTTCTGACGGAGTAGCTCTTCCTTGGCGCGCAGCTGCTCGCGCAGTTCCTTGTTCAGTTCGCGGCTCTCCTTGGCCAGGTCGCGCAGCTCGGTCTCCAGCTGAGCGCAGCGTGGGCATTGGCCTGTGGGTGCGCCTGGCGTGGGCGTCGCCGCATTGGGCGGCGCAGGACTCTCTCCTGGCTGCATCGGGCCTTCGCCGGTGAGTAGCCACTTGGGTTCGACATTATAAAGCCCACATATGGCAATAATAACGGCTGAACCTGGTTGTGACGAATCCCGCTCATAGGCTCCGATAGCCGTCTTGCTCGCATCAATACTTCGAGCAAACTCTTCCTGACTCAATGCCCCTCTGATGGCTCGAATGCGAGCGCCAATACTCATGGTGGCAACTTCCGAGTTGTTGTGCTCGAAGTCGGAAGCTAACTCGGAAGCGGGCATTTCTCGTAATACCCAGCAATCACACACGGAACAAAATAAATGACCTTTTTTAAGTCGGAAGTCACTTTTTTGTTGCGCACGGCCCTTATTTAGCCTAAACCGGACTTGCGAGCGGTTACAGTTCAACTAGCAAATGAACCCTACCCCGCCCGCACATCCGGGTCAACGTCCAGCCTATTGGAACGATTGGACGGCGACCCCCACCAGCAGCGGACGGTGAACCATGCTGAAGCAGGCTTCCCTTTTCGACAACGACGCGGCCAGCCATCTGGCCGGGCTTGTTCCCGCCATACGCGCGGCGATGCACCGCGCGGCGGGAACGGACGACGACGGGCGCAAGCTGCTGGTGGACAAGATCAACGCTGTGGCCGCATCGGCTGGCGTGCGGCTGACCGCCGGGAACGCCAAGGCAATCTCGAAAGACACCCTCGACAAATGGCTTTCGCCCAGCGACCGGGACCACACACCGTCGCTGCTGGCGGTGGCGGCCTTTGTGCAGGCCACGGGAAACGTGGAACCGCTGCGCGTGCTGCTGCGCGGGGCCGGACTGGACGTGATGACCGACGAGGACAAGCGGCTGCGCGACTACGGCAAGGCGTGCGTGCATGAGAAGCAGGCGCGGAAGCGCAAGCGGAGACTTGAGGAGGATATCAATGGGTGAGGCGGCGAATATGGACGTGCGGCGGCCCGGGCTGCGGCAGCGGCTTGGCCTGAAACGGTTCAACGTGCGGTGGCGCATCCAGGAATACCTGGACCGCGAGGGGTTGAACGCGTCGGCCATTGCACGGGAGCTGGGGGTGTCGTCGCAGCTGGTGAGCGGGACGTTGCGCGGCACCAAGCACAGCCCACGCGTGCTGGACAAATTGCGGGAGATAGGCGTGCCGGAACGGTATCTGTTCGACCCTCAACAGGAAGGGAAGGTGGCGTGATGGCGTGGTATCAGCCCGGAAACGTGCAGGTGTGCTTCAAGAACACGGAAGGAAAGTGGGTGCCGGGGATGAATGTTTCGCTCAAGGCCAAGTTGAAGCTGTTCATATGGAACAGGCTTTTATGCACGGGCATACGCCTTCGTCTAATGGGAACGTGGATAGATCGATGGGTTCTTCGCGGTTAACACGAACTGTTTTCTTGTAGGTTTTCCCATGAGCATCCCTCACCAGAACATCGAGATCGAACGATTCGCCAAGCGGGGAATCTCCCTGCTTGATCTCTCCAGTAAGCGCGCCCTCGATGCGGTCGCCAGGAGCGAGGCGGGCGGGAACCTTTCCTCCTATGGCATCCCGAGGCTGGAAGACGATAGGCCCCTTCAATATTCGATCGTCACCATAAATCTTGGACACATCTATCGTCCGTTCGCCAACGATCAGCACATCCTCTTCCCCGAAGGCCACGAGATTGTAGCGCATGCCACTTTCCACGGAGACAACCGTGTTCCCGACCTGGGAGACATTGGAAACGGCCACGAGCACATCCAAAACGACCACATCCCGCTCGAACAGTTCGGGGACGGCGCACCGCCTCTCCAGGTGGGCCTTGAACATCCGGGCCACCGGAACGTCAACGGAAAGATTCGGGGATTGCCTGCGCACCATCCACACCAGGTTGAGGACGCCCAGGGCGAATCCAAGCATGCCCAGCATGGCGGAAGTCCATTCGAATACGCTCATGCCACCTCTGTATGCGCAATCCTCTTGCGCCGCAAGGAGGCGGAAACCGCATGACAGCGATCAAGGAAGCATACACGGCGGCGGAGCTTGCCATCCTGTTCGGGCAGACCGAACGGGCACTGCGCACTCGTGCCCACCGCGAGGCCTGGCAGGCGCGGCCCCGGGCCGGGCGCGGGGGCGGGAGCGAGTGGCTGGTGGCCGCGATGCCCGACGAGACGCGGGCCGCCATCCACGTGGCGCTGGCCAGGGCGGCGGAAGACGCCACGCCCGCCATCCGCGCCCAAGCTTCCGACGCCGTTGTGCCCGACTGGTCGTACTCCAAGGCGAAGGCGCGCTATCGGCTGGTGAGCGAATGGCGGGCGCACGTGGCGCGGCAGGCCAAAGGCGGCACGACGGCGCGCGAGGCGACGCAGGCGTTTTTGGTGGCCTACGGCTCCGGCCTGCTGCTGCCCCAGGTGCGCGAGGCGCTGGGGGACGTGAGCCAGCCCACCCTATACCGCTGGGACAAGGCGCTGCGCGACAACCGCCAGAACATGGAAGCGCTGGCCGACCGGCGCGGCGGCTGGTCAAACGGCCGCAAGAAGGGGTTGGGGCAGATCAGCGAAGAGGCGCAGCAGGCGTTTTTGAAAGCCTACCTGCAGCCCAACCAGCCGAGCCTGCGCCTGGCCTGCCAGGGCATGGCGCTGCTCCTGGAACGCCAGGGCGTTGCCGTCCCCACCTACGCCTCGGTGCGCCGCTTTTTCCAGCGGTTCGACGCCTACAACCACGACCTGGTCGTGCTGCACCGCGAGGGGCACAAGGCGCTCGAGGACAAGGTGGGCCCGTACCTGACCCGCGACGACAAGATTTTGCAGGTGGGCGACGTGCTGGTGTCGGACGGGCACCGCATGAACTTCATGGTCATCAACCCGGAGACCGGCAAGCCCTGCCGCATGACCCTGGTGGGTTGGCAGGATTGGGCCAGCCGGATGTTCGTGGCCTTCGAGATTATGCCCGAGGAGAACACGCAGGCCATCGCCGCCTCGTTGTTCCGGTCCATACAGAACCTGGGGCGCAAGCCCAGAGCGGTGTATCTGGACAATGGCCGGGCATTCAACAACCAGTATTTTTCCGCCGAGGCGGACATGGCCGAGCACGACGGCCTGTACCTGCGCCTCGGGATCCACGTGCAGCACTCCGCCCCCTACGTGGCCCGCACCAAGATCGTGGAGCGGTGGTGGGGAGATTTCGACCGGCAGGCGTCGCGGCTGGTGGACAGCTACGTGGGCGCGGACATCGACCACAAGCCCGCGCATCTGCATCGCAACGAGAGGTGGCACCAGGCGCGGCACAACGACTATGTGCCCACCCTGGAAGAGGCCAAGCGGATGGTGGCGGCCTTCGCGTACTGGAAGGGGCAGCAACCCCACCCCACGCGGCCCGGCACCACGCCGCTGGCGATGTACGAAGCCGGACGCGGCCCGGGCATGGACGAGGCCGAGATGGCCGCCCTGTCGCGCCATTTCCTGTACCGGCGCCAGGTCACGCCGCAGCGGTGCCGCATACGGATGCTGGGCTGCGAATTCGAGGCTGGCTTCCTGTACGGCATCAACAAGACGCTGACCGTCTACTACTCGCACACGGACCTGTCGCAAGTGTGGATCTACGACGAGGGCCACCTTATGGGCGTGGCCAGGCCCGTGGCCACGATGCATCCGCTGGCAGCGGAGTTGGGCACCGAGTTCGACCTGCAGCAGCTGCAGGCCGCGCACAAGGAACACGCGGCGCTCAAGCGGTCCACCCTGCGCCTGGCGGAAAAGGTGGTCCCGTCCGCCGCCGCCGTGCTGCACGAGCTGCCGCACATGCGCCCGCTGGCCGAGCGCCGGACCACGTTCCAGGCTCCAACCAAGAAGGCCGCAGCCTCGCCCCTTCCCGAACCGACCATCACCGAGACCGAACGCGAGGCGCTGGAGGCGGCGCGGCGCAAGGCGCTGGAGGCGGCGGAAGCCCGGCCCGCCTACACAGTGCCCGCGTTCTTCGCCAGCCCGTTGGAGAAGTACGCCGCCCTGTTCGAGATCGAAGTAATCCAGGGCATCCCGCTCACCGAGGAGCATGCGGCGTGGATGCGCAAGTACGAGCAAACGGACGAATACCTGGAGGTCGCGGCGCGCCGATACGAGCCGCTGCGCCGCCTGTACCGCAAAACAGCATAAGGGGTCTAAACCATGAAGAAAGGCGTGTTTATCGAAACGGGCAACGTGACGAGGATGAGAACAGTCATGCGGCAGTCTCTGGACACGGAACGTGGCCGCCCGGGCATGGTGGCGGTGTGGGGCGCGGCCGGACTGGGCAAGACCCTGACCGCGCAGCAGTGCTACGCGGAGCACGGCGGCGTCTATCTGCGGGCGTGGGAGGACTGGTCGCAGTCGGGGATGTTGCAGTCGGTGTGCGAGTCGCTTGGCGGCGGCACGCCGCACGGGTCGCAGCGCTGCAAGCGGGCCATCATCAAGCTGCTGGACGATGAGCCCGGGCAGGTCATCTTCATGGACGAGGCGGACCGCCTGGCCATCAAGCGCATCGAAGACCTTCGCGACATCTACGACTGCACCGGCACGCCCATCGTGCTCATCGGCGAGCCCGGGCTGCCGGTCAAGCTGGACGCCCGCGAGCGCATCGGCGGCCGCATCCCGGACGAATACCGCGTCGCGTTTGAGAAAATCACGGCCACGGACATCCTGCTGTACGCGCAGGAGGCCGCCGGGCTGTCGCTCACGCCCGAAGCCTGCGCCTTGCTGGCCCAGCGTTCCCAGGGCGTGTTCCGCAAGGCGCACAACATGCTCTTGAGCCTGGAACAGGCCGCAGCGGCGGCGGAGACGCACGAGGTGGACGCTGCGATGGTGCGGGGGGTGCGGGCATGATGCGTAGCGCTGGCATGGGCATGCTGCGCGCCGCCATCCAGGAACTGGCCGCGCAGGGAGGGACGATCTGCGCGGCGGCGGTGTGCCAGGCCGTAGGCGCGAAGTCCACAGCCGAACGGGACCGCGTGTACGACCGGATCCGCGAGATGATGAAGAGCGGCGAGCTGCGGCGCGAGCACAAGGGGGTGTACACCTACAACCCGGATTTCCAGACGGAAACGGTCCGGCGGGCGGGCAAGACCTACGTGCGCATGTGGCGCGCGATCACGGTCCAAAAGCCAGGGTGGACCGTGGCCGTCATCGCCCGGGTGGCTCTGTGCAGCGAGGGCCAGGTCCGCAAATTTTTGGCCTGGCTACAGGAACAGGGGTTCATCGCCCGCCACGGCCAACACCTCAACGCCCACCTCTACCGCGTGACGGCCGAGGGCCGCGCCCAGCGCGACACGCCGTGGCCCAGCTTCCCGATGCGCGACCCGTTTGCACGCGAACGCCGGGCTGGCGTGGAGATCGTGCGGGCGCTCATGGAACGGGATCCGGGCCGGACGGCTACGGCGGCGAAGATCCGCGCCGCGTGCGCGGCGCTGCTGGAGCGGTTTGGGGAACCTGAAACCACGGAGGCGCAGGAATGAGGCCGCATCAGCCTTTGCAGCCCGCGCAGGAGTTGGACCGCCTGCAGGCGGCGGTGATCGAGGTGGCGGACAAGGTGTCGCCCGAGGTGTGGACGACGCTGCGCCAGGTGCACGCGGGGTTGGGCGAGCTGGCCGCGCTGCTGCGGCGGGTGACCGTGTACGAGGGGGCTCCAGTGCTCAATTTCAAGGAGGACCACGATGGCGAGTAGCAAGGACCAACCACTGGCCGACGCCGAGATCCAGGCCGCGATCATGAAAAAACTGGCGCGGCATCCCAGCGCGCCCAGGGCCATTGGCATGGCCACGCTGTACGAGGCCGTGTTCGGGCATGCACCGCACGGCAAGATCAACGGGACGCGCCGCTTGCGCAAGCACATCACGGCCCTGCGCGCCGAGGGCGTGGCCATCGGCATGACCTCTTCCGGCACGGGCGGCGGCTATTACCTGGCCACCACGCGCAGCGACCTGGACGACTACTGCACCAGGCTGCGTGTCCAGGCTCTGCGCAAGCTGGCTCTGGCCGCGAAGATACGCAACACCACGCTGCCCTCGCTGCTGGCCGAGATCCAACTCAACCTGATGCCGGGGGAGGCTGGCAATGCCTAAAACGAACCTGCCCACGCCCGCCCACGTCCGCGCTGATGCGCTGTTGACCGCTGTGGCCGATGCCGAGGCTGCGGCACGGGAAGTCGTGGACGCGGTGGACGCGGAACTGAACGCGGTCAAGGCCAGATGGGCCGCGCGCGTGCAGACCGCCAAGGACGGGCTCAAGGGCGCGGAAAAGGCGCTTGAGAAGCACGCCAAGGCGCAACGGGGCACGCTGTTCGCCAAGGCGGACCGCGTGGCGCTCACGCGGGGGGCGTTGGTGCTGACAGAGGGCACACGGGTGACGCATGCCAAGACGGTCACGGTCGCGGCCCTCGATGCGCTGGGCTACGGCGATGGCGTCCGCGTTGAGCGCAGCGTGGACTGGGACGCCATCGAGGCCTGGCACGACGACAAGCTGGCGGCCATTGGCACGGAACGCAGGCGGGCCGTGGCCATCAGCTACGACCTGAACAAGGAAGGCCGGTCATGAGCCGCCGCGACCCGGGCACCGAGTACCAGGAACTGATCGGCGTCAAGCTGTGGAACGCGGACTATCCCCCGGGAACCGAGGTGTTTCTGTACGACGCCGAGGGCAGGCGCGTCGGGAGGTCGGTGACGCGCGGCCCCGCCCGGCTGGTGGACAAGGTGGGCCGTATCGACCTGGAGGGAAGGCCCGGCGTGCTGCTGCGGCTGGTGGAGCCGGTGCGCATCAGCGGTTTCAAGGGAGACGCGGGGGATCTGGCCGATCGCATGCCGGAGCGGTGCGCCTGATGGCCGGGCGCGGATTGCTTGCGGCCTGGGTGCTGCTGCCCCGCTATCTGGAGCAACAGTTGCCGGAGCTGGCCGCATTCCTGGAGGCGCAGGGATGCGAGGACGGGGACGACCTGGCGCAACGGCTGGTGCGGACGTTTACCCCATCACACCTTACCGGAAACGAGGAGGGACACGTGGATAACGGCGGATTGAAAAAGACCCTGGCCGAGGCCGTGGCGGTGCTTTCCGGCGGGCTGGACGATGAGGCCCGCTCGCTCGTGCACCAGGCCGTCCTGGTGCTGGAGGCCAGGGCGGGCGAGTTGATGCAGCTTGGTCTGTCCCGGCGGTGGCTGGCGTACATGTTTTTGCTGGGCGCGCAGTACAACGACCAGCGCCACGGCCAGCCGCGCTGTGACCAGGTGCAGGCCGCCATCGGCCTCCTGCGCGGGTGCCTGTCCGCCGGGCAGGTGAAGCAGGCGGCGGAGGATGCGGAAGAGGTCGCGGATCTGGCCGACGATCTGGTCGCAGGCGGACTGTCGCAGCGCAGCGCGGTTGCCGCGCTGGTGCAGGTGGCCGAAGCGGTGCTTGTGGCCTGACGGCGGGAGCGAAACCGGCCTGCGGGCCGGTCGCCGGGGCGTGGCGGCTCCGGCCTGATGAGCAGCCAAGGGGTCAATCATGATGTGGAAGAACTTGTTGCAACGCGCATTGGAGGACCGTGAAGGCCGGGCCATGCTCGAACGGTGGCTGGCCGCGAACGCGGTGGACTGCCCGCCCGTCCAGGCGGCGGGACTGGCCGAATGGATAGCGCAACAGCTGGACTTGGTGCGCCTGGACGCGGCGAACAAGACCGCGCTAACGCTGGCCGCGCAGTGGCTCAACGCCACGTACGCGCCTGTCACACTGTTGATTACGCACCGGCTGGGAGAGCCGTCCACCGTGGTGGGCCTGGCGATGCTCGAGGCCATCGACCGGCTGGTGGAGATGTCGAACCCAGGCGTGGACCGCGTGGAACTGCTGGCCACGCCCGTCTTTCACCCTGCCGCGTGCGCGCACGCATAGGAGGCGGACATGATTGCATATTGCTGGCGGAACGGGGTGATCGAGTTCGACTACGTGTGTCCCGATGATGCGCTGCGCCTTGCGGAGGGGCCGGAAGGCGCGTTGAGGCGAGCCGTGTGCCCGGTGGCCAGGTGGGCTTACGACAACCGCACCCCGCTTGTACCGGGGGTGCCCGAGGCGAAAGACGAGGATGAAGCCTTTGCGGCAGCCGTGGCGTTTGGAAAGACCGTTAGGCGCGACATGGGGAGCATTCTGGCCACGGGAAAGCACTACCTGGCGGGGCCGTCCGACTCGTGCTGTGTGACCATCTATGGGGGCGAGGCGGACGTGGACCAGTTGCTGGACGTGTTCCAGCGCGAGAGCGGGCAGCGGTCCCTGGACCTGCTGGTTGAGCGCGCCGCCACGTACGCCGCTTCGGGCGAGCGCTTTGCCCCAGGTGTGGGCCCCATCGAATTGGACGGCAGCCTGCCCGACGGCGTGGACGGGTACTTGTGGTCCGGTGTGGCGGTGGAACGATTGGATGCGGAGGCGTAGGTGGCAGAGCGCTTTGCCATATCCCGCGCCGTTGCCGGGCAGTGGGCGGTCAAGGATACGCAGGTGGATCGCCTGGTCTGCCTGGTATTCCGCATACCGGGGCATGAAGAGAACGGGGCGCGGTGGGTGGCGCAGCGGTTGGTGGAGCTGCTCAACAAATTGACGACGCGAAACAAGGAAAAAGCATGAAATATTTGAAGAAAGACCTTCCAGGAAAGCAGATCAAGCTGTTGGTCGAGTTCCTCGATAACTTGGGAAAGAACCCGCCGCACAATGCCACTGTGACCATTATTCGTCGCCTGCGGGCCAAGGAAACAATGCATGGCCCCATACCGTTGACGAGCTTTGGCCCCGAGGACGCCTGGTGGCTCAAGCTCGAATGGACGTGCCCATGCTGCGGCCTTGTGCCCCACTGCTACATCCCAGAGGCATGGATTGAAGAGGGCAAGGTGCAATTCGCCTAGCGCGAAACCGCCCACGGGCGGTCGCCGGAGCGTGGCGGCTTCGGCCTGATGAGCAGCCGTAGGAGTCGTGATGGGGATCACCAAGGAGCAATGGAAAGAAGTTGAGGAAAGGCTTGCAAGCCTTTGGAGGGGAGTTGAATTCCGCCTTGGTGATACTGTCGTTACCTATGTAATGCGGCGGGAAACGCCATTCAAAAACGTCCTTATGACCTATGTTGACGGTGAATTTTGCGGTGCGTGGCTGAATTCTAAACAAACATACCCGCAACAGATTTTCCTCAATCACGAGAAGCAAGCGCTTTTTAGACAGAAGGACAAAGCCGCTTATAAAAAACTTGGAAAGCGTGCGCTAAAGTCTGCAGGTGTCGATTTGAATAAAAGTTACACCTACTTGACTCCGTATTGGAGGTCTATCAAGAACCTCATCCGGCATCTGAAAACCATTGAGGGTCTGGAGTTGGCTCCTTCTGCTCCATCCCCTGACGCATAGCGAAACTGCCCTAATGAGCAGCCAAGGTGAGAATATGGCCTTTTGTCCGCATACCGGTGTTGCCGCGTCGCCAGCGGCGTGTGCATCGCTGATTTGCACCGCCGTGGATTCGGCTGTCATCGGCGTCTGCAGGGAGTGCCCCCAGTCCGCACATCTGCGGGGTGGAGGGCTGCCTGCGAAGGCCGCAGTTCTGCAATGCACGGTGTGCGGCCGTGAAGCCACCGACCTGGACAACATCGGCAGGTGTGCCGCCTGCAGGCCGAAGCCGTGGGTCGCTTACCATACCCCCATCCAGAAGAGCGAGGAGGACACCATGACGTTGCCCAAGGGTATCTGCAGCGAATGCGGCGAGGAAAAGACGTTGCTGCAACGGGATCCTGACCTGTGCCACAAGTGCCACGGCGGCAGGGGCCGCAAGAGAGTCCAGGCCCGGAAGGCCGCCCCTGCAACGGCTCCGACGCCAGAGCTAGAGCCGGAGGCCACGGCCTCCCCGGTCCCGCCGCCAACGCCCGAAGCACCAGCTTCCTTGCCGGAGGCCGCCGCCCCACCCCCCGCGCCCTTGGCCGCCACACCCGTTCCCGAGCCGGGACAGGCGGTTGCGGATCACGCTCCCCAACCGGCTGCCGGGTATCTGGTGCTGGATCTCACCACACAGCGCGACAGGGATCTGCCTGGGCTGCTGGAAAAGGCGGCGGTGCGCGATTACCGGACGGTGGAGGATGAAGTCAAATTTTTGCTGCGCCAGGCTCTTGCGAACAACGTGACAGTCACGGTGGCCGTGGCCAAGGGCGCGGGCAGGTAAGATGGCCAGCGCCCCGGCATCACGCCCCTTGAGGCTGTCCACGCACGCCATGCGGCGCATGGCCGAGCGCGGCGTGCCGTTCGAGGCCGTGCAGCACGCGGTGGCCAGCACGGCAGCCGTGTGGTCCCCGGCGTGGGCTGGGCGTGTCTGGTGCTCGGCGCAGGGCGTGCGGGTGCTGCTGGATCGCGGCGTGGTGGTCACCGTGGTGGCGGTGGGTAGGGTGTGCTGATGCGGCAAGAAGGATGGGTAAGTTCATGGGGAATCTGATGCTGGTTTGCTCCACCATCCTTTGCATGGGGGCGTTTGCCGGACTCGCGCTAGGCAAAGGATGGCCCGTCAACGTGGCCGTCGGGATCGCCCTATTGCTCTGGACAGTAGGCGTGTTCGCCCTGGGCATGGTCGCGGCCTACAAAACCCTTGACCACGGAAGATACAGATACGTCGAGGACGGCGAAGAGCGGATGTCCATCGTGCTCTATCTGGGGCCGCTTTCCTATCGCGTGGACATCCCAGAGGCGACAAAGAACAAAGGGGTCAACCATGAGAAAGACTGACAAGGCCTGGGTCAAGACGCGCACCACACCGCCCCCTGTGGCGGATAGTGGGCTGACGTTGCGGCCTACCGACAGGCATTCCGGCAAGCTTCCGGCGTTTGAGGTGGAACAGGGGTTCAAAGACTGCAAATATCCTGGATTACACCGCCTGCGCAACATTGGCAGCGCCGTCCGCTGCCCTGGGTGCGACAGGTTGTGCCAGGTTCCCGGCCGGTCAAGACTGGCGGCGGGCGACGAGATCGTGGTGCTCAAGCGGAAGCAGGTGGAAAATGCCTGACGATAACCGCCGCGACCTGGTCACCAAGGCCCAGATAGCCCGCAAACAGCTGGGCCTGGACAAAACCACCTATTACACCCTGCTGGCAGAGCGTTACGGCGTGGACAGTTCCACCAAGTTGTCCGCCGCGCAGCTTGTGGACCTGCTGGGGCATTTCGCAGCACGCGGGTGGACGGCCAAGCCCAGGCGGCGCAAGGGCAAGCCTGCGGGCGGGCCTACGCGCAAGGACGTGGGCTGGATCCAGGTTGACGACTCGGTGCAGTTCGCCCGGCAAAAGCGGCTCGCCCTGGCCCTGGCCAAGGCATTGGGCTGGAACCTGGCTGGGTTGAACACGCGGATCCAGCGGCAGTTCAAAATTGACGACATCCTGTGGCTGAACAGCCAGGCCGCGTTGACCACGCTCATCAACGACATGAAACAACGCTGCAGGCGGCGCGGGATCGATACGGAGTAATGGCAACGGATCTCGCGTCGCTGCGCGCCCGGATCGAGGAGCGGCACACCACGGTGTACCGCTTCTGCCGGGACACGGGCCTGCCCCGGCAGACGGTCTACTGGGTGCTTTCGGGCGGATATCGGGGCGATGTGGACACGCAGGTGGCGCGGATATGCGTCGCCCTGCAGGACGACCCGGCGGACCCGGAGGCGCGGGTCCGCGCCGCGATCCAGGCCGTGGCCTGCGAGCGGTGCCGCCGCACAGACCGGCGCGGCTGCCGCGCCTGCAACCTTACGATAGCCAAACAAGCCCGCGCGGTGTTGCGCGTGCTGGAGGACGATGATGGAAGGTTCCAGCCCGGTATTGGTCGGGAGTGATGAATTCAAGGTGCTGCACGGCGTTTTGGTCGCCGCACATTCTGCCGTCGAGCATGAGGGGACGGAATCAATGAGCCGACTTCGCACAGCAGTGCAGGCTGCGACCCGTTTCTATGACGGATGCCAGGCGGCGGCGAAGCAAGTGGGCCGTGATCCGGCTCCCAGATTTCTCAAGTCGGGTGTCACAAAAGGACGTCGCCGTGGCAGATAGACGCAAACCTCTTGCAGCGGTCTTGCTCCAAATTCCGGGCAAGAAATCGGTCAGAATCGAGGTTTTTGACGCCGGGCTCTGGCCCGACAAGGGCGGCAAGGCGGGGCTGTGCCGCCTGCGCCGCGATGGGCGCTGGGTGGCCGCACCGGACGGCGGCGACTTGCATCTGGACGCCGCCTCGGTTGGGGCGCGGCTGCTGGCCTTGCTGGGCCTCGCCCCGGACAGGGTGGTGACCGCGCCGCCGCCGCTTCCAGAGATACCGGACGGCACGCTGGTGCGGGTGCCCACGGGCGAGGTGTTGGCAGGCCAGCCGCTGTATGAGCAGTGCCGCATTAGTGGCGCGCCGATCCTGGCCGCCGACGGGCGCTGGCAGGTGATGGTGTGCAGCTACCACGGCAAACGCCATGTGGCCGTGGATCTGTTGGTCGTGTGCGGCCGCCCGCCGCACCGCACCGCGTCCAGGACCAAAGGCAAGAAAGGGGGGCCGTCATCATGACCAGATCAGGACTTGTGCGGGACACGGTGCGGCTGTTGGACAAAGGGTATCGGCTCTACGTCGGGCCGGTGGAGGCCCATGTCTACGAAGACAAACCCTGCCCTCGGAGCGCACGGCCAACCTGGTTCGTGCGAGATGCGACCTATCTGTGCATGGGCTGCGCCAAGGCCTGCGCCTTGAAAAATCCTGCGGGATTCCAGACCGCGCTGCCCATGCACGCGGCCCGGTTGCGCCCCTATGCCGTGGCGTTGGCCGAGCTGCCCACGGTCACGGTCGACCAGTTGCTGGCGATAGGCCGCCCCTTGCGGGTGGACGAGGCCGCCTGGGCGCTCGCTGTTTCGCCCCGCCAGATATACTACCTTGTGGAGACCGGCGTCCTGGACGTGGCGGCGGGCGGCACTCCTCCGGTGCGCGTGACGGCCGAATCCGTGCGCCGTCACCTCGACAGCCTTCCCGCCTAGTTTTTCCTTCCTCCCCCCGTCTTGTATCGTGCGGGGCTGTTCCTGCGCCCGCCCCGCCCTTTGCCTGAAAATCCGCGCAATTTATCAGCAGATTATTTGCATAGCGTGCATGGCGGACGTGGCAAAGGCTGTTCGATCCTGCATTCTGACACCCTACAGCAAGGGGTCATGATGCATACTTCGATTTTCCATATTGCCCCATACGCCGCGACGCGGCCGATGGTTGCGCGACCCCCGCGACCGTCGGCCGCGTCTGTTGCGTGAGGAGACGCAATGGACCGCGTTCAGCTCTCTCCCGATTTTTACCTGGACGAGTTCACCCGTTCCGAAACCGCCGCCCGCCACGGCATCGCCGTGGATATCGCCGTCGGGTCCGCCGAGTACGCCAACGTGCAGCGGCTAGTGGTGACCGTGCTGCAGCCCGCCCGGGCCGTCATCTGGGCGCGGCCCGTGAGCGTGACCAGTGGATTCCGCCCCGAGCCGCTCAACCGGCTCATCGGCGGCAGCCCCACCAGCGACCACTGCACGGCCTCGGCCGCCGATGTCTGGCTGCCCGGCGATCTGCTGGAGGCAGCCCGGGCCGTGGAGGCCGCCGGGCTGCCCTTCAAGCAGCTCATCTACGAATTCGGCAAGTGGATCCATTTGTCCGTGCCTGGCAAGGGCGAAGAGTCCCGGCGCCAGGTGCTTACCGCATACCGCTCCGGCGGCCGTGTGGTCTATGTGCCAGGGCTGCACCGCATTGAGGATCTCGAAAGGGCGGCCGCATGAGCAAGCGTGAGGCGTTCGAGGCGGGCCGCTGCGCGGGCTGTCCGCACCTGTTTGCCGCCGGGCCGGGCCTGCCCGTGCAGCTGTGCCCGGGCGAGGAGTGTCCGGGCCGCCCAAATCGCAAGGAGGAAGCATGAGTCTGTGGGGCGTGGGCAAGAGCCTGCTCAAGCTGGTGCCGGGCGTGGGCAACATCGTGTCCGGCCTGGAGCTGGCCGGGAACGTGGCCGCCGTGGTGGGTGGCGACACGGGAAGCAAGATCCAGCAGGGCGTGCAGCTGGTGACGGAAGGTCTGCGCGGCGTGGAACAGCAGCCGCTTACACCGGACCAACGCTTGGCCCTGGAGCAACGCAAGCTGGAGCACGACGAGCGCATGGAGGAGTTGGGCCTGGCGGACACCCAGGGCGGCCGCGACCTGGCCAAGGCCGAGATCGCCAGCGAAGACCAGTACGTGCGCCGCACGCGGCCCATGCTGCTGCGTGTGTACGGCATCGGATCCCTGGTGCTGGTGTTCGCCTGTGTCGCGGCGGTGCTGCTGGTGCTGCTGCTGTGCGCGACGCTCACCGCCGCCGAAGGCGAGATCCTTGTGCAGGTGGTCACCTGGGCCTGCGCCTCGGTCTCCGGCGTGTTCCTGATGATGTACCGCGCCTACGTGGGCAAGCGCACCGCCGAAAAGTTGACCGAGCTCACCGGGCACGCGCCCGATGGGCTCATGGACAAGCTCATCAAGATCAAAACCGGAGGCGCCTAGTGGAACTCGACCCCATCACCCTGAAAACCGTGGCCACGGCGCTGGTGGCCATCGCCCAGGTCGTGGACCGACTCGGCCCCGGAGGCTTGCTGGCCCTCGCCTTGGCCGGGCCGGTGGTGCTGCTCATCGCCATTCTGGCCTTGTCCTATTGGCACGGGACGAAACAGAACCGGGCGCTGAACGCCTACCGGGAAGACACCTCCGCCATCATCGAAGAGATGCGCCTGGCGGCTGCGAAGGATAGGGAGGCCAGCGCCCATCAGCTGCGGGATCTGATGCAGGACACATATGCCCGCGATGAGCGTCGGAGATCGGAAATGGACGCGATTCTGGCGTCCTATGGTGACGCGGTGCGCATCCAGCAGGGGCACTACAACGACAACGTGGAGCTGGTGCGAAGCTGGGATCGTGTGGCCAAGGCGTTGCAAGACATCGTGGTCACCAATACCGCCGCCATCGCGAGGTTGTGCGGCCTTGTGGAGAACAACCAGTGGTGCCCCGTGGCCCGCGAACAGAGCAAGGGAAAACGATGAGCGAATACACCGAACACCTGGGCCGCCGCGTGGAGCTGCGCCGCGTCCGCCTCCAGAAGGAAGCGGAACTTATCGCCCTGCGCGACAACATCCGTCGTCTCCTGGATCCCATCGCCGACATCAAGGATCTGCCCGGCGATTTGGTCGCGGCGCAGGCGTTGGCCCTGGCCAATCAGCTCATTGAGCTGGCCGAGATCGACGCCAAGCTGGCCGCCATCGCGGCCGTGATTGGCAAGGAGTAGCGGGTGGGCCAGGAGCACGATCCGGCAACGGTCTGGCGCGCCCAGGACCTGTACGTGGTGGACAGACTGTCCATGCGCGAGGTGTCCGAACGCGTGGACGTGGCCGAGTCCACGCTCTGGCGCTGGGCCGCCAAGTACGGGTGGTCGGGCAAGCGCGAGGACCTGGCCAAGACCGAGAGCGAGATCCGCGTCAAGACGGTCGAGGCCCGCCACAAGATGCTGCTCGCGCTCATCGACTCCAAGGATCCCCAGGTCGGCTTCGCCGTGGCCAGCCTGGAGCGCCTGGCGCTGGAACAGGCCAAGGCCGCCCGCGCTGGCGAGGCCCTGGCCAGCCGGGGCGAGCTGCCGCAACGCGAGATCCTGACGCCCGCCGACGCGGCCGCCGCGCTCGAGGAGGCGTTGACACTCAAGTTGAGAATGGCGCTGGCCGATCCGGCCAGCCTGGATGTGAAGGCGGTGGCCAACATTCGCAGCGCCCTTGCGATGGCGGCGGAGATGCGGGCCCAGGCCGGAGGCGGCGTCAGGGACGAGGCCCCGCGCGGCATGGCGCGGCGCACCCGCGAGGAGATCGAAAGGATGCTGGGGTACAAGGTATGAGCGACGACATCGGGCAGAACCTGGACGAGCGGGATCTCGGCCCACGGTATTGCGACGACGCCTTGTTGCTGCCCTACCAGGTGGCCTGGAACCAGGAAACGGCCAAGCTGGCGGTCATGGAAAAGGGCCGCCGCATAGGCCTGTCCTGGGGCGACGCGGCGGAGGATGCGCTGCTTGCGTCAAAAGCTCCGACGGAAGGGGGCATGGATGTCTGGTATGTCTCCTACAACAAGGAGATGACCGAGCAGTTCGTTAAGGACGTGGCGTTTTGGGCCGGTGTCTACGGCCTGGTTGCGTCCGACATGGAAGAAGGCTCCGAGATATTCCAGGATGGGGACGAGCAGAGATCCATCACCGTGTACCGCGTCAAGTTCGCGTCCGGCCACAGGGTCACCGGGCTGCCTTCGCACCCCCGCGTGCTGCGGTCCAAGCAGGGCAAGGTCATCATCGACGAGGCCGCCTTTGTGGACGATCTGGACGAACTGCTCAAGGCCGCGTTGGCTTTGTTGATATGGGGTGCGGTTGTTCGCCTCATCTCCACGCACAACGGCGAGGACACGCCGTTCAACCAGCTTATCCAAGACATCCGGGCTGGGAAACGCCCGGGGGCGGTTGTTCACCGCGTCACATTCCTGGATGCCGTGCATCAGGGGCTTTACCGCAAGATATGCCGCAAGCTTGGCAACGCCTGGACGCCGGAGGGTGAGGAGGCGTTTATCGCCGAAACATACGGCATCTACGGAGACGGGGCTGACGAAGAGCTTGATTGCATTCCCGCGCGCGGCAGCGGCTCCTATCTGACCCGCAACATCATCGAAGCGTGCATGAAGGACGGCATCCCCGTGGTGCGATGGGAGCCGCCCGCTGATTTTGTGGATTGGGAGCTGGGGCGCGCCTTCCGAGAGACGCGCGACTGGTGCGAGGCGAACCTTGCGCCGTTGCTGGCCGCGCTGCTGTCTTCCCCGCGCAGCTACATGGGCGAGGACTTTGGCCGCAGCGGCGACCTGACCGTGCTTTGGCCGCTCCAAGAACTGGGCAGCCTGGCGCTGTGGACGCCGTTCGTGGTCGAACTGCGCAACACGCCCTTCCGCACCCAGGAACAGGTGGTCAGCTTCATCCTGGACAGGGTGCCCCGCTTTTCCGGCGCGGCCTTTGACGCACGCGGCAACGGCCAAGCCTTGGCCGAGTTCGCCAGGCAACACTACGGCGCCGATCTCATCGCCGAGGTCATGCTGTCCGAGAGTTGGTATCGGGAGCACATGCCCAAACTCAAGGCGCAGCTTGAGGACCGCACCATCACCCTGCCCAAGGATGACAAGCACCTCGACGACCTGCGGGCCTTCCGCGTGGTCAAGGGAGTGCCCAAGCTGCCCGACACCCGCACCAGGGACGGCAAGGAAAAACGCCACGGCGACGCGGGCGTAGCAGCCGCCCTGGCCGTGTACGCGGCCAAGACCATAGATGCGGGCGGCGAATGCCACGTGGCCACGGCCATGCCACGCGCAACGCAAAACATGTTCAGGGGGTACTGATGAACCTGCTAGCTGCCCAGGATTTTACCCAACACCACCCCGGCCGTTGTGGTCACCCAGGGATTGTTCGCGAGCTTCCATACTGCCTGAAGCAGCCCCTTCTTTTCTTCCTCGGAAAGGTCGGCCTGTTCGATCTGTTGCTGAAGCTCATTAAAGAAGGTTGCACCGTTGTTTGCAACCGTTGCCTGGGAGCCCCCGGCTGCAATGGCAGAGCCGGAAACAGGGGCATTGAAAGTCATATTGATTTCCTGGAGACGGTCCGTTTCTTGGGCTTCCTTCTCCAAGAACTCATAGCCCGCGCCCTTGAGGAAGCACGAATTGTATTGAAACTCACTACCCACAAGGCCGCGTTGATCCAGACGACCAATGGCATTTTTCACCGACTCGACATCAACCCCCAGTCGGTGGGCAAGCGCATCCGCCTCCATTGCGCCAGGATGGCCAACCGCTTCACCTTGTGCATTCAATTCTTTGAGGATTTCTCTCTGCAGGGTGGCTGTGTCCATGATGCTGTCTCCTTAAGGGTTTGTCTTGTTACGGATATCCTATTTCCTGTAACGCCCCGCCTCCGGGCGGTCAACAATCAGGTCGCAGGAGACATGGCATGATCGGACGTGGTCTGTACTTGCCTAATGGAGCGTTCATGGAGTTCGGCTCCAATCCCAACCGCGAGGCCCTGCTGTCCGAGATCTCCACGCGCGAGACCGCGCAGGGGTTTGATCTGCTGGGCTGGATGGGCATGTTGCCCGACCCGGACCCCATCCTGCGCAAGCGCATGGAGTGGGAGGATGTGCTCGACGACCTGACCGCCGACGACCAGGTCACAATGGCCATGCAGTCGCGCAAGCTCAAGACACTCAACAAAACGGATTACGATTTTGCGCCAGGCAAACCCAAGGGCAAGGACGCCACGCCCGAGGCGGAGCGGATCTGCGCCGCTTTGGTCGAGGACTTGGAGGCTGCGGACATCTACAACCTGGTGTCCGAGATCCTGGACGCGCCCTATTTTGGCCGCACCGTGGTCGAGCTGCTGTGGGAACCCGCAGGGTCGCGGCTGCGCCTGGTCGGCGTGGTGCCCAAGCCCAGGGCCTGGTTCGGCTACAACACGAAAAACGAACTGTCGTTCCGCGCCCTGGGCATTGCGGATGGCGAGCCGGTGCCGTTCGGCAAGTTCGTCACGGCCAGACATTTCCCCACCTACGCCAACCCCTACGGCCTGCGGCTCTTGTCCCGCTGCCTGTGGCCCGTGGCGTTCAAGAAAGGCTCCATCAAGTTCTGGATGAATTTCGCCGAGCGGTTCGGCACTCCCTGGGTGGTGGGCAAGACTTCGGGCACCCCGGATGACCAGGGCAAGATGCTGGCCTCGCTGACCGCGATGGTGCAGTCCGCCGTGGCTGTGGTGCGCGGCGGGGCAGAAGTGCAGATCGTGGAGGCGTCGGGAAAATCGGGCGACGTGCATGCGCAGCTGCTCGCCACCTGGAACGCCGCTATATCCAAGGTGCTCATGGGCCAGACCCTGACCGCCGAGGTGGGCACGAGTGGATCCTACGCCGCCGCCAAGGAGCACGGCAACGTATTGGCCGACTACGCCGAGGCGGACGAGGCGCTGGTAACCACGTTCATGAACGACCTGGCCTGGGTCTACACCCAGGTCAACGCCGGGGACGGCGTGTACAGCCCCATGTGGTCCTATGTGGAGCCCGAAGACTACGCCGCCAAGGCGGACCTGGACAACAAGCTCAAGAGCGCTGGCGTCAAATTTAAGAAGGCCCATTTCGTCTCCGGCTACGGGCTGGCAGAGGACGAGTTTGATGTGGAGGGCGACGCGGCAGAACCACAACCCGCCGCGCCGCCCCAGGCAGGCGACCATGCGGCAGCCAATTTTGCTGACGCCGACGGGCCGGACATCCCGCCCAGCCAACAGGCCATCGACGCCTTTGCCGACGGACTGTTGCCCGAGGCCGAGGCGCTTGCGCACGGCCTGGCCGCCGATCTTGTGGCACAGATGGTGCGGGCGGAATCCCAGGACGACGCGCTGCTCCTGCTGGCCGATGCCCTGGCCATGCCCGAAGGCGATGGCCTGGAGGATCTGCTGCACCGCTCACTGGTGGGCGCAAGCCTGTATGGCCAGTGGGCCGTGGGCCAGGGCGGCGAATTTGCCGACGCTGTAACGCCCACGGCCCTGCCTATGAAGGAAGCCCAGGCCTACTGGCAGGGCAAGACCGCCGTGACCACGGATGAATTTGCGGCCCTGGACCGCCAGGCCCGCGCCCGTGCCTTCACCGTGGCGGGCATGGCCAGGCGCGACCAGGTGGAGGCGGTGCAGTCGTCCCTGACCAAGGCCCTGGCAGGCGGGCGCGGCTTTGAGGGCTGGCGCAAGGACAACGCCGCCCTGCTGGCCGAGACCGGGCTGCCGCGCTGGCGGCTGGAGACCATCTTCCGCACCAACGTGCAAAGCGCCTACATGGCGGGCCGCTACGCCCAGATGCAACGGGTGGCCAAGACCCGCCCCTATTGGCGCTATGTGGCAGTGGGTGACAGGCGTACCCGCCCGGAGCACCTGGCGCTGCATGGCCTGGTCTACCCGGCCGACCATTCCTTTTGGGACTCCTACTACCCGCCCAACGGCTTCCGCTGCCGCTGCACGGTGCAGACCTTGTCCGAGCGCGACGTGGCCCGGCGCGGCTACACGGTGGAATCCGAGCTGCCCAAGCTGATCGAGCCCGTGGATCCGCGCACCGGCGAACGCATGCCGCCTGTGCGGCCCGCGCCCGATCCGGGCTTTGGCACCAATGTGGGCCGCGACTGGCTGTCCGGGCTCTCGCCCGAAGCGCTGGAAGGCTCTGTGGGCGAGGTGGCGGCCAAGGCGCTGTGCCGCGACGGCAAGGGGCTGTTCGCCGACGAACGGTGCAAGCCGCCGCTGGCCGACCTGGATCCGCGTCACATCCATGTGGTCAAGCCGGGCGATCTGCTGCCCGCGACCATGTCCGTCGAGGACCAGGTCCTGGCCTTTCTCAAGGAGTTTGGCCTGTCGGACTTGGGCGCCAGCAAGGTGGTGACCTTGCCAGGTCGCATCCCCGTGGTCGTGAGCAAGGGTTTCTTCATCGAAAAGTCGAGCGGCCTGTGGAAGACGACCTGGACGGACAAGGGGCCGTACATGAAGCTGCTGGCCCGCACGATCCTGAATCCTTTTGAGGTGTGGCAGGTGACGGCCATGCTGCCGAGCGGGCCTACACCCTCACTCCGGCTTCTGCGGCCCTTCTCGTTCGACGGCGGCAAGACCATTGGCGGTTATTGCGCGTTCCACCTGGCGGGGAGGCAGTGGCAGGCCGCGACCGCGTTCGCACCCAAGGCGGACAGGTCGCAGAAAGCCATACTGGAATATTTGGAGAAGATGCGCGGCGGGGTGCTGATTTATCGGGAAGAGCACGCGTAGAGCTGGTTGCGCGTGTCAGCTGGCCGATTTCTGATCCCTCTCCAGGGGCCCGTCAGACAGCCGTGTCGCCCGATATTGACAAGATAATACGCCAAGCCAGCCCTCTGGTCAAGATTGTTTGCACAGTGCGCATGACCACCGTGTGTTTGCTCGGAATAGGAGGCAAAAAAGCATCATGAACTGGATCAAGATTTTCCGCGCAGGGACGCATACCGACAGCTCGGGCAAGACCGCGACATTTACCGCCGAGGATCTGGACAAGGTCGTGGCCGGGTTTGATCCGGCGCAGCGGCAGGTGCCGCTGGTGCTCGGCCATCCCAAGGACAACGACCCGGCCTTTGGCTGGGTCGAAGGGCTGCGCCGGGCGGGTGAGTTTCTGGAGGCGACGTTCAAGCAGGTGCCCGAGGCCCTGGCCAAGGCGGTTGCCGAGGGTCGGTACAAGCAGGTGTCCATCAGCCTGCGGCCCGACCTGACCCTGCGGCATGTGGGGCTTTTGGGCGCGGTGCCGCCTGCCGTGCCGGGACTGGGCGAGGTGGTGGGGTTTGCCGATGGCGCGGCGGTCTATGCATTCAACGAACAGGGTGAGGAGGAAGGTATGGAGCTTGAGAGACTGAAGAAGCAGGTGGAACAGCTGCAGGCGGAAAACGCCCAGCTCAAGGCCGGTGGCGCGTATCAGGAGCAGCTTGCGGCCAAGGACAAGGAGATCACCGACCTGCAGGCCAAAAACAAGGCCGCCGAGGCGGCCAAGGTCAAAGCCGAAGCGGACTTTGCCGAGCACAAGGCCGGGCAGCGGAAGCTGGCGCGCCAGGCGCGGTTGGACAAGCTGGTGGCCGAGGGCAAGATCCTGCCCGCCGAGCAGGCCAACGCCCTGGCCTTTGCCGAGGCCCTGGCCGGTGCCCAGGGCGAGATGGAATTTGCCGACGGCTCGGGCAAGACCGAGAAGGTGTCCAAGGAAGAGGCCTACTGGCGCGGCTTTGAGCAGCGTCAGTCGCACGGTCTGTTCAAGGAATACACGGCCCCCGGTGCTTCCGTTCAGGAGTCCGGCACCCCCAATCTGGCCGCCAAATTCTAGGCCATCAAGGAGAGCAGCATGAGCGATCACAACGCGAACCTCGGCAGCGTGTCCGCGCGGGAAATGGCCATTGCGGCCGGGCGCGGGCAGCATGTGTACCGCAACTATCCGGTCAAGTCCGGGCTGGCCGCGATGCCCGCAGGGCTTGTCGTGGGCCTGACCGCTGACGGCGAGGTGGTGCCCGCCAATGTGTCCGCGAGCAGCGCAGTGGCCACCGGCGACGGCGTGGCCAAGACCTTCGCCCTGGAGTTGGGCGTCGTGGTGCCGGGCAGCGTGTCCATCACCGATGACGTCGAGACTTTTTCCGACGACGGATTTGGCGCATTGACCGGCGACGACGGTGGCTCTGGCAAGGTGGACTATGCCACGGGCAAGGCCACGGTGACCTTTAACGCGGCCCCGGCTGACGAGGCCGCCATCACCGCCACGGTCAAGCCTGCCATCCGGGGCGTGCTGAACCGCAAGGTCGACGCGGACGCGGCCTCGTCGGAAACCATTGTCTTTGGCCAGGTCAACCGGCCGGAACTGTTGGTCAGCAACGCCGCGCCCTCGGCCGCGA
This sequence comes from Desulfovibrionaceae bacterium, assembly GCA_050251715.1. Taxonomy (GTDB): domain Bacteria; phylum Desulfobacterota; class Desulfovibrionia; order Desulfovibrionales; family Desulfovibrionaceae; genus JBFWMG01. The sequence continues at coordinate 64,976 of JBFWMG010000006.1, read as the reverse complement.
TGCTTGCCGAACTGGACCGCCGTGGCCTGTGGCCCATCGGCTAGCAAGGAGGACACACGATGTCTCTGATTATCGACCTGCAGACGTATTTCACGGCGGCCAAGATCGCCAAGGTATTGGAAACCGCACCGGCCATCGAATCCACGGTTTTTGACATGCTGTTTCCGGAGGGGGTGCGGGAGCAGTACGAGTCGCCTGTCATTCCCCTGTCCGAGATCCAGACCGTGGTGACGTGTTTGCCCGTTGTGCAGCGCGGCGCGGAGTCCGTGCCGCTGCACGCCACATCGATGGACAACCAGTACATCGAACCCCTGCCCCTGCGCGTGAACTCGCCGCTGCGCGCCGTGGACCTGAACAATCTCAAGCTGATGGGCATGGGCGACAAGTCCGTCTGGGTGGCCCGCAAGACTCTCGCCATGCGGCGCGCCATCAAGATGTCCATTGAGGCCATGTGCGCCCAAGCCATCTTTGACGGGGCTATTGACTACCCGCTGCTGCAGGCGTCGGGCCAGTACGCCCGCTACAAGGTGACCTACAACGGGACCATCGCCACGCAGGCTGTGGCCGCCGTTGAAAAGTGGGACCACGCGGACGCGACCCTGGCCACGGTGTTCCTGCTCCTTGAGGACATGGCCAGCGCCCAGGACAAGGCGGGCTATGGCGGCACCAAGGCCATCTTCGCCGGGCGGCTGGCCTATGTGCAGCTGCTCAAGCTCATTGAGGGCACTGACAGGCCCAAAATCCCGGTCCGGGTCAACGAGGACGGCTCCATCAATCTGGGCGGCCACACCATCAGGAAGATGGCCGAGACCTACAAGGATCCCGCCACCGGTACGGCCACGGCCAAGGTGCCGGACAAGGAAATCCGCATGGTGTCCAAGGGCTACTCCGGGTTCTTCTACGGCCCGGTGGACGACCTGGAGGCGAACCTGCGGCCCATGCCCATGTTCGTGAAGCCCATTGAGCTCCGCGACCCGAGCGAGATCCGCATCGTGGCCGAGTCCAAGCCGCTTCCGGCGGTCGCCGCCCAGGCCACCCGCAAGGCCGTGGTGCTGGCGTAGTGAATTCCGCCCCTGGGGGCCGTATCCAGGTGGATGCGGCCAACGGGGCGGGGCAAACCCTGCGACTAGTCCAAGACTAGTCCAACACGCGAAAACGAGGCCAATGTGTATTGCCAACCGACCGACTGCGCCGCCTATGTGCTGCAGGCCTACCTGGACAAGATCGAGGAGAAGGCTCCCGGCTGTCTGGCCGGGCACATCGACCGCGTATCCGACGAGATCGACGAGGCGCTCGCCCAGGGCGGCTATGCCGTGCCGTCGGACAGGGTCTCGGCCACACTGGTCCGGATCTGCGCGGTCATGGCCGCTTGGCGTGCCGTGGGGCAGATCACGAGCCTCATGGCGTCGGCGGCGACCAGCCAAAACGAATGGCTGCCGCTGCAGAGCCTGCACAGCCGCGCCCAAAAGGATCTGGACCTGATTCGCGCCGGGAAGCTGGACCCGTTCCCGGAGACGGTCACCGTGGCCGAAGACAACGGCGGCATCGTCGTGTCCGCACCGCGTCGGCAGTTCGACGACGACGTATGGGGGCGGTTCTGATGGCGGGCGCGTCGTTCGGCATGGACATGGGGCCGCTCAAGCGCATGGTGGCTGGCGCCACGCGCCACATGGCCAGGCGGCAGCAGGTCGCGGAAGATATCGGCGAAATGCTGGTGTCGGCCACGCAGCAGCGGTTCGAGGACGAGAAGGGGCCGGACGGGACCGCCTGGAAGCCGTCGCACCGTGCGGAGGCCGAAGGCGGCAAGACGCTGACGGACCACGCCACCCTGAAAAACTCCATCGGCTACGAGGCGAGCCCCAACCTGGTGGTTGTGGGCTCCAACATGGAATACGCCCGGGCACATCAGGAGGGCATGGACATCAGCATCTTGTCCACCCGCCGCCGCGTGACGCTCCCCGCCCGTCCGTTCATCGGCATCAACGAGGAGGACATGGTCGAGGCGCGGCAGATCATGATCGATTTCATGGCGGAGGCGTTCCTGTGAGGGTGTTGGCAGAGGCGATTATCACCACGGCGGCCGTGGCCGCCGGGCTCCCGGCCACGGCGATCATGGACAAGCCGGACCGGGAAACCGCGCTGTTGCCGGAAAAGAGGCTGCAGCTTGAATACATGGACGAGATCCTGGCCAGGTCGTCCCGGCGCATCGCCAAGTTCGCCAGCGAGGAGAACCCGGACACCCACCGCACCGTGCGGCACCGGCGCTACCGCCGCACCCTGATGGTACGGGCGGAGGTGGTGGCGGATGACCCGGACTGGCTCGCGATATTTGTCGACGCATTTATCCGGGCCATGCCGCATAAGACAGCGGACGCGGACAACAATTTGGTCACAGTGAAGGTCAACAAGGCCGTGCGCGGCGGGTTTGCCTTGAAAACGGTCGAGGTATTCGCCCGCCGCTCCGCAGCACTGCACATCAGCGTGGAAGGCATGCTTTGCGAGGACGAAGAGGTGCCGCTCATCAGGGACGTGAACCTGGTGGACGGCGTAACCACAGCGTGAGGGATAGACAATGGCGAAAAGCAAGACCGAGACCCCGGCCCTGTATCCTGTGGAGGATCTGGCGCAGGAACGCCAGGTGCCGGATTGGGAACTGGCCGCGCTGCGCGTGGCCACCGGCTGGGCCGAAGGCAAACAGGTGACCGGGGAAGCGTTCGACGCGGCGGTCACCAAGCTGCGCACCCGCCCCCAGGGCGGCGGAAGGATCTAGGAGGATTCTATGGGCGACGTACTCGAATATCTGGTCGACGGTACTTCGGGACTGTCTCCGGGCGGTGTCGAGGGCTCGTGCATCGTGGCGGGCGTGTGCAGCCTGGGCACGGTGGGCAAGGGGTATCTGCTGGGTAAGTCCTCGGACCTCGCGGCGCTGCTGGGCGTGGGGCCGCTGGTGGACCGGCTGCGCGATGTGTTCGCCGCCGGCGGGCAGAATCCCATCGTCATCGCCGTGCCCGTGGCGGGCCAGGACGGCGGCTACATCACCCCGGTGGAGCACAACGGCGATGGGCCCGACGCGACAGCGAGCGGCACCCCGGCGGGCAACGCCGACGTGGTGGCGGAGATTGTGGCGGGCGGCGCCCTGGGCACGGCCACCTACAAGCTGTCCCTGGATGGCGGCGAGACCTACGGCGAAACCACGGCCACCCCGGCCAACGGCCAGATCGCCCTCGGCGAAACCGGCGTGACTCTGGTGCTGGGTAGCGGCGCGGACCAGGTCGCGGCGGACACATACACGCTGGCCGTGCGGGCATCCATCGGCCCGGTGGCGCACGTGGGCACGGGGGCTGACATCACGGTGAGCGGCACGGTCAAGGCCGCCGCCGATGTGCAGTTGCGCATCGTCAAGGGCGGCGACCGCAACGAGGGCACCTATCAGCTGACCCTGGACGGCGGCGACAACTGGAGCCTGGTCAAGACCATCCCGGTGGATGGCCAAATCAGCGTGGGCAGCACGGGTGCGGTCATCAGCGTGCCGGACGGCATGGTGACCGGCGACACATACAGCTTTGAGCTGCTCGCCCCGGTTCCTACGGCCAGCGGCGTGCTGGCGGCCCTGGAACAGCCCCTCAACCTCTACGACGTGGAGTTCGTGTACGTGCCCGGCCCGTCCGACGCCGTGGACTGGGCAGCCTACGGGGTCAAGGCGGACACGCTCTGGAACAAGCACCGCCCCACCTTTTTCCTGCTCGAGACGCGCCTGCCCTATGCCAACGAGGATATGGACGACTGGGCGGCGGCCATGATCGCGGAGCGCGGCGGCTACTCCCACCGGTTCGTCCAGGTCTGCGCCGCGTTCGGCGAGATCACGGACAGTACGGGCGCGACCATCACCCGCAACGCGGCCGGTCTGCTGGCCGGGCGTTACCTGGCCATCCCGGTTATGCGCGCCCCGGGCCGGGTGCGCGACGGCGGCATTTCGCAGCTCTCGCTGCCCGACACCTACACCGAGGCACACCAGCAGCAACTCGAAACCGTGGGCTTTGCCACTGCCCGCCATTACGCCGGGCTCTCCTCGACCTACTGGGGCGACGAGCGCACCCTGGCCGACGCGACCAGCGACTACCAGTACGTCACTGTGTTGCGCGTCGTGTTCAAGGCCGTGCGCAAGATGCGTATCGCGGCGCTCAAGAGCATGTACGACGAGGCGGGCGATCCGGTGGTTGAAGGGAATGATACGGGCCTGGCCTATCTGCAGGCCAACCTTGAAGCCGCGCTGAACGTCATGAAGTCCGCCGTGCCCCAGGAGTTGCCCGCCTTCGTGGTGACCATCCCCAGCGGCCAGGACATCGTGAACAATGGCGTTGCCGTCGAGACACAGCTCATCGGCGTGCCCATCATCCGCAATATCAAGCTCTTCGCCAGCTATATCTACGCAGGTTCGAGCTTCGATCCGCGCCTGGCCGCCGCAGCATAAGGAGGTGATGACATGGGTATCAACGGCAACCTGTTCGACTGGGAATCCGTGACCATTCAGCTGCCCCAGGGCGAGACCGTGGGCGTCACGGATATCTCCTACAACGACGAACGGTCCGTGGAGGGCCGCTACGGCAAGGGCGGCAAGCCGCGTGGTTTTGGCCGCAAGAACTACAAGGCCTCCGGCAGCATGACCCTGGACCGCGACGAGGCGGAACGGCTGCGCGTGGCCCTGGGCGGCACGGTGTATGGCGGCGAGCCGTTCGCCATCACGGTGTCCTATGCCAACGACGACCAGGAGACCGTGACCGACACCCTGCCGGACTGCAAGATATCCAAGCAGGATCTCTCGGCCAAGCAGGAGGACGACAACGCGGGCCAGGTCAAGTTCGACTTCGCAATCCTGTCGCCCATCAAGTGGGGCGGCACCGAAGCGTACTAGCTAACCATCAGCACAAGGGGTCATCATGTCCGACAATTACGCGCCTTTCATCCACACCTTCACCGACCGTTTCGCGGACGACGCCCAGGTGGTCGTTTCGTACCGGCTGCGCCGTCCGACGCCCGCGCAGGCGTCCCGCGTGCAGAAGAACCTGCTCAAGGATCCCGTGCTGGCCATGCGCAATCTGTGCGTGGACCTGGTGCACGAGGAGGACAAGAACGGCATGGTCGACGACTTCACCAAGTACCCCGGCCTGTCCACCACCATTGGCGGCGCGGTGCTCAAGGCCGTGGGCTTTGGCGACCTGGGAAACTGACCGCCAGGGCCAGGGCGACGCTGGCGTCTGACGGCGTCGCCCAGGCCCGGGCGCTTGTCCGGCACTGGCTGGGCGAGCCGCCCGCCGACGACTGGGAAGATTTGGCGGATCAGTTAGCCCAGGCCGAGTGGCTTGAGCGGCGGCACTGGAAGAATATGGCGGCGGTGATGGGGGGCGGGAAGTAATGCCCCCCGTCCGTTAGGCAAACAGGCTGCAGATCTTGGAGACGAATTCGATGCCCGACAAGCCCGCCTCCCACAGCTCCTGGACCTTGGCGACGAGGCCGGGATCCTTCTGCTCCACCAGAGCACGGATGGTCCGCTCGATGGTCTCGGCGTCGTTTTGGTTGATGGTCATGGTGTTGTGGTTGCCCACCTGTACGTTGTTGCCCGAGCCATTAACGTTGACACTGACCGGGCGGGCTTCCCACTTCTTGGCATAGCTGTAGTATTTAGCGCCTTTGGAGAGCCCGTGCCGCGCTATAATGCCCTTATTATGTTCCGAAAACACCTCTTGTTTCACCAATGAGCAAAGGTGGATTTGAAAATCATAATAATGTTCATCCCATAGGAAGCTGGGCAGCTGTTTCAAAAGGAGTAATTTGTTTGATGGGCGTTGGCTTAGCGTGTCATCGATAATTTTAAAAAGTTCTTCTTCAGTGAGCATAATAGAGCCTTTGGTTAGGGGTTGTCAGGAAAAAACATAGATAAGACATAACGGGAAATTGGCAAGATGAACGAAGTCATGTCCGTGATGGCGCATTTCGCCCTGGTGGATTCCATCACCGGTCCGCTCAAGAGCATCTACGCGTCCCTGGTGAGGACCGAAGGCGGGGTTTCCCGCCTTCAGTCTTCCCTGGGGAACTTGACCAAGCGGTTGCTGCCGTTCGCGGCGGCGGCCGCCATCGTTCTCGCGGCTTTTGTCCCGGGAATCGCCACGGCCGCATCGTTCGAGGCGGCCATGTCGCAGGTGGGCGCGGTGTCGCGCGCCACCGCCGCCGAGATGGGCATCCTGGAACAGGCCGCCCTGGACCTGGGCGCGTCCACGGCCTGGTCCGCGTCCCAGGTGGCCGAGGCCGAAAAGTACCTGGCGATGGCGGGCTTTTCCGTACAGCAGAACGTGGCGGCCCTGCCCGGCGTGCTCAACCTGGCCAGCGCCGGGGCGACCGACCTGGGGCGCGCCGCCGACGTGGCCAGCGACATTTTGTCTGCCTTCGGCCTGCAGGCCACGGAGATGAACCGCGTGGCGGACACGCTGACCGCCACCTTCACCACGGCCAACGTGAATTTGGAAATGCTGGCCGATACCATGAAATACGTGGGCCCGGTGGCGGCCAAGGTGGGGCTCTCCCTCGCGGAGACCGCCGCGATGGCTGGCCTGCTGGGCAACGTGGGCATCAAGGGAAGCCAGGCGGGCACCACGCTGCGCGCCATGCTGACCCGATTGGCCGCTCCGTCCGGTGAGGCCGCGAAGATGCTGCAATCGCTCGGCGTGTCCGCGATGGATGCCTCGGGCAACCTGCGCAGCCCTATCACCATCCTGGGCGAGCTGGCCACGGCGATGGAGGGCATGGGCACGAGCAAGCAGATGGCAGCGCTTAAGACCCTGTTCGACGCCGAGGCGATGGCGGGCGTGGCGGAATTGCTGGGCAAAGAAGGCATGGGCGGCATCACCAAGTACCTGGCCATCGTCAAGGACAGCGCGGGAGCGGCGTCCGAGGTGGCGGGCCGCCAGCTGGACAACCTCACGGGCGCGGCCACCATCCTGGGCAGCGCCTGGGAGGGGCTGCAGATCACCATCGGCAAGGTCTTTCTGCCCATCCTTACCGTGCTCACCAACGGCCTGGCCACCGTAGTCAGCTGGCTGAACGCCCTGGCGTCCACCACGGCGGGCAAATACATCATCGGCCTTGCTGGCGCGCTGGCCACGGGCGTGGTCGCGGTCACCGCCTTTACGGCGGCCATGTGGGCCGTCACGGTGGTCGCGCCGCTCGTGACCGCCGCCCTGTCGCCCGTGGTGGCGGCCATTGCAGCCATTTCCTGGCCCGTGTGGCTGGCCATCGCGGCTGTGGCCGCCCTGTGGCTGGCGTTCAAGACCAATTTCGGCGGCATTGCGGATTTCGTGGGCGGGGTGTGGGATAAGATCAGCCTGGTCGTGTCCGGCGTGCGGGCCGTGCTCTCGTCCCTGCAGGGCGGCATCGGCGCGATCAAAGGGCAGCTGGCCTCGGACATCGAGGCCGCCGGGCTGCTCGGTATGGTCACGTCCGTGGCCCGTGCCATCTACCGCGTGTCGCAGCTGTTTTCCGGGCTGGCCGAGGGAGTGGGCACCGCCTTCGTGGCTATATGGGACGCTATCGGTCCCGTTATCACGGGGCTGTTTTCGGCGTTCGGCCCGTTGGTGGACCTGGTGGGCAAATGGGCGCAAGCCCTTTTCGGCGCCACGGCTGCCACGGACGTGAGCGGCTGGCGGCTGCTCGGCCAGGTTGTGGGCACGGTCGTCGCCTATGCCTTCAAGGCTCTCGGCGTGGCCATCCGCGTGGCCACGCTGCCCCTGCAGATTCTGTCCACCATCATCCGTTCTGTGTCCACGGCGCTCAACTCGGGCAGCTGGCGCGAGGCTGGCGTCGCCCTGGTCACCACGTTCATCGACGGTATCAGGTCTGCGGGATCGGCCCTGTACAGCGCCTTTTTGGACATGCTCGGGCCGCTGGGCAAGCTGCTGCCGCACTCGGATGCCCAGGCCGGTCCGCTGTCCACGCTCACGGCATCGGGCCAGGCTCTGCTCGGCACCTTTGGCGCGGGTATCGCGGCCGCCGCGCCCGGCCTGGTGGACACCACGGCAAGCGCCATGAGCGGCGTGGCCGACGCGATGGCCATTCCCGCCGCCCCCCAGGTTGACGCGCCGTCCGCCTCCGCCGGATTCGGCCCAGCCGACCCCCTGGCGGGGTTCGCCCCCCAGGACGTGGCCCTGACCGCGCCCGCGCAGGCGGACGAGACGAAGAGCCGGGGCGCGGCGCCCCGCAAGAACGGCGCATCCATCGTCATTCAGAATCTTACCCTGCCCGGCGTGACCGACGCGGAGTCGTTCGTGCGGCAGCTGCAGGGGATGGTGGAGGCGTATGATGGCTGCTGATGCGGTGCTCTCTTTCGATGACGGTCAGGTGACGCTGGGCGGCACGCTGTTGCCCGGGATCCTGGTGTCGCAGTCCGTGCGCGGCCAGGTGCGGTTCGACCAGGCCGCGCGCGACGGCATGTCGGGTAAGGCCAAGACGCCGCTGGGCTGGGAGGACGCCGAAATCTCCCTGGTGGTGGCGCTCACGTCCGATGCGGAGGGCGACGACTGTTACGACAAGCTGGCCCGGCTCGACAAGGTGTTCCGGGGCCGCGACAGCCAGGCCAACCCGCAGGTCTGCCAGGTGTCCAACCGCCACCTGCTGGCCCGTGGCGTGAGCCAGGTGGTGTTCGCGGGCTTGGAGTCCTCGGAAACCGAGGATGACGACGTAATCCTGGCCACGCTGGCGTTCGTGGAGCACAACCCGCCCATCGTCAAACAGGAGGCGCGGGTCACGGCCTCGGCCACGTCCGGATCCACGCCTGCGGCCACCGCAACCGAGCCGAGCCTGGCCGTGGACGTGATCGGCGGAGGGGCGTGATGGAACTGTCCGGCCTGTCCCTCGCCATCACGCTGGGCGCGTACATCTATCGCCGCGCGCCGCGCGTGACCATCTTGTCCCAGCGCCATCGACCGCTGACCTGGACCGAGATCACCCTGGCCGACGCACAGGACGAACTCTGGCGCAATTTCCCCTATGGCGCAGCCGCCTCGGTGGCCCTGTCCTACCGCAACCAAGCCCAGGCCGTATGGCCCGGCACGGTGCGCGGCCTACGAACCTACGGAAAGGATGAGAATGAGGTGTCCTTGCTAGGGCCGGACGGGCCTCTGGCCGCGACGCGGATTCAACAGGCGTGGGAAAACGAGACGCCCGAGGCCATCATCCGCTGGGCGGTTGGCCAAGCCGGTCTGCCCCTGGGGCGGATCGACTCGCCCGGCGTGACCCTGCCCCGATTCGTGGCCGACGACATCCCCGTGTACCAGGTCGCTGAACGCGCCGCCCATAGCGTGCAGCGGGCGTTCGATATCGACATGAGCCGCTGGGCCTTGTGGCTCGGCGCCGACGGCGTCAACTGGGGTGATTTCGAGGAGGCGGGCGACGTGCCGGTCATCGCCACGGGCGGCGGGCTCATTGCTCATACGCCGGTGGATCTGCCGTTGGCATGGGGCGAAGTGGAAACCTTTTTGCTGCCCGACCTCACGCATTCGCGCACGGTGCGCATCCAGGATATGCGGCGCGGGATCGACGGGACGTTCCGGGCGCTGCGCGTGCGGCATGAGATAACGCCCGCGAGCGCGCGGACGTTTGTGGCTTATGGAGACGAACATGGCCGGTATTAATCCCGCCCCGGACCTCCGCGCCCTGCTCAAACGGGTGGTGGAGCTGGCCATGCCCGACCTGCGCGCCTACTACCGCGTGCCGCGCAAGGGCAAGGTGGTGGCCACCTACGCCTCGGACGGCCGCTATTGGGCGGACGTGCAGCCGCTACGCAACGACGAGTCGGTGGACGTGGCCGAGCCCGTGGTGCCGCACGTGGAGATTCCCGTGGCCTGGGGCGGCCCGCAACGCGGGATTGTCTGCCCGCCCGCCGTGGGCACCCATGTGGTGCTGGCCTACTTTGACGGCGACCCGAATTACCCGTTCATCGCGGCCGTGCGCTGGCAAGACAACCAGGCGCCCGCATGTGAGGTGGGCGGGCTCGTCATTCAGCGCGAGCCGGGCACGCACATCAAGATCGACGCGGGGAACAACGTCATCACCATCACGCCCGCGAACCGGACCAGCGATATCGGCGGCGACGCTGGCGAAGCCGTGGGCGGCGACAAGACTGCGCAGGTGGGTGGGGCGTGGACCGTGCAGGTGGGTGGCGCGGCCACGATCCAGGCGGGCGGAGCGGCCACCATCCAAGCACCGAGCATCAACCTGGTGGGCAACATCTCCTCGGCTGGTGCTGGCGGCGGTGTGGGCGTGGAGACCAAGAGCGCGGATACGGCCCAGGCCGGATCATACCAACTGACCGGCCCCATGACCGTCACCGGCGACGTGGTCGTGTCCGGATCGATTACGGCAACGGAATTCATCCAGAACGGAGGTGGCGCGTGAGCGTGGATTACGGCCAGGACATCCTGCTCGACGCGGAGCTGCAGCCCGTGGTGGCGGCCAACGGTCAGCCCGCGCTCACCTCCGGCGCGCAGACCGTGGTGCAGGATATCCGGCTCCGGCTCTACACGGGCCGCGACGGGCTGTTCTACGATCCGGACTGGAAGGCCCACGTGCTCGACTTCATCAAAGATGAGAATACGAAGGCCAACCGCCTGGCGCTGTGCGCCGAAGTGGTGCGGCGCATCGAGGAGGATCCGCGCGTGGTGCCCGCGTCCGCGTCCTGCGCCGTGGCCGCATGGGATGAAAAAGGCGTGCAGCTCGATGCCGCGTTTCAGCTGGTCGACGACGACAACGTGTACAACCTCGTACTGACGGCCGGAGGCTCGCTGGCCGACCTGGTGGTGGCGGATGGCAGTACCTATTAGCAAGACGCTGGAAGAGGTGCGCACGGATCTGTACGAGCGTCTGGACGCCACGCAGGCCGACTATGCGGCGGCGGGCAACCTGCCGCAGACCGTGAATCTGAACAAGGGAGTGCTGCGCGGCTTGCTCGAGCTGTGGTCTTGGGCGCTGCATCAGCTCTACCTCTACCTGAAATTTATCCTGGTGCAGGCGTTCCCCACCGAAGCCGAGGGCGAATGGCTCGACCTGCATGTGGCGCAGGTGGGGCTGACGCGCAAGGCGGCCACCAAGGCCGTGGGCACCGTCGTCTTCTCTCGCTCCGGCACGTCGGGCAACATAGCCATCCCCGTGGGGCGCGTTGTGCGCACGGCCACGGACGCCACGGGCAGCGTGTACCGGTTCGTGACCACGGCGGCCGCCGTGCTGGCCGACGGCCAGACCGAAGTGGCCGTACCGGTGGAGGCCGAGGAATACGGCGCGGCGGCCAATGTGACCGTGGGGGCGATCTGCGAGATTTCCACCGTCATCCCCGGCGTGGAGGCCGTGGCCAACGCGGCGGACTGGCTCTCGTCGGAGGGCGCGGATGCGGAAACGGATGACCAGCTCCGCGAGCGGTACGGCCTGCGGTGGCAGGAGAACAACGGCTGCACCAAGTACGCCTACCAGAGTTGGGCGCTGGGGGTGACCGGCGTGATCGCGGTGCGCGTCCTGGACCAGCACCCGCGCGGCCAGGGCACCGTGGACGTGATCGTCAAGGGCACGGCGGGCATCCCCACGGATGCATTGATCGAGGCCGTGGCCGCCGTGGTGGCGGACAACCAGCCGGTGAACGACGACGTGGAGGTGCGCGGGCCCACGGCGGTATCCGTGTCCGTCGAGGCGACCCTGCGCATCACCTCCGGCGATGCCGCCGCCATTGTGGCCGAGGCGGAAGACCGGGTGCGCGCTCTGTTCGAGGATCCTACCACTGTGGACGGGATCGACCCGCTCCAGGTCGGCGACGACCTGACCCTGGACCGGCTGGTGGCGGCCATCATGGCCGTGGACGGTGTCAAGGAGATCGCCTGGACGACCCCGGCCGCATCGGTCGTGGTGGGCGACGATGGCCTAGCGGTGCTCGGATCCCTGTCGCTGACCACTGAATGGGCGGGCGCGTAGGAGGCTGGCATGGGATTTTGGCAATATTTCCGTGACACCCTGGCCTGGCCGCTCATCCGGCGCGTCGGCCTGTTGGCCGCGCTGGCCGAGGGCGGCGCCGGAGCGTTGGACGACGTGCGCGACAGCGAGGTGTGGCTGCGCAAGCAGTTCCACCCCGGCCTGGCCGAGGCGGAGCACGTGGCCACCTTTGCCCGGGCCAGGGGCATCACCCGTCACCGACTGGAGACCGACGACCAATTCCGCAGCCGCGTGGTTCGTGCCTATGCCTGGCAGTTGCTGGGCGGCAAGCAGGCGGGGCTGCCGCAGATATTGGAGCACTACGGCTACGCCGTGGAGCGGATCGTCAACCTGCGGGACGAGGATCCGGAGCGGTGGGCGGATTTTCGGGTGGAGTTGGAGGCCGAGAGGTTGCAGGCCGACGACTATGAGTTGCTCGGCTGGATTCTTAACGACCAGAAACCGGCCCGGTCGAAGCTGGCGGATATTCGCCTTGCTGCGGCGACCGTGGATGCCGAGCCGATGGCCGTTGGCACGGCACAGATCGGGACGGTTTTTTCGGGCGGCTGGGTGCTGGATGTGGATGTGGATCCGGCCACGCCCCAGGCCGCAGGGGTTGGGCAGATCGTGGCCTTGTTTGAGGGCGCGATGCCCGACCTGGCGCTTGCCTATGACCCGCAGCCCTGTACGGCGGGCGGGGTGGCTGTTGTCTACGAAACCATAGGAGCATGAGCATGGCAGTGTTCAAGATGAACCTGACGACATTGGGCAAAGAGGTGCTGGCCAGGGCCAACGCGGGCGAGACCTTCGCGATCACGGCGATCGTGCTGGGGGCTGGCGTGTGGAGCGAAGCACAGCAAGGCTCCTACGATCTGGCCGCGCTGGTGGACCAAAAAATAAGTCTCGCCATCACCGGCCAGGAGCGGTCTGGCGAGGCGTACAAGGTTTCCGCCGTGTTGAGCAATGCCAGCCTGGCGGCGGGGTTTGTTGCGCGCGAGATGGGCGTCCTGGTGCATAACGACAGCATGGGGACCGTGCTCTATATGGCTGGCTACGTGGGGGATGAATACACCTACGTGACCGACGCGGCCACGGCCCCGGTGAGCTATCCGATCAACCTGACCATCGTGGTGGGCAGTTCGGGCAACATCACGGTGCAGGTGGCGGACAACGTGTTCGCCACCCAGGCCGACCTTGTGACCCACGACGAGGACGCCGATGTCCATGCCCCGTTGGTGGACGCGCTGGCCGTGGCCACGCCGGTGATGACGGCCCCGCTGGCCGGAGCCACGGACGTGATTGAGCAGGCCGTGCTCAAGTCCAGTGCGTTTTTCACTCGCCTGGCCGACGTGGCCCACGGCGCCACGCAGTACCAGGTTGATCTGGCGACCGGCGATTTCTCCGATCCGGCGCTCGACACGGGCGCGCTGGGCGCGGTGACGCAATACACGCTGCCCCTGGGCGAGCTCGACGAGAGCACGGCCTACAAGGCCCGCTGCCGCTACCGTACCGGGGCTGGCCAGTGGTCCGCGTGGTCCGCTGCCGTGAGCTGGACCACGCGCGCGGATTTCGTGTACGTGACGCCGCCCTCCATCATCACCCCGACCGACGGGGCCACGGGAGTGGGTGAGACGCCCACGATCCAGACCAGCCCGTTTGCGGTCCACGGCGGCACGGACAGCCACATCGGCAGCCGATACCAGATCCAGGTCGCGGGCGGCGATTGGTCCACGCTGGCATACGACTCGGGCGAGGTGGTCACGCTGCTGACCCGCGTGCTGGGCGCGGGCATCCTCCAGGTCGGCACGGCCTACAATATCCGTGCTCGGCATCGCGGCACCACCTACGGCTGGTCCGAGTGGTCGGACGAGATTACGATTACCACGGCGGCGGCGTTTATCGTGGGTGACGAGGCGGCCACCTGGGAGGCGTCGGCAGAGGACTGGCCCTACGCGGGCCTGCTGTCCAACGCGGCGTACAACGCCAGCGCGCCGGTGGAGCAGGACGCGGACGAGGGCGCCTATGCTGCGGCCACGCCGCGTGTGGTCGACCCGTCGCCTCTGGCCCTGGCCCTGGACGCCGCCACCACGGCGGCGGTGCTGCGCTGGACCGGGCGTACCCTTGCCGAGGACGACGCCGTGCTGGTGGGGCTGGCGGACGGATCGCTCCACGCCCGAGCGCTGGGCGCGGTGTCCGCATACTCCCAGATCAACGCCGTGACCAACGACGTGGATGGCGGCGAGAACAATAACACGTACGGAAGTGTTTGGAAATTAATGACATTTTTGCCGACTGTTGGTCAGTCGATCACCCATCTTGGAACCTATTCAACCACCCCGGCGGTTGTTGCGCTGTTCGTGTTGTCCGCTGCCGACCTGATCCTGGAAAAAATCGTGCTAGACCACCCCGGCGGCGGATGGGCGTTTGCGGCGCTGGATACGCCCCGCACCGTGGTCAGCGGCGTCCACCTCGGCATCGGCGTGGTGAGCGGCACCCTGACCGGGGGGCGTGTCGTTGGTGGTACGTGGTATTGCAGCACGCTGGACGAGGAGGACGCCGCCGTGGGCGATACGCCCACCGGGTGGACGGGCGCAGGCAATGAGGCCGTGATGGGGTACCGCACGTCGGACAATGACGGCGATGTGGTGGACGCGGTATGGCAGGCCGACCTTGATACCGCCGTGGCCAGTACGCCGTCGGCGGCGTACGTTGGCGGCCATCAGCTACTCTTTGCCTCTGGCGGGTCCGGTCAGGTGCTGCGGCCTGCCACGGTGGCCCTGCCGCGCGACCTGGCCATCGAATCCCTGGCCGCGTCGGGCCTGACCTTTACGTGCGATACCGCCGACACCAGCGGTCATTTCAGCGCCGCCGTGGCCAATCCCATCAAGGCCGGTTGCCAGATCCAGCTGTCCGGCGTTTCCGGCATCCTCACCCTGGGCGCGATCACCGGCGACGGCACGGCGGCTGATGCGGTGCCGGTCAGCGGGGCGGCCCTGGCCGCAGCCACCTACGACGTGGAGTGGATTCGTGGCCTGGAGGTGACGGCGGCGGGCCTGCTCCGGCTGCTGGCCGCGTCCTCGGCCTGGCAGGCGGCCATTGACCAGGGATTCGCGGACGTGACCGCGATCAACGGCATCACCGTGACCGACGCCGTGGGCACGGGCGCGATCTATTACGCCCTGACCCCGGACGGCGGCGCGAGCTGGCAGATGTGGACCGGCAGCGCCTGGCGCACCATCGCCTCCAGCCTGGCCGCAGACCACGGCGGCGCGGACGGCGATTGGTACAGCCGCGACGGCGCGGACGCCTGGACCGCCGCGACGGACGCCTATGCCGCCCTGCGCGCGGCCTGCGCGGCCTCGGCCACCAACCGGATGGCGAGCGCGGTGCTCAACGGCTGCGCGGCCTGGCCCGCCATCACCGGGGCCGTGGCCTGCGCCACGATCCTGTGGACCGACGACACCGCCACCCTGCCCACCGTGACCCAGATCGCGCTCGACCTGACCGGCCCGAGCGAGTTTGTGGATTTCGAGGCCGTGGCCATCGTGACCCGCACCTGGGGGCTGGACGGGTCCGACCCGTACATCACCCTTATCGGCGAAGAGGTGGAGCTTGCCGCAGACACCCGCCGCGTGGCCCTGGGCCTGGCCAGGGCCGAGGCGGGCGGCCTTCCCAGCGGACAAATCGATCTGACCCGGCTCGGGTCGTAGGAGGATGCCATGAGCAAATACACGGACAAGACCGGCGCGCCACTCGACCTGTCGCCGAGTGAAGAGGTGTTTGAGGAGATGGCGGACGGGCGGCTCGTGCGCAAGACGTCGCGGAATATCAACACCATCAGCGTCAAGAAGGCCCACCGTGCCGCCATCGTGGACACGCTGGCCGAGGCCGTGGCCGCCCTGGACAGCGTGTCCGACACCAACACCGCCAAGCCCGTGCTGGCGGCCGTGGTCGCGCTGCACGGGCAGGTGGTTCGGCTGCTCCTGGGCAGCGAGGCCGTGGGGGGCGCCGATGCGTCGTAACGCTCTCGGCCTGCCCAAGCTGCCCGCCGGTGTGCGTGAACAATGGCGCGTGGTATGGCCGTGGTCCTGTGAGGGCCAAGGCCTGTGGGCGTGGTGGGACGGCGCGGCGACGATCACCTACTACGTACGGCTGTGGATCTGGCTGCTGTTCGTCGCCGGTGTGCTTCAGCGCTATCTGACCGCCGGGGACGTCCTGTGGTCGGCCTGGGCCTTCTCCGCCGTACTGCTCTTGGCCACGTTGTTCTCGGTCAAACACGAACGCGGCCACGCCCTCGGTATTCCCGCCTCGGGTTGCCTGGGGGAACGCAAGTGGTGCGTCATGGCGGAGGAATCGCTTGTGGGGTGCAAGGATGGCTCCTGGCGTGGCAAGGCTAAACTCTTGCCCCACCAGATAGTGCTAGGCCGGGGCCGTTACTGCCCGGCCTGCGCGGCCCGCATTTCCCGGCGCCAGGTGGCGCAGGTGGTGAAAAAATGATGAGAGGGAGCAGGTAGGGTGTTATGGGACACCCCACTGGCCCGGCGCGGCTACGCCGGTCCACGACCGCAGTCGCTGCCCCCAATCCCGCGCGGGATGGGTGTGCATATCAGGCTGTGGATTAATCTGTAAAGGATTTCACGATGAAGAGTCCTCTTGTATGGCAGGGCGGCAAGTCCCGCCTGGCGAAACGCATCCTAGGTATCCTTCCACCCCATGAGCAATACTGCGAGGCCTTTGCCGGGGCCGCCTGGGTGTTTTTCGCCAAAGAGCCCGCAAAGTTCGAGGTCTTGAACGATGTTAATAGCGACCTAGTCGCCTTCTACCGCGTTGTGAAAAATCACCTCGAAGAGTTTCTCCGGCAGTTCAAGTGGCTCCTGTCTAGCCGTGAGTGGTTCGAGGATTTTTCGCGTCAGCAGGAGGCGGGCGGGCTCACCGACATCCAGCGCGCGGCGAGGTTCTACTACCTACAGCGGCAGGGGTTCGGCGGCCGGGTGGTAGGGCGAACGTTTGGCGCTGCCCCCATGTATCGTCCCAGGGTCAATCTGTTGAGGCTCGAGGAAGACATGAGCGCCGCACATCTGCGGATATGCCAAGCGACCATCGAGCATCTGCCGTGGGAGCAGTTCATCGACAGGTACGACCGGCCCGACACCCTGTTCTATCTCGACCCGCCGTACTGGGGCTGTGAGACGGACTACGGCCGCGACGTGTTCAGTCAGTCTGACTTTTACCGCATGGCCGAGGTGCTCTCCTCGCTTCGAGGTCAAGCCGTCGTCAGCCTTAACGATACACCGCAAGTGCGCAGCATATTTGATAAATTTAATATTATTGACGTAACAACAAGGTATTCCTGCGGAAGGTCAACCAATATCCCCGCCAGCGAGGTTCTCATCACCACCTGGCCCTGCACCCTGGCATGACATGTGCTACGCGTGTGCATACACGCCCGCGCGTAGCAAAGAAGGGGCCATCATCCCAACTAGACTGATGGCCCCTTCTCAATTTAAATGTCCAACATTCTCATGTCGCGCGACTGCTTACATGGTGTGTGGTGGCCGGAAGGCGTGCGTGCGCCACAGTCCACTCTTTGGAGCAAGGGGCTTTTGGCCTGAAGGACGGGCGCAAAAGCCGCCCGCCCTTCAGGCCAAAAGCCCCTTCCAGCAAATGGTGAACTGCCCCCATTGGGGCTGACGCCCCAAACCCCGGTTTCCGGTGGTAAGGGAGAGGGGGATAAAACGAGTCGTCAAAGCTTACGGGACCGACTGTTATTCTTTGTTCTTTCCCTCCACCCTCTGCGGTAGCACGGGCCAGGGTATGGGGCGCAGCCCCATGGGGGGCGGTTTGGAATTGCCAATGTGAGGTGGGTTTCAAGGGGATGGGAGGTCGTTTTCCCATCCCCTTGAAACCCACCTTGCCTTGCCAATACCAGACCGAGGGCCAGCCGCGCCTTCCGACCCGCCTTCCCCTCTCCCGACCTTATCGCGCCGCGACGTCAGCCTTTCCCGCGTCCTCATCCGCCTACTCGCGTGCAGGGGCGTCCCCCTGCCGGGTCCAGGGCAGCGCCCTGGTCGCGCGACAGCGCGAAATCTTCATCCGTTTCGTTCGCTGCCGCGTTCGCCGTTGTTCTATGCCTTGCCGGTGGCGAGCCAGCGGGTCCAGTCGCGGCGGCCTTGGGCGGCGGCCATGGCTGCGGCCTGCCCCCAGGGGTAGGTGACGCAGCGCGGTTCGGCGTCGTAGCCGGTGGGGGTATGGCGCAGGATGGCGTAGCGGGCGTGGGGTGTGCCGGTTTCCATGGCGTGGGGGGGCAGGGGGGGCGTGTCGTCGTCGTAGGCGGGCAGGCCCACGCTGCCGGGGTTGACGATGAGGGTGTCGTGGCAGCGGATGATGCGGGGGATGTGGGTGTGGCCGCAGCAGACGACCGGGGTGGCGGTATCGGCCAGATCGGCCCGGATGTGGTCGCAGTGGCGGGGTTTGGGGCGTCCCGAGTCCACGTTTTCGAGCAGGTATGCGGTGTCGTCGTATGGGTTGCCGTGACACAAGGTTGCGACGTCATCAACGACGACAGCAAGCTGTAACGCATTGATCCACAATATATCTTCAGGTGCCATGGCGTCGAGGACGTGGCGCATGGTGGCGTTGTCGTCGTCTTCGTCGCGACGACAAGCCGCTGCGGCGACGATCCGGTCCTGGTTGCCCCTCACCGATGCGGCCAGGCGCATGGTCGGGCCGTGGGCAGGGGGCGTATCCGGTCCTTCCGGGGAGGACGGACCGGCCCAGGTTCCGGCCTCCAGCTGCCGCAGGCGGGCCATGGTGCCCGCCGGGTCCAGGGGGCCGTAGAGCGCGTCGCCCAGGTTGACGCAGCGCGTCACGCCCTGGGCCAGGGCGTCGGCCAGCACCGCGTCCAGCGCGGGCAGGTTGCCGTGGATGTCGGCCAGCAGGGCGATGGGCTCGAAGGGCATGGCGTCACCGCCTTGTGTGGGCATGCGGGGTCATTTGGGCTCCAGCACCAGCCGGAAGCCGATGTCGTCGCTCGCCATGGGGTTGGAGCCCCGGTTGGCGCAGCGTTGGCCCGCCATGGGCATGGCGAAGCTGCCGCCGCGCTTGACGTGGTCGCCGGTGCCGGGATGCAGCGGGTCGCGCGGGGTGTGCCTGGCATAGGCGTCGGCCGCGTAGGCGTCGGCCACCCACTCGGCCACGTTGCCGCTCATGTCGTTGAATCCGGCGGGATTGGGGGGAAAGCTGCCCGTGGGCGCGGTGAATCCCCATTTGTCGCGGCCCCCGGTGTCGCGCAGGTTGGCCTGCTCGTGGCTCATGTCGCCGGTATAGGTGCCGTATTCGATCTGGCGGCCCCCGGCGCGGCAGGCGAATTCCCATTCCGCCTCGGTGGGCAGGCGCATGGCGCGGCCCGTCTTTTGCGTCAGCCAGGCGGCAAAGGCCGTGGCGTCGGCGGCGGTGACGCAGACCACGGGGTGGTCAAGGGTCTGCACGAAACCGGGCATGCTCCAGCGCGCGCCCTCGGCCCGGGCCATCTTGCCCACCTCGGTGCGCACGTAGCAATAGCCCTTGTGCTCGGCCTCGGTCACATAGCCGGTTTCCGCCACGAACTGCTGGAATTGGCGCACCGAGACTTCCTTGGCCGCCATGAACACGTCAGAGAGGCAGATTTCGTGCGCGGGCTTTTCGTCGGCCTCGCCGTCCAGAAAGGTGTCGCCCATCTCGAAACAGCCGCCTTCGAGGGGCAGGAAACGGATGCCGAGCACCGGGTCGGTGTAGGGGGCGGGGTCGGCGGCAAGAGCCGGAACAGCGGCGAGCGCGACAAGCAGGCAGGCAAACAGGACACGTCTCATGCGGCTCTCCTGAAGTGGCATGTGTGGCATGGCTCGGAACTTTGGCAGGATTGCGCGGCAAAGGCAAGGCCCGGCGGCGGGATGGCGCGCGGCTTGCGCCAGGGGCGGTAATGCAGTATGCAAACGGCCTGTTTTGACGCCCTGAAAACTAGCCGCCGCGCATGGGAGGAACCCCCGCCGCGCGGCGTGGAGCCTGCATGGATTCCCTGCTGCGATATCCCTTTGATCCCCTGGCGATCATCCGCAAGAAAAAGTCCCTCAAGCGGGCGCTGCTGGAAAAGAACGGCCTGCTGGACAAGCGCGTGGCCATTCTGGGCGGGTCCACCACCTTTGAGATCAAGGAGATCCTCGAACTCTTCCTGCTCGATCTGGGCATCCGCCCCACGTTCTACGAGTCGGAATACAACAAGTTCTACGAGGACGTGGTCTTCCCCAATCCCGAGCTGGAGGCGTTCGCGCCCGACGTGGCCTTTATCCACACCACGCAGGCCAATGTGACCCGCTGGCCCGCGCCGGGCATGGCCGAGACCGAGGTGGACGCCCTGTACGAGGCAGAATGCGCCAAGCTGGCGGCGGTGTGGGACGGCCTGCGCGAAAAATACGGCTGCGCGGTCATCCAGAACAATTTCGACCTGCCCCCGGTGCGCCCGCTCGGCAACCTGGACTGCGTGAACCATGCGGGCCGCACCCGCCTGGTGCTGCGGCTCAACGAGGCCATCGCGGCCCGCGCCCGCGCCGACAAGGCCTTTTGCGTGCACGACATCAACCACCTGTCCGCCTTCATGGGCCTGGAAAAGTGGTATGACCCGCAGTTCTGGTACGCCTACAAGTACGCCCTGTCCTACGAGGCCATCCCCACGTTCTGCCACAATCTGGCGGCCATCATCGGCGCGCTGTGGGGCAAGAACAAGAAGTGCCTGGTGCTCGACCTGGACAACACGCTCTGGGGCGGGGTCATCGGCGACGACGGGGTGAACGGCATCCAGCTGGGCACGGAAACCGCCCAGGCCGAGGCCTATTCCGACTTCCAAGGCTATCTCAAGGAGCTGAAGGCGCGCGGGGTCATGCTGACCGTGTGCTCCAAGAACGAGCCGGAAAGCGCCCGCGAGGGGCTTGGCCATCCCGACGCCGTGCTGCGCGAGGACGACTTCACCATGATAAAGGCCAACTGGATGCCCAAGCCGGACAACATCCAGGAGATCATCGCCACCATCAACATCGGCATCGACAGCGCGGTGTTCGTGGACGACAACCCGGCCGAGCGCGAGATCGTGCGCTCGCAGCTGCCCCTGGTGGCCGTGCCGGAAATGGGCAATGACGTGGCGAGGTATATCCGCATCCTGGAGGGGTGCCGCTATTTCGAGACCGTGTCCCTGTCCGAGGACGACCTGAAGCGGGTGGCCTATTACGCGGCCAACGCCAAGCGCCAGGACGTGCAGAGCCGGTTCGAGAACTATGGCGATTTTCTGCGCTCGCTGGAGATGACCGCCGAGATCAGGCCGTTCGAGGACGTGTACCTGGACCGTATCACCCAGCTGACCAACAAGACCAACCAGTTCAACCTGACCACCAGGCGCTACACCATGGCCGAGATAACGGCGGTGGCCGCGTCGGACGCGCACGTGGCCATCTATGGACGGCTGGTGGACAAGTTCGGGGACAACGGCCTCATCGCCGTGGTCATTGGCGCGCAGCGGGGCGACGCGCTGCATATCGACCTGTGGCTCATGAGCTGCCGCGTGCTCAAGCGCAACATGGAGCAGGCCATGTTCGACAGCCTGGTGCGCCGGGCGCGGGAGCGCGGCGTGCGCACCATCCACGGCCACTACTACGCCACGCCCAAGAACAAGATGGTGGCCGGGCACTACGAATCCCTGGGGTTTTCCCTTGCGGCGCGGGCCGGCAACGGCGACAGCGAATGGATTTTCACCATTCCCGATGATTTCACCAACACCAACGACATCATACAGGTGACAGAATGACCAGCGCACAAGCCCTGGAGCGCATGCAGGACATTTTCCGCGACGTGCTCGACGTGGACGACATCGTGCTCACGACCGCGACCACGGCGGACGACATAGAGGAGTGGGACTCGCTCTCGCACATCAATCTCGTGGTGGCCCTGGAACAGGATTTCGGGCTCAAATTCGCCCTGGGCGAGTTGCAGACCCTGAAGAACGTGGGCGACATGGCCGAGCTCATCGTCAAAAAGCTCGGCTAGTGTCGCGTCCTTGAAAAACATGACAATGTTTTTCAAGGAAAAATAATATATTTTCATTTATTATCCTCAAAATTCGTATCTACTCATTTTGAGGACGCAAAACGAGGACGGCCTTGGCGCCATGAACAGGTACACGCTGGCGGACATGCGCGTGGGGTTGGCCCACAGTTTCGAGGTCACGGTGACCGAGGCCATGCTCGACGCCTTTTGCGGCCTGTCCGGCGACGTGAACCCGCTGCATACCGACGCGGACGAGGCCAGGCGGCGGGGGTTTCCGGACCGCGTGGCCTATGGCATGCTCACCGCGTCGTTCTATTCCACGCTGGTGGGCGTGCATTTGCCGGGCGAACGCGCCCTGCTGCACGGGGTGGACGCGGCCTTTACCGGCCCGGTGCATCCCGGCGACACGCTTACCGTGCGCGGCGAGGTGTCCTATGTGAACGAGGCCTATGGCCAGATTGAAATAAAGGCGCGGGTGGTCAACCAGCACGGCAAGACCGTGAGCCGCGCCAAGATCAAGGCGGGGGTGCATGATGGGTAGCCGCATACTGGTGTTGGGCGCGTCGTCGGCCATTGGGGCGGCGGTGGTGCGCGCCGTGGCCGGGCCGGGCGATACGGTGGCCGCGCACTACGGCGCGGGCCTGGGCCGCGTGGAGGCGCTGGCCGACTGCGGGGCCGAGATCATCCCGGTGCAGGCCGACCTGGCCGACCCGGCGCAGCTGGCCGCCATGCTCGACTGGGTGGCGGACATGTGGGGCTGCCCGGACAAGATCGCGCACCTGCCCAGCCCCAAGCTGGTGTTCACGCGGTTCAAGGATCTGGTGTGGGACGACGTGGCCGCGCACCTGGACGTGGGCGTGCGCTCGGCCTTCGAGACCTTTTCGCGCTTTCTGCCGCTCATGGCCAAGAACCGGTACGGCCGGGTCGTGGTGGTGCTGTCCAGCTGCACGGTGGGCGTGCCGCCCGCGTCCATGGCCCAGTACGTGACCGCCAAGTACGCCCTGCTGGGGCTGGTGCGCGCCGCGGCCGCCGAGTACGTGGCCAAGGGCGTGACCGTGAACGCGGTGTCGCCCTCCATGGTGGAGACGCCGCTCCTTTCCCAGGTGCCGGAAAAACTGGTCGAGCTGGCCGCCGAGGCCCATCCGTTGGGGCGCAACGCCCTGCCCGGCGACGTGGCGCCCCTGGTGCGCCTGCTCCTGTCCGACGAGGCGGCCTACATGAACGGCCTCAACATCCCGGTCACGGGCGGCGTCCGCGTGTAATGCTTTTCAATTCCTACGCCTTCATCTGCCTGTTCCTGCCCCTCACCTTTCTGGGCTATTTCCTGTGCCACCGCCTGGGGCGGCCCGTGGCGGGCAAGGCGTGGCTGCTGGTGGCCTCGCTCTTTTTCTACAGCTGGTGGAACGTGGCGTACCTGCCCATCCTGCTGGCGTCCATCCTGGTCAACTATTTCCTGGCCTACTTCATGCTGCGCCAGAACGAGGCGCGGCCCGCGGGGCAGGGCGGCTGGAACGCCCGGCGCTGGCTCTTCCTGGCCTCGATGGCCTTCAACCTGGGGCTGCTCGGCTATTTCAAGTACCGGGATTTTTTCGTGGGCAACGTGAATCTGGCCTGCGGCACGGATTTTTCGCTGCTGCACCTGGCGCTGCCCCTGGGCATCAGCTTTTTCACGCTGCAACAGGTGGCGTTTCAGGTGGATGTGTACGAGGGGCTGACCCAGGAGAACCGTTTCCTGGACTACGCGGTGTTCGTCAGCTTTTTTCCGCAGCTCATCGCCGGTCCCATTGTGCACCACATGGAGGTCATCCCGCAGTTCGAGCAAATGGCCAACAGCCGCGTCGACGCGCGCAACGTGGCCGAGGGGCTGTGCCTGTTCAGCATCGGCCTGTTCAAGAAGGTGGTGCTGGCCGACACCTTCGCCCTGTGGGCCAGCCAAGGCTTTGACCACGCTCCCTCGCTGGGCGCGCTGGGCGCGTGGTGCGCCAGCCTGTCCTACACCTTCCAGCTCTATTTCGACTTCAGCGGCTACACGGACATGGCGCTGGGTGCGGGCCTCCTGTTCAACATCCGCATCCCCAAGAATTTCCAGAGCCCCTACAAGGCGCGCAACATCGTCAATTTCTGGCGGCAGTGGCACATCACCCTGTCCAACTTCATCACCACCTACGTGTACACGCCCATGGTCAAGCTCACGGGCCGCAGGATATCGTTCGCCAAGTCCATGGCCGCCATGTTCGCGGCCATGTTCATCTCCGGCCTGTGGCACGGCGCGGCGTGGACCTTTGTGGTGTGGGGCGCGCTGCACGGCGTGGCGCTGGTCTCGTGCCACGTCTTCCGCAAGAAGAAGCTGAAGATGCCCAAGACGCTGGCGTGGTTTCTGACCTTCCTGTTCGTCAACGCGAGCTTCGTCATTTTCCGCGCCACCAACTGGCACGACGCCTTCAAGGTGCTGCGCGGCATGGCGGGCCTGGGCCAGGCTGCGGCGGGCACGGTGAACTGGCTCATGCTCCCCTCGCTGGCTGTGGCCTTTGGGCTGGTGCTGCTGGGGCGGCCCTCCACGGATATGGTGGCGGGCACGGCGCTGGCCACCCGGCGCGCCTATGTGTGGTACGGCCTTTTGGCCTGCGCGGCGCTTACGGTGCTTGAGATAAGGAAAGCGAGTGAATTCCTCTATTTCCAGTTCTAGCGCGCGGCGGGGCGTGCTGCTTTTCTTCGCCACCGTGGTGCTGGCCATGGTGGCGCTCGACGTGGCGCTCGACACCTATGTGCGCCGCAACACCACGGCCTCGCGGTTCATCGACGAATCGCGCTCCAAGGCCGCGCACATGCGCCTGCATCTGCACGGCGCAGTGCCGGATATGGTGGTCGTGGGCTCGTCCAACACCATGTACCACATCAGCACCCAGGCGTTCGCCGAGGCGGGACTCACCGTCTACAACCTGGGCGTGGCCGGGCAGGATCTGGTCAACTACCCCTCCCTGGTGGCGGACGCGGCGGCCACGGGAACCCGTGTCGTGGCCCTGGGACTCACGGCGGGGGTGTTTTTCCTGGACCAGCTGTCCTATGCGCGCATCTCCGACCTGCGTGACCTGCGCGCCCTGTGGGCGGTGGACGCGCCCTGGAACATCCGGTGGCTGGGGGTGAAGGACTCTGTGCGCCGCATGCACAGCCTGCTGGTGTATTCCAATCCCATGTACATCCGGCTGCGCCAACTGTGCGCCCGCTTCGACGCGCCCGGCCCGGCCGGGGCCGCCGCCGCGCCGGTGCCGGACGGAGGCGCGGCCGCGCCTGACGCGCCCGGCGCGCCGGGGGGCGCGCCGGTCATCCCCGCGCGGGTGGACTGCGACATCTTCGACGTGAACCGCGTGTCGCCCTACAAGACCGTGACCAAGTGCACCAACGGCGACGGCATCATCTTCGGCAGTCTGCCGCCCCAGGCCGTGCCTCCGGGGTCCGTCAAAGCCGGGGCGCTCAACCGGGATTACGTGCGGCTGCTGGCGTACTGCATCGACATCATCCGCCGCGCCGGATCCCAGCCCCTGGTCGTGCTCTATCCAGGAGGGGGCCGGGTGGACGAGGCGGGATTGGCCGCCATCCGCGCCGCCGTGGCCGCGCCGGTCATCGACGATTCCGGCTATGATCCATCGCCGGACATGTGGGCGGACTCGGCCCATCTCAACTACCACGGGCGGCTGCGCTATTCCCGGCGCCTGGCGGCGGAGATTCTGGCCGTGCCGGATCTTATCGTCAAGGATATCGGCAAATAACAGCCTGATTCCCGCCTCTTGCCGTCTCACGTCTTCCCAATGCGGTTGGGTTCTGCTACATCGGTTGGTAACGACCGCCGCACGGCTCGCCCCTTTTTGTCGCGGGCGCTCCACGCGTCGCCCGGTTTTCTTCGGAGAGGATCATGACGCATATTGATAAGCCCACGGAGCAGCCCGCCGCACAAGCCGTTGATCAGGAGACGCGGCTGAAGAAGTATATGGAGCTGTTCGAAAAGCTCAAGGAACGCAGCTCCATCCGTGAGCTTGTCGAGCGCGACATGCTCATGGAGTGCATCCGCCTGAATCAGGACCATATCAATGAATATCCCCTGCTCGCCACGCAGCAGAACAGCATCATAGAGTTCCTGTGCCGCAGGCGCGAGGAAGACCTCGTGGCGGCGTACGTGCAGGAGCAGGTCAGCCTCTTTCTGCAAATCCTCAACAAGTATTCCAAGGCCGTGGGCGTGGGCGATACGGAAATGGCGGACCTGGAGCGGGCCAACCTGCTCAACCAGGAGGCCATTCTCGTCAAGATCGTGCAGGGCGCGGTGTACGCCATGTCCTTTGTCAACGACAACTACGAGGAGGTCGTCCTTACCTATTTCGGCTCGGAATCCCTGGAAAAGATTGATGAGATCCTGGAAGGCGCCGAGATGAACGAGGCGTTCTGGAAACGGCACATCGAATGGTTCGTGGCCCGCCAGATCGAGGATTGCTACGGGTATCTGGTGGCGGAAAAGCAGTACGCCGTGTCCCAGCCCAAGGGGTTCGTGGTCGTGTCCTTCCCCTTTGACGCCGTGCTTGCGCGGCTGCGGCAGACCCAGAAGGACATCAAGAAGACCAGGGTGCAGGAGTATTTCGAAACCCAGCCCGAACCGGAACAGCGGCAGATCATCGACCTTGTGGCCAAGTTCCTGCAAGCCAAGGTGGGCCAGTTGGGTGAGGCGGCCGTGGACGAGGGCAGCAGGGCGTTTGTGGCCCGTCTGGCCTCGTTTGACCCGGCGGCCAAGGCGCTGAGGGAGCATACCGCCAGCCTGGAGGGCGGGACCGAGGACGAGCGGCCCTCCGTGGACCAGCTGGAGTACGTGCGGCGCCAGGTGCGTGGCGTGTGCGCGGGCGCGCTGGTCACCACGCGGGTGGTGCGCGAGGATTTCGCCAAGGCGCTCGGCCTGTTCAGCCCCAAGGAGACGGAGACCATCCGCCGGCTGGTGGCGGACTTTGGCGTGGCCTCCTTTGAAAAGACCCTGCTGTACATGCTGCAAGCCCATCTCATGCGTCTGCTCATGGTCAAGGGCGAGGCGTTTGGCGGCAAGATCCAGGTACGCACCGCGCAGGCGCGCCGCGCCCCCAAGGATGTGGTGCGGGGGCTGGAGGCCGAGGGGCTGAACCGCATCCGGCGCAACATGTTGTTCGACGCCGACGCCTCCCGAGAGGACATGCTGCTGTTCAAGGCCAGGACCGGCGCCGAGTTCAAGGAACAGCTCTCCATGCTGGGGCTGGAGGACGCGTTGACGTCCCAGGTGGTCCGGCTGTGGGACAGCGGCCCGCGCAAGATCGACGTGGCCCTGGCCATCAACATGGCGCTGCTCGCCAAAACATCCACCAACCTCAAGGCCAAGCTGGCCGAGGTCTTTGCCGCCTACGGTCTCATCCAGGCCAACGGAGAGTAGCGCGCCGCCATTCCTTCGATTTTCCTCCAGCGGTTGACGCGAACCGACGCGGCGGCGTACACCATGGACTGGCAGACCGGTCGTGCGCCGCATGCGGCGCATGGCCCCCTGAACTGGACCCGAAACGGAGAAGGACGCGTCACACCGCCGTTCTTCCGCAAGTCGGCGCATGGGAGGACCATCATGCCGTATGCGGCCATCAGGCGGCGCACCGTTGCCACACTCAAGGATTTTTATGATCT
This sequence comes from Desulfovibrionaceae bacterium, assembly GCA_050251715.1. Classification (GTDB taxonomy): domain Bacteria; phylum Desulfobacterota; class Desulfovibrionia; order Desulfovibrionales; family Desulfovibrionaceae; genus JBFWMG01. The sequence continues at coordinate 37,229 of JBFWMG010000006.1, read as the reverse complement.
CATGGCCGCCACCCGCGAGGTGCGGGCGGTGGCCGTTGCGGCGTTGTCGCGCGGCGAGGCCGTGTTGGACGGGGCCGCCGGGTCGCTGCGGGCCGCCCTGGAGAGCCTGCGCGGCATCCCCGTGTCCGGCGGCGGCCCGGCCCTCCTGACGCCAGGGGGCGATGCGGTGCCGCTGGATCTGGGCTACGAGATCGGCGAGCTGGAAAAGGATCTGGTCTACCTGGAGCGGGGCGAGGCCGCGCTGCTGGACCAGATGCGCGGCCTGCACCAGGGATTCGACCATGGGGTGGACGCGGTGCGCGGGCTGCTGCACGGCCTGGAACTGCGGGCCTTCATCACCGACCGCGACGGCACCACCAACAACTACTGCGGCCGCTACCGCTCCAGCATCCAATCCATCTACAACGCGGTGTTCCTGTCCCGTTTCGCCCGCGCGCGCACGGTGTTTCCCGTGTTCCTCACCTCGGCGCCGCTTTTGGACGGCGGCATTGCGGATGTGAGCGTCAACCCGCCCGGCGCGTTCATCTATGCCGCGTCCAAGGGGCGGGAATACCTGGGGCTTGACGGCGTGCGCGGCCACTATCCCATTGACGCCGCCAAGCAGGCCGCGCTGGACGCCTTGAACGACCGGGTGCGCGCCCTGGTGGCCGAACCGGGCCACCAGACCTTTGCGCTCATCGGTTCGGGCGTGCAGTTCAAGTTCGGCCAGACCACGGTGGCGCGCCAGGACATCGCGGGTTCCGTGGCGCCCGAGGCGTCCCAGGCCTTCCTGGACCGGGTACGCGCGCTCGTGCGCGGACTGGACCCGGAAGAGGCCACCTTCCGCATCGAGGACACGGGGCTGGACATCGAGGTCATCCTCACCGTGGCGTCCGGCGCGGGCGGGCTCAAGGATTTCGACAAGGCCGAGGGCGTGCGGTTTTTGGCCGGGGCGCTGGACATGGATCTGGCGCACGGGCCGCATCTGGTGTGCGGCGACACCGGCTCGGATGTGCCCATGCTGGAGGCGGCCATGGCGCGCTGCCCCGACACCCGGGCCGTGTTCGTGACCCGCAAGGCCGAACTGGCGGAGCGGGTGCGGGCCACGTGCCCGCACGCGGCCATCGTGCCGGAGCCGGACATGCTGGTGGCCGGACTTGGTCTGGCGCAAGGTCCGGATCGCCGCGCGCGCGGCGCATAAGCAAGCAAGGAGGACGGATGGTCCACGTCACATGCAAAGGGGTCATTTTCGATCTGGACGGGGTGCTCACCGCCACGGCCAAGGTCCATGCCCTGGCCTGGGAAGAGACGTTCAACACCTTTCTGCAGCAGGAGGCGCGGCGCGACAAGAAGCGCTACATGCCTTTTGACCGCAAGGACGACTACCTGGAATACGTGGACGGCAAGCCGCGCGTGGAAGGGGTGAAGAGCTTTTTGACCTCGCGCGGCTACGACCTGCCCTTCGGCACGGCCGACGATGCGCCCGACGCGCGCACCTACTGGGGGGTTGGGAACCGCAAGAACGCTATCTTCCAGGAGATATTGCGCCGTGAGGGGCCGGAGGTCTTTCCCGGCTCGCTACTGTTCATCCAGGCGCTTCAGGACCGGGACATCAAAGTGGCCGTGGCCTCGTCCAGCCGCAACTGTTCCCTGGTGCTGGAGCTGGCCGGACTGGCCGGCATGTTCCAGGCCAGGGTGGACGGCGAGGTGTCCGCCGAGCGAGGCCTCAAGGGCAAGCCCGACCCGGACATCTTTGTGGAGGCGGCCCGCGACATGGGACTCACGCCCGGCGAATGCGTGGTGGTGGAGGACGCCATCAGCGGCGTGCAGGCGGGGCGGGCCGGGAATTTCGGCCTGGTGCTCGGCGTGGCGCGCAACGTGGAGGGCGGCCTGCTCAAGCGGTTCGGCGCGGATATCGTGGTCAACGACCTGGGCGAGGTGTCGGTGGACGACGTGGAGGCGTGGTTTGCCCAGGGCATTGCCCGCGACGGGTGGGAGCTGCGCTACGACGGGTTCGACCCCGGCGATGAGAAGCTGCGCGAGACCCTGTGCGCCGTGGGCAACGGCTACCTGGGCACGCGGGGGTGTTTTCCCGGCGAAAAGGCGTCCTACACCTTTTATCCCGGCACCTACATCGCGGGCGTGTACAACCGCATCCCCACGTCCATGCACGGCCGCGACATCCACAACAACGATTTCGTGAACTGCCCCAACTGGCTGCGCGTGGAGTTCCGCATCGGCGCGAGCGGGTATCTCAGCCCGCTGTCCATGGAGTTGCTGCATTGCACCCGCATTCTGCACATGCGCACGGGCGTGACGGAATGGAACATCCTGTGCCGGGACAAGCTGGGGCGCGTCACCCGCGTCAACCCGCGCATCATGGCCAGCATGGCCAACCCACACCTCTGCGTGGTCACCTACGACATCACCCCCTGCAACTACACGGAGCCCATCACGGTGCGCTCCTCCCTGGACGGCAACGTCATGAACGACGGCGTGCCCCGCTACCGCGAGTTGAACCAGATGCATCTGGAGGGCGTGGCCGCTGGCCCGGCCAATGGCGGCGTGTTTTTGCACATGCGCACCAACGCCTCGGGCTATGGGGTGGCCATGTGCTCCAAGAGCCATTTGCGCCGCGAAGGCAAACACGTGGGCATAGAGCGTCGCGTGGCCCAGGAGGAGTGGAAGATCATGGAGGAATTCACGTTCCTGGCCGAAGAGAACGTGACCTGGACCGTGGAAAAGATGGTGGCGGTGCACACCTCGCTGGACAGGGACGGCGGCGACCCCGTGGTCGCGGCCCAGACCACCCTGGCCCGCGCGGGCGGCGTGGCCCGCACGTATGCGGCCCATGCCCGCGCCTGGGCCAAGCTGTGGGACAAGGCGGACATCGTGGTGCAGGGCGACCGGTTTGCGCAAAAGACGGCCCGGCTGCACGCCTACCATCTGCTGGTCACGGCCTCGCCGCACAATGAGCGCATCGACGCGGGCATGCCCGCGCGTGGCCTGCACGGCGAAGCGTACCGTGGGCACATCTTCTGGGACGAGCTGTACATCTTTCCGTTCTACGACCAGCGTTTTTGGCGCATCACCAAGGCGCTGCTCATGTACCGCGTCCGCCGCCTGGACGCGGCCCGCGACTATGCCCGCGCCAACGGCTATGCCGGGGCCATGTATCCCTGGCAGACCTGCGACACGGGGCGCGAGGAAACCCAGGAGGTGCATTTCAACCCCGAAAACGGCGAGTGGGGGCCGGACTACAGCTGCATCCAGCGCCATGTGTCCATTGCCGTGTTCCTCAACGCGTGGCGCTACGTGCAGTGGACGGGCGACACCCGTTTCCTGCACGCCCACGGCGCGGCCATGATGCTGGAGATCGCCCGCTTCTGGGCGTCCATCGCCGTGCGCGACCCGGCCACGGGGCGCTATTCCATCTCCGGGGTCATGGGGCCGGACGAGTTCCACGAGTCCCTGCCGGGCGCCACGGCGCACGGGATCACGGACAACGCCTACACCAACATCATGGTCGCCTGGCTCATGGACCGGGCCGTGGCCTTGGCGGACGGACTGCCTCGTTCCGTGGCGGCGCGGTTGGCCAAGGAGATCGGCTTTTCCATGGAGGAAACCGCGCGCTGGCGGGACATGGCCGCGCACATGCGCGTGCTGGTCACGCCCGAAGGCGTGCTGCACCAGTTCGACGGCTACATGGACCTGAAGGAGCTGGACTGGGCGAGCTACCGCAAGCGGTACTACTCCATCCACCGCATGGACCGCATCCTCAAGGCCGAGAACGACTCGCCGGACAACTACAAGGTGGCCAAGCAGGCGGATGCGCTCATGCCGTTCTACGTCCTGGAGCCGGAAGAGGTGTGCGCCATCCTGGAGCGGCTGGGGTACGACGTGGGGGACCGCGCCACCTTTTTGCGGCGCAACTACGAATATTACGAGCCGCGCACGAGCCACGGCTCCACGCTGTCCAAGGTGGTGCATGCCGTGGTGGCCAGCGAATTCGGCTCGGTGGACATGGCGTGGGACTGGTTCATGGAAGCCATGCGCAGCGATGTGCACGACACCCAGGGCGGCACCACGGTGGAGGGCATCCATACCGGCGTCATGGCCGGAACCATCGACATCATGGTGCGCACCTTTGCGGGCGTGCGGTTCAAGGACGGCATGGCGCACATCGAGCCCCGGCTGCCCAGCCATTGGAAGGGGCTCGCCTTTTCCGTGTGGCGCGCGGGCGTGCGCTACCATTTCTCCTTTGAGGAACGCACCTTGTTCCTGCGGGTGGCGTGCGAGCAGGGCGCTTCCGTGGCGGCCCGCTTCGGCGGCAGCACGTTGCACCTGGAGCCGGGCAGGGAATACCGGTTCAACCTGGATTGACCTTCCCCGTTGCGGGGAGCGCCTTGTGGCGGTATGGAGATGCGGGGTGCGGCGGAGCCGCGCCCGCGCGTGGGGGCATGACGAGCGGGCCGCATGGGCCGCAGGGCTGCCGGCAAGGGAAAAAAGCTGTATGAAATCGATATATGTTCTTGTCTTGGTTCTTTTTTTTATGCCCGTGCGCGGGTGGGCCTATTTGCAGGAAGGGTATGTCCTGTCCGGCGAGGAGCCCAAGGCCGCGCCTGTTACGAAGGCCGCGCCTGCTACGAAGGTCGCGCCTGTTCCTGCGGACGCACCGCTTCGGTTGGGGATCGACTCCTTTGTGGACAGCCTTGATCCGTACGCCACGCTGTCCATTGACGCGGTGCGGTATGCCCACCTGGTTTTCGATCCCCTGGTCCGCTGGGGCAAGGACATGGCCCTGGAGCCGCGCCTGGCCGTTTCGTGGGAGTGGGTCGGCGCCCGGACCTTGCGTTTCCATTTGCGCAAGGGGGTCAGGTTCCACTCCGGCAATCCCTTTACCGCCCGCGACGTGCAGTGGACCCTTGAGCGCATCAAGACGAGCGCCAGCCACAAATGGCTGTTCGAGCCGTTCGAGCGCGCCACGGTGGTGGACGACCACATCGTGGATATAACGACCGGCAAGGCCTCCGCACTGCTTCCACATCTGGCCGCCTATCTTTTCCCCATGGACAGCGCGTTCCACACCGGCCGCGACGCCTCCGGGCAGGACAAGGCGCGCATCGCCACGACCGGCTCCTCCTTTGCCGGTGACCACGAGTCCGGCACCGGCAGGTACGCCGTGGCCCGGCACGAGGCGGGCGGCACGAGTGTGTTCAAGGCGTTTCCCGGCTATTGGGACACCCAGAGCCCCGGCAACGTGGGCGAGATCGTGCTGACCCTCATACCCACGGGCGCGGACCGCGTGGCGGCGCTGCTTGAGGGCCGTGTGGACGCCATCGGTCCGGTCTCGTCGCAGGACCGGGACCGCCTGAAGGCCGGAAAGAACGTGAAGGTGGCGACCGTGACCGGCTCGCGCATCATCACCCTGCAGCTCAACCGGAAGCGCCGTTCCGAATTCGCCGATCCCAGGGTGCGCCAGGCCATTGTGTACGCCACCAACAACCAGGGTATCGTGGACACGGTCATGCGGGGCGATGCCACGGCCGCCGGGCAGCAGAGCCCCCTGGGCTTTGCGGGCCACGATCCGGCCCTTGCCCCCCGCTACGACCTGGAAAAGGCGCGGCGTCTCATGCGGGAGGCCGGCTACCCCAACGGTTTTTCCTGCACCATGATCGCGCCCAACGACCGCTATGTGAACGATGCGCAGGTCGCCGAGGCGTTCGTGGCCATGATGGCCAAGATTGGCATCAAGGTGGCGCTCTCCACCATGCCCAAGGCGCAATACTGGGACCGGTTCGACGCCGGAGCGGCGGATATCCAGATGATCGGCTGGGTGCCGGACACGGGTGATTCCGCCAATTATTCCGAATGGCTGCTCATGTGCCCGGACAAGGAAAACGGCTACGGCCAGTACAATTCCGGCAATTACTGCAATCCCGCGTTCGACAAGCTCATCCTCGCCAGCCGGACCGAGACCGATTGGGCCCGGCGCGCCGCCATGCTGCAACAGGCCGAGCGCATGGCCTATGAGGACGCGGCCTTCGTGCCCCTGCATTGGCAGCGCCTGTCCTGGGCGGGCAGGCGGGGCGTGGGGCTGGAAGCCGTCCTCAACGCCATGGACTTGCCGTATTGGGGCGATTTGGTCATGGAGTAGGACACACCCTGTCCGCGATAGTTTCGACAACGCGGGTTGCGCGCACTGCGTCGCGCGGCAGTGGGCGGCACGCTGCCGCCCTGTCCGGCAAGGCCACGTCAACCCACCAACATGATGGAGTATCGCATGGCTCGTTCGGAAGATCCCGTTGCCCAGTGGACGCGCAAGCGCCTGGAGGAATTGAAGGCGGCCCTGGAAGGCAATAACTTCGAGGCGTACATCGCGGCCGACGCCACGGCGGCCAGGGAGCTGGTGCTGGGCACCATCCTGCCCAACACGGGCGCCAAGACCATCTGCTGGGGCGGGTCCAAGACGCTCATCGCCACCGGTCTGCCCGAGGCGCTCAAGGCCATGGACGGGTTGACTGTCATGGATCCCTATGTGGCCGGGCTCTCGCCCCAGGAAAAGGTGGAGCTGCGCCGCCAGGGCATGCTGTCCGACCTGTTTTTGTGCGGCGCCAACGCGGTGACCGAGGGCGGCGCGCTGGTCAACCTGGACATGACCGGCAACCGGGTGGCCTCGCTCACCTTCGGGCCCAGGCACGTGGTGGTGCTGGTGAGCGCCAGCAAGATCACCGCCGACCTGGACGACGCCATGTACCGCATCAAGAACTTTGCCGCGCCGGTGAACGCGGCGCGGCTGAAAATGAAGACGCCGTGCGCCAAAACCTCGCGCTGCGCCGACTGCGCCAGCAAGGACCGCATCTGCAACGTCTGGACGATCCACGAAAAGTGCTTCCCCAAGGGGCGCATCAAGGTCGTGCTCATCGAGGAGCGTCTCGGGTTCTGACGCCGTGTGGCCCGGCGCGCCGGGCCTGTCCATCCATAAACAAAGGACCGACCATGCTGCTGAACGAGCACCAGAGCAAACGGCTGTTCGCCAAGGCCGGGGTGGCCGTGCCCCAGGGCGTGCTGCTCACCCCCGGCACCTACAAGGACTATGCCCCTGGCGGCGACGGCCCCTGGTACGTCAAGGCCCAGGTGCTGTGCGGCGGCAGGGGCAAGGCGGGCGGCATTTTGCGCGTGGCCGACCCCAAGGACATGGCCGCCACCTGCGAGAGGGTGCTGGGCAAGACCATCAAGGGCGAGCGCGTGCCGCTCATCCGCGTGGAATACGGCGCGTCCATCGGCGCGGAATATTATCTGTCGTTCGCCGTGGCGCGCAACCGCGAGAGCCTGGTGCTCTCGGTCAGCCGCGCCGGGGGCATGGAGGTGGAGGCCAACCGCGATGCCATCCTGGTGCAGGACATCAGCTTCGCCGTGGGGCTGACCAACTACCAGATCCGCGCCGCGTTCTTCCACCTGGGCGTGAAACAGGCGCATTTCGCCACGTTCACGGCCTTTTTGCGCAGCCTGTACCAGGCCGTGTGCGACAACAAGCTGCTGCTGGCCGAGATCAACCCGCTCACCCTCACGCCCGAGGGCGTGTGGCTGGCCCTGGACGGCAAGGTCGAGATCGACGACAACCAGCGCGACCTCAACCCGGAATTGGACGAATACTACACCCCGCAGCATGTGTCCGCCGAGGAGCGCCGCGCCCGCGAGGCCGGGCTGTCCTATGTGGGCCTGCACGGCTGGGTGGGCATCATGGTCAACGGCGCGGGGCTGGCCATGGCCACCATGGACCTGCTCAACTTCAACGGTCTGTCCGCCGCCAACTTCATGGATCTGGGCGGCGCGGCCAATGCCCAGCGCATGTCCCGGGCCATGGACATCCTGAACGACAACCCCGCCGTGGGCGCGGCGTTCATCAACCTGTTCGGCGGCATCGTGTCCTGCCGCGACGTGGCCGGGGCGATCCGCGATTCGCTGGCGGGCGAGGCGCCCAAAAAACCGCTGGTGGTGCGCATGGACGGCCTGCACGCGGCGGAAGGCCGCGCCGTCCTGGCCGCGCTGGGCCAGCCGGACATCCACATCGCGTCCACCACGGACGAGGCGCTGGACATCCTGCGCCGCATCAAGCCCGAGGACGCGCCCGTCATCCCCTTTGAGCGGCCCGCCATGCCCATGGTGGATATCCTGGCGCCGCCCACGGGGGGGCTGGACTCCTCCGCGCCGCTGGGCATTGCCAAGGGCGGCAAGGTGCTGGTGCAGGGCATCACGGGCAAGGCGGCCCAGACCCATGTGGCGCTCATGCTGGAATACGGCACCCACATCGCGGCGGGCGTCACCCCGTTCAAGGGCGGCCAAGTCGTGCAGGGCGTGCCCGTGTACGACAGCGTGCACGCCGCCTGCCGCGACCACGCCTTCACGGCCTCCATCATCTTTGTCCCGGCGGCCTTTGCGGCGGACGCCATCCTGGAAGCGGCCCAGTGCGACATCCCCAACGTGGTGTGCATCACCGAGGGCATCACCCAGGAAGACATGCTGCGCGTGCGGGAGACCTTGCGCGCCTCGCGTTCCACGTCAAGGGTCATCGGCCCCAACACGCCCGGCGTCATCGTGCCCGGCGCGGCCAAGATAGGCATCATGCCCGGCCATGTGTTCACGCCCGGCCCGGTGGCCGTGCTGTCACGCAGCGGCACCCTGACCTATGAGACGGCGGCGCGCCTGACTGCGGCGGGCATTGGCCAGTCCGTATGCGTGGGCATTGGCGGCGACCCGTTCATCGGCTCGTCGTTCACCGACCTGGCCATGGCGTTGCGCGACCACATGGGCACCCGCGCCCTGGTGGTGCTGGGCGAGATCGGCGGCCGGGCCGAGGAAGACCTGGCCCGCTATGTCCGGGAAACCAGGTTCGCCAAGCCGGTGGTGCATTTCATCGCGGGCCGCACAGCGCCCAAGGGCAAGCGCCTGGGTCATGCGGGCGCCATCCTGGAAGAGGGCGGGGGCGGCATCGAGGCCAAGCTGGCCGTGCTGGAGCAGGCGGGTTTTGTCGCCTGTCCGGACCTGCAATCCATCCCGCAGCTCGTGGGCAAGGTGCTGGGATAGGGCCGCTCCCACCCCAGGTAGGTGGTCGCACAAGGAAGGGAAAGACGTCGGTGCGGGCAAGAGGCTCGGCAGGGCCGGAATGCTTGCCCGCCAACCATAAGGGGCATTATATGTCCTCCAGGTTGCTGACAACCCGCCATTTCTCCCCGCTGTTTCTTTTTCGACGCCTTGCGGCCCACGGCGTCAGGTGAGCAGCCCATCATGCCCTCGTCCTCAAACAACGAGGCCGCCCGCCTGCATCGTACAATTGGTCTATTCTGGCTGCCTCTCGTCCACAGACAACAGGGCCGCCCGCCTGGGGACCACGCTTGTCCCAACCGTACCCACCTCCCCCGCCAGCAGTTTTTGGGGAAAGAGAGAGAAGAGAGGATGGGGGTCCGGGGGAAGGAGAGAGGAGAGAGAAAACCCCTTTTTATGCTTGGAAAAAGGGGTTTTCTCTCTCCTCTCTCCTTCCCCCGGGGCTTTGTCAGTAATCTGAAGGGGCATTGCCCCTATTCCATGACGGCGAAGCGCTTGAGGCAGGTGTCGCAGATGCCGGGGCGGGGCGTGGAGGCGGCCAACTCCGCCACAAAGGCGGCATAGGCCTCCGAGGCGCGGATGGCGGCCAGGGTGGTGTCGCGGATGTTGCCCAGGGTGCGCGGGACAAAGGGCACGTTGCGCCCCTCAAAGCGGAAGGCCACGTTGCCGCGCAGGGGCAGCGAGCCCAGCACGCACGCCGTCACGTCGCCGCTGACCCCCACCACCAGCCCCCGGTCCGGGTGCTCGGTGCACTGGCGGCGCTTTTTGGGCGTGGGCAGGTGGTAGAACAGGTTCACGCCGTTCATGGCCGCGCCCATGGATAATCCAAAAAGCAGTTTTTTCAGCTTCTTGCAGCCCTCCTTGTCCGAGGGCATGAACGCCTCCCGCTCCATGTCCCCGGCGCACACGAATCCCAGCGTGCTGACCATGCCGTCGCGCACCCCGCGCGCGGCCAGGAGCGCCGGGAAACGCCGCATCGCGTCCATGTCGGAGCGCAGCAGCATGTACGCCGCGCGCACCGTGGGCGTGGCGCTGCCCTTGGCCTTCTTGATGGCGTCGAGGCGCTCCATGGCCCACAGCACCTTGTCCAGGGATGTGCCCTTGCGGATGGCGTCGTTGGTGGCCGGGGTCACGCCGGCCAGGGAAAAGGCGATGTCGTCCAGCCCCGCATCCACCAGCCGTTCCAATGCCGCCTCGTCCAGCCGGTTGGCGTTGGATGTCGTGCCCACGCGGCAGCCCGCGTCCTTGGCCAGCCGCAGCATGGTAAAGAACTCGGGGTGGAGCAGGGGCTCGCCCCATCCTTGCAGGTAGATCATTGTGGCGGCGGGAAAATCCGGGACCAGCCGTGCGAAGAGCGCCATGTCCATGTGGCGGCGCTCCCAGCGGTCGGCATAGGCGGCGTGGGGGCAGTAGGTGCAGCGGGCGTCGCAATGGGTGGTCACCTCCACCTGGATCCAGTCCAGGGACGGGGGCGCGGCGGCGCGGCGGAAAAAGGAAAACAGGGCGGCCATGATCGCGGGCGCGCGGCGGGGCTAGGCCGGAGCCATGTAGGGCCGCCAGCATGAGCCGCAGTGGGGCGGATGGCCGTCCCTGGTGCTGGCGCGGCGGAACCGGGCATAGTCCGGATCGCGCCAGATGGCCTTGAAGGGGCGGTCGGCCACGTTGCCGAAGGTGAGCCTGGGCAGGGGGTGTTCACGGCCCATGAACCAGCAGGACGCCGGGCCGTCCACGGGCAGGGCGGAAAACACGCACGGCGCCACGTTGCCCGCCACGTCCACGAACGCGGCGCCCCGCACGTTCTCTATGCAGCGCATGTCCTCCCTGCCGCCGTGCATCAGGAAGTAGTGCATGGCCATGCCTTTGTCCCGGGTCTCACGGACGGCAAGGTCCAGGCGGCGCTTGGCGCGCTGGTATTCGGCCTCGTTGGCGGGCACCAGCGTCTCTTGCTGCTGCTCGCGCCGCGCGGTGAAGGCCACGGGACTGATGATGATCGTGGACACGCCAAGCCCTTCCAGTGCGGCGGGCAGGCGTGCCAGCTCGTCGCGGTCCAGGGGACTGCCCTTGGGGTCGTAGTCGAGGTCCACCCCGGAACGGTGCAGGGTGTAGAGCACGTTGGCCTTGGGTCTGTCCACGTTGAGCCGTTCCTTGACGCGGCGCAGGATGTCCAGGGCGCGGAACATGGCGTGCATGCTGGCGCCCTTGCGTTCCAGGTTCCGTTTTTCGTCCAGCGCGGCCAAGCTGAAGGTGATGCTGTCCAGGCCGATCCGCGCCAATGCGTCCAACACGGGCTCCTGCAGGGCTTCGCCGCTGGTGGCCGTGGTCACGCGGCATTCGGCGCGCTTGGCCAGGGCGACCATATCCACTAATTGGGGGTGCAGGAAGGGTTCGCCCCATCCCTGCAGGTGGACCATGGCCACGCGTTGTATGGCGGGAAGCAGCGCGTGGAACAGTTCCATGGAAAAATGGGCCGTGATCCAGCGGTCGCGGTGCGCGGCGTGCAGCCCGTGCGTTCCGCCGCTGTCCGTGGTGTGCGTGGAGACCTCCACCTGAAGCCAGTCCAGTGTGGGGTATGGACGGGGCAGGAGGTCTCCGAGGCGCATGTCAGCTCCCGGCGGCGGCAAAGGCCGCGCCCACGATGGCGCGCGCCTCTTCCTGGATGCGGTGCAGGTGGTCGGGGCCGTGGAAGCTTTCGGCGTAGATCTTGTACACGTCCTCGGTGCCCGAGGGGCGGGCCGCGAACCAGCCGTTGGCCGCCACGATCTTGAGGCCGCCTATGGCCGCGCCGTTGCCCGGCGCGTGGGTCAGCCGCGCGGTGATGGGTTCTCCCGCCAACTCCGTGGCCGCGACCATGTCCGGCGTGAGCATGGAGAACGCCTTTTTCTGGGCGGGCGTGGCCGGGGCGTCCATGCGTTCGTATACGGGCGCGCCGAATTGCGCGGTCAGGTCCGCGTACCGCTCCGATGGGCTCTTGCCCGTGCGGGCCATGATCTCGGCGGCCAAAAGGTCCATGATGATGCCGTCCTTGTCCGTGGTCCACACGGTGCCGTCGAGGCGCAGGAAGGACGCTCCGGCGCTCTCTTCCCCGCCAAAGCCGTAGGATCCGTCCACCAGGCCGTCCACGAACCACTTGAAGCCCACAGGCACCTCGGACAGGCGGCGGCCCAGGTCCACGGCCACGCGGTCGATCATGGAGCTGGACACCACGGTCTTGCCCACGGCGGCGTCGGCGCGCCAGCCGGGCCGGTTGCGGAACAGATAGCCGATGGCCACGGCCAGGTAGTGGTTGGGGTTCATGAGTCCGTGGCGGGTCACGATGCCGTGGCGGTCATAGTCCGGGTCGTTGCCAAAGGCCACGTCGAAGCGGTCCTTCAGGTGGATGAGTCCGGCCATGGCGTAAGGCGAGGAGCAGTCCATGCGGATCTTGCCGTCCTTGTCCACGGTCATGAAGCCGAAGGTGGGGTCCACGTGGTCGTTGACCATCTCGATGGCGAGCCCGTAGTGCGCGGCAATGGGCTCCCAGAAGGCGATGCCCGATCCGCCCATGGGGTCCACGCCGAGGCGCAGGCCCGCGTCGCGGATGGCCGCCATGTCCACCACGTTGGCCAGATCGGCCACGTAGGGCGCGACATAGTCGTGCTCCACCGTGGTGTCGGCGGCAAGGGCGCGGCCAAAGGGCATGCGTTTGACGCCCGCAAGGCCCGTGCGCAGCAGTTCGTTGGCCCGGTCCTGGATGGCCTTGGTCGCGGCGGTGTCCGCCGGGCCGCCGTGGGGTGGATTGTACTTGAAGCCGCCGTTGTCCGGCGGGTTGTGCGACGGAGTGATGACCACGCCGTCGGCCAGCCCGCTTGTGCGGCCCCTGTTGTGGGTGAGGATGGCGTGGGAGATGACCGGGGTGGGCGTGTAGCCCCGGCCTTTCTGGATCATGGTGGGCACGTTGTTGGCGGCCAGCACCTCCACGGTGGTGATGAGCGCGGGCTCGGACAGGGCGTGGGTGTCCATGCCCACGAAGAGCGGGCCGGTGACGCCTTGCGCGGCGCGGTATTCGCAGACCGCCTGGGTGATGGCCAGGATGTGGTCCTCGTTGAACGAACCGTTGCGGGACACGCCGCGATGCCCGGAGGTGCCAAAGGATACGGCGCAGGCCGGGTCGGCGGGATCGGGATGTTCGGTATAGTAGGCGGCCACGAGCCGGGGCACGTTGACGAGCAGGGAGCGGGGCGCGGGTTTTCCAGCCAGGGGATGCGCGGGCATGTGTACTCCTTGGGGGAATGCGTGATCGGGTGTGGCGCGGGCGCGTTGTTTGCCGTATGTTTGTTGTAGCGCAATCGCGCCGGGGTGAAAAGGGGCCGTGGCCCCTTTCGTCCGCCGGACCGCCCGTTGCGCGGCCCGCTAATGCGGTCCGGGAATGTGGCTCCGGCGCGGGCTTTGCAATCGTGGCGAATGCTGGTAGTAGGCCGTCACCGCCACGGCGGAAAGAACGTTCCATCAAAAGAGATACCCATGAAGACAGCAATTTTCGGATTCGCGGGCAGCGGCAAGACCGACCTTTTCGCGGCGCTCGCGGGCTCCGCCGCGGCCACGGCGGGCAACCGGGGCATGGTCAAGGTGCCCGAGCCGCGCCTGGACCCGCTCATCGCCCTGTTCAACCCCAAAAAGGTCACCTACTCGGAAATCGAGTACCTGGATATTCCCGGCGGCGGCGACAAGGGCAACGGCCTGGGCGAGCGCGTGCTCAACGAGGTGCGGGCCTATGACTGCCTGCTGGCCGTGCTGGACGCCTTTTCCGGATATGCCGACCCCAAGGAACAGTGGCGGGCCATCGAGGCCGACCTGCTGGTGTCGGACATGGCCGTGGTGGAAAAGCGGCTGGAGCGCATCGGCACGGACAAGCGCAAGAACAGCGCCCTGGTCGACCCCAAGGAAGAGGCCGTGCTCACCCGCGCCCAGGCCTGGCTGGAGACGGAAAAGCCCCTGCGCGCCGATCCGGAACTGGCCGCGGCGCCCGAACTGCGCGGGTTCCGCTTCCTGTCCGGCAAGCCCATCCTCTACGCCTGGAACTGCGCCGAGGCCGATCTGGCCGGGTTTGCGCTGCCTGCCGAGGAAACCGGCATGGCGCATCTGGCGGTGTCGGCTCGGCTGGAGCGCGAGTTGGCCGAGCTGACCGACCCCGAGGAGCGCGCCATGTTCCTGGACGACCTGGGCATCACCGAGTCGGCCCTGGCCCGGGTGGTGGCCAAGACCTACGAATTGCTGGGGCTTATCTCCTTTCTCACCGCCGGGGACAAGGAAGTGCGGTCGTGGCCCGTGCGGCGCGGCTCCACCGCGCCCGAGGCCGCCGGGGTCATCCATACCGATTTCCAGAAGGGCTTTATCCGCGCCGAGGTCATCGGGTATGGCGATTTCCTGACGAACGGCACCTTCAAGAAGTGCAAGGAGCTGGGGCTCGCACGGTTGGAGGGCAAGGAATACATCGTGAAGGACGGCGACATCATCGAATTCCGGTTCAACGTGTAGGCGGTTTTCCCTTTTTTTTCGTCCGCCCGTGCCGCGCAAGCGGCACGGGTTTTTTTTTATTTTTCAGCCTGGCCGGCAATGGGGCTGGACAAACTAGACCAATATGGTAAAGAAAAGAGTAGGGTGAGGTAGAAACATACTATTCTCGTATGAAATAAGCCGCAAAAAATAATAGTACATGTTGTTTGACAGAAAAAGGACATTGTGTGATGTAATAACGAGCCAAAATAGTTCTATACTACGATGGTATGGTATCAAAAACGTGTTTTATCAGCGCACGTTGCAGTGTGGTGTTGTATTCCATCCTTGTTGTGTATGATATATTGGAGGGTTGTGGGCATTTTAGACCGAAAACCATTTGCCCCTGGACACAATTTATATTATTGATTTTGACGCGTTGCGAGGGCGGCGCGGTGTAGTGGCGGAATCACTTGGGTATTTGAATGAAATGCACGGGTTCAAGGAGGCGTATGATGCAGTCTTCGTCCGCATGGGACTGGTCGCCGGGGAAACGCGTTGTGGCGGATACGGCCAAATGCGACCGGGAGATCGAGTGGCGGGAGGAGAGTTTCGCCAGCCCTGATGGTGAGCAGGTAGCTGCGGTTGTGAACTGTGGCGACGGTGAGTTCGGGGTTTGTGTGAACGAAGAAGTGTGGGAAAAAACTTTTGAAAAGGCGTGGACCATGCGCTATTCCCCCGATGGCAGGTTGTCTGTCATTGCAGCGGAGAATGCGGAATGGAACCTGGCCGTGGACGGGGATTTCATCTCCGAGGACATGGCGGGTTTCATGTGGGGCACGACATGCAGCACAAGTGGCAATGTTATTGCCGCCAACGTGCAGATTGACGGCGAGTACGGCATGATTGTGGAAGGTGCGGTGTGGGAGACGCTGTATGAGGCGGCCACCTACTTCACGTTGCATCCGGCCGGACAGGGTTCCGCAGCCGTGGTGCAGACAGAATCCATCCCGCAGGCGGACATCGAGACGTTCAAGAAGGGCTGCTTCAGCGTGGCCGTGAACGGCGAGGCCTGGGACACCAATTTCCTGAACTGCTGGGCGCCCGTGTTCGACGGTCCTGGCAAGCGCGTGGCCGCCACGGTGCGCTCGTCCCTGTATGACTATTCCATCGCGGTGGATGGCCAGATGTGGGGCAAGTCATTCCAGACCGCGTGGGATCCGCTTTTCAACCCCAAGACCGGCGCCGTGGTCGCGCCCGTGCGCGTGGGCGGCAAGTGGGGCATGGCCCAGAACGGCGAAATCATGTGGGACGCCCGCTACGCGAATCTTTGGAAGCAGCAGTTCTCGGCGGACGGCAGCAAGCTGTGGGCCGTTGTGTCGCCGACGTTCGGCCGCTGGACCGTGCTGGTGGATGACCGTCCCTGGTCGACCACCGTGGGCGGCAGCGTGACCGACCTGGCCGTGAGCCCCGACGGCTCCCGCGCCGCCGCCATTGCCAAGGAAGGCGACCGGTTTGCCTACCTGGTGGACGACGCCATCTGGCCCGGTTGGTACACCATGGCCTTTGCGCCCGTGTTCAGCCCGGACGGAAAGAACGTGGCCGCCAAGGTGGACCGCGCCACCAACCGCTACACCTATGTGCTCAATGGCCGCGCCTACAAGCAGGATTTCGACATGGTTTGGGATCCCGTCTTCAGTCCCGAAGGCGACAAGGTCCTCCTGCGCGTCATCGAGGACGGAAAGTATTGCCGGATCGTCGTTCCGGTCAACGAATTCTAGGCAGGGGGAAACACAATGCACGGTATCTACAACTTCATCACCGGACCGTTGTGCTGGTTCGCCTTCATTGTCTTTTTCGGCGGCCTGATCGCAAAATTCGTCTCCTTGTACAACCTGACGCGCCAGAAAGACCAGATGGTCTTCAGCTATCTGAGCTTCGGCTTCGCGTTGCGCTCCATCATCATGTGGCTCATCCCCTACGTGCCGGTCAATGCCCGCAGGCACCCGGTCATGTTCGGCGTGACGTATGTCTTCCACGTCTGCCTGCTCGTGGCGCCGGTGTTCCTGGCGGCGCACGTGATGATGCTCAAGGACGGCGTGGGCCTTTCATGGGCCACGGTGTCCGACTCCACGGCCGATGTCATGACCATGCTCATCATCGCCTCGCTGGTGTTCTTCGCCGTACGGCGTATGGTGCTGCCCGAGGCCAAGTATGTCACTTCGGCCAAGGAATACGGTCTGCTGCTGCTGGTCGCCGCCCCGTTCGTCACGGGCTTTCTGGCCTACAACCAGATCTTCGACTACCAGGTTATGATTATCCTTCACATCCTGTCCGGCGAACTCATGCTCATTGCCATCCCCTTCACTTGGCTGGCGCACATGATTCTCGCACCCATGGTCAGGGCGTACATGGGCTCCGAATTCGGCGCCGTGCGCCACGCCAAGGACTGGTAGACGGCAACCCGACCCATACGGAGAGAGTCACATGAGCGAAACCATGGAAAAACAGTATATTGAAGATGTGGGGATCGAATCGGGCCTTGCCAAGGCAACGCCGGAGAAGATCGAGGCGGTCATCAACCAGGTGCTCCTGGGCGAGGGCGGCGCGCGGCTTCGCGTGTACGCCAAAACCTGCGTCCACTGCGGCCTGTGTTCCGATGCCTGCCACTTCTACATGTCCCACAAGACTCCGGAATATGCCCCTGTGGGCAAGATCAAAAACACCATCTGGGAAATGCTGGAGAAAAAGGGCAAGGTGTCCAAGGACTTCATGCGCCGGGCCGCGCTCATCGCGCATACCGAGTGCAACCTCTGCCGCCGTTGCGTGCAGTATTGCCCCTTTGGCATCGACACCGCGTACATGATCGCCCTGGTGCGCCGCATTGTGCACAAGCTTGGCATGACGCCCCAGTATATTCAGGACACCGCCCATTCCCACGCCTCCACGTTCAACCAGATGTGGGTCAAGGAAGACGAGTGGACGGACAGCCTGTTCTGGCAGGAAGAGGAAGCGCGGGACGAATTCCCGGCCCTGCGCATTCCCATGGACAAGGAAGGCGTGGATATCCTGTATTCGGTCATCGCGCCCGAACCCAAGTTCCGCACCCAGCTCATCTACCAGGCCGCCGCCATCATGCATGAGGCGGGTGTCGACTGGGCCATGGCATCCTCGCCGGGCTGGGACAACTCCGACATGTGCATGTTCACCGGCGACTACGAGATGATGGGCCGCCTCAAGCGCTCCCACTTCGAGCAGGCGCAGAAGCTGCGGGTCAAACGCATCGTCATGGGCGAATGCGGCCATGCCTACCGCTCGGTCTACGACATGGGCAACCGCTGGCTGTCCTGGCGCGAGATGCCGGTGCCGGTCATCCATTCCGTGCAGTTCTTCTGGGAACTGCTTGAATCGGGCCGCATCCAGGTGGAGACGCAGATCGAAGAGCCCATCAGCATCCAGGATCCGTGCAACATCGTGCGCGGCATGGGCCTGCACGAAAAGCTGCGCGAGGTGGTCAAGGCGTTCTGCCCCAACGTGGTGGAAATGGAGCCCAACCGTGAGCACAACTACTGTTGCTCTGCTGGCGGCGGCGTCATCAACTGCGGCCCACCGCACAAGATGACCCGCGTCAAGGGCAACGCCATCAAGGCCGAACAGCTCAAGGCCACCGGGGTGAAACTCCTGGCCGTGCCGTGCCACAACTGCCACGGCGGCCTGGAAGACATCATCCATCACTTCGAGCTTGGCATGGAGATCAAGTTCCTGGGCGACATCATCTACGCAAACATGCGCAAGACCAAGGCCGCCTAGCCGCGGACGACGAGAGGAGAACCATGAAAAAACATCTGCACACGATCCTTCTCGCGGTTGTTGCGGTCTGTTGCGTGGCCTTGTTCGCCCCGGTTCAGGCCATGGCGTCGGATGACGCGGCACGGCTTGCGCCCGAGGCGTTTGGAGCCATGCAACGTCCCGCCGCTTTATTCGATCACGATGCGCACAACGAAAAGGCGCAGCTTGAAGACAAGTGCTACATGTGCCACCATATGGACGGCTCCAAGCCCACTCCGGATGAGACGAGCGAGGGCACGCCCTGCGCCGACTGTCATGCCGTGACTCCGGAAAAGGGCAAGACCGGCCTCATGGAGGCCTACCACAAGCAGTGCAAGAGCTGCCACACAACCGAGGCCAAGGGGCCGGTTGCCTGCGGCGAGTGCCACAAGCGCTAGCGATCGCCGGGTTCACTCCGGCTGACACCACAAACAAAGGCCCGGAAGCGATTCCGGGCCTTTTTCGTGGCGTGCGGGGCAGGGCGCTGACCCTGTGCGCCATGCGGCCATGTCTCGGTGGCGTCTCGTCTTGGAAATGTCACACGTGTTGTGTATGTCTTTCACTACGCAGCACACCGCATACAACAGGAGGCGCTCCATGGGCAATCAGAGACCCCGTATTCTGTTCTTATGTACCGGCAATTCCTGCCGTAGCCAGATGGCCGAAGGGTGGGCACGCGCGCTCAAGGGGGATGTGCTGGAGGCCTATTCCGCAGGCATTGAGACGCACGGGCTCAATCCGTTGGCGGTCAAGGCCATGGCCGACGCCGGAGTGGACATCTCCGGGCAGCGTTCCAAGACCTTGGACGCCCTGGGTGATCTGGCCTTTGATTATGTGGTGACCCTGTGCGGCCACGCCAACGAGACCTGCCCCTATTTTCCCGCCGCCACGCGGCGCGTGCACGTGGGCTTTGACGACCCGCCGCAACTCGCCGCGCACGCCGCGACGGAAGCCGAGGCGCTTACCCATTACGCCCGTGTCCGCGACGCCATCCGTGACTACGTGCTCACCCTGCCCGACAGTCTATATAGAGAGTAACGTGTGAAAATGTCATCGCCGGGGCGGGGCGGGTTGGGCGGGGGCGGGCCATGCATCAGGGCGCGCCCCATTCCTGTGGGTGCGGCGGGCTGACGGCAGCAGGCCGCACCGGTCGAGTTTTTCCACCAAATCCAGGCAGTCGCGGGACACGATGTCCGCACCGGCGCGCATGAGCGCGAGGGTGGACGTGCGGCCGCTGGCCACCCCCGCCGTGGCGGTGAGCGCATTACGGCCTGTCCTGATGTCCATGGGGTGGTCGCCGACCATGAGCGCCTGGGTGGGCGCAACACCCAGCAGGTGCAGCGCCTGCCGCAAATGATCCGGGTGGGGCTTGACGCGGAGGGTATCGTCGCGGGTGAGCACGCAGCCGCACAGGGCGTGGGCATCGGGAAAGACTTCGCGTACGGCGGCCGCGCAGTTGCGGGTTATGATGCCCACCCGCACCCCGCGCGCCTCCAGGGCGCGCAGCACGGGCCGCGTATAGGTGAAGAGCCCGCTGTGGCGGGCTGCGGCCACCTCCATGCCGCGTATCATGGCGGCGCATTCGGAACGGAAGGCGCGCGGTGCGTCGCCATTGCCGTTTGGTGTGCGCATCAGGCCGGCCAGGGTTTCCATCCATTCCAGCACGGGTTGCCGACCAGGAGGGGGCGCGGCAGGCACATAGCGCGCCGCGATGGCCGCGACATGGTCGCGCATGGCGTCAAAGTCGATGCACAACGAGGCGAGTGTGCCGTCGAAGTCGAACACAAGGGCGCGGAAGGGGGTAGGGCGCATGTGAATTCCTAGCCTGGACGGTACGTGATTGCAGGTGAATGAAATAAACTGTATGCACTTCGCACCGTCAGGGCAAGGCGCCGAACAGGGCGGTGGCCGAGCCAGGGGCGATGTGACTCCGGCGGGATGACGCAACGGGGCGGGTGGTACAGCCCCTTGCGTGGCGCAGGCCGGACAGTGGTGACGTGTATGGGAAAGGAGGCGTATGGCGGGAGTTTTCCTTGGGGGGATGCAAGTCCGCGAGGTTGCTGGCTGTGACTGGAGTGCGAATGGTTTTTGACATGGGCGTGTTGTTGGGGCGCCTGGATGGCGATGTTACCTTGGCGCGGGAATTTCTCACACTGTTCATGGCCAACGTGCCCGAGAGCGTGGACAGCATGCGCGAGGCGGTGCGGTTAAAGAATTACAAACTATTACGCATGAATGCGCATTCCATAAAGAGCTCCGCCAGACTTTTTGGGGCGCATGACCTGGCGGAGGCATCGCAGCTTTTGGAGCAGGCCGCCGCCAAGGCGGATGAGGGGCGAGTGGCGGAACTGCTCGCCAACTTCTTGACCGTATTGGACAAGTTTGGCGTTTTACTCAATGAGCAAGGATATCTTGCCTGATTATTTAAAAATAGGATATGCTCTAGCCTGTGGTTGTCACATTGGCATGAGGAGCGGTGTATCGCATGCGGATTATGGTGATCGACGACGACAGGAATATGCGTCAGTTCATGCGCCTCATTCTGGAAAAGGCAGGGCATGAAGTCATAGAGGCCAAGAATGGGGAAGAGGGCATCAAGGCCTGCGACCGTGAGCAGGTTGACTTGATATTCTTGGATATCTTTATGCCGGTGAAGGACGGCATTGAAACCGTGCTGGAACTTCGGGAGCGGCATCCGGGCTGCACGGTGGTGACCATTTCCGGCGGCGGGGGGAGCGGCAATTTTGATTATCTCAAGTATTCAGAACGGTTTGGGGCAAGCTCTTCCCTGACGAAGCCCTTTTCGAAGCATGAGTTGCTGGAGTGCGTGGCGCGCTATGCGCGCTGACAGGCCATGCGAGCGGGGATGCCATGGGACGCCGGGAGGCGTCTTTTTTTATGGATTCGGGTTTGCCTTCAGGCGGTTCGCGCCTGTCAGGGGCGGATGGTGGTGTCCGGGAAAAAGGCGGACCAGGCAAACCACATGGCGTCCATGGCGGGTACGGGGGTGAGCCGACCGCCTTCGAGCAGGCCATGGCCCGCCCTGCCGCCGCCGGTCCACTCGGTTTTGGTCTCCTGATCGTAGATCTTCCCGTCATAATAGGTGAAATGCAGCGTCTGCTTGTCCAGGCGGCGGTCGAACACGCGCACGGTGTCCAGCGCGGCATCGTACAGCGCGGTGAGCGGGGTGACGCCGAACTCGAAGTCGAGCACCTTTTGCCGGGCCAGGGCGTTTTTGACCACCGCCGCATGCAGCGTGCCCTGGCGCAGGCCGAGCACGGGCTCCTTGAACGGCAGGCGCGTGTCGCGGTTGGTCAGGGGGTAGGCGAGCACGTTGTTCTGGTAGTAGGTGCCGGAGCGGGTGTAGGAGCCGTAGGGATCCTTGCCATACGGGCGCTGCGTGGACGGCTTGGCCAGCACCTGGGCGTGGGGCCACGCCTTGCGCGCCTTGGCCCAGGTGGTCCAGACCATGGGCAGCATGTCCAGTTCCGCGCCCTTGAGCGTGCCGTCGATGGCCGCGCCTAGAATTTGGGGCCACTTGCTGTTGGTGGACCAGTCGTAGAGCAGCGTGTTGCCGTTGACGAGTTTGCCCGAGGTGCCAAAGGGCGTGTCGAATGCGCCCACCTGCCCCCGGTAGCAGGCCACCGAGCCGGTCACCGGGCTGTAGGTCACGCTGATGCGTTTGCCGCGCAGCGTGTCGTTGACCACCTCATGCCAGACCAGGATGTATTGCGGGTAGATGCGCACCACGTCGTCGGCGTCGAGCGCGAACACGACCATGTTTTCTTCCAGGGCCAGGGCCGCGTCGGCCACGGAATAGAACTTTGGCTTGTAGATGGGGCGGATGTCGTCGCGTTTGAGTCCCGTGTCCACGGCGGCGGTGGTCAGTTCCTGCATGCGCGCCTCGCTGGGCGCGTCGGCCAGGGTCGATGTGGGCAGGCACGCCAGCACGGCAAGCGCCGCCATCAGGCACAGCGGCAGCATGGCCGCGCCAAGGCCGGTCAGGGGGGTCGCAACGCGGGGCGTTTTCTGGTAAGCCATGTCCGGCAGTGTAGGAGACGTGGCCGTCTTTGGCAACTGGGCAGCGGCATGCGTGGCATGTCCGCACGGGCATGGATGCGCGGACGGCGTTGCAGCGGAGGATGCATGGTGAAGAGCGATACGAAGGGTTCCTTGTCGGTGCTGGTGTGCGGCGGAGCCGGGTACATTGGCTCGCATATGGTGCGCATGCTGGCCGCGCACGGGCATACGGTCACCACGTTCGACAACCTGTCCACAGGGCACCGGCAGGCCGTTGAGCACGGCGCGTTCGTGCTGGGCGATCTGATGGATCCCTCGGCCCTGAAGGCGCTGTTCGCGGCGCGCCATTTCGACGTGGTCATGCATTTTTCCGCCAAGCTGCTGGTGGGCGAGTCGGTGCGAAAGCCCGCCCTGTACTGGGCGAACAACGTGGTGGGCACGCATTATCTGCTGGAGGCCATGCGCGTGGCGGGCGTGGACCGGTTCGTGTTCTCGTCCACGGCCGCGGTGTATGGCGAGCCGCGACAGCCGCTCATTGACGAGACGCATCCCCTGGCGCCGCTCAACCCCTATGGCCAGACCAAGTTGGCCGTGGAGAAGATGCTGGCGGACTATGCCGTGGCGTATGGGCTCAAATCCGTGACGTTCCGCTATTTCAACGCGGCGGGCGCCGATCCGTCGGGCCGTATCGGCGAGTCGCACGATCCGGAGACGCATCTGGTGCCCAATGTGCTGCTGGCCGCGCTGGGGCGCAAGCCGGGGCTCCAGGTGTTTGGCGACGCCTATCCCACGCCGGACGGCACCTGCGTGCGCGATTACGTGCACATCGAGGATTTGTGCCGGGCGCATGTGGCGGCTGTGGCGTACATGGCCGCAAACCCCGGCGCGCAGGTGTTCAATCTGGGCAACGGCGCGGGATTTTCGGTGCTCGAGATCATCCGCGCCGCCGAGGCGGTGTCGGGGTTGAAGATCCCCTACGAGTTCGCGCCGCCGCGCGACGGCGACTCGCCGCAACTGGTGGCGGACAGCGCCAAGGCCCGCGCGTTGCTGGGCTGGACGCCGCGCTACACGGACGTGGCCTCGATCATCGAGACCGCGTGGAAATGGCACAGGGAGCAACGGTATTGAGGCCGTGTCCGGCGAACGCCGTTGGGCGAGGGGGCTGGATGGTGGCGCGCAGGGAACAAGGAGGATGGGCAATGTTTCGGAACGTGGTGCTTTGCTTCGTGGCGTGCGCCCTTCTTGCCGGTTGCGGCGGGGGCAAGAAGGTTGTTCCCAATGCCATTGGGGGCAGCATCGCCGGTGAGTATGGGGGGGTGTACAGCTATCACGATGTCAAGAAATCGGACAAATGTCCCTTTACCTTTACGGTGGAGCAGGCCGGGACGGCGTTGTTCGGCACGATACGCGAGCCCCGGTGCGGCTGGGGAGACGCCGATTTCCTGACGTCCTCCTTCACCGGGAGCATCACCGAAACGGACGGCGGGATCGAGATCACCTTCCGCAAGGAATACGACTACAACCACAACCATGTGGTCTTGTACCGAGGCGTGTACGACGCCTCCCGCCAAGAGATCGCGGGCACATGGGACATCGAGGGCTATACCGGCCCCTTTGCGATCCGGGACGTGTTCATCAAGCCCTGATCAGCATAGGGGTGGCGGACAGCGCCAAGGCCCGCGCGCTGCTGGGCTGGACGCCGCGCTATACGGACTTCGCCTCGATCATCGAGACCGCGTGAAAAAGGCAAAGGGCGTAGCGGCGTTGGCGCCATATAGCAGATTGTGGGTAAGAGACATCAGGAGGAAGGATGGCCAGAGGCAATCACAAATCAAAAATTGGAGTTCTACATGTAGACCATGCCCTGCAGGACGGCGAGGGCGTTCGGCGCACATCGGCTTTTTTTAGGGATATGGTGGTGGGATTCATAGATCTCTCGGCAGAGTATTGCCGTTCGGAGGGCGATTTTCCTTTTTGCTACAAGGAAATGCAGTCGGTGCCGACATTATGCGCGGCCATCTCCAGACAGACACCGTGTTTTATGGCCGAAGCTCCGGTAGTGCGTGGCGCAAAAGGGGATGACGGTGGCAGCCGAGGCCGGGTCGATATATGGGCGAGGCACAAAAGTGAGTGCTATTTCATTGAGGCCAAGCACAATTTCATCGGGTTGGATAAGCAGTGTGAGCTGAAGGATATTAGCGCCAAGTGGCAGGTTGCCCTGGAGCAACTTGATAGCGTGCGTAAGCAGATCAAGGGATGGTGGGGGGAGGGTGCTCAGTCGCGTTATTTGGTGTCTTTGATGATAGCTCCCTATTATTGGAATGCAACGAAATCAGACAATGTAGAACGAGTTGGCGATGACGAGGTTTGGGCTGCTCACAGTGGGGTATGTGCCGCGTTACAACCGAATTGGTGGGCGCTGTGCACTATTTCACCTGAGTGGCGTGGGCCGTATCAGTACTCACTAAGTACCGAGTGTCACCCTGCGCTAGGAATCTATATCCACGCGGAAGGTGTCTCTGTTTAGACACGAACGTCAGCTCGAGCCCCCCTCCACATAGCGCTCCCATCCCCTCGCGCGCAGCTCACAGGCCGGGCAGTGGCCGCAGCCGTAGCCCCATGGGTGGCGCTCGGCGCGTACGCCGTTGTAGCAGGTGTGCGTGTGTTCCAGGATCAATTCCACAAAATCCCTGCCGCCCAGCTCCTCCGCCAGCCGCCACGTGGCCGCCTTGTCCCGCCACATGAGCGGGGTGTGGATGACCTGGCGCGTCTCCAGTCCCAGGTTCAGCGCCACCTGCATGGCCTTCATGGTGTCGTCCCGGCAGTCGGGATAACCCGAATAATCCGTCTCGCACACGCCCAGCACCAGATGCCGCGCGCCCAAGCGGTACGCGCACGCCGCCGCCACGGTGAGGAACACCAGGTTGCGCCCCGGCACAAAGGTGGTGGGCAGGCCGTTTGCGCCCATGGCGATGGCCACGTCATGCGTGAGCGCGGTCTCCCCCAGTTGCGTGAACACGTCCAGCGCGATCACCTGATCCTTGCCCAGCCGGTCGGCCCACTCGGGCCGCAGCGCCCGCATCGCCTCCAACACCCGCGTGCGGCACGCCATTTCGACACCATGGCGCTGGCCGTAGTCGAACCCCAGGGTGTGCACCGTGGCGAACCGCGCAAGCGCCCAGGCCAGGCAGGTGGTGGAATCCTGGCCGCCGGACAGGATGACCAGCGCGGCGTCGTCGGCGTATTGCGGCGCGTGCGGGTGACATGGCGCGGCATCGGGGCATTGGGTCATGTGGTGCTCCAGCCTTGGGTTTTTGGATTGATGAAAAAGGATGTTCAGGACCGGGGGCGTTCCGTGCGGCCTGTCCCCGTGATGCGGGGCAGGGCCATCGCGGGGCGCGTCAGGCCAGGGCCGGATCGTCCAGGATGACCCGCGCCGCGCGGCCAGCCGCACCCGGTTCGCCCAGGCGCGTGCGCAGGACGGCCAGGTCGGCGCGCATGGCGGCCAGCGCCGCCGGGTCCGCCAGCCACGCGCCTGCGGCGGCGGCCAGTTCCGAGGCCGTGGCCCGCTCCTGCAACAACTCCGGAAATACCTCGCGCCGCATGACCAGGTTGGGCAGGCTGACCCACCGCACCTTGATGACGCGGCGCGCCAACGCGGCGGTGAGGCCGCTCATGCGGTAGGTGACCACCGTGGGCAGGCCGATGAGCGCCGTCTCCAGCGTCACCGTGCCCGAGGCGGCCACACACGCCTGCCACGTGCGCATGCGGGCGTAGCGGTCGTCCGGCCCGGCAATGGCCACGGGCACGTCCTGGGGCCACAGTTCGCGCAGCCGCGCCTCGGGCGTGCCCGGCGCGCGGATGATCTCGTAGCGCAGGCCGGGCAGGCGGTCGCGCAGGATCCTTGCCGCGCGGCCCATTTCCGGCAGCAGCGAGGTGACTTCCTTGCGGCGGCTGCCCGGCAGAAAACCCACCAGGCCGGGCTGGGGGGCAATGGCGTCCAGGCGGGGCAGGTCCAGCACGTCCAGCAGCGGATTGCCGACGAAATCCACCTCCACCCCGTAGCGGCGGTAGAAATCCACCTCAAAGGGAAAGATGCAGATCATGCGGCGCACGTATTTCTTGATGAAGTGCACCCGCCTGGTGTTCCAGGCCCAGATCTTGGGGGAGATGTAGTAGTAGACCGGGATGCCCAGCTCGTGGGCGGCGCGCGCCACGCGGAAGTTGAAGGAGGGCGCGTCAACGCAGACCACGGCGCGGGGCCGCATCCGGCGCAGGGTGTTTTTTATGCGGCCCAGCAGGCGCAGGATGGACGGCAGCTTGCCCAGCACCTCGGTGAACCCCATGACCGACAGTTCGGCGATGTCGAACACGCCGTCCACGCCGACGGCGCGCATGTCCGGCCCGGCCATGCCCGCCAGCCGCGCGCCCGGCGCGGCGGCGAAGAGGGCGCGCGCCAGCAGCGCGCCGTGCATGTCGCCCGAGGGTTCGCCCGTGCTTATCCAGATGGTGTCGTTCATGCGTATGCCTTGTGCGGGAGCGTCCGCGCCCCGGCCGCCTTGTGCCCCGGGTGCGCGCGGGGCGCGCCACGCCGCACCATACATGCGCCGCGCCCAGGGGTCCAGCGGACGTGGCGGGGACGTGCGCGCGGGCGGTCAGGCCGTGGCGGAGGATTCCAGCGGATAAAAGCGGTTGTACAGCCGGGTGAGCACGGCCACCACCAGCAGCGAAAAGAGCAGCCGCGCCCAGAACGTGCCCACCATGTTCGCGCCCATGACCATCATGAGGATGGTGTCCTCCACCAGGGCGTGGGACAGGCTCATGAGCGAGATGGAGGCGAAGAGGTCGTTGCGCGCCACCTTGCCGGTCTTGGACTCGTGGATGATGAGCCCGCCGCCGTAGGCCAGCCCCAGGGTGAGGCCCACCACGGTGATGGTGGCCGCGCTGCGGCCCACGCCCATGAAGCGCAGCACCGGCGAAAGAAAGAAGAGGAACAGGTCGGTGATGCGCAAAAAGCCGAGCAGGCGCATGAGCCCCATGAGCGCCCAGATGACGAAGAAGAGCTTGCCCAGGTTCTTGATCTGGTCGAGCCCCCAGGCCAGCAGCGACGCCTTGTCCGGCTCCGGCTGCCACAAGAGGGCGCTGGGTTCGCCAAACATCCCGAACGCGGCGAAGCCGTGGTGCAGCAGCATGCCGCAGGCAATGGCCCCCAGCATGCGCAACGCCAGCTGACCGCGCAGGCTTACGCCGCTTTTCTGGGCGATCTTCAGCTCCAGCGGCATGTTGTGGGCAATGAGCATCATGGTGCACAGGGTCGTGATCTGGGCCACGGTCAGGGGCTCGGCGTGCTGGATGAGCGCGGCGTAGACCACGATGGCGGCGTAGAGGTTGCTCATGATGGCCGTGGCCCACACCAGTCCCATGTTGGCGGGCAGGCCCACCAGATGCATGATGGGCGTGAGCGGCGCGGCGCAGTACTGGATGAGCGACAGCTCCTGCAACACCTTCACCACGAGGATGATGGGGATCATGATGGCGTACAGGGTGCGGCACACCTTCAGGGTGTCCGTGAACGTTTGCTTGAGGGGCTCGATGATGCGCATGGGTCGGCTATACGCCGGGACATGAGGGAAATCCAGCCGAAAGAGGCGCGCCGGGCGGGAGGTGGGCGGGGTGCCTTTTTGCGGAATAAATAGATTTATTTCAGGAAATTATGTGTGCGACCGTTTGGCCTGCCGTGCCGTTGCGGCCCTAGTCGTCCCCGGCGGGCGGGAATTCCTGGTACACGTAGTCGCGCAACGCCTGCGCCCAGGGGCGGGGGGTGATGCCGGTGGCCTCGGTGAAGCGGCGGGTGCAGAGCGCGGAAAACGCGGGACGCACCGCCTTTTGCGGATAGTCGGCGGAGCCGATGGCGTTGACCGTGCAGTGCAGGCCAGCCAGATGCACGGCCTCGGCGGCCAGCTCGCACCAGCTTGCCCGGCCGCCGTTGACGATGTGGAACAGCCCCTTGGCGCCGCACTGCATGAGTTCCACGCTGTAGCGCGCCAGGTCCACGGTGAAGGTGGGCGATCCCACCTGGTCGTGCACCACGCCCAGGGCATCGCGCTGGGCGGCCAGGGTGAGGATGGTGCGCACGAAATTCTTCTTGCCCGGCCCGAACAGCCAGGCCGTGCGGATGATGCACAGGTCGTCGAGCCCCAGGGCCAGCAGGCCGGTTTCGCCCGCCAGCTTGGTGCGGCCATAGACGGACATGGGGTTGGTCGCGGCGTCGGTTTCATAGGGCGCGTGCGCCTTGCCGTCGAACACGAAATCCGTGCTGAAATGGACCAGGCCCATGCCCAGGCATTTGGCGAAGCGGCCCAGGGTCACGGGCAGGTTGCGGTTGAGCGCCATGGCCGCGTCCGGCTCGTCCTCGGCCTTGTCCACCTGGGTATAGGCGATGGTGTTGCAGATGGTGTGCGGCTGCGTGGCCTCCAGATACGCCTTGAGCGCGGCGGCGTCGGTCACGTCCACGTCGTCGCGGCCCTGGGCCACGGCCTCCCAGCCCGCATCGCGCAAGGCCTCCGCAAGGCGCATGCCCAGAAGGCCGGTCTTGCCGCCCAGCACAAGGACGCGGCGCGGGCCCGACCAGGCGGCGTTCATAGCCGCTCCCCGTACCAGGAGGCCATGAAGTCTCGGTAGGCGCCGCTCTGCACCGCCTCCACCCACGCCTCGTTGGCCGCGTACCAGGCAATGGTCTCGGCCATGCCCGTGGCGAACGTGTGGCGCGGGGCAAAGCCCAGTTCGCGGGCGGCCAGGTCGTAGCCCATGGCGTAGCGGCGGTCGTGGCCGGGCCGGTCGGTGACAAAGGAGATGAGCGACTCGGGCTTGCCCAGCAGGGCCAGGATGGTGCGCACCACCTCCAGGTTGGTCTTTTCGGTGGCCGCGCCCAGGTTGTACACCGCGCCGTCGCGCCCCTTGCGCAGGGCCAGGTCCACGCCCAGGCAGTGGTCGCGCACGTGGATCCAGTCGCGCACGTTCATGCCGTCGCCATACACGGGCAGGGGCTGGTCCGCCTTGGCCCGGGTAATCATGAGCGGGATGAGCTTTTCCGGGAACTGGTAGGGGCCGTAGTTGTTGGAGCAGCGGGTGACGATGGCCGGAAAGCCGTAGGTGTGGCAGTAGGCCCGCACCAAAAGGTCGGCCGAGGCCTTGGATGCGGAGTAGGGGCTGTTGGGCGCAAGCGGGGTGTCCTCGGTGAACAGGCCCGTGGCGCCGAGCGAGCCGTAGACCTCGTCCGTGGAAATCTGCACGAAGCGGGGCACGCGCTTTTCGCGGCACAGGTGCAGCAGGTTCTGCGTGCCCGCGATATTGGTGGTGATGAACGGCGCGGGGTCGTGGATGGAACGGTCCACGTGGGTCTCGGCCGCGAAGTTGAGCACCGCGTCCGGGGCGAGGTCGTCGAGGAGGTCGGCCACCAGGGCGGGGTCGGCGATGTCGCCGCGCACGAAACGGTAGCGGTCGCCGTGCGCCTGGGCCACGCCCGCCAGGTTCATGGGGTTGCCCGCGTAGGTCAGCTTGTCCAGGTTGCAGACCGTGGCGTCGGGATCGGTCTCGAACAGGTGGTGGATGTAATTCGCGCCTATGAAGCCGCAGCCGCCGGTGACCAGAAGTCGCATGCAGGAGTCCTTTGCGCCGTTGTGGCGCCCGATGTTGTGACGGGGGGTGTACATCCGGTGGGGGCCAGGGGTCAAATGTTGCGATGCGGTTGCGGCGCGGGGTGCGCCCTGTTCCAGGGGGGCGGAGGGCAAGGGTTGGCGGGGGCTCGCGGCCGGGGCGTGGTTGCGGCCCGTGATTTTGGTTGCGGCGGTACGGGGTCGCTGGGTGGGGCGGTGGGCTGCGAGCCTTGGCTGGCGCGGCTTTTGGGCGGTTGTTTGAAAAAGGACATGTTGCGGAAAAAAAGTCCTTGCCACCCGCCGCGCTTTTGCATAAGAAAGCTCCCTCCGGGCGATTAACTCAGCGGTTAGAGTGCCATCTTCACACGGTGGAAGTCCCTGGTTCAAATCCTGGATCGCCCACCATCTTTCCGGAATCATTGAAAAGGCCTCTTGCGGCAGACACACTGCGGCAAGAGGCCTTTTCACGTCCCGTTCCGGGCGTGGCCGCCCACTCTTCGCCGTTCACAAGCCGTGGCCCGTGGCGCGGGCGTCATTCCCGCTGTGGGCTGTCCCCCAGCGGCAGCTCGATGGTGAAGGTGCTCCCTTCGCCGAGTTGGGATGCGACCGTGAACCTGCCGCCGTGGCCGGTCGTCACGATGAAGTAGGAGACGGACAGGCCAAGCCCCGTGCCTTCGCCCGGTTCCTTGGTGGTGAAGAAGGGTTCCAGGGCGTGCTTTTGCACCTCCTCGGTCATGCCGGGGCCGTTGTCCCTCACCACCAGCCGCACCCAGCCGTCTTGCTGGGTGGCGGTGATGTCGATGCGCGGATTTTCGATGTAGGGCTCCGCCTTGGCTATGGCCTGGGCCGCGTTGCGCAGCAGGTTGAGCAGGATTTGTTCGATTTCGGTTTCCGAACACAGGATGGGCGGCAGGGCGTCTTCCAGGGAAACGTGGATTTGTATCCTTTTGAAGTCGTAGCTTTTCTTGAGGTCAAAATCCGTGTTGGCCAGGGCCAGAGCCCGGTCGATGATCTGGCCCAGGCCGCAGGCCACGCGCCGGGAGTCGGTGTGGCGGCTGAAATGCAGCATGTGGCGGATGATTTCGGACGCCCGCAGCGCCGCTTCCTGGATATTCTGGATGAACAGGTCGAGTTTGCGGGCCTTCATGTAGCGGTCGAGGCTTTGCAGGTCGAGGCCCGTGGCTGCCGCGGCCTCCATGTTCTTGTCCAGGTCGGGGCGGACGCGTTGCGCCAGGTTTTGCGAGGACTGCAACACAATGGCCAGCGGGTTGTTGATTTCGTGGGCAATGCCCGCCGCAATGCCGCCCACGGAGAGCATCTTTTCCGTTTGCACCATCATTTCCTGCATGCGCTTGTTTTCCGTGATGTCGCGGAACACCGTGAGCACGCACGGCTGGTTGCCCAGCGTCAACCTCTGGCATGAGAGCGAGCAGAGCACGCCCCGCTCGCCCTTGCCGAACACCTCCACCTCAAGATTGGTCACGGATTGGCCGTGCTGTAATTTTTCGTGCAGGATTTTGAGGGGGGCTCCCGCGCGGATCAGGCCCAGGTCCACGATGGACTTGCCGATCAGTTGGTCCTTGGAGAAACCGAACAACTCGGTAAAGGCGTTGTTCACGTCCAGAAACCAGGCAAGCCCTTGCAGCGACAGGAGCGCGATGGCGTCCGGGGAGAACTGGAAGAGGCGGGAGAATTTTTCTTCCGACGCCTTGAGCGCCTCCTGGGCCATTTTCGCGTTGTGGATATCCACGTTCATGCCGATGAGGCGGGTGGGCTTGCCTGCGGCGTCCCAGGCAACGCCCTGCCCCTTGCCCAGCACCCAGAGCCACGCTCCGGTTTTGGTCCGCATGCGGAACGTGGCCTCGAAGCCGCCCTGCCCGCCGTTGTCCATATACCGGCCCAGCAGCGACTCCACCTCCCGCAGGTCTTCCGGGTGGGTCAACGCTGCCCAGCCCGCATAGCTTTCCGGCGTTTCGCCGTGCGCATAGCCCAGCATGGCGTACCATTCCGCGCTGAACGAGGCCTCGCCGGTCTGGGGATAGAGATCCCAGATGGCCGCCCGCGTGGCCTTCATGGCGAGTTTCAGCCGCTCGTCCTTTTCCTCCAGATCGCGCATGGCCACCTGGAGGCTGGCCTCCTTGCGCCGCAACCGGCGTTTGAGAAACCAGGTGATGACGCCGAGGCACGCCGCAAGGGCCGCGATGAAACTGAACGCCGTCCGCAGCATCACCTGCATCCGGTGCGTCAGGAAATGCGATTTGTCCAATGGAATCAGCTTGTCGTCTATCTCCTTGAGCTCTTTCGGGGGGATGTCGTCCAGCGCCTTTCGCACGGCGGAGAACAGGAGGGGATAGTTGTGGCTCACGGCGATGGCGAACGAATAGGACAGATCGGTGCCGCCGGCGACGCGCAGGTTGGAGAGCGTTTCCTTGTCGATGTAATAGAGGGCGATGGCGACGTTTTCGAGCATGGCGTCCACAAGGCCAAAGGAAACCTGGCGCAACCCTTCCTGTACCGAGGGCACGGGCACGGTTTCGATGACGCCCGCGTAGTGCTCCCTGAGGTATCGTTCCGTGATGTACCCCTCCACGGCCGCCACCCGGAGCCCCCGAAAACTTTCCAGGCCGGTGGCCTCCGGGCGTGACTTGGTCGTGATGACCATGGCGGGGATGGTCATGTAGGGCTTGGTGAAGAACGCGTATTTGTTCCGTTCGGGGGTGTTGGTTATGCAGGAGACAACAGGGGCGTTCCCGTTTTCAAGCGCCGGGAGCAGATTCGCCCAGACCAGGGCGGGCTTCTTGATGAAGGTGACGCCCAACCTGTCTTCTATGCGTGCGATGATTTCCGGGGTCAGGCCGCTGTAGGAACCGTCGTCGGCCTGATATTCCACTGGCGGATACTTGCCGTCGTACCACAGCACGAGTTTGTCGGGATGCCCCGCAAGCCAGTCGCGTTCCGCCTGGGAGAGTGACGCAAGCGGTGCGGCTTGTGCCATCTGCCCAAGGGAAGCAAGGACAATGGCGAGCGATAGGGCGAGGCGGTAATGGATCCGCATGGGAGCCTTTCCCCAACAGGGGGGAATGCGATGGTGCCGACGCCGGTATTGCCTGGGCAAGGCGGCCCCTGCGCGTCTGACGGGGTGCGCCTGGTCCGCTTGGGTGGGGCGGCGCACGGTGGTGTCGCAGGTGAGGCCTTGCCCGTGGGGCGCCATCCCGCTGTGTGTCGGCCAGCCTGGACATGGGGAGGATGCCGGGGCTGGGACGGCGCGTGAAAATACCCACTTTTTATACTACAGCACATAGCGGGTGTCTTGTCCATAGGCCGCTGCCGGACACGCCGTCGGGTGGTTCCCGTATCGGGCGGGGGGCAGGCAAGAGGCCGTGTGCGGGGCGTGGCGGTGAAACAGCGATTGACAGATCACCCGGCTTTGGTACACAAGGAATTCGCGCGGGCGGATGTTTCAGTATGTCCGTTCCCTGCGGAACGCTTGAAAGCGTGGGCGATTAACTCAGCGGTTAGAGTGCCATCTTCACACGGTGGAAGTCCCTGGTTCAAATCCTGGATCGCCCACCATCTTTTCGGGATTGTTGAAAAAACCTCTTGTGTTGGGCCGGTTGGTACACGGGCCTAGGACAAGAGGTTTTTTCGCATGTCCTTCCGTCTCCCCGGCAATGTCCCCCTCTCCTTCATGTGGGGTGCTCCAGGCGGCGTGGAGGACGAGCCCGGATGCTCGTGATCGTGACCGGCGGCTGTGTGTTTTTCGCTCCGGGTGGCCGGGTGCGGCCATAATCGGATGACCTTCCTCCCGCAGTAGGATAAAATGCGGCAGGAAACACGCGGCCCACATCCCGCCGCTCCATGCGATGCCGGGGGGGCGTACGGGGGCCACGGGCGGTCGTCTGGTTGCGTCTTGCGACAGAAGAGGAAACATGCATGGTGCGTTTCATTGCCATAGTGCGGGGTGCGGGCCTGCTTGTATGCCTGCTCTGCCTGGCCTCCTGCTCCGTGTTCTCACACTATTCCCTTGAACAGGCCGAAGAGGTCGCGTCTTCGTTCGAGCACGTCCGCAAGCTGCCGCCGAAATCGAGCTCCGACATCCTGCAACGCATCGAGGCGGCCCAGGGAAAACGGGGGTCCAAGGAAGAGCAAATCCTCAAGGTCGTGACGGCAGAGCCTTCGCCCGACACGCGGAAGAACAGGGGCACGCTCGCCAAGTTCTACTACCAGCGCTCCAACGCGGCCCTGCTCGCGGGGAGGCTCGAACAGGCGCGGGCCGACATCGAGCATGCCTTGAGCCTCATCAGCCCTTCCGACAAGAAGCCGCACCGGGCCTGCATGTCCCTGTATTGCAGCCTTCAATTCCGGCTTGGCGATTACGCCGCCGCCGTCGCCAACATGGAGGAGACGGTGCGGCAGCACGTTTTCTGGAACAATTCCATCTACCTGGCCCACTTTGCCGCCAGCGTGGGCGACGCGGCCAAGGCGAGGAAATATGCCTTGCCCGTCATATCGTCATTCGACAAGTGCAAGAAGGACTGCCCGCCCGCCCATGTGAAGTACTGGGGCAAATACACGATCGCCCGGGCGGAGGGGGATTGGCCCCAGGCCGCCCAGTACGCGGAAAAGGCCGTCGACCTCATCCGGCACAATGAAAAAACGAAGAACTGGACGGCCGGGCTCGGGGTGGAGTTTCTGTACGCCGACATGATCCACAGCCTCGTCATGGCGGGGAATCGCGGGCGGGCGGAGAACGAGGCGCGCAAGTATTTTTCCCGCCTGCTCGACAAATTCGGTCCTTACAACTGGATTGTGCTGGAGGCGCTGGAAAGCCTGGCGTCCGTCCGCCTTGCCCGGGGCCAGGCCGGGGACGCGGAAAAGCTGTTCCGCAAGGAGATTGAGCTGCTGGAGGCGATAGGCACGCCCGAGGATACGCTGGTGATGGCCCGCGCCCGCTACTGCCTGGGCAAGAGCCTGGCCCAGCAGGGCAAAACGCGCGGGGCGGCAAAGGCCTTTGTTCAGGTCAAGAACTCACTCGTCAGCAATGCCCTTCTGTATGGCAAGATGTTTGCCGCGGACGCCGACGTCCTGGCGGTCATGGTGGAGACCGGCACTGCGGATGAGGCGCTCTTCTTTTTGGAAGAGGCGCTGGCCCACCAGGAGAACGTGGGCGGCAAGGACGGATTGCGGGCGCTGTTGCTTCAGGCGCTCAAGGCGTCGGCGCTTCTCCGGAGGGGGCAACCCGGCGAGGCGGAGCGCCTCATGGTCGAGACCATGCCCCGCCTCCTTGCCAAATGGGAGGACATGGACCGCTCCCACCACATCCAGCTGGGCGTTGTTTCCAGCGCGCTGGCCACGCTGGCCCGGACCTCCGGGGACGCCAGGCTGGCCACCTATGCCTTCCAGCTGGCCTGCGCCCTGAAGAAGGGCAGCGTGCAGGGGGTCATCAACGCCAATGCCGCGCGCAACCTGCTGAACGACCCCAGGGCGGCGGAATTGGCCCGGAAGGAACAGGACACGAAATTCCGGATTGGCTCCCTGCATGCGCAGCTGTCCGACAACCTGCTGGTCGGGCAGGACAAATGGGACAAAGTGGCCATTGCCCAACTCAAGGAGAACATCCGCGACCTGCAGGCCGCCCGTGCGAGCATCCTGGCCGAGCTTGAACGGATCGCGCCCGAGTACACGGCCTTCACCCGGCATCCCCTCCCCGCGCCCACGGACATCGCGCAGAGCCTGAGGCCGGGTGAGGCCATGGTCGTTTACCTCGCCACGGACGCGGGGGTGTGCGCCTGGCTCATACGCCCTTCCGGCGAGGTCGTCTTCCACAGCGCCGCCCTGACGCGGGATGACATCGGCCAGATGGCGGCACGCATCCGCGCCAGCCTGGAGCCCGATTCGGCGGCGTCCGGCGGCATAGCCGCCTTTGACCTGGACGACGCCTACGCGCTGTACCGGGAGCTTCTGGGGCCGTTCGAGGGGCGGCTCGCAGGCGTCGAGCACCTTATCGTGGTCAAGGACGGCGGGCTGGAACAGATTCCGTTCGCCGTCCTGCCCACGGCTCCCGTGCGCCTGGGCGCATCGGACCTGCCGTTTGGCGAATACCGCCAGGTGCCGTGGCTGGTGCGGCGTTACGCCCTGTCCACCGTGCCCACGCCGGAATCGCTGGCCGCCATCCGCAAGCAGCCACGGCGCACGGGCAAGCCCCGCCACTTCGTCGGGTTCGGCGACCCCATCTTTTCGGCGCAGGAGCTTGCGGCGGTGGCCGATGCCCCCCAGGAAGGCGCGACGCGCAGCGCGACGGCACGCCTGGCCTTCCGGGAGCGGGTCGATACGCGCAGCCTCAACAGCGCCGACCTGTCCCAACTCCCCCGCCTGCCCGAAACCGCCGAGGAGCTGGAAGCCATTGCCGGATATTTCGGCCCTGGGTCCGGCAACCGCATCTTCCTGCGCGAACAGGCCACGGAAAGCGCGGTCAAGGCATTCGATTTCAGGGATTTTTCCGTGGTGTCCTTTGCGACCCACGGCCTGAAGGCTGGCACGCTCGACGGCCAGGATCAGCCCGCGCTGGCCCTGACGGTTCCCACGGAGGCAAGCGGCGGGGAGGACGGCCTGCTCACCGCCGAGGAGATACTGGGCCTCTCGCTGCGGGCGGATCTGGTGATCCTGTCGGCATGCGACACGGCCGCGCCCGAAGGAGGCAGTTCCGAAGTGCTGTCGGGCCTGGCGCGGTCCTTTTTCTATGCGGGCGCGGAGGCGCTGCTGGTCAGCAATTGGCCGGTCGATTCCATCTCCACGGTGCGGCTGACATCCGAGATGATGCGGGGGTACAACACCGCATCCAGGAGCAAGGCCGAGGCGCTGCGCCAGTCCATGCTCGCGCTCATCGACGGTCCCGGCTACGTGGATGGCGCGGGCAAGCCGTACTTCAGCTACGCCCACCCCATATTCTTCGCCCCCTTCGTGCTGGTCGGCGACGGCCAATAGGCGCGTCCGGCCCGCCAGCCAAGGCAACCGCCGCGTGGCCGGTGGAGGGACACCTCCACCGGCCACGCGGCGGGTTGTGTGTGCCGGGGTAATGGGCCGTGGCGTCCGGTCAGTCGGCGCGTCCCGTCAGCTGGTACGCGGCCCCGTAGTAGGGGTGCGGCGCGGGGGCGCGCAGGGCGGACTGCG
>JBFWMG010000005.1:0-209815 GCA_050251715.1 Desulfovibrionaceae bacterium | reverse complement strand
CCCCCCCCCCCCCCCCCCCCCCCCCCCCCCCCCCCCCCCCCCCCCCCCCCCCCCCCCCCCCCCCCCCCCCCCCCCCCCCCCCCCCCCCCCCCCCCCCCCCCCCCCCCCCCCCCCCCCCCGGGGCTTTTTGTTCACAAAAAAACGGCGGGCCGCAAGCGGCCCGCCGTGATGCGTGTGGTGTGTGGCGCGGCTAGGTGTTTTCGCGCTTCATCTGCTCGATGAGCTCCATGAGCGCGGAGGCCTGGCTGGCCATTTCCTGGAGCGCCACCGTGGATTCGGTCATGCCTTCCGCCGTCTTGATGGCGATGACGTTGACCTCCTCGATGGTGCGGTTGATCTCCTCGCTGGCTGCGGATTGTTCTTCCGAGGCCGTGGCGATGGACCGGACCTGGTCGGAGGTGGACTCGGAGATCTGCACGATGTGGCGCAGCGATTCACCGGACTTGTTGGCCAGTTCCGTGGCCGATTCCACGGCCTCCACGGCCTTTTCCACGCTGCCGGCGTTCTTGCGCGAGGAGTCCTGGATGGCCCGGATGCTGTCGCCCACCTCCTTGGTGGCGTCGGTGGTCTTTTCGGCGAGCTTGCGCACCTCGTCGGCCACCACGGCGAAGCCCCGGCCCGCTTCGCCCGCGCGGGCCGCCTCGATGGCGGCGTTGAGGGCAAGCAGGTTGGTCTGGTCCGCGATGTCGTTGATGACGTTGATGATCTTGCCGATGGCCTCGGCCTGCGAGCCGAGCTGCTCGGTGTTCTGCTTCAGTTCCATGGCCAGGTCGAGCACGGTCTTGATGGCGTCCATGGATTGCGCGACGACACTTTCGCCGTCCTGGGCCAGGTGCTTGGCCTGGTCCGCGTTTTCCGAGGCGCTGGCCGCGTTCTGGGCCACCTCAAGCACGGTTGCGTTCATTTCCTCCATGGAGGTTGCGGTTTCCGACAACCGCTGCTTCTGCAGGTCCGTGCCGGTGTGTATCTCGTCGGCCTGTACCGAAAGCTCTTCCGAGGCGGACGAGAGGCGCTCCACGATGCCTTCCAGGTGTTCGGCGGCCTGGAGCATGCCTTCGCGCTTGGCGCTCTCGGCCATCTTGCGCGCCTCGTCCGCTTCCTCGGTGGCCTTGCGGGCGCGTTCGGCCTCGGCCTCGGCCTGGCGGCTCTTTTCCTCCGCCTCGCCCATCTTGGCCTTCAGGCTTTGGACCATGGATTCCACGGAGTTCTTCAGGCGCAGGATTTCGCCCTTGAAGCCGACATCCTTGACCGTGGCGTTGAGGTCGCCGGCCGCGACCTCGGCGGCGAAGCCGACGAGCTGGTTCATGGGCGCGTTGAGATCGCGGCGGATCTGCCAGATGATGTAGGCGACGATGAGGATGACGAACAGGGCGCCGTAGAGCATGGCGCGGGTGAGGTGTGAGCCCAGGGATTCGTCGAACGTCTGCTGTTCCTGGGTCACCAGGGCGTCCACGTCATCCATATACACGCCCATGCCCACGATCCAGCCCCACGGCTTGAACAGCTTGACGTAGGAAACCTTTGGGAAGGTGCCGTCCTGGCCGGGCTTGCCCCACCAGTACTGCACCACGCCGTCTCCATCCCGCATGGCCACCTCGGTCATTTCCTTGAAGAGCTGCTTGCCCTTGGCGTCCTTGTTGTCGGTCATGTCCTTGCCATTGAGAGCGGGGTTGGTCGGGTGCATGACCATGCGGGTGTCGGTATCGGTAACCCAGAAGTAGTTACCGTTGGCAAGACGCATCTTGTTGATCTGGAGCAGCGCCTCCTGCTTCATGCCCTCGGTGATATCCTCCACCCAGGCGCCGGTGCCGATGATCCAGTCAAGCTCGGGGAGAAGGCGCACGAACGAAACCTTGGGCTTGGTCACGGTTTCGCCTGGCTTTTCCCACATGTAGCTGACAAGACCGCCCTCCGGGGAGGCCTTGGACACCTTGACCATTTCCACAAAGAGCTTGGTGCCCTTCTTGTCCGCGTAGGTGGACAGGTCCTTGCCGTCGAGCTTGGGGTTTATGGGGTGCATGACCATGGAGGGATGCGTGTCGTTGATCCAGATGTAGTTGTCGCCGTCATAGCGCACGTCCCGGACCAGTTCCTGCAATTGGGTGAGCAGCTCGGCCCGGCCCATGGTGTCCTTGTGCGCGGCGTAGTAGCTTGTGAGCTGGTGGTGCACCGCGTCGATGATCTTCTTGAGCTGGTCGGCCTTGGCCTGCTTCAGGGCAGCCATGTCCTGGGACTGGTTGTAGAAGCGCTGCAGCGTGCTGTCGGCCATTTCCACGAGGTCGCGCAGGCTGAATTGCTTTTCCTGGTAGATCATCTCACGCGTCTTGGCCGCGCGCTCCACGGAGAAGTTCTTCAGATCGAAGTTGAAATAGACCCCGAAAAAAAGTCCTTCAAGGACAAGCGCCAGCACGACGACGAGAATCAGCTTGGCGAGAATGGACCGTTGCATGGCTACCCCCTGAAACTGCGTTAGGTTTTGTTGGTCATCATGGGGTCGGGTCTGCTTGCTTTTCGAGACGAGACCACACAATCTCATTATTACTCCTTTTTGAAGTGTATGTAAATAATGAAATAATAATTGTGCCTTGTGTGGCCAATTCGTCTTGCCAGGGCGGGGTTTCTTCCTTATTTGGTGTGGAATTGTCAGGCGTTAGGCACGGCGCGGCATGGCCGCGTCAGAGGCGCGGCGCCTGTCGGCTTGTCCGGGGTCGGACAAAGGGATATGGAGCGGAAAGGAAAGGGAGGAAGCCAGATGGCGAACGTCATAGCGCTGTTGACGGATTTTGGACTCAAGGATCCGTATGTGGGGCAGATGAAGGGAACGCTCATGCGGCATGCGCCGGACAGCCCCCTTGTGGACATCTGCCATGAGGTGGAGCCGTTTTCAACCGTTCAGGCGGGATTCTTTCTCCAGGCGTCCAGCCCCCATTTCCCCCGAGGCACCGTGTTTGTCGCCGTGGTGGACCCCGGGGTGGGCACGCCGCGCCGCATCGTGTGCCTGGACGCCTTTGGCCGCCTGTTCCTGGCGCCGGACAACGGCCTGCTGGGGCTGGTGCTGGCCGCATGCGCCCACGCGCCCACAGGGAAGTACGCCCGCGCCTTTGACCTGACCCCGCGCCAGCGCGGCGAGGCGGTTCCGGGTTGCAGCGCCACGTTCCATGGCCGCGACCTGTTCGCGCCCCTGGCCGCGCGCCTGTCCCAGGGCGAACCGCCGGAATCGCTGGGCAGCGAGATTCCCCTGGACTCCCTGGCCAGGCCGGCGTGGAGCGAGCCGTTGCCGCAGGCGGATGGCGTGGGGGGCACTGTGCTGCATGTGGACCGGTTCGGCAATACGGTGCTCAACCTGGCCGTGGAGCCGTATTTGGACCAGATGCGGCAGTGGGCCGGGAAAAAGGGCGAGCTGGCGTTGGAGGCCGGGTCGCGGTGCGTGGTGCGCCTGGCCACGACCTACGAGGACATTCCCATGGGCGAGGTGGGGCTTTTGGCGGGCAGCCAGGGTTTTTTGGAGCTGGCCATGCGCATGGACAGCGCGGCGGCCCTGCTGCAACTGGACGAGGGCGACGCCGTGGCCCTGCACCGGGGGTGAGGCGCGCATGTGTCGTGCCTTCCGGTTGTTTGGCGTATCGCTTGGTTTTTTGACGCGGCTTGGCCCCGGCGGCATGGTGGCGGCGGAAGAACTGGCCGCGTCGGTGCCGTGCATGCCGCTGGTGGGGCTGCTGCTGGGACTCATGCTGGCCGCGCCCTGGCGTGTGGGGTTGTGCGGGGGGCATGCCTGGGTGCAGGCGTGGCTCTATGTGGGCGGTTCCATCTGGCTGACGCGGGGGCTGCACTGGGACGGCTGGGCCGACGTGTGCGACGGCTGGGGCAGCGGCGCGCGCGGCGACCGGTTCTGGGAGATCGTCAAGGACAGCCGGGTGGGCGCGTTCGGCGTCATGGGCATGTGCATGGGCCTTGTGGGGCAGGTGGTGCTGGCGCACGAGGTCTTGGCCGACGGGGCGCTGGGGGTGCTGGTGTTTGGCGGCGTGCTGGGCCGCGCCTTTGCCGTGGTGCTGTGCCGTGTGGGGCGCGGCCTGACGCGGCCGGGCCTGGGCCGGACGTTCATGGAGGGCGCCACGCCGGGCGCGGTGGCCTTTGCCATGGCATGCTGCGTGGCGTGCGGCGCGGTGCTGGTTCCGTGGCCCGCGCTGCTGGCCATGCTGGGGCTGGCGGCCGGGGGCGTGGCGGCCCTGTGGCGGCTGGGCGCAAGCCGGGGCGGCGTGAACGGCGATTTTCTGGGCATGTGCATCCTGTGGGGCGAGCTGGCCGCGCCCCTGGGCTATGTGCTGGCCATGCCCGCGGCCTAGCATTCCTTTTTCGTGTGTCCTTCATGGACCCGTCACCAGCTTGTGACCGGGGCGGTGCATCACTTTTTTCCGCATGTGTCTGGCGGCGCAGGGGTTGCCCCGCGCCGCCACTTGCTATACGGGGCGGTTGGCGTTACGACTTGGGGTTCCTTACTCCACATAAAGAAAGGGATGACATGATGGATACTGCCTTCATACCCGATTTTGCCAAGCAGGGCGGTCTCGTTC
Organism: Desulfovibrionaceae bacterium; assembly: GCA_050251715.1. Taxonomy (GTDB): domain Bacteria; phylum Desulfobacterota; class Desulfovibrionia; order Desulfovibrionales; family Desulfovibrionaceae; genus JBFWMG01. The sequence continues at coordinate 205,244 of JBFWMG010000005.1, read as the reverse complement.
CCGCCATTGCCCAGGATGTGGCCACCGGCGAGGTGCTGATGATGGCCTTCATGAACGAGGAGAGCTGGCAAAAGACCCTGGAAACCGGCGAGGTCCACTACTGGAGCCGCAGCCGCAAGACCCTGTGGCACAAGGGCGGCACCTCGGGCCATGTCCAGAAGGTCAAGGCCATCCGGCTCGACTGCGACAACGACACCGTGCTGCTTATCGTCGACCAGATCGGCGGCGCGGCGTGCCATACCGGCTATCGGACCTGTTTCTACCGCGAACTGAAGGACGGCAAGGTGGCGGAGTGCGCCCCGGTCGTCTTTGATCCCAAGGAGGTTTACAAATAAATGGCCAACGGTAAGATTCTCAAACTCGGCATTCCCAAGGGGTCGCTGCAGGATGCGACCATTAATCTCTTCGAACGCTCCGGCTGGAAGATCCGCACGCATCACCGCAACTATTTTCCGGAGATCAACGACAGCGATCTGCAATGCTCCATGTGCCGCGCCCAGGAAATGGCGCGCTACGTGGAGGATGGCACCCTGGACGTGGGCCTGACCGGCAAGGACTGGGTTCTTGAAAACCAGTCCGACGTGGTCGTGGTGTCCGACCTGGTCTACTCCAAGGTCTCCAGCCGCCCCGCGCGCTGGGTGCTGGCCGTGGCGGGCGACGCCCCCTACAAGCGGCCCGAGGATCTGGCGGGCAAGAAGATCGCCACCGAACTGGTGGGTTTCACCACCCGCTATTTCGCCGAGGCGGGCATTGACGTGGATGTCGAGTTCTCCTGGGGCGCCACCGAGGCCAAGGTGGTGGAAGGCCTGGCCGACGCCATCGTGGAGGTCACCGAGACCGGCACCACCATCAAGGCCCACGGCCTGCGCATCATCGCCGACGTGCTCATCACCAACACGCAGCTCATCGCCAACAAGAAGGCGTGGGAAGACCCGTGGAAGCGCAAGAAGATCCTGAATATCGACCTGATGCTCCAGGGCGCGCTGCGCGCCGAAAAGCTGGTGGGCCTGAAGATGAACCTGCCCGAAAACAAGATGGACGAGGTCATGGCCCTCTTGCCGTCGCTGACCGCCCCCACCGTGGCCGGCCTGTACAACAAGGACTGGCTGTCCATCGAGATCGTGGTGGACGAGGGCACGGTGCGTGACCTGATTCCCCAACTGCGCGATCTCGGCGCGGAAGGCATCATCGAATACGCCCTGAACAAGGTGGTTTAGCTCTAACGCCCGGCGTGGCCGGGCGGCGCAAGCGAGGACGACATGCGTAGCAAGAAGATGACCAGCGGCGTGGAACGCGCACCGCACAGATCCCTGATGTACGCCCTGGGCCTGACCCGCGAGGAGTTGGCCCGCCCCTTGATCGGCGTGGTCAACTCGGCCAACGAGATCGTGCCCGGCCACGTGCACCTGAACACCATCGCCGACGCGGTGAAGGCCGGGGTGCGCCTGGCGGGCGGCACGCCCATCGCGTTTCCCGCCATCGCCGTGTGCGACGGCATCGCCATGGGCCACGAGGGCATGCGCTTTTCCCTGCCCAGCCGCGAGCTCGTGGCGGATTCCATCGAGATCATGGCCCGGGCGCATCCCTTTGACGCCCTGGTGCTGATCCCCAACTGCGACAAGACCGTGCCCGGCATGCTCATGGCCATGCTGCGGCTCAACATACCGGCCATCCTGGTCAGCGGCGGCCCCATGTACGCGGGCGCACACAAGGGCGAGGCCTCCGACCTCATCACCGTGTTCGAGGCCGTGGGCCGCGTGAGCAAGGGCGAGATGAGCGAGGAGGAGCTGGAGGAAATGGCCGAGGGCGCCTGCCCCGGCTGCGGCTCCTGCTCCGGCATGTTCACCGCCAATTCCATGAACTGCCTGTCCGAGACCATTGGCCTGGCCCTGCCCGGCAACGGCACCATTCCCGCGCCCACCGCTGCGCGCGTCCGCCTGGCCAAGCACGCGGGCATGCAGGTCATGCAACTGCTCGAAAGGAACATCCGGCCCCGCGACATCGTGACCGAAAAGGCCGTGGCCAACGCCGTGGCCGTGGACATGGCGCTGGGGTGCTCCACCAATACCGTGCTGCACCTGCCCGCGCTGTTCGGCGAGGCAGGGCTCCCCCTGTCCCTCGACATCTTCAACGAGGTCAGCGCCAAGACGCCCAACCTGTGCAAGCTGTCTCCGGCGGGCCACCACCACATCGAAGACCTGCACCGCGCGGGCGGCATCCCGGCGGTCATGGCCCAGCTCGCCACGGGCGGCCACATCCACACCGACGCCATGACCGCCACGGGCAAGACCGTGGGCGAGAACCTGGCCGAGGGCAAGGCGTCGGTCAAGGACGCCACCGTCATCCGGCCCATGGACGCGCCCTACTCGCACCAGGGCGGCATCGCCATCCTGCGCGGCACCCTGGCCCCGGGCGGCGCGGTGGTCAAGCAGTCCGCCGTGGCGCCGGAAATGATGGTGCGCACCGGCCCGGCCCGCGTCTTCGACTGTGAAGAAGACGCCATCGCCGCCATCCTGTCCGGCAAGATCGCCAAGGGCGACGTCATCATCATCCGCTACGAGGGACCCAAGGGCGGCCCGGGCATGCGCGAGATGCTGTCGCCCACCTCGGCCATCGTGGGCATGGGCCTGGGCGCGGACGTGGCGCTCATCACCGACGGCCGCTTTTCCGGCGGCTCGCGCGGCGCGGCCATTGGCCACGTGTCGCCCGAGGCGGCCGAGGGCGGCCCCATCGGCCTGGTGCGCGAAGGCGATCTCATCGAGGTCGATATCCCGGCCCGCGCCCTGAACCTGCTGGTGGCCGAGGACGAAATGGCCGCGCGGGCCAAGGGCCACGTGCCCCAGACCCGCCCGGTCGAGGCGTCCGTGCTGCGGCGCTACAGCCGCATGGTCACCTCGTCCGCCACGGGCGCGGTGTTCAAGGACGAATAACGCTTTTGCCGGTCCGGGCCGGACAATGTCCTGGCCCGGACCGTGCGCATGCGCATGAAACCGTCAAAGGGGCGTTGGGCGACGGGTCGGGCGTGAGCCATGAGGAGTCGCTGTGTGGGACGAAACGGCCATACGACGCTATGAGGCGTGGTACACCACGCCTACGGGACGCTTTGCCTTCACGCGCGAACGGACCCTGCTGGAGCGGTTGGTGGCCGAATGGCCCAGGCGGGACCAGCGATTCCTTGAAATAGGGTGCGGCTCCGGCCTTTTTCTGGAGACGTTTTGGGAATCCGGCTTTGACGTGACCGGCATCGACCAGTCCCAGGCCATGATCCGCTCGGCCAGGGAACGCATGGGCGACCGCGCCGGATTGCATGTGGGCCATGCCGACTGCCTGCCCTTTGACGACAACGAATTCGACTACACCGCCCTGCTCACCGTGCTGGAATACGTGGACGACCCGGTGCGCGTGCTCGAAGAAGCACGCCGCGTCACCCGCAAAGGCATCCTCGTCTCCTTCCTGAACCGCAACTCCTGCTACTACGTGGGCAACGGCATGCGCCTGCCCCTGCTGCGGCGGGGCATGATGCGCTCGGCGCGCTGGTACACGCCATGCGCCATGCGGCGGCTCATCACCCAGGCGCTCGGCACCCTGCCCACCTCCTTCAAGACCACCCTGCCCGGCCCCAAATGGACCTGGCGCGACCGCCCGCCCTGGAACTGGATCAACGCACCCTGGTGCTTCGGCCTCGTGGGCGCCTACGGCGCCGTGCGCATCGACCTGGTGGGCGGCAAACCACTGACGCCGCTACTGGCGTTCGACGCGGCTGCCGAAACGTCGTAGCGATTCGGTAGGGCTGGCAGAAACGGCGTGAAGATTTCGCGCTGGCGCGCGACCAGGGCTGCTCGCCCTGGACCTCGGCAGGGGCACGCCCCTGCACCCGAGTAGGCGGATGAGGTTACGGGCAGGGCAGACGTTGCGGCGCGATGAGGTTGGGAAGAGGTGAAGGTGAGGGTGGCGGTGGTGTGGTAGCGGAAGGCGTGCGTGCGCCTCAGTCCACTCTTGAAGAAAAAGGGGTTTCGGGGCAGCGGGAAAACGACCTCCCGCTGCCCCGAAACCCCTTTTCATCAATGGTGAACTGCCCCCATTGGGGCTACGCCCCAAACCCCGGTTCCCGGTTGTATGGGGGAGGGGGAGAAAACGGGTCGGCAAGGCACACGGGATAGATGGAAGGAGTTCTGAAAACGCGGTTGACCCGCTTCTGCCATGCGCATAGTGAGTGCACAGCCTCAAAACAACCTTTCTTTTGCTTTGTTCTTTCCCCCACTCTCTGCGCCAGCACGGGCCGGGGTATGGGGCGGAGCCTCGCAGGGGTCGCTACCCCCCATGGGGGGCAGTGCGGAATTGATAACGTGAAGGTGGGGTTCGGCGGGATGGGAGATCGTTTTCCCATCCCGCCGAACCCCACCTTTTCTTTGCCAAGTCTGGACTGAGGGCCAACCGCGCCTGCCGACCACGCCGTCCTCTCTCACTCTCTCATCGCGCCGTCACGCCAGCCTTCCCCGCGTTCTCATCCGCCTAAACGGGTGCAGCGCCGTTGCGCTGCCGCAGTCCAGCCGACTAGCCGTTAGGTGAGCAAAGCGAACCTTACGGATATCGAGAGCAGAGATGCGCGTAGCCTGGTCGCGCGCAGCGCGAAATCTTCCGTCGTTTCCCTCCTTTTCCCCGCGTCTACCCTGTTTTGACATTGTCCCTTCAATGTCCTATGCAGAACCGCTTCGGCGGCGTGCTTCCGCGCCGGAAATTCCCCAAATATCGAAATTGGATCATGAGCAACATTACCAAAATCAAAGGGTTTGCCGACCTCTTTTCGCCTGACAGCGACGCCATGACCTTTCTGGAGGCCACGGCGCGGCGCGTGTTCGGCCGCTACGGCTACGATGAGGTCCGGGTGCCCATCCTGGAAAAGACCGAGCTGTTTGCCCGCTCCATCGGCGAGGAAACCGACGTGGTGCAGAAGGAGATGTACACCTTCCCGGACCGCAAGGACCGTTCGCTGACCATGCGGCCCGAGGCCACGGCGGGCATTTTGCGTGCGTTCATCGAGAACAAGCGCCACGCCGAGGGGCAGACCTCCAAGCTGTTCACCTTTGGCCCCATGTTCCGCTACGAGCGGCCCCAGAAGGGGCGCATGCGCCAGTTCCACCAGATCGACGCCGAGATCATCGGCGCGGACGAGCCGCATGCCGACGCCGAGCTCATTCTCATGCTGTGGGCGTTTCTGGGCGAGCTGGGCCTGGCCGAGCTGGGCCTGGAGTTGAATTCCCTGGGGTGCCGCGAATGCCGGCCGCATTATCACGATGCCTTGCGCGTCTTTTTCCAGGGCATTGACCGCGACGCCCTGTGCGAGGACTGCCGCCGCCGCATGGATACCAATCCGTTGCGCGTGCTGGACTGCAAGGTGCCCGCGTGCAAGGAGTTGACCAAGGACGCGCCCAGGATCACGGACACCTTGTGCGCGGGGTGCCAGGACCATTTCGCCACGGTCAAGGACGTGCTGGACCGCTGCGGCCTGCCCTACACCCTCAATCCCCGCCTGGTGCGCGGCCTTGACTATTACATCCGTACCACCTTCGAGGTGGTGTCGGGCAATATTGGGGCGCAGACCGCCGTGGCGGGTGGCGGGCGGTATGACGGGCTCATCAAGCAGCTGGGCGGCCCGGACGTGCCCGCCACGGGATTCGCCTGCGGCATGGAGCGCCTGGCCCTGCTGTTGCCGCCGCGCCCGGCCAAGACCCTGGATTTCTATATGGCGGTCATCGACGCCGCCGGGCTGGAAACCGGCATGGCGCTGGCCCAGCAATTGCGTGCCGCCGGGCTGGAAGGCGAGGCGGCCTACAACGCCCGCAGCCTCAAGAGCCACATGCGCGCCGCCAACCGGCTGGGCGCGCGCCATTGCCTGCTGCTGGGCGGCAGCGAACTGGCGGCTGGACAGATCATTGCCAAACACATGGAGTCGGGTGAGCAAGTCGCCCTGCCCCTGAACGACCACAACGGACTGGCTGCCGCCATCCGTGCCAAATAAAAGGAAAACGGCCATGGAAGAATTTGGTGACGTGCAAGCGCAACATCAGCAGCACATTGTTCCCCTGGGTGACTGGCAACGCAGCCACGATTGCGCGACCCTGAACGCGGCCAACGTGGGGGACGCCGTCTGCCTCATGGGCTGGGTGCAGTTCCGCCGCGACCACGGCGGCCTCATCTTCATCGACCTGCGCGACCGCGCCGGGCTTACCCAGGTGGTGTTCAGCCCTGACGAGAGCCCTTCGGCGCACGAGCTTGCCCATGTGCTGCGCACGGAATACGTCATCGCCATCAAGGGCGAGGTGCGTGCGCGGCCCGACGGCATGGTCAATCCCAACATGCGTACCGGCGAGATCGAGGTGTACGTCACCGAATGGAAGCTGCTCAACACCTCCAAGACCACGCCGTTCCTCATCCAGGACCGCATCGACGCGGCCGAGAACCTGCGGCTGCAATACCGCTATCTCGACCTGCGCCGTCCCAAGCTGGCCGCCAACTTCGTGCTGCGCCACAAGGCCGCCCAGGCTGCCCGCACCTTTTTGGACGACAACGGCTTTCTGGAGATCGAGACCCCTATCCTGACCAAGAGCACGCCCGAGGGCGCGCGCGATTTCCTGGTGCCCAGCCGGGTGAACCAGGGCACGTTCTACGCGCTGCCGCAGTCGCCGCAGCTTTTCAAGCAGCTGCTCATGGTCTCCGGCCTTGAGCGGTACTACCAGATCGTCAAGTGTTTTCGCGACGAGGATCTGCGCGCCGACCGCCAGCCCGAGTTCACCCAGATCGACATGGAGCTCTCCTTTGTCGACCAGGAGCGGATCATGGCCATGGGCGAAGGGCTTATCGCCAGCATCTTCAAGAAAACCCTTGGGCGCGACGTGGCCACCCCCTTCCCGCGCATGGGCTATGACACGGCCATCGCCAGGTACGGCCTGGACAAGCCGGACACCCGTTTCGACCTGCTGCTCACCGACGTGACCGACATCGTGCGCGACAGTGGTTTCCGGGTCTTTGCCAAGGCCGAGTTGGTCAAGGGCTTGCGCGTGCCCGGCGGCGGCGAGCTGTCCCGCAAGGAGATCGACGATTTTACCGAGTTCGTGAAGATCTACGGCGCGCAGGGGTTGGCCTGGATCAAGATCAAGGAAGACGAATGGCAGTCGCCTTTTGCCAAGTTCCTGAGCGACGACGAGCGCAAGGGTTTGCAGGAGCGCCTGGGCCTCGAAGTGGGCGACATCGTGTTTTTCCAGGCCGGCGCGCCGGACATGGTGAACAACGCCCTGGGCTATCTGCGCCTCCAGCTGGGCGAACGGTTTGGCCTTATTGACGAAAATCAGTTCAATTTCCTCTGGGTCACCGATTTCCCCCTTTTCGAGTACGACCCCGAGGAAAAGCGGTTCGCCGCCTGCCACCATCCCTTCACCTCGCCCCAGGACGGCCATTTGGAACTCATGCGCACCGAACCGGCCAAGGCCAGGGCCAAGGCCTACGACATGGTGCTCAACGGCACCGAGCTGGGCGGCGGTTCCATCCGCATCCACACCCAGGAGGTGCAGCAGGCCATGTTCAGCGCGCTGGGCATTGACGAGGAAGAGGCCAAGGCCAAGTTCGGGTTCCTGCTCCAGGCGCTCGAATTCGGCGCGCCGCCCCACGGCGGCATCGCCTTTGGCTTTGACCGGCTCATCATGCTGCTCACCAGGTCCAAGTCCATCCGCGACGTGATCGCCTTCCCCAAGACCCAGAAGGCGACCTGTCTGATGACCGAAGCGCCCGATACCGTGGCGCCCAAGCAATTGCGCGAACTCGGCATCAAGCTGCGCGAGGGCGTGAAGGACGGCCAGGCGTAACAGGGGGTTCCCTTTTGCGTGGCCAGTGCTTACGTAAACGGGATGGAGATCGTACCGTGAAATTGACCATCCGCACCTATCCCGACCCGGTGCTGGCCCAAAAGGCCGCGGAGATCGGCGAGATGACGCCCGCACTGCGCGAACTGGCCGCCAACATGGCGGAAACCATGTACGGAGACAGCGGTATCGGCCTTGCCGCGCCCCAGGTGGGCGAGAGCATCCGCATGGTCGTGGTGGACGTGACCGGCCCTGAAAACAAGGCCGGGCTCATGACGCTCATCAATCCCCGCATCGTGGCCAGCGAGGGCGAGGTGGACTCGGAGGAAGGGTGCCTTAGCCTGCCCAACCTGCGCTGCACCGTGACGCGCAAGGAGCGGGTCACCGTGCAAGCCCTTGACCTGGACGGCAAGAGCGTTACCATTGAGGCCGACGAACTGCTGGCCGTATGCCTGCAGCACGAACTGGATCACCTGGACGGCGTGATCCTTGTGGACCGCATCAGCAGGCTCAAGCGGCTGCTTTACGACAAGAAAGTGAAGAAATGGCAGAAAAAGGCAACGGACGATTGAGACTGGTTTTCATGGGCACGCCCGATTTCGCCGCGGTCATCATGCGCCATGCGCTTGGGTGGGATGGGGGCGAAATCGTTGCCGCCTACACCCAGCCCGACCGGCCCTGCGGCCGGGGCAAGTCGTGCAAGCCTTCCGCGGTCAAGGTCTTGGCCATGGAGCATGGCATTCCCGTCATGCAGCCCGAGCATTTCAAGCGGGACGCCGATGTGGATGCGCTGCGCGCCCTTGCCCCGGACGCCATACTGGTGGCGGCCTACGGCCTCATCCTGCCCCGTTCCGTGCTCGACATCCCCCGCTACGGGTGCATCAACGTACACGGCTCGCTGCTGCCGCGCTATCGCGGGGCCGCGCCCATCCAGCGCGCCATCATGAACGGCGAACAGGTCACCGGCATCACCATCATGCAGATGGAGGCGGGCCTGGACACCGGCCCCATGCTGTTGCAGCGCGCCCTTGGCATCGGCATCGACGACACCTCCGAGACCCTGCACGACCAATTGGCCGACATGGGCGGGCGCATGCTCGTGGAGGCTCTGGACCGGTTGCCGGATGGCCGCCTGTTGGCCATGCCGCAGGACGATGCCCTGTCCTCCTATGCCGCCAAGTTGACCAAGGCGGAAGGCGAGGTGCGTTTCGACCGGCCCGCCATCCGCGTGCACAACCACATCCGGGGCGTGCATCCCTGGCCTGGCGCGTTTTACTTTTTCGACACCGGCACGGGCGAGCCGCTGCGCCTTACCCTGGAGCCCGGCCGCATTGGCCCGGACCTGACCGAGGAGCAGAAGGCGCTGCCTGCCGGCACGCTGGTGGGCGAGCAGGACGGGTATCTGGCCTTTACCTGTACGGACAAGTTGTACGAAATACCCTGTGTGCGCCCCGAAGGGCGCAAAGCCATGGATGGGCGTTCCTTTGTGTGCGGTTATTTGCACCGCTGCTGACGCCCTTCCCCGAGTCGCATGATGCAGACACCGCGCGATCCTCTTTCCCGTCTCGCGGCCCTTGCCGACAACACCACTGTGGCGTCGCGCAAGCGGCTCTTCATCGGCCTCATCAGCGGCACGTCCCTGTTCGTCTGCTTCATCCTGGTCATGCTCTGGGTGGTGCCCTACATCGGCCTGCGCGCCCTGCATCCCGCCGCGCCCGTGCTCTCCGGCGTCGTGTTCACCCTGTTGGGCGTGCTGGTCATTTGGGCCTGGCTCGGGTTGGTCTTCAATATCATCCTGGGCCGTCCCATCCTTTTTTCCAAACGGCTGCGCGGCATCACCATCAAGCTCTTTCTGCCCCTCATGACCTTGTTCGGCCGCCTCATCGGCATCAACAAGGAGCGCATCCGCAACTCGTTCATCAAGGTCAACAACGAACTGGTGCTCAGCGAGGCGCGCACCTACACGGCCGACGAAGTGTTGCTGCTCATGCCGCACTGCCTGCAGAACAGCCATTGCGACATGCGCCTGACCTACGACATCAACAACTGCAAGCGGTGCGGCAAATGCCCCATCAAGCAGCTGCTCGAACTGGCCGAAATCTGGGGCGTGCACCTGGCCATCGCCACGGGCGGCACCATCGCCCGGCGCATCGTGGTGCAGACCCGGCCCAAGCTCATCATCGCGGTTGCCTGTGAGCGCGACCTGTCCAGCGGCATCCAGGACACCTATCCCATCCCCGTGTTCGGCGTGCTCAACGAGCGGCCCAACGGCCCCTGCCTCGACACGCTGGTGCCCATTCCCGCCCTGGAGCAGGCTCTGGCCCATTTCCTGCGCAAGGAATAGGCCATGGCCCACACGCGCGAATCCCTGCCTCCGGCGCGCGCGGCGGCGCTGGCGTGCCTTGACGCCGTGCTGCGCGGCGGCCAGGACGTGCAGGCCGCCCTGGACCACACGCTGCGCCACACGCCCCTGGGGCCGCAGGATCGCGGCCTGGCCACGGAGCTGTGCTATGGCTATCTGCGCCTGAAAGGGCGGCTCGACGCGATTCTCGAACATTTTCTGCGTTCCCCTGAAAAACTGCCTTCCCGGTTGCGGCTCGCATTGGGCGTGGCGGTGTATGAACTGCTGTTCCTGGCCAAGGTGCCGGATTACGCGTCCGTGGACTGGGCCGTGACCTTTGCCCGCACCGCGTTCCACGCGGGCCTGGGCAAGGTGGCCAACGGGGTGCTGCGCAACGTGGCGCGCACGGGTGCGGACGCGTCGTCCATGGCCTTTGTGGATGACGGCAAGGGCGGGGTGGACCGATTGTGGGCGCGCTATTACGCCTGCCCGGAATGGCTGGTGCGGCTGTGGCGCGGCGCGTACGGCGACGAGACCGCGCAGGCCTATCTGCGCGCCGGTGTGGCGGCCCCGCCCACGGGCGTACGCGTCAACATGCGCCACGCGGCGGGCCCGGCCACATACGACACCCTTGCGCAAAGGGACGACTGTGTCGCCGCGCTGCGTCCGGGGCTGGCGTTCGCGGCCGGTGCGGCCCTGTCGTTTGAGGAGCGGCATGCGCAGGGAATCCTTTCCTTCCAGTCGCTGGCCGCGCAGGAGGCCTTGCAGGCGCTGCGCCCCGAATCCTGGGACGGCCCCATATGGGATGCGTGCGCCGGGCGCGGCGGCAAGACACTGGCCCTTGTGGAGCAGGGCAGGGACGACGTGCTGGCCAGCGACCCCAGCGCGCGGCGCATGGCGCAACTGCCTGGCCAGTGCGCCCGGCTGGGGCTGCCGGACGTCCCGGTCGCGGTCGCTGCCGCCGATGGGGCACAGGCTCCGTTCGAGGGGTCTTTTGGCGCCATTCTGCTCGATGTTCCCTGTTCCGGCCTGGGCGTGCTGAGCCGCAGGCCCGACGCCAAGTGGCGGCGCACCCCAGGCGACCTGGAGACGCTTGTGCGCACGCAGCAGGCCATTGTGCGGGCGTGCGCGGGCAGGGTGCGTCCCGGTGGCCGTTTGGCCTACATCACCTGCACGCTCTCGCCTGCGGAGAACGAGGAGCAGGCCGCGCGCCTTGTGGCCGAGCATGCCGGCTTTTCCATTGAGACATCGTGGGCCACGCCCGCCTCTTCCCCTCTGGGCGAGTTCTTTTTCGCCGCCCTTTTTCGTCGCTCCTGACCGTTATTTTTCAAAAATCGACCCGTTGGTCGCGTCCACGCCTTCCACCCCGGAAAACCCCCTTTCCGCGCGAAATCGAGGGTGTTGGGGGCGACTACCCGTGGCCGTGATGCCTGCGACCGTCCTGTTTCGGGTTGTCCGATATATGATGCCCGCGCGTGGGTTGTGGAAGGTCTATTTTCAGCGCGTTGCAGGCCCACGTCGGCAAGAACTGCCATCACGAGCAAAAAGAGGGATCCGGGCAAAGCCTAAGAAATGACAAAAGCGAGATCGTGGTATCGACCGATGGCTTGACCCATGGTGCGAGGTTGATGAAGGGGAGGTTGGTCATGGCAGACCAACGGCCATGCTGGGAGGCATGCGTAACGTGTAGGCGAGAGGGCGATGATTTCGGAGTGGATGAGGATGGAGGGCTGGACGGATGTGAAGACTGCCTGGTCTGGGATGGGTGAGGGCATTTCAATTCTAGGGTGCGGTGTGATCCATGGGTCAGCGATGCGCAGGAAGAGGCGAGGGCGGTTTGGGGCCGGGATCCCTTCTGGGGGATTGGGACAAGAGACGCACGCAGGAGGCGCTGGTGTCCGCCTGGCCATTTCGTCTTTGTGGGCGACGTGACGGGTACTCGATAGTTTCGGTCGGGAATCATGTCGGCCCCGATGTTCTCGGCCGATGGCTTGAGTGTGGTTTTCGTCGGATGGATCTGGGCGTGTGATCGGCTGCTGTGGAACGAGAACACAGAAGCTGGAGGAGGTGCTGGTAGGTTGGGTGCCTATGGGTGCCTGACGCGTTTCGGGGGGGCTCACGCGTGGGAATTTTGGAAGGTGACGGTATGATGCCGTCCATGATTTGTGCGGCGGCATGCTGATCCGGGTGGGCAATGTGTCGGGTTCGGGTCGCTCGACCTGGCGATCGGTTTGTGATGCCCCCATGGGCGCGTGCGGCAGGGGACCGTTGGGCGACACGGTGCCATGTGCGCGGGGGCAGTGGAGCATGGGAGCATGGACAGGGAGAAGCAGGGCATGAGGCTGGTAGGCGTGGTTCGTTTTTTGCGCACCTGTTTTGGCCGCGCAGGGGAGGGCGGGATGTTGGATGGTGTCAGCGCGAACCGGCTGTCTTTGTCTGGGCCGCCACGGACAGGCACGCCACGGCCTTGCGGTAGTAGTCCGAGTTTTCGTCCAGGACAACGGCGCGGTTGCGATGCTGGGCGGTTTTGGCGAGCAGCAGTCCCAGTTTCTTGATCTGGGTGAAGCGGATTTTTTCGTCCTGGCAGGTTTCGAGCATGTCCACGATGGACCGAATTTCTTTGGCGTCAGCTATCTCGGGCGGGACGAATCCGGCGTTCTTGAGCATCTTGTACGCCATGCGCAGGTCTTCCGGCACCATGCTGTCGTCATCGAGCGCCAGCGGTTTTCCCGCGCCGTCCAGGTCGTCGAATGCGCCGTTGCGGATGGAATTTTGGATGCGTTCTTCTGCAATGCGTTGAAAGATGCTCATGGCGGTACCCTGTTGCCGACGAGAGTGGGCGGGCGTCTGTAACATTCCTGTTTAACGGCTTTTATTGGTATTCAACCAATCCTTTCAGTATGTTTCACATGAAACATGAGGTCTTGCGGTTTGGCCGCAACGGGCAACGAAAATCGCAAGCTCAAGGGTTTTGTGGCGTGCGCGGGCTGCTGGTTGAGCCTCATGCCTCGTGCAACGACCAGGGCGTGATGTGGGGCACGGGCAGGGCGTCTATTGCCTGGGCCAGTTCGTCCGGCGACACGCAGGCCGCGCCTATCTGCCCCACCACGATGCCTGCGGCAAAGTTGGCCAACAGGCTGGCGGTAAGCAGGTCGATGCCTGCGGCCAGGGCAAGGCCCAGTGTGGCGATGACCGTATCGCCCGCGCCGGTCACGTCAAACACCTTGCGCGCCACGGTTGGGATGTGCTGGATGGCGTCCAGGGATTGAAAGAGCGCCATGCCCTGCGCGCCCAGGGTGATGAGCAGGTGGTCGCACGCCAACTTCTGAAAGATGGCCTCGCCGGAACGGAGTGCGCCGCTCTTGCCCGAGCCCGCGTATAATCCCGCGCCCTCGACGGCCTCCTTGGCGTTGGGAGTCAGGATAAAGGCATTGCGGTACAGGGAAAAATTGCGGGTCTTGGGGTCCACCAGCAGTTTGGGGCGGGTGGGACATGCCTGCATGCGGGCACGCAGGGCGTCCATGAACGCGGGCGTGACCAATCCCTTGCCATAGTCTGAAAGCAGTACCACCTCAAAGTCGTCGATCCGCTGGTCCACCGCCACCAGAATCGCATCGCGCGTGGCCTCGCTCACAGGACCGTCGCTTTCGTGGTCCACCCGTACCACCTGTTGGTTGTGGGCAATGATGCGCGTCTTGACCGTGGTGGCCCTGGCCGTGTCCCGCACCAGATCCATGGCAATGGATTCCTGCTGCAAGAGCGTGGCAAGGAATGCCCCATTGGTATCGGCTCCCACCACGCTGATGAGATGGGGCGCACCGCCCAGCTGCGCCACATTGCGCGCCACATTGCCCGCGCCGCCCAGCAGATGGCGTTCGGAGGAAACCCGCACCACGGGAACCGGGGCTTCGGGCGAGATGCGCTCCACCTCGCCGGACACATAGTGGTCGAGCATGAGGTCGCCGACAATGAGAACGCGCTTGTCCCGCATGGCGCCGACAGCGGCGAGGAGATGGGGAGTGCTAAGCGTCATGGGCTGTTTTGATGACAGTGGCATGGATGTTTTGTATGACGTATCGTATTAGGGTTGGTTGGCGAAAAACGATGTCGGATCAATGCCGATGGCGCCCAGCACGGCTTCCAGCTCCTTGTGGGAGCGGAAGGAAAGGATGAGATGGCCACGGGACATGGAGCCCCGCGCCGCGACCTTGACCTGCAAGGCGTCGGTTAGTTTGTCCGCCAGCACATCCAGATCGCTGGCCTGAGAAGACTCTTCCTTGGCAACGCGCTTACGCGATGTGGCAGGCAGGGGAGCGGCGGCCGCTGGCGGCAGCTCCTTGTGTTCGCGCCAAAAAGCGACCTGCGCCTCGGCGTCGCGCACCGTGAGACCGTGCTCCACAATCCGGTTGCGCAGGGCGGTCTGGACAATGGCCTCGTCAATGGCCAGCAGGGCGCGGGCATGGCCTGAGCTGAGGTTTCCGAGCCGGATGTCGTCCTGAATGGCCTGCGGCAGATTGAGCAACCGCAGCAGATTGGCGACCGCAGGACGGCTTTTGCTGATCCGCTTGGCCAGATCTTCCTGATTCAGGCCGAATTGGTCCTTGAGCTGTTGCAGGCCAAGGGCTTCTTCAATGGGGTTCAGGTCTTCCCGCTGCAAATTTTCGATCAGGGCAATGGCCAGGCTTTCCTCATTGGAAAGCTCGCGCACCATGGCCGGAATGGTGCTCATGCCGGCCAGTTGCGAGGCGCGCAAGCGGCGTTCCCCTGCCACCAGCTCATAGTTTTGCCCATTGGGTCCTGCCACGGCGCGGACCAGGACGGGTTGCAGCACGCCCTGTTGCTTGATGGACAGGGCCAGTTCGTCCAGCGCATCGGGCGCGAATTCGCGGCGGGGCTGGTATGGGTTGGGCACTATGGAGGCTATGGACAACTCATGAATTTCCGGCGCGTCATTACTGCTTTGGTAGCCCTTGAGCAGCGCGTCCAACCCTCTGCCAAGCCCGCGATCGTTTGCCGCCATAACCCCTCCTTGACTTTATTCGCGTGCAGACTATCTCTTTACGAACCGCTGCGCAAGGCCACGCCCGTGCCAGCCATACCCCAAGACCGCGGAGAAACGCATGCCCCAAGACAAAGAACACATCATGCCATTGTACAAGCAAGACAGGGTCTTGTTTGGCGTGGTCATCAGTCCGGAACTGTGGAGCCAGGTGGAGGATTCCCTGTGGCCCATATTGGAGCGAGGCATAAAGGATTTGGAGGCGCGTGGTGGGAAAATTTCCGCGCCAGAAATGGTGGAACCCCTCCATGACTGGGAACAGCTCAAATCCTATTGGGATTTTCGCTATCCCTACACGGCCGAGGTGCATTGCGACGTGTGCGGCAACGCCACGGAGGACTGGGAAAAGGACTCGCCCCGCCTGTTCCGGTTGCGCGCGTGCAATATGGGCGGCATGGCCATCTTTGTGTGCCAAAAATGCCATGCCCGGGTCATCAAGCGGCATTTCAAGGACAAGATAACCTGCGAGTGCAAGGCTTCCAACGACGCCGTGTGCGAATAGCCCTGCCTGCGAGCGATAAAAAAAGGCCCGCTCCGAGAGGAGCGGGCCTTTTTTGTGCACAATGACAACTTACCCTTCGACGGATTTGGGCTTGCGTAGCACCACCTCGCGCGCCAGGGCCAAATAGGCTTCCGCGCCCTTGGATTTGACGTCGTAGCCCACGATGGACTTGCCAAAGCTCGGCGCCTCGGACAGGCGCACATTGCGCGGCACAACGGTCTCGAACAGGTGGTCGGGGAAGCACTTGCGCACCTCGTTCTTGACCTGCCGCGAGAGCCTGTTGCGGATGTCGTACATGGTGAGCACCACGCCCAGGAGGCGCAGGCTGGGATTGAGGCGTTTCTTGACCTGTTCGTAGGTTTGCAGCAGCTTTACGATGCCTTCCAGCGCGTAATATTCGCACTGCAAGGGCACCAGCACTTCGCGGGCCGCGCACAGGGCGTTCAGGGTCAACAGGCCCAGCGAGGGGGGGCAGTCGAGCAGAATGTAGTCGAAATGGCTTTCCAGGGAATGGAGCAGGTCGCGCAGGTAATACTCGCGCGCCATCTTGTCCACCAGTTCCAGCTCCGCGCCCACCAGGTTGGTGTGGGAGGGGATGATGGACAGGTTGGGCTGGCCAGCGTCAATGACGGCATCCATGGCGCGGTCCGCATGGAAAAAGACCGTGTACAGGTTTTCCTGCAACTCGTCGGGGTCGATGCCCAGGCCGCTGGTCGCATTGGCCTGGGGGTCGCAGTCCACGATCAGGACCCGCTTTTCCATGACGGCCAAGGATGCGGCAAGGTTGACCGAGGTCGTTGTCTTGCCCACCCCGCCCTTCTGGTTTGCTATGACAATGGTTCGAGCCACAAGCACCTCGGTTGGGTTGCAGTCACCACGGAACAGTTCAAGGATTCGTTGACAGGATGTTTCACGGGAAACAAAAGCTGCATCAATCCTTGAAGGTCCGATGGCAATACGCCTTGGCTTCGGACAAGGCTTCGATCAAACGGACCGATTCGGGAATGTTTCCCTTGCGCACGGACACGTGCAGCTCGCCGGCCATGTGCACGAAATCGTCGCATTCATCGGCCCATTCGGTGGCGGCATCGCGCTGCATGAGCTTCAAAAGGCGCACAAACTGCGTGCATTCTTCCTCAGTCGGGGCTTCGCCGAGCAGCGCCTTTTCGCGCAATGTGTTGAACAACGTCTGAAGGTCTTGCTTGAGTTTCGTGAAATTCATGAAAGAGCCCTTGCGTCAGTTCAGATATGATCTTTATGCAATCCGTATTGCAAGTACAGCTAGATGATGTGGAAACTGTGTGTCAACCGTTTTCAGCCTACAGGCCGAAATACGACCGGTACCAGGCGATAAATTCCCCGATACCCTGCTCAATGGTGGTGGCGGGCTTGAACCCCACGTCGTTGATGAGGTCGTCGATGTCCGCATAGGTGGCGGGCACGTCGCCTGGCTGCATGGGCAGCAGGTTCTTTTCCGCCTTCATGCCCAAATGCTCTTCAATGACCTCGATGAACCGGCCCAGTTCCACCCAGTTGTTGTTGCCGATGTTGTACAGCTTGTACGGCGCGGGACTGGTGGCCGGATCGGGCGCGTCGCTGGACCATGAGGGGTTGCCGGTGGGCACGTGCCGCATGACGCGGAAAACACCTTCCACGATGTCGTCGATGTACGTGAAGTCGCGGCGCATCTTGCCGTAGTTGAACACGTCGATGGGGCGGCCTTCCAAAATGGCCTTGGTGAACAGGAAGAGCGCCATGTCCGGACGGCCCCAGGGACCGTATACGGTGAAGAACCGCAGGCCCGTGGCGGGCAGGCCGAACAGATGGCTGTAGGAATGCGCCATAAGCTCGTTGGATTTCTTGGACGCCGCGTACAGGCTCACGGGATGGTCCACGTTGTTGTGCACGGAAAACGGCATGTTCGTGTTCAGGCCGTACACGGAGCTGGAAGACGCGAAGACCAGATGCTCCACGCCGTTGTGGCGGCAGCCTTCCAGAATATGCGTGAAACCGACGATGTTGGCGTTGACGTAGGACATGGGGTTGATGAGGCTGTACCGAACGCCTGCCTGCGCCGCCAGATTGACGACGTGCGTAAAGCGGTTGTTCTTGAACAGGTCGGCCATGGCCGGTCCATCGGCAAGGTCAATTTTGGCGAAGGTGAACCCAGCCTGGTCCCGCAACTGGGCCAAACGGGCCATCTTTATGCGTACGTCATAGTAATCATTGAGAATATCGAGGCCGACGACCGTGTGCCCCTCTGCAAGCAACCGCTTGGACAGGTGGAAGCCGATGAAACCGGCCGCGCCGGTAACCAATACGTGCATCGTGGGTATCCTTCTGAAGGTAGCAGGTTAAGGTCACAGAAGAGCCGCCCAGGGGCGGCATGTGGCCTGTTCTTACGAGTCCTTGCTTCCCCCCGTCAACCCCTTAAGAAAATCGAGGGGGATGGGGATGATGGTTGATTTGCTCTCGGAGGCCATCTCGCGCATGGTTTGCAAATAGCGCAGCTGGAGGGCTTCGGGGTGGGCCGCAATGATGGCGGCGGCCTCGGAAAGCTGGGCCGCGGCCTGGAATTCGCCCTCGGCATTGATGATCTTGGCGCGCCGTTCGCGTTCCGCCTCGGCCTGCTTGGCCATGGCGCGCTGCATTTCCTGGGGCAGGTCGATGTGCTTGAGTTCCACCGTGCTCACCTTGATGCCCCAGGGGTCGGTGGACTGGTCCAGGATGCTGCGGATCTGGCTGTTGACCTTGTCCCGGTGCGACAGGATCTCATCGAGCTCCACGCCGCCGCACACGCTGCGCAGGGTGGTCTGGGCCAGCTGCGAGGTGGCGAACAGGAAGTCTTCGACCTCGACTATGGCCTTGATGGGGTCGATGACGCGGAAGTAGACCACCGCGTTGACCTTGATGGTGACGTTGTCCTTGGTGATGACGTCCTGGTTGGGGATGTCCAGGGTAAGCACGCGCAGGCTCACCTTGACCATGCGGTCCACAATGGGAATGAGGATGATGAGTCCCGGTCCCTTGGCCTTGATGATGCGGCCCAGCCGGAAAATGACGCCGCGTTCGTACTCGTTGAGCACCTTGAGGGTGGAAAACAGGAGCAATGCGCCGACAAAAAGGATCGGAAGGATGGTGTACATGGCGTCTCCCAGGGCTTGCCAAGGGTGCGGAATATCGAAAGACCGCAACCTGTTAAACGTGTCAGGAATGCATGTCGGGCGCGGGTGGGGCGGGCATGACATGCAGCACGAGGCCGTGCACGGCGGCAATGGTGACCACGTCGCCAACCGCAAGTGTTTCAGGGCCGCTGGCGGACCATATCTCGCCATGGGCCAGGACTTCCCCGATACCGTCGCGCCAGGCGCGCACCACCGCCGTCTGGCCGACCATGGCGTCTATGCCGGAAACAGGCCGCTGCGCCTGGGCCTTGCCCACGACAAGAACCGCGGCGCCCAGCAAAAGCGATAATCCCAGAACCGTGACGATGATGGTGGCCAGGGGCAGATGCATGCCGGTGGCGTCGTTGAAGAGAATCATGGAGCCGGAGAAAAGGGAGATGATGGCGGCCACGGAAAGCATGCCATAGCTGGTTATCTTGATCTCCAGCAGGAACAGGACGACCGAGAAGATGATGAGCAGGACGCCCGCCACATTGGTGGGCAGCACGCTCATGGCGTACAGGCCGAGCAGCAGGCTCAACCCCCCGATCACGCCCGGCAGCACGACGCCCGGCGTGGCAAGCTCGAAGAACAGCCCGGCAAGGCCGCCCAGAAACAGCAGATAGGCCACCTGCGGATGCAGCAGCCAGGAAAGGAAGGCGTGGCGCAGGCCAGGGCTGTGCCGTTCCAGGACAAAGCCGTCGGCGGCGAAACGGCGCAATGAGCCGTCCGCCATGGGTATGCCGCGCGCGCCGCATTGGGTCAAAAAATCCTCGGGGGATGTGGCGAGAAACTCGACGACACGGGCGAGCACGGCCTCGGGGCCGGTGATGCTCACGGCGTTGCGCACGGCGTCCTCATACCAGGCCACATTGCGGTTGCGGGCAACCGCCATGCCGCGCACAAGGCTGAGCGTGTCGTTCATGACCTTGCGGGCCATGGTTTCGTCCATGTCCTTGCCGCCCATGGTCACGGGAGAAGCCGCGCCAATGGTGGATTCCGGGGCCATGCCCGCCATGGTGGACGCGGCGACGAGAAACACGCCCGCACTGGCCGCGTGCGCGCCCGAGGGGCCAACCCAGATGAGGACGGGTATTGCCGCATTGCGGATGTGCCGGACCATGGTGCGCATGGATTCCATGAGCCCGCCTGGAGTGTCGAGTTCGATGAGCAAGGCCTCGGCCGAGGATTCCACGGCTTGTGACAGTGCGGCGGCAAGCAGCTCTTCCATGGCCGGGGACACGGCGCCGTGCAAAGACACGGTCAGGATGCGCACAGGCTGCGGTGCGCCCGCTTCCACGCGATGCGAATGCGCGAGCAGGGCCACGGCCAGCAGGCAAAGCAGGCAAATGGCGGCGTAGCGTATGTATGGTGCCCCGTGATTCATGGCATGTGTCCGCATCGGCGGTTATGGATAACGCGTCCCAGGGAGCGGCACCCCCCATGCCTTTAGGACCACAACGCTGATTGCGGTGCCGACGCGTGGTCATGGTCCACAAGGCGGGGGCGCTGTCGTCCGCCCACGGAAAAGGCCGTGGGCCTGGGCAGTCCCAGCGCGCGCCAGGGTTACGGATGCGTAAGGATCAATTGCCCAAGGGCGTTGGCAATGATGTCCAGTCCCTCGGCACCCTTTTGCAGAATAGCATCAACTTGAGGAAGAAGATAGACCGTGAGTCCATCGACCATGTGCGCTGTGACGGGCTGGCGTGGGGCGGGGGCGTTGGGTACGAGCACGCGATAGGCGTCCAGCCCGAAGCAGAGAACGGAATGGGCGCTCAAGCGGCGCACGCCGGCCATGAACTGGTCCGCGTCAGGATGCAGGGAGCCGGTGCGGAACGCGGCTACGGGCCAGAACGCGGTCTGGCCGGTCAGCGGGGCAAGGCGCGCGATGAGCTGGTTGAAGAAATGGCTGCGCTCGGGGCTGGCGTGGCCGCCCAGGTTTTTGCCAAGCTCCATGTAGGTGATGCAGAAGCCGCGCGCGCCAAACCGCCCGGCCTTGACCCAGTAAGCATCCCAGGGCGTAGGCCACGTGGTTGCGGCAGAGGGGTCTTGGGCCTCGGAGGGGACGGCTTGGGGTACTGTGGACGCCGCGGCGTTGGCAGGGGGCGGCGTTGCGTTGCCAGACGGCTGCGGGGCGCCGCCCCCTCGCCCCTGCGCGCGGGATGCGCCGGACGGGGCGATAGATACCCCGTGCGCAGGAGGCGCATCAGGAACGTATTGCGGTTGCTGCGGTTGGATATCCTGTGAAGCCGGATGGATGGATGCCGCATCTTGCGGCAGGAAATCATCCGCAAAGAGAAACAGCAAGCCCGAGGCGAACCATGGGCGCAGGGTCTGGTGCATGCCTACAGTTGAAGCAGCCAATCCCAGATCCTCATGGCGATTTCCGGCTTGGGCATGTCGGACCACTGTTCCTCGCGGCCTGTGCGGTCCACGATGCACACCGTATTGGTGGGCGACTGGAAGCCGGAGCCAGGCACGCCCACCTTGTTGCCCACAAAGAGGTCGCCGTTTTTGCGCTGCAATTTGTCGCGGGTGCGTTGGGCTACGGCGTCGGTTTCGGCGGCAAAGCCGATGAGGCGCTGCCGTGGCGACTTGGCGGCGCCCAGGGCGGCCAGAATGTCGGGATTGGGCAGGAAAGGTACGGTCATGCCCGCTGCCGCGCCTTCCTTCTTGAATTTGCTGTCGCCGTGCGGTTGCGGCCTGAAATCCGCCACCGCGGCGGTGCAGCACCCCATATCCATGTTTGGCCATAGGTCCATGCAGGCGTCGTACATCTGCTGCGCGGTGGTGACATCGTGCCGCGCCACGCCGTCGGGAAGATAGAGGTTCACGGGCCCGCACACGGCATGCACGGTAGCGCCCCGCAACCAGGCCGCAACCGCGATGGAGGCGCCCATGACGCCGCTGGACGGGTTGGACCAGAAGCGGACCGGATCAAAGGCCTCGCGGGTGGGGCCAAGGGTCACCATGACGGCGCGGGCCGCCATATCCTGCGGGCACAGTTGCTTGAGTGCGTGCAGGAAGATGGCTTCCAGGCGTGGCAAACGGCCCTTGCCTTCCTCGCCGCAGGCCATGGAACCGCAATCCGGTTCCAGGCAGACGTGGCCACGGTCCTTGAGCAGGGACCAGTTGGCGCGCGTGGCGGCGGCCTGCCACAACCGGGGGTTCATGGCCGGGGCAATGACCAGCGGTCCGGGAAACGACAGCGCCTGGGTGGACAGCATGTCGTCGGCCAGGCCATGGGCCAGTTTGGCCAGGGTGTTGGCCGTTGCGGGCGCGATGACAAAGGCCTTGGCGGTCTGGCCGGGGTCGAGATGGCCGAACACGGCGTCATCCGCCGCAAACAGGCCGGTATAGACGGGGTCGGCACCCAGCGCCTTGAAGGTGAGCGGGGTGATGAACCGCTGCGCCGCCGCCGTGAGGGTTGCGCCAATGGGTGCGCCGCATGCCTGCCAGTGGCGCATGCAGTCGGGCATCTTGTAGGCCGCGACGCTGCCGGTCACGCCCAGGTGGATGCGGCGGCCCAGAAAGCCGGTAAAGGCGAGATGCGGCAGCACTATTGGGTCAATCCCTGTTCGGGCAAGGACTCGAGAGGTTGTATTTGGACAGGCGGTTCAAGGGCTGCGCCTGGCTGGCCGGGGGCGAACGTGGTCGCGGGCGGCGCGGGGGCGACGCCCGTGGAGGGCGCGACCCAGATTTCCATGTGCGTGGTGTAGTGGCCGTCCGTGATGCTCACGATGCAGAACCGGCCCGGCTTTTCGAAAATGAGGATGGAGCGCGGCGACTTGAAGGCGCTGCGCATGGTCCAGCCGTTGGTGGTCATGTTGTCGATGATCCGCTTGGTCAGGGACAGGCGTTCCACGCGGCCGTCAAAGACCATGACCCCCACCTTTTCCGAAGTGGTTTCCATGATGAAGGTTTCGTCGGCGTCGAGCGACATTTCCTTGGGAATGAGCACGTCGTCGAAGTCATAATAGTAATTGCCGGATTGGCTGCTCGTGGTGGCGCCCACCGGCGGCGGCGTGGTTTTTTTGGTCGTGGAGGACGATCCTGTGAGGGTTGTGCAACCAACGAGCGCGAGGAGGATGAGGATGGAACAAGCCAGATGTATCGAGCGCATTGCGGTCTCCTTGCTGTTGAGCGGTTGTGTGCGGTGGCGGCCTGGCGGGCAACCACCGGGGTGCGTCGGCTCCGTCACGTGATAAGGACGCGGCAACAAGAACGTCCTTACGGCATGGCTGCGGTTTGGACCGGCGCACAAGGCTGTGGAGCTTGTGCCGCGATGTGTGTCGGACCAAAGAGGCCATGCGCGGCCACGCCTGCTTGACCATTAGCCCAGGTTGGGCAAAACTGCAATTTGCCGGGCCGCATGGATCGGACATTTTGGCCCGCGTGGCCACAACGAGGACGCATGAGCGACATTCCGCCGGATTTTCATCTGCACAGCTACCGGTATCATCTGGAACAGGATCGCATCGCCCAGGTTCCCGCCGACAGGCGGGACGCGTCGCGCCTGTGCGTGCTCGACCGTGCCACGGGCGGCACGCGCATGGTTTCCTTTGCCGATCTGCCGGATCTGCTGCCCGAGGGCGCGCTGGTGGTGGCCAACAATGCGCGGGTGCTGCCCGCCCGCATCCATGGCCGCAAGCCCACCGGGGGGCGGGTGGAATTTCTGCTGCTCACGCCCCTGCCGCTCATCGGCGCGGGCCAGCCGGTAGCGGAAGGGGCGGCGGGGCCGGAAGGAACGGGCCGACAGGACGGGCAGGGCGCGTGGCGCGAGGCCACGGTGGAAGGCCTGCTCAAGGCGTCCAAGGGGTTCAAGCCCGGCGACACGGTGGCCTTTGCCCCGGATTGCCGGCTCACCGTGGCCGAGGTGGGCGACTTTGGCCGCTGCCGGGTGGCGCTGGCGTGGCAGGGCGATCTGGCGGGGATATTCTGCCGCATAGGATCCATGCCGCTGCCGCCGTACATCAAGCGCGAGGCGTGCGACACCGGGCCGGGACAAGGCGATGGGGACGCGGCGTGCGCGGCCCAGGCCAGGGCCGATGCCGAGCGCTACCAGACCGTGTACGCGGCGCGGGACAAGCTCGGCTCGGTGGCCGCGCCCACGGCGGGCCTGCATTTCACCCCCGAGGTGCGCGCCCGCATGGCCGCGCGGGGCATGGCCTGGGCCGAGGCCACGCTGTACGTGGGCTATGGCACGTTCAGCCCGGTGCGCTGCCTGGACGTGCGCGAGCACGCCATGCACCCGGAATACGTGGAACTGGGCGAGGCCACGGCGCGCGCCGTGACCGAGGCCAAGGCGGCGGGACGGCCCGTGGTGGCCGTGGGCACCACCTCGGTGCGCACGCTGGAAGGCATCCACAACACATTCGGTGCAATACGCTCCTGGTCCGGCTGGCTCAACCTGTACGTCTATCCCGGCTTCACCTTCCGGGTGGTGGACCACATGGTCACCAATTTCCATCTCCCGGAGTCGTCGCTGTTGCTCATGGTCAGCGCGTTCGCGGGGCGCGAGCGCATCCTGGCCGCCTATGCCGAGGCGCTACGCGCCGGATTCCGCGTCTTTTCCTACGGCGATTCCATGCTCTTGCTCTAGTGCCGCGTCCCTGGTGGGCATGGCTGTGTTTTTAGGGAACATATTATATTCTTTCAATTATCCCGGTAAGCCATACCCCCCCCATTGTGAGGTTGCGGCTCATGCCGCCGCCACATCGGTCCCTGTCCCGAAAATGGTTGCGCCAGCCGGGAAGGCCGCCTTGCGAAAGGGGGGTTTAAATCGAGGCGTTTTTGCCGTACTGTTCCCTGCGGTCCGCGCCGCTGCGCCGCAAGACGCACGGGCGCGGCAGGGGGCATGCGCCGCGCCGCCCCAGGCGGACGCGGCTTTTCCATCAACACCTCCAACAAGGAATGGCGCCATGTCGCATGTGGAGTTCGTGGACGAACGGTGCAAGGGATGCCTCTTGTGCACCATCGTCTGCCCCAAGGAGATCATCGTCCAGTCCGGCCGGTTCAACCAGCAGGGATACAAGGTGGCGGAGGTTGCGGACGGCAACATGGAAAAATGCACGGGCTGCGCCTCGTGCGCGACCATGTGTCCGGATTTCGCCATCCGGGTCTACAAAACGGTCAAGACGGACGCCACAAAGGCCAAGGCGGTCGCCAAAAAGTCCACGGCGGCCTCCAAAAAGTCCAAGGAGAAGTAAGATGCCCGACACCACTCCTGAACGGATTTTCATCAAGGGCAACGAGGCCATCGCCTACGGCGCGCTGGCGGCCAAGTGCACCTGCTACTTCGGCTACCCCATCACGCCCCAGAACGACATCCCCGAGTTCATGTCCAAGGCCATGCCCGACGCGGGCGGCGCGTTCGTGCAGGCGGAGAGCGAGGTGGCGGCGGCCAACATGCTGCTGGGCGCCGCGGCGTGCGGCATCCGCGCCTGCACCTCCTCGTCCAGCCCCGGCGTGTCCCTCAAGCAGGAGGCCATCAGCTACATGGCGGGCAGCCAGCTGCCGGGCGTCATCGTGAACATGAACCGGGGCGGGCCGGGCCTGGGCGACATCAACCCCTCCCAGGGCGACTATTACCAGGCCACGCGCGGCGGCGGCCATGGCGACTACCGCACCCTGGTGCTGGCTCCGGCCACGGCGCAGGAAGCCTATGACCTGATGATAAAGGCCTTTGACCTGGCCTTCAAATACCGCAACCCGGTGCTCATCCTGGGCGACGCGATCCTGGGCCAGATGAAGGAACCCATCGTGCCCTGGCAGCCCGATCACCTGGACGCCAACGAGGCGTCGGACTGGTCCCTGTCCGGAGCCAAGGGCCGCCCCTCGCGGCTGCTCAAGTCGCTGTTCCTGGAAGACGGGGCGCTGGCCGCGCACAACCGCATGCTCCAGGCCAAGTACGAAGCCATGAAGGCCGAGATCATGGCCGAGGAGTTCGCGGTGGACGACGCGGAACTGGTGGTGGTGGCCTACGGCTCCATCGGCCGCATCACCAAGAGCGCGGTGCGCACGCTGCGCGCGGCGGGCCACAAGGTCGGCCTGGTGCGGCCCATCACCCTGTATCCCTTCCCGGACGGCGTGCTGCGCGCGTTGGCCCAAAAGGGCAAGCGGTTTTTGACCATCGAACACAACCTCGGCCAGATGGTGGACGACGTGCGCCTTGCGGTGCGCGGCCTGGCCGATTCCGAATTCCACGGGCACATGCCCGGCGAGATACCGAGCCCCAACGATTTTGAAGGCCCGATTCTCGAAAGCCTGGGGAGGAAGTAGCCATGAGCGCAACCGCAACCGCAACCCCGAAAGAAAAGGTTGCCTTCACCCTGCCCGACGTGTTGGCCGACCGGCCCACCCACTACTGCCCCGGCTGCCAGCACGGCACGGCCCACCGCCTGGTGGCCGACGCGCTGGACAAGATGGGGCTGGTGGACAAGACCATCTGCGTCAGCGCCATCGGCTGTTCGGTGTTCATCTACAATTACCTCAAGGTCGATACCGTGGAAGCGCCGCATGGCCGTGCCCCGGCCGTGGCCACGGGCGTGAAGCGGGCCCGGCCCGACAAGTTCGTGTTCGCCTACCAGGGCGACGGCGACCTGGCCTCCATCGGCATGGCCGAGATCATGCACGCGGCCAACCGTGGCGAGCGGCTGGCCGTGGTGTTCGTGAACAACACGGTGTACGGCATGACCGGCGGCCAGATGGCTCCCACCACCATGGTGGGGCAGAAGACCACAACCTGTCCCGGCGGCCGCTGCGCCGAGCGCGACGGAGAGCCCTTCAAGATGGCCGAGATCATCGGTAACCTGGCGGGCGTGGCCTATTCCGCCCGCGTGGCGCTCAACTCGGTCAAGAACATCAAGCAGGCGGAAAAGGCCATTGCCAAGGCGTTCGCCTGCCAGATCGAGGACCGGGGGTTTGGCTTCGTGGAGGTGCTGGCCACCTGCCCCACCAACTGGCGCATGACGCCGGTGCAGGCCAACCAGCGCATTGCGGATGAACTGATTCCCTACTTCCCGCTGGGCACGTTCAAGGACGTGGCGGCAAAGGAGGCGTCGAAATGAGTTTGTACCAGGATGCCATCATTGCCGGATTCGGCGGCCAGGGCGTCATGCTCATCGGCAACCTTCTGGCCTACGCGGGCATGAACGCGGGCCTCAACGTGACCTACATCCCGGTCTACGGCCCGGAAATGCGCGGTGGCACGGCCAACTGCACCGTGGTCATCAGCGAGGACGAGATCGGTTCGCCCATCATCCACACCCCCAAGAGCCTCATCATCATGAACCGGCCGTCCCTGGACAAGTTCCAGTCCCGGTTGGAGGACGGCGGCGTGCTGGTCATCAACTCCTCGCTGGTGGACCCGGCCCTGGCCGATGCCGCGCGCGTGCGCTGCATTGCGGTTCCGGCCAACGAGATTGCGGATGGGCTGGGCAACTCCCGCATGGCCAACATGGTCGCCCTGGGCGCCTATGTGCAGGCCACGGGCGTGCTGCCCCTCGACATCGTGAAGAAGAGCCTGGAAAAGGTCATCTCCGCACACTACAAACACCTCATTCCCAAGAACGCCGAGGCGATCCAGGCGGGCGCGGACCGCGCCTGCGAGGCCATGGCCACGGCATAGCCCACGCTGGGGATGTGCGCTTATACTGGGCGGGGGCTTGGCTCCCGCCCTTTTTTGTGGAAACGCCGCACAGGGGCGGCGGGTTGGGCCATGAGGGGAAGGGAAAGGTTGGACAGGGACGGCGCGGTTGAGGCACGATGACGGCAAGGACCGTATCCGGTGGGGCGCGGGCACTCTTTCCAGACAGGGAGCGGCGGTATGAAACGGATGGCGCGAGGGGTGGCGGCGGCGGTGTGTGTTGCGATGTTGGTTGCGGTTGCAGCCAGCGCCTTTGGCGAGGCCGCCGTGGCCGTGGTGCGGGATGTGCGGCTGCTCGCGGCGCCGGGAGAAGCCGTGGACCAGACCGTGGCGCGGGCCAGGGATGCGGCGGTCGAGGGTGCGCTCGACAAGGCCGTATCCATCGTGCTGCCGCGCCTGCGCGGCATTGCGGGCGCGGAAACGCTGTCCCGCGCGGAGGTGGCCGCCTTGGTGGGCAGGCTGTTCGAGCCGGGCATCGTGGCGTCGGAGCCGTTTGCCGCCCAGGGCGGGCAGGGGGTGTTCGTCAAGGCGCAGGTAAGCGTGGACGTGGCGGTCTTTGCCGCCTATGCGCGCGACGTGCTGTACAACCGCAGCCTTGGCAAGCCCGATCCGCAACCCGCGCGGCAACGGGCCCAGGCCATGGACGCGCTGGACGCCGCCCTGCCTGCCCCGTGGGCGGACATGGCCGTGCCGGATGTGAGCGTGAGCAAGGGACGGCTGGCCGACCCCTGGCTGGCCGCAGCGGCTGCCGCAACCGGACTGAAAGGCGTGGCGAACGCTATCGGGCTGGAAGGCGTGGCGAACGCAACTAGACCGGAAGGCGCGGCCAACGCTACGGCTCCGGTCGCTCAAACGGGTGTTGCCGCCGCACCACAAACCGCAACGGATGGTGCGGCCAACGCCTCCACCGTCTCCACGCAGTCCTCAAACGGCACGCAGGCGGCCATGCCAGCCGCGCCCGTACCGGCTGCGCCCGAGCCGTTTTCTTTGGACACGGCGGGCGGCACGGCAGCGGACCTGCTCGCCCAAGGCCGTGCCCTGGCCCGGCGCGGCCAGTGGCAGGATGCGGCACGGCTGTACGACATGGCCCTGGCCACCGCGCCGGACGATGCGGCGGCCCTTGCCTCGCGCGGCTATGCGTATGACGTGCTGGGCAAGCCCGCGCGCATGTGCGCGGATTTTGACCGTGCCTGCGTCCTGGGGCTGTGCGCGCCCCTGCGCGAGGCGCAACGCCTGGACCTGTGCGCCGCGCCCACGGCGTCCGCGCCGCCAGCCACATCCCCTGCCGCATCCCCTGCCGCCCCTTCCGCCGCGCCCTGATCGCGTGGCGGCAGGCGCGCACGGCTGCCCGTGGTCCCGCTTGCGTTCGTCCCGGCCATCGGGGTATGTGCTTGCAGCGGCCTGTCCAGCCCTTGCGGCGGGCAGCCAAGCCGCAACGCCGCCGCAGCCTGTGGAGGGCGACGGTTGCGCGAGGCGCAATATTCCAATAACAAGACAGTATCATAAAGAAAAAAGGGTGCCCTGGCGTCCGCCGCCGCAACGGACAGGCAGCCCCGTGCATCCGGTCCTTGCATACCGCAACGCCGCACCGCAACCAACGCGCCGCATCAGGCCCAAGGAGAAGCCCGCCCGTGAGCCACGAGACCTTGCCCCGCCCGCCCCAACACCTCTACGGCATCATCGGCCATCCCCTGGGCCACACCCTGAGCCCCACCATCCACAACTGGGGATTCGCCCGCCACGGCCTGGACGCCGTGTACATGGCCTGGCCCCTGCCGCCCGGCAAGGTGGCGGATTTTGTCCAGGCCGCGCGCACCCTGCCCATTGCGGGCGCCAGCGTCACCATCCCGCACAAGGAGACCATCCTTGGCCTGGTGGACCACGTGACCGCCACGGCCAGCGCCGTGGGCGCGGTCAACACCCTGTACTGGCGCGACGGCGTCCTGCATGGCGACAATACCGACCTGGAAGGTTTTATCGCCCCCCTGCAACGCGCCGGCATGGCCGCCACCCCGCCCGCCACTGCCATGGTGCTGGGCGCGGGGGGCGCGGCGCGCGCCGTCATCGCGGGTCTCAAGACCCTGGGCGTGGGCCGCGTGATCGTGACCAACCGCACGCCCGAACGCGCCCAGGCGCTGGCCCGGGCCTTTGATGTGGACTGCGTGCCCTGGGAAGAACGCACCCATTGCAACGCGGCCTGCGTGGTCAACACCACCCCCCTTGGCATGCACGGCGAGCGCGAGGCGGAAACCCCCTGGCCCGCAGCCGCCTTTGCCCAGGGCATGATCGCCTACGACATCGTGTACAACCCCCTGCGCACCCGGTTCCTGCGCGAGGCCGCCGCCGCGGGCTGCGCGGTGTGCGATGGCCTGGACATGTTCATGGCCCAGGCCGCCGCCCAGTTCCGCCTGTGGACCGGCCTTGACCTGGATCCCGCCGCAGGCCGCGCCGTGCTGTTGGCCGCGCTGGGCGCGGCGTAGCGGTGCGCGCAGCCCAGGCCGTCCGCGTCATGCGCGGTCTCACCTCTTTGTGCCGTTGAAACGCCCGCCGGGCGTCCGGCATGAAGGGCCGGTGCGCTCCCGGCGGCGCACCGGCGAGGGCATGGGATGGCGACGTGGCGGCCGGGAAGACCGCCGCCAAAGGCCGCGTCCAGCAGCGCGGCGGCAGGGACAGGGAAGAAAAATGAGGCGGGCAGGGTGCCGGATTGGACCGGAATCCCTGCCCGCCAATCGTTGCGGGGGGGCGTGCCGCCGTGCGGCTAGCGGTACACGTTGAGCGTGTCGCCGGGTTGGATCACCGAGCGGCTGGACAGCTTGTTCCAGCGCATGAGGTCGGCGGAGGACACGCCGAAGCGGCGGGCGATGGCCCACAGGGAGTCGCCCTTGCGCACCTTGTAGGTGATGGCCTGCTTCACCTTTTCGGCCTTGGCCAGCGTCAGCTTGGTGTCGGCGGCGGGCGCGTCGCGGCCAGGGATGTACAAGGTCTGGCCGCTGCGCAGGCGGCGCGGCGAGGACAGGCCGTTGGCCCGCATCAGGGTCGAGGTGCTCACGCCGTAGCGCTGGGCGATTTCGGACAGGGTGTCGCCGCTGTGCACGGTGTAGTTGCCGCGTTTCTGGGCGATCTTGCGGGTTTTTTCCGCAGGCGAGTCAACGGCCATGCTTTGTCCGGCCCTGGGGATCATGACCTGCTGGCCTATGCTCAGGGTGTTGCTGCGGGTCTTGTTCACCGTCTTCAGAATGGCGACGGGCACGCCGTAGCGGCCGCTGATGCGGTACCAGGAGTCTCCCGAGCGCACGCGGTACATGCGGTAGCCCGCATAGGGCGTGGCCGTGGGTTTTTTGAGAAAGGCCGTGGCCTGTTCCAGCTTGTCCGCGGGCAGGTACACCGTGGCCTCATAGTCCGGCGGGCTGACGTAGCGCGCAAAGGCGCGGTTGTCCTGGTAAAAATCGTTCCACTCCATGTCGCAGGCCTGGGCCAGGGCCAGCAGGTCGGTGCCGCCCTTGACCGTGACCGTGGCGAATTCCGGCGCGGCGGTCTCGTCAATGGGGTCGAAGCCAAGGGATTCCAGGTTGCGCAGGATCTTGAGCACGGCCAGGAATTTGGGCACGTAATGGCGGGTTTCCAGCTTGAGCCGGGCGCGCCGCTTCAGGGAATGGTTTTTTTCGGCCAGCTCAAAGAAATCCTCCGCGCCCGTGCCGTCGATGGCGCGCTTGATCTTGCCCTCGCCCGCGTTGTAGGCCGCCAGCGCCAAGTACCAGTCGTCGAACATCTTGTAGAGGTCGGAAAGATAGGCGGCGGCGGCGTAGGTCGCCTTGAACGGGTCGCGCCGCTCATCGATCCACCAACTCTTGTTCAGACCGTATTTGCGTCCGGTAAAGGACATGAACTGCCAGCACCCCGCCGCCCCGGCCCGTGAATACGCCTTGGCGTTGTATCCGCTTTCCACAAAGGGCAGATACGCCAGCTCTTCGGGCAGCCCCTTGTCGCGGAAGACCTTTTTGACAAAGGGCAGGTACCGTTCGGAACGGGTGAGCCACGCGGCGAAGGTGTCGCGTTTCTTATGTGTAAAGTACTTGAAATACAGTTGAATATCTTCGTTATCCTCGGCGTCGGGAACCAGGAGCGAGTCCTGGGTATCCAGGGCCAGTTGCTCTTGCGGGGTAAGTGGGGCATTGTCGTCCACCACGACAAGGTTGTCCGTGGCATCGTTCAATTCGGCGTCCACCGGAGCCTTTTCCGTGTCGGCAAGGGACTCCCCGGGCGCATCGGCCGTCAGGACCGCGTCGTTGGCAACGGTTTCTTGCGGCGCGGAGGGGATGGTTTTGGAGGCACAACCAGTGAAGACGAGAAGGGCGATGAAGAGGGCGGGAAAAACAGCTCGTTTCATGCAATCCCCTGTAGTTAGCGGATAAAGGTCATGGCAGTGCTCCAGGCCGGGCGCGGCGCGCGGCAGGACGCGCGCCTGGGTGGCGCAAACGCCCCAAAAAGCCCTGTGCATTGAGCGCGTCATCATTCCTAGCCTTGCTAGGTAACGGAATTGCGAGCGCCCTGCAACAGAAAAAGAGCATATATGCAACATATGGACTATAACAGTGCCATAATGGCGCACCCCAGGAATGCGAAATGGATGTAAAGAACACCCCGCAGGCAGATGTTGTTTTGACAGGCCGAAAACCCGTTGCCGAGCGTGTGCGGGAAGATCCGGAGCAGGTGGAGCATGTTTTCCTGCAACGCGGCCTGCACGGTTCGGGGTTCGACTCCATTGTCGATGCATGCCGCAAGGCCGGGGTGCGGTTTTCCTTTGTGCCCAAGGAACGTCTCGACGCCCTTTTTCCAGGCAATCACCAGGGCGTTGCGGCGCGCATCTTTGCCCAGGGCTATGTGGAGTTGGAGACGATGTGGGCGCTGGTGCGCAACGCCCCCCTGCCCGTGGCCGTGGCGCTGGACCAGGTGCAGGATCCCGGCAACGCGGGCACCCTGGCGCGCACCCTGTATGCCCTGGGCGGCGGCGGGATCATCGTGCCCCGCCACAACGCGGCCCATCTGGGCGCGGCGGCGGAGCGGGCCTCGTCCGGCACCTTGTCGCGCACGCCCGTGGCCAGGGTGGCCAACCTGTCTCATGCCCTGGAAGCGGCGGCGGACGAGGGGTTTGCGGTGTACGGCGCGGCGGCGGACGGGCTGAACGCCTTCACGTCCACGCTGCGGCTGCCTGCGGTGCTGGTGCTGGGCAACGAGGAAAAGGGCGTGCGCCCCGGCGTGGCCAAGCGGTGCGAGGCCATGCTCTCCATCCCCCAGGCCCGCCCCCTCGACTCCATCAACGTGGCCCAGGCCGGAGCCATCCTCCTGGCGCGGTTCGCCTGGTCGCTGCTCTAGCCGCACCTGCCGTCCTGTTGCGGGCCTGGCCTGCGCCACGGCCGCCAGCCGCCGCTCATGCGAAACGGCCATTGTCCATATTACCGCCTCGGCGCCAGGGGCAGCCGTTCGCCAAGCGTGATGCCTGCGGCTGAAACCCCGGCCCGGTAGGGCCACATGGCCACGCCCGCATCCACCGCGTCCCAGAACGCGGCGGCAAAGGCCGGGTCGATATAGTCCGCCGGGCCGAAGCACGCGCCGTCGGGCCGCTGCACCAGATAGAAGCACGCCGTGCGCACGCCGCGCCGCGCCAGCGCCGCCAGTTCCGCCAGGTGCTTCTGGCCGCGCACGGTCACCGCGTCGGGAAAGGCCGCCACCCCGTCCTCCACAAGCGTCACGTTTTTCGCCTCCACCCACAGCGGCGGCAGGCCCGGCCCGGTGAGCAGGGCGTCCAACCGGCTGTCGCCCACCGTGGCCTCGGGCCGGAAATCGCCGTAGCCCGCCACCTCGGGCAGCGCGCCCGCGCGCCACGCCGCGCGCAGCAGGCGGTTGGGCGTCATGGTGTTCACGCCCACCCAGCAGCCGCCCGTGTGCACCAGTTCCAGCGTGTGCGCCAGCTTGCGCTTTGGGTTGTCCGACAGCGACAACAGCACCTCGCATCCGGGCCGCAACAGGCCCAGCATGCTGCCGGAATTGTTGGTGTGGACCCAGAAGCGTGCCGCGCCGGTGGCCACCTCGACCAGAAACCGTTTTTCCCGGCGCAGGAAGCGGGCGGGCAGGGTGGGGAGGCCAAAGGGAAGGAGCGGGGCGGGTGTGGGCATCGTTATTATTTGCAAAAAAGTGAAAAAAAAGGTCCGGCCAGGGGTATGCGGGCCGCGCCGTATTTACTGCGGCACGGTTTTGCACTAGTGTGGCCTGTCTTTGCAAGTCCGCAACAGTGGCCCGTTGTCAACTCCATTCTGCAACCCTTTCATATCCTTGAGGGAAGTAGTCATGCGCATTTCTCAGCGTTTGCAGCAGCTCAAGCCGTCCGCGACCATGGCCGTCAGCGCCAAGGCCATGGACCTGCGCGCCCAGGGCCGGGAGATCATTTCCCTGTCCGTGGGTGAATCCGATTTTCCCACGCCGGACAACATCTGCGCGGCGGCGAAACGGGCCATCGACGAGCAGTTCGTCCGGTACACCCAGGTGCCTGGCACCCCGGAACTGCGCACCGCCGTGGCGGGCTATTTCAAACGCTGCTACGACATCAGCGCGCCCATGGAGGCCACCATCACCACCAACGGCGGCAAGCAGGGATTGTTCAACCTGTTCCAGGCCTTGCTCGATCCGGGTGACGAGGTGCTCATCCCCGCGCCCTACTGGGTCAGCTATCCGCCCATGGTGGAGCTTGCCCAGGGCGTGCCGGTCACCGTGCCCAGCCCGGCCGAGAGGGGTTTCAAGATCACGGTGGAGGATCTGGAAAAGTACACCACGCCCAAGACGCGGATGCTCATCCTCAACAGCCCCTCCAACCCCACGGGCTGCCACTATTCCCAGGCCGAGATCGACGCCCTGGCCGAATACGCCATTGCCAAGGGTCTGTTCATCGTGTCCGACGAGATCTACGACCGCCTGGTGTTCGCCCCGGCCCAGCCCAGCACCCTGGCGGGCTGGTGGGTGAAGCATCCCGAGCAGGTGGCCGTGGTCAACGGCCTGGCCAAGAGCTTTTCCATGACCGGCTGGCGCGTGGGCTTCATCCTCACCCACCCGGACCTCATCAAGGCGCTGTCCAAGATCCAGGGCCAGTCCACGTCCAACATCTGTTCCATTGCCCAAAAGGCGGCCACCGAGGCGCTGAACGGCCCGTGGGACATGCTCAAGACCGTGAACGCCACCTTTGCCCAGCGCCGCGACCGCATCATGGAGCTGGTGGCCGAATGGCCCGACGTGCTGTGCCCGCGCCCCGAAGGCG
Organism: Desulfovibrionaceae bacterium; assembly: GCA_050251715.1. Lineage (GTDB taxonomy): Bacteria > Desulfobacterota > Desulfovibrionia > Desulfovibrionales > Desulfovibrionaceae > JBFWMG01. The sequence goes on along the minus strand of JBFWMG010000005.1, from coordinate 170,369 downwards.
CGTTCTACATCTTCCCGGACGTGCACGCCCACTACAAGCCGGAATATCCTGATTCCGCCGCCTTGTGCACCTATCTGCTGGAAAAGGCGGGCGTGGCCACCGTGCCCGGCGCGGCGTTCGGCGACGACCGCTGCATCCGCATCTCCTACGCCCTGGACGAGGCCACCCTGAAAACGGCCATGGGCAAAATCGCCGACGTCCTGTTCGGCTAGCAACGAGAGACCCGCGACCGGGGCGCTGCCCCGGTCGCTTTTTTCATGCCGCGGCAGGCGGGAAACCATGCCGGAACCGCCCCCGGGGCTGGCGCATTTTAACATTGAAGCAATGTTGCAAGTTGAAATAATGAAGCATTATTTCAACAAAATGCACAAGAGCATCTAAACTTTTTCAAAGTTAAGATGCTCTAGCCACGGGAGCACATGCAGTGAGCGCGGCGACCACCGATTCCAAACGACCCCTGGGCTTTGCCCGCTTCCTGTCGTGGAGCTCGTTCATCGTCATCCTGGCCTCCACGCTGTTCGTGTCCATCGTCATCGCCAATTCCGCCAACAAGACGCTGCTCACCAAGCAGCAGGAATTCGCCCTGCTGCTGGCCGAGAACCTGAACCACCAGATATACCGCCGCTTCACCCTGCCCACGCTCATCGGCCAGGGCCGCATCGCCCTGCGCCAGCCCGTGCAGTACGACCGGCTGGAGCAGGTCATCCAGTCCACCATCCACGGCCTGCACGTGCAGGAGTTGCGCATCTACGACTATGAGCGGCAGGTGTCCTACTCCACGGACCGCACCCTGCTGGGCAACGCCACCCTGGCGGGCAAGGCCGTGGACGAGGCGCTGGACAACGGCAAGCACAGCTTCGAGATCGTGAGCGACATCTCGCCGTTCATGGTCATGTTCCAGTTCGACCCCAAGCCGGGCAGCGTGACCCTCAAGACGTACTATCCGCTCAAGGCGGAGCAGAGCCTTACCGCGCTGCGCACCTCCACCGCGCCCATCATGGGGGCGCTCGAATTTTCCCAGGACATTACGGCGGACTACCGCGCGGTGGTCAATTTCCAGTGGCTCATCATCAGCACGTCCTGCGCCTCGTCCCTGGCGCTGTTCATCATCCTGCTCATCATTATCCGCCGCGCCGACCGCGTGAACGTGGAACGGCAGGCCGAGAAGGAGGCGTTGCAGCAGGAGTTGCACCAGGCCGAAAAGCTGGGCAGCATGGGCCGCACCGTGTCCGGCATCGCCCATGAAATCCGCAATCCGCTGGGCATCATCCGTTCCAGCGCCGAACTATTGCTGCAACGCGCCCAAAAGGACAACGACCCCGGCTACCGCGTGCTCAAGGCCATCCACGACGAGTCCAAGCGGCTGTCCAAGACGGTCAACGACTTCCTGGATTATGCCCGGCCCAAGGAGCCCAAGCTGGAGCGCATGGACGCCGCCATGGTGCTGGACCAAGCCCTGGGCTTTCTGGAAAGCGAATGCGGCAAGTGCCAGGTGGCGGTGGAGCGGCGCTATGCGCCGGGCCTGTTCATCCTGGGCGACACGGATTTCCTGTACCGCGCCGTGTACAACGTCGTCACCAACGCCTTGCAGGCCATGCCCCAGGGCGGTACGCTGACCATCACGTCAGACATTGCGGACAAGGAGATCGTGCTCACGGTGGACGATTCAGGGTCGGGCATCGACCCCGCCCTGCGGGAAAAGCTCGTGGATCCGTTTTTCACCACCAAGGACCACGGCACCGGCCTGGGGCTTGCCATCGTCAGCAATATCGTCAAAAGTCACAAGGGCGTATTGGAACTGGACAACAACCCGGAAGGCGGCGCGCGGGTGCGCCTGCGTTTCCCCAAGGCCTAGGCGTCATCATGGCGGGAACCATCCTCATCCTGGACGACGAGCAGAACTATTTGCTTGTGCTGGAAATGTTGCTGCAAGGGGCGGGCTATGGCGTGACCGCGCTGCCCGACCCCGAGACCGGGCTCGCCTTTCTGGACGAGTCGGAAGTGGACGTGGTCATCACGGACATGAAGATGCCCAAGCTCACGGGCCAGGACGTGCTGGAGCACGTGAAGCGCAACTACCCGCACATCCCCGTGCTCATCATGACCGCGTTCGGCTCCATCGAGGCCGCTGTGGAGGCCATGAAGCTCGGCGCGTTCGACTTCATCACCAAACCCTTTTCCAATGACGAACTGCTGCTGTCCGTGCAAAAGGCCATGCAGATGGCCAAGGCGCAGCAGCAATACCGTTTGCTGTACGCCAACCTGGAAGAGCGCTACGGCCTGCACCACATCATCGGCAAGTCCAAGCCCATGCGGCAGGTGCTGGGCATGGTGGACCGCGCCGCGCCCAGCCGCAGCACCGTGCTCATCACCGGCGAGTCCGGCACGGGCAAGGAGCTGGTGGCCAAGGCCATCCACTTCGCCTCGCCGCGCAACAAGGGGCCGTTCATCTCGGTCAACTGCATGGCGCTGAACCCCGGCGTGCTGGAAAGCGAGCTCTTTGGCCATGAAAAGGGCTCGTTCACCGGCGCGGTGGCGCGCAAGCGGGGCCGGTTCGAACTGGCCCACGAAGGCACGCTGTTTCTGGACGAGATCGGCGAGCTGTCCCACGACATGCAGGTCAAGCTGCTGCGCGTGTTGCAGGAGCGCCGTTTCGAGCGCGTGGGTGGGTCGGAGGAAATCGAGGTCGATATCCGGCTGGTGGCCGCCACCAACAAGGATCTGGCCGCCGCCGTGGCGGACGGCTCGTTCCGCGAAGACCTGTTCTACCGCCTGAACGTGGTGCAGATCCATCTGCCGCCGCTGCGCGAACGGCGCGAGGACATTGTCTTGCTGGCCGCGCATTTCGTGGACAAGTTCGTGACGGACAACAACGCCGTGCGCCGCTCCTTTGCCCCGGAGGCGCTGGATTTCCTCACCGGGTACGAGTGGCCGGGCAACGTGCGCCAGCTGGAAAACGTGGTGGAGCGCTGCATGGTGCTGGCCTCGGGCGATACCATGGGCGTGGACGACCTGCCGCCGGAAATCCGCGACGAGGAGGCGCAGTTCAAGAGCGCCGTGGATCTGCTGCCCGCCCGCCTCAACCTGGGCGACACCCTGGAAAAGATCGAGGCCGCCCTTATCCGCCGCGCCCTGGCGCGCAACGAGTTCGTGCAGGTCAAGGCCGCCGAGGCGCTGGGCGTGTCCAAGAGCCTGCTCCAGTACAAGCTCAAGAAGTATAAAATCTCGGGCCATTAGAGCATCTTGACTTTGAAAAAGCTTAGATGCTCTAATGCATTTTGTTGAAATAATGCTTCATTGTTTCAACGTGCACCATTGCTTCAATGTTAAAATGCGCTAACCCGCCATCCCCTCCCGCCCGTTCCCGCCCGTTCCCGCCCGTTCCCGCCCGTTCCCGTTAGTTCCCGAGCGGCTCGGTGGGGGGGGCGGTGCGGGGCTCCTGCCCCTTTGCGGGGCCGCGTCTTGTAGGGTATAGTACCATCGTCCGTGCTTGGCGTCCGGGTCTCCCGAGGGCCAGGGGCGGGCGCAAAGGCATTGCGGTCACTGTCGGCCGCAACAATCCGCAGCCCACGCACACATGGGGGGAACACCATGCCCGCTTGCCACACCCTGCCGCAATGGAAGGCGCTCAAGGCGCATCACAAGGCCATCGCGCCTCTGCACATGCGAGACATGTTCGCCAGCGATTCCAAAAGGTTCAACACCTTTTCCCTGCGCCTTGGCGACATCCTGTTCGACTATTCCAAAAACCGCGTCACCGCCGAAACCATGGCCCTGCTCATGGACCTGGCGCGTGCCTGCGGTGTGGAAGAAAAACGCAATGCCATGTTCCGGGGCGACAAGATCAACACCACGGAAAACCGGGCCGTGCTGCACACGGCGCTGCGCAACCGGTCGGGCGATCCCGTGCGCGTGGACGGCGAGGACGTGATGCCCGGCGTGCGCGACGTGCTGGCCAAGATGCGCGTGTTCACGGAAAAGGTGCGCTCCGGCGCATGGAAGGGGTATACGGGCAAGCCCATCACGGACATCGTGAACATCGGCATCGGCGGCTCGGACCTGGGGCCGCTCATGGTGGTCACCGCCTTGCAGCACTACGCCCACTCGCGCCTGAAAAGCCATTTCGTGTCCAATGTGGACGGCACCCACATGGCGGAAACCCTCAAGCGGTGCGCCCCGGAAACAACCCTGTTCATCATAGCCTCCAAGACCTTCACCACCCAGGAAACCATGACCAACGCGGCGTCCGCCAAGGCGTGGTTTTTGGGCGCGGCCAAGGAGACCGTCCACGTGGCCCGGCATTTCGTGGCCCTGTCCACCAACGAGCGCGACGTGGCCGCCTTTGGCATCGACACGGACAACATGTTCGGGTTCTGGGACTGGGTGGGCGGGCGCTACTCCCTGTGGTCGGCCATTGGCCTGTCCATTGCGCTGGCCGTGGGCATGGACCGCTTCGAGGCGTTGCTCGACGGCGCGTATGCCGTGGACCGCCATTTTATGGCCGAGCCGCTGGAACGCAACATCCCCGTGGTCATGGCCGTGCTCGGCATCTGGTACAACAATTTCTTCCAGGCCCAGTCCCACGCCATCCTGCCCTATGACCAGTACATGGCCCGCTTCGCCGCCTATTTCCAGCAGGGGGACATGGAGTCCAACGGCAAGTCCGTGACCCTGGACGGCAAGCGCGTGGCGGTCTCCACCGGCCCGGTCATCTGGGGCGAGCCGGGCACCAACGGCCAGCACGCCTTTTACCAGCTCATCCACCAGGGCTCAAAACTCATCCCCTGCGATTTCCTTGCGCCGGCACAATCCCTGAACCCCGTGGGCGAGCACCACGCCATCCTGCTGTCCAACTTCTTTGCCCAGACAGAGGCGCTGATGCGGGGCAAGACCAGCGACGAGGCCAGGGACGAACTGGCCGCGGCGGGCGTGCGCGGCAAGGCGCTGGCCGCGCTGCTGCCGCACAAGGTCTTTGAGGGCAACCGCCCCACCAATTCGTTCCTGTTCCCCAAATGCGACCCCAAGACCCTGGGCTCGCTCATTGCGCTGTACGAGCACAAGATCTTTGTGCAGGGCGCCATCTGGAACATCAACTCCTTTGACCAGTGGGGCGTGGAGCTGGGCAAGCAGTTGGCCAAGGCCATTTTGCCGGAGCTGTCCGGGCCGGAGCAGGTGGCTGGTCACGACAGCTCGACAAACGGACTGATTAATTATTTCAAGGCAATCAGATAGCTTGCATCGCGCGGCAGGGCGGCGCAACGGGTAGGCCCGGTCCGGGCCGGCCTGTGCGGCGTGTTGTGGTGCGCCTTGCGCGCGTCCTACGGTCGCGTCGCCGGACGGTTGGTGCGGGTATCCCGCCCGAGGCGCGGGAAACGCGGCCAAGGTTGCGGAGCAGCGCAACCGCAATGCGCGAGCAACCAAACGCATTGCGGCGGCGCTGGTCATGGTGCGCGGGCCATGGGGCATGGGACGGCTTGGGAGACGCGGCCCGGACAAGGCGCCGCATGGCGCAACGGCAACAGCATCACAAAGCAAACAGGAAGGAAGGCATGGCCAGAATGAAGAAGCGGCGGCGACCCGCACCGCCTCCCCCGCCGGAGCGGTCGCGGCGGTTGTACGTGCGCGTGGCGCAGGCGGATCTGGCGCGCATGAAGTTTCTGCTCGAAGCCGTGGACAACCTGGCCTACATGAGCGTCATCGACCGCTTCGAGGCCGTGGTCCAGGTGGTCTTTTCCCCGCATCAGGAGGCCGAGGTGCGCGCCTTTCTGGACGGGTTGGCCACGGCCATGCCCCTTGCCGTGTGGGATATGGCCCCAGGACGCGCCACACGTCCCCCACGCGCGCCGGAAGCGCGCCACGCGAAGACCGGCCCGGATGCGCCGCCCGCAGCCCCGGAGGGTTAACTCTCGGCCTTTTTCGCGTCGTCGCGGGGCGGGTGCCTGCCCCACTCCACGAATCCCCAGATGGACATGCCGGTGTAGACCACGAACAGCAGCGCCTGGGCCTGGATGCCGTGGCGCAGGTTGACCACGATCCACCCCATGTTGGCCACGATCCAGATCAGGAAGCATTTGCGGTTCTTCTTTATGTTCAGCACGATGCCAGTGAGGGACATGGCGGTCAGCACCCAGGTCAAGACGCTCTCCATACACCCTCCTCATGGCGGCATGCCGCCGCTTTTGGCCAGCTGGCCCATGTTGCAGGCCTTGCCCCGTTGCGTCCGCCGGGGCTGTGCCTTTACCCATCCAACAGGTGATCCGAGGCGCTCCATGGCACTCCATGGGACGGGGCGTCCATGCGGCAAGGGGCTTTTGCGCCCAATGGGAACAGGCTTGAAAGGCCGCCTGCCCCATTGGGCACAAAAGCCCCTTGCCCAGCGAATGGGCGGTGGCGCCGACACACATGCACGCCACCGCGCCGCAAGTTTTCCGTCTCGCGCCCTTGGCTCGCTACCCCTTGGCCCGCTCTTCCAGGATGGCCACGGCGGGCAGCTTCTTGCCCTCCAAAAATTCCAGGAACGCGCCGCCGCCCGTGGAGATGTAGGAGATGCCGTCCTTGAGCCCGAACGCCTCCACGGCCGCCACGGTGTCGCCGCCGCCCGCGATGGAGAAGGCGCCGCTGTCCGCAATGGCGTGGCCAATGACCTTGGTGCCGCCCGCGAACTGGTCGAATTCCGCCACGCCCACGGGGCCGTTCCAGACCACGGTGCCCGCCTGGCGCATCATGTCCGCGTAGCGTTTGGCGGTCATGGGGCCGATGTCCAGGATCATTTCGTCGTCCGCCACCTCGTCCACCTTTTTCAGGATGGGCATGGCGGTTTCGGCAAACTCCTTGGCCACGATCACATCTTCGGGCACCGGGATTTCCGCGCCCGCCTTCTTGGCCACCTCGTTCAGGTGGCGGGTCATGTCCATGAGGTCGGGTTCATACACCGACTTGCCCACCTTGAATCCCGCGGCGGCGATGAAATTGTTGGCTATGCCGCCGCCCACGATGAGCTGGTCCACCTTGCCGAGCAGGTTTTCCAGCAGCTTGAGCTTGGTGGACACCTTGGAGCCGCCCACTATGGCCACCAGGGGCCGGGCGGGTTTGTCCAGCGCCTTTTCCAGCGCCTCCAGCTCACGCGCAAGCAGCGGCCCGGCACAGACCTGGGGCGCGAACTTGGCGATGCCGTGGGTGGAGCACTGGGCGCGGTGCGCGGTGCCAAAGGCGTCCATCACGTACACGTCGCACAGGGCGGCCATCTTCTTGCTCAAGGCGTCGTCGTTTTCCTTTTCGCCCTTGAAGAAGCGCACGTTCTCCAGCATCACGACGTCGCCCGGAGCAACGTCCACGCCGTCCAGCCAGTCCTTGACCAGGGGCACGGGCTTGCCGAGCAGGGTGCCCATGTAGTCGGCGATGGGCGCCAGGGAAAAGGCGGTGTCGTATTCCCCCGCCTTGGGCCGTCCCCAGTGCGAGGTGACCATGACCGCCGCTCCGGCGTCGAGGGCCATGGTGATGCCGGGGATGCTTTCCCGGATGCGTTTGTCATTGGTGACCTTGCCGCCCTTGATGGGGGCGTTGAGATCCTGCCGGATGAAGACGCGTTTACCTTTGAGATCGAGTTCCTTCATGGTGGTGATTTTCATGGGCTGCTCCTTGCGACGCGCGTTGAGACAACGGGAAAAAGGGAGGGCCAAGTGCCGTGCGACAAATTTGTTCTAACATTTTCAGTGGATTTGTCTATAAAAAAGGGGCGCATCCCCACTGGGAAGCGCCCCGTGAAAGGGCATGCCGGTGCCTGGTGCGGGCGTGCGCTCAGCCCGCAACGGGCACGTCTATCTGCCCAGCTTGGTTGACGGAGGGCGGATGTGGGCCAGCACCATGGCCTCGGCCTTGCTCGCCGCCTCGGTCTGCAAGGCGGGAATGGCCTCGCGTTCCACGTATTGGATGGCCTGGCACGGGCACATTTCCACGCAGGCCGGGCCCATGCCCACGGCGCGGCGATGGGTGCACAGGTCGCACTTGGTCACCGGCGCCTCGCGGCTGGAGGTGAACACGCCGCCAAAGGGACACGCCATCAGGCACGGCTTGGACTCGCACCCCGCGCACAGGAGCGGTTGCAGGATCACCGAGCCGTCCGCCGCCTTGATGAGCGCGCCGCGCGGGCACACGTTGGCGCAGGCCGGGCGGTCGCAGTGGCGGCAGTACAGCGGCATGAGCACGCCCTCGGTGGTGCGGGTCATGTTGATGCGCGGCTTGTCGTACAAGGTCTTGCACACCGCCTCGCAGGTCTCGCAGCCGATGCACTTGTTGTAGTCGATATACAGGGTCTTGCTCATATGCGGTCCTCCACCCAGTCTTCGCGGGTGATGACCGCGTCTTCCTTGTATTCCTCAAGGCGGCCCAGCGCCTTGAGATCGAGCCACTGCGCCAGCGACTTGGCCGCGCGCAGGCCCGAATAGACGGCCTTGCCGATCTTGCTGGGCCCGGTGAGCGCGTCGCCCGCCACGAACACGCCGGGGATGCGCGTCATCTGCAACCAGTGGATCTCGCCCTTGCGCACGTTGGCCAGGCCCAGGTCGTCGGCAAAGGGCGGCGTGGCTATCTCGCCTATGGCCGTGACCACCGTGTCCGCCGGGAGCACGCGGTTGGAGCCCTCCTCGGGCACAAAGGAGCACCGGCCCGAACGGTCGGGCGCGCCCAGCGTGCACTGCACGTATTCCAGCCCCTCCACCTTGTCCGTGCCCAGCACGCGCACGGGCGTGGCCAGCTCCATCCAGCGCACGCCGCGCTCCTGCAACTGCGTCACCTCATAGCTGCCGCACGGCGCCTCGGCCCGGGTGCGGCGGTAGAGCATGGTCACGGCCTTGGCCCCGTGGGCCACGGCGGAGTGCGCCACGTCCACGGCGGAATGGCCCGCGCCGACCACCACCACCCGCCTGCCCGCCACGTCGATGGGCGCTATGTGGTCCGCGGCATACCGCGCCGCGCGGATGGGGAAAAGATATTCCAGGCCGGACAACACGCCGGGCAGATGCTCGCCTGGCACGCCCATCTTGCGCGACTTCCACGAACCCGTGCAGATGATGACCGCGTCGTGCTCGCGGCCCAGTTCGCCCAGGCTCACCAGGTTGGCGGAAAAATGGTCGCCCGCCTCGCCGTTGAGCGGCTCGCTGCCGCAGATCTTGGTGCAGGGGTGGAAGGTGACGCCGTACTGCGCCTCCAGATGCGCCACCCCGTCCAGAATGCGCTCCTCGGGAATGCGGTGCCCGGGGATGCCGAACACCATCAGGCCGCCCGCCTTGGGCAGCTTGTCGTACAAATCGACCTTGTACCCGATACTGGCCAGGTACCCGGCGGCCGCAAGCCCGCTGGGCCCGGCGCCTATGACGGCCACGCTGCGGCCGTTGGGTTTGGGCGGCTTGCCGCTCAAAAAGGCGAAGTTCATGAATGCGCTCATGACACCCTCATTGTGTGAGATACTCGGCCCGCTACGCCATAGGAGTCGGGACGGAGGATGATCGTATACGAAAAACATGAATGGTTGTCACGCCTTGTGAAAGAAAACACGTGCCATGCGCGGCGGAGGGGGCGCGGTGGGGGCAAGGACGTGAAAAAAGGGTTCGCGCCGCTACGGCGCGAACCCTTTTCAGGCAGCTGACAAACCGCCATGCTGCCTCCCTGCTGTTTCTTTTTCCATGCCTTGCGGCCCATGGCGTGGGGCGTCCCCTCCCTCCATGTTCTTGTCCGCAACCAGCGAGGCCGTCCGCCTGGGGAACTCGCTTGTCCCTGCCGTATCCATCTCCCCCGGATCTTTTTTCAGGCGTCTTTTCGTATTGCCGCGCCTGGTTGCAGGCGGGCGATCAGTTGGACAGGGACACGTTCGCGGTGGCGAGTTCCTCTTCCACGGTGGCGGCCACGTTTTCGGGGGTGAAGCCGAAGTGCTTGAACAGCGCGCCGCCTGGGCCGGACTCGCCGAAGGTGGTCATGCCGATGACGCGCGGGGCGTAGCGGTACCAGCCGTCGGGCGAGGCGGCCTCCACGGCCACGCGGATGGTCACGGCCTTGGGCAGCACGCCTTCCTTGTAGGCCGCGTCCTGGGCCTCGAAGGTGTCCACGCTGGGCATGGAGACCACGCGGATGGCGTAGCCCTTGGCGGTCAGCTGGTCGGCGGCGGCCATGGCCACGTGCACCTCGGAGCCGGTGGCGAGGAGGATGGCGTCCGGCGTGGCGTCGCAGTCGCGCAGCACGTAGCCGCCCTTGGCCACGTTGGCCAGGGTGGCGGCGTCGCGGGGCATGAAGGGCAGGCCTTGGCGGGTGAGGGCCAGGGCGGTCGGTCCCTTGGCGCGCTCCAGGGCGGCGCGCCAGGCCACGGCGGTTTCCAGGGTGTCGCAGGGCCGCCACACGGACAGGCCGGGGATGAGCCGCAGGGACGGGGTGTGCTCCACGGGCTGGTGGGTGGGGCCGTCCTCGCCCACGCCTATGGAGTCGTGGGTGAGCACGTGGATGACCTTGGCGCCGGTGAGCGCGGCCATGCGGATGGCGTTGCGCGAGTAGTCGGCAAAGACCAGGAAGGTGCCGCCGTAGGGGATGAAGCCGCCGTGCAGGGCCATGCCGTTCATGATGGCGGCCATGCCGAATTCGCGCACGCCGAAGTGCACGTAGTTGGCGTTCCAGTTGTCCCTGGTCAGGGCCACGGAACCGGTCCACCAGGTGCCGTTGGACGGGGTGAGATCGGCGGAGCCGCCAAAGAGTTCGGGCAGCTCGGGCGCGTAGCCGTTGATGGCGGCCTGCGAGGCCTGGCGGGTGGCCTTTTTCTCGGCCTTGGCCACGGTGGCGGCCACAAAGGCGTCGGCCTTGGCGGTCCAGTCGGCGGGCAGTGCGCCGCTCATGCGGCGGGTGAACGCGGCGGCCTCGGCCGGGAAGGCGCGGGCATAGGCCTCGAACATGTCGTTCCACACGGCTTCGGCCTCGCCACCGCGCGCGGTGGCGTCCCAGGCGTCCTTGATTTCCCGCGGCACGGAAAAGGGCGGGTATTCCCAGCCCAGCGCCTTGCGCGTGGCCGCGATCTCCTCGTCGCCCAGGGGCGAGCCGTGGGTCTTGTGGCTGCCCGCCAGGGAGGGCGAACCAAAGCCGATGGTGGTTTTGCAGCAGATGAGGGACGGCTTGTCCGTGCGCTCGCGCGACCGCTTGATGGCGGCGCGGATTTCCTTGGGATCATGGCCGTTGACCACCAGCACGTGCCAGCCGTAGGCCTTGAACCGCTTGGCCGTGTCGTCGGCGAACCAGCCGGACACCGCGCCGTCGATGGAAATGCCGTTGTCGTCGTAGAGCACGATGAGCTTGCCCAGGCCCAGGGTGCCGGCCAGGGAGCACGCCTCGTGCGAAATGCCTTCCATGAGGCAGCCGTCGCCCAGGAACACATAGGTGTAGTGGTCCACCACGTCGAAGCCGGGCCGGTTGTACTGGGCGGCCAGCACCTTTTCGGCCATGGCCATGCCCACGGCGTTGGTCAGGCCTTGGCCCAGGGGGCCGGTGGTGGTTTCCACGCCGGGCGCCACGCCGTTTTCAGGGTGACCGGGCGTCTTGGAGCCAAGCTGGCGGAAGCTGGCCAGGTCGTCCGTGGTGAGGCCGTACCCGGTGAGGTGCAGCAGCGAATAGAGCAGCATGGAGCCGTGGCCGTTGCTGAGCACGAAGCGGTCGCGGTCCGCCCAGGCGGGGTTGGCGGGGTTGTGCTTGAGGAAATCGCACCACAGCACCTGGGCGATGTCCGCCATGCCCATGGGCATGCCGGGGTGGCCGGAATTGGCTTTCTGAATCGCGTCCATGCTCAGGAATCGGATGGCGTTGGCCATTTCCTTGCGTGTGGGCATTGTTCCTCCGGGGGATGGGGTGTGTTTGCGAGAGGGGTTACCGCGTTGCCGCCCAAGTTTCAAGCGGTTGCCGTGTCAAAATTCCGGGCGGGCCGGGCTGGTCATGCCTTGGCCGCGCCTGGGGCGGGCGTTGCGGCCCCGCCGGGCCCGTTCGCGCCGGGCTCGTCCATTTCCGGGCCATGCACCAGGGCCACCAGGGCCTCCAGGGCGGCCACGGGCTTGGGCTGCATGAGGATGTTGCGCCCCACGCTCACGCCCGAGGCGCCCAGTTCCAGCACCTCGTGCATGGTCTTCAGGAAGGTGTCGAAATCCTGCTGGGCCGGGCCGCCGGTGACGATGACCGGCGCGGGGCAGTGCAGCACGGCCTGGGAAAAGGATTGCGGTTCGCCGGAATAGGGGGTGCACACCAGGTCCGCGCCCAGTTCGCCGCCCAGGCGGATGCAGTGGGCCACCAGGATGGGGTCGCGCTCGTTGACGATCTGGCCGCCCTGGGCCTGGATGACCGCCACCACCGGCAGGCCCAGCTGGTGCGCCTCGTCCGTGACCATGCCGCAGTCCTGCAGCATGCGGTCTTCCAGGTCGTTGCCGATGTTGATGAGCACGCTGACCGCGTCCGCGCCCAGGCGCAGCGCCTCGGGCACCGAGCAGACCAGGCTCTTGTTGTAGCCGGGCACGCCATGGCGGGTTCCGGCGGAAAGCTGCACCGTGAGCATCACGTCCGGATCCACCTGGGACGCGTAGGCCCGGGCCAAGCCCTTTTGCAGCACCACGCCCTGCACGTTCAGGCGGTTCACCGCTTCGATGAGGTCGGGAATGGCGGCCAGGCCGGGCAGCATGCCCTCGCCTGCCCCGTGGTCCAGCGCCAGGATGAGCGCGCGGCGGGTGTCGGGGTCGAAGAACCGTTGCAGCTTGCGGAGACTTCCGATCATGTGGCGTCCTTTGCCCCTCCGGGGAGGGGGGTGCGCCCCTGCGGGGCGGATGGGTGGTTGACGGCCCGGCGTTACCGCTCGGCCCAGAGCACGCGGTTGCCCTTGACCCGCAGCCAGCCCAGGGGCAGCCCTCTGAAGTAGAGGCCCGCCTCCTTGGGCAGGGGGGCGCCCGGCGTGAGACTTTGCCCGGTGAGCAGCGCGGCCAGCGGCGCGGCGTCGTCCAGGTCGAGGCCCAGGCCTGGCGCGTGGTCCGGCAGCAGCACACGCAGCCGCGCGTTGCGCCGGAAGCCCGCCTTGCCCATGCGGCCCAGGGGAAAACCTTGCCAGGCCAGGGTGTGCGGCAGCGCGGCCAGTGCCTGGTGGTGCAAAAAGAACACCGTGTCGCCAAAGCGGCGCAGCGCGCCGTCAGGCAGGCGGTCGCAGGCCGCAGTATCCGCGCAAAGCAGGCCTCTGTCCAGCGCTTCGCCCTTGCCCGCCAGGCCGGGATCGTCCGGGCCGGGCATGGCTGCGGGGGCGTGGCCCGGCTTGCGCAGCGCGGCCAGGTAAAAACCCTGCGCCTCGGAGCGGTCGCCGTTCACGCGCAGGGCGCCCTCGGCGCAGGGCAGCAGGGGCGCGTCAAAGACAAAGCCGGGAAAGGGCGTCAGCGGTTCGAGCACAAGCCCCAGGCTTTCCACGGCAAGGCGCACCTGTTCCTCGTTTTCGCGCACGTTGGTGGTGCAGGTGGAATAGAGCACGCGCCCGCCGGGCGCGAGCAGGCGCGCGGCCTCGGCCAGCAGCTCGCGTTGCAGGGCGATGAGCGGCTCCACCTTGTCGTCGCGCCACAGCTCCATGACCTTGGGGTGGCGGTCCGTGGTGCCCCAGCCGCTGCACGGCGGGTCCAGTTGGATGTATTCCCACGAACCGTCGGCCATGGGCAGGCGTTGGCCGGGGTAGGAGCAGGTGGCGGTGTTGACCAGATTGCAGTGGGCCAGGTTCTGGCGCAGCGTGGCGTGGCGGTCGCGGCTGGGCTCGTTGCCCAGCACGAAGCCGTCCGGGCCCACCAGCTGGGCCAGGAGGCCTGTCTTGCTGCCGGGGCTGGCGCACATGTCCAGAACGCGCGCGCCGCGCGGGGGGTTGAGCGCCAGCGGGGGCAGCATGGACGAGCGGTCCTGGATGTAGATGTAGCCGAAGAACGCGGCCAGGCTGGCGCCCAGGGCCAGGGGCGCGGCAATGCAGCGGCGGGTCAGGGGGTGGAACGGCTCGGGCTCGAACGCGAAGCCCTGGGCCGCGAGCAGCGCCTCCACCAGGGGTGCGTGGTGCTCCGGGCAGACCAGCCGGAAGGAGCGCTGCCGTAATTCAGTGGTTCCCGAACCGCTCATGCCCTGTCTTTTACTGGATCAGGCTGGGAAGGAAAAGCACGATCTGCGGGAAGAGGAGCATGAGGCCGATGCAGGCCAGATAGGAGAAGAGGAACAGGCTCACGCCCCGGAATATCTTGTGCATGGGCACGCCCGTGGCCATGGAGGCCACGATGAAGGTGTTCACGCCCACGGGTGGGGTGACCGCACCCATGGTGGTGACCACGGTGATGAGCACGGAAAACCAGAGGGGGTCGTAGCCCATGGCGTCGGCCAGGGGAAAGAAGATGGGGATGGTGATGAGCAACAGCGCCAGCGCGTCCATAATCATGCCGCCCAGCACGTAGATGGCGCACAGGGCGAAGATGATGACGACGTGCGGCACGTTGAGCGCCGCCACCCAGTCGGCCGCCTCGAAGGGCAGGCGGGTGACCGCCAGGAACCTGCCGAAGAGCACCGCGCCGGTCACGATCATGAGGATCATGCACGAGACGCGGATGGTGTCGAACACCGCGCTCTTGAATCCGTCCCAGGAGAGCTTGCGGCCTATGCAGCTGATGATGATGGCCAGCATGGAGCCTGCCGCGCCCGCCTCGCTGGGCGTGAAGAACCCGGCGAACAGCCCGCCCATGACCAGGCAGAAGAGCACGACCATCTCGATGGAGCCGGGCAGGGAGGCGAATTTTTCCTTCCAGGTGGTTTTGGGGCCGGCCGGTCCCCAGTCGGGATGGCGGTGGCACAGCCAGGTCACGGTGAGGATGAAAAAGAGGCAGAGCAGGAGGCCGGGAATGACCCCGCCCCAGAACAGCTTGGCGATGTCCTGGCTGGTTTGCAGGCCGATGATGAGCAGCACCACGCTGGGCGGGATGACCACGCCGAGGGTTGCGCCCACGGCCACGCAACTGGTGGAGAGGATGGGGTTGTACTTGTACTTGTGCATCTCCGGCAGGGCCACGGTGGACATGGTGGCCGCCGTGGCGGTGTTGGAGCCGCTGATGGCGGAAAAACCGGCGCAGGCGAGGATGGTGGCCATGGACAGGCCGCCGCGCACATGGCCCAGCCAGGCGAAGGCGGTCTGGTACAACCGCTTGTTCACCCCTGCGTAAAAGCAGATCTGGCCCATGAGGATGAACAGCGGGATGACCGTGAGCCCGTAGGAGGAGAAGACGTTCCATATTTCCGTGCCCAGCATGCCGAGCGCGGCCTGGAGGTTGATGACCTTCCAGAATCCCACAAAGCCCACCAGGCCCATGGCGAAGCCCACGGGCATGCGCAGGAAGAAGAGCAGGAGCAGGAGCGCGACGACGCCGAGAATGCCTATGGTGATGAGGCTCATGCGCGTGCTCCCCCGCGTTTGCGGCCATGGCGGGTCATGGGGTCGAGGATGGCGTGCAGCATGTCGCAGAAGATGGCCAGCGCGAGCACGAGACAGCCAAAGGCCACGGCAAAGACAAAGGGATGGTAGGCGAAGCGCAGGGTTTCGGACAATTCGCCGGAGTCGATGAGGGACGTGCCCCAGGCCGTGGTGCGCCACGCCACGAGAACAAACAACGCCGCGCATGCCGCGTGGGCGCAGATGTCCACCACGCGCTCCACCCTGGGCGGGAACACGCCTTCCAAAATGGTGAGGGCGATGTGGCCCTTGCGGATCTGGGTGGCGCCCAGGCCAAAGGCCGTGGCCAGCGCGCCCAGGAAGCCGAGCAGCTCGTAGCTGCCCGTGATGGGCAGCCACACGGCGCGCAGCACCATGTTGGCGCAGGCCAGCAGCATCATGGCCACCAGGCAGACGCCCCCCGCCACCAGCAGGAGGTTGCACAAAAAAGCATTGATGCGGTCAAACACGTTCATGGTGCATCCGGTCACGCGCCTTGAAAAGCAGAAAAGGGGCCGGACGGCTCCGGCCCCTCGTGATGCGACGTCAAGGCACGGTTGTTATTTGCCGTACACGGCCTCGTACTTGGTCTTCAGGGTCATGGTGGTGTGCAGCATGTCTTCCGCGTTCAGGCCAGCGGCCACGGCGCGCGTCTTCCACTCGTCCACCATGGGGCGCAGGGTTTCGCGGGCCGCCGCCAGTTCCGTCTCAGGCAGCTTGATGACCTCGATCTGGTACTTGTCCGCGGACCATTGCAGGGATTCCTTCACGTGGTCGTCCATGTACTTGCCGGTCCATTCGGACTGTTCGCGGCGCAGGGCGTCGAACACCTGCTTCACATCCGCGGGCAGGGATTCCCACTTGGCCTTGTTCATGACCACGGCAAAGGGATAGACCTGGAAATTGGTGATGGTCTCGTGCCGGGTGTAGTTGGCGAAGTTGAAGTCCTTGAGCACTTCCAGGGACGAGAGCAAGCCCTTGACGATGCCCTTTTGCAGGGCTTCGGGGGTTTCGGGCATGGGCATGGACACCGGGGTGGCGCCGAGCAGCTTGAGCACGGTGGACGCGCCGCCGGAGGCGCGCAGCTCCAGTCCCTTGAGGTCGGCCAGGGAGCGCACCGGGGCTTTGCTCATGATGTTCGAGGGCGCGGTGGTGAACATGGCCAGCACCTTCACGTCCGCGAATTCCTTGGGCTGGTATTTTTCCCACAGGTCGTACAGCACCACGCTGGGCACCACGGAGGAGGAGAATCCCACGGGCAGTTCCAGGGCGGTGGTCACGGGGAACACGCCGGGCTGGTAGCTCATGCACAGGCAGCCGATGTCGGCCTGGCCCTGCTTCACGCCGTCAAACATGTTCTTGGCGCCGAGCAGCGTGCCGCCGGGGAAGGTCTGGACCTCCACCGCGCCGCTGGTGCGCTTTTCCACCTCGGTTTTCCACCGCTCCATCTGGACGCAGGGGAAGGTGACCGCGGGCGGGAAGTTGGCGTAGGTCAGGGTGATGGGGCCGGACGCCGCGACCGGAGAGACAGGCAGCATGAGTACCGTCAGCGCGGCGGCAAGAAGCAGATGCAAACCCTTGAAGCGAAGCATGAAACCCCTCCTTCGGCTGGCCCGACCATGCCGGAAGCGGCGCTGGAGTTTTCGGGCATTTTTTTTGAATTGTGCTCTTTATCACAGCCCCCAGCGGTCCGCAAGCCAAAGCGGGTTTTCACAATCGGGCCCGCGGGCGCCTTGCCGGGGGGTCCGGTTCATGCTACCCGGCGCCGTGAAGGGCGTTGCCCATTGCCAGCACACAGGGAGCCGTTGGTGGAACACAAGGAATATTCCGGGTCGCAGCAGCTTGAGGCCATGCGCGAGGCGGTGCGCTACAATGCCCATCTCACGGGCCTTGTGGTGCGGCATGCCGCCGGCGCGGCGCGGGCGGTGGATTTTGGGGCCGGCATAGGCACCTTCAGCGGGTTTGTGCGCGAGGCGGGGCTCGATGTGGTCTGCGTGGAATTGGACGCGGCCCAGCGCGGCCAGCTCGAACGCCAGGGCTTTGTGGCGCACGCCGCCCTGGATGCGTTCCCCGACGCCTCCGTGGACTACGTGTACTCGCTCAATGTGCTGGAGCATATCGACGACCATGAGGCGGTCATCGGCCACATGCGGCGGGTGTTGCGGCCGGGCGGCAGGCTGCTGGTGTACGTGCCCGCGTTCCCCTGCCTGTACACCGCCATGGACCGGCAGGTGGGCCATGTGCGGCGGTACACCAGGCAGACCCTCGTTCCCCTGCTCGCGGGAGCCGGCTTTGCTGTGGAAACGAGCCGCTATGTGGACAGCCTGGGCTTTTTCGCCACCCTGGCCTACAAGTGGCTGGGGTCGGACACCGGGGAGATCAACACCCGCGCCCTGCGTCTGTACGACCGCGTCGCCTTTCCGTGCAGCCTCCTGCTCGACACGCTGGCCTCCCCGTTCTTCGGCAAGAACCTGCTGGTCGTGGCGCGGCGCTGACCGTCGTGCCCCTCGCCCCGAAACGCTGCGGCGGGACGCCCTATGCCTTGGCCGCCGTGTCCCCTTCCGCCTTTGTGGACTTGGCGAAGCCGAGCATCTGGCTGGCCCAGGTGGAGGCCTCGATGTAGTGGATGGCGGCCTGGGCCGAGTCCACGCCGTACAGGTCCAGCAGTTCCGTCACGCTGTCCCAGTCCCCCTGTTCCACCGCGTCCAGCAGCACCAGGCAGTCGCGGGCGGCATTTTCCTTGCCCAGCAGGGCGTCGAGGATCATGTCGTCAAGGGGCATGCCCTCCAGGACGTCTTCCATGCGCTGGTCGAGCATGGCGTCCAGGCGTGAAAACAGCCCCAGCATGAACATGGCTTCCTTGGATTGGGGCTTCTTCTTCATGTTGCCCCACAGCTTTTCCAGGAACCGGGCGCGCTGGATGGCGGCAAAGGCCATTTCCCCCGCCTTGGGGCTGGTGTCCATGTCCGACACCACCACGATCATGGCCCACTGGCGCAGGGGCTCCTTGCCCAGCAGGGTGACGGCCTGGTCGATGGACTGGATCTTGCGTTGCAGCGAGAACGCCGCGGAGTTGATGAACTTGAGCAGCCGGTAGCTCAGGGAGATGTCCATGGAGATGATCCGGGCCAACTCAGAGAATTCGCTCGATTCGCGGTTGAGCGCTTGCAGCAATTGCAGCTTGGCCAGGGCGCCGGACGCGATCTTGCGGCCGGGCACCACCTCGGGCTTGCTGAAAAAATAGCCCTGGAAATACTGGTACCCCAACTGCTTGCACAGATCGAAGGTTTCCTTGTCCTCCACCTTTTCCGCCAGCAGGCTGCGGCCCAGCTTCTTCAATTGCTGGGTCAGCTTGATGAGTTGCGGCTTGGCCATGCCCAGGATTTCCACCTTGACGATGTCCGCCAGCGCCACCAGCGCCTCGAAGCCGGCCTGGCCCACGTAGTCGTCCAGCGCCAGGGTGTACCCGGCGTCCTTGATGCGCTGGCAGGCCGCGATGATGTTGGGTTCCGGATCCACGGTTTCCAGAATCTCCACCACGCACCGTTCCTTGGGCAGCGCCAGGGCCGAGTCGTCCAGGATGAGCTTGGAGGGGAAATTGATGAGTACGCGCTTGTCCTGGGGCACGCCGGTCAGCGCCAGGGACAGGCCGTCCGCAATGACCTTGGAGGTCGCGGTGTCCGCATCGGTCACGTGGGCGGTCTTGGCCTCGCCGCTGTGCCGGAAAAGCAGTTCATAGCCCCAGATGTCGCGAGCAGGGGTATAGATCGCCTGGCGAGCGATGAAAATCGGTTCGTATTGGCTTTCCGCCTTGGTGGTCTTGGTCATGTATCCCCCATTCCGCTTGCGCGGTCTCGGCAACTACAGGTCGGACAGCTCATGCACGCATTGCACATACCGCTCGATGTGCGCCGCAGCCTCTTCGGTGATGTCGTCGAACGCCACGCCCAGCATGGTTTTGTCACCCGAGGTCGTGTTTTTTTTTACGACCCCCTTGAGAAACAGCGCCCCGTCATCGCCCAGAATGTTCAGCTGGCAGAAGACCTCCGTGTCCACGGGAGCCTCCACCGCCTGGGTGTCATTGGCGTGGCTCACCAATATTCTACATCCGCCACGGGAAATGTCCACCAATGCGCCATGCACCTCCTGCCCTTCGAGAAACAGCGTGGCCGGGAGGTAGCAGCAGACGCGGTGATGCGTGCGCAGGTTGGCCGTCTCCACCGACGCAGGGAAGTGGAGATACAGCAGCGGCAAGGGGTTGGTCGTAAGCCTGGCCACAGTGGCCGTGAACCCGAAGACCAAACAGTCGCGCACCACATAGCGGACCGCCACGGGGGTTTCCGGTTGCAGCGCCTGGCGGATGGCCGGATTGGTCGCAATGCGGATGATGATAAACTTGTCCTGCACCATGCCCACGGTCTCGCCCCAGAGCTTTTCCCCGGTGTCCTGGAGTTGCAGCAGTACCCTGGCGCCGATCTGCATGTCCAGGGCCGGCGTTTCTCCGCGCAACGATGGCGTGGCGTCAACATCGCGGGGTTGTTCAGTTTGTTGGCTGGGCATGACGTCGTCCTTTTCTCGCGGTTCTCGGTGCCCGATTAGAGTATACAATAAAAAAGGGGCATATAAAGGTAAATAGAAAAATTAAATAGGCATGGCAGGGATGGATTATTAATATCTATAGGATGGGAAGGCTGAAATAAAAGGCGCTGCCCTGTCCCTGGGCGCTTTCCACCCACATGGAGCCGCCATGGTGCTCCACGATTTCCTTGCTGATGGGTAGCCCAAGGCCGGTGCCCTTGGGTTTGTCCGTGAGCGTATCCCCAAGCTGCTTGAACTTGTCGAAGACGGCCTGGTTGTCCTCTTCCCGGATGCCCACCCCTTCGTCACGCACACACACGACAAGGTTGTCCACCGATCGGCGGACGCTCACATACACCGTGCCGTGCGAGGAAAATTTCGCCGCGTTGGACAAGAGGTTGATGCACACCTGCACAAGCCGGTCCTTGTCGCCCTGCACATGGGGCAGGTCTGCGGGCACGTCGCGGACAAGGCGCAGATTCTTGTCGCGGAACAGGATGGCCGTGGCGTTCAGGGATTGCTCGATGACCGAGTCCAGGCCGAGCGGCCGCATGGACCACTCGAAGCGCCCGGCCTCCAACTTGGCCAGGTCAAGCACGTTGTTGATGAGTTCGGTGAGCCGCTCGCCTTCGGACACGATGACCGCGATATTGGCCTCCATCTGGCCCAGCGCCTTGAGGGGAACGGGCGCCCCGGCTTCCGCCTTGGGCCGGACCGTATCCACCAGCCGCTTCTTAATCATCTTGGCAAAGCCGAGCACCGCGGTGAGCGGCGTGCGCAACTCATGCGACACCATGGACAGGAAATCCGACTTGATCTGGTTCGCTTCCTCGGCGGCGCGCTTGGCGTTTTGCAGCGTCTCTTCGGCCTCCTTGCGCGCGGTCACGTCGCGGATGATGGCCACGGTATGCCACCGTCCCTTGATGGCCGCGGAGGAAATGGAGACTTCCACGGCAATGGATGTGCCCTGCTTGTTGCTCACGGTCAGGTCCAGGGTGCGGCCGGGCTCCATGCCCGTGGCGTTGGAAGCGCCCCAGAGCGAGGTGTTGTGCAGGGGTTTGGCATCCTTGAACGGACGCAGCAGGCCATGGGCGTCCTTGCCCATGGCCTCGTCCACGGAAAAGCCCAGAATCGAGGTGGCGCCATTGTTCCAGAAGGAAATGCGGCCCGCATCATCCACCATGATGATGCCGTCGTGGGCCGCCGCTGTTATTTTGCGGAACCGCTCCTCGCTTTCCGCGAGCTTGGTCTCGGCCATCTTGCGGTCGAGCACCTCCTGCAGCAAGAGCTGGTTGGACTGGGTCAGTTCGGCCGTGCGGGCCGACACCTGCCGCTCCGTGTCGTCCAGCGCCCGCTTCAGCGCGGTTTCCGCCCGTTTTTGGTCCGTGATGTCGCGGACGATGACGATGATTTCGTTGTTCAGGGAAGGCGCAAGCCGCGCCTCATAGGAACGGTCGCCCCCCTTGCTGGCGTTGGCGTATTCAATGGTCACATGCTTGCCGCGCTGGCGCACCCGGCGCAAGGCGTGGGCAAACAGAATGGCCAGATCCCGCTGCGGCGCCTCAAGGAGCGGGCGGCCCGCCAGCGAGCCCTGCGCCTGGCCCAGATGCTGCGCAAACCCCGCCGTATGGCGGGTCACCACATTGTCGCTGTTTATCCAGCAGTACAAGGTGTCGGTGAAGGCGCTGAACACGGCGCGCAACGCCGCGTTGCTGTGCAGCAGCTCCTGGGAACTCAATTCCAGGGAGCGTTCCACCATTTCCCGGTCGTCGTCGAACTGCCTGTACGCCTCGTCGACCGCGGCGATAAACCGTTGCAAAGGCTCGGGCATATCCTCCGGAGAGCCGAGGTGCTTCTTGATTTGCCGCAGCAGCAGCCGGTGGTGGTGCGCGTCGCTCATATTTCGGCAAACGTGGTGATGGTCATGGTTTGATTGTGCAGCCCACAGGTTCCGGTGGGGGTGGGGGATATCTCGCCATAGGAATAGAAGCCCGCAATGGCGGCATCCGGGCCGTACACGCCGCGCACGGCTTCCACCTCCTCTTCCACGCGCTGCTTCATGATGAGCTTTCTGCCGACGCAGCTGATGCAGAGGGCAAACGCGGGCGTCATGCCGTCAAGCCCGTCCAGGCTTTCCACAGCCGCACGGTGCGCCCCGTCCACCAGCCTGTCAAGGTTGGCCTTCATCAGCCGGGCGCGGCTCCCTTCGGGCATGTCGCCCGCAAAGGTCATGGATTGATCCTCTTCGTTCACGGCAAGCAGGGTGCGCACCATGCCATCCGCGTCCGAGTCGTCACCCTTGAGGCTCAGGGGAAAAAGCAGGCCTGTGGCGGGCAGGCCCGCGGCATGCTTGCCCAGATATTTTTTGTAAAGGGCGAGGGCGGAGCCGCCGTCCATCTCGTACAGCACGTTGCCGCGCGACCGGGTGATGATCCGTTCGGGGCCAAAGGGATCCCAGCCGCCGCGCGAACCGAACCCCAGGCGCAGGCGATCGGAGTACAGGCCCACGGCGGCCACGATGCGCGGCCGGGCCTCGTCGCCGAGCAGCACAAGGGTCTGCTGGAAACGCGGCCCGTCGGCCGCCAGCCCTCCGGTCACGGTCACGCCTGGCGGCAGGTGCTTCATGAGGCTGTTGGCCAGGGCCGTGCCGTTGACGTGCAGTCCGTCGGACAGGAGGAGAACGTGCCGGAGCCCTTCCCTTGGCAGCCTTGAGGCGATGGCCTTGCCCGTGGCCGCCATGTCGCCGCACGCGTCGAGGTCGCACGCCGCGCTGGCGATGGTGGTGTGGTCGAAACGCACCGCCGTGACCGCCAGGGATTCGTCGCGCACCACGTCGCGGTCGACTTCTCCGGCAGTGGAGCAGCCGAAGCGCAACGCGCCGGGGTACATGGCCTCCACAGCGCGCAGGAGCGCGGGGTCGGCCAGGGCTTGGCCCGCACCGAAGACCAGGACGAGTTGGGGCGCGGACAGGAGGGGATCCGTTCCGGGTTCCGTCCATCCCTGTTCCCTGGTCCACGCTCGTTGCTCAATGCGCATCTCTGTTCTCCTTGTCGCGGGAGCCGTGCCAAAACGGGGCAAGGCCTTGCGGCATGATACCCTATTTTGATGCAGCGGCAAGGCCTTGCCTTGCTCTCTTGCGCCGGGGGCGGGCGTTCCCCCCCCACACACGAGGCGCGGCGGTCAATACAATCACGTGGGCAGCATGGCTCGCGTGGTTGCGGACGGCGCGCGGGCCGTCCTGCCGTGGCGCGGTCTAGATGCCTATCCAGGCCGCGCCCAGCACGCCCGCCGCGTCGCCCAGCCGATGCCGCAGCACCGGCGTGCGCAGGTCGCCGTGAAAGGCGTAGCGCCGTACCCGCTCCAGGCCCGCGCCGTACAGGGCGTCGATGTTGGACAGGCCGCCGCCCAGCACCACCGCGTCCGGGTCGAGCACGGAAATGAGCCCGCCCAGGCAGCGGCCGAAATCCTCCAAAAAGCGGTCCATGGCCCGTGCGCACGCCGCGTCGCCCGTTGCGGCTCCGGCCACGATGTCCCGCATGGCCAGCCGTCTGCCGGTGGCGCCGTAAAAGGCGCGCTCCACGCCCGAACCGCTGATGAGCGTTTCCACACACCCCCGCTTGCCGCAGTAGCAGGGCGGTCCCAGCGGGTCCACGCTCACGTGTCCCCACTCGCCCGCAATGCCGTGCGGCCCCTGGCGCACCACCCCGTCCACGCAGATGCCGCCGCCGCAGCCCGTGCCCATGATGACGCCGAACACCAGCCCGTACCCCTGGCCCGCCCCGGCCCGGCATTCCGCCAGGGTAAAACAGTCCGCATCGTTGCGCATGGCCACCGCCCGGCCAAGGTCCGCCTCCAGGTCCGCCTGAAAGGCATGGCCGATGAGGCAGGTGGAGTTGGCGTTCTGCACCAGCCCGGTGCGGGCGTTGATGGAGCCGGGAATGCCCACGCCCACGGTGCAGGCCGCGCCCTTGGGCACGTGCGCCGCCATGGCCGCCACCTGGGCGGCGCAGGCCGCGCGCATGGCCTCGTACCCCAGGGCGGCGGGCGACGGCGTGCGCTCGCGCCGTACCTCGGCCAGGTCCGGCCCCAGCAGCACGGCCTCGATCTTGGTGCCGCCCAGGTCAATGCCGATGCGATAGGGTGTGTCGCTCATGGAACCGGTCGCCGGACGCGCGGGCTACAGCCCGCCCTTTTCGTAATAATAGGTGATGATGTCCTGCTTGGTGATCAGCGACACGATGCGGTCCGGGTCGTTTTCATGCACCACCGGCAGCTCGTTGACGTTGAGCTTGACCATCTTGTCCAACGCCTGCTGCAACGAATCGTTCCACAGCACGCGCACCACCTTGGATGTGGCCACGTCCTTGGCCACCAGCAGATCGTCCAGATGGTCGTCGAACATGACCTCCCGGATGTCGTTGATGGAGATGATGCCCGTCATCTTGCCCTGGTCGTTGACAATGGGGAAATAGGATTCCGGGGAACTGGTCATGATCTTGACCAGCAGCCGGAACGGCATGTTCTCCTCCAGCACGCTCACATACTGCTGCGTCACCGCGTCGCGCACGTACATGTTGGACAAGAGCCCCCGTGCGAACTCCGTGATGTGCGCGGGCGAGTCAAGGCGCGTGGCGTATTGCTTTTCATACAGGCTCACCTTGCCCAGCAGCAGGAACGACAGCGTGGACACCACCATGAGCGGCACGAGCAGCGTGTAGCTCGAACTCATCTCGCACGCCATGATGATGGACGAAATGGGCACCTTGGCCACGCCGGAAAAGAACCCGCCCATGCCCACCAGGATGAAGGCCGAGGGGTTTTGCACCCAGTGCGGAAAGAATTCGTGCCCCATGAACCCGAACGCGCCGCCCAGCATGGCCCCTATGAACACCGACGGACCGAACACGCCGCCGCTGCCGCCGGAGCTGATCGTGAAGGAGGTGGCGAGGATCTTGACGAACACCAGCGCCAGCATGACGTTCCACACCAGCTTGCCTTCCATGGCCGCCTGTATCCAGGCATAGCCGCCGTCGATGACCTGGGGGTAGTACATGGCCACGCAGCCGAGCAGGAACCCGCCTATGGCGGGCTTGAAAATGCGGGGAACGGGGATGCGCTTGAAAAAATGGTCGCGCATGCCGTAAAAGACCTTGATGTACGCATAACCCACCGCCGCGCACACCACCCCGAAGATGGCGTACGGCAACAGCTCGCCGGGCATGGCGAAATCAAGCGGGCCGGGCTGGAACAGGGCGTGGCGGCCAAAAACCTGGGAAAAGATCGAGTGCGCCACAATGGCCGAGATGATGCACGGCAGAATGGCCTCGAATTCATACTCCGTGTCGCGGTACAGCACGCCGGGCACGAACAGCGCCGCGCCCAGCGGCGCCTGGAAAATGGCCCCGATGCCCCCGGCGGCGCCCGCCAGCAGCAGGATGCGCCGCTCCTGCGGCTTCAGCCGCAACACCGAGGCGAGAATGGACCCGAAGCCGGACCCGATCTGCGCGATGGGCCCCTCCTTGCCCGCCGAACCGCCGCTGCCGATGGTCAGGGCCGAGGCAATGATCTTGACCAACGGCGCGCGCTTGCGGATGGCCCCGCCGCGCAGGTGGAACGACTCGATCATCGCGTCCGTGCCGTGTCCCTCCGCCTCGGGCGCGACCAGAAAGACCAGCAGCCCGGACAGCAGCCCGCCCAGCGTGGCGATGGGCACGATCCACCCCGAATAGAGGGCGCCGAACCGCGCCTCGGCCTTCATGGGGTCGCCCACGCCGGGGTGGAAGAAGCTGAGCGGCAGGTGCAGCAGGTATTTCAGGGACAGGTCAAGCAGCTTGTCGAAAAACACCGCGCCAAAACCTGCCACTATGCCCACAAGGATGCTGAGTACGAGCCAGCGGATGTGGCGCGGCCAATTGCTGAACCGCCAGTGGTTGAGTCTTGTACGAAAATCCTGCACGGTGTCTCCCGTCAACAGCGCGTCCAGAGACGACGCGGTTGTGTTGTGGCGGCATGCCTTCAACGGGGCAAGGTATTTGGATAGTGCGGTGTTTTCCTTTTTTTGGCAAGGAATTCGGCGCACCAGCCAACCGGGCGAGCGGCGTTTGGCCCCTTGTCATGGAGAAAGGAATCCCATGGACGACCACCTTCGCGCATGTCTGGCCAACGTGGCGGCGCGGCTCGTCACCGGCCAGAACGTGGCCTGCGTCTTCGATTGCCACAGCGCCGTGTCCGTGCCGCTGGCTGGCCATGCCACGCCCCACGGCGCGGACCTGTTCGACCCCCATGGCGGCAGACGGCTCATGGGCGCGCCGCAGCCAGGCGGCATGCTCCTTTCCATGCCCGGAACAACCCTGCGCATCACCCTTTCCATAGCCGCCGAAACCTTCCACGGTTCCGTGACCACCGCGCCCGGCGCGCCCGCCACAACCTTTACCGGCACGGTGCGCCGCAATCTCGTCACCCTGCAGGATTTTTCCGACGGCCTTTTCTATCGCTACAACTTCTAGGGCATCTTGCCTTTGAAAAAGATGCGATGCTCTTATGTATTGTGTTGCAATAATGCTTCATTATTTCAAATCATTGCAGTGTTTCAATGTGACAATGCGCTCACGCCCCGGCGCCTCTTCCCGCTCATCCCTGCGCGGGCAACCACGAAAAACCAGCCGCATCCAACAACGCCGTCAAGCGCGGATCGGGCGCATAGGGCGGCGCCTCCAGCAGATCCCGTCGCCGCACGCGCCCTTCCATGCCCTTGACCAACGCCAGATTGCGGCTGCCGATGGGATCGAACAGCCGCGCCCGCGAGCGCTCCGGATTCTTCAGGCAATCCAACGCCACCGCCAGGGCCAGGGCGAGCATCCATTCCAGAAACCGGTCCGCCCGCGCCATGGGCAGCACGGCGTCCGCCGACGCCACCAGCCTGCGCCATGCCGTCCGCCCCACCAGCCGCACGCTGCCGCCGTACACCCCCTTCTTGATGACATACGTCAACACCTGTTTGCCCGTGGCGGCCAGCAATTGCCGGTCCGACCGCCGCAACCGCTTGCGGAACAGCCGCGCCGCCAGCGCCCTGTCCCATTCCACCTTGGCGTCCGCCCGTGACTCCACGTACACGTGGCTCCACTTGCCCCGCGTGGGGTGCGCCGCCAACACATTGGGCACATAGTAATTGTGCGCCACCACGTCCGCCGCCAGATGCGCCAGATAGCCGAATGCGAATGCCCGCCGCCGTTCCTCCTCCGCCGCGTGCAACAACGCGAACGCCGTGTCCCACGAATGGCTGTGCCCCAGCGTGAACCGCGAGCCTTTGCCGATGAAGATGTCCGCGGACAACGCCCCGTACAAGAAGGGCTCCGCATGCGCCGCCAGCACCGTGGCCACCTGCACGGGCAGCAGGGATATATTGTCCAACAAATACGAGCCCATGGCCAAATGCACCCCCGGTCCCCAGGCCCAGGCGTCCGCAGGCGGCAGCGCCACCACGAGCGCAACCGTGGCCGCGCATCCCGCACACAACGCAAGAAGGGAATGGATTCGCATGGAAGACAGTATAATGCCTGATAAACCAAAGTGCCAAGCGCTAGCGGCGGGCTGACGGAAAATAATTGCGGCGAACGGGGAACGCGCCGCGCCGTATGCCCCCTGCCGAGGGGGCGGGCCGCCACGCTGTGGTGGGCAACGCGCACCGTGCGGATATCGAGGGCAGGGATGCCGCGCCCCGGGTGCCGACGGCTGGGGGCTTGGGGCTGGGGCGACGCCCCGGCATCGCCAGTGGGCGGCCTACAGCAGCGGCGCGGCGATGCCCGCCAGGCTTTCGCAGAAGGCGCGGACCGGGCCGGGGTTTGCGATACCGGTGCGGGTGTTGGCCATGAGGGTTTGCATCCAGTCGGTGATTTGGGTGGTGGTTTGGGTGTCGTAGGCGACCATGATGGATTCGTAGTTGAAGAGCAGGCTGCGCACATCGAGGTTGGCCGAGCCGATGAGCACGGGGCCGTTGTCCACGAGCAGGGCTTTGGCGTGGAGCATGGGGGCGGGGCACAGGCAGATGCGCGCCCCGGCCTCCTGGAGGGTGCGCAGATGTTCGGCGCGGGCGAGATCGGCCAGCAGGTGGTCGGAGCGGTGCGGCAGGATGATGCGCAGGTCCACGCCCTTGCGGGCCGCGAGGCGCAGGGCTTGTTCAAGGGCGTAGTCGGGTATGAAGTAGGGGGTCACGAGCCAGAGGCGGTGTTGGGCCTGGAAGATGAGGGAGAGCAGGCAGTCGTAGAAGATGTCGCGGGGCACGTCGGGGCCGGAGGGCACGACCTGGGCGATGGCCGCGCCGGGTTGATCCGGGGGGGTGATGGGCGGGTCGATGGTTTCGCCGTGGGCGTATTCCCAGTCCGAGCGGAAGATGTCGGAGAACTGGCGCACGGCCGGGCCTTCCACGGTAAAGGAAAGGTCGCGCCAGAGATCGCGCCAGGGCGGCGGCCCCATGTATTTGTTGGACAGGTTGGCGCCGCCGGACATGGCGATGCGGTCGTCGGCCACCACGATCTTGCGGTGGTTGCGCAGGTTGAGGTTGAAGGCGCGCACCGGGCTGAACACGGGCATGAACCAGGCCACGGACCCGCCGGAGCGCAGCAGGGGGCGCAGGATGAATTTGGGCAGGTACATGCAGCCTACGTCGTCGAGCAGCAGGCGCACGCGCACGCCGTCGCGGGCGCGCTCGGCCAGCATGTCCACGATGGAGCGGCCCACCTCGCCCCATCCGAGGCTGAAGGTGCACAGGTGCAGGGAGTGCTGGGCGTTGCGGATGATGGCGGCCAGCGCCTCGTACCGTTCTCCGCCCGTGGTTTGCAGGGTGATGCGGTTGCCGGGGGTGGCGCCCGGCAGGCCGAAGGAGCGCAGCAGGTGGTCGAGGGGGGCGGCCTGGTGCGGCGGCACCTCGTCGAGGGCAAGGAGGTGGATGTCGGCCTTGCTGCGGGCCTTGCGGCGGAGCTTGCGGCCGCCGAAGATCAGGTAGAGGGGCACGCCCGCAAAGGGAAGCAGGATGATGAGCAGTAGCCAGGCGATTTTGGCGGACGGCGTGAATTGCGTGCGTATGATCTTGATGACGGTGACCAGGGCGAGCACGACGCCGAGCACCAGGGCGACGTAATACAACGTCACGTTCCACGTCATGGGGCTGCTCCCGCGTGGCGGCCCCGTCAGGCGCGGTCTTGGCTGGGCGCGGCGGGCCGGATTGGGTGGTAGGGCAGTATGAACGCTATCCTTTTCCTGCGGAATCTGTCAATCGGCAAGCCTTTTGGGAGCCGGATGCGGGGAGGCGTCTGCCCTGGGCGGCGCCCTGCCTGCGCCGTGGCGGGCGGCGGGCGGATCAGGCCAAAAAGAGGCGCAGGGCGGCCACGCAGCCCATGCCCACGGCCACGGCGCCAAAGAAGCTGCGGGTTTTCCAGGCCACGAGCAGGGTGGGGGCGGCGGCCCACAAAAAGACGTTGCGCGCCGAGAGGTCGAGCGCGCCGTCGGCGAGCAGGAGCGAGGGCGCGAGCAGGGCGGCCAGCACGGCCGTGGGCACGTAGCCGAGCCACTTGACGGCCAGGTCGGGCAGGGCGCGCGAGGCGAGCGCCCAGATGGGCGTCACGCGGGGGATGTAGGTTACGGCGGCCATGCCCACGATGGCCAGGAGGATCAGTTTTTGGTCCATTGTTCCAGCACCGTGCCAAGGGTGGCGCCCGCCATGGTGGCGAGGATGACGTTCCATTGGGTGACGCCGCCCACGAACAGGGCCACGGAGGCCGCGCCCGCGAACAGGGCCACAAAGACGTGGGCCGCGTGGCGCATCTGCGCCACGAGCAGGGCGATGAACATGGCGGGCAGGGCGAAGTCGAGGCCGATGGGCCGCACGTCGCCCACAAGGCCTGCAAAGGCGATGCCCAGGGCCGTGCTGGCCACCCAGGCCGTGTGGCACACGGCGTTGATGCCGAGCGAGACGCCCGGCGCGGTGTCGCCCCTGGCAAAGCGCGTGGCGTGCACGGCAAAGGTCTCGTCCGTGATCTCGTAGCCGAACAGGGCCATGCGCGGGCGGCTCCAGCCGCGCAGGTGCGGGGCCAGGGCGGCGGACATGAGCAGGTGGCGGATGTTGACCACGAAGGTGGTGGCGATGACGGACAGCGCGCCCACGCCCGCACCGAACAGGCCCACGGCGATGAGTTGCGCGGACCCGGCGTAGACCAGCAGGGACATGAGCAGGGTGTTGGCCACGCCCAGGCCGTTCTTCTGCGCCAGCACGCCATAGGCGAAGCCCACGGGCACGTAGCCCAGCACGATGGGCGCGGCATGGCGCAGCGTGGCGGCCCAGGCGGATCCCTGGGCTTCCCGCGCCGTCCGCGCGGCGGTGGGCGCGGCTGGCGGTGCGTCGGGCGGCGCGGGCCGGGCCGCGTGTGGCGCGGCTGGCGGCGCCTCGGCTAAGGGTGGTTTTTTGTCCATCACGTCCGTGTTCATACCGGGAGTTTCCGTCAGGTCAAGGGTTGGCGGCGGAGCCGCTCTTGCATGGCGGCAGTGAACCAGATACGGTGCAACCGGTACAGACACAGAAATATGGAAAATAAGGCATAACAGACCGGAACAGATGACGCCTGCGGGCCGGGAGCGCCTCGCGAGCGGCGCAGGGCGCGTTGCAAAGGCTTTGAGGGGCTGCGGCCGAACCTGTGCGGCAGGCGCGGCGGCCAGGGCAAGGCCCGGTAGGGAAAAAGGAAGACGGCCATGACGATGCACGGACAGGCAACGGAACGGAAGACGGCGGGCGAGCGCAACGAGGCCGGGAGAACGGGCGGTGTGGCCAGCGCCCCGCCCGCGCCGGTCCATGCCACGGGCCAGGGGCGGGCCGCGCCGCGCGGCGTGGATGGATTTCGCTACCACCGCGTGGAAAAGCGGATCATGCGCATGATCGATTCGGGCGAGTATCCGCCGGGCGAGCGGCTGCCGTCGTTGCGGTCGCTGTCCCTGGCCATGAGCGTGTCCATCGCCACGGCCACGCACGCCTATATGGAGCTTGAGCGCAAGGGGGTGATCGAGGCGCGGCCCAGGTCGGGGTATTTCGTGCGCGCGCGGTTCCGGCGGCTGCCCACGCCCGCCTCGCCGTCGGCCCAGCTCAGCGAGCCGCAGGTGGTCAACCGGGGCGAGTTGATCCGCACCGTGCTGCATACCGTGGGCAACACGGACATCCTGCCCTTTGGCGTGGCCAGCCCGGCGCGGGAACTGCTGCCCGTCAAGGCGCTGGGCCGCATCATGGCCCAGGTGGTCAAGGACAGGCCGGGCCGCGCCCTGGACTACGAGATCATTCCCGGCAGCCCGGAGCTGCGCAGGCAGATCGCGTTCCGGTCCATGGACACGGGCGCGGACGTGGGGCCGCAGGATCTGCTCATCACCACCGGCTGCATGGAGGCGCTGTACATCGCCCTGCGCTGCGTCACCCGGCCCGGCGACAACGTGCTCATCCAGTCGCCCAGCTACTATTGCTTCCTGCAACTCCTGGAAACGCTGGGCCTGCGGGCCATCGAGATTCCCTCCCACCCCGAGGCAGGCGTGTCGCCCCGCGATCTGCACGAGGCGCTGGATACCTACGACATCCAGGCCTGCATCCTGACGCCCAACTTCAACAACCCCGACGGCGCGCTCACGCCCGGCGAGGCGCGGCGCGAGATCGTGCGCATGCTCGCCCGCCGCGACATCCCGCTGGTGGAGGACGACGTGTACGGCGAGCTGCATTTCGGCCCGCGCCGTCCGGGCGTGTGCAAGCGGTACGACGACAAGGGGCTGGTCATCCTGTGCTCCTCGTTCTCCAAGACCCTGTCGCCGGGATACCGGGTGGGATGGATGGCGCCGGGGCGGTTCATGGACAAGGCCTTGGACATCAAGGCCACCACCAGCGTGTGCTCCGCCACGCCCACGCAGATGGCCGTGGCCGAGTACCTGCGCCAGGGGCATTTCGACCGCCACCTCAAACG
The DNA here is from genome assembly GCA_050251715.1 of Desulfovibrionaceae bacterium. GTDB lineage: Bacteria > Desulfobacterota > Desulfovibrionia > Desulfovibrionales > Desulfovibrionaceae > JBFWMG01. Next base: position 138,314 of record JBFWMG010000005.1, on the reverse strand, counting down.
GCTGCGGTCGGCCATCGAACGGCAGATGCAGATGGTGCAGGCCCAGCTGGCCGCGTCGTTCCCCGCCGGGTTGCGCGTGACCAGGCCGCACGGGGGGCTGGTGCTGTGGCTGGAACTGCCCGAACGCGTGGACGCGGTGCGGCTGTTCTTCAAGGCCAAGGCCGAGGGCGTGGGCATCGCGCCCGGCCCGATCTTCTCCACCCAGGAAAAATTCGGCCACTTCATCCGCATCAGCTGCAACGGCCTGTGGGACGACCGCACCCGCGACGGCCTGGCCCGCCTGGGCCAACTAGTGGCGGCCTGGGCGTAGAGAAAACGACCCGGGGGCAGGGGGGAGAGAAGGGAAAACCCCTTTTTCCAAGCATAAAAAGGGGTTTTCCCCTCTCTCCCCCCTTCCCCCGGACCCCCATCCCCCCTCTCATCCCTTTCCCCAAAAACTGCTGGTTGGGGATGGGCTATTCGGTCGAGATGGGCGAGCTCCCCTGGCAACACGCTGCGTTATGATTGTGGGTACTGGGTGTTACCGTTGTTGTGTCCTGATTGTAAGGACTGCCATGGCATGGGCGGGAACAGGGGAGGCAGCCGATGGTGCGCGCCTGGGAGCGCGTTCTTTTCGGCATTTTTCCGTGTTGCGACGCGGATTGCGGTTGGGGTGATCGCATTGCGATGGGCCGTGCGCATGGCCTTGGCCGGATGAGGACGGAGCCGAAAATTTTCCGGCCCCGAGCCGTGGCACGGCGGGTTCCCTGCGGCGGCGTTCCGCTTCCGGGGCGGGGTGGGGTGGTCTCTCAAGGGGCGGATCGGGCCGTCCGGGCAGGGGCGTCAGCCCTGAAAACGTCTTTTGCGCCTGGAGCGTCCGCGTCCAGGCGTTGGAATGACGCGCAAAAGATCATGACATTTACTGGACTTTTTCTAGAAATAATTCCCAATCAAAAACAGCGTGAAGGCGCAAGAGGGCGCTGGCGGCCATGGCGGGCTGGTCGTCGTGCCTGTCCCGCGTGGCAAGGCAAAAGCCGCCAGGGAGGCCTCGAAAGGGGCGGATTCGTCCTGCCCGGCCCCGCGTGGCGGGCCGCAGGGAGACGGAAAAAGGGCGGCTCAGGCCACGAACAACGGCAGGTCCGGCAGGGCGCGCCCGGACAGGGCGCAGGCCTTGGCCAGGAGGGTCCGCATGGCGTGTTCGCCCGCGTCGCCGATGTCGTGGGAAAAGGGCGTGACAAAGGTTGCGATGTGGTTGCGGATCACCTCGGGGTCCATTTCCTGGGCATGGGCCGTGATGTAGTCCCAGGGCGCAACGGGATCGGCGTTGGCGTGCGCCAGGCTGGCGCGGATGGCGCGCTGCACGGCCTTGGCCGCGTCCGGGCCCAGGCTGCGCCTGATGGCGATGCAGCCCAGGGGCAGGGGCAGGGCAAAGGCCTCTTCCCACCACTGGCCCAGGTCCAGCCGTTTGCGCAGGCCGTGCGCCGCGTAGGTGAAGCGGCCTTCGTGGATGACCACGCCCAGGTCCGCCCGGCCCTCGGCCACGGCGGGCATGACCTGGTCAAAGACCAGTTCCAGGCGTGGCCCCGCGAACCCGCCATGGCATTCCAGAAGGAGGTTGGCCGTGGTCCGTCGGCCGGGAATGGCGACCGTGGCGTTGCGGTACGCCTCCAGCGGGCGGTCGTCGCGTCCCACCAGCACCGGGCCGCAGCCAAAACCCATGGCCCCGCCCGCGCGCAGCAGGACATAGGTGTCCAGCAGGCCCGCCGCCGCCGCGGTGGAGACCTTTACGACGTCGGGAATCCCCTTTGCCGCCAGGGCGTTGAGCTCCTCCACATCGGCCAGGAAGATGTCCGTGGCATACCCCGCGACAGGCGTGAGCCCCGCCGCCAGGGCGTGGAAGATGTAGGTGTCGTTGGGGCAGGGCGAATAGCCCAGGGTCAGGGTGTGCATGGCGGCGCTCTTCAGGTTGCGTTTTGGGGGCGCGGCGCGGGGCGTTGTTGACAGCGCAGGCCCGCGTGGCTACGGTGACCACCTGGTCACTTTAGGAGAAACACCCCATGGATGCAAGCGAGACCTTTTTGCGGCTGGACCCGGACAAGCGGGAGCGGGTGGTGGCGGTGGCGGCCGAGGAATTCGCGCAGCACGGCTTTGCCGGGGCCAGCGTGAACCGCATCGTGGACCGGCTCGGCATCGCCAAGGGTTCCCTTTTCAAATATTTCGGCACCAAGGAAGGGCTGTTCCGCTTCGTGTTCGGCCAGGCCGTGGGCGTGTTCAAGGCGCGGCTCAAGAAGGTGCGCGCCGCGAGCGAGGACCAGGATTTTTTTGCGCGGCTGCGCCAGAGCCTGGAAGAGGGCGTGCGCTTTATCGCAGACCATCCGGTGGTCTACCGCATCTACCTGAAAATGCTCTTTCAGGAAAATTTTCCCCTGCGCGAGATGCTGCTTGAACAGGTGCGCCTGTATTCCGCCGATTACCTGACGCCGCTGGTGGAGCAGGGCAAGGCGCGCGGCGACCTGCGGCCCGAGGTGGACACCGCTGCGGCGGTGTTTGTGCTCGACGCGCTCATGGACAGGTTTCTGCAGGCGCATGCGGTGCGCTTCATGGATGCCGGGCTTGGCCTGTACGGCGCGGACGGCGCCCACGTGCAGGCGTGCATGGACAGATTGCTGGACGTGGCGCGGGCCGGGCTGGCCGCGCCGCGCAACCCCCAAAGCCAAGGGATGGACCATGTTTGACGCAAGGTATTTTGACGCGCTGGACCTGGGCGGGGTGTTCGCCAAGGTCATGGCGGGCGAGCGGCTGGACCTGGAGGACGGGCAACGGCTCTTCGCCTGCCCGGACATCCACGCCCTGGGCGCGCTGGCGCACCACGTCCGCACGCGCCTGCACGGCGACGCGGCCTTTTACGTGCTCAACCGGCATGTGAACTATACCAACGTGTGCGTGAACGGCTGCACGTTCTGCGCCTTCAGCCGCAAGCGCGACGACCAGGACGGCGCGTTCCGGCTGGGGCTTGCGGACATCGAGGCCAGGTTGGAGCAGGCGGGCGACTGCGCCGAGGTGCATATCGTGGGCGGCTGCCATCCCGGACTGCGGCTCGATTTCTTCGAGACCGTGCTGCGCCGGGTCAAGGAGCTGTTGCCCGGCGTGGCGCTCAAGGCGTTCACCGCCGTGGAGATCGCCCATTTCGCGGCCCTGGAGGGCATGACCACCCGCGAGGTGCTGGCCGTGCTGCAACGGGCCGGGCTGGACATGCTGCCCGGCGGCGGGGCCGAGATCTTCGACCCAGGGGTGCGCACGCGCATCTGTCCGGAAAAGGCGGACGCCGCCACCTGGCTGCGCGTGCATGGCGAGGCGCACGGCCTGGGCATGCGCACCAACGCCACCATGCTGTACGGCCACGTGGAGACCACGGACCACCGCCTGGCGCATCTGGACGCCCTGCGCCGCCAGCAGGACGCCACGGGCGGCTTTGTGTGTTTCATCCCCCTGCCGTTCCTGGTCCAGAACAACGCGCTGGGCCTGGAGGGCACGCGGGGCGCGCATTCCGGGCTGGACGACCTGCGCACCATGGCCGTGAGCCGTCTCATGCTGGACAACATCCCGCACCTGAAGGCCTACTGGGTCATGCATTCGGTCAAGCTGGCCCAGGCCATGCTGCACTACGGGGCCGACGACCTGGACGGCACGGTGGTGGAGGAAAAGATCGGCCACATGGCCGGGGCCGAGTCGGACCAGGCGCTCACCCGCGCCGAGCTGACCGCCATGATCCGGGCCGCGGGCTTTGCGCCCGTGCAACGCGACGCCTTCTTCAACCCCGTTTCCGCGCCCGATCAGCAGGCAGGGAGGTAGCCATGGCCACGCTGGATATGCCTTTTTCCGGTTCTTCCCTGGACCAGACCCCGGCGGTGCGTGAGTTGGCGGCCAAGGTACTGGACGGCGGGCGCGTCACCGAGTTGGAGGCGCGCACGCTCTACGCCGAGGCGGACCTGCACACCCTGGGCGCGCTGGCCCATGCCGTGCGCCTGGCCAAGCATCCCGAGCCCATGGTCACCTTTGTGGGCGACCGCAACATCAATTATTCCAACATCTGCGTGTGCGGCTGCCGCTTCTGCGCCTATTTCCGCGCCCCTGGCGCGCCGGACGGCTTTGTGCTGTCGCGGGACGAGCTGTACCGCAAGATCGAGGAGACCCTCGAACTGGGCGGCACCCAGATTCTCATGCAGGGCGGCCACCATCCCGAGCTGCCCCTGGAGTGGTACGAGGAGCTGCTGCGCGACATCAAGGCGCGCTACCCCATCCACGTGCACGCCTTTTCGCCGCCCGAGATCGTGCATTTTTCCAAGCTGGCCAAGCTGCCCGTGGCCGAGGTCATCACCCGCCTGCGCGCCGCCGGGCTCGACTCCATTCCTGGCGGGGGCGCGGAAATCCTGGTGGACAGCGTGCGCAAGGCCGTGTCGCCCAACAAGTGCTCGGCGGGCCGCTGGCTGGGCGTGATGGAAGAGGCGCACAACCAGGGCATGCGCACCACCGCCACCATGATGTTCGGCCATGAGGAATGGCCCGAGCACCGCATCGAGCACCTGATCGCCGTGCGCGAGGTGCAGGACCGCACGGGCGGGTTCACCGCCTTCATTCCCTGGACCTTCCAACCCGCCAACACGGCCATGTCCTTTGACCGCGACTGGCATCCCCTGCCCAGCCCGGCCTATCTGCGCATGCTGGCCGTGTCGCGCATCGTGCTGGACAACGTGGACAACATCCAGGCCTCATGGGTCACCATGGGGCCCAAGGTCGCCCAGCTGGCGCTCTTCTACGGCGCCAACGATTTTGGCTCCACCATGATCGAGGAGAACGTGGTGGCCGCCGCGGGCGTGCGCTTCCGGCTTTCGGCGGACGACATCCGGCGCATCGTGCGCGCGGCCGGGTTTGCCCCCCGCCAGCGGTACATGGATTATACCCTGCTGGATGAAGGACAATCCGTATGACGGAATGTGGTATGGATTGTAATCGCATCCGCATGGGACGCATGGGCTACCTCAATGTGCTGCCCATCTACCACGCGCTGGAAAGCGGGATGGTGGCCAATGACTTCGCCTTTGTGTCCGGCCCGCCCGCCGAGCTGAACGCGCGCATGGCGCGGGGCGAGCTGGATGTGGCGAGCGTGTCGTCCATCGAATACGCCCGGCGGCCGCAGGACTATTACCTGGTTCCGGATCTGGCCATCGGCAGCCGGGGGCCGGTGCAGAGCGTGCTGCTGCTGTCGCGCGTGCCCATCGAGACCCTGGGCGGGCATACCGTGCTGGTCAGCGCCCAGACGCACACCTCGGCGGCGTTGCTGCGCATCCTGTTCACGGAGTACCTGCCGCTGGACGTGCGCTACGAGGTGGGGTCGGCCACCGGGCGGCTGGAGGCGGGCGAGCCGCCCACGGCCATGCTGGCCATCGGCGACGAGGCGCTTGCCTTGCGCGGGCGGGAGGATTATTCCCACACGTGGGATCTGGGCGAGGTGTGGCGGCGCTGGACCGGGCTGCCGTTCATCTTCGGGGTCTGGGTGGTGCGGCGCGGATTCGCCACGGAACAGCCGGAGGCGGCGCGCAGGGCGTGCGCCCAGTTGCTGCGCGCCAAGGCATGGGGCTGCGCCCGTCTGGACGACATGGCGGCCCTGGCGGCAAGCCGGGGGTTTCTGTCCCTGGCGGCCATGCGCTCCTATTTCCAGGGGCTGGTGTACGACCTGCGGGATGAGCAGGTGGCGGGCCTGAACCGATTTTTTGCGCTCCTGGCCGCAACCGGGGGCATAGCGCGTGCGCCGGAACCCCTGTTCCTGGACATGGAGCGCCCGGCGGCGTGAGTTGTAACCTGGGTCACGAACCCTCTGGCGGGCGGTTCGTGACCGTGCAAGATCTTTTGGGGGCAAGGGGATGACGACGTTGCAGGGGATCCGCGCGCGGCGGATCATGACCATGGTGGAAGGCCAGCCGGATATTGACGACGGCCTGCTGCTGCACCGGGACGGCGAGATCGTGGACGTGGGGCCGTTCCGGGACGTGATGCGCACCCGCCTGGCCAGCGGCGTGGCCATGGAGGATCTGGGCGGGGTCACGCTTGCGCCGGGGCTTATCAATGCCCACACCCATCTGGAATTGGCGCACCTGCATGGCCGCACCGTGTCCGGCCAGGGCTTTGCCACCTGGGTGCGCAGCCTGCTTTCCCAGCCCCCGGAATACGCCATGGACGCCACGGACCCCGAGGCCATGGCCCGCGCCTGCGCCGCCATGCGCGCCACGGGCACGGTCTTTGCCGGCGATGTCACCAGCCGCACCCCCCACCGGGCCTCGGCGGCCATGCACGACGCGGGCATAGGCCACGTGCTGTTTCTGGAGATTTTTGGCCATTGCCCCCCGGCTTTTGGACCGGAAGGCGCCTTGGGACAAGCCCCTGGCGACCTGCCGCCCCATGCCCCGCCCGGCGCCCGCTACCTGCCCGCTCCCCGCGTGGCCGCCCACGCCGCCATGGCGGGGCACGCCCTGTATTCCACCTCGCCCGAGGCGCTGTGCGAGGCCAAGGCGTGGGACACGGCCCATGGCAAGCCGTTTTCCATGCATCTGGCCGAGCATGAGGGCGAGGAAGAGATGCTGGCCACGGGCCGGGGCGCCTTTGCGGATCTGCTGCGCGAGCGCGGCGTGGCCCCTGACGGCTACAGCGCGCCGGGCATGTCGCCCGTGGCCTGGGCCGACACGCTGGGTCTGCTTGACGCCGACACCCTGGCCGTGCATTGCGTGCGCTGCTCGCGGGCCGATGCGGCGCTGCTGGCGCAGCGGGGCACGAGCGTGTGCCTGTGTCCGCGCAGCAATGCGTTCATAGGGGTGGGCCGCGCCCCGTTCGCCGAGCTGGAAAAGGCGGGGGTGAACCTGTGCCTGGGCACGGACAGCCTGGCGTCCAATCATGATCTTGACCTATGGCGCGAGGCTATCTTTTGCTTGGAAAACGGCGCTTCTCATAGTAGCTTGCGCCAAGCGCTCATGTGGTTGACGGTCAACCCCGCGAGGGCGCTCAAGGTGGACCATGTCCTGGGCAGGCTTATGCCCGGCATGCGCGCCGCATACAGTGTGGTTCCCGATTCCATGGCCGTCGCGGCCGCGTCCTGACCATCCCGGCCGGGCCGCCGCGAGGCTGTCCCAAAGGTAGCGGTATGCAAAGAGACGAGCGGCACGTCTGGGCGCACAAGGATTTGCTGGATGTGGACCAGCTGACCAGGGCCGAGGCTCTGCGTATTCTCGATGCGGCCACGTATTTTCGCGAAATCAACTCCCGGCCCGTGAAAAAGGTGCCCACGCTCAAAGGCAAGAGCGTGGTGCTGTTTTTCGCGGAACCCTCCACACGCACGAAAACCTCCTTCGACATGGCGGGCAAGCGCCTTTCCGCCGACACCTTTGCCCTGTCCAAGAGCGGCAGCAGCCTGACCAAGGGCGAAACGCTCAAGGACACGGCGCTCACCCTCGAAGCCATGAACCCCGACGCCATCGTCATCCGCCACGAGATGAGCGGGGCGGCCAAATTTCTGGGCGAACGGCTGCGCTGCACCATCATCAACGCGGGCGACGGCAAGCACGCCCATCCCACCCAGGCGCTGCTCGACGCCTTTACCCTGCGCGGGCAGTGGGGCGACCTGGAGGGCAAGACCGTGTGCATTCTGGGCGACATAGCCCACAGCCGCGTGGCCCGTTCCAACATGATCCTTCTGAACCTGCTGGGGGCCAAGGTGCGGCTGTGCGGCCCACGCACGCTGCTGCCCTTTGGCGTGGAGCAGTGGAACGCCGCAGTGTACCACGACATGCGCGAGGCCGTGCGCGGCGTGGACGCCATCATGTGCCTGCGCCTGCAACTGGAGCGCATGCAGGCCGGGCTCATCCCCGCCCTGCACGAATACGCGCGCTACTGGTGCCTGACGCGGCAGGTGGCGGCCCTGGCCAACCCGGGCGTGAAGATCATGCACCCCGGCCCCATGAACCGTGGGGTTGAAATCGCCTCGGACCTGGCCGACGACCCGGACAGCGTGGTGCTCGACCAGGTGGCGTCCGGCGTGGCCGTGCGCATGGCGGTGTTGTTTCTCTATCTCACACGCAAGGATCAGGAGTAGCCATGGCCGCACCCGAATTGATCGTCAGGGGCGCAATGTGGCGCGGCGCGCCGGTGGATATCCTGGTGCGCAAGGGCAAAATCCTGGGCGTCGAGCCGGTTTCCGGCCACATGCCGGAAGGATGCAAGGTGGTGGACGCCACCGGGCTGACCCTGCTGCCCAGCCTTGTCGATTGCCACGTGCACCTGCGCGATCCGGGCGACGAATACAAGGAGGACGTGGCGTCGGGCCTTGCCGCCGCGGCCCACGGCGGGTTCGGCGCGGTCATGTGCATGGGCAACACCTCGCCGGTCAACGACAGCGCCACGGTCACCGAATACATGCTTTCCCAGGCCCGCCGCCACTGGCCCAAGGGGCCGCGCCTGCACCCCGTGGGCGCGCTGACCAAGGGACTCAAGGGCGAGGAGATGTCGCCGCTGACCGAACTGGCCCAGGCGGGCTGCGCCGCGTTTTCCAACGACGGCCGCCCCGTGCTCAACACCGAGCTCTACCGCCGCTGCGTGGAATACGCCGCGGACCTGGGCCTCAAGGTCATCGACCACTGCGAAGACCCCTACCTGGCCAAGCAGGGCGTCATGAACGAGGGCCGCCTGTCCGGGCTCATGGGCCTGAAGGGCGTGCCCACCGTGGCCGAAAGCCTGCACGTGGCGCGCGACATCCTGTTGTGCGGCTACCTGGGCCTGCCCATCCATCTGGCGCACATCAGCTGCCGCGAGTCCGTGGAACTCATCGCCTGGGGCAAGGCGCGGGGCTTTCCCATCACCGCCGAAACCTGCCCGCACTATCTTTTCTTCACCGAGAACGCGGTGGAAGGGTATGACACGGCGGCCAAGGTCAACCCGCCACTGCGCACGGACGACGACGTGCTGGCCATGCGCCAGGCCGTGTCCGACGGCACCATCGACATGCTGGTGACCGACCACGCGCCCCACGCGGCCCACGAAAAGGAAGTGCCCATGGACGAGTCGCCCAACGGCATTTCCGGGCTGGACACCGCGCTGTCGCTCACCTGGGGGCTGGTCAAGGACGGCGTGCTGGACATGGACGCCTTCCTGCGCGCCTGGTGCTACGGCCCGGGCAAGGTCTTCAACCTGCCGGTCAACGCCTTCAACGAGGGCGATCCGGCGGATTTTGTGCTCTTTGACGCGTCCGCCACCTGGGAAGTGACGCCAAAGGCCATGCATTCCAAAGGCAAGAATACCCCGTGTCTCGGCATGATCCTGCCGGGCCGCGTGGCCATGCATTTTATCGGCGGCAGGCAGATAGTCTAGCCGCGAGCCGGGCGCGCCGCGCCCAGGAACGGATACACGCAAGGGGGACGGAATGGTCGAGTTGTTTGCCGAAGCGGAAAGCGTCTGCAAAACCATCCTGCGCAACGGGTTTGACGCCTACGTCATCAACACGCCGTTACAGCAGATCATCTTTGATAAAAGTGGGCGCAGGGAAGTGGATATCGCCACGGAAATGCACCTGGACGACCTGATGAAGATTTTCCAGGAGGCGCTGCCCTCCCGCGAACCGGACGTGGTGGCCAGCATGAAGAGCGAGGCCGGAATCCTCTTCCGGTTCTATCCCGCCGACATCCACGACGGCTCCCATCCCGAGGCCTCGGTGGCCAAGCTGACCCCGCGCATGCTGCGCGACCTGGAAGCGGCCGAGGGCGTTACCCAGTCCCTGGCCTGCGCCTACATGCCCAAGGCCATGGAGAGCGATGAGGGGTTCGAGGACTTCCATTCCGGCACCGTGGCCTTTGCCGGCCTGCCGGACGAGACCCTCAAGCGCAACTACCTGCTCGGCATCCGCGCCCTGCGCTTTGCGGCCAACTACGGCCTGCCCGTGGAGGCCAACTCCTGGATGGCCATCGTGCGCGGCGCCACCGCCATTGTGGACTGCGTGTCCATCACCCACATCATGGACGAATGGCGCAAGGTGGAGCCGGAAAACATGGCCCAGTTCGTGCGCCATCTCTTCGACACCATGATCCTGCACGGCATCCTGCCGGAAGTCGCGGCGCTGTCGCGGGTCAAGCAGATCCGCAAGGGCGGCGACGATGAGGAGACCGTGCTCGAACACACCCTGACCACCATGGCCTGCTATCCCGAAGAACTGCCCTTTGACTGGTACGGCACCATTGCCTGCCTGTTCCATGGCGTGGGCAAATTGTATACCGGCGAGTACTACGCGGGCCGCTGGAATTTTCACCAGTACCACTGCGTGGGCGCCAAGGTGACGCGCAAGCTTTTGCAACGGCTGCGCTTCGGCCCCCAGGACGTTGAAATCATCTGCCATCTGGTGCGCCACCACCACCACTTCGACTACATGCTCACCGAGCGCGGCGTGCGGCGCTTCAAGGCGCTGGACGACTACCCCCGCCTCATCGAGGTCGCCCGCGCCCGCATCAAGGCCAGCGGCGCGGCCTACACCGAGTTCAACCACAACCTCAAGATCATGGAATTGGCCGCCATTCCCGAGGAAATGCGCGAACCCCTGCTCAACGGCAAGGAAATCATGGAATTCACCGGACTGGCGCCCAGCCCCGCCGTGGGTCTCATCCGCGAGGCGCTGCTCAAGGCCCAGATCGCGGGCGAAATCCAGTCCATCCCCGACGCCGTGGAGTTCGTGCAACGCTACAAGGACCGGGAGAAGCTGCACTAGGCCCAAACGACAAAGCCCCCAGACCCCCATCCTCTCTCCTATCTCTTTCCCCAAAAACTGCTGGCTGGGGAGGTGGGTACGGCTGGGGAGGTGGGTACGGCTGGGACAAGAGCGTTTCCCCGGCGGGCGGCCTCGTTGTCTGTGGGCGAGGGCATGGAGGGCGGTTCATCTGGCGCCGTGAGCCGCAAGGTTTCGAGAAAGAGACAGCAGGGATGGATGGCGGTATTGTCAATAAGTCAAAGCCCGGCTCGCGCCGGGCTTTTTTGTGCCTGAAAATCATGCGGCAAGGTGTGGGGAAAACAGGTGTCAGGGGCTTGCCGCATCCGCCGTGTCCCCCTCGCGCCGTGCGCGCCCAGCGGCCCGCGCCCCTACAGCGCGGCGAACAGCAGGGATTGGAACACGCCGATGGCGAAGCCGAGCACGCCGCCCACCAGTTCGATGAAGCGGAATTCCTGCTTCATGATGCCGAAGAGAATCCCCTCCAGCTTATCCATGGAGAATTGCTCCACCTTGGTGCGCACCACCTCGGAGAAGTTGAGGCGGCTTTCCAACTCGGTGGCCGCGTTGCCCAGGATGTCGGGCACGACCTTGCACAGTTGGGCGGAGAGCATGGTCTTGATCTTTTCGATCATCTGCTCGTTGAGGAACATGCCCACCATGGGGTGGATGGTCACCAGTTTTTCCTTGATGAAGCTTTCCACGTAGGGGTCGGCCACCCGTTCGCATCGGGTGGCGAAATCCGGGGAGGTGATGACCGTGGTCACGTCGTCGGCGGAGATGAGGTTCTTTTCGATCATCTCGCCCAGGTTGCGGGCCAGCGCCTTTTGCCGCTTGGGAAAGACGCCGTGCAGGGTGACGATGCCCAGGCGCACCGGCGTGCGCGGGTGGAAGAGCATTTTCACGGCCAGATAGTTGGTGAACCAACCAATGGCCGCGCAGATGAAGGGGGCGGCCAGGTATTTCCAGTGCATGAGTTCGATGAGAAAGGGGGGTAGGGTGTTCATTGCCGTGTCCAGATAGTCTTTTTGGGACGGTTGTCAAGCGTGAGCCGGGCCGTCCCGCCTGGAGGCAACGCTGCCCATGCATGCCCAAAGGCCATGGCCGCAATGGACGGACGGGGATAAACGTCGTACACTGCCGCCATCTGAACGTTCCAAGGAGCATGCCATGAAATACATTCTGTTCGAGGATTTTGGCGGCCATCCGGTGCCCATCATCTTTCCCAACCGCATCGACCACGAGGAGATGCGCGAACAGATGCCGTATACAAAGGTTCTTTCAGGCGGTTATGTGGAGCTGGAGCAGGGTGCGTTCCGGTGCTATGGCGAAGCCAAATCGATCAAGGCGTGCGCGGGGGACGGTGACGCGGCGCTGTTGGTCGGCATTTTTTCAGAGGATGCGCAGTGACCGTGGAAAACAAGGATTTGGACGCGTTCAGAGAACGCCTTGATGCGTCGTTGGAGTTTCCCTGTGTCTATCTGTTCAAGTTCATCGTGCCGCGCGAGGAGCAGAAGGCCATGGTCGCGGTGTTCGACGGCGCGGCGGTGCGTTTGCGCCCGTCGCGCACGGGGAAGTATGTGAGCGTGAGCGCCAATCTGCCCGTGGCCCACAGCGGCGAGGTGATCGAGATGTACCGCCGGGCGGCGGCCATCCCTGGCGTGCATGCCCTGTAGCGTGGCGAGGGTGGTTCGCCTTGTTTTTTGCCCGCAGGCCGCGGTCCGTCATGCCGCCCCGGCACAGGCGGGTGTTGCGCCAGGACCGGTGGGGCGTGTAGGGTGTGCCTGAATTCGTTTTTACCGCGCCTGTGACGGGGGGGACTGAAGGCTCTGGAGGGGGCGATGGCACGAAGAGCAAGGGATCAGGAGACTGGGATACGAACGCCTCAAGGCGGCGCACGCGCCAGATCCGCCCGCCGCGCTGGCCACGCCGCATCGTTTCCGGTCATTGCCTTGGGTGCGTCCGCCGGCGGCTTGTCCGCGCTACGGGTCTTGTTCGATCATCTGCCCGCCGCGCCCGGTGCGGCTTTTGTCGTGATTACCCATCTGGAGCCTTCCCACAAAAGCATGTTGGCGGAGCTGTTGGCCAAGCATACCGCCATGCCTGTGCGCGACGTGCGTGAGGGCGCGCCGCTTAAGAAAAACACCGTCCACGTCATACCGCCCGGCAAGGAGATGTCCGTGGCGGAGGGCGTGCTGCATTTGACCGGGCACTCGCCCGGCCATCATCCCATTGACATTTTTTTCAAATCGCTGGCCAATGAACGTGGTGCGGCGGCGTGCGGCGTCATTTTGTCCGGATCGGGCAATGACGGAACCAAGGGGCTTGAGGCGATACGGGCGGCGGGTGGTGTCTGCGTGGTGCAGCAACCTGAAACGGCGGAGCATCAAGGCATGCCCGCCGCAGCCCTGGAACGTGGCGCCGTGGACGCGGTGCTGCCCCTGCCCGCCCTGGCAGGCTATGTGGGCCGTTTTGCGGCGACAGGGATCAAACCGCCCCAGGCCTCCGAGGAAAAGACCTTTGAGCAGCCGAGTCAACAGCAGATGGCCCGGATGTTCACGCTGATGGAAGCGGAAAGCGGCCATGATTTTTCCGGCTACAAGCCCAGCACGGTCACCCGGCGCGTCCAAAAACGCATGCTCATGACGGGCAGCGCCGCAGTGGAAGACTATGTGGCTCTTGTGGAACAGAGCGCCACGGAGCGCAAGGCGCTGTTCCGGGACATCCTTATCGGCGTGACCAGCTTTTTCAGGGATCCAGAGGCGTTTGACTCCTTGATGCGGCATGTGTTCCCCGCGTTGTTCCGGGACAGGCATCCCGAGGACACCATCCGCATCTGGGTGCCGGGCTGCTCCACAGGGGAGGAGGCCTATGCCCTGGCCATGTTGTTGGCGGACTACCAGAGGGCCGTGGGGCACACCAACAACGTGAAGATATTCGCCTCCGACATTGACGAGAAAGCCATTGACTTTGCCCGGAGGGGGGCGTTTCCCGTCAGCGTGTGCCATAATGTGCCGCCGCAGATGGTCGAGCGGTATTTCATGTCTGGTGGCAACGGCCTGAGCGTGGCTCCCGCGTTGCGCGACATGGTGCTTTTCGCCGTCCATGACGTGTTGCGCGACCCGCCATTTTTCCGGCTTGATCTCATCGTCTGCCGCAACCTGCTCATTTATCTGGATAGCGCAACGCAATCCAAGGTGCTTGGCCGTTTCTTTTCCGCGCTCAATCCAGGGGGGCATCTCTTCCTGGGGGCTTCGGAAACCGTGGGCAGCCAGCCCACGCTGTTTGAGGCAGTGGACAAGCGCTGGCGGATTTTCAAGCGGCAGGGCGCGGCGAGCCGTCCCATGGGTCTGTCTTTCGCCACGGTGCGGGGCGTGTTTTCACGGGCGCCGACCGCTTTCGACAACGCCCGCAAGAAGGAGGACGCCGATCCGGTCGCGCTCATCAACCGGGTGCTGGCGAGGCGGTACGGCATGCCTTGCGTGCTGGTGGACAGCGACATGAACGTCATCCGGATCCATGGTGACGTGAACCCCTACATGGAAATGCCGCAAGGAGAGCTTTCCAGCAGCATCAACAGATATTTGAAAAAGTCGCTCCGCTTGCCGCTGCGGTCGGCCATGCAGAGCGCCCTGGCCAAGGGGCAGGCCGTGGCGGTGCATGGGCTGGGCATGGGAGACCTCCCGGAAGGGGCGGTTCGGCTGGTGGTGGAGCCTGTGGAAAGGCAGGGAGAGGGGAGCGGCCCCAACCTGTGGCTTGTGGTGTTCGAGCGTCCCGGACCCGGGGATGCGTCGAGCCCCTCCTCTGTGGCGCAACCGGTATCCGAGAGTGAGGTGGTGGAGCAATTGGATGCGGAGCTCCGCGCCACCAGGGAATATCTGCAGGAAATCGTGGACAGTTCCGAGGGGGCGAATGAGGAGCTCACCTCGTCCAACGAAGAACTCATGAGCATGAACGAGGAACTGCAGTCCAGCTATGAGGAGCTGGAAACCTCGCGGGAGGAGCTGCAGGCGCTCAACGAAGAATTGACCGCGATGAACAGCGAATTGCAGGCCAAGCTGGAAGAGCTGGACACCGCCAACAGCTATTTGGAGTATTTGTTCACCAGCACCAACGCGGCCACCATCTTTCTGGATCGCGAGTTGCGCGTGCTGCGCTTCACACCTGCGGCGAGCGAGATTTTTCCCCTGCGCGAGACCGACGTGCGGCGCCCCATCACGGAGATAGTGTCCGGCGTGCGGGACATTGATGTCGCCGAGAGCATCAACCGCGTGCTGCATAGCCAACAGCCCGAGGAGTTGGAAGTGCGCACCATGGACAACCGCTGGCGTCTCATGCGCATCCATCCCTTCCTGACGCTCAAGGGCACGGTGGCGGGCGCTGTGGTCACCTTTGTGGACGTCACGGCGATCAAGCTGGCCGAGGAGTCGTTGCGACGGCTCAACCAGGAGTTGGAGGAACGCGTTGCCGCGCGTACCCAGGAGTTGCGGCAGGCCATGGAGATCGCGGAACAAAAGGCCGTGGAGTTGGAAGCGGTGATGGACCAGGTGCCTGCGGCGGTCTGGATCACCAAGGACGCCAAGGGCGCGACCATCACGGGCAACAAGGCAAGCTATCGCATCCTGGGCATGGAGGAGGGGACGAATCTGTCCGTCACCGTATCGCCCAAGGTGCGGCAGGCGAATTTTACGGTCATGAAGAAGGGCAAGCGCCTTGTCATGCGCGACCTGCCCATGCAGCGGGCGGTCAGGGGCGAGAACATCTCGGGCGAGGAACTGGAGATCCTCCGGCATGACGGGGAACGCCGTACCCTGTTGGGGAACGCCTCTCCGTTGCGCCGGGCGGACGGGAGCCTTTTGGGCGCGGTAGGGTCGTTTCTCGACATCACCGACCGCAAGCGGGCCGAGGCGCAGTTCCGGGAAAGCGAGAGCCGCTTCCGCACCCTGTTCGAGGCCATGAACGAGTGCGTGTGCGTATTGCGCATGGTGTACGACGCCCAGGGGCGGCCCGTGGACTATGTGGTCGAGGAAGTGAATCCCAGCTATGAAAAGACGCTGGGCGTCCCCAGGGACAAGGCTGTGGGCGCAACGGTGCGCCGGTTGTTCAATCTGGCTGCGGCGCCCAATCTGGACAGATTTTCCGAGGTGGTGGCCAAGGGCAAGGCCGTCACGTTCGAGACCTATTTCGCGGCGCGTGACATGCACCTGCACATGTCCGCCTTCCCTTTGGAAGGGGATCGGTTTTCCGTCATTTTTCAGGATATTACCGAGCGCAAGCGCTCGGAACTGGAGATCAGCAGTCTGGCCCGCTTCCCCAGCGAGAATCCCAATCCGGTCATGCGTGTGGCCAGGGACATGGTCATCCTGCACGCCAACGCGGCGGCCATGCCGTTCCTCAGGCACCACCATGTCGCGCTGGGCAAGGCGTTTCCAGCTCGGTACGCCGGGATCCTGGCCCGCAGCCTGGAGCGGCGGGAGCCGACCTCGTTTTTGGCCTCCGTGGGCGACACGGAGATCGACATGGCGGTCACGCCCATCCCGGACGAAGGATATGTCAACCTCTACGGCAAGGATGTGACCGAGATCCGGCGCGCCGAAACGGCCGTGCGGGAGAGCGAGGAACGCTTCCGCACCCTGGTGGAGAGCGCGCCGGAGAGCATTTTCGTGCAGGTCGGCGGCCTGTTTGCCTACTGCAATCCGTCGGCGGTGCGCATCTTTGGCGCGCAACGGGCTGAAGAACTGCTGGGCACGCGCATCAGCGACCGTTACCCCGAGGCATACCGCCATGTGGTGGAAGCACGGATCAAAAGCATCAATGAGGAAAGACAAAGCCAGCCCATCATGGAGCATCCGTTCCTGCGCCTGGACGGCGGGGAGGGCGTGCTGGAAGTGGTGGCCGTGCCGTTTGAGTGGAAGGGGGACAAGGGCGCGCTGGTGTTTGCGCGCGAGGTGAGCGAGCACAAGCGCACGCGGCTGGAACTGGTGCGCGCCAAGGAGGAGGCCGAGGCGGCCAACCGCGCCAAGGGCGATTTCTTGGCCAACATGAGCCACGAATTGCGTACCCCGCTCAATGGTGTGCTGGGCATGCTCCAACTGCTGGATGCGGAGTCGTCGTTTTCCGACGATCAGAAGGTGCTGCTGGAAACGGCCCTGGAGTCCGGCCGAGGTCTGCTGACCATCGTCAACGACATCCTGAATTTCGTGCAGTTGGAGGCGGGCAAGATGGCCATTGCCCGTGAAAGGATGGCGCCCCGCGACATCGTGGATTCCGTGATCCGCGCCTTCCGGTACGAAGCGGCGGGCAAGGGGCTTTGCCTGACATGGGCCGTGGATGAGGCCGTGCCGGAGATGGTCATGGGCGATGCCGGACGGCTGCGCCAGATATTGTTCAACCTCTTGGGCAACGCGCTCAAGTTCACGGAAAAGGGCGAGGTGGCCGTCACGGTCAGCATGTTGCCCCGCGCGCCTTCGGTTGCGGATCGCGTGCTCCTCTTTTCCGTGTCAGACACGGGCATAGGCATTGCCGACGACAAGGTGAACCTGGTGTTCGAGCCTTTTACCCAGGCCGACAGCTCGCTCACGCGCAAATACACGGGCACGGGCATAGGGCTTGGCATTGTCCGGCTGCTGGTGCGGCTCATGGGCGGCAACCTGTGCGTGGACACCACCTTGGGGCTTGGCACGACGGTCCACTTCACGCTTCGCGTGGGAGGAACCCTGGCCGCCCCGTTGTCGGGGAGAGCGCCAGAGCGGCGTATCGGCAAGGCGCTTTCCGGACTCAAGGTGCTGCTGGCCGAGGACGACAAGGTGAACCTGTTTGCCGCGACCCGGTTTTTGGAACGGCTGGGATGCATGGTCACGGGGGTGGAAAACGGCAGGCAGGTTTTGGAGATGTTGGAAAAAGAACCGTTTGACTGCGCCATCCTGGATGTCCAGATGCCGGTGATGGATGGTGTGGAGGCCACGCAGGCCATCCGGTCTTCCACAACCCTTGGCGCGTTGCGTCACATTCCCATCGTGGCCATGACCGCGCACGCCCTGCCCGGAGACCGGAATGCCTTTTTGAGCGCAGGCATGGACGGTTATGTGGCCAAGCCGGTGGAAATGGATGAGCTGGAAAGGGTGCTGCTCCAGATTTTTGAATAACGCGGCAGGCTGTTGCGCAACAGCCTGTGCGCACCGGGAAGGCGCGCCAACGCCCGTACTGAACAAAGAATGTTCATGCCTCGTGAGGGATGGCGAATCCGCGTTTTTGCCAAGCCGGAGTGAAAAAGGCCAGGACGGCCTCTTGCAACAGCCTGTCAAGAGCGCGGGGGGCGCAGCCTGTCGCGCGCCACGGCCAGCAGCCGCCTGGCCCAGCCGAATTCCGTGGCCAGGATGGACAATCCCAGGGGAATGAACACCACGGCCGGACCGGGCGTGACGATCATGACCACGCCCGCCGCCAGCACCGCGCCGCCCACGCCCAGCACCACAAGCCGCCGCGCGCCGCGCATGGCGTGGCGCGCTATGGCCGCCCCGCCCGCGCCCCGCGCCAGCGGCAGGCACAGCACAAGCGCCACGGCGGGAATGAGGCCGTAGGCCACGGCCTTGCCAAGCGCGGGCGCCAGCGGGCTGCCCACGGCATGGAGATAGAGCACGACCACGTAGCCCATGTAATAGGCCACCAGCACCCCGCCCTCGCCACGCGACACCCGCGCCCCGCTGACGCACATGGGCAGGCAGGTGATGGCCACGCCGGTCATGACCGCCATGTCGAAGGCCACGGTCTGGGCCGCGACCGCCACGCCCGCCGGCGTGAACAGGGTCGTGACGCCGAGCACGGCCAGCAGGTTGAAGATGTTGCTGCCCACCACGTTGCCCACGGCGATGTCCCGCTCGCCCTTCATGCTCGCGGCCACGGATGTGGCCAGCTCCGGCAGCGAGGTGCCGCCCGCCACCAGCGTCAACCCCACCATCAGGTCGTCCATGCCCAGTTGCCGCGCCACGGTGACCGCGCCGTCTATGAACCATTGCGACCCGAACACCAATAGCGCCAGCCCGGCTGCCACCTCGGCGCAGGCGCGCGCCACATCCGCGCGCGTGGCGCGGGGCGGTTGGCCGCCGGGTGCGTCCGCCGGAGTCGAGCCGTTCCGGGCCTCGCCGCCCTTGCCCGCCAGCGTGGCCAGATAGGCGATCAGGCACAGCACCAGAAAAAAACCTTCCAGCTTGCCCACGGTTCCGTTGGCAGCAAAGGCCCACACCAGGCCGGACAGGCCGATCATGACCGGGATGTCCCGCCGCACGAGGTCGACCGACACGGCCAGCGGAGCCGCCAGGGCGGACAGCCCCAGAATGAGCAGGATGTTGAAGATGTTGCTGCCCACCACATTGCCCAGGGCAATGGCCGCGTTGCCGGTCAACGCGCCGGTGACGCTGACAAAGAGTTCGGGCGCGCTGGTGCCGCAGGCCACCACCGTGAGCCCGACCAGGAGAGGCGGTATGCCCAGGGCAAGGGCCAGGCGCGACGCGCCCTTGACCAGCAGGCTTGCGCCCAGGGTCAGGGCGGCGGCGCCGCCCGTCAGCAGTAGAAGAGTCAGCATGGGGTTCTCCCGAAAAATGGCGTCGGCCCTAGAGCCGACGCCATTGTACAGGGTTCGTTGTGCGGGGTCTATGCGCTACTGCCTGGGGCCGGCCGGGGGAAAGCGCAGGGAACAGCGTGCCCCCAGTTCGGCCTCGCGGGTTATGGCGATGTCCGTGTACCAGAACTTGTTCGTTTCAATGCCCGTGCGGTCGATGAAGGCCGCCATGTCGCCCAGGGGGGTGAAATGGCGTTCCAGCCAGGGGCCGCCCCCCTGCATGAACGACCACATGACGCCGAGCACCACGGCAAGCTGGAGCACTCCCTTGAGACGGGATTTTACCCGCGTGGGAACCAGTTTCTGTTGCATGCCGTTCTCCTAGATGCTGGCCGTGATTTCCGGGAAGACCTTGTAGAACATGACATAGGCCATGCCCAGGGTCAGGGCCAGGTTGAAGGACTGGCCGCACACGTACAGGATGAGCGGCTTGCCGCCCTTGAAGTAGTGGCCCAGTTCACGGAAGTTGGTGGCCAGGCCGATGCTGGTGAAGGCCAGGCAGAACGACCACTCGCGGATGGGCCGCGTGAAGCCGCGCAGCACGCCATGGTCGAGCATCGCGTTGCCCACATCCGAGCCAAGGCTGCCGAAGATGAACGAGAAGATGACCGACGCGGCCAAAAAGCCGAGCACGAACTTGGGGAAGCGGTGCCAGATTTCCCACGCGCTCACGGTTTGGCCGGGCACGCAGTCCACTTTGTAGCACCAGTACACCGCCACGCAGAAGGCCGTGACGCCGATGAGCACGTTCTGGATCATCTTGATGGTGGCGGCCACATACAGCGCCTGTTCGGACAGGAACGCGCCCGCCGCGGCCACCGCGCCGGTGGAGTCGATGGTGCCGCCCATCCATGCCCCGCCCAGCACGTGGGGCATGCCCACGGCCTTGATGAACAGGGGCATGAGCACCATCATGATGGCGGTGAACACCAGGGACAGGCCCACGGCCAGGGTCAGCTCCTCCTTCTTGGCGCGGCAGGCCGCCGCCGTGGCGATGGCCGCGGACACGCCGCACACGCTCATGTCCGCCGAAATGGTGATGTTCAGCGTCTTGGACTCCATCTTGAGCACCTTTTGGCCAAAGATGAAGGTGGAGACGAGCACGATGGGCGTGACGACCCAGGCCACGAAGATGCCGGGAATGCCGATGGCCACGACCTTGTTGAACAGCACCTCCGCGCCCAGCAGCACCAGGCCGGTCTTGATGAAATACTCGGTCTGCGCCGCCGGGAGCACCCATTTGGGCGTGCCCACGGTGTTGGAGATGGCCATGCCGAAGAGCACGGCCCAGGCCGCGTATTCGATGCCGTAGTGCTTGACCGTGGCCTGTTGCGCGCACACGTACGCGCCCACGGCGACGAGGAAGACAAAGCCGAAGCCCTTGAGGAATGCGCCCACCGTATGGCCCATGAAGAGCATGCCGATGGCGTAGAACAGTCCCAGCAGCACGCCCAGCGCGATGAGCTTGGGCACCAGGTTGAACCCCTTGCCCGTGGTCTTCTTTTTGGCGTCGGACGCCTTTTTGCTCGCGATGCGCCAGTCGGCGATGGCGGCCTTGGCGGCCAGGTTCAGCTGCTCGTCCTTGAACTCCGCATCCGACGCGGCGGCCTGGGCCGCCCTGGCGCTGGCCAGAGAGGTCTCTTCGGCTGCCTTGGCCGCCTCATACTTGGGCATGGCCTTGGCGTTTTTGGCGTCAACGGCCTCCTGCGAGAGCATGAAGGAATCCAGGGGATTGGCGGACCATCCCTGTGGATGCGCCAGATACGAGGCGATGGTCTTGGCATAGGGCAGGCTGGTGGCCACCACCTTGCCCTTGGCGTCCTGCGCCTTGAGGTATTCGATGGTCTTGAACGGCGCCTTTTGCGCCTCTTCCGCCATGATGGCGTTGGATGTGGCGAAGATGTCGTCCATGTCCGCCGGGGGGCGGGGCAGGAAGATCATCATGCCGACCGCGAGCAGACCGAAGGCGAGCCAGATGGCCCAGTAATCCTCCTTTTTCCACAGGTCCGACCAACTCGATTTGCCCTTGTCGACCACAACATCCGCATGTCCGTTGGTTTGTCCTGCCATACCCTCATCTCCTTGCCTGTTGGGTGTTGTCTATACCGAAACGACCACAGGCCGACGCCGGGCGTCGCCTTGCGGTCCGTTCCGCTTTCCGCGCGAGGGGGGGGAAGACTTAGCTGAAGGAAAGGCTGGCCACGAGCATCAGGCCGCGCCGCAGCCGCCGGCAGCCGGTGTCCGGCACAAGACGTGAGGCGGCCAGGGAGGAAGCGGCGGCCCGCAGAGCCGCGCCAGAGGAGCCCAGCGCGTCCGATGACGCGCGGCGAAGCGCCGTGAAGGGATCAGGTTTGTTGATGCCACTGCAAGCAGGCATGGCGTACTCCTTTCTGGTGGCGAGCACCTGGTACAACCTGCGAACCCTGGAGCGTATCAATCGATCAACCAAACCAAATGCAATCTATAGGCCATAGTGCAACTGTTTGAAATAACATCTTAAAATGTAGCCCCGTGCGCAGTCGGAACACGGAGTTCCTGTTCTCAAGGCGGTGGTCAGAGCGTTTTGCCCAGGATGACCTTGTGGTCGCCGGGGCGGTAGAAATCCCGTATTTCCGCCTCCACCGCATAGCCGTGCTTGGCGTAGAAGCGGCGGGTGGGGCCGTAGTCGTCGCGCGAGGAGGTTTCGATGAAGATGCGGCGGCCCTGCCGCGCGGCCATGGCCGCTTCCGCAGCGGCCAGGAGCGCCGAGCCCACGCCCTTGGCGCGCAGATCCTGGCGCACGGCGATCCAGTACAGGTCATAGCTGCCCTCGGCGCCGGGAATGGGGCCGTAGCAGGCATAGCCCACGGTCACGCCCGCCTGTTGCGCAAAGAGGAAGAGATAGCCGGAGGCCTCGCCCTGTCGCAGGTGCTCGCGCACCAGTTCGGCGGCGATGTCCAGCTCCTCGTCGGAGAACAGGGCCGTGGAGGCCACGATGGCGCGTACCGAGGCCTCGTCCTCGGGGCGAACAATATGGCGCAGCACCAGGCCGCCTGTGTGGTCAGTCGTGGTCATGGCGTATCTCGGACAGCGGCCTGGGGCCGTTTGGTTTGAGGGTCTTTCCGTTCACCAGGGGTCGGGTGCGGCCATACATGCCCTGGCGCAGGCCATCGAAAAAGCGGCGGGCGTTGGCCCCCAGGGAGGGGATGCGGTAGCCACCTTCCTGCGCCACCAGGGTGGGCAGGCCCAGGCCGCCCGCAAGCAGGCCGTTTTCGAAAAAATCGTCCGCCGTAAACGTCCAGGTGCCCGTGGGGTCGTTGCGGGCGGTGTCCAGGCCCAGGGCGATGATGAGAAACAGGGGCTTGAAACGGCGTACCCGCTCCAGGGCGCGCGCCAGCACCGTGCGGTAGGCCGGGCCGTCCACAATTTCCCCCAGGGGATAGTTGCGGTTGTAGCCCAGCCCTGGCCCAGCGCCCCGCTCCTCGGCGAATCCCGAAAAATAGGGGTAGGCAAAGGATGGGTGGCCGTGGATGGACAGGGTGAGCACGTCGGGGCGCTCGTAAAAAATATCCTGCGCGCCGTTGCCGTGGTGGTAGTCCATGTCCAGAATCGCAACCTTGCCGTGGGCGCACAAAAACTGCGCGGCGACCGCTGCGGTGTTGAAATAGCAGAAGCCGCCAAAGCTGCGCCGTTCGGCGTGGTGGCCGGGCGGGCGCACCAGGGCGTAGGCCAGGCGGCGGCCCGTGAGCAGGGTGTCGGCGGCGGTCAGCCCGCAGTCCACGGCCCGCTGGGCCGCAAGATACGCATTGCGGTTGAGCGGCGTAAAGGTGTCGATGCAGTAATAACCCGCGCGCACCGGGAGATCCTTGGGCGGCCGGGCCGCATTGCGGATGGGGAAGACGTAGGGATAGAGGGACTCCCCTTCCTTGAGTCCGGCGCAGGCGCGCTTGAAGTAGGCCACCATCTCCTTGTCGTGCACCGCCAGGATGTGGCGCTCGGAAAAATGGCGCACCGCCACCTGCTCGAACATGCCCGAGGGCATGAGCCGCTTGAGAATGGCGCGCACGCGGGCGGGCGATTCCACATAGCCCCGCTCGTGCACATGATGGATGTCGTGCTTGTCGTTCACCGTGAGTGCGATGCAGGGGCGGCAGGACGGCACGGGTGGCGCCGGAGGCGCATCGACATAGCGCGGGGCGCGGATGCGCACCGGGTCGTGGCGAAAGGAGGCCAGCACCATGTCGATGTAGCCGGGCGGACAGCGGTGGCCGTATTTACGCTCCAACACGGCGCGCACCACGGTTTGCGCCGTGTCGCGGCGCAACGGCTTGGTGCGGCCCAGGGGGTCGTACACCAGGACCGGCGGCGAGGTGTCGCCACCCGGCGTGAGCGGCGTCTCGTAGGCCGTGTCCACGATGGGCCGGGCCCCGAACCGCTCGTAGAACCGCAGCCGGGCCCGGTTGGCCTTGAGGGGCTCCTTGTCCAGGCAGATGGCCGGGTCGTCGGAAGGGCACTCGAAAAACAGCCCCACCGCGTCCAGGGAAAGCGCCTCGTCGCGCGCGCGCTGGTACAGCGCCCCGCCCACGCCGCCGCCGGTCCCGCCTGGGCGGGCGGACACATAGTCCAGGTAGCAGAAGGCGCAGTCCGGCACGTGCAGCATGAGGGCGAACCCCCGGATCTCGCGCCGCGATTCGGCCACGTAGAGGATGGAGCGGAACCGGTGCTTGAGCGGGTCGCGCAGGTTGGCCGGGATGTCCCGCACCTCCTTGGGCGCAATGAGCGGGAACTGGCGCGCGAGGATGTCCTGGACCTGGGCGATGGCCTGCCGGTCCACGGGCAACAGGTCGTCGAACACGCGGCGGATGCGGAACATGGCCTGGCTCCCGGAATCAGGCGCGAGCGCCCGAAGGGGTGGGCGTTGCGCCTGTTGCGCCCGTTGCGGCAGAATCGATTGTGCGGCGCAGGGGAGCGGCCACAATGCGGGCGATGGCCTCTTCGTAGCCGATGCCCGCGCGGTGCAGGGCGGCGGCAAACCCCGCGTCCGGCGCGATGCAGGGGTTGGCGTTGATGTCGATGGCCAGGGGCGTGCCCGCCGCGTCCACGCGAAAATCCACGCGGGCGTAGCCGGACAGGCCGCACACCCGCCAGCAGGCCAGGGCGGTGTCCCGCAACCGGTCCACAAGCGCCGCGTCGTGCGGCGCAAGGTCAAAGGTGCGCGGGGTCTTGCCATAGGCCGGGGAGTCCGGATCCCACTTGGCCGCATAGTCGATGATGCGCGGCGTCCTTGGGTCAAAGTCCAGGAACAGCATTTCCGCCGGGGGCAACACCTGGGGCGCTGCCGCGCCCTCGGGCCCGTCCAGCAGCGTCACCGCGAATTCGCGGCCCGCCACAAAGGCTTCGGCGAACCATTCGCCCCCCCACCGCGCCTGCCGGGCGCGCAAGGCGGCCAGGATATCGTCCCATTCCGTGGGGTAGAGCACGGAGGCGGCGTCCATGCCGATGGAGGCGTGTTCCCACACGGACTTGACGATGACCCGTTGCGGTATTGCGGTGTGGCTGTTGTTTGCCGGTTCGTTGTTGCGGTTTTTGGCCAGATCCATCCAGTCCGGGGTGGGCACGCCCGCCGCGCGCATGGCCTGTTTGGCCGCCAGCTTGTTGGTGGACAGGCGCATGGCCGCCGCGCCCGCGCCGGTAAAGGGCAGGCCCATGTCCTCCAGCAATTGCGGGGCAAGGTGGATGTTGCTGCCTTTGCCGCCCGGCGCTTCCACCAGGTTGAACACCATGTCCGGCGCGCAGGCCGCAAGCGCGGTCCGCGCCGCCGCCGCGTCAGCGGGAAATCCCAGGGGAAGGGGCTCGTGCCCCAGCAGCAGCAGGGCCGCGCCCACGGCCTGGGCCTGGGCCAGGCCGTCGTGCTGGTCCGGCGGGGCGTCGGCGGGGATGATGTCGTGCAACACGGCAATGCGCATGGGGAGCTCCTGTTGGGGCCGGGCAAGGGACAGCGGCGCGGCCTCCACGGGCCGGACAAGGGTCAGCGGCGCGGCCTCCACAGGCCGCGCTGTCTACCAGTCGGCGTCGCGCATCTTGCCCGCGCGCTTGCGGTCGAGTTTTTGCCTGCGGTTCTTTTTGCGGGATGGCGGGTCATCGTCTTCGTCCGCGAAGGCATCCGGCAAGGGATCCGCAAAATACGACACCAGGGCGGGGTCTGTTTCGGACGGCATACCCGTGGCGTTGTCTTCCGTCTGTGGCCCGCCGCTCCCGGTCTGGGAAGCGGCGGGCGCGAGATGCTTGTGTTTCATGCGTGTTCTGGCAAGGGGGCCGCGCAGCCGCAGCCGTTTGCCGGGTCGGGGTAGCGGTAGATGCCGCCCTCATAGTTGCGCAGGAGCAGGTCGTCGCCGTCGCGGCCGACCATGGTGTCCGCATAGATTGGCACCTTGCCGCCGCCGCCAGGGGCGTCGATGACGTAGGTGGGCACGGCGTAGCCCGAGGTGTGGCCGCGCAGCCCCTGCATGATGCGCAGCCCGTCGGCCACCGTGGTGCGGAAATGGGCCGTGCCCATGACCGGGTCGCACTGGTAGAGGTAGTAGGGGCGCACGCGCACGCGCAGCAGGCCGTGGTACAGCGCCTTGAGCGCCTCGGGGCTGTCGTTCACGCCTTGCAGCAGCACGGTCTGGCTGCCCAGGGGGATGCCCGCGTCGGCCAGGCGGGTGAACGCCTCGCGGCTTTCCAGGGTCAGCTCCTGGGCATGGGTGCAGTGCACGCTGATGAACAGCGGATGGTACTTGCGCAGCATCTTGACCAGGGAGCGGGTGATGCGCTGGGGCAGGACCATGGGTGTCTTGGTGCCTATGCGCACGATCTCCACATGGGGGATGCGGCGGATCTGGGACAGCAGCCAGTCAAGGGTCTCGTCGGCCATGACCAGGGGGTCGCCGCCGGACAGCAGCACGTCGCGCACCTGCGGGGTGCGGCGGATGTAGTCGATGGCCTGCTCCCAGCGCGAGCGCATGGACGGATCCTGCGTGACGCCGCCCACCAGGCGCGAGCGGGTGCAGTAGCGGCAATAGGTGGAGCAGGCGTGCGTGGTGAGGAAGAGCACGCGGTCGGGATAGCGGTGCACCAGGCCGGGCGCGGGGCTGTCGTGCTCCTCGCCCAACGGGTCGGCGGCCTCGCCCGGGCCCATGACGCGCTCGTGGCCCGTGGGGATGACGCAGCGGCGCAAGGGCTGGGCCGGGTTGTGCGGATCGATCAGCGACGCGTAATAGGGCGTCACGGCAAAGGGAAACGCGCCTTCGCCCGCGTACAGGCCGGTCCGTTCGTCATCGGACAGGTCGATCATGCGGCGCAGGGTGGCGGCGTCCTTGATGCGGTTGGCGAGCTGCCAGCGCCAGTCGTTCCAGTCGGCGCGGGTGGCCTGGGGGAAAAAACGCTTGCGGAAGGCTTCGGCATTGGCCGAGGCCCGTATGCAGCCCTTGGGCGCGGCAGGCGTCGCAAGGGCGGATGTGCCGGGAACGGTGGGTGTGGCCGGGCGCGGCGTCAGGGCGTCGCGCAGGGCGGCAAGGGGTTGCAACACCCCGGAAGCGATCTCAACTCGACTGGGAGGTTCGCAATCGGCGGCCACGATTTCTTTGTCCATTTCTTCCTCTCGTATGGATGGCTCGGGGAGGACGCGGCCTCTCCCGGTTAAGGGATGCTGTTTCAGTTCGTTTTTCCAGTGTCCGGCGTACCGCCTGCCGGGGCGTCGTCGGCCGGGGCGTCTGGCGTGCCGTCCAGCAGTTCCATCGAGAAGACCTCGATGGCGGCTTCGCCGTTTTTATCCACCAATTCGCCCACCACCCGCACCCGGTCGCCCTCCAGCACATCCGCGTGCAGCAGCAGATAGGTGGAGCCCGTGTCGTCCATGACGAAGAGGGAGGTGTCGCTCACGCCCACAATGCCCGTGACCGTGATCGGCGCGCCGCCCCAGGCGAGCGATGCGGCGAGCAGCAGCGTGGCGGCCAGCCCGGCGGCCCACCGCCTGGCGGCGTGTGCGGCATGGTGTTGCGGCATGGTGCGCATGGTCGTGTTTTCCTGTCTGCGGCCAAGGGCGCCGGGCTATCGGTTCAGGATGTCGTACATCACCACTTCAAGCCGGGTGCCGTTGCGGTCGCGGTGCAACCGTCCGGTGACCTGCACAAAGGCCGGGCAGCATTCGGACAGCAGCTTGCTGGTGGCGTCTTCGGCCAGAAGGTACTCTTCCTCGTTTTCCGCCTGCAGGAGCAGCTTTTTCACGTTGTAGGCCGCATCCCAGCTGTGCGGCGCCAGCACGCCACGGACGGTAATCAGGTCGTCGTTCTTCTTGTGAGACTGGTTCATGCATGGTCCCGCCTGCTGTTGCGCGGCCTCCGCCGCAAGACAAGTCGCCCTAGGCAAGAACAGGGCCAATGCATTAACTTACTTGTTTTATTGTATATTGTAATCGACGTCGGTGCGATGTGGAACTCGTTGTTCCGATGCCGGCGCATTCGCGGGCCGCGCCAGGCGCGCCCAGGGGCAAAAGAGGGGCAATGGAAGGGGGAAAAGGGGATGGAGTACTTATATCAACCTAGAATTATATGATAAAAACAGACGGAACACGCCGGAAAAAGTCGGAACGGCAAGGACCGAAAAACGCGATGCGGGCTATTTGTAGTCGGCCTTGCTGATGCCGTAGCGGGTGAGCAGCTTGTGCAGCTGGCGGGGGGTGATGCCGGCGCGCGACGCGGAGAGGTTGACCTTGCCCTTGCACTGGGCCAGCACCTCTTTCAGGTATTGGCGTTCGGCGTTTTCCTTGGCGCCTTCGCGGAACGCGGCCAGGGTCATGGTCAGGTCCAGGGGGATGGTGGCCGCCGGGACGTCCAGCGAGAAGAGGTCGCAGGGAAAGCTCTCGGGCGTGAGCACGTGGGCCGTTTCCAGGATGTAGGCCCGCTCCATCAGGTTTTCCAGTTCGCGCACGTTGCCGGGCCAGTTGTAGGCGGTAAAGGCGTCGAGCACGGTGGGGTGCACGTCGTTGATGTCCTTGCCGTATTCCCGCGTCAGCTTTTTGAGGAAGGCGTTGACCAGGAGCGGGATGTCCTCCTTGCGCTCGCGCAGGGGGGGGATCTCGATGGGGAAGACGTTGAGCCGGTAGAAGAGGTCGTTGCGGAACATCCCGGCATCGACCATGGCCTTCAAGTCGTTGTTGGTGGCCGCGATGATGCGCGCGTCGGTCTCGATGTTGGTGTCGCCGCCCACGCGCTGGAAGGTGCGTTCCTGCAGCACCTGCAACAGCTTGACCTGGGCCGGGGGGGTGATGGTGCCTATCTCGTCCAGGAACAGGGTGCCGCCGTTGGCGATCTCGAACTTGCCGAGCTTGCGCCTGACCGCGCCGGTAAAGGCGCCCTTTTCATGGCCAAAGAGCTCGCTCTCCAGCAGGGTGTCCGGAATGGCGCCGCAGTGCACGCCGATGAACTGGCGGTCGGCGCGGGGGCTCAAGTCGTGGAGAAAACGGGCGAACACGCTTTTGCCGGTGCCGGTTTCGCCGGTGAGCAGCACCAGTGACTTGGTGGTGGCCACCATGGTCATTTTTTCCAGCGCCTTGTGCATGGCCGGATTGCGCGACGAGGAGATGAGCGACGAGAAGGGCTTGCTCTGCGAGCCGCGCAGGTAGCGCAGTTCCGACTCCATCTGCACCATGTCGGACAGGCTGTGCACCACAAAGGACACTTCCTCGGGCGACAGGGGATAGGTCAGATAGTTGCTCGCGCCCGCCTTGACGATGTCCACCACGGCCCGCAGCCGCTCCGGCTGGGCCATGACCACGATTTGCGCGCTGGGGCAGGTGCGCCAAAAGAACTGGAGGTCGCTTTTGACGGAGTTGGCGGTGTCGGGGGCGGTGCGCAGGATGCCAATGTCAATGAAAACAAAGTCATACGTCTTTTTGGGAAAGGAGACTTCCAGCGAGGCCCGTGACGAGGCGGTGTCGAGCCGCGCCCCCGTGGACAGGCTTTTCTTCAGCACGGCCACGGCGTCGGCGTTGTCCGTGGCCGCCAGGATGTTCAGTCTCGGCATGGTGTTTCCCGCGTGTGGCAAGAGGCGAGCGCCGCACATGCGGCCTCATAGCCGCACGTATACCCTCGCCTGCCGTTTTGCAAGATGTGGCGGCGCACCCGCAGGCCTGGGCAGCGCCACCATGCCGCAAAGGCGATGGATCAGGATTTATCGCGCAGGTCCATGGGCACGTAGGAACGCACGCCATGCCCCACATAGATCTGGCGCGGCCTGTGGATGCGGGTGGCCGGGTTTTCGGTTTCCTCGCGCCAGTGGGCTATCCAGCCGGGCAGCCGCCCTATGGCGAACATGACCGGGAACATGGGCGTGGGAATGCCCAGGGACTTGAGGATGAGTCCGGAGTAGAAGTCCACATTGGGATACAGGCTGCGCTCGACAAAGTAGTCGTCGGACAGGGCGGCCGCCTCCAGCTCCTGGGCGATGAGAAAGAGGTCGTCCTGCACGCCCACGTGCTTGAACAGGTTGTCCGCCGCCTTTTTCAGGATCACGGCGCGGGGGTCGTACCGCTTGTAGATGCGGTGGCCAAAACCCATGAGCCGGAATTCCTTTTGCTTCACCTTCTCGATGCATTCCTTTACCGACAGGCCGCCGTCCCGGATGGACTGGAGCATGCGGATGACCTCGGCGTTGGCGCCGCCGTGCAGGCGGCCCCACAGGGCGCAGATGCCCGCCGAGACAGAGGCGAACAGGGTGGCCTGGGTGGAGCTGACCATGCGCACGGTGGAGCACGAGCAGTTCTGCTCGTGGTCCGCGTGCACCAGCAGGAACAGGTCGAGGGCGCGCACGGCGCCCAGTGGCGGCTCGTAGCGCCGGAAGGGCAGGGAGAACATCATGTGCAGGAAATTGGCGCAGTAGCGCAGGGCCGGGTCGGGAAAGACAAAGGGCAGGCCTTGCGACTTGCGGTAGCTGAAGGCCGCGATGGTGCGCACCTTGCTGATGAGCTTGGCCGCCGTGAGACGGAACGCGGCGTCGCTGCCCAGGTCGCCCGAGCCGGGCGCTGCGTTGCCCATGGAACCGGGCAGGAAGCTGCCCAGGGCGTTGACCACGGCGGACAGGATGGACATGGGCTCGCCATTGGGCGGAAAGCCTTCGAAGTGGTGCAGCATGTCCTGGTGCAGCAGCTCGTTGTCGCCCAGCTGGTCGCGGAACACGGCGCGCTCCCGCGCGGTGGGCAGTTCGCCGAAGATGAGCAGCATGGCGGTTTCGATGAAGGTGCTGCGCTCGGCCAGTTCCTCGATGGGATAGCCCCGGTAGCGCAGGATGCCCCGTTCGCCGTCCACAAAGGTGATGGCGCTTTTGCTTGCCCCTGTGTTGCCATAGCCCTGGTCCAGGGTGATGAGCCCCGTCTGGGCGCGCAGTTGCGAGATGTCCAGGGCGGCTTCGCCTTCCGCCCCGGTGACGATGGGCAGCTGGCAGGTGACGCCGTTGAAGGAGAGGGTGGCCACGGCGGGCGCCGGAGCCGTGGCTTGCGGTGCCGCCGGGTCGGGTTCGGAGGCGGGCTGTTGCGCCGTGGCGGCCTTGCCGGCGCCCTTGGCCGAGGCGCGCTTGCCGGTGGGGGCGGCCTTGGGGCTGGGCGTGGAGCGATCCTTCTTCATGGTTCCATCCTTTGCATGGTCTCGTGTGGCGTTGTGCCGCAAACACACACGTTTAGCAAGGGGTATGCCATTCGGTAGCCTACTGATATGGAAGGGTATTTTGAAAAAATATGGAGTGAACGGAAGCCAGGGTTCCGGTTTTCGGCGCGCATGAAAAAGGCGCGGGCGATGCAGGGGGTTCTCCATCGCCCGCGCCATTGCGGCGCGGCTGCGCCGCTTTCCGACCGACTCAATGTGGATGCCCGCGCCGCAACGTCCACCATGGACAAGGCCGCACAGGCACCCCGGTCAGAAAATATGTTCCACGAGGTATTGGATCACGTACCAGCTGGCCCCGAGCAGCGCGGCCAGCAGCACGGACTTCCACAACGAGGGGCGCGCCACCTTCACATGCACGGTGGCGGGGTCGCCGTCTTCCACGCGCACGACCACGTAATGGCGCGGTTTTTGGCCCCCCTGGGGAGCGCCGGCCAACACACGGCCCGGCGTCATGGGCTCCTCCACGGCGACGGCGTCATGCACGTCTATGGCCACAGCCGTGCCGGAGGGATCGATAAACGTGGGTACGGCGGTCTCTCCGCCAAAGGCATCAGGCATGTCCGTTCTCCTTGACCACGAGCGCGGGGCAGGCGCTGACGGCGATGAGGCGTTCGGCCACGCTGCCGAGCAGCAGGCGGGACAGGCCGCCCCGGCCCTTGGAGCCAAGCACGATGAGCCCGGCCTGGCGCAGCATGGCCTCGTCGGCCAGTGTTTTGTAGGTGGGGTTGCCGTGGCGCACCACCGGGATGGCGTTGCGCACCTCTGCGGCGGCGGCGATGTCCAGGGCGGTGTGCTGCATGTCGCGGGCCTTGGCGCACAGGGCTTCCTCGGCGCGGGGCGACAGGGCAAAGGTTTCCAGAGACATTTCGTAGGCCGTGGCCACGATGAGGCGGGCGCCGTAGCTCGCGGCCAGGCGGCTGGCCTTGCGTGCGGCGCGGTTGGCGCTTTCGGAACCGTCATAGGCCAGGAACAGGGCGCCCATGTTGAGGGGGGCGCTGTGGGCCGGGGCCACCATGACGTCGGGCGAGGCCAGGCGGATGATGTTCATGGCCACGGAGCCCACGGGCAGGGCGTCGAGCAGCGGCGCGGACCGCTTGCCCACCACCACCAGATCCGCCTGCACCTCTTCGGCGTAGGCAAGGACTTCTTCGCAGGGTTCGCCCTCGCGCAGGGAGGCCGAGGCCCGCACGCCGCGGGCCTCGGCCGTTGCGAGGGCGTGTTGCAGGGAGGACTCGTACTGGGCGCGCAACTGCTTCAAGGCCTTGGTGTCGCCCAGGAGGCGCAGGTCGCCCTGATATCCGGGCACCACGGTCACGATATGCAGCGCCGAGCCTTCGGAGGCGGCCAGGGTCGCGGCCTGTTCCAGGGCGTTCTGGGCTGAATCGCTGCCGTCGTAGGCTACGCAGATGCTTGTGTACATGACGTTCTCCCTTTTGTTTCCGGGATGGGCTGCCTAGCCGTGGGCGACCGCCGCGGCCTGCCCCTCGAGTTCAAGGCGCTCGGCGCGGCGGCCCACAACCATGGCCTTGAGGATGATGAACGCACCCACCAGCAGCGCGAAGCACATGAGCACGAAGCTGATCTTGCCGAGCACGGCGACCAGGCCGCCGTCCATGGTGAGCAGGTCGAGCTGCACCAGGTACTTGGGCATGGCCAGGCCGCGCGACAGCGCCACGATGAGCATGATGGTGGCCATGACGAACTTGATGGCGTAGTCCTTGACGTAGGTGGTGCCGATGGCGCCGAGCTGCACGCCGAACAGGGAACCGGCCAGGATGATGAGGGTCAGGCGGATGTCCACCATGCCGTAGAAGGCCCACACCATGGTGCCGCCCAGGCCCATGACGAACGCCACGACGAGCTCGGTGGCGGACGCCATGAGGCTCGACATGCCGATGATGTAGATCATGCCGGGTACGCCCGCGAAGCCGCCCACGGCGATGGTCGCGGCCAGGAGGCCGGCGGCCAGGCCCACAGGCGCGGTGAACCAGAAGGAGATGCGCAGGCCGCTGCCCTTGAAGGTCATCATGGGCCACAGGTTGATGGCCTGCAACCGCTTGGAGAGCATGGTCGGCTTTTCTTCGCCGCCGGTGCGCTTGATGTTGATGGCGTCCTTCAGGACAAAGCCGCCCACGGACACGAGCACCAACACAAAGGCCACGCTGACGTAGAGGTTGGACCCGGCCTGTCCCCAGGCTTCAAGGATCATGCGCTGGATCTGGATGCCGATCTGCACGCCGATTTCGGCGGACACGCCCACGATGAGGCCCATTTTGATGTCCACCTGGCCGTAGCGGTAGCGCTTGAGCGCGCCCACCAGCGCCTTGGGGAACTTGTGGCACATGTTGCTGGCCACGGCCACCGGGCCGGGGACGCCCAGGCTCATCATGCCTGGAGTGAGCACGAAGGCGCCGCCCGATCCGATGAAGCCGCTGACAAGGCCGCCGACAAAGCCGACGAAGAAGAGAAAGAGGATACCGACCATCGTCAGGTCGATGAACCGCAGATTTTCAGCCAAGACGTCGTGTCCCATGGTTCTTGCTCCTTAAAACTGGCGATCTGTTGCAGCGGTTACGCGGAAACCCTGGCCTGGGGCCGGGCAGCGGGGGTCTTCCGGGTCGCGTCGCTCTTCTGGACCTTCTTGCCAGCCTTGTGGGACGCCTCGATGCCGAGAGCGGACCAGAAGTTGCCGGCAAACGTGCCGTGCACGTACGAGAAGACGAAGACCGTGGCCACGGGCAGAAGGGTATACATGCCGCCCTTGGCGAACATGTGCACCAGGGTGTCTGCGTAGCTGAAAACGGATGCGTAAAGGGCGACGCTTACTACGCCGAACATCAAGGCCTTGTTCCGCGCCTTGCGCTTACGTTCTTGAATGGTGGTCACTGCATGCTCCTTGGGTTGTGTGGTGTTCATGGCAGCATCAGACGCGCACGCGCGCCCGATTGTCCTGGGACTGCTTCCGGGTGGTCTGGGCACGCCCGGCTACCTTGCCTTGCGCAATGCGCTGCGCGGTATCAAAATCACCTTGTTCCGCAAAAGCCACAGCGGCGAAAATCGCTTCGATATGTTGCCGAATGTTCATGACGAACTCCTTGTGCTGTGTGGTGGGGACGCGTCTCTTCGCCATGAAGAGGCGAGATTCCCGTCGCCACTATTTAAAGTAGAAGTAGGGCACCTGAACTTTCAGGTGGCTCACACACGTTTCTTTGCAACCAAGAACAAGAAACTCAATCTTCTTAACGTCACGACACAGCTTAAGTACGGCATCCTGAAAATTATCGAATACGATGATGTGACTTGCGTGTACTCCTGCTTTCTTCGCATCGGAAAATACCGGGGTAAGACTATTTTGTACGTCTTCCTTAATCTTGTCGGTAAATGCCCGCATCTTGTTCTTTCCCATGCGTGCCAGCTTCTTCTGGTTCACGATGTATGCGAACAACATGTCGTACTTGACCCGTTGCGAAATATTGAATGAATAATCCACCAGTTCCTTGTTCACGACATCACCTTCGTAGGCGATGACTATCTTTTTGTTTGCGGACTGGTGTTGCAGCATCTCCAGCGCCGAGGCCCACTCGCCTTCCTCCGCAAAGGCGACCGAAGCCGAAAGTTGTTCCAACATCTTGAAGAACTTCATTATTTCCCCGATCGTTTGCCCATCAGCCACATGGGCGGTGTCACTGTTGCCTCCTTAATTGCAGAGACCATGCCGAATCCGATTTTTTATGTAACATACTGTAATATATGCATTATTTTTTGATATCCGAACGGCGGAGGGCGGTGTTGTGCTGCAATTTGCAGCGGGTAGGGCAGCAGGCGTGCTGCATATTCGAAGAAAATGGCGTGGAGCCTAGGCTGGCGGGATATAAGGGGTGCTGCAAATTGCAGCGCAAAAAACGGTGGAGCGCCACAAGGCGCAGTGCTAGTGTCCTATCGGTGGCTCATCCCCAGCGATAGGCCGCCCGGCGAGGCGCACCCCCGCGCTTCGCCAAGAACAGGGAGCAGAGCATGGGACTATTTACCAGAAGTGAACCCAAGGCGCCGCCGGCACCGGAAGATCCGGGCACGCTGGCCAAGCTGCGCCGCGCCGTGGGCGGCGCGCGCCTGCCGGACAAGGTGCGCGTGGTGGCCGAGGCGGAACTGGACAAGCTCGACCGCACCGACCCGTCCGTGGCCGAACACGGCCTCGGCCTCAGCTACGTGGAAATGCTGCTGGCCATGCCCTGGCGCGAATCGTCCGAAGACAACCTCGACCTCGCCCGGGCCAAGGAAATCCTCGACGCCGAACACTACGGCCTCGCCCAGGTCAAGGAACGCGTGCTCGAATATCTCGCCTCCAACATCACCTGCCGCCTGCGCCAGGCCAGCGTGCTGGTGGTGGACGACGAGGCCATTGCCCGCGACAACATGGCCTATGCCCTGGGCAAACTCTCCTGCACCGTGCTCGCCGCGTCCAATGGCCAGGAAGCGCTGGATATCCTGGCGGGCACGCCCGTGGATTGCGTGGTCACCGACCTTAAAATGCAAAAGGTGGACGGCCTGCGCCTGCTCGAACAGGTCAAGGCGCAGTGGCCCGAAACCGAACTCATCCTCGTCACCGGCTACGCCACCGTGGACAACGCCGTGGACGCCCTGCGCAAAGGCGCGGCCCACTACCTGCCCAAACCCCTCAACCTGGACACCCTGCGCGAGACCGTGCGCGACATCATGGAGCGCAAACGCCACGTGTGCGCCGCCTCCGGCCCCATCCTGTGCTTCACCGGCCCCCCCGGCACCGGCAAGACCTCCATAGGCCGCTCCGTGGCCAATGCCCTGCAACGCACCTTCATCCGCCTGTCCCTGGCAGGCATGCGCGACGAGGCCGAACTGCGCGGCCACAGGCGCACCTACGTGGGCGCCATGCCGGGACGCATCATCAACGAAATAAAGCGCGCCGGGGTCAACAACCCCGTGTTCATGCTCGACGAGATCGACAAGATCGGCCAGGATTTTCGCGGCGACCCCGCCTCGGTCCTGCTCGAAATCCTCGACCCCGAACAGAACAAGCACTTCCTGGACTACTACCTCGACGTGCCCTTCGACCTGTCGCGCACCATGTTCATCACCACCGCCAACATGATGGAAAACCTGCCCGCCCCCCTGCGCGACCGCATGGAAACCATCCACTTCCCCTGCTACACCCTGGGCGAAAAACGGCGCATCGGCATCGACTACCTCGCCCCACGCCAAATGCGCGCCAACGGGCTCACACCCACCGACGCCGCCTTCACCCCCGAGGCCATGGATACCCTCATCCAGGACTACACGCGCGGCGCGGGCCTGCGCAGCCTCGAACGCGAAATCGGCGGCGTGTGCCGCAAACTCAACCGCATGGTGCTGCAACAAGAAGCCTCCCTGCCCGCCACCCTCACCCCGGACCAGGTGCGCGCCATGCTCGGCCCCGCCCGCTTCACCCTCGAAGCCGCCGAGGCCGAAGACCTGCCCGGCGTGGCCACCGGACTCGTGTGGAGCGAGGCGGGCGGCCGCATCATCTTCATCGAAACCGCCCGCATGAAAGGCTCCGGCAACCTCATCATGACCGGCTCCCTGGGCGACGTGCTCAAGGAATCCACCCAGACCGCCCTCTCCCACATCCGCAGCAACGCCGCCTCCTTCGGCATCGACGAAACCATCTTCGCCGACAGCGACATCCACGTGCACATCCCCGCCGGAGCCGTGCCCAAGGACGGCCCCTCCGCAGGCGTCACCATCGCCATGGCCCTGCTCTCGCTGCTCACAGGACGCGCCGCCCGCCGCGACGTGGCCCTCACCGGCGAACTCACCCTCTCGGGCCGCATCCTGCCCGTCAGCGGCCTGCGCGAAAAAATCCTCGCCGCCCAACAGGCGGGCGTGCGCACCGCCGTACTGCCCGAACGCAACCGCGTCGAAGTCATGGCCATGGAACAGGAAGTGCTCGACGCCGTGAAAATGGTCTTTGTCAACGAATTCGCCGCCGCCGTGGATACCGTGCTGCTGGGCGAGGGCGAGGCGGGAAGGAAAGGATAGGGAGGAACTGAAAAGATTTCGCGTCGGGGCGACGCGACCAGGGCGCTGCCCTGGACCCGGCAGGGGGCGAACGGCCCCCTGCACCCCGAGTAGGCGGATGAGAACGCGGGCAGGTCTGGCGTGACGGCGCGATGAGGCTGGGCAAGGGGAAGGCGTGGCGGCAGGCGCGGTTGGCCCTCAGTCCAGACTTGGCAAAGAAAAGGTGGGTTTCAGGGGGATGGGAAAACGACCTCCCATCCCCCTGAAACCCACCTTCACTTTATCAATTCAGCACTGCCCCCCATGGGGCTGGCGCCCCATACCCCGGTTTATACTACCGCAAAGGGTAGGGAAAAGAACAAAGAAAAACAATGGGGATTTTGAGGCTGTGCTTTCACTATGAGCATGGCATAAGCGGGCCAGCTGCATATTTCAAAACTCGCGCCATCGTTCCCGTAAGCTTTGCCGACTCGTTTTCCCCCCCCATACCACCGGAAACCGGGGTTTGGGGCGGTAGCCCCAATGGGGGCAGTTCACCATTGATGAAAAGGGTTTTCGGGACAGCGGGAGGTCGTTTTCCCGCTGTTCCGAAAACCCTTTTTCTTCAAGAGTGGACTGAAGCGCACGCACGCCTTCCGCCACCACACACCGCCGTCACCTACACCTTCTTCCCACCCTCATCGCGCCGTATTCTTTGTCCTGCCCGTACCCTCATCCGCCTAAACGGGTGCAGCGCCGTTGCGCTGCCGCAGTCCAGGCCGATTAGCCGTTAGGTGAGTGAAACGAACCTTACGGATATCGAGAGCAGAGATGCGCGCAGCCCTGGTCGCGCGCAGCGCGAAATCTTCCTTCGTTCGTCGTTCTCCGTTTCCTATTCCAGCCCGAACCGTTTCAGTTTGCGCCACAGGGAGCCCCGGTTGAGGCCGAGCAGGTCGGCGGCCAGGGTTTTGTTGCCGCCTGTTTGTTCGAGCACGCGGGCCAGGTAGCGGCGTTCGTTTTCGTCCAGGGACACGATGTCCTCGTCGGGGCGAACGATGTGGTGTTCCTGGCGCAGGTCGGGCGGCAGGTGGGCGGGTTGGATGGTGTCGCCGTTGCACAGCACCACGGCGCGTTCCACGATGTTTTCCAGTTCGCGCACGTTGCCGGGGAATTCGTAGCCTGTGAGGATGCGCAGGGCTTCGTCGGCGATGGCCGCCACATTTTTCCGCATGGCGGTGGTGTAGCGGGAGAGGAAGAAGTTGGCCAGCAGCGGGATGTCTTCGCGCCGTTCGGCCAGGGACGGGACGTGCAGGGTGATGACGTTGAGGCGGTAGAACAGGTCGAGCCGGAACGATCCTTCGTCGGCCATGGCTTTCAGGTCGCGGTTGGTGGCCGCGATGATGCGCACGTCCACGGGCACCTCGCGGGTGCCGCCCACGCGGATGAGTGTCTTGTTTTCCAGCACGCGCAGCAGGTTGGCCTGCATGGCCAGGGACATGTCGCCCACCTCGTCCAGGAAGAAGGTGCCTTTGTGGGCGGATTCCATGAGGCCTTTTTTCACGCCCTGGGCGCCGGTGAAGGCTTCTTTTTCGTGGCCGAACAGTTCGTTGGCCAGCAGTTCGTCGCTGAACGAGGCGCAGTTCACGGCCAGGAGGCGTTCGGTGCGGCGGTTGGACAGGGCGTGCAGCGAGCGGGCGACCAGTTCCTTGCCCGTGCCGGTTTCGCCCAGCACCAGCACGTTGCAGTCCACAGGGGCCACCTGGGCGATGGTTTCCTTGAGCGCGCGCACCGGGGGGCTGTTGCCCACGATATAGGGCTGGTCGGACGCCTCCAGCCGTTGGCGCAACGAGACGACTTCCAGGTGCAGGCGGCGTTTTTCCAGCGCCTTGCCGGCCACCAGGCACAGTTCATCCAGGCGGATGGGTTTGGCCAGATATTGGAACGCGCCCTTGCGGATGGCTTCCACCGCCGTTTCCACGGCGGCGTAGCCGGTGATGATGATGACCTCGGTGTCCGGGGCCATGGCCTTGATGGCGTCGAGGAGTTGCAGTCCGTCCATGTCGGGCATGCGCAGGTCGGTGACCACGAGGTCGAAGGTGCCGCGTTGCAGTTCGGCGAGCGCCTTTTTCCCGTTGGCCGTGGCGGTGACGTCGTGTCCCTGGCGGGCGAGCACGTGCTCCAGGTTTTCCCGGGCGATGGTCTCGTCCTCGGCAATGAGGATGCGGGCGGGTTCGGTGGTCATGCGCCGGTTCCGTCGGTGCGTTCGCCGGGGGTTTCCAGGTCGGACGCCATGCCTGCGGCGGGCAGGTCGATGAGAAAGCGTGCTCCGGTGCCCGGAGCGCTTTCCACGCGGATGGAGCCGCCGCATTTTTCGATGATGCCGTAGACGATGAACAGGCCCAGGCCCGTGCCTTCGCCCACCTCCTTGCTGGTGAAGAAGGGGTCGAAGATGCTTTGCAGGTCTTCCTCGGGGATGCCTTTGCCCGAGTCCTGCACGGCCAGCACCACGCGGCCTTCGCGGCCTGGGAGGGTGAATATCCGGATTTCGCCGGGCGGTGTTTCAATGGCCTGGATGGCGTTGATGAGCAGGTTGATGAGCGCTTCGCCCATGCGGTGCGGGTCGAGCCGCACCTCGATGGTGGCGGGCACGTCCACGTGCAGCGACACGTCCGGCGGCACCTGTGAGGAGACAAGGCGTACGGCCCGGTTCACCACGTCGGCCAGCGCCACCAGCCGCATCGAGAAATCCTGCTGCCGCGAGAATTCCAGCAGGCCGCGCACGATGTCTCGGGCGCGGGCGGTTTCCTTTTCTATGTTGTCGATCATTTTAAGGGCGAACGGATCGGCATCCGCGTCCTTGGCGAGATCCTGCAGGATTTGGGCGGAGGTGGAGATGTTGTTGAGGGGGTTGTTGACCTGGTGCGCGATACCGGCGGCCAGGGTGCCGATGGAGGAGAGTTTTTGGGCCTGCACCAGCTGGTCCTGCCGTTTTTCGAGTTCGCGCACCATGCGGTTGAAGGCGATCTGCACCTTCTGGATTTCGTCGTTGGCGTTGCGCACGGGCAGGGGTTGGAACTTGCCCTCGGCGATTTGCAGGGTGGCCAGTTCGATGGTCTTGAGCGGCTTGAGCACGCGGGTGCTGATGACCAGGAACATGATGAGGAAGAGTCCCGACACGCCCACGGTGGAGAAGAGCAACTGGCTCTTCAGGCGTTGGTTGACCTTGAAGATATTGTCGCGCTCCAGGGTGGAGACGCGTTGCGCGTCGATGACGAGATCCTTGCCGATGGTGCGCAGTTCCTCGGTTTCCGCGCCCAGCCGGCGGTCCCTGGCCAGAAACAGGCCATAGATGATGTCGATCTGTTCCAGATAGTGGCGCATGCTGCCCCGCAGCGAGGCGATAAGGGCGGTTATCTGGGCGTCGCCGCCGAACAGGGTGATCTTGTCGAGCATGGCCAAGGCCTTGGCGCCGTCCTGCTTGGCCAGGTTGTAGCTCTCGTTTTCACCATACAGGAGGAAGTTTTTTTCCTGCCGGCGGAATTCGAGGATGATGTTTTCCAGGTCGTCGATATGTTCGATGGCCGCTGTTTTTTGTTCGATCAGCTTGAGATTGTAATAGGAAAAGGCCGTGAGGATGCCGAGGAACACGGATGGCAGCAAAAAGCCGACAATGATTTTTTGGCGGATGTTGAATTGCAATCCTTTCATGTCG
The DNA here is from genome assembly GCA_050251715.1 of Desulfovibrionaceae bacterium. Classification (GTDB taxonomy): domain Bacteria; phylum Desulfobacterota; class Desulfovibrionia; order Desulfovibrionales; family Desulfovibrionaceae; genus JBFWMG01. The sequence continues at coordinate 97,527 of JBFWMG010000005.1, read as the reverse complement.
AGAGCCTCGTAAACGCGCCGTGTTGCGGTCAAAACACCTGCACTGGAGAGTACGGCAGGTCGGACGACAAGGCAAGGAGGTGCGGTGCGCAAAGGATGCGGTGGGGAGCCAAGGCCGCACGGGGCGTGGCGCCTGTGTCGCGGCAGGCGGGCGCGGGACGCGGGGGCGCGCCGATGCTGCGGATGGCGGCGTGGCGCGCCGGGGTCACTCGCCTGGGGCGATGGGCAGGGTGAAGAAGAACGTGCTGCCCTTGCCGAGTTCGCTTTCCACCCAGATGCGCCCGCCGAGACGTTCCACGATCTCGCGGCAGATGGCGAGGCCGAGGCCGGTGCCCGAGGGCTTGTCCGTCAGCACCTCTCCCAGTTGCAGAAAGCGGTCGAAGACCCTTTGCTGGTCGGTTGCGGAGATGCCGGTGCCGGTATCCGCCACGCTGATGGTGATGGTGTCGTCCGTTTGTCTGGCCATCAGGTCCACGCTGCCGTGGGCCGTGAACTTGATGGCGTTGGACAGGAGGTTGATGAGCACCTGGATGAGACGGTCCTGGTCGGCCAGCGCCTTGGGGAGCGCGCCGTTGATGTCGGCCCGCAGCAGCAGCCCCTTTTGCCGCGCCAGGATGCGCATGCCCGCCACGGCGCGGTCCATGATGTCGGCCAGGGACACGGGGATGATGTTCCAGTCCACCTTGCCCGCTTCCAGTTTCGTCAGGTCGAGCACGTCGTTGATAAGGGCGGTGAGGCGTTCGCCCTCGGCCACGATGACGTCCAGATTGTCGAGGGATTGTTCCCCGGCCTTCAGCGCCTTGGTGTCCGCCGAGACAAGGGCGGGCAGCACCGCATGTGTCAGGCGTTTGCGGATGATCTTGGCAAAGCCGAGCACCGAGGTAAGCGGTGTGCGCAGTTCATGCGACACCATGGACAGGAAGTCGGATTTCATCCGGTTGGCGTCCTCGGCCTCTTCCTTGGCCCGTTGCAGGGCGTGGCGCGCGGCGCGTTGGTCCGTGATGTCCAGGACGGAACCTTCCGTGTAGAGCAGGGAGCCGTCCTCGGCAAACACGCCGCGGGCGTTGAGCAAGGCCCAGAACGTGGAGCCGTCCTTGCGCCGGAATTCCGCCTCGAATCCCCGGATTTCCTTGTCCTGGCGCAGCAGGCGCAGGTAGGTGTCGCGCTGGCTCGGCTGCACGTAGATGTCCTGGCGGATGTCGGTGATGGCGTCGACGAATTCCTCGGGGGAATCATAGCCGAACAGGCGGGCCATGGTCGGGTTGACCCGTGGGAACCTGCCCGAGGGCAGCGACTGGAAAATGCCTTCCACCGCGTTTTCGAAAATGGTGCGGAACATGCCTTCCGCGGTCCGCATGTCGTTCATGGCCTTGATGACGCTGTCGCACATTTCGTTGAAGGCCGAGGCCAGCTGTCCCATCTCGTCCCGGGAGCGCACGGCGATGCGGCGCGAGGTGTCGCCGCGCTGGAAGGCGCGCAGCGCGGCGATCATGCTGGTGATGCGCCGCGACAGGCTGGAGGCGATCATGACCGCGATGACGATGACAATGACGATCATGACCACCGTGGATGAGGTGAGGTCGCGGTAGGTGTTGTTCAAGGCCTCGTCCAGGTGTCGCAAGGTCGAGGTCTTTTGCCGGTCAAGGTCTTTTTCGAACGCGGTCTGCATGGTGGCGATGCGTCCGGCGGTTTCCGTGGCCGCGCGGTGGAACTCGTGCACGTTGGCGCCGATGGTCACATAGCCGAAGCCCTTGGGCGAGCTGTACTGGCCCGTGTGGTAGGGGATGGACGCCGCCGTGGTCAGCTTCCACAACCCGCTCCAGAAGATGACGAAGGAGCCGGAGCCGCCGTGCTGGGTGACGTTGTGCCAGCCCGCGCATTGGGGCGCAAAGTCCAGGTAGCGGCAGTGCAGGCCCACCATGCCCGCGTTGGTCAGGTCGGCGGCGGGTTTGCGGTCCAGGGAGGGATTGAGGAACACCGGGGCGGTGGGCAGGAATTCGTGCAGTGGTTTGCCGCTTTGCCGCCACATGGCGTAGATTTCGCTGTCCAGCCAGGGGGTGGCCAGTTCGCCGGTGGCGGGGTCGTAGCCCACGATGAAATAGTCGCGCGCATGGGAGATGCAGCGGTCCTCAAAATCCCACATGAAGGCGTAGTTGCCGGACGAGGCGTCGGCAATGGGCGAATAGCGTTCCTCTGTCGGCACCACATGGTCGGTGAATTCCATGATGTGGGTGTGGTCGAGGGCAAGCGTCACGTAGCCGATGCGCCTGCCGTCCCGGTATACCGGCGCGGCCCAGCGCACGATGCCCTGAAACCGCTTGCCCACGGGATTTTCCTTGCCCGCGTAGCCGTATTTTTCGGGTTCGAAGGGTATGTCTCTGGCCGCGGCGCGGGACGGGGTGACCTTGCCGATGATGGGGCTGGGCAGATAGGGGCCGATGACCCGCGACACATACAGGTCGTCCGGTCCCAGCGCGGCCAGATCCTTGAAATAGGTCTCCGCGCGGCACCAGGTGTTTTCCCGCCTGGACACGTCCTGCAAGGTCTTGGGCAATAGGTCCGAGGTGGTGACCTTTATCTTTTCATGGCCGTTTAGGTCCACAAAGGTCATTTCGAGGAAAAGGGGGCGCTCCCGCACAATACCCTGGGCCTCGGGCGGGCGCGAGTGGAAGTCCTTGCGGTTGTCGTCCACCGTGGCCGTGACGATGGGGCCGCGCGGCGCTTCGGGTTCGGCGGGGATCCAGGCCGTGCCGTTGTCGTTGATTTTCCAGGGGGCGTGCGACACCACCGGGCGTGTGTGGGTCGCCAAAAAGGCCCGGTAGGCCGCGGCGTCGGGCTCCAGGCTGGAGGCCTGGCGCGCGTCGCGGTCACGGTCGTAGAGAAACGCGGCCACGCTGCGCGCGGTGTCCGTGGTCAGGCGCTCGATGGCCTCGCGCGAGCGCAGGTCGAGCGCCTTGATGGAGTCGTCCACCGCCAGGCCGCCCACTTCCTGCACCATGCGGCGCGAGTCGTTGACCATGGCGGAGGTGCGCGTTTCCACCGTGTCGCCCAGCAGGACAATGGCCTTCCATGCGAACAGCGCCAAGGCGACAAGCGGAATGACCTTGATGAGGACGAAAATCGTGATGAGCTTGGCGCGGATGCCACATGTCGGCTTCTGCATTGGTGTCCACATGGAATGGCGTTCCCTATTGCCGTAACCCCCGACGCGAGGGGGCGTGGTCATGTCCGGTTGCGGGCAACCCGCCTGTCGCCCGTTCCTCCATGATTAGCAGGAATGGTTTTATTTTTCCAGGGTAAAAATAGTTTTACGGCTTGTCGGGGGGGGCGTTGCGGCATTCCGTCAATAACGGCGGGGGGGCGGTGAAGGTGGTGGGGAGGGGCGGTTTGCCGCGCAAAAATTGGTCAGGCCACTTTACCTGTTCCACCCTTTGGGATAAAATACCATCCACGTTTGCCATGGATACGTCAAAAACAAAGGGTGTACCGGGTGGTTGTCATGCCTTTTTCCGTTATCGCGTCACGGCGGTTGTACCAGCAGGTCGCGGACCAGATAGCCGCCTTGTTGCGGCGCGGCCAATGGACCGTGGGGGATCGCCTGCCCTCGGAGCGGGACATGGCCCAGAGCCTGGGCGTCAGCCGCCCGGTGGTGCGCGAGGCCATGATCGCCCTGGAGCTGCTGGGCTTGGTGGAGGTGCGCACGGGGTCGGGCATCTACGTCACGGCGCGGCAGGCGGATCCGGCGGTGTTCATGCAGGACGGCACGGATCCCGGCCCCAGCCCGTTCGAGCTTATCGACGCGCGCCGCGTCATCGAGGGCGAAACCGCCGCCATTGCGGCGGAGCGCATCGATGACGCCGGGGTGAACGGCTTGCGCGAGGCCATCGACAAGATGGAGCGGGACATCGAGGCGGGCGAGCAGCGCGTCTCCAACCGGGAGGACGGCGACAGCCTGTTCCACAGCCGCATCGCGGCGGCGGCGGACAACGCGGTGCTGCAATCCATTGTGGAGCAGTTGTGGGACGGCATGCGGCGGCCCCTGTTCGCGGCCATCTGCAAGCGGGTGGGCCTGCCGGAGAATGCGCGGCGCGCCGTGGGCGAGCACCGGGAGATATTGCGGCGCATCGCGGCGCACGATCCCGAGGGCGCGCGCAAGGCCATGTGGGCGCACATCGACCAGGTGCGGTCGGTCATGCTCTACAACGGCGACAAATAGAGCATGTACACTTTGAAAAAGTTGCAATGCTCTGCAAGGATTTGCTTGCAAATCCTTGCCGCGAAATGCTTGTAGACGGGCTTTGTCCGTCGTTAAGCAAGCATTTCAAGCGGCACATACTCTTAAGGAGGGCGGCATGGGCGAGAAGATGATCCTGCACGAGGACAGGCTGTTTCCCGCCGAACCGGCCCAGCGCGCCGTGGCCCGGCGGCTGTATGAAACCGTGCGCGACCTGCCCATCGTGAGCCCGCACGGCCACACCGATCCCGCCTGGTATGCCGACAACATCCATTTCCCCAATCCCGCCGCCCTGTTCCTCATTCCCGACCACTACGTCTTCCGCATGCTCTACAGCCAGGGCGTGCCCCTGGAGGCGCTGGGCGTGCCCCGCGTGGACGGCGGCCCCACCGAGGCCGACCCGCGCGCCATCTGGCGGCTGTTCGCGGCCCACTACCACCTGTTCCGGGGCACGCCGTCGCGGCTGTGGCTGGAGCACGTGCTGGTCACGGTGTTCGGCCTGGACGAGCGGCCGTGTCCGGCCAACGCGGACGCGGTGTACGACCACATCGACGCCATGCTGGCCCGGCCCGAGTTCCGGGTGCGCGCGCTCTACGAGCGGTTCAACATCGAGGCCATCGCCACCACCGATTCGCCCCTGGACGACCTGCGCCACCACCAAAAGGTGCGGGCCGACGGTTGGCAAGGCCGCGTGCTGCCCGCCTTCCGGCCCGACAACGTGGTGGATCCGGATTTCGAGGGATTTGCGGCGGGCGTGGCCCGGCTGGGCGGGCTGACCGGCGAGGACACCGCCACCTGGGACGGCTATCTGCGCGCCCTGGCCGCGCGCCGCGTCTTTTTCAAGTCCATGGGCGCCACGTCCACGGACCACGGCCACCCCAGCGCGGCCACGGCCAACCTGTCGCGGACCGCATGCGAGGCGCTGTTCGCCAAGGCGCTGGCGGGCGCCGCATCCGCCGACGAGGCCGAGGCGTTCCGCGCCCAGATGCTCACCGAGATGGCCCGCATGAGCCTGGAGGACGGCCTGGTCATGCAGATCCATCCCGGCTCGTGCCGCAACCACAACCGCCAGGTCTTCGCGCGGTTTGGCCGCGACAAGGGCGCGGATATTCCCGTGCGCACCGAGTACGTGCGCGCGCTGCGGCCCCTGCTCGACCGCTTTGGCAACGAGCCGGACCTCACGGTCATCCTGTTCACCCTGGACGAGACCACCTACAGCCGCGAGTTGGCCACCCTGGCCGGGCATTATCCCATTCTCAGGCTCGGACCGGCCTGGTGGTTCCACGACAGCCCGGAGGGCATGCTGCGGTTCCGCAGGCAGGTCACCGAGACGGCGGGGTTCTACAACACGGTGGGCTTCAACGACGACACCAGGGCGTTTTTGTCCATCCCCGCCCGGCACGACGTGGCGCGGCGCATGGACTGCGTGTATCTGGCCGAGCTGGTGGCGCGGCACATGCTGGACGAGGACGAGGCGGCGGACCTGGCCGGCGAGCTGGCGCTGGGGCTGGCCAGGAAGGCCTACAAGCTGTGACGCGCGATGCGACTGCGGGGAAAATTCCCCAGGCGAATAACACCTTAAACCCAACGGACGGAGGTTGCATCATGGCGAAGAAACTGGTTGTCGTGCTCATGACGGGCATGTTGTGTCTGGGGCTGGCCGCAATGGCGCACGCGGGCAACGTGGTGTTGAAAAGCGCGGACACCCACGCCGAGGACTATCCCACGGTGCAGGCCGTGAAGCACATGGGCCAGCTGCTCGACACCTGGACCAAGGGCCGCATCACCATCAAACTCTACCCCGGCCGCCAGCTGGGCGAGGAAAAAGACACTATCGAGCAGACCATCGCGGGCGCCCTGGACCTGAACCGGGTCAATCTCGCCCCGCTCAACAGCATCGTGCCCGAAACCGCCATTCCGGCCCTGCCCTACATCTTCCGGTCCATCGAGCACATGCACACGGTCATGGACGGCGCCATCGGCCAGGAGATTCTGGATTCCCTGGTGCCCCACGGCATGGTGGGCCTGTGCTTCTATGACTCCGGCGCGCGCAGCTTCTACAACTCCAAGCGGCCCATCAAGTCCCCGGCGGACATGAAGGGCATGAAGATCCGCGTGCAGAACTCCGACCTGTTCGTGGCCACCATGGAAGCCCTGGGCGCGGACGCCACGCCCATGGAGTTCGGCCAGGTGTACGAGGCGCTCAAGACCGGCGTCATCGACGGCGCGGAGAACAACTGGCCCTCCTACGAGTCCACCCGCCACTTCGAGGTGGCCAAGTACTACAGCCTGGACCAGCATTCCATGAGCCCCGAGGTTCTGGTCATCTCCAAGAAGAGCTGGGACAAGCTGTCCAAGGACGACCAGGCGCTGGTGCGCAAGGCCGCCAAGGAGTCCGTGCCGGTCATGCGCACGCTGTGGAACGCGCGCGTGGAAAAGTCCAAGGCCATTGTCATGAAGGCAGGCAACGAAGTGCTGGACGTGGAAAAGCAGCCCTTTATCGACGCCATGGCGCCGGTGTACGAGCGCTTTGCCGCCACCCCGGCCCTCAAGGATCTGGTCAAGCGCATCCAGGCCGTGAAATAACATGTGTTTCCGGGCGGCTCCGCAGGGAGCCGCCCTTGTTTTTCCTGGCAAGGAGGTTCTCCATGGCCGCGTTTCTCGATGTCTTTTCCCGCTGCAACAGGCAGCTGGCGCGCTGGTGCCTGTGGTTCGCGGCCTTTGGTCTGGTGCTCATGACCGCCATCATCGGCTGGCAGGTGTGGGCCCGCTACGTGCTCAACAACTCCCCCAACTGGTCCGAGCAGTTCTGCCTGTTCCTCATGATCTACTACATCCTGTTCGCGGCGGCCGCCGGGGTGCGCGAGAATTTCCACATCGGGCTGTCCTTTGTGCGCGACTGGGCGCCGCCTCCCGTGCGCCGGATCATGCTCATCTGCATCAACAGCATCGTGGCCGCCTTTGGCGTGGGCATGGTGTGGTACGGCTCGCAAATGGCGGCCACCACCTGGAGCCACGTCATCCCCACCCTGGAACTGCCCACGGGCGCGAGCTACCTGCCCTTTCCCATCGCCGGGGTGATGTTCGTGCTCTTTTCCCTCGAACATCTGTTGCACGCGATTCTGGGCCGGGAGACGGTGTAATGGAACTCTTCATCCTCTTCGGCACCTTTACCGCGCTCCTGTTCCTGGGCGTGCCCATAGCGGTCACCCTGGGCGCGTCGTCCATGGCCACGGTGCTGTACATGGACCTGCCGCCCATGATCGTGTTCCAGCGCATGGCCTCGGGCATGAACGTGTTCGCGCTCATGGCCATTCCCTTTTTCATCTATGCGGGCGAGCTGATGCAGCACGGCGGCATCTCCGACCGGCTGGTGCGCCTGGCCAACTGCATCATCGGCCACATCCGGGGCGGGCTCGGGCTGGTCAACGTGCTGGCCAGCATGCTGTTCGGCGGCATTTCCGGCTCCGCCGTGGCCGATGCCTCGGCGCTGGGCACCACGCTCATCCCCATGATGCGCGAAAAGGGGTTCGACGCGGACTACGCGGTCAACGTCACGGTCACCTCGGCCACCATCGGCCTCATCATTCCGCCCAGCCACAACATGATTATCTACTCCATCGCGGCGGGCGGCACGGTGTCCGTGTCCGCGTTGTTCATGGCGGGCGTGGTGCCCGGCATCCTCACGGGCCTGTGCCTCATGCTGGCGGCCTACGTGGTGGCGGTGAAGCGCGGCTACCCGCGCGAGAATTTTCCGGGCTGGAAGGTGCTGGCCATCACCTTCGCCACGGCCCTGCCGGGTCTTATGACCGCCGTCATCATCGTGGGCGGCGTGCTGTCCGGCATCTTCACGGCCACGGAGTCGTCGGCCATCGCGGTCATCTACGCCATGTTGGTCACGGCGCTGGTGTACCGCTCGCTCTCGCTCAGTGATTTTCTCACCGCGTCGGTGAACGCGGTCAAGACCACGGCCATGGTGCTGCTCATCATCGGCACGGCCGCGTCATTTGGATGGCTCCTCGCCCTGAACCAGGTGCCCGCCCGGCTGTTCGAGCTGCTCCAGACCGTGTCCGACAACCCCTATGTCATCATGCTGCTCATCAACGCCATCCTGCTGTTTTTGGGCACGTTCATGGACATGAGCCCGCTCATCATCATCTGCACGCCCATCTTCCTGCCCGTGATGCGGAACCTGGGCATGGACCCGGTGCAGTTCGGCATCGTGCTCATGATTAATCTCGGCATAGGCCTGGTCACGCCGCCTGTGGGATCGGTGCTGTTCGTGGGCTGCGCCGTGGCCAAGGTGCGCATCGAGGACACGGTGCGCACCATCTGGCCGTTCTACGCGGCCATGGTGCTGGCGCTCATCCTGGTCACCTACGTGCCGGCCATCAGCATGTACGTGCCCAACCTGTTTTTGAAGTAAGGCAAGGACGCAATGAGCCGGGCGACCGGCGGGAGGGCATATGACGGCGCAAGACAGCGGAGCCTTTTTCCGCGAGCTGTATGACCTGGAAGGCAAGGTGGCCGTGGTGGTGGGCGGCACGGGCGTGCTGTGCGGCGCGTTGGCCAAGGGGCTGCGCGACGCGGGCTGCCGCGTGGTGCTGGTGGGCCGCAACCGCGACAAGGCCGAGGCGCACTTCGCGGCATGGGGCGCGGGCAAGGAGGCGGTCTTCCTGCCTGCCGACGCCACGGACAAGGCGCAGCTCGCCGCCGTGGTCCAGGACACCCTGGCCGCCTTTGGCCGCCTGGACATCTGGATCAACGGCGCGGGCGTCAATTCCGCCACGCCCTACCTGGACATCACCGAGGAGGAGTTTGGCCGCATCCTCGACGCCAACCTCAAATCCGTGCACCTGGGCTGCCAGGTGGCGGCCGGGCACTGGCTGGGGCTGGGCGCGCGGGGCAGCATCATCAACATGTCCTCCATGTCCGCCATCCGCCCCCTGTCGCGGGTGTTCACCTACAGCGTGACCAAGGCCGCCGTGTGGAACCTGACCCAGAACCTGGCCCGCGAATGGGCGGACAAGGGCATCCGCGTCAACGCACTGTGCCCCGGCTTCTTCCCGGCGGAGCAGAACCGCAAGGTGCTCGACGCATCCAGGGTGGCGGCCATCATGCGCCAGACGCCCATGCACCGCTTCGGCGAGCCGGACGAACTGGTGGCGGCCACGCTGCTGCTCGCCTCGGACAAGGCGGGCGGGTTCATCACCGGCGCCAACCTTGTGGTGGACGGCGGCTTCGCGGCCATGTCCATCTAGCGTTTTTTTCGGCCTGACGTTTTTTCGTTTCGCAGTACGGCGCGCCATCGAATCAATGCCCATTGCTTTGATGGCGAGCGCAAGGGAGGGAGCATGTATCATCAGCACAAGATAGCCAGCGCCTTTGGCGTGGACCGCGCGGCGCGCTATGGCGCGCGGGAGCGCGGCGAGGTGCGCGAGGCGCTGGAAGCCGTGTTGTCCGGCCCGCGCGTGGCCGAGGCGTCGCTGTGCCGCCTGCCCAAGGGGCTGGCGGGGGTGTGGCGCATGGGCGGGCAGACCCGGGCCTTTGTGGCCTTCCGGCCCGACGCGGTTCCCGCGTGGCTGGACGGGTTTGTGGGCGTGCGGCGCGACGCGGGCCAGCTGGCCGTGCTGGAGGGCGACACCTCCATGGCCAACGCGGCCTGGCTGCACGCGGTCGTGCCCATCACCCGGCCCCAGCCGCTGGGACTTGCTCCCTCGTTCGGGTTTGGCGACCGCCTGGGCCTGGCCACGCCCGGCCATGCGGCGGCCATGTTCGCCGAGGGCGGGGCCATGCTGCCCATCTTTGCCCAGCAGTCCGTGCGCGAACTGCAACGCACCGAGCGCACGCCCGAGGAGGTCATGGCCGCAGGCACGTGGGGCGCGTTCGTCGCGGGCTGGGACAAGCCGTGCGGCGCGGACGCCGACCACCTGAAGACCCCGGCGGACCTGGAGGGCATGGCCCGGGCGGGCTTCACCTTCTTCACCCTGGACCCCTCGGACCACGTGGACCAGCACGCGGACGGGTATGCCCCGGCGCTGCTGGAGGAAAAATATGCGGCGCTCCTGGCCGGCAAGGTGGACGGCGCGGCGGATTGCGAGGCGTTGTACCTGAACCGGCGCTACCCCTTGGACGGATGCGCGGACGGCGGGGCCGGGGGCGTCGAGGTCGTGTTCGACCGGCCCACGCTCCTGCGCGCGGTGGTCAAGTACGGCCGCGCCCTGGCGCACGTGCGGGCCATGGCCGCCCATGCGGCCACGGTCATGGCGGGGCGGGGGTTCGAACTGGAATTGTCCGTGGACGAGACCGAGGAGCCGACCTCGGTGGCCGAGCACCTGTTCATCGCCCTGGAGCTGCGCCGCCATGGCGTGGTCCTGGCCAGCCTTGCCCCGCGCTTTGTGGGCCGCTTTGAAAAGGGCGTGGATTTCAAGGGCGACATCGAGGAGCTGCGGCGCACGCTGGCGCTGCACGCGGCCATTGCGGCGCAGTACGGCCCGTACAAGATCAGCCTGCACAGCGGCAGCGACAAGTTTTCGGTCTACCCGTTGCTGGCGCGGGCGTGCAAGGGCCGCTTCCACGTCAAGACCGCGGGCACCAGCTATCTGGAGGCGCTGCGCGTGGTGTGCCGGGTCAACGAGCCGCTGTTCCGGGAGATCGTGGGCTTTTCGCGGGAGCGGTTCGAAACCGACAAGGCGACCTACCACATCGACACGGGCCTTGATCGGGTGGCCGCGCCGCTCGGGCTGTCCGCCACCGCGCTGGAGGCGCTGTATCTTGACCAGGACGAGGGACGCCAGATCATGCACGTGACCTTCGGGTCGGTGCTCACGGTGCGCGACGGCGGCGGCTACCGCTACAAGGACGCCATCCTGGACATCCTGCGCGCCAACCGCGACCTGCACGACAGCGTGCTCAAGGCCCACCTGGGCAAGCACCTGCGCCTGCTGGCCCCATAGCGGCGGCCAAAGGAGCCTGACATGGCCGATACCGCGCATCCCGCCAAGCCGACCCCCACGCCGGATCCCCTGATCCTGGCCATCGACGTGGGCTCGTCCTCGGTGCGCTGCGCCCTGTTTGACGGTCTGGGGGGCGAGGTGGAAGGGGTCGCCGCGCGCGAGCCCTTCCACCTCGTCATGGGCGCGGACGGCGCGGCGGAGGCCCATCCGGCCCTGCTCTTCGATTTGGTGTGCCATTGCGTGGATACGGTGCTGGCCAAGGCCGGGCCGCTGGCCGGGGCCATTGCCGGGGTCGGGGTGTGCACCTTTGTGGCCAACGTCATGGGCCTGGACGTGAACGGCAGGCCGCTGACGCGGCTGGCCACCTATGCCGACACCCGCGCCGCGCCCGAGGCCGACGCCCTGCGCCGCGACCATGACGAGGACGCCGCGCACCAGCGCACGGGCTGCCGCTTCCATCCCGGCTATCTGCCCGCGCAATTGCTGCGGCTGGAGCGGCGCGAGCCCGCGCTGTTCCGGGCTGTGGCGCGGTGGGTGTCGTTTTGGGAATTTGTGGAGCTGACGGTGTTTGGCGCAACCTCGGTCAGCCCGTCCGTGGCCTCGTGGAGCGGGCTGCTCGACCGCCGCGCCCTGGCGTGGGACGGGCCGTTGCTGGACGTGGTGGGCCTTGGCCCCGGCATGTTTTCCCCCCTATCCGGTCCCGGAGAGGCGCGTCGGGGGTTGCGAGCGCCGTTCGCGGCCCGTTGGCCCGCACTCCGCGACGTGCCTTGGTTCCCTGCCGTGGGCGATGGCGCGGCTGCCAACGTGGGAAGCGGGTGCGTCTCTCCGGACCGGATAGCCCTTTCCCTGGGCACGACCAGCGCCATGCGCATCGTGACCCAGGGCGATGCGCCATACGTTGCGCCGGGATTGTGGGGCTACCGTGTGGACCATGCCCGCCATTTGAGCGGCGGCGCGTTGTCCGAGGGCGGCAACGTGTTCGCCTGGATGCGCGGCGTGCTGGGCCTGGAAGGGGCCGACGCCCTGGCCGGTCTTGCGCGCGCCCTGGACCGGATGGAGCCCGACGGCCATGGCCTGACCGTGCTGCCCTTTTTCTCCGGCGAGCGTGCGCCCGGCTGGGCCGGGCATGCCCGCGCCACGTTCCACGGCATGAGCCTTGCCACCACGCGCGAGGAACTGGTGCTGGCCGGGCTGGAGGCCGTGGCCTACCGGCTGGGCATGGTCTTCGACCTGCTCGCGCCGCTGGCCTCGCCCGCCGCCCAGGTGGTGGCCTGCGGCGGCGCGGTGGCCGCCTCGCCGCCGTGGATGCGCATCATCGCCGACGTGCTGGGCCGCGAGGTGGCCGTGGCCGCCATACCCGAGGCCTCGGCCCGGGGCGCGGCCCTGCTGGCGTTGGAAAATCTGGGCGCGGTGCCGGACCTGGCCGCCGTGCCCGTGGCCTATCGGGAGGCATACCGCCCCGACCCGGCGCGCCACGCCGTCTACCGCGCGGCCATGGCGCGCCAGGCCGCGCTGTACGGCCTGCTGGTCCCGCAACATGACGCGCCCTTGCCCTCGGGCGGCGCTTCGGGAGCCATATCATGAAGAAAAACGACATCGGCCTCGTCGGCCTGGCCGTGATGGGCAGCAACCTGGCCCTGAACATGGCCCGCAACGGGTTTTCCGTGGCCGTGTACAACCGCACCAATGCCGTGACCCGCGCCTTTGCCGAGGGGCCGGGCAAGGATTCGGGCTGCGTGCCCTATGAGACCCTGGAGGCGTTTGTGGATTCCCTGGCCTTGCCCAGGCGCATCGTGCTCATGGTGCGGGCGGGTGTGGCCGTGGACACGGTCATTGCCCAGCTCACGCCGCTGCTCGATCCCGACGACCTCATCATGGATTGCGGCAACTCCCATTATCCCGACTCGGAGCGGCGGGGCAGGGAATTGACGGACAAGGGGTTCCGGTTCATGGGCGTGGGCGTGTCCGGCGGCGAGGAGGGCGCGTTGTGGGGGCCGAGCATCATGCCCGGCGGTCCGAGGGACGCCTATCCGCTGGTCGAACCGGTGTTCACGGCCATTGCGGCGCGGGCGGGCGGCGAGCCGTGCGTGGCGCACATGGGCGCGGGCGGGGCGGGCCATTTCGTCAAGATGGTGCACAACGGCATCGAGTACGGCGACATGCAGCTCATTGCCGAGGCCTATGCCCTGCTGGGGCAGGGCGCGGGATTGGACGCGGCCTCCCTGCATACGGTTTTCGCGGACTGGAACAAGGGCGTGCTGTCATCCTATCTCGTGGAAATAACGGCCGACATCTTTACGATGATGGACCCGGAAAGCGGCGCGCCGCTGGTGGACCGCATCCTGGACAAGGCCGGGCAGAAGGGCACGGGCCGCTGGACCGTGCGGGCCGGACTGGATTTGGGGGTGCCCGTGCCCACCATCACGGCGGCGGTGGAGGCCCGCGCCCTGTCCGCCGCCAAACAGGAGCGCGTGCGCGCCGCAGGGATCATCCCCGGCCCAACATCCGCGCCGCCCGCCGACCCCACGCCGTGCATCGACGCGGTGGGCGACGCCTTGTACGCGGCCAAGATCTGTTCCTATGCCCAGGGGTTCGCGCTCATGCGCGCGGCGGATGCGGCGCACGGTTTCGGCTTGCGTTATGGCGAGATCGCCCGTATCTGGCGGGGCGGCTGCATCATCCGCGCCCGGTTCCTGGATGATGTGCGCACCGCGTTTGAAGACGATCCGACCCTGCCCAATCTGTTGCTGGCCCCGTTTTTCCGCGACGCGCTGGCCGTGCGGCAGCAGGCGTTGCGCACCGTGGTGGCCACGGCAACGCAATGGGGCATTCCGGTCCCGGCCATGGCCGCGTCGCTGGCCTATTTTGACGGGTACCGCAGCGCGCGGCTGCCCGCCAATCTGCTCCAGGCGCAACGCGACTACTTTGGCGCGCACACCTACGAGCGCACGGACCGGGAAGGCGTTTTCCATACCCAGTGGACACCGGCCAAGGCGTAGGGCCACGGCAGAACGTGCGGTAACGCGGCCTTGGGCCGCCAGGAGTCGTCATGTTGGCAGGTAAAGGTTCCCCCGGCACGTCCCTGACCAGGGACGAGGTATACGCCATCATCGAGCAGGGCGCGCCCGCGTCCGCCGTGGCGGGCAAGCGCATCCTCGTGCTCACGCCCGACGCCACGCGCACCGCGCCCCTGCCCATGATGGTGCGCGCCATTCTGGACATCATCGCGCCCCACGCCGCGCACATCGACTTCATGGCCGCCCTGGGCACGCACCAGCCGTTGGCCGATGCCGAGCTCCTGGCGCTCTACGGCCTGGACGCCGGGGAAAAGGCGCGGCGCTGGCCCGGCGTGCGCCTGCGCAACCACCGCTGGGACATCGAGGGCACGCTCACGACCATAGGCCGCTTCGAGCCGGACGAGGTGGCCGCAATTTCCGGCGGCCTGTTCCACGAAGGCGTGGACGTGGCCATCAACAAGGCCGTGCTCGACTACGACCTCATCATCATCCTGGGGCCGGTGTTTCCGCATGAGGTGGCCGGATTCTCGGGCGGCAACAAGTACCTTTTCCCCGGCATCGCGGGCGGCGAGCTGCTGCATTTCACCCACTGGCTGGGCGCGGTGGTCACCTGCTGGGACACCATCGGCATCCGGCGCACGCCCGTGCGCGAGGCCATTGACCGCGCCGCGCGCCTGGTGCCCACCCCGCGCCTGTGCATGAGCATGGTGGTCCGGTCCAAGACCGAGCTGGCCGGGCTGTGGGTGGGCGAGACCGACGCGGCCTGGACGGCGGCCACCGAGCTGTCCGCCAGGATGCATATCGTGTACAAGGACAGGCCGTTCCATACGGTGCTGGGCACGGCCTCGCCCATGTACAGCGAGATATGGGTGGCGGGAAAGGTGATGTACAAGCTGGAGCCCGTGGTGGCCGACGGCGGCACGCTCATCATCCACGGCAGGCACATCAACCGCGTGTCCGACACCTGGGGCCGCGACATCGCCCGCATCGGCTACCACACCCGCGATTATTTCCTGAACCGCATGGGGGACTTTCGCGGTGTCCCGCTGGGCGTGCTGGCGCACTCCACCCATGTGCGCGGCCTGGGCCGCATGGACAACGGGGTGGAAAAACCGCGCATCAGCGTGGTGCTGGCCACCTCCATTCCCGAGGAGGAGTGCCGCCGCATCAACCTGGGCTACATGGATCCGGACGCCATCGACATCGAGGCGTACCGGAACCGCGAACACGAGGGCGTGCTGCTGGTCGAAAACGCGGGCGAGATCCTGCACCGCCTCGCGCCCGGCGCCTAGCCCGAGGATATCCTTCACATGCTGCGGTTGTTCTTCATTCTTGGCATCAGCTTTGGCAGCCTGTTTCTGGGCTACGCGGCGCAACGGCGGTTTTTCACCGACGGCGGGCCGGACGGGCCGGGCTACCGGCGCGCCACGCGCCTGTCCACGCGCATGAAGCTTTTTTCCGTGCTGTGCATCAGCCCGTGGCCCATTCTCAACGCCTTCTGGAAGCTGTCCATCACCTCCATGGAGCTGGCCCTGGTGCCGCTTCTGGGGCTGTATTCCGCCCTGGTGGGCGGCGCGGCGGCCTATGGCCTGATCCGGTTCCTCAAGGTGGAGCCGTTGCGGGCCGGGTCGGTGTTCGTGTGCTGCATGCTGACCAACGTGGGGCTCATGGGCGGGCTGGCGGCCTATGTGCTGTTCGGGGATTCCGGCTATCTCACGGTCCAGCTCTACAACATGTTCCTGGGCTTTTTCTTCATGGCCGTGGGCTTTCCGCTGTCGGACGTGGTGGCGCACCCGGACCGGGAGCGGCAGCCCTTTTCCCTGGCCTGGCTCACCCGCAACAAGATCGCGTTCGTGCCGCTCTCCGCGCTGGCGCTGGGCGCGGCGTTCCATGCCCTGGCCGTGCCCCGGCCCCTGGCCATGAACCTGGTGGCCGCGGTGTGCATCCCCCTGTCCAGCGCGGTGATGGGGTTTTCCATAGGCATCACCCTGCGCGTGTCGCGCATGGCGTGCTACGTGCGGGAGCTGGGCATGATTTTCGGGGTCAAGTTCGCGCTGGTGCCGCTGGCCACCCTGCCGGTGGCGTGGTGGTTGGGCCTGGGGGATATTTATGGCGGGGTGCCGTTCAAGACGGTGGTGCTGCTCAGCTTCATGCCCACGGCGTTCATCGCGCTCGCCCCGCCCAGCATCTATGGCTTTGACCTGGACATGGCCAACTCCGGCTGGCTGGCCACCACCCTGGCCATGCTGGTGGTGCTGCCCGCGCTGTCTTTTCTGATGGTCTGATCGCGGCCTTTTGGCCGCTTCCGCCCCCATCCGCATCCGCGTGGCCGCTATCCGTTGGTCGCTTCCGCGTGGCCGCTACAGCACCCGGCGCATGGCCGGGTTGGGCGCATGGCTGCGGCCCACCTTGGCACAGGGCTTTCCCTCCACCATCACGATATCCGCCGTGGCGAACCGGGCCTCGAACAGGCCACCGATGCCCATGGCGTCGAACAGGCGGCCATGGGTTTTCTCGGCCTTGACAAAGGCGCGCACCTTGCGGGGGTCGCCAAAGCCGCTGGACAGGGTGATGCCCACGTGGCCGAATCCCGCCTCGTCCAGGGCGCGGCGCATGGCGCGCACCAGGGACACGGTCACGCCGGGTCCGGTCTGGAAGGCGGGGTCAAAGGGGCCGGGCGTGCCGCCCTGGCCCACGTGCTCGCCCGCCGTGTCGAGGCGGACGCCCGCCAGGCGCGGGCCAAGGGCCGACGCAACGGCCAGGGCGTCGTCTATTTCGCGGCCAAAGGTGTCCACCAGGGCGATGCGCGGCACGCCAGGGTCGATGTGGCGGTCAAAGGCCTGGGTGGCGGCCAGGGTGGAGCCGTAGGCGAGCACCAGGGCGTGGGGTATGGTGCCCACGCCGCCGCGCAGTCCGGCGGCCTGCGCGCCCGCGTCCGTGGCGCAGGCGTCGGCCCCTCCCGCCACGGCGGCGCAGCTGAGCACCTCGTCCATGTCCCAGCTCCAGTGGCGCGCGCCAAAGTAGAGGATGCGCTTGTCCGGCGTCAGGGCGCGCAGGGCGGCCACGCGCCGGGTCACGGCGGCGGGGTTGGGCGCGGGTTCGGCGTTGCCCAGGGTGGTGGCGGCGGACATGAGGCCCAGGTACAGGGTTTCCAGCTCGATGAAGTCGAGCAGCGGGCCGGTGATGTGCAGCAGCGGCTCGCAGGGCGCATAGGCGTGGCCCTCGGGCACGGCAAGCACCTGGCCGCCATGGTCGGCCAGGGAGGAGAACCGCTCCAGCGCGTCCACGGCGGCGGTGATGCCCCAGGCGCGGCCCGGCCCCTGGCGGATGAACACCTGCATGGTGACGCGGGGATTCACCCCATCCGCGCGCAGGATGTGCGCGGCGCGCAGAAAATAGGTGTCGGCATAGGGCCGGTGGTCGGCTGGCAGTGCGGCGTGCATCGGCGAAACATAGTCGATTCCGCAGGGAAATCAACGGGGCGGACGCATGGGCTCTTTGCCGGGCGGCGAGCCGGGCGGGCTGGCATTTTGTATTGCTCTATGCCATAGCTAGTCTGGGAAAACGCTGATACATGCTGCGGCTGCCATGCCAATCCGATGCAACAGGAGGTTCTTATGGGCGACTACTACAATTCGGAAGATCTGGGGAAATTCGCGGAGATAGGCAAGGAAGCGCCGGATCTGGCCAAGAAGTTTTTCGAATACTATGGCTCGGTCATGGGCGAGGGCGCGCTGACCGTGCGCGAAAAGGCGCTCATCGGCCTGGCCGTGGCGCATACGGTGCAGTGCCCCTATTGCATCGAGGCCTATACCAAGGCCTGCCTGGAGCAGGGCTCCAATCTGGAAGAGATGACCGAGGCCGTGCATGTGGTCACCGCCATCCGGGGCGGGGCATCGCTCGTGCACGGCATCATGATGCGCAACCTCGCGGAAAAGCTCTCGATGTAGCGATGGGTACGGTCTTGATGCCCCCCGAGGGCGTGACGCCCTTTTCACAGACATTGGACAGGAACGGGCTGTCGCTGTGCCGCGCCGCCACGCACACCCTGCAGGTCAACGTGGGCTACCTGTGCAATCTGGCCTGCCGCCACTGCCATCTGGAAGCCGGGCCCGCGCGCAAGGAGATCATGACCCGCGCCACCATGGACGCGATCATCGCCCACGCGCGCGGCGCGGGCTCCCCGGGCTCCCCGGGGTACCAGGTCGCGGACATCACGGGCGGCGCGCCGGAAATGGTGCCCGACCTGCCGTATCTGGTGGAGAACCTGGCCCCGCTGGTGCAGGCGTGCATGGTGCGCTCCAACCTCGTGGCCCTGTCCGAGGCCGCGCGCCGCGCGCTTCTCGACCTGTTCGTGGCGCACAAGGTCATCATCGTGGCCTCGTTTCCCTCCGTCAACGAGGGCCAGGCCGACGCCCAGCGCGGCACGGGCGTGTGGCGGACGAGCACGGCCATGCTCAAGCGGTTGAACGCGGCGGGATACGGCATGGAGGGCACGGGCCTGGAACTGCACCTGGTCTCCAACCCCACGGGCGCGTTCATGCCGCCCGGCCAGGCCGGGGCCGAGGCCAAGTTCAAGCGCGACCTCATGCGCCGCTGCGGGGTGTCCTTCAACCGGCTGTTCACCTTTGCCAACGTGCCCCTGGGGCGTTTCCGGGCGTGGCTGATCCAGTCCGGCAACTATGCGGACTACCTGAAAAAGCTGGTCGACGCCTTCAACGGCTGCACCATCGACGGCCTCATGTGCCGGTCGCTCCTGTCCGTGGCCTGGGACGGCACGCTGTACGACTGCGATTTCAATCTGGCCGCCGGCCTGCCCCTGTCCGGCAAGCGGCTGCACATCGCCGACCTGGACGGTCCGCCCGCGCCCGGCATGCGCATCGCCACCGGCGACTATTGCTACGCCTGCACGGCGGGCTCCGGCTTCACGTGAGGTGGGGCCATCGAATAGCCTGGGCCAGGCCATACCCTCAACCCCACGGAGCATCCATGGACAACCGTTTCAATTGGGATCGTCTGGAATGGGACGCGGTGACCGACCGCATCCGGCGCAAGGTGTTTCATGGCGCGAATTGCAGCATCGTGCTGGTTGAGCTCAACGAGGACGCCCCGGTGCATACGCACCACCACGAGCAGCTCACCACCATCCTGTCCGGCAGCGGCGAATTCATGGTGGGAGGGGAGGGCGTGCTGGTGGGGCCGGGCGACATGCTGCACATGCCGCCCCACATGCCCCACGGCGTGCGCATCGTGGACGCGCCGCTCGTGGTCACGGACACCTTTGTCCCGTGCCGCGAGGAGTTTGCCGCCAGCAAGCGGATCTGAGCCGTCGCCGCCGGGAGGGCGAAGGGCCATGGCGGACGGCCATGGCGGCGGAGCATGGTGGAGGGAGGTGCGGGCGGTCAGCCCATGAGCGCCTGAATGGTCCACAGCGTGGCCATGCCCGAGGCAATGGTGGCCAGCATGTTGCGGGTGCGCCACGACACCAGTATGGCCACGAAGGCGGCGGCCATGCGCCCGGGGCTGACGGCCAGGTCCGTCCCGGCGCCGTGGTACACCACGGCGGGCAGCACCAGCGCGGGCAGCACCGTGCACGGGATGAACCGCAACAGCCGCAGTACCACCGGCGGCATGGTCAGCTTGTCCATCAGCCAGATGAACGAAAAGCGCATGGCGAACACGCCCGCGCCAATGCATGCCGACGCGATCCAGAAATCTTGCACGTCAACGCCCACGACGCACCGCCTCTTCCATGGCGTAGCCTGCGGCCATGCCCGCGAACGCGCCGATCATGAGCCCCAGATTGTAGGGCAGCGTTGCCGCGCCCCCGGCGGCCCCGGCCGCGCACAGCGCCGCCACCAGCGCGGCCCGGTCCCGGATGGCGGGCACGGTGAGCGATATGAAGGTGAGCGGGATGGCGAAGTCGAGCGACCACGACGCGGGCACCCGCGCGCCCAGCAGCGCGCCCACGCAGGTGCACCCCACAAAGGTGAACCAGACGGTCAGCGCCACGCCCAGGTAGTACCACATCCGGTCCACGCCGCTGCCCTTGTCCGTGGCGTTGAACCGCGTGACGGACAGGGCATAGGCCTGGTCGGTGAGGAAATAGGACAAGAGCGCCTTGCGCCCCGTGGACAGGTGGGTCAGGTGCGGGCCGAGCGACGCGCTGTACATGACCATGCGCAGGTTGATTATCATGCCCGTGCCGATGACCACGGCCAGCGGCGCGTGCGCGGCCAGCAGCTTGATGGCCGCCAGTTGCGACGCCCCCGCGAACACGATGACCGACATGAGCATGGAGCCGCCCTGGGGAATGCCCGCGGCCATGGCCACCACGCCGGCAATGAGGCCGAACGGCCCCACGCCGAGCAGCACGGGCGAGACATCCTTCAGCCCGGACAGGAACGAGTGGCGGCGGGTGGGGTGGTGCATGGGCGGATGTCTAGCAGGCAAGGGGCGATATGTACAGATGCAGATTTTTGAAAAACGACCATGACAGATGCGGCGGTTTGGACGTTGCGCGTGGTGGCGAAGCAGGGTATGCTGCACGCTTCCGGTCGGCAGTTCACCCAGGCGTCGCCGCCCCGCACGGGGAGCTAAACCTGCCACATCCCCTTCGATCGACACCTTATCCCGTGCCGAGTCGGAAGACGGCGACCACCGGCGGCCCCGCCATGGGGCAGGCGCGTAGAGAGGATAAGCGATGTCACGCACCCATCTGCCGTTGCACACGGCGGACTTGGCCGTGTTCGCCCGCTCGCTGCGGGTGCAGCTTGCCGGACGCGGCCAGGTTCCCAGCCACCTTGAACTCATGAACATGCTGGCGCGCAGCGCCGGGTACCGCAACTTCCAGCATTTGCGGGCCGAGGCCATGGCCTTGGGCCCGGACGCGCAGGCTCCCGCGCCCGAAGCGGACGCGCCCGTGTCTGCCCCTGCCGTCCCGTCCGCAGAGGACATGGCCCGCGCCCGGCGCGTGGCGCGGCATTTTGACGCCCAGGGCCGCCTGATGCGCTGGCCGGGCAAGCAGAGCCAGCGGGTGCCCTGCCTGTGGGCGCTGTGGGCCGCCATGCCGCCCCGCGAATCCCTTACCGAGCCGCAGGTCAACGCGTTGCTCGAGGCGGGGCACAGCTTTGGCGACGCGGCGCTCTTGCGCCGCTGGCTGTGCGACATGCACCTGATGACCCGCACCCGCGACGGCCGCGAGTACCGCCGCGTGGAGCGCCAGCCGCCGCCCGACGCCCTGGAGCTTATGCGGCTGCTGGCCGCGCGCTAGCCGCCGTCCGCGTCCGCGCGGCGTCCTTTGCAACGAACAACGCCCCCTGTGCCGCTTCCGCCGGACCGGGGGGCGTTTGCCGTGCTGCGCGCGGCGTCTCACCGCACGTCGTCAAAATCCTTGCGCACCCGGTTCAGACCTTTGCGGTAGCCTTCGGCGTCGCCGTACTCGAAAAAGCGGCGGTAGCGGCTGTGCACCGCCTTGGTGGGCCGGGCGTGCCGGATGGGGCACCAGTACTGTTCGGTGCGCGCGGCCACCTCGCGCACAAAGCCCATCAGGCCGTTGAAATAGCCGCAATACATGCAGTTGAGCCGTTCGATCCAGTTGAGATAGCGCAGGGTGTGGCGGTCGAGCACCACGTAGTCGCGCCGTTTCACGCGCGGGATGCCGTAGACCGGGAAGCAGGCCAGCTGGTAGAGGCAGACCACCAGATCCAGAAACACCACGGGGATGAGCGCGCCCCAGATGATGGGGATGGTCAGGATAATCATGACGCCGGACTCGTAGACGTAGTCGCTCCATTTCTGGGCCAGCAAGCGGTGGTTTTGCCGGAGCTCCTCGCTGAAGCGGATCTTTTTTTCCTGGATGGTATAGCGCAGCTCTTCCTGGCGGTGGCGCAGTTCGTCGGCCAGCTCCCGTTCCAGGCCGCCTATCTTGTCGAGAATGTCGTTGAGCTTGGTCACGGTTCCTCCGTTGTATGGGTGGGGGGCTCCACGGGCATTTCTTTCATCGCACAATACCGGAGGGTTGGCTATGCGGAAGCCGCGCAGGCGAGCCCGCGCAACGCCCCTGGCCACGCCGGTGTCGGCCAGGGTGTCGGCCAGGGTGTCGGCCAGGGGGAGTTGGCCAGGGTGGGCATGGGCGAACAAGCGGTGCTCCCGGACCGAAGCCTGTAGGGCCGTCCCGTTGACTGGGCGGGGCGGGCGAAACCGGAACCCGCCAGTGCCGCCCATTGCCCATCGCCCATCGCCCATTGCCCATCGCCCATTGCCCGCCGCCCGCCGCCCGTCGCCCGCCGCCCGCCCTTAGCCGTGGCCTAGCGTGGCCTGGCGTGCCGTGACGTGGGCAACGAGGCGGATGGCGCGCGCGGCGTTCGGGGCACGATCTTCAACGCCGCACAGGGCGCGCGACCGCAGCCGCCGCAGCCATGGCCAAGGCAGGCGATTCCCGGATGCCTCCCCTCTGCGGGCAGAGGGTGGGCGTGGTCCCGGATCGCCCGCCATTTCTTCCCCGGAGGAACCGGAAAACAGGCAGTGGGAATTTTTTTAAAAAATACATTTTCCCCGCTTGACATTGATTGATCGATCAATCATGGTGCGTCCAACGACGTTGCACGAGGCAGGCGCGCGGCTGCATGACAGCCAACGCCGTGGAGGACGAGACCATGGATATCAAGAGCTTCATCCAGCGCATCCAGGCGGCCATGACCCAGAACAGCGGCTGCTATGGATACGAATCCTACCTTGGGTTCAAGAGCCCGGGCTCCCATGCGGACACCACCCAGTCCGCCGGGCAGGCCGCCCAGCCGGGTTTGCATATACAGTAGTATCTTTCTCCGCTGTACAAGGTGTTACATGATGCTAGAGCCGGGCCGTGCCCGGCTCTTTTCATGTGCAACGCCGCGCGCTTCGCCGGTGCGCCGCAGCCGCCTGCCCGCGCCACCCAGCACTGCCTTTGCCCCGCGCCGGGGCGCGCCGCCTTCCCGCCCCCCAACCCGCCCCCCTCCCACAGGCGCGGCCACCGCGTATTGTTTGACCGGTGCGGGGATTTCTCGTATTTCTCACGGTTGCGGCGCAGCCTCGATGCGCGCCGTTCAACCGCACGCAAGGAATGCACACATGAGCAACACGCACGAAGACACCAAGGGCGCCGCGCCCGAATCCGCCGCGCCCACGAATTTTATCCGCACCATCATTGACGAGGATCTGGCCTCGGGCAAGCACGCGGCCATCGTCACCCGCTTTCCGCCCGAACCCAACGGCTATCTCCACCTCGGCCACGCCAAATCCATCTGCCTCAACTTTGGCCTGGCCCGCGACTACGGCGGCCGCTGCCATCTGCGCTTCGACGACACCAACCCCACCAAGGAAGAAGTCGAGTACGTGGAATCCATCAAGGCCGACGTGCGCTGGATGGGTTTTGACTGGGGCGAAAACCTGTTCTACGCCTCCGACTATTTCGAACAGCTCTACGCCTTTGCCGAAGACCTCATCAAGCAGGGCAAGGCCTATGTGGACAGCCTGACCGCCGACGAGATCCGCGCATACCGGGGCACGCTGACCCAGCCCGGACGGAACAGCCCCTACCGCGACCGTCCCGTGGACGAAAACCTCGATCTTTTCCGCCGCATGCGCGCGGGTGCATTTCCCGACGGCGCGCATTTGCTGCGCGCCAAGATCGACATGGCCAGCCCCAACCTCGTCATGCGCGACCCCGGCATCTTCCGCATCCGCCACGCCAGCCACCACCGCACCGGCGACGCGTGGTGCATCTACCCGCTCTACGACTTCACCCACTGCCTGTCAGACAGCATCGAGCATATCACGCACTCCATCTGCACCCTGGAATTCGTCAACAACCGCGAGCTGTACGACTGGGTGCTCGACAACCTCACCATTCCCTCGCGGCCCAGGCAGTACGAATTCGCGCGTCTCAACCTCACCTATACCGTGCTCTCCAAGCGCCGCCTCATCCAGCTGGTGCAGGAAGGCCATGTGGACGGCTGGGACGACCCGCGCATGCCCACGCTGTCGGGCATCCGCCGCCGGGGCTACACCCCCGAGGCCATGCGCGCGTTCTGCGACCGCATCGGCGTGGCCAAGGCCGACAACCTGGTGGACATCGCGCTGCTCGAATACTGCGTACGCGAGGACCTGAACGAGCGCGCCCCCCGCGTCATGGGCGTGCTGCGTCCGCTCAAGGTGGTCATCGAGAACTATCCCGATGACCAGGTGGAAGAGTTCATCATGCCCTACAACCAGGACAAGCCCGAACTCGGCTCCCGCACCGTGCCGTTTTCCAAGGTGTTTTATGTGGAGCGCGACGATTTCCGCGAGGAGGCGCCCAAGAAATGGTTCCGCCTTGCCCCTGGCAAGGAGGTGCGCCTGCGCTACGCCTACTACGTCACCTGCACCGAGGTGGTGAAGGACGAAAGCGGCGAAGTGGTGGAACTGCGCTGCACCTACGACCCGGATACCAAGGGCGGCTGGTCCAAGGACGGCCGCAAGGTCAAGGGCACCCTGCACTGGGTCAGCGCGGCCCACGCCCTGCCTGCCCAGGTGCGCCTCTACGACCGGCTGTTCAGCAAGGAAAACCCCATGGACGTGGCCGAGGGCGGCGATTTCAAGGACAACATCAACCCCGACTCCCTGGAGATCGTGTCCGCGCTGCTGGAACCGAGCCTCAAGGACGCGGCGCCCGGCTTCATCTGCCAGTTCGAGCGGCTGGGGTATTTCTGCGTGGACACCAGGTATTCCGCGCCCGGCGCGCCCGTGTTCAACCGCACGGTGGGGCTGCGCGACTCGTGGGCCAAGATCGAGCGCAACGCCTAGCAGGCCTGCGCCGCTGTTCGGGGGAACGCGGCGGCAGGGGGAATGCGGCTGCGGCAGGAGAGCGGGACACCAGCAGGGACATGCGGCGCCGGGCGGCGACCGCGAGGAGGCACCATGTTGCGGACACGTCATATCCGTCTTGTCGGTCTGATGTTGGGCATCGCCCTTGTCGTGGGATGTCTTCTGGCCTGCCCGGCGGCCCACGCGGGGCGCGGTCCCGGCGGAGGCGGCAGGGGCGGGCCGGGCGGACCGCCGCCCGAGGCCGCCACAGCCTGTTCCGGCAAGTCCTCCGGAGACACCTGCTCCTTCACCACGCCCAGGGGTGACGCCGTATCCGGCACGTGCACCGACTTCAACGGGGCGCTCTCCTGCCGTCCCGCCGACTGCCCCAATGGGCAGGCCGGCCAGGGCCGGGGTTTTGGCCCAGGCAGTGGCCAGGGCATGGGCGGCCAGGGTCAGGGATTTGGGCCTGGCGGTGGGCAGGGCGGCAGGCAATAGCCCGCCTGGGATCCAGCCTTTTTCCGCGCCGGGCCGCATGAGCCCAGGCTCGGGCAACGTTCACACCGCCCGCCGCATGTGGGGCGGCACGCGGGAGCGCCATGACCATCATCGACCTCAGCCATCCCATCACGCCCGGCATGCCGGTGTACCCCGGCACCCAGGGGCCGGTGTTCGAGGAAGCCGCCACCATTGGCCAGGATCATTTCGCGGAACAACGCCTCTCCCTGGCCACCCATACCGGCACGCATGTGGACGCGCCCGCGCACATCCTGCCTGGCGGCCACACCCTGGACCTGTTGCCCGCGGGGCTGTTCGTCGGGTCGGCCGTGGTGGTGGACGTGAGCGGCGTGGCTCCGGGCGCGGCAATCCCCTTGCCTTTGCTGCTGGACCATGCCGCGCGTCTGCATGGCCTGGATTTCGTGCTCCTGCGCACGGGCTGGGAGCGACACTGGGGCGCGGACGCCTATTTCGCGGACTACCCGGTGCTGTCCGAAGACGCGGCCCGCTGGCTGGCCGCGCGCGGCTTCAAGGGGCTGGGTGTCGATGCCGTGTCCTTTGATCCCGTGGCCAGCCTGCGCAACCATAGCATCCTGCTGGCCGCGC
This sequence comes from Desulfovibrionaceae bacterium, assembly GCA_050251715.1. Taxonomy (GTDB): domain Bacteria; phylum Desulfobacterota; class Desulfovibrionia; order Desulfovibrionales; family Desulfovibrionaceae; genus JBFWMG01. The sequence goes on along the minus strand of JBFWMG010000005.1, from coordinate 71,393 downwards.
CCATGGTGCTGGTGGAAAACCTGGCCAACCTTGCCATCCTGCCGGACATGCCCTTCACCTTTTCCTGCCTGCCCCTGCCCCTGGCCGGGGCGGACGGCTCGCCCGTGCGCGCCGTGGCGCTGCTCGATTGATCCGCGCCGGCGCATCCGTTTTACAGCCGCGCCCGGCTTCTGGACAAGCCGGACGCCCCCGCGATAAGGACGGACCATGGGCATAGCCACCGACATCATCCTTCTCATCGTGGCCTCGTTCGGCTGCGGCCTCGTGTTGCAGCGGCTGGGGCAGCCGCTCATTCTGGGCTACATCGTGGCGGGCGTGCTGCTGGGCCCCTACACCGGCGGGCTCACGGTCTCCAACATCCACGAGATCGAGCTGCTCTCGGAAATCGGCGTGGCGCTCCTGCTCTTTGCCTTGGGGCTCGAGTTCTCCCTCAAGGATCTCCAGCCCGTGAAGCGCATCGCGCTCATGGGCACGCCCATCCAGATCGCGCTCACCATCGGGCTTGGCTACGCCATTGGCCGCTTCCTGGGCTGGGAGTGGAAGGAGTCGCTGTGGCTGGGCGCGCTCATCTCCCTGTCCAGCACCATGGTCATCCTCAAGACGCTCATGAACCAGGGCTGGCTCGGCACCCTGTCCAGCAAGGTCATGATCGGCATGCTCATCGTGCAGGACCTGGCCGTCATCCCCATGATGATCGCCCTGCCGCAACTCAACGACCCGGCCGCCGGCTTGCCAGTCATCGGACTGGCCCTGGCCAAGGCCGCCGTGTTCATCGCGGCCATGATCCTGCTGGGCACGCGGCTTTTGCCCCGGCTCATGGCGCACATCGCCCGGCTTGGCTCGCGCGAGCTCTTTCTCATGGCCATCACCGCCATTGGCCTGGGGGTGGGCTACGCCACGCACATGGCAGGGCTGTCCTTCGCTTTCGGCGCGTTCGTGGCGGGCATGGTGCTCAGCGAATCCGACTACGGCCATCAGGCTCTGGCCGACATCATTCCCCTGCGCGATCTGTTCGGCCTGCTCTTCTTCACCTCCGTGGGCATGTTGCTCGACCCCGCCTTTCTGGCCGGTCACGTGTGGCAGGTGTGCGGGCTGGTGCTGGCCGTGGGCCTGGGCAAGGGGGCCATTTTCGCAGTGCTGGCGCGGTTCTTCGGCTACGGCAACGTCATTCCCCTGGCCGTGGGCCTGGGCATGTTCCAGGTGGGCGAATTCGCGTTCGTGTTGGCGCGGGTGGGTGTGGCCACGGGTTCCATTGGCAACGAGGCATACTCCCTCGTCCTCTGCACCGCCATCGTGACCATGGTGCTCACGCCGCTGGTTTCCGGGCGCACGGCCGGGATATACACCTTGAAGAAGCGGTGGTTCCGCCGCGAGACGCTGGAAACGCACAACATGCCCGAGGCCGGGCTGCAGGGGCACGTGGTCGTCGCGGGCGGAGGCCGGGTGGGTTTTCGCATTGCCCAGATGCTGCACCGGCTGGACGTGCCCCTGGCGGTGGTGGAGCTGGATCATCGACGCTTCGAGGCCGTGCGCGACGCGGGCATGCCCGTGGTCTACGGCGACGCGGCCCAGGAGGTCGTGCTGGAGGCGGCCGGGGTCAAGGCGGCCGCGCTGCTGGTGGTCACGGTGCCCGGCTTGGTGGCGGCGCGGGCCGTGGTTGAGGAGACCCGCCGCCTGGCCCCGGGCCTGGACATGGTGGCCGGTTCCCATGGTGACGATTATATCGCCATGATGCGCGGGCTTGGCGTACGCGAGGTGGTGCTGCCCGAATTCGAGGCTAGCCTGGAGCTGGCGCGGCAGGTGCTGGTGCGCCTGGGCGTGGCCCCTGCCGAGGTGCAGCGCGACGTCGAGGCCATGCGCCGCGAGATGTACGCCCACATGTACGAGGCCCACCACGACTACCGCGAACTGGCCCAGTTGCGTGATGCGGAAAGCCATTTCGACCTGCAGTGGTTCCGGCTGGAGGCGGCCAGCCCCCTGGCCGGGCATTCCATTGGCCGCAGCGAGCTGCGCCGCCGTACCGGGGCTTCGGTGGTGGGCGTGGTGCGCGACGGAGCGCTCACGGCCAATCCGGACGCGGCATTCGTGCTTCAGCCCGGCGACCTGGTGGCCATCATCGGCGGCCGCGACAACCGCCTCGCCTTTTGCTCCGTGGCCACCCCGGCCGCCTGCGGGGTGGAAGGGGAGGGCGCAGACGCATGAGGGCGCTGGCCGGACAACGAAAGGAGACGGTATGCACCCTTTTCTGTTCGCATCCATCATCGGCGCCATCCGGGGTCTCAAACGCACCTGTCCCAAGTGTGGCAAGCCCCAGGTGGTACGGTCAGAGCAACGCGACATGACCGTGGCCTGCCGCTTCTGCGGCGCGCCCATGCCGCCCCGATTCCGCCGGGAGTAGCCGACGGGAGGTAGAATTGCCTCCCGGCGCAGCCCTCATTTTTCGCTTGCGCTCGGCCGCTGCGGGCCGTAGCCCGAAGGACGGCCCGCGCACCGCGCCGGAGCCGCCACTCCACACCTTTGCGAGGACACCGCATGCGCATCGTGCTGGCCGGCATGCTGGCCGCGCTCTTTTTCAGCACCACGTTCGTGCTCAACCGGGCCATGAGCCTGGAGGGCGGGCATTGGGTCTGGTCCGCCGCGTTGCGCTATGCGTGGATGCTCGTGCTGCTGGCTGCGGGCCTGGGCGTGGCGCGGCCCCGGCTGCTCGCGGCCACATTGCGGCTCTATGCGCGCCACTGGCGGTTCTGGACCCTGGCGGGCGGGGTGGGGTTCGGGCTTTTCTACGCGGGTATCACCTTTGGCGCGTCGTACACGCCGGGCTGGGTGGTGGCGGCCACGTGGCAGACCACCATCCTGGCCACGCCCGTGGTGCTGTGGGCCTTTGGCAGGCCCGTGCCGTGGCGGGCCGTGGCGCTCACGCTGGTCATTTTCGCGGGGGTCATGCTCATCAACGTGGAGCAGGCGGCCATCGGCTCGTGGCGCGACGTGCTGCTGGGCGCCGCCCCCATCCTGGTGGCGGCCTTCGCCTATCCCTTTGGCAACCAGTTGGTGTGGGAGGCGCGGGGGGGTGTCATGCCAACTTGCGATCAAAACACATCCTGTGTTTTGATCGCTTCGGCCAAGCGAAAGCGCGGTTTCGCTTGGCCTCGCATGGGCTTCGCCCATGGCGCGCCGTCCTGGCGCGCGATACCAAGTTGTCTTCTGCGAAGGCCACTTGGTATCAGCCGCCGCGTGCCGCACCTGGACCATCCGGCCATGGACGACCCGTTTTGCCGGGTGCTGCTGCTCACGCTGGGGTCTGTGCCGCTGTGGGTGGTGCTCATAGCCGTGGTGGCCCCGCCGCCCCCGGCCATGGGCCAGGTGGTCAACACCGGGCTGGTGGCGGTGTTTTCGGGCGTGGCGGCCACGAGCATCTTTTTGTGGGCGCGCCAGGCGGCGCGCACGGCGTCGGAGCTGGCCGCGGCGGACTGCACGCAGTCCATGGAGGTGGTGTTTTCGTTGGCGGGCGAGGTGCTTCTATTGGGCGGGGCGCTCCCCGGCCCCTGGGGCTGGTGCGGCATCGCGCTCACCATGCTGGGGCTGGGGCTGTATATCCGGGTGCAGAACGTGCGGTAGGGGGGCGGCGCGCCGGGGCTACGCCGCGTCCTCGTGGATGCTCTTGAGCGTGGACGAGTAGGCCTTGAACACGTTTTCGCGGTGGATGGAGCCGATGATCTCGTTGTCCTCGCCCACCACCGGGATCTGGCCCAGGTCGGTTTCCACGAATTCGAGCAGCGCGGAATACAGGTCGTCGTCCAGGCGCAGCACCGTGGGCTTGCGCGCCAGGTCGCGCACCAGCACCAGGTCGAACAGGCTCGATTCGAACATCACCTGCCGCACGTCCGGCACGGCCAAAATGCCCGTCAAATCCCCTGACTCGTTCTTCACCGGAAAATAGAAATCCGTGGTGCCCGCGATGATGTTGGTCAGCGCCTTGAGCGTGGTGCCTTCCTCCAGCGTGACCACGGTGCCCGGCGAGTAGAAGTCGCGCACCTGCAACCCCTCCAGCAGGTTCATGGTCTTGTCCTTGATGTGCGCCGGAGAGTCGAACTTGTTGTCCACCTGGTTCTCGTACAGCGAAATATGCCGGTTGATGACCAGGCAGATGGCCGCCGAGAGCATGAGCGGCGCAAGCAGCGCATAGCCCCCGGTCAGTTCGCAGACCATGAACAGCGGCCCGATGGGCGCGTTGGCCACGCCCGCGAAAAAGGTGGCCATGCCCACCAGCACAAACGCGCCGGGGTTGGCGATCATGCCCGGGAAAAGCTGGGCCGCGCCAAAGCCGATGACCCCGCCGCTCATGCCGCCCACGAACAGCGCGGGCGCGAACATGCCGCCGCTCATGCCAGACCCCAGCGTCACGGCCGTGGCAATGGTCTTCATGAAGATGATGATCCCGAGCATGGTCAGGGTCAGGTTGCCGTGGATGGCCAGCTCCAGCCAGCCGTAGCCGCCGGAGAGCACCTGCGGAAAGCCCATGCCGATGAGCCCCATGATTAGGCCGCCCAGCGCCATGGTCCACATGATGCCGATGCGCCCGTGCAGGGGAAAGAACACCTTGTATTTCACGAAATAGAAGGTGCGCACGTAGAACCAGCCCGTGAGCGAGCAGAAAAGCGCCAGCACCACGTAGAACGGCAGCTCGGAAACCGCGAAGGCAAGATCCGGGGGGGTGCCCAAAATGGGGGTGGTGCCGAACACCAGCGAGTTGAGCGAATAGGCCACCACGGAGGACAGCACGGCGGGCAACAGCGCGTCGGACTCGAAATCCTCGCGGTAGATGACCTCGATGGCCGTGAGCGCGCCGCCCATGGGCGCGCGGAAAATGGCGCCCAGCCCGCCCGCCGCGCCAGCCAGCAGCAGGATGCGGCGGTCCTTGGCCGACAGGTGCAGGGTGTTGGCCAGCCAGCAGCCGATGCCCGCGCATATCTGCGAGATGGGCCCCTCGCGGCCCGCGCTGCCGCCCGAGGCGATGGTCAGGATGGAGGTGAGCCCCCGGATGCCCCACACCGGCGGGCGGATGTTGCCCTGCTGCTGGTGGAAGCTTTTTATCATGGCGTCGGTGCCGTCCGTGCCCGCCTTGATGGCCTCCGGGATGTGGCGTTCCACCAGCCAGCCCGTGACCAGGCCGACCAGCGTGGTCAGGACCGGCACAGCCCAGATCCGTGCCGGACCCAGCACATGGCCGTGGAACAATCCCTCGCCCGCCGGGGCGGGCAGGTCCAGCGAGGCCCACTGGCCCAGGAAGAGGTGCTTGAAATATTCGATGCCCGTGAAGAACAGGATGGCCGCCACGCCGGACAACAGCCCGGCCAGGATGCCCAGCACCAGCCAGCGCGCCATGCTGACGTTGCGGTAGACGCGGACGGTTTCTTCCCAGAGTTTGCGGAATGGTGCGAACAGGATATCCATGGCGGGAGCTAGAGCTGGGCCTCGGGGCTGTCGAGGATGGTGCGGCCCAGGGCGATGTCCGCCTTGATCTGGGCAATGAGCGCGTCAAGCCCGCTGAACTTCATCTCGTCGCGCAGGCGCTGCACGAAATGCACCGTGAGGCGTTGGTCATAGATGTCCTGGTCAAAGTCCAGGATGTGGACCTCCACCGTGGTGTCCTTGTTGTTGAAGGTGGGGTTGGAGCCGATGTTGGCCATGCCGCGCCTGCGCACGCCGTCCTCGGTCTGCACCCACACGGCGTACACGCCGTTGTCGGGGTAGAGCTCGTTTTCCAGCTCCAGGTTGGCGGTGGGGAAGCCCAGCAGGCGGCCGCCCCGGTCCTTGCCGTGCACCACGGACCCCTGCACCACGTAGAAACGGCCCAGCAGGGGCTTGACGCCCCACACGTCGCCCGCGCGGATGATGTCGCGGATGCGGGTGGAACTGACGATGGCGCCGTTGATGATGACCGGGTCGAGCTGTTCCACGCCAAAGCCGTGCACCGCGCCCCGGGCCTTGAGCAATTCGAAATTGCCCTTGCGGCCCTTGCCAAAGGAATAGTCGTAGCCCACCACCAGTTCGCGGGTGTTGAGCCAGCCCACGAGATATTCCTCCACAAAGGTCTCGGGCGCCATGGAGGCGAGTTCCTTGGTAAAGTTCACGAGCAGCACCATGTCCACGCCCAGGCCTTCCAGCAGATCCAGCTTGCGGTCGCGCACGGTGATGAAGGGCGGGGTGTGCGGCCCCACGAGCACGCGCAGGGGGTGGGGGCAAAACGAGACCACCACGCTTTTCATGCCGCGCGTGCGGGCCATGGCCACCACGCGGCCAATGAGTTTTTGATGGCCCATGTGCACGCCGTCGAAGTTGCCGATGGTGACGCAGCTTCCCGAGGCGAGATCAAGGGTGATTTCAGACCGTTCCCTGGCGATAATCATGTGTGCAACGCGTTGTGAAAGGGTTGGTTCGCTGTCCGGCGCGATTTTCCGGCGCGGGCAAGGGGACGAGAGTTACCGCAAAACCCGTCTGGCGTAAAGGCCGCCGGGCGGCCCACGGCGCGCTGCCGCTGGGCGGGCCTGATTTTCCGGGCCGTGCGGCGGGTTTGTCCTGTCCCGCGTTGCGGGGTAGCAAAAAGTTTTGGCCAGGGCAAACAAAATGCTTGCCAGCCGTCCGGCTTTGGGATAGACCGCATTTCTCGTGACGCCGAAGTGGTGGAATTGGTAGACACGCTAGGTTCAGGGTCTAGTGGGGGCAACTCCGTGGAGGTTCGAGTCCTCTCTTCGGCACCATCGAACATGAAGCGCCAATCCGAAAGGGTTGGCGCTTTTTCGTTTGGGAAAGGGCTGGCGGGGCAAAGAGGCGCGTGTCGCGGGCCGACCAGGCGCAAGGCGGGTGGACATCATCTCTGTCCGATGATCGCATCCAGTTGGCCGTCCCGCCGCATGTCGTGCAGGATGCGGTTGATCTCTTCCACGCGCCGCGCCAGGGGGGAGCGTTTTGAGATGCCCATGCTCCAGCCGTATGTGGAGACCGGCTTCGGGCTTGGCCGCAGGGCGTCGCGCCATTGCGGATGCGCCTCCATCACCGCGCGGAACAGGAATTCGTCCTCCAGGGCCACGTCGATGCGTCCGGCCGCCAGTTTGCCCAGGTTCAGCTCCGAATCGGACACGTATTCCACATTCAGGCCATATTGCTTCACGGCGGACTCGAAACTTTCGGTATAGGTGTAGCCCCGCACCAGGCCGATGGAGAGGCCTTTGAGATCCGCGTATCCGGACCACTGGAAGTCCTTCCGCTTGGCATGGTTGTAATAGAAGAATTCCCGGCCGTGCACGATTTCGGAGGTGAAGACGAGAAACCGGCGCCGTTCCTTTGTATTCACGAGCAGGGGGATGCCGTCGGCCTGGCCCTGACGCACGGTCTTCAGGGCGCGGGCAAAGGGCATGAGTTTGATGTGTACCCCATAGCCCATTCTGCCGCACACGGCCTTGAGCAGGTCGAGGCTGATGCCCTTCTCGGCCAGGCCGTCCATGGGGCCATCGGAAAAGGACGGGAAGGGCTCGTCAACAAAGACCAGGGGGGAGGGCGCCTCGGCATCGGCGTGGACGGCACGCAGGGCGGGAGCGTGGATCAGGACGCATATCAGGCACACGGCCGTTGCGAGTATCCGGAGACTCTTGGACATGTCGCATCTCCAGAGCGGCGAGGGGCGCTCCTCTCATGATGTTTTAACGGATTATACATGATTTTCCCGCGTGGTCTCAAGGCTCTTCGCCGCCTGCGGCAAACGCGCTCCTGGAAGAGACTCGTGCGGGCATGGTTCGGAGAGGGGGCGCGGGCACAAAGAATGCCGACCGGGCCTCTTGGATGGATGCGGGGACGCGGGATGTGGCGGAAAAGAGGCTTGGCCGCTACGCCTCCCACGTGAAAGAAAAATCGCAAAACGGCCCGCCGCCCGCCACGGTGTGGGTGCGCACAAAGCGGATGTGCGGCGAATAGCCGCGTGCGAACGGGCCGTCTCGGTTGCAGGACAGCCGCTCAACCAGCTGTTGCGGCATGCCCATCTCCCTGTACAGATTCGCATAGGCGCAGCGGTGCACCTCGAAGGTGAGGGTGGTGTCCGTGGCGTGCATGTTGCGGATGTCCAACGCGCCCGTACCCTGCCACAGATCCACCACGGTGGCGAAGTGGGCGAAGGACGGCCCGTCCGGCGCCTGCGCCGCAAAGGCACGGCCCGCGTCCACGGCCATGGCGCCCAGGATCGCCTCCAGCGAGGCCAGTGCGGCCGCCTCGCCCTCGCGCGCGCAGAGCACCGCATACACGCGCTCCAGCGTGCCCGCCTCGATCCGCCGCCGTTCCAGCAAGGTCATGGATCCCGTCATCCGGCTGGTCATGCCTTGTCCTCCTCGATGGTGAACTTGCCCACCGCTCCCCGCAGCTGATCGGCCAGCCGGGCCAGCTCGACAACGGAATGGTCCACCCGCTCCGCACCGTTGCGGCTTTCCGTGGCCAGGTTGCTCACGGTAAAGATGTTCGCGGCCACGTCGTTGACCGCCTTGGCCACCTCGCCCGTATTGCGCGACACCTCGTTGGCGCCCTTGGCCAATTCGGCGATGGTCTGGGCAATGTCGCCCGCGCCCTTGGCCGTGTCGGCAATGTTGGTGGATATCGCGTTGGACGCCTCTGTCTGGCGCGACACCGCCTCGGTGATGATGCCCACCTGATGGTTGATGTTGCCGATGATCTGCGCCACCTCGCCGATGACGGCCACCGCGTCGGTGGTGTTTTCCTGCATGTCGTGGATGCGGGCCGCGATGTCCTCGGCCGCCTTGGCCGACTGGTTGGCCAGCTCCTTGATTTCGCCCGCGACCACGGCGAAGCCCTTGCCCGCGTCTCCGGCGCTGGCCGCCTCGATGGTCGCGTTCAGCGCCAGCAGGTTGGTCTGTTCGGCAATGCGCTTGATGACCGCCGTGACCATGCCGATTTCGTGCGCGGCCTGGCCCAGGTGGTTCATGGTGCGCGTGGCATGGTCGGCCATGGACGAGGCGCTGGCCGCCACGTCCGCGCCCTGGTGCGCGCTCTCCACAATGCTGGCGATGGACTGGCGCATGCCGTTCACCGTATGGCTCACGTTGTCCATGGCGTGGGACATTTCCTCGGCCGTGGCGGAAACCGTGGACACGTTCACGCTCATCTCTTCCGAGGCCGTGGCCACCGTATTGATGTTCATGGATATCTGGTCCGTGGAACTGGCCACGCCGTTGGTCTGCTCATGCATGGAGTCGGCGCCTCGGAGCAGGGCTTCGGACACCTCCTTGAACGTGGCGGCGGCCTGGCCCAGCTGGGCCGCGCCGTCGCTGATGTCGGTCATGAGCGCGGCCAGGTTGCGCGTGGTGGCGTTCAGCGCCTTTTGGATGCCCAAAAAGCTCTCGCGCACCTGGGTGGTTTCGTGGTCCGCCTCGGCCACGGCGTAATGCGCGGTCAGGTCGCCCGCGGCGATGCGGCCCAGCACCCGGGTGAGCGCCGCCACCTCGGCCTGCTGGAAGGTGTCCACCTTGCGGGCCATGCGGTTGGCGTTCTCCGCGTCGTTCAGGGCGTTCTGGGCCTCGGCGGCCTTTTCATTGGCCCGCTGCCCGTTCGCCTCGGCGGAGGCGATGGATTCCTTGAGCGTTTCCACCATGGCCACGAGCACGTTTTTCAGCGTCATAAGCTCGGCCACGAAATGGGCGCGGCCCACCTCGGCGTCCAGGTCGCCATGCTCCAGCCGCGTGGCGAATTCCGTGAGCTTGCCCACGGGCTTGCCGATGATGCGGCTGTTGTGGCGGGAAATAAGCAGCACGGCCAGCACAATGGTCGCCAGCAAAAACGGCGCCAGCTTGAGCAGGTTGGTGTACATGGCGGCCATGAATTCCTTGGACCGGGCCGCTGTTTCCTTGCGGATGCCTTCCAGATATTCGCCCGTGCCCACCATGACCCGCCACGGCTTGAACAGCGTGACGCACGACACCATGTCCGCGGGTTCGGGATTGTCGGGCCTGGGCCAGGCATAGGCCACGAATCCCTCGCCCTTGTCCGCCACCGCCGCCGCCATGTCGCGGAAGGCGGCCACGCCGTTCACGTCCACAAAGCCGCCCATGTCCCTGCCTTCCAGCGCGGGCATGGTGGGGTGCAGGATGAGGCGCGGCGACAGGTCGCCGACCCAGATGGGATTGCCGTCCCCGGACCGGTAGAGCCGCAAGGCGTCCAGCGCCTTGTTCAAATAGCGGTTGTTGAGCTCGTGTTTGAACTTGGCGATGCCCACCACCCAGTTGAGGGGCAGAAACTGCATGGCGTGGCAGTATGCCTCGGCGGGCTCCTGGCCATCGGCGGGGATCCAATGGTGTTGGAAGGCCACGCCCTGTTCCTTCATGTAGGTTTCGGGCAACAGGGTGCGCAGGGGCATGGAGCCGGGCGCATCGTCCTTGAGTGCGGCGGCCACTTCCGCAAGGCGCTTGCCGCCAAAACGGGCCGTCAGCTTGTCGTGGCCGGGAAAGGCCACCACGCGTTCATCCGTGGACAGGATGAAGATGAAGACGTCGGGAAAATTTTCATGCAGGCTGCGGATCAGGTTCTGCTTGATGGCGTCCTCGGGTTGGTCAAAGCCTATCTCGTAATAGTAGAGGGAGTTGAGGACGGTGTTGATGTTGTTGTCGGCGTTTTCGATCTGGCCGATTTCCTTGAGCATGTTGTTGTATTCGGACTGTAGGAGCGTGGTGGCGAGGCCCAGGATGCTGCGCAGGGAATTTTTATCCTTTTCCAGGGCAAAGGATTCGTATTGGGCGGCCTGACGGTCCACGCTTTGGAATTGAAGAAAGGTGATGCCTGCGAAAGTGAGGACGCTGACAAGGAGAATAGACAGGAAAGACGCAACGTTAAGCCTTGCATTAATGCTATTGTCAAGCATTGTGACCTCTTTGCGCATGGTTTCTGTTGTCAGGATTGCCCCCGTTCGCGTCTGGCAAGGGATCTTATCCGCTACAAAACTGTATTTTGTCAAACTCATAGCGGGGTTTCGGATTCGGCGGTTCCCGGACCCAAGAAAGGCGGCGGGAAGAGGGATGCTCGTGAGGCCTTTTCTTGCCCCATGCCGGGGGTTTTGCTAGGAAACCAATGAGGACGGAACAGCCAGGGCGCAGCGGCGGAAAATGCCGCGACCCGCCCCGGAAAAAGCATGCCATGAGCAAAGACTCGCGCCGTTACAACGCCATTATCGAAAATCTCCGCAGCATGACGCGCGGCGAGGTCCAGGACAGACTGTACCCAGGCATCCAGCGCGGCCTGGACGAGTTCGTGGACCTCAAGCCGCTGGGCAATGGCGTGGAGCCGTGGCACGCCGCTGCAGAGGTCATGGCGCTGCATCTGTATGCCTCGGCCGCCGCCACCGATGCGGCGGCGCTCAAGCGCATCTATCTGGACGGGTTGTACCGCATCGGCCCCTTTGGCTGGGTGCTGGCCGCCCATGGCTACGGTGACGGCCGCTTTCCGGAGCCGGTCGTGCAGGAGTCGCTGGCCGCCTTGCCCCCGGAAACGTTGCTGGGGGTGCTGGACCGTATGCAGCACGCCGCGCCGTCCCTGCCCAAGGAGGCCCGGCGCAAGGTGCTGGCCCGGTTGGAAGGGGTGCGCGATATCGACCCGTCCGTGGGGCTGCGGTTCTTGAAAAAAGAGGGGAACTACCGGCCCGGCCCGGCCTTTGCCCTGGCCGCCGCCCTGCACCAGGGCGCGACGCGCGACGCCTGCCTGGCGGGCATGCAGGGCGGCGAGGGACTGGACACCCTCCTGGCCGTGGCGGAAACCTTTTGCCACGCCCACACGCCCGAATTGTCCGGTGCGCTGGCCGGATGCCTGCGCGGGTGCCATGCGCGGCAGCTTCCCCTGCTGGTGGACGCGCTGGCCGCCACGGGCGACGCCTCGGCGGATTTGGCCAAGTTGGTCGTCCCGGGCCTGAAACACGCCGATCCCACGGTGCAGCTGGCCACGCTGGAGGCCTTGGCGCGGTTGCGGGCGCCCAGCGCGGCGGCGGTGTTCGCCAAGGTGTTTGTGGCGCTGCCCGCGCTCCGCAAGGGGCTCATCCCTCTTTTGACCTTGCTGCCGGGCAGCGGTTTTCGTCGTTTTCTTGGCCAATTCAAGGCTGCGGACCATATCAAGCTGCTGTGGCCGCTGTATGCGTGCATTGCCCGCATCGACCCTGACGGCGCGGCCCATTGCGCGGTGCAGGCGGCGGGCGGCGACCCCGGGGCGCGGCAGGCCCAGCCCTTGATGGCGGCCATTCCCAAGGTGGCCGGGCTGGAGGTGGCCGAACCCAAGGGCGCCGCCGCGGCCCCGGCCAAGGCCGCCACCGGGCAGGCCGCCGTGGCCGACGAGGAAAAGGGCAAGCGGTTCGGCCTGTTCGGCCGGGGAGGCAAAAAGGAGAAGGCGGGCGGCTCCATGGTGATGTTCGACTCCCCCTCGTTCTCCCCCTCGGCCGACAAGGGCAAGGTGGTGCGGGGCGAGACCTTTACGGACCGCATCTTCAACCCGGCCATGTATGCCAACGCCGTGTTCCAGGACGCCACGTTCGTGGGGTGCCGGTTCGAGGGCGGGCAGCTTGCCGGCGCCGTGTTCAAGGATTGCCGGTTCGAACGCACCACCTTTGCGGCGGCGGTCATGTCCGGCGCCAAGTGGTTCCGCTGCACCCTGACCGCATGTGTTTTCGATGCGTGCCCGCTGGACGAGGCCGTGTTCCAGGAGTCGAACCTGAACCTGGTGGAATGGGTCTGCTGCGGTTTGGGTTTTGCGCGGATTGTGGCGTCCACGTTGGCGTCCTGCCGCTTCCATGCCGTGGATTTGTCCGGCGCGGGCCTGGACAGGGTCACCCTGCTGGGGTGCCGCTTTTCCCAATGTCTGTTGCACGGGGTACAGTTTGTCCGCGTGCGGGAGCGCGGCGGCACCGTCACGGCCACTTCCTTCAGGGACTGTACCTCCGTGGCGTTGGACGCCGCCCACCCCCTGCTGCGCGGCCTGGAGATGCGCTCGCGCGTGGCGCGGCTGCGCGCGCTGGGGGGCGTTGCGCCAGGGGCTGGCCCGGCGCCCACCGGCGAGGGGGCCGCGCTGGTGGCCGAGGCGGTGTCGCGGTGGTTCCTCCTGGGCGACGTGCAGGGGAAATACGCCCTGTTCATGGCCAACAACCTGCGCCGGGAAGAGTGGGGCATGGAAAAGCTCGGGCCGCAGTGCGCCGCGTTCTACCGCATGCTGCCGCTGCTTTTGGCCACGCAGGATTTTGACCGTGCCAGGGGGTTGCCGCAGGGCGCGCCGTCCTTTGTCCCCTGCGGCTATGCGCCGAGCTGCGACGCCATTGCCGCGGCCAGGGAATATTTCCCGGATTTGGCATGGCGGCCCGACGCCCAGCACGTGGCCATCGAGGCGATTTTCACCATCGGCAGCCTGGGCTCCGTGGCCCAGGGCGCGGGGTCGGACATCGACTACTGGGTCTGCGCCGATTTGAAGGCCATGGACCCCGCCCACAAGGCCGCCCTGTCCGCCAAGCTGGAGGCGCTGACCGCATGGGCCGACGAGGCCTTTGGCCTGGAGGCGTATTTTTTCCTCATGGACACCGAGGCCGTGCGCCGGAACAATTTCGGGTTCAGCGACAAGGAAAGCTCGGGTTCCGCCCAGGCGTTGCTGCTCAAGGAGGAGTTCTACCGCAGCGCGCTGCTGGTGGCGGGCCGCCCGCCGGTGTGGTGGTTCAGCGAGGCGGGCGCGTCGCAGGCCGCCTACGAGAAGACCAAGGCGGAGCTGGCAAAGGCCATGGGCGCTGATTTCGCCATTGACCTCGGGCACATGGCGCCCATTCCAGCGGAAGAGTATTTCGGCGCGTCGCTGTGGCAGATCGTCAAGGGGCTCAAGAGCCCGTTCAAATCCATCCTCAAGTTCGGCCTGCTCGAATTCTACACCTCGGGCACGTCCCACGAGAGAACGCTGTTGTGCGACCGCATCAAGGCCAACATCCTGGCCCGGCGGCAGGCGCTGTTCGATGTGGACCCCTATGTCATCTTGTACCGCGAGGTGGCGGACTATTACCGTGGCACGGGCGGCAGCGCCAACCTCTCCCTCATCACCCTGTCCTTTTCCCTCAAGGCCGGGCTTGGCGAGACGGCGGATAAGGCGCTTCCGGTCCGCCGCGAGGAAAAAGAGAGCCTCGACGTGTTGCGCCAGGCGGTGCAGAGCGACAAGGGCGCGTCCCGCGCCTTTGCCCACAACCTGTCGTTCGACGCGCTCATGCGCATGGGCAAGCAGGTCAACCAGTTCATGATCAAGACCTACCTGCACGTGCGCGACAGGCAGGAAGGGGCCAAGGCCTCCATCACCCCGGAAGACATGACCCGGTTGGGCCGCAAGATCGCCACCTATTTCACGCCGCGCGAGAACAAGATCGAGCGCGTGCCCATTCTCAAGCTCAAGTCGGATTTCTTTTCCGAGCTCCATCTGCTGGCCACCTTTCCCCAAAACGTGAAGACGTGGGATCTGCAAGGGGGCATGCTCGATCCGGCCACGGGCCGCGTCAAGCTGACCCCGCTGCGCCAGGGTGTGGATCTGGCGTCCATGCTGGCCTGGGTGGCGGCAAACCATCTCTACCACGAGGGCATGGCCATCAAGGTGGACAGGCTGGCCCACCCCGTCGTGACCCAGGACGTGCAGGCGTTGCTGACGGCCCTGGCGTCGTTTTTCACGGAAAAGGAGACGTTTGATACGGACATTGGGGAAACCCTCAATCCGGAACGGATCACCCGCGCCATGCTCATCTGCAACCTGTGCCAGGCCAAGGAGGCGTCGCGGGTGCTGGATGCGTTTGTCCTGTACGCCTCCAACTGGGGTGAGCTGTTTTTCAAGGCCGTGAACGAGGTCGGCTCGCTGTCCGGCGACGTGGCCGGGTTCGTGTCCGGCGTGGCCGGACTGCCCGCGGCCGACGATGTGCGGCTGTTGCAGTTCGTGCCGCCGCGCTCCCGGTGTCCGGTTCTCCTTGGCTGACCGGGGGCGCGCCCCCTCCCGCCGCGCGGGCCGCTGTGGGTGCTTGCAAGGGCGGCGCAAGTGGGTATAGGTGGTCCATGTTTGTGCTTCTGGAGCAACGCATGGAGAAACTTGATAGTTCGGACAGCGGCCCCATTGTTCTGGATCTGGCCGCCGTGGACAGGGAAACCGCCTTGAAAAGCTGGCTCGTGTACCATCGGCTCGGGTGTTCGGATTTGGCCGCCTCGATAGGTGTGGCGCCCTCCACCATCAGCCGGGTCATCACGGGCGAGCGCCGGTCGGCCAAGACGATCTCCGGGCTTGTTGCCCTGGGTGTTCCCAGAGAGTTGTTGCCATCCGGCGAGTGACGTTCCGATCCTCTCGCCGTTCGTGCGCGGCGGCGCGCGCGGCGGGGACCGTTCCAAAGGCACGCCTTCGGCGCCAGTCCTGGCCTCGCCGGTGTGGACCCGATCCTCCTCCCTCTGCTATTTTCCCCTTGACCCCTGTAAAGCAAATTGGTTAAATCTTTGTCATGCCAGGAGTCGCGTTTCTGGCGGACAACGACTGGATTATTCATCACCCCATTCTTTCCATGCGCAAAATTCTGGATTTGTCCCTGGTGGATCGTGAAACCGCGTTGCGCACGTGGCTTGCGTACCACCGCATCGAGGAGAAGCGCCTTGCCGATGAGCTGGGGGTGCATAAAGGCATCATCACCCGCATCATCAAGGGCGAGCGCGCGCCACGGGAGCTTATTGCCCGGCTGATCCAGTTCGGCGTGCCGCCACAGCTGCTGCCCGAGCCCGGTCCAGGGCCGGGTCGCCCCCCCAAGCCCGAAAAATAAGTCCCACCTTGTACCAGGAAAGATGGTTTTGCCATCGACAACCCCCTTTTTTTTGCGTAAAATTGGGCAACTAGTTGTCTCAATGGGGATGCGATGGAACTGGACTTGTCCCTTGTGGATCGGGAAACCGCGCTCAAGACGTGGCTGACTTATCATAAGTTGGGCACGGGGCAGTTGGCCGCCGCAATTGGCGTCAATCCCGCCTTTATTACCTATCTCATTCAGGGCAAGCGCAGGTCGCGCCGTGTTGTGGAGGCCATGGTGCGCCTGGGGGTGCCCAGGTCGCTGTTGCCCGACGCGGGCAACGGTCCGGGCCGTCCCAGGTTGTGAGCGGCGCGGCCCCCATGGCCGCCCATGCCGAGGCGCGTGCCTGTCCGGACGGTCCCGTGTGGCGGGTGGCGATGAGACGCCCGCTTGTCCGAAGCGCGGGCCGGGGGGGCGCGGCGAGGGCCAAGGGGCGCGCACGGAGGAGCCCGGGGTGTACCCGCACGGGTGGGGCGGCCGCACGGGTGGGCGGCCATCTGGCCCGGTACGTCTGACCCGATGCGTGGCCGAAGCGGCTTGGCATGATGGAGCCGCAGTGGGCGGGTGATGCAAGGGGGAGGCCGTGCTGGCCGCAGGCACGGGTTGTGGCGCCGCCACGCCGCGATACGCGCGGCAGGCAAAAGATTGTGCGGCGCGGCATGGCGGTGGGCGATGTTTTTTCTGTCCCGGTCAATGGCTTTCGCTACATGGCCCGGTCTGTTTGCATTTTCGTGAATTACTCTTATTCCGCTTATTCTTTGTAACTCCTCAGGATTCGGTTTTTGTTTCCTGGCAATTCCCTGTCCGGCCACGGTTGCGTCCATGAAAACAGGGCTGCCCAGGCACCTTTTTCTTGCAAAAATGAAGTTTTTTACCAAAAAATGCCAAAAAAATTAAAATACATAAAATCAAGCATGTTATAAAAAAGAAAACAGCTCGAAAACCGCTTCGCCACGTCCAAATCCGAATGCCTGTGACCCGGGCCGCTTTGGCGTAACCAGTTAATATTTATAATTAACCAATCAATCAGCCCCAAGTGGGCGGACACGGTTGCGGTTTTTGACTAATCCGGCCTTTCCCATTATGACCGCTTTCCGTACTTTTTCGCTCTATACCATCACAAGGGAGAATACATACCATGTGCCGTTTGTTCGCCATGACAAGCACCACTCCCGTGTCCCCCATGCGGGCCGTCGAAGCCCTGAACGTCATGAAGGAAGGTCATGACGGCTCGGGTGTCGGCCTGTTCCTTTCGGGCCTGGGTGGACCGTTTGAAGACGTACCCGACCATCCCATCCTGACCGGTATCTTTACCGACGCGGGCCTTGTGCGCCTCGATGAATTCATGGCCGCCAAGGGCTTCAAGGAAAAGCGCACCGTGCGCCTGGAGGTGCCCGGCACCCCGCCCGAGGGCACGCCCAAGCGCGACCATTACCTTATACGCGCCTACACCCCGCCCAAGGGGTGGGAGCTGCTCGCGCAGGAAGACCGCGAACTCGCGCTGCTGGGCATGCGCCTCGACCTGCGCGCCATGGGCGAGGAGTCCGGCGACCTGATCGCCTTCAGCTTCTGGCCCAATGCGGTCCTTATCAAGGAACTGGGCGACCCCATGGCCGTGGGCCAATATCTGGGCATCGAAAAGGCCGGCATCACCGCGCGGCGCATCATGGCCCAGGGCAGGCAGAACACCAACTACGCCATCAATCTCTACGCCTGCCATCCCTTCTTCATCCAGGGCGTGGCCTCCATGACCAACGGCGAGAACACCGCCTTCGTGCCCATCCGCGAATTCCTCGAATCGCGCGGCGTGCTGGGCTATCGCGGCTACCAGTCCGACTCCGAGGTCTTTACCCACATCCTGCACTTCATGACCAAGAAGCTCGGCCTGGGTCTCGAATTCTACAAGCACGTCATCACCCCGTTGGCGGACGGCGAACTGGCCGACCACCCCGACGGCAAGATGCTGGCCCATATCAAGAACATCTGCCGCAAGCTCATCATCGACGGTCCCAACTGCGTCATCGGCTGCCTGGCCGACGAAACCATGTTCATGGTGCAGGACCGCAAGAAGCTGCGTCCCGGCGTTGTGGGCGGCAAGCCCGGCCTCTACGCCTTTTCCTCCGAGATCTGCGGCCTTGACGCCGCCATCCCGGATCGTGACAAGTCGGCTGACTTTCAGCCCATGCACCTTGACACCGCCATCATCGGCCCCGAATGCCGGGAGGTACGCATATGTCGGCAAGACGAACCATTGCCCCGTCCACGCTAAGCATCAAGGATCTGCCCTGGCAGATCGACTGGAAAAGGGACGCCTGTACCCTGTGCGGCAGCTGCACCTCCGTGTGCCCGGTCAGCGCCATAGAGCTGGGCGTGCACCGCAAGCGCGAGCTGCGCAACCTGCCCGGCGGCCTCAAGGGCGCGGAAAAGCCGTCCAACAGCTATTCCGTGTACCATGGCATCCGCCAGCGCGCCGACGCGGCCTATGCCTGCATCGGCTGCGGCATGTGCAACATGGTCTGCCCCAACAACGCCATCAAGCCCATGCGCGCCACCGAACCCACCAGCACCCTGGAGTTCCAGCGCAATCGTGGCGGCCAGCCCCGCACCAGGGGCGGCAGGCGCAACGATACGCATAGCCTTCTGGACCAGATCAAGTTCATCCGCATCTCCATGCTCACCGACCCGGCGCTCGACGCGGGCCGCCACGAGTTCGAGATCCGCACCACGCTGGGCCGCGTCATGCCGCCCGAGCAGGGGCTCGCCACCTTCATGGACAACGGCTGGATGCCCCCGGTCAAGCCCATCTATCCGCTCATTATCGGCGGCATGAGCTTTGGCGCGCTCTCCCCCAACATGTGGGAAGGGTTGCAGATGGGCGTGGCCTACCTGAACGAGGAGATGGGCATGCCCGTGCGCATGTGCACGGGCGAGGGTGGCTGCCCGCCGCGCCTCTTGCGCTCGCGCTTCCTTAAATACGTGATCCTGCAGATCGCCTCGGGCTATTTTGGCTGGGACGAAATCATCCACGCCATCCCGGAGATGAAGGAAGACCCCTGCGCCATCGAGATCAAGTACGGCCAGGGCGCCAAGCCCGGCGACGGCGGCCTGCTCATGTGGTACAAGGTGAACAAGCTCATCGCCGCCATCCGGGGCGTGCCCGCCGGCGTGAGCCTGCCCAGCCCCCCCACCCATCAGACCAAGTATTCCATCGAGGAAGCCGTGGCCAAGATGATCCAGTCCATGTCCATGGCCTGGGGCTTCCGCGTGCCCGTCTATCCCAAGATCTCGGCCAGTTCCACGTCGCTCGCCGTGCTCAACAACCTGGTGCGCAACCCCTACGCCGCTGGCCTGGCCATCGACGGCGAGGACGGCGGCACCGGCGCGGCCTACAACGTGTCCATGAACGCCATGGGGCATCCCATCGCCTCCAACATCCGCGACTGCTACCTCAACCTGTGCAAGGTGGGGCGGCAGAACGAAATCCCCATCATCGCGGGCGGCGGCATAGGCAAGAACGGCAACATCGCGGCCAACGCGGCGGCGCTCATCATGCTCGGCGCGTCCGCCGTGCAGGTGGGCAAGTATGTCATGCAGAGCGCCGCGGGCTGCCTGGGCGCCGAGGTGGACCGCTGCAACGTGTGCAACATCGGCGTGTGCCCCAAGGGCATCACCTCCCAGGATCCGAGGCTCTACCGCCGCCTGGATCCGGAAAAGGTGGCCGAACGGCTGGTGGACATGTACCTGGCCTTTGACATCGAGATGAAGAAGATCCTGGCCCCCCTTGGCCGGTCCACCTCCCTGCCCGTGGGCATGTCCGACGCCCTGGGCATTGCGGACTACCACGCGGCGGAGCGGCTCAAGATCAGGTACGTGGTCTAGAGCATCTTAACTTTGGAAAAGTTTAGATGCTCTTATGCATTTTGTTGAAATAATGCTTCATTATCTCAACCTGTAACATTGCTTCAATGTCACAATGCGCTAACCAACGCACACGATACGGGCCTGTGCCCGGAACGAAACCTTTCGGAGATGATATATGGCAAGGAAGAATGTCACGCGCATACCCGGCCACGAAAACGGTTGCCGCCTGGAATCCCGCATTCTGGAAGAGCGGGTGCAGCAGGCGGTTGCCGAGGGCGCGAGAGAACTTGAAATCGAGGCCTATGGCCAGCATGGCCTGGGCGGCCGCCTCTGGATATCCAAGCAGGAGCCCATCACCGTCACCATCACGGGGTCGGCGGGCCAGCGTTTGGGCTCGCAGGGGTTTCCCGGCACCCGCATCGAACTGCACGGCCCGGCCAGCGACGACACCGGCTGGCTGAACGCGGGCGCGGAAATCGTGGTGCTGGGCAACGCCAGCAACGGCACCTGCAACGCCATGTCCCAGGGCAAGGTGTTCATCGCGGGCAACGTGGGCGCGCGCGCCATGACCATGACCAAGCAGAACCCCCGCTTCCCGGCTCCGGAGCTGTGGATCCTGGGTTCGGCGGGCGACTATTTCGCGGAATTCATGGCCGGCGGCATTGCCGTGGTGTGCGGCCACGAGGCCCAGGATCCCTCCAACGTGCTGGGCTTCCGCCCCTGCGTGGGCATGGTGGGCGGCAAGATCTTCTTCCGCGGCCCCATCGCGGGCTTTTCCCAGGCCGACGCCAAGCGCGTGCCCATTGACGACGACACCTGGACCTGGTTCTCGGAAAACCTCAAGAACTACCTGGTGGCCATTGGCAAGGCCAAGCTGCTCAAGACCCTTGGCGTGCGCGAGGACTGGCAGCTCATCGTGGCGCGCTCGCCCTACGAGAAGACCGGGCGTCCCCGCCGGTCCCTCAAGGCCTTCCACACCGAGGTGTGGGACGCGGAACTGGGCCGTGGCGGCATGATCGGCGACCTGACCGACCTGGACCGCAGCCCCATTCCGGTCATCGTCACCGGCGAGATGCGCCGCTACGTGCCCGTGTGGGAAAACAAGAAATACATGGCGCCCTGCCAGTCCAACTGCCCCACCGGCATTCCGGTGCAGGAGCGGTGGCAGCTGGTGCGCGACGGGCTGGTGGAAGAGGCGGTGGACATGGCGCTGGCCTACACCCCGTTCCCGGCCTCGGTGTGCGGCTATCTGTGCCCCAACCTGTGCATGCAGGGCTGCACCCGCGCCACCCAGAACCTCGCGGCCGTGGACATCACGGTGCTGGGCCGCAAGGGCGTGTCCTCCAAGCCGCCGCAGCTGCCCGAACTGTCGGGCAAGCGCGTGGCGGTCATCGGCGGCGGCGTGGCGGGCATTTCCGTGGCCTGGCAGCTGCGCCTCAAGGGGCATGAGGCCGTCATCTACGACATGGAAAAAATCCTGGGCGGCAAGATGGCCACGGCCATTCCGGCGGAGCGCATCCCCAAGGAGGTGCTGGACGCCGAGCTCAAGCGCGTGCGCAAGGTGCTGCCCCACGTGCATCTCAAGCGCCAGATGAACCGCGAGGAGTTCGAACAGCTCAAGGGCGACTTCGACTTCATGGTCCTGGCCACAGGCGCGCAGCATCCGCGCGTGCTGCCCGTGCCCGGCAAGGAAAAGCTCGTGCCCGCCCTCACCTTCCTGCGCGCCGCCAAGGCGGGCGAGGCCACGGTGGGCAAGCGCGTGGTCATCATCGGCGCGGGCAACGTGGGTTGCGACGTGGCCACCGAGGCGGCCCGCGTGGGCGCCGAGAGCATCACGCTCATCGACATCCAGAAGCCCGCCGCATTCGGCAAGGAAAAGGAAGAGGCCGAGCGCGTGGGCGCCACCTTCCGCTGGCCCTGCTTCACCAAGGAGATCACGGACGAGGGCGTGGTGCTCACCAACGGCGAGCTCATCCCGGCGGATACCGTGCTCGTGTCCATCGGCGACGCGCCCAGCACCGAATACCTGCCCGAATCCATCGCCCTGGAACGCGGCCACGTGAAGGTCAACGAGCTGTTCCAGACCACGGATCCCAAGGTCTTCGCCATCGGCGACATCGTGCGCCCGGGCCTGCTGACCAACGCCATCGGCATGGGCCGCCGCGCGGCGGATTCCATCTGTGAAATACTCGAGGGCAAGCGTCCCGTGTCCGATCCGCGCAAGATGGTTGATTACGCACGCATGACGCTTGAGTATTACGATCCGCGCATCACCGAGTTCAAGGATGAGCAGGTGTGCGCCGACCAGTGCTCGTCGTGCGGCTCGTGCATGGACTGCGGCCTGTGCGTGGCCCTGTGCCCCGAGGGCGCCATTTCCCGCGTCGCCGTGTCGGGCGGCAAGGGATTTGAGATGGTTTCCGATCCCGACAAGTGCATTGGCTGCGGCTTCTGCGCGGGCGGTTGCCCGTGCGGCATCTGGGCCATGTCCGAAAACACCCCCCTGGGCTAGCCCGGATGGGCTGTTGCCGCCACCGTGCGCAGCAGCTTCGGGGAAGAGTGATATCCCAAGCCCGCCCTGGCGACAGGGCGGGCTTTTTTTTGCGTCCTGGTCTGAAATAATGGAAAAATGCGGAAAAAATCCTAAAGAATTATTGCGGGAGGCCGATACGAGAGAGGAAGGGGTACGTGCTCGGCCCCAGGAAACGCCATGCAAGTGAACGGATACAACAGCTACAGCGCCATGACGCTGACCTCCCACTTCGGTGTCGCCGCGCGGCGGGCCGAGGCGGACAACAGCGTTGCCTCGCGTTTCTCCAACAGTGCCGACTCCGGGTCAAGCGGCATCCAGGGCTTTGCCGAAGACATCATCAGCAGGATCGGCACAACGGCCCCTGTTGCCGACCTGACGTCCGAAATGGCCACGGCCACGGCCACGGCCACGGAATCCCTGGCCACCAGCACGGAAACCAAGGACACGTCGGCCCTTGAGGCCTCCTTGTCCAGGACGGCGGCGTTCATCAGTTCCGCCTACGGCGATCAGGCCGCATCCACCTTCATGAGCGTGGTGGCCAAGAACATGGGCAGCGGCGAGGTGACGGAAGAGGGCATGGCCAAGGGCGTCATGGCCGGGTTGCAGTTCATTGACAAGAATTATGGGGTCGCGGCGGGCGATGCGCTCATCGACAACCTCAACGCCGACCTCAACGTCAGCATGAACGAGTATTTTGACAACGGCCTGAACGAGCGGTTCTACGCCGTGGGCGGCGCAAGCGGGGGATCCCTGACCCAGATGGCCGCGAGTTTCGCCGACTCGGTCATGGCGGCCTATGGCGAAGAGGCGTCGAACACGGTGCTCGACATCCTGCAACAGGGCATCGAGGCGGGCGGCGCGCGCGGCTTTGAGCGCGGCCTGGAAGAGGCGCGCGGCTATCTGGCGGACACCTTTGGCGACACGCAAGCCCTGGCCGCCGCCGACATGAACGGCATGGCGGACACGGCGTCCGCCAAGGCCGGATTTGTGGGCGTGACGCTCGATCTGGCCGTCTGAGCCTCCTTTTCTCCTGCCTTTTTTGCGCGCCCGCTCCGCCGGGCGCGTTGTGTTTTGAGGACCGTGGCCGCCACCCTTGATCGGAATCGCGTTTGCGCTTACATTCCATGCCATAACAACATGGGAGAACACCATGGCCGAACCACGCCGCGCCGCAAACCAATATCTGACCTTCACCCTGGACAGGGAGCGCTATGCGCTCGATATCTTTACCGTTCGAGAGGTGCTGGAGTTCATCTCCATCACGCGCATCCCGCGCACGCCGGAGCATATGCGGGGCATCATCAACGTGCGCGGCAACGCCGTGCCCGTGGTGGACCTGAACCGAAAATTCGGCAAGGCCATGACCGAGCAGACCATTCTTACCAGCATCATCATCGTCGAGGTGCTGCTGGAGGGCGAAAAAACGACCATTGGCGCGCTGGCCGACTCGGTGCAGGAAGTCATTGAGATGCGCGAGGAGCAGATCCAGCCCGCACCGCGCATGGGCACCAGCATCAAGGCCGATTACCTGAAGGGCATGGGCGAATTGGACGAGCGGTTCGTCATGATCCTGGACATCGACAGGCTGTTCACCGCCGAGGAGCTGGCCTCCATGACGGCTGTGGGCGGCATGGGCGCGGCCCAGGCCTGCGCCCAGGGCGCCGAGGCGACGGCTCCGGCCTGATCCGAACCGACCGAGACAGTGCGAAAACCCGGCTAAGGCCGGGTTTTTTTGTGGGATCGGGGTGGCGGGCCGGGTTGGCCCCGGCGTCATGCGCCGGGCTGGGCGGGCGGCTCGTCGCGCAGGGCGCGCATCTGGCGGATGAAGGTGTGCAGCGCCGCCGTGGGCATGGGACGGGCGTCCACGAGCAGCTCCCGCACCACGGCCACGGTGTTGCCGCGCGGGGTGATGGTGCGGGACAGGCGCAGGTCATAGCGCTGCGGCGTCGCGGCCTGGGGCTGCCGGGCGGTAAAGCGGATGCCGTCGTTGTCGCGCTCCCAGGTGAAGAGGAAGTGGGCCGGAGGCGGAAACGAGTCCGTGATGAGCGCCTGGAGGTCGGTGAGGGAAAAATGGCCGAATCCCTTGCCCGCCACGCCCAGAAACGCGTCGTCTTCCGCGCGGATGGCCAGGGGCAGATCCCGGATGTCGGCGGGCGGTGGCAGCGATGCGTCGGGCTGCGGCCTCGCGAACGCGTCCGGTGAAGGCGCAGCCTGTGATGACGCGGCCGGTTCGGCGGGCGCGTCGGGCCGGGGCAAGGGCTGTTGCGCGGTGGGCGGGGCGTCCGTGGTGGTTTGGTCAGCGGTTTCCAGCAGATATTCGCTCACGTCGCCAAAGGTGTTGCGCACCGTGACGCGGCGCACGCGGGCGTGGGGCGCGGCATCGGGCGGGGTGTCGTGTGGCGCGTTGGGCGGCGCGGCTGACGCGCCGTGGCCGGTGGGGGCCGGGGCGTTTTCGACCGGGGGGGCGGCGGCCAAGGCGGCGAGGGCAGCGAGCATGTCGCGCAGGGTTTCGGCCAGGTCCGCGTCGGCGGCGTCATGCCTGGCCGTGGCCGTGGCGAGCAGGTCGCACAAGGCGTCAAGCCGCTCGGCGGTGCGGGTTTGGGCCTGGATCAGGGTGTCCAGGTCGTGGGCCAGGGCGTGCAGGGCATCGGGGTCGGCTTTGGCGGTGCGTTTGCGCGGCGGCGCGGCGTTGGGATAGCGCTCCGCGAGCCGGTCCCGTGTTTCGGGCACGGAAAGCCCCTGCATGAAGCAGCGGTGGATGCGGGCGCATACGTCGGCGGCCTGGGGCATGAGCTTGATGGGCTTGCCGTGGGCCTTGATGGGCAGATAGGCGGCGAATTTGCGCCGGTAGTTCTTGATGGTGGTTTCCGAGACCCCGATGAGCCGCGCCAGCTCTTTATGGGTCAGATAATCGGCACCTATCGGCATCTTTCTTACTTCCTGTTTTTAAATGAATGTATGGTTTCGATACCCCATGTCGGCATCCAGGTCAAGGCGCGGTGAGGGGATTGGTGCGGGCGGTGGGCGCGGGACCGCGCACGGGTGGTGCGGCTGGCACAGTGGCCGGTGTCGCGCGCGTGGCAGGTGGGAGGGGGGGATGGTGGTGGGGGAATGGTGGGCGTGGCGGCAAGGTGCCGGGGAAGGGGCGGGCCGGCATGACGTCTTGGGCGGATGCGGCGTACCCTCATGTAGTACATGAAGGGTGGCGGATGGGCATGGCGGCGGTGTTGCGGCGTGGGGTGGGACCGGATCATGCGGGCGATCGCCCGGCGCGACGGGAAGGGGGAGGTGGATGCGTTTTTCGCACCCTGAAGAGGGGCGAGGCTGGTTGGGGATCATGGCAGGGAGCGTGTCGGAAGACATGCTGGGGCAAGATGTGAGGGTATCGGCATCTATATGAGTGACGATTTGATAACAATATATAATTTATTAGTAAATTCGTGACGAAATGGTGCTGATAAGCACGTTTTCCGGGCCTGGGCACGGTAAAAGAGCCCCGTGCGGGCAATACGGGTAATCCGGGCGCCTGCCCGTCAGACACGCGCGGCAATCCGCTGGATTCCGCCGCATCCCGCCTTCCCGCGACGTCGGCGACACCCTTGACGCCCGGGACACCCGCAGGCACAACCAGGGTGTGTCCACATGCCCTGGTGCGCCGCCGCTCCCGCGTCTTCCGCCGTCCAATGCCGCCGCGTCGCGCCATGGCCAACCCCCAACCCCGCAACGTGCAAGAGGACCGGCCTCGCATGCCCCAGACCCATTCCCTCACCCCGCCCGACCCCGCGCGCCATGCCCGGCAGGCGCGGGCTTTTTTCCCGCGCGGCCTGGCCCAGCCCCAGGGCGGCTTCCGCTTTGCCGTGGACGCGCTGCTCCTGGCCTCCTTTGCCGCCTGCCATCCCGACGACACGGTGCTCGACTGCGGCACAGGCTGCGGCGTGGTGGGCCTTGCCCTGCTGTTGGGCAGCCGTCCGCCCGCCCGCGTGCTGGGGCTGGACGCGGACCCGGACATGCTGGCGGCGGCCCGCGCCAATGCGGCCATGCTGGGTTTGGCGGACCGCTTTGCCGTGGCCGGGGCCGACATGCGCGCCCTGCGCGGGCAGGACGCGGTTGCGCCGGAGTCGTGCGACCGGGTGGTGGCCAATCCGCCCTACCGCTCACCGGGGCGGGGGCGCGTGTCCCTGGCGCCCGCCACGGTGCCCGCGCGGTTCGAGATCCAGGGCGGGATGGAGGATTTTGTCGCGGCGGCGGTGTATGCCGTGCGCAACCGGGGCGCGGTGCATCTGGTGCATCTGGCCGAGCGGCTGCCCGACGTGCTGGCCGCGTGCCGCGCCGTGCGCCTGGAGCCCAAGCGGCTGCGCCTGGTGCATGGCCACGCCGCCAGTCCCGCCCGGCTGCTGCTGCTGGAGGCGCGCAAGAACGGCGGGCCGGGGCTGGTGGTCGAAGCGCCGCTCATCATGTACGCGGGCAAGGGCGCGGCCGCCCGCCTCACGCCCGAAGCCCTTGCCTTTTGCCCGTTTTTGGCATGCAATGCCGGACCATCGGGTTCGCCGTCGGACGCGCGGCCGGATGAACTGGCCGTGTGGCGTGATGGGGCGGACACGGGGCTTGGCGCGGATGCGAACGCCAGCGGCGAGGCGAAAGGGAACGCAGAGGCATGATAACGCGGCTCGTACTGGAAAATTTCATGGCCCATGGCCGGACCGAGCTGGAACTCGGGCCGGGCGTGACCGTGCTCACCGGCCCCAACAACATCGGCAAATCCGCCGTGGTCGAGGCGTTGCGCTGCCTCGTGTCCAACTCCATTCCCCATTATTACATCCGCCACGGCGCGGACGCGGCGCGGGTGGAGGTGACGCTGGAGGATGGCACGCGGGTGGCCTGGGTGCGCAAGGAACGCCACGCCATGTACGAGGTGCATCCGGCGGGCGCGGACCCGGACGCGGAGCCGGAAAAGTATTACAAGTTCGGCCGCAACACGCCCGAAGACGTGGCCGCGCTGCTGCGCCTCGCGCCCGTGGAGCTGGAGCCGCCGCACGATCCCGTGGACGTGCACATCGGCAACCAGCGCTATCCCATCTTTTTGCTGGACCGGCCCGGCACCGCCCTGGCCGCGTTTTTCGCGGCTTCCAGCGAAGCCGCCCACCTGCTGACCATGCAGAATCTGCTCAAGAACCGGGTGCAGCGGGCCAAGGTGGAGGAACGCACCCTGGCCACCCGCATGGCGGATATCGAACGCGGCCTGGACCGGCTTGCGCCGCTGCCGGACATCGAGCTGGCCCTTGGGCTGGCCCGCGACCTGGACGCCGCCGTCCGCGCCGGTCGCGCCGAAGAGCCGCGCATGCAGGCCATGGCCGTGAATCTGGTCCGCCTGCGCCGGGAGCGCACCCTGCTGGACCAACGGCTGGCCGTCTGCGCGCCCCTGCGTCCCGCGCCCGAACTCTTTCCCGCCGCAGCCCTGGCCGCGCTGGTGGCGCGCCAGGCGCGCACCGCCGTTGCCCTGGCCGCGGCGACGGCCCGCGCCGCCGCGTTCGCGCCCCTGGCCGTGCCGCCCTCCCTGTTCGATGCGACCGGGCTGGAACGCCGTGCCATGCGCCTGTGCGCCACGATCCGCACCCTGGCCGTTGCCCGCGCCGCCCATGCGGCCCTGGCGTTGCTGCGTCCCGCGCCGGAGCTTTTTGCCGCCGCGCCGCTGGCCGGGCACCTGCGCCGCCGCGCCGCCGTGGCCGACCGCATCGCGGCCCAGCGCCGTGCCGTGAGCGCCGTGCCGCCCCTGGCCGCTCCCCCGGCCTTGCTGGAGGTGGCGCCGTTGCAGCGCACGCTGGCCGCCGTGCGCGCCGCGCGCGAGCGGGTCGCCGCGCAGCGGCGGGCGTTGGCCGCACGCGAGGCCGAACTGGCCGCCGCGACCCAGGCCATGCACCAGCGCATCCAGGCCATTGGCCATTGCCCGCTGTGCGGGGCGGGGCTGGACGCCGCCCATTTCCTGGAAGGGGGGCATGAGCATGTCTAGCCAGGCCAAGGCAGCGCCCGCAGCATGGAGCGCCCCTGCGGATCTGCCCATTGTCGAGGCCAACGGTCTTTTCTTCCTCGCCGATCCGCATCTGGCCGCCACGCCTCCGGGCCAGCGGCTGGAGGGATATGGCGAGCAGGTCATGGAAAAGGTGCGCGCGGGCCTGGCCCGCGCCAGGGAACTGGGCATGGCCGTGGTGGTGTGCGGCGACCTGTTCCACTGGCCGCGCGAAAACCCCAACGCCCTGCTGGTGGCGATCATCGACCTGTTCCGCGCCCACGACGTTCCCTGCAAGCCCTGGGTGCTGGTGGGCAACCACGACAAATACCAGGCGCGCTACACCCCGGACGTGTCCATGGCCGTGCTCGATGCGGCGGGCGTCATCCATCTCATGGCCGAACCCGGTCCCCAGTTCCGGTTGCGCGTGCCCGCGCACGCCCCGGGCGGCCCCGCCGAGGCCGTGGTGGGCGCATCGCCGGACATGGCTCCCTTGCCCGGCGCTTTTGCCAGGGCCGAGGCAGAGGCCGTGTTGTGGGTCACCCACCACAACATCGGGTTCCCGGATTACGAGTTCAAGCCGATCAAGCCGCACGAGATTCCCGGCGTGGACTGGATCGTCAACGGCCACATCCACCGGCCCCAGCCCATGGTCATCACGGGCGGGACGCGCTGGGTCAACGCGGGCGGCATGGTGCGGCTCACCTTTTCGCGCCGCGCCATGGAGCGGCGGCCCGCCGCGCGCTTCTGGACGCCCGGCTGCGCGGAACTGGGAACGTGGGACGTGCCCATCCAGCCCTTCAGCGAGGTTTTTCCCGACCAGGATTTCCCGGAAGAGGACGCGGGCGGGGACCGGGAATCGCTCTTTTTGCAGGGGCTCGAGCGCCTGGCCTGGCGCAGGACGCGCCAGGGCGAGGGGCTCAAGCAGTTTTTACAGGACAATCTGACCCAGGACACCGCTGCGGAGCGGTTGATCTGGGAGCTTTACGAGGAGGCGACCCATGGCGAACCCAACGGCTGACGCCCGCGCCAACGCGGATCTGGCCCTGGAGCAGGAGCTGAGCGGGCTCAAGCGGGAGTATGACGCGCTGAAGGAACGCAAGGTGCGCACTGAACAGGATCTGGCCAATCTGGAACGGCAGCTTGCCGACCTGGAGACCGAGGCCCACACCGCCTACGGCACGGCCGATCCCGAAGAGCTGGAAGCGCTGCTTGCGGCCAAGCGGGAGGAAAACGCGCGGCTGGTGGCGGCCTATGGCGAACACATCGCCACGGTGCGCGCCGGGCTGGCCGCCGTGGAGGCCGCCACGGACGGGGCGCAGGGCGCGTGAACCGGGAAATGGAGACGCATGCCCCGCCGCAGGCGTCCGGGGACGAGCTGCGCGCGCTGGAGCGCCGGCTCGACCGGTTGCGCGGCATGGCCGACAACGCGGTGGCCGCGCACGGCACGACCCGGCAGGCGCTTGGCGGCGTGCGCGATTTTCTGGAGTTGGCGCCCCAGGCGGCGCAGCGGTTGGAGGACCTGGCCGCGCAGCTGTTCGGCACCATTCTGGACGAGGTGGAGGCCAACCTGACCCATGCGGTGCGCGAAATTCTGGGACAGGACCGCCGCGTGACCAGCCTGCGCCAGATCAGGCAGAACCGCCTGTCCATCGAATTGCAGATCGAGAACCAGGGACAGCCGGAACACATCCTCAACGGCCAGGGCGGGTCGGTGTGCAACATCCTGTCCACGGGGTTGCGGCTGGTGGCGTTGGCCCAGCTCGATCCCGCCACGCACCGCCCTTTTCTTGTGCTGGACGAACAGGACTGCTGGCTCAAGCCCGAGCTGGTGCCCAAGTTCATGAAATGCATCAAGACC
This sequence comes from Desulfovibrionaceae bacterium, assembly GCA_050251715.1. Taxonomy (GTDB): domain Bacteria; phylum Desulfobacterota; class Desulfovibrionia; order Desulfovibrionales; family Desulfovibrionaceae; genus JBFWMG01. The sequence continues at coordinate 41,278 of JBFWMG010000005.1, read as the reverse complement.
ATTGCCGATGCCCTGCACGTGCAGGTCATTGTGGTCAGCCACCACCCCGTGGACCTGTTCGCCGCGCATGCGGACCGCATCTACGGGCTTGCGCCCAGCCGGGAGCAGGGTGTGGTGGTGAGTGTGCTGCGTGACGTTCGTGACGTGTGACTTTCCGTTTGCAACGCATCGTTTGTAATGTAGGATGACTATCCAGGTGGTATTGTTGATGGTGGGCCTGTAGGCGCGGGTGCGTTGTTTGCCAAGGAGGGGCGCATGGGGCTGGTACATGTTGATGACTTGCAGCCAGGCATGGAGCTGGCCGCCGATCTCGCCAACACCCAGGGACGGATCTTGCTGCCCAAGGGAACGGTCATCGAGTCCAACCATCTGCGCGTCATGAAGATCTGGGGCGCGACCGAGGCCGATATCGTGGGCATTGACCAGCAGGAGGCCGTCGCGACATCAACCAGCGAGCTTGAACCCGAACATTTGTGCCACGCCCAAGATGATCTGGAAGGGCTGTTTTGCCTTACGGACCGTGACAGCGAGCCGTTGGCGGAGATATTCCGCCTGTGCGTGCTGCGGCGGGCGCGGCTGATCGCCAGGGGCGCGCCCCTGCGGGATGACGCGGACTGGTGCCCTGAAATCGACATGTCATCGGGGGCGGACGCGGCGTGCGAGCGGCTTGACATGGCGGAGCTCGTGTCGCGCGAGGTGGCTCTTACCTCCTTTCCGGCCATCTATTTTCAGATCGTGGATGCGGTGAAGACACCCGGATCATCCGCCACCTATCTGGCCGACATCGTGGGCCGCGACCCGTCCGTCTCCGCCCGGTTGCTTCGGTTGGTCAACAGCCCGCTCTACGGCTTGCCCTCACGCATCGACTCCATCACGCGCGCGGTGGCCCTCATGGGCGTCAACGAAATTTCCACGCTGGCGCTGGGCATTTCCGTGGCCACCATGTTCGACGGCATCTCCTCCCATCTGCTGAACATGAAATCCTTTTGGCAGCATTCCTTTGCCTGCGCCATGCTGGCGAAAATCCTGGCCGGGTACATTCCGGGCGTACAGGAGGAGCGCTTCTTCGTGGGCGGCCTGCTGCACGACATCGGCCGGATCATCTACTGCAAGGCCGCGCCGGACTGCGCGGTGGCGCCGCTGCGGGAGGCGCGGACACGCCCCGAGTCGCTGACGGACATGGAGCGAGCCTTTTTGGGATTTGATCACGCTGCCCTTGCCGGAGCCCTGGCCAGGGAATGGAAGTTTCCGGCAGCCCTTGTGGGCATGATCGAGCACCACCACGAGCCGTCCAGGGCGCCGGCGCCGCAAGAGGCGGCCATCATCCATGTGGCGGATCTGCTGGCCGTGGCTTTGCAATATGGCGGCAGCGGCGAATGCTACGTCCCAATCCCGGAGCCTGGCGCGTGGCAGTTGTTGCAACTGCCGGTCAGCGTGCTGTCCGGGGTTGTCAGCCAGGTCGAACGGCAGTTGGACGACGTGTTCGCCGCGCTGCTCCACAACGGGGAATGACATGTCCGAAGACGCGGTCCGCCAACTCAAGGCGCTGGTCGACTACCTGACCAGGGAAAAACGCGTGATGCTGGATGCGCTGGACAAGGCCTCCGAGTTGGAAGGCCTGCGCCCTGATCCGGAGTGCAAAGACGGCGTGGCGTCCATTTTGGACGAAACCGCGGCCAGGGTGGCGGCGCTCATCGACTTCAAGGCCATGGCCTTTTTCCTGGTCGACGAGGCGGACGGCGACCTGCGCCTGGCCGTGAGCCGCCCCGATTCGCTGGCGGCGTTTTTTCAGCGCGAACTCGATGCGCTCATCGAAGACCGCACCTTGGGCTGGTCCATGGCGCGCAGCCGCCCGGTCCTGGCTCCCGCCGTCTCCGCCCCGGACCAGTTGCTTCTCCATAGCGTGCGCACCGCATCACGCACCCGGGGCATGTTCGTCGGCGTGCTGCATGCGGATCGCCAGGACATCCTTGACATCGCGTACTCCTTGTTGTCGTTCACCTTGTTCACGTGTGCCAATCTGGTGGAGTCGTACGAGTTGTACAAGTACATCAACGAGATGAACGCCAACCTGCGGGACAGTGTGGACAAGCTGGCCGAATCGGAACGGCAGTTGCTCACGTATAAGCACGAGTTGGAAATACAGGTGGTGCAGCGCACCAGCGAATTGATGCAGGAACGGGATTTTGTCGCGGCGGTGTTCGACACGGCGGAGGCGCTGATGGTGGTGCTGGACAGCGGGAACCGTGTCGTGCGCCTGAACGCCGCCTGCGAACGGTTCACCGGGGTGGATACAGAGGCGGCGCGCGGCCGGGATATGCTGGAGCTTTTCGTGCCGCGGGAGGATCACTTTGCCGTGGCGGATGCGTTGCGCCGTCTGCGCGCGGGCGAATCCCCCCAACATTTTGAATGCGAGTGGCGGGACAGGCAGGGGCGGTTGCGCCGGATCTCATGGTCCAACGCCATCCTGCGCGATGTCCACGGTGGCGTAAGCCACATCATTTCCGTGGGCATCGACGTGTCGGACCGCAACGAGGCGTTGCGCAAGCTGGCCGAGGCCGAGGCCACCTACCGCGCCATTTTTGAAAACGCGGTGGAAGGCATCTTCCAGAATGAGCCGGACGGCACGTTTACCAGGGTCAACCCGGCCATGGCGCGCATGCTTGGGTATGACACGCCTGCCGAGCTTATGGCGGCGGTACGGAATATCCGGGGCGTGATGTGTGCGACCGATGTGGAGCATGACCGATTTTTCGCGGATCTGAATGCGTTCGGCATGGTCGAGGACTTTACCTTTGAGGCGTTGCGCAGGGACGGCAGGAAAATCTGGGTGTCCGTCAGTGCACGGGCGATCACCGATTCCCTGGGGCGGCTGGTGCGCATCGACAGCATGGCCGAAGACATTACGGAACGGAAACTGCTCGAAATGAACCTGCGGCAGAAGGCCATGTTCGACGCCTTGACCAACATCCCCAACCGTACCCTGCTGCGGGATCGTCTTGAACAGGCTCTGGTGCAGAACAAGAGGTTGGGCGGCTTGGGCGCGGTGCTGTACATCGACCTGGACAAATTCAAGCCCATCAACGACACGCATGGCCACCACATCGGCGACGAGGTGCTCAAGGAGGCCGCCGTGCGCCTGGAACGCCGCGTACGCCGCTCGGACACCGTGGCCCGGCTGGGCGGCGACGAGTTCGCCGTGCTGCTGACCTCGCTTGCCAGCCCGGGCGATGCCACTACCGTTGCCCAGCAGATCGTGTTGGCGTTGTGCGCGCCATACGTGGTGCAGGGTGTGCGGTGCGACGTGGGCGCGAGCATCGGGGTGGCCATTTTCCCCGACCAGGGCGTCGCCGCCGAGGATTTGCTGCGCAAGGCGGATGCCGCCATGTATGCGGCCAAGGAAGCGGGCGGGTGTTGTTACATGAGCTTCAGCGACGGCATGTCCCGGTGTCCGTTGCACGGGGCGGTGGTAGCGGGCGGCAGCGGCGCATGACAACCGGATGCAACGGTCGCGGCCTTTAGAGCATCTTACCTTTGAAAAAGGTTAGATGCTCTTATGCATTTTGTTGAAATAATGCTTCATTATTTCAACTTCTCGCGTTGCTTCAATGCTGAAATGCGCTAGAGCATCTTGCCTTTGCAAAAGGTTGGATGCTCTTATGCGTTTTGTTGAAATAATGCTTCATTATTTCAACTTCTCGCGTTGTTTCAATGCTGAAATGCGCTAGAGCATCTTGCCTTTGCAAAAGGTTGGATGCTCTTATGCATTTTGTTGAAATAATGCTTCATTATTTCAATTTCTCGCATTGCTTCAATGCTGAAATGCGCTAGAGCGTCTTACCTTTGCAAAAGGTTGGATGCTCTTATGCGTTTTGTTGAAATAATGCTTCATTATTTCAACTTCTCGCGTTGTTTCAATGCTAAGATGCGCTAGGCAATCGTGTCGCAGAATTTTTCCAACTCGTTCGGTTCCCCGTCCGTATAGTCGTCGGGGTAGAGCAGGGCGCCCATGTAAAAGACGCTGCCTATGGAGGTGGCCTGGCCCGCGCGTGCCGCAAGGTTGTCCAGCTTTGCGTCCACGCGTTCTTTTTCCGCAGGCGTCAGCGCGGCGGTGAGGGCAGCGGCCTCAAGGGGCAGATCCATGAGGACGTCGCATTTGGCCAGCAGCTTGGCGCGGTGCGTGTCCTTGTCGTGGCGGATGTGCAGGGCGTCCAGCGCTTCGGTTTCCAGCGTGCGGATGGCGGCTGCGGCGTTGAGCAGCAGGGCTTTGAGGGGCGAGGGTGTGGTCATGGTGGTTCCTGTGGCGCGCAGCGCCTCGTGGAGGCGGCGGTGATGGAGGGGGGCGCGTGCCGTTCCCCTGTGGGGGGCCGGGAGAGCCGTGTGCCGTTGGGATGAAAAAGCGCGGGCCGGGGATAAGCCGACCCGCGTCATCCATGGGCCATGGCTAATTGAGATCTTCGTTCAGGGTCTTGGCGACAGAGAATTTGACGACCTTTTTGGCCTTGATCTTGATAGGGGCGCCGGTTTGGGGGTTGCGGCCAGTGCGGGCAGCCCGCTTGGACACGGTGAAGGATCCCACATTGGGGAGTCGCACGCCGGAATTGTCCGCGATTCCCTTGGCAAGAATGGCGCAAAACGCGTCAAACGTCTTGTCGGCGCTGGCCTTGGTCAAGAAAATCTCGGGCAGTTGGTCTTTCAGGGCTGCTACAAACTGTGCCTTTGTAAACATTCCTCATCTCCTCCTTTGGATTGTTGACAGTCCCCCCGTGATGGTCTCCATCCACAAAGATGCTATTCCACCTGGCCTTATGGGGAGGGCATGGTGGCGCGCTGGCATCTATATTGTCGAATGTATACGTAAAGGTTCGCAAAAAAGCAAGACAACCGCAAGAAATTTTCATTAGTTAAACCGGTATGTTATTGTTCTTCGTCTGGAAAAGGAGACTGGCCGAAAAATGGAGCTGTCATGAGGCGGCGGTGCGCAGCCCTTGCGTGGCGAAGGTTTTTGACGCGAGAGAGCCGCCGCGTGGACGCGGACTGAAAACAGAAAAACGCATTGCGGTTTATTTGTGATTGCGATATGGGTCACCGTATCATTGCGGTTCTTGTGGCGCACATCCCCTTCACGGCGGCAACGCCCAACCGCCTCCCATGGAGGACGCCATGCCCGAGCACACCCCTGCCGAACACGGCCTGCTGACCATTGCGGAGATAGCCCGCCACTACAGCCTGCCGGAATCCACGGCGCGTTTCTATTGCAAGCGGTTCATGGACTACCTGCCCCATGTGGGCGAAGGCAAGCGCAAGCGCTACCGCAGCGAGGTCATCGACGTCTTTGCGGTTATCCTGGCGGAAATCAAGAAAAGGAAAAATGCCGGGGCAGTGGAAGCCGTGCTTGCGGAACGTTTTCCCAGGAACATAGAACCCGGCGGTCTGGCGCAACCGCAACCTCAAGACAACAGCATCGCGGTCCGGGCCACCTCCTTTCCCGCCCCGGACTGGGCTCCCCTGGCCGCCATTGTCCAGGGCCAGGGGCAGGCGCTGGGCCAGATAGCGGACGCCCTGACCCGGCTTGTGGACAGGGAAGACGCGGTGCGCGAACTGAGGGAACAGCTCGCCGCCCGCGATAGGGCGCTGGCCGAGCGGGACAAGGCGCTGGAGGGCATGCGGCAGGAAATGCAGGTCATCCGGCGGTTGCAGGACGATGCGGAGTCCATGCACCAGCAGGACGTGGAAACCCTGCGCAAGTGGTTGAGCCAACTCGCCCAGCAGCTCGCGACCAAGTAGCCGTTGTTCGTGGCGGGGGCCGGTGGGCGGTGGGTGGCGCAACCGGCGCTGGCCGTCCCCAGGGGCAAGCCCCGCCCCTCGTCCTGGGAGGTGCGTCAACCCGCCGCCTCACGCCGTGCCGTACTATCCCCGCCTTACGCCACGCCGCGTCATCCCCGCCTTTTGTCGCGCCGTGTCATCACCCTCTTTTGCCGCGCCGCGTCATCACCCTCTTTTGCCGCGCCGTGTCATCACCATCTTTTGCCGCGCCGCGTCATTACCGCCTTCCGCCACGTCGGATCATACCCACCGCTTGCGCGGGAGATTCTCCTCACCAAGCGCGGCTTGCGCCAGCCTAACCTCATACCCACCGCTTGCGCGGGAGATTCTCTGTGCTCGGCGTCCTCCGAAGCGTTCTCCTTTCTTCAGATCTTTTTCCGCGTCTGTGCGCGCCAGGCCGCCTCGTCCCAGGGGGCGAGCGCGTAGATGCGCACCTGCGTGCTGCGGGGGAACTCGCGGCGCAGGATGGTCTTGAGCAGTTTGGGCAACGCATCAGCCGTGACGCCCGTGTGCCGCGCTACGGCGTACCCCTGCTCGATAACCAGGAAGGCGCCGCCTGTTTCCCGCACGACCACCAGCCCCCGGTTGCGCTTGTAGGTGCGCAGATCCAGACCGTGTCCGTTGGGCAGGGTGGCCAGCCGGGCCAGGACGGCTTCCAGCACACCGGTCAGGGGCAGCATGGCATTGTGTTCCAAATGGGGCGGTTATGCATGGGCGGTCGTGGCTCTTTATATGACGGTACATGACATTGCGGTATTTTCTAGCCCTTTGTTGACAGGTATGGTAAACCATGACAATTGACCCGATCAAGGGGGATGCCGCCATGGTAATGCATACTATTGCCGATGTGTGCGAACTGCTCAAGGTGCATGAACGCACGGTGTACCGCTGGCTCAAATCCGGCCAGCTTCAGGGGGTGAAGGCCGGAAAGCTCTGGCGCATCCCCGAGGCGGCGCTGGATGCTTTTTTGCGTGGCGCGACCGCCACACCTCCCGCCCAGCCCTCCACCACACTTTCCGCCCCTTCCGCCGTCCCGCCCGTAGCGCCGCTCATGGCGGAACAGGCCGTTGCGCCGGGGCTTTTCTCCCCTGCGCCGTCCGAGCGTCCCGATATGCCGCCCGAGGGGGCGGCCGCGGTCACCCCCCCATCCGCCGAGCCTTCCCCCTCGGCACAGCCGCACGCCGTATCAGAGGTGCAACCGCAACCAGAGTGCGGCGAGCAACAGCAAGCGCCGGTCGCCATGACCGCAACAACGCAACCAGCGGCGGACGAAGCCGTTGCCCCAGGCATGCGCCGGGTGCGCATCCGCTACAATGGCGTGCCAGGATACATTCTGTACAACGAAAGTTCCCCGGCGGATTTCCAGGTGGAAATCAACGACCCTGTCAAGGAACGCATCATTGCCCACCTTCTTTCCGAGCGGTCCTTCAAGGCGCCGGAAACCCAGGGCAGGAACGACTACCGCATCGACCGCGCCCGAGCAGTGGACAATGCCAATTATTTCACCCTGGCATTGTGTACATTGCACGTGAATACCGGCGTGCGGGTGGAATGGTGAGCGGTTGCGGTTTGCGCACGGGGCGCAACCGCCGCGCCGGTCCGGCGTGCGCCGCGTGCTGGCTGCGCCACGCGTGGGCCGGGGCGTGGGCCGTGCTGCTGTTCACCCTCGCCGTTGCGCCGGGACCCGCCCTGGGTGCGGAGTTCAGCGAGAACTCGGCGGTCATCGACAACCCGTGGTTCAACGTGGCCAGGCCCGGTGATTTCTTGATTTTCAAGGGATACGGCAATTACGCGCCCTTTGTGCTGCGCGAGTACGCCGCCGCCACGAGCCACGTGGACGGCGTGGCGTGCCTGGAGATCCAGCGCATGCTCATGCCGCGTGACAACGCGGACAGCGCCAAGGTGTTCCTCACCTATTGCGTGGCCCAGGACACCATGGGCAACGTGCTGGCCCTGCGGGAGAACGATGCGGTGTTCGGGGCGCGCGACGCGCACATGATCCTGCCCGCCGTGCCTGCCCAGGGGCTCGAATTCGGGCGCTTTCACGACAACATCAAGCGCGTGGCCGATGCCAACGCCACCATCACCCTGGCGCACGCCGACAAGACCTATGGCGATTGCCTGCGCATCGAGGAAACCCTCAAGGACGACCACATCATCCGCTACCACGCGCGTGGGGTGGGCATGGTCTTCATGGGTGAGGGCGACAACACCTTTGAATTGAGCTACGCCAAGCGTACGCCATAGCCTGGGCCCGTTGCGCGCAGGGCGCGCATGCGTATGGCTTGGCTTAGGCGGTGGCGCTTCGGCCCGTTGCGCGTGGGCGCGCGGCACGGTCTCCTCCTCCCCCACGCCATGCCCCGCAGCCGCGCCGTCCGGCTGTTCCCTGGCTTGCGCGGGGCGGCCGCGTCGCGGTGCCGTCTCCAGGCCATCAACACCGTTCCCGCGTCCCCTTCTTGCCAGGGCGTGCCTTCCGGCCGCCCCTCCCCACACACAGGGGGGCGCGGCGTTCCGCTACAGCGTGTGCAGCTCGCCCGCAAGGCCGTCCGACGTCAGCCGGATGACCGCATAGCCACCCTGGGCCAGCATGCCGGGATTGATGATGGTGGTCTTGCCCAGCCTTTCCACGCAGCGCGCCTCGTGGATGTGGCCCGTAAGGCAGACGTCGGGCTGCACGGCCTCGATGAAGTCGCGCACCGCCTGCGAGCCCACATGCTGGCCCATGGGCAGCAGATCCGCCGCCGTGCCGTAGGGCGGGGTGTGGGCCACGAGCAGCAGCGTGTCGTAGGCCCGCGCCTGGTACAACGCCTCTTCCAGCCACAGTTCCAGTTGCCTGTCCTGCACCTCGCTGGGCGTGCCAAAGGGGGTGGGCGTGGAATGGCCCACCGCCACCATGCCCACGCCGGGCGCGAGTTGCGTGGTGCGGGCGTGGATGTTCACGCCTTCCGCTTCCAGAAAGGCCTGGGCCGCGGCCGTGTCCATGTTGCCGATCTGGGCGAAGACAGCGGGGTTGTGCGCGCGCACCGCGTCCAGGATGCGCCGCGCCTCGGCCGCACCGCCCCGGTTGGTCAGGTCGCCGCTCAGGATCACGCCCGAGGCCGCCCCCAGGTCCGGAATGCGCCGCACGTTGTCCACGCTGTTGTGGATATCGCCGAAACCAATCCAATATGCCTCATGTCCGCTCATTGTCTTTCCTTTCAGGCGGCCCGGAGGCCGTGTCTCCATGTGGTTGGCGCGTGCCGCGCATCTGCGGGCGCTGGCCTTTTTCACGCGTGCGTTTTAGTGTTTCAAAAACAAGGCCGCAAGGCAAGGGGCCACATGTCCGAAAGCAAAACCGTCATAAGAAAGAGGCTGTTGGCCACACGTTTGGCCATGGGGCCGGAGCAGGTGGCCGCCAAAAGCCGGGCGGCCCAGGCCCGCATCCTGGCGTTGCCGGCGTGGGCCGAGGCGCGGGACGTGCTGCTGTACGTGGATTTCCGTAACGAGGTGGGCACGCGGGATTTGCTGGAAAGCGCATGGCGCGCGGGCAAGCGGGTCTTGCTGCCCCGCTGCCGCCGCGAAGCGGGCGCGCGGGGCGAGATGAACCTGGCCGTGGCCCGGAGCGCGGCGGACCTGTGTCCCGGGGCGTACGGCATCCCCGAGCCCGACCCCGGCACCTGTCCCGCGCTGGCGCGTTGCGCGCCGGACGTGGCGGTCATCCCGGCCGTGGCCTACGACCGCCACGGGTTCCGCCTGGGGTATGGGGGCGGCTATTACGACCGCCTGCTGGCGCCGCCAATGGACAGCGGCGCGGGTGGCGGCGCGTCCGGCCCTGGGGTGGACATGCGCCGTACCCTGCGCATCGGCCTTGCCTTTGCCTTTCAGGTGTGCGACGCACTGCCCGTTGACCCATGGGACATGCCTGTCCATGCCCTTTGCACCGAGGAGGCGCTGTTGTGGCTGTCACCATAATTCCCTTTGTCTTTCCCGGCGTGCCCCGCGTGCGCTGCGCCTTTCAGACCCGCGAGGGCGGCGCGAGCGCCGGGCCGTTTGCCGCAGGCAACATCTCCATGGACGTGGGCGATGCGGCGTCAGCCGTGCTGGCCAACCGCAAGGCGCTGCTTGCGGCCTGCGGTGTGCGCCAGTGGCGGGAGCTGCGCCAGGTGCACGGCGACGCCATGGACTGCGACCCCGCGCCCACCGACCCGGCCTTGCCGGGCGAGGTGGCGGGCGATGGACACGCCACGGCGCGGCCCGGCGTGGCGCTGGCCATCAAGACCGCCGATTGCCAGCCCCTTTTGCTGGCCCATGCCTCGGGCCGGTATGTGGCCGCCCTGCATGTGGGCTGGCGCGGCAACCGCATCGGCTTCATTGGTTCCGCCGTGGCCGCGCTGTGCGCCCGGTACGGCGTGTCGCCCGCCGACCTCCATGCGGTGCGCGGTCCGAGCCTGGGCCCGGCCAACAGCGAGTTCGTCCATTTCGATCAGGAGTGGGGGGCGGGCTTTTCCAACTATTTTGATGCGTTTTCACAAACAATGGATCTGTGGCGGCTCACCCGCGACCAGTTGGCCGCCGCCGGACTCCTGCCTGCAAACATCCATTCCCTGGACCGCTGCACCCTTGCCGATGCCGCCTTTTTTTCCTATCGCCGCGACCGCGCCTGCGGCCGCCAAGCCAGCCTCATCTGGATCGAACCCTAGCGCATCTTGCATTGAAACAATGCGAGGAGTTGAAATAATGAAGCATTATTTCAACAAAATGCATAAGAGCAGCGCATCTTTTTCAAAGTTAAGATGCTCCGCGCCTCGTTGACAGGGCAGGCACGTCCGGCCCGGCTGGCTGTTGCGACTGGCCTGCGGCGTGGCGCACACCCTGTCTGGTGTCCCACATGGGACGTCACAACAGGGTGCGGCCCATGCGGACGTGGAGCCGTGGCGCGGCGCGAGGGGCGCGGGGTGTGGGGTGGAAATGGCGCGGAGCCGGAAACCCGGGAGAGGGCGCGGCTCGCCACCCGTGCCGTGGCGCGGCCCGCCACCCGTGCCGTGGCGCGGCCCGCCACCCGTGCCGTGGCGCGGTCCGTCAGACGGGCGACGGCATGTAATCAGTTTGTAATCGGAATGTAATCGCGGGGCGGTCAGGCCGAAAAGGTGAGGCGGCCCTTGCCCAGCAGGTCGTGCAGATGCACGATGCCCACCAGGGTGTCCGCGCTGTCCACGATGGGCAGGGCGGTGATGGCCAGGCGCTCCATCACGTCCAACAGCTCGGCCACGGACTGGTCCGGCGTCCCGGTGCGCGGGGCGCGGATCATGTGGTTCGCCACGGGTTCGCCCGGATCCACGGCGGGTTTGTCCCCGCCCCGGAACCAGATGCGGCGCAGGTCGCCATCCGTCAGGATGCCCGCCACGCCGCCCGCCGGGGTGGTGACGATCACGGTGCCCAAACCGCCGTTGTTGAGCACGGCCAGCGCCTCGCCAAAGGAGGCGGTCTCGGCCACGCAGGGGATCTTGTCCGTGTGCATGATGTCGCGCACCCGGGTCTTGAGCCGCTGGCCCAGCGCGCCGCCGGGGTGGAAGCGCGCGAAATCCTGTTCCTTGAACTGCTTGAGGTGGATGAGGCATACGGCCAGGGCGTCGCCCAGGGCCAGGGCCGCCGTGGTGCTGGCCGTGGGCGCCAGGTCCATGGGGCACGCCTCGCGGGGTACGGCGGTGTCGAGCACCACGTCGGCCAGCCTGCCCAGCGTGGAGCCGGGCCTGCCGGTCATGGCCACGATCTTGGCGCCCAGGGAGCGCAGGGTGGGCAGGATGGCGTTCAGCTCGTCGGTTTCGCCGGAGTTGGAGATGGCCAGCGCCACGTCCCCTTCCTTTATCATGCCCATGTCGCCGTGCGCGCCTTCCACGGGATGCAGGAAAAAGGACGGCGTGCCCGTGGACGACAGGGTGGCCGCGATCTTGCGGCCCACAAGGCCGGACTTGCCGATGCCCGTGACCACCACGCGCCCCTGGCAGCAGGCGATGTAGCCCAGAGCCAGGGTGAACGAGTCGCCGATGGCGTCGCGCACGGCCACAAGCCCCTCGATCTCGACATCGAGCACCTCGCGGGCCAGCACGGCCCAGTCCCGTTCGCTCAGCTTGGCGTGCATATGGTTCCCTGCCTCAATCCTTGGTTGCCGCTCGAACATCTAAGCCGTGGAACGGCTTGATGCGCGTGTGCCTTTCCCTGAAACAAGGGGACATTGTTTCAAGACGAACACGCGCTAGCCGCAGCACTTGTCTTCCAGGCACATCTTGCCCGACCCCACGCACGGCTTGATGGGGTACTCGCCGTTGAAGCAGGCGTAGCAATAATCCTGCGGGTTGCTCACCGTGGAGCGCAGTCCCTCGATGGTCAGATAGTGCAGCGAGTCCAGGCCGATGAACTTGGCGATCTCCTCGACCTTGTTGTCCGCGGCGATGAGTTCGCCCTTGGAGGAGAAGTCGATGCCGTAGAAGCAGGGGTAGCGGATGGGCGGGCAGCTCACGCGCATGTGGATCTCCCGCGCGCCCAGTTCGCGCAGCTTCTTGACGCGGGTGCGGATGGTGGTGCCGCGCACGATGGAGTCTTCCAGGATGACGATGCGCTTGTCGCGGATCATGTGCTTGATGGGATTGAGTTTCACGCGCACGGCGAAGTCGCGCATGTCCTGCGAGGGCTGGATGAAGGTGCGCCCCACGTAGTGGTTGCGGATCATGCCCATTTCAAAGGGCAGGCCGGACTGCTGGGCAAAGCCCACGGCGCAGTAGATGCCGGAGTCCGGGAAGGGCATGACGTAGTCGCCTTCGCAGGGCGCTTCCAGGGCCAGCGCCTTGCCCATGCGCTTGCGGCACTCGTACACGTTTTCGCCGAACAGGTTGGAGTCGGGCCGGGCAAAGTAGATCAGCTCGAAAATGCACTGCCGGGTGGGCGCCTTTTCCTGCAACTGGTAGGAGGTGAGGCGGTTGTTCTCGATGACCAGCATCTCGCCGGGCGCGATGGGGCGGATGCACTCCGCCTCCAGCAGGTCAAAGGCGCAGGATTCGGACGCGAGCACATAGCTCTCGCCCACGCGGCCCAGAAGGAGCGGGCGGATGCCGTGGGGGTCGCGCACGGCGATGAGCTTGTCGTCGGCCAGCATGAGCAGGGAATAGGAGCCTTTGACCCGCGCCAGCGCGGCCATGATCGCCTCTTCCAGCGTCTTGCCGTTCATGCTGCGGGCAATGAGGTGGACAATGACTTCCGTGTCCACGGTGGTCTGGAAGATGTGGCCCATGGATTCCAGTTCGTCGCGCAATTCCAGGGTGTTGACCAGGTTGCCGTTGTGGCCGATGGCCAGGTGCATGCCCTTGAAGTTGACCATGAAGGGCTGGGCGTTGCGGATGAGGGACACGCCGGTGGTGGAGTAGCGGATGTGGCCAATGGCGGTGCGGCCTTTCAGTTCCTTGCTCAAATGGCGCTCGTTGAACACGTCGGCCACCAGGCCCATGCCGCGCTGCTCGCGGTGCTTGGCGCCGTCCCAGGTGACGATGCCCGCGCTTTCCTGGCCCCGGTGCTGCAGCGCGTACAGCCCGAAATAGGCCATGCGCGCCGCCTCGGTGTGGTTGTCGATGCCGATGAGGCCGCAATATTCTTTCTTCATGTCCCGTATCCTTGGGGAACGCCTAGTTCCCGTAATAATCCTGCAGGCTGCGCACGCCCAGGCCGCAGCTCTTGCCTTCCTTGATGGCCAGGGCCATGGCCCGCGCCCCGGACACCGTGGTGGTGTAGGGAATGTCGTACAGCAGCGTGGTCTGGCGGATGATGGCCGAGTCGTGCACGGTTTTCTTGCCGGAAACCGTGTTGATGACCAGCGCCACCTCGCGGTTCTTGATGTGGTCCACGATGTGGGGCCGCCCCTCGTGGACCTTGAGCACGGTTTCCGTCTCCACGCCGTTTTCCAGCAGAAAGCGGGCCGTGCCGCCCGTGGCCATGAGCGTGAAGCCCATGGCCGCAAGCATGGTGGCCACGCCCAGGATGTGCGGCTTGTCCGCGTCGTTCACGGAGATGAAGACCTTGCCTTCGCTGGGCAGGCGCAGGCCCGCCGCGAGCTGGGCCTTCATGAAGGCCAGGCCGAACGTGGAGTCGATGCCCATGACCTCGCCGGTGGAGCGCATCTCGGGCCCCAGCAGCACGTCCACGCCGGGGAAGCGGTTGAAGGGGAACACCGATTCCTTGACCGAGACGTAGCCGGTCTTGCGCATGGACCAGGGGTCGAGGCTTTGCAGCGGCTCGCCGATCATGACCTTGGTGGCCAGCTTGGCCAGGGGCACGCCCGTGGCCTTGCTCACAAAGGGCGCGGTGCGCGAGGCGCGCGGGTTCACCTCCAGGATGAACACCGTGCCGTCCTTGATGGCGAACTGGATGTTCATGAGGCCGATGACGTTGAGCTCGGCGGCCAGCGCGATGGTCTGGCGTTCGATTTCGGCAATGATGCGCTTGTCCAGGGTGTGGGGCGGGATGACGCAGGCCGAGTCGCCGGAATGGATGCCCGCCTCCTCGATGTGCTCCATGATGCCCGCCACATAGGTGTCCGTGCCGTCGGACAGGGCGTCCACATCCACCTCGATGGCGTTTTCCAGGAACTTGTCGATGAGGATGGGATGTTCGGGCGAGGCCACCACGGCCACGCGGAAATAGTTCTCCAGCGCCTCGGTGCTGTACACGATCTCCATGGCCCGGCCGCCCAGCACGTAGCTGGGGCGCACCACCACGGGATAGCCGATGCGCTCGGCCTCGACCTTGGCCTGCTCCACGCTCATGGCCGTGCCGTTCTCGGGCTGGCGCAGGTCGAGCTTTTTGAGCAGCGCCTGGAACCGCTCGCGGTCCTCGGCGCGGTCAATGGAGTCGGGCGAGGTGCCGATGATGGGCACGCCAAGCCGCATGAGCGGCACCGCCAGGTTGAGCGGGGTCTGGCCGCCGAACTGCACGATGACGCCATGGGGCTTCACTTCCTCCACGATATGCAGCACGTCTTCGAGGGTGAGCGGCTCGAAGAAGAGGCGGTCCGAGGTGTCGTAGTCCGTGGACACGGTCTCGGGGTTGGAGTTGACCATGATGGATTCATGCCCCATCTCGCGGATGGCGAAGGAGGCGTGGCAGCAGCAGTAGTCGAACTCGATGCCCTGGCCGATGCGGTTGGGCCCGCCGCCCAGGATCATGATCCGCTTGCGGGGGTCGCCGTCCGTTGCGCGCATTTCGTGGCCCGACTCGTAGGTGGAGTAGTAATAAGGAGTATAGGCCTCGAACTCCGCCGCGCAGGTGTCCACCAGGTAGTAGGCGGGCACGATGCCGAGCGTGTGCCGCAGGTCGCGGATGTCGCGTTCCTCGCGCCGCCACAGGGTGGCCAGCTGGCGGTCGGAAAAGCCGTATTCCTTGGCGCGGCGCAGCATGCTGTCCATGTGGGGGTTTTCCGCGGCAATGGCCTGTTCCAGGCCAAAGGCCCGCAGCTCGTCCTCCATGGTGACGATGTCGCGGAGCTGGCGGATGAACCAGGGGTCGATCTTGCAGGCCTCGTGGATGTCCTCTTCGGGGAGGCCCGCGATGAGCGCATGGCGCACGGCGTAGAGCCGGGTGGAACTGGGCGTGCGCAGGGCGGCCAGCAGGTCTTCCCTGTTGCGGGCGGCCGTGGCGAAATGCTTGCCCAGGCCGGGCATGCCGGTCTCCAGCGAGCGCAGACCCTTTTGCAGCGATTCCTTGAAGGTGCGGCCAATGCTCATGGCCTCGCCCACGCTGCGCATGCTGGTGGTCAGCTCGTCCTTGGCGCCGGGGAATTTCTCGAAGGTGAAGCGGGGTATCTTGGTCACCACGTAGTCGATGGTCGGCTCGAAGCTGGCCATGGTCTCGCGGGTGATGTCGTTGGGGATCTCGTCGAGCGTGTAGCCCACGGCCAGCTTGGCCGCGATCTTGGCGATGGGGAAGCCCGTGGCCTTGGAGGCCAGGGCGGACGAGCGCGACACGCGGGGGTTCATCTCGATGATGACCATGTCGCCGTTGGCCGGGTTGATGGCGAACTGCACGTTGGATCCGCCGGTCTCCACGCCTATCTCGCGCATGATGGCGATGGCCGCGTCGCGCATGTCCTGGTATTCCACGTCGGTCAGCGTCTGGGCCGGGGCCACGGTGATGGAGTCGCCGGTGTGCACGCCCATGGGATCGATGTTTTCGATGGAGCAGATGATGACGCAGTTGTCCGCCTTGTCGCGCATGACCTCCAGCTCGAATTCCTTCCAGCCCAGGACCGATTGCTCGATCATGATCTCGCTCTTGAGGCTGAGCGCAAGCCCCTTGGAGGCGATGGCTTCCAGGTCTTCCATGTTGTAGGCCACGCCGCCGCCCGCGCCGCCCATGGTGAAGGCGGGGCGGATGATGAGCGGAAACGGCAGCTCCGAGCCCAGGCGGCGCACGTCGTCCATGGTGCGGGCAATGCCGCTTTGGGGCACCTTGAGGCCGATGTTTTCCATGGCCGCGCGGAACAGCTCGCGGCTTTCCGCCTTTTTGATGACATCGGCCGAGGCGCCGATGAGTTCGCAGCCGAATTCCTCCAGCACGCCCATTTCCGCCACGGTGAGCGCGGTGTTCAGTGCGGTCTGGCCACCCAGGGTGGGCAGCAGGGCGTCGGGGCGTTCCTTGGCGATGATGTTGGCCACGGTCTGTGGCTCGATGGGCTCGATATAGGTGCGGTCGGCCATCTCCGGGTCGGTCATGATGGTGGCCGGGTTGGAGTTGACCAGCACGACCTCGTAGCCCTCTTCCTTGAGCGCCTTGATGGCCTGGGTGCCTGAATAGTCGAACTCGCAGGCCTGTCCGATGACGATGGGGCCGGAGCCGATGAGCATGATTTTCTTGATGTCGGTGCGTTTGGGCATGGTGGTGAGCGTCGGTTTAGGGGTTTTCGGGGGTGGTCGGCAACCGGGTCTCCAGGGAGGCGAGGCCTCGGCCTGCCCCTTTCGGCGCGGGCCGCAAACACGGCGCATGGGCGTGGTTTTTCCGGAGCGGTCCGCTCTGCAAAATGCACGCGCACGCGCGACGTAACAGGTTGCGGCCCGGTTGGCAACTCGCGTCTGCCCCGGTGCCCCGCGAGCCTTCAAAAAGAGCCTGCCGCAACGTATGCGCATGGATGTACACCGGGGGCGCCGCCCTTGGCAACTCGCCCGTCAGGCGGGATGCACACCCCCCGTCGGCGGATGATGCAGGCTTGCCAAGGGATTGCTTCCGTGCCAGAAGATGGGGGATTGCACAGCAAAGAACAAGGAAATCATGCCCATGACACCCATACCGCTTCTCTGGCCCGTCCCCTTGTGGAGCTTTCATGTCCTGACGTGCCTCGTGGGGCTGGTGCTCGGCAGTTTCTATAACGTGTGCATCCACCGCTACCTCACGGGCGAATCCATTGTCTTTCCCGGGTCCAAGTGCCCCCGGTGCGGGCATCCGCTGGCGTGGTGGGAAAACATCCCGGTGGTGAGCTTCTGCTTTTTGCGCGGGCGGTGCGGGCATTGCCGCGCGCCCATCAGCCTGCGCTACCCGGTGGTCGAGCTGGTGTCCGGCGCGTGGGCGCTGGCCCTGGCCCTGAAATTCGGCCCGTCCATGCCGTGGGTGGTGCACATGGTCGTGGGCGGCATGTGCATCGTGGCCGCGTTCATCGATTTCGACAGCTATCTGCTGCCGGACATCCTGACCTTGCCCGGAGCGGTGCTTGCCGCTGTCGGAGGGGTGTTTTTTTTGGAAATGACATGGTATGATATATTCTTGGGCGCTGGCATTGGCGCGGGCAGTTTTTGGGCGTTGCAAAAAGGGTATAAACTTGTTCGGGGCGTGGATGGCCTTGGCAGCGGCGACGTGAAGCTCATGCTGCTGATCGGCGCGATCAGCGGCTGGCGGGGGCTGCCGGTCATCATAACCGTGGCCGCGGCAACCGGAATCGTCGCATCGTTGTGCTACATGCGCCGGACCACGGCCGCCATGCAAACCATGATTCCATTTGGGCCGTTTCTTATTTTGGGCATGATGTTGTATGTGCTGTGGGGCGATGTGTTCTGGGCGTGGTATATCGGCTAGTGATTCATTCCGGCGCGGCAAGGTAAGAGTAGCCAAAGCACGAAAAGTGCATTTTTTCGAAAGTAATGATTATGAATTGACTCTTTGCCGAAAAATCTGGCACTATTTACGTTCAAATGTCTGTGGGGCGGGCCAAGGGCGCCGTGTGGTACGCAGGCGAGATACACGATTTGAACATATGGGGGCTACTATGGGTAAGAAAAGCATAAGCACGGTTTTTATTCTATCCGTTTCCGCAATGGTCATCGTGGGCATTGCCGCGCTCATCATATATGTGGGAGGGTCGTCTTACCACATGGCCCTTGATATGCAAAAAAATGCCATGGTGCAGACAGGCGACCAGGTCGAACTGCAGCTGTCCGACTATCTGGACGCATCGAAAACCTTTTCCGACGTCTTTTCCGGCCACCCCGCCGTGCTGAAGGCGCTTGGCGGTGGCGATACGGCGGAGGCTGATGCCCTCTTCAAGGAATATGCCGAGAAGTACAACCACAAGTATGGAGCCATGCTGGCCTTTGATACATCGGGCAAGGCAGTCAGCGGTTATAACTCCAACCTGAACTCGTTTGCGGGCGATAGCTTTGCGGACCGGGCCTATGTGAAGGCGATCCTGGGTGGCCAGACGCAGTATGTGACCAAAAACGTGTTCAAGTCCAAGAGCGGCGACTCGGTGCTCTTCGGGGCGGCCACCGCGGTGCGTGACGCGTCCGGCACGCTTCTGGGCGGCGTGGCCGTCCTCCCCAAGTGGGGCGTGTTCACCGCCGAGGCGCTTGATGCACTGCGCTTTGGCGCGCGTGGCTACGGTTTCATGCTTGACGGGCAGGGCGCGTTCATTGCCCATGCGACGGACAAGTCGTTGATAACGAAAAGTTTCAAGGACATGGCCTTCGTGCAGAAGGCGTTGGCCATGGATCGCGGCACCATAGAATACGACTGGAAGGGCGAAACCAAGTTCATGACCGTGAACACCGATCCCACCACGGGCTGGAAGATCTGCATGAGCGCCTATGTGGATGAACTGACGGCCACCGCCCGCGAGCAACGGACCGTGCTCGGCCTTGTGGGCGTGGGCATCATCGTGGTGCTCATCGTGCTCATCACCCTCATCACCCGCAAGCTGGTCGTCACGCCCCTCCTGGCCATCGAAGCCTTTACCAGCAAGGTGTCCGGCGGCGATTTCAAGGCGGTCCTGGAAGGGCAGTTCAAGTTCGAACTGGCGCGGCTGGCCGACAACATCAAGAGCATGGTCGCCGAACTCAAGGTCAAGCTCGGCTTCAGCCAGGGCTTGTTGGACGGCCTGACCATCGCCTGCCTAGTGGCCGACCCCGACCAAAAAATCATGTATGCCAACAAGCCCATCCTGGATCTTCTGGATCTGGCTGGCTCCCCCGAATCGTTCAAGGGCATGACCGCTTCGGAATTCTTCTACGGTGAAAAGGGGCGCGAGACCAACGTTGGCCGCGCCATAAGGGAACGCAAGGCCATCACCAACGTGGAAATGACCTTGAAGACCCGCAAAAGCCGCACCGTGCATTGCCGTTTTGACGCCGCACCCATGTACGACCTGGATGGCAACATCATTGCCGGATTCGTCCTTGTGGCGGATCTGACCGCCATCAAGGAACAGCAAAAGCGCATAGAGGAACAGAACGAGAAGATCGCCAAGGCAGCCGTCGAGGCCAACGCCATCTCCGACCAGGTGGCCTCCGCGTCCGAAGAACTGGCCGCCCAGGTGGAGGAATCGAGCCGGGGCAGCGAGGAACAACGCAACCGGACCGGCGAGGCCGCCACCGCCATGGAGGAGATGAGCTCCACGGTACTGGAAGTGGCGCGCAGCGCGGGCAACGCCGCCGAACTGGCCGAACAGGCGCGGCACAAGGCCCAAAACGGGGCCGAACTCGTGGACTCCGTTGTGGCCAATATCAACAAGGTCAACGGCATGGCCGCCGAACTGCGCGTCGACATGGGCGCGTTGTCCGAACAGGCCGTGGGCATTGGCCAGATCATGAACGTGATCGCGGACATCGCGGACCAGACCAACCTGCTGGCGCTTAACGCGGCCATCGAGGCCGCCCGCGCGGGCGAGGCGGGACGCGGCTTCGCCGTGGTGGCCGACGAGGTGCGCAAGCTGGCGGAAAAGACCATGACCGCCACCAACGAGGTGGGAGGCTACATCTCCACCGTGCAGGCCAGCGTGAAAAAGGCCCTGGCCAACACCGACGAGACCACCAAGGTCATCACCCAGGGCACCGAGCACGCCAACGCCTCGGGCGCCGCCCTGCGCGAGATCGTGAGCATGGTCGAGGCCACCGCCGACCAGGTGCGGGGCATCGCCACCGCCGCGGAAGAACAGTCGGCCGCCGCGGAGGAAATCAACCAGTCCACAGAGGACATCAACCGCATCTCCATGGATATGGCCCAGGCCATGAACGAATCCGCCAAGGCGGTCAGCGACCTGGCCCGGCTGGCTGGCGAACTGAAGGAAATAATCTCGGATATGCAACACTAGCCGCGACCGTTTGGGAAAAAGAAAAAGGCCGCCTTCGGGCGGCCTTTTTCATGCCTCCTGAACCATGCGGGATTTACGAGATTGCGCCATATCGCCACCCCGGTACGCGCGGCCCGCAAAAAGCCTTGCGCTTCGCCAAAAGCGTTGGTAGGGCGTGAGGCGAACGAATCCAACGGAAGAATCAGCCACTGTCCGGAGGGACCCCCCATGCTCGCAATCCTCGACTACAAGGCAGGCAACCAGACCAGCGTGCGCCGCGCACTGGACTACTTGGGCATCCCCAACGCCGTCACCGCCGACCCGGCCCGCATCTCCGCCGCCTCCGGGGTCATCTTCCCCGGCGTGGGCGCGGCGGGACAAGCCATGGACGAGTTGGAAACCACCGGCCTGGACAAGGTGCTCAAGGCCCAGGTCGAAGCGGGCAAACCCCTGCTCGGTATCTGCGTGGGCTGTCAAATCCTGCTCGACTACAGCCAGGAAAACGACACCAAGGCGCTGGGCATCGTTCCCGGCGAATGCGTGCTCTTCAACCCGGCCTGGGAAGACGAGGACGGCATCCCCATCCGTGTGCCGCACATGGGCTGGAACAGCGTGGAACTGGAACGGGACTGCGCCCTGTTCAAGAACATCCCCGTCGAGGCGGAATTCTACTTCGTGCACAGCTACTACCCCAACCCCTCGCCCGAATACGTCATCGGACGCACCACCTACGGCCAAACCTTCTGCTCCGTCCATGGATCCCCCGGCCTGTGGGCCGTGCAGTTCCACCCCGAAAAAAGCGGCAGGCCCGGCCTCAAGCTTCTGGAAAATTTCTACGCCTACTGCAAGGAGGCCGCCAATGCTTAGCAAGCGCATCATCCCCTGCCTCGACGTGCGCAATGGCCGCCTGACCAAAGGCATCAAGTTCGAAGGCAACGTGGACATCGGCGACCCCGTGGAAACCGCCCGCATCTACTACGAACAAGGCGCGGACGAAATCGTGTTCTACGACATCACCGCGTCCCACGAAGGACGCGGCATCTTCCTCGACGTGGTCGAACGCGTGGCCTCGCAAATCTTCATCCCCTTCTCCGTGGGCGGCGGCATCAATTCCGTCGAAGACATGCGCGCCGCACTGGTGGCGGGCGCGGAAAAAATCTCCATCAACTCCGGCGCGGTCAAAAATCCCGACATCATCAGCCAGGGCGCGGCAGCCTTCGGCTCCCAATGCATCGTGCTGGGCATGGACGTGAAACAGGTGCCCGTCAGCGAAACCATCCCCTCGGGCTACGAAGTCGTTATCCACGGCGGCCGCAAATACATGGGCATGGACGCCATCGAATGGGCCAAAACCGGCGAGGCGCTGGGCGCAGGCGAAATCTGCCTCAACTCCATCGACGCCGACGGCACCAAGGACGGCTATGAGCTGACCCTGACCCGCATGGTCGCGGAAGCCGTGTCCATCCCCGTCATCGCCTCCGGCGGCGCAGGCAACCCTGACCACATGTACGACGCCCTCACCCAAGGCAAAGCCACCGCCGCCCTCATCGCCTCCATCGTCCACTACGGCGAATACACCATCCCCCAGATCAAGGAGCACATCAACACACGCGGCGCCAAAATGCGCATGACCTGGTAACCAGGGTACGACGTAAAGAGGAAGATTTCGCGCCGGGGCGGCGCGACCAGGCTACGCGCCTGGACTGCGGCAGCGTGACGACGCTGCACCCGTTTGGGCGGATGAGCTGGATGGGCAGGCCGGGCTGATTGCCGCCACGACGTGTGTGCTGGTTGGGGGCGGTGTAGGGCGGTGTGCGTGCGCCTCAGTCCACTCTTTGAAGAAAAGGGGTTTTCGGGGGAATGGGAAAACGACCTCCCATTCCCTCGAAAACCCCTTTCCAGCAAATTGTGAACTGCCCCCATTGGGGCTGCGCCCCAAACCCCGGTTTCCGGTGCTATGGGTGGGAAAAAATAAGAGCCGCCGCAGCGGTGGCCGCTACGCGGCGGGAAAGGCCTAGCCGGGGGGGAGCTGTTTTTTCGGTGTTTTAATCCTGCTATCGTTTTAATCCCCTGCCAACCCCCGTCCTTTTCGGCAGCGATCCCCCTCCATTTGAAAAGTCGATCAAAAGCTTTTTTGGATGCCGTCCCGGAGGGCGGCATGCAAAAAAGGTTGGCTTCTTCGGCGTGTTCCCAGGCCGTTTTTCCCCTGGCTTCCCTCATCGCGCCGTGATCTTCACCTGGGCACGTTCTCATCCGCCCACCCGGGGTGCAGGGGGCCGTTCGCCCCCTGCCGGGTCCGGGCAGAGCCCGGCCGCCGGAGGCATTCCCCCCCACCACACACATCGCGCACCCAAAAAAAAGCGCCCCGGCGGGGCCGGGGCGCGGGACGGCTTCGCGTCTGGGGGCGTTAGCCCACGGAGATGGAGATGCGGCGGGGCTTGAGTGCTTCGCTCTTGGGCAGGTGCAGGTCGAGCACGCCGCCCTTGAGTTGGGCGGTGACCTTTTCCCGGTCCACGGAGTCGGACAGGGTGAAGGTGCGCCGGAATTCGCCGCCGCCGAATTCGGTGTGCACGTAGCTGCGGGTGTCACAGGCGGTGGGGTCGGGTGCGTAGGCGGTCTTGCCGGTGATGGTCAGTTCGTCCTTGTCCACGTCGATGACCAGGTCTTCCTTGCGCACGCCGGGCATATCCAGGTGGATATGGAAGCCGTCTTCATGTTCGATGACGTCGGCCGCCGGGACGAGGCGTGGATATTTTTCATCCTTCTTGGCAATGGTGTCGGACATGGTGTTCCCTCCTTTCTGCATGCGCTCAGCCTGCAATGCTGATCTTCTTGGGCTTTACTTCTTCGGCCTTGGGCAGCACGACTTCAAGCAGTCCGTCCTTGAGAGTGGCGCTTACCGCATCGCGGTTGACTGCGCTATTGATGCGGATGACTCTCTGGAAGAGACCGGAAGGACGTTCCTGCCTGTAGTATTTGCCTGGTGTGGCCTTTCTTTCGCCCTTGATGGTGAGGCTTGAATCGACAAGGGTTATTTCCACGTCTGCCATGTCCACGCCGGGAATCTCGCATTCGATGTAAATGTTGTCCTTGTCCTCGCTGATATTGATTGGAGGAAAGGACTCCCTGCGCTGACTGTAGTACGGCGGCGTGAAGAACTCGTCGAAGAGCCTGTCAAAGTTCCTGTTCAGCCTGTAAAACGGAGTAAGCTCGGTTACCATGGTGTAGTCCTCCTTGTCCTTTGTTGCACACAAAAGATAATTCGCCTCTTTCGGCAGTCAAGAGGAGGACGAAATTTTACGCGATGAAGTGAAAAGGCAGAAGTTTCGCAGGGTTTTGGTGAGTGGGGGGGGAGGGGACGTGAAAAAAAATTGGGTTGAAACTCGAGGGTCGGGTCGGGCGGTGCTTTCTTTCTTCGCCTTTCATTATACCCCATACCACCGGGGGCCGGGGTATGGGGCGGAGCCCCATGGGGGGCGGTTCGGAATTGACAATGTGAGGAGGGCTTCGTGCAGGCGGGAGGTCGTTTTCCCGCCTGCACGAAGCCCTCCTTGCCTTGCCAATACCGGGCCGAGGACCAGCCGCGTCTTCCGACCCTCTCCCGTCTTCCCCTCACCCGATCTCATCGCGCCGTCACGCCAGTCCTGCCCGTGTCCTCATCCGCCAACTCGGGTGCAGGGGCGCACCCCTGCCGGGTCCAGGGCAGCGCCCTGGTCGCGCGTAGCGCGAAATCTTCACGCTGTTCGTCGTTTTCTTCTTATGCGCCAAAAACTTTGGCGATGGATTCCTTGTAGGGCGGGCGCAGCACGCCTTTTTCGGTGATGATGCCCGCGATGAGTTCGTCGCCGGGGGTCACGTCAAAGGCGTAGTTGAACACGGGCACGCCTTCGGGCGTGATGCGGGTCGAGCCCACGTAGTGCACCTCGTCCGGGGTGCGGTCCTCGATGGGGATGTCGTCGCCCGTGGGGGTGTTGCGGTCGATGGTGGAGAGCGGGGCGGCCACGTAGAAGGGCACGTTGTACCGCTTGGCCATGACGGCCACGGTGAAGGTGCCGATCTTGTTGGCCGCGTCGCCGTTGGCGGCCACGCGGTCGGCGCCCACGACCACCTGCTGCACCAGGCCGCGTTTCATGAGCAGGCCCACGGCGTTGTCGCAGGCTACGCGCACGGGAATGCCGTCCTTGTGCAGTTCGTAGGCGGTGAGGCGTGCGCCTTGCAGGAAGGGGCGGGTTTCGTTGGCGATGACCGTGACCTTTTTGCCCATTTCGAGTGCGCCCCGGATGACGCCGAGTGCGGTGCCGTGTCCGGCGGTGGCCAGCGCGCCCGCGTTGCAGTGGGTCATGATGGTGTCGCCGTCGTTCATGAGCGCGCCGCCAAAGCGGCCCATGGCCTTGTTGATCTCGATGTCCTCGGCGTGCAGTTCCTTGGCCTTGGCCAGCCAGATGGTGCACAGTTGGGGCAGGGAGGCGGCGGGGTTGGCGGCCCACACGCCGCGCATGAGGGTGACGGCCCAGGCCAGGTTCACGGCCGTGGGGCGGGCGTCGGCCAGCTCGGCGAGCTTGGCCTCCAGGGCGGGCTTCCAGTCGTCAGTCCCCTTGCGCTGCGCGTGGTCCATGCGTTCCACCTCGCGGGCGGCCAGATAGCAGCCGTAGGCGGCGGTCACGCCGATGGCGGGCGCGCCGCGCACGACCATGACCTGCAGGGCGTAGATGGTGGTTTTGGTGTCGGTGCAGTCGAACCAGTCCTCGCGGGTGGGCAGGAAGCGTTGGTCGAGCAGCACCAGGCAGTCACGGCTGTCGTTGAATTGGATATGTTCGGTCATGCTGTCCTCTGTGGCGGGCTCAGCCGTCCAGTTTTTTCTTGAGCAGCTGGTTGACCAGGGCGGGATTGGCCTGGCCCTTGGTCTGCTGCATGATGCGGCCCACGAAGAAGCCGATGAGTTTCGTCTTGCCGCCCCGGTAGGCCTCCACCTCGGCGGGGTTGGCGGCCAGCACCTCGTCCACCGCTGTTTCCAGCGCGCCGGAGTCGGAGATCTGCGCGAGTCCCTTGTCCTTCACGTATTGGGCGGGGTCCGCGCCCGAGGCGAAGAGGTCGGGGAAAATCTGCTTGCCGATCTTGCCGCTGATGCCGCCGTCCTCCACCAGCCTGACCAGCCCGGCCAGGGCCGCCGGGGCCATGGGCGAGGCCGCCGCCGGGGTCTGGGCCTGGTTCAGCTCGCGCAGCAGTTCGCTGATGACCCAGTTGGCCACCTTCTTGGGCGCGTCGTAGGCCGCCACGGCGGCTTCGAAGTAGTCGGCCAGGTCGCGTTCGCCGGTCAGGATGTCCGCGTCGAACGCGGGCAGGCCGTACTGGTCCATGAAGCGTGCCCGCTTGGCCTCGGGCAGTTCGGGCAGGGTGGCCCGCAGCCCTTCTATCTCCGCGTCCGACAGCTGGATGGGGATGAGGTCCGGGTCCGGGAAATAGCGGTAGTCGTGCGCCTCTTCCTTGCCGCGCATGGACAGGGTGATGTTCTTGTCCGCGTTGTACAGGCGGGTTTCCTGGACAATGGCCTCGCCGTCGTCCAGGCAGTCGCGCTGGCGGCTGATTTCGTATTCGATGGCGCGCTGCACGTTGCGGAAGGAGTTGACGTTCTTCAGCTCGGTGCGGGTGCCGAACTCCTGTTGCCCGCGCGGGCGCAGGGACACGTTGGCGTCGCAGCGGAAGGAGCCTTCCTCCATGTTGCCGTCGCAGATGCCGAGGTAGACCAGGATGGAGCGCAGGCGCTTCAGGTAGTCCACGGCCTCCTCGGCGGAGCGCAGATCCGGTTCGCTGACGATTTCGATGAGCGGCACCCCGGCGCGGTTCAGGTCCACAAAGCTGGCGTTGTCCGCGTGGGAGTGGATGTTCTTGCCCGCGTCGTTCTCCATGTGGATGCGCGTGATGCCGATGCGCTTGGCCTGTCCGTCCACGGCGATGTCCAGGTGGCCGTGCTCGCACAGCGGCTCCTCGTACTGGGAGATCTGGTAGCCCATGGGCAGGTCTGGGTAGAAATAGTTCTTGCGCGCGAACACGGATTTTTTGTTGATCGCGCAGTCCACGGCCAGGCCCATCTTCACCGCGTATTCCACGGCGCGGCGGTTGAGCACGGGCAGGGAGCCCGGCATGCCCGAGCACACCTCGCACACGTTGGTGTTGGGCTCTTCGCCAAAGGCGGTGGAGCAGGAGCAGAACAGCTTGGACGCGGTCTTGAGCTGGGCGTGGACCTCCAGCCCTATGACGACTTCATAATCAGCCATGGCGTGTCTCCGGGGGGAGCCTCGCGGCGCGCGGCCCGCCCCCCTGCGATGTCAAAAACGGTTGTGCGCGCATCCGCGCGCGGCCAATGCCTGCCGCAAGCGCGCCCTAGCGGGCGTGCTTGTACAGTTCCGGGTTCAGCGAAGGGTCGTTGTACATCTTGAACTGGTAATAGACCTTGGGGCGCTTGGCCCCGGCGGCGTAATCGTCCACCAGTTCCAGCACGGCGCGGCACAGGTCGCGGTGCTGTTCGCGCAGCACGTCGAGCTTGGCCCGGCAGCTGTCGGCGTGTGCCGCGTCCACGTCGGCGCGCTCGGTCTGCTCGCGCATGTGGAAGAGCTTGAGGCTCAGGATGGACAGCCGGTCCAGGGCGTTGCCGATGGTTTCGGTGTTGAAGCGCGGCGCGGCGTCCGGGGCAAGCGGGGGCAGGAGCGGCGTCACCAGGGTCACGATGCAGGCGTCCACGCGTTCGATGGCGTCGTTGCGCGACTGGTTCAGGCCGTCGATGCGCCGTTTGCAGTCCGCAATGACCTCGTGGCCCACGTCGGTGCGCCGGGCGGTGTCTTCCACGTGCCACAGCTTGAAGTTGCGCACGTGCTGGCGCAGCACCAGTGGCAACAGGGCGTCCAGCGTGTGGCCCTGGGGAGCCTCCACGTCGTCGGGCTCCTGTTCGTGCCAGGCGGCCACGGTGTCCAACTGTGCGGCAAAGCAGGTGTTCAGGGTCTTTTTCAATGCGTCCATGCGACCATATATCCTTATAGCCGGATGTGCCGGCAGGGGTGCGTTTACCGTTTTGGGACGAGAAGGTAAAGCGCGAGCGGGGTCTTGGTTCGGAAGGCCGCGTACTGGGCGCGGTCGCCATCGCCCCAGAAGAAGTCGAGGCGGCGGCCCTTGATCGCGCCGCCCGTGTCCTGGGCCAGGGCCAGCCCGGACAGGGGCAGGGGCGCATAGTCCGCGCCGTAGGGCGGCAGCGTCCCTTGCAGCAGCAGGAGTGACCCCAGCGGCACCACGGTTGGATCCACGGCCACGCTCACACGGTCCATGAGCGGCCTGCCCATGGCGCCCAGCGCCGGGCCGTCCAGCAGGCGGAAGAAGACGTAGCTGGGGTTCTGCGCCAGCAGTTCGCGGGCCAGGTTGGGGCTGGCGTCAATGGCCTCCTTGACCGATTCGTGGGTCATGCCGCTGTCGGGAGCCTTGCCCGTGTCGCGCATGATGCCCCACAGCCCCTTGAATGGGCGGCCGTTTTTCCCGTCGTAGCCGATGCGCACCTTGCCGCCGTCCGGCAGGTGCAGGATGCCCGACCCCTGGGTCTGGATGTCGTTGGTATCGTACAGGCTTCTGGCCCACGCCACCACCGTGGCGTTGGCGCCCAGGACGTTGCAAAAATCAATGGCCGCGCGGTCGTGGTAGGGCACCGGCCTGCCGTTGTCCATGCGGTAGACGAGCTTTTCCCCCTGCCAGCGGGGGTGGAACGCGCCCAGGTCCAGGGTGAACAGGTCGCCGGGCCGGGCATAGAGCGGGTAGGGGTAGGCCGGATCGGGCACAAGGCTGGCCTCGATGGCGGGCAGGTAGTAGCCCGTGGCCAGCGGGTCCGGGGCCATGGCCCAGATGTCGAAATGGTCGGCCAGGAGCGCGGGGTTCTGGTCCAGGGCGGGCAGCAGCGCCAGCAGCTGGTCCACGCCCCGCGCCATGTCGCCCCAGGTCAGGCGCAGCTCCTTGCGCGCCAGGGCCGGGGCGTCGCTGGGCTGGGCGTTGATGTGGGCCAGGCTCTCGCGCAGGGCGGGCTCCAGGGCGGTCCAGGTGTCGAGCCCCTGGCCGTGCGGGTTCATGGTTGCGCAGGCCTGGCGCGCCGCGCGGGCGTCCAGCCGGATGTAGGTGGTTTCCGTGGGTGGCTTGGGTGGCGCGGGCTTGGGAGGCGGGGGCGCGCAGGCCGCCAGCAGCAGCGCGGCGCAGACCAGCGCAAGGACGAGCGGCCAGCCCCCATGGCGCAGCCCGATCCCATGGCGCAGCCCAATCCCATGACGCGGCCCGCCCCCATGGCGCAGCCCGCCTGGGCGCGATACCCGCCCCCAGCGCAGCGCGCCGTGGGGCCGTTCCGGGCGCGCGCCCGGCAATGCCCGTGCCGCGCGCATCCTATGCCACAATGCCCGCGTCAAAATATTTGCCCACGCCGTATTCGCGGCGGCGGAAGAACTTTTCGGGGCTGGGACCGATCAGCTGCATCTCGGGGTGCCTGCGCTGCACGTCCACCGCAATGTGCATCTCCTTGGTGCAGCCCGTGGAGAATGTGGCGTCCTTGCCCGCCCACACCGGGGGCACGGTCTTGTCCATGAGGGCGAAGCTTTTTTCGATGTCGTCCACGGACTGGAAGCGCCACACGTCGATGAGCCCGCTGCGCTGCACCCGTTCCCACATGTACATCAGGTCGTCGCCGTCCATGCCTTCCTCGAAATGTTCGGCGGGGTTGATGATGAAGGTCTCGGCCAGCATGGCGCGCAGATGGGCCACAAAGGTGTGCAGGATGTCGATGGCCACCTTGGTCTGGCCCGGCACCGAGCCCACGATGGCGCTGTAGAACATGACGTTCTTGCCGGAGGCCTTGGCCGCGCGCATCTGGGCGATGATCCGGTCGCTCATGGCGCGCAGGTCCGTTTCGGTGAATTTGTGTACGCCCTTGGGCCGTGCCTTGTAGTCGAAGCGGAACCGTCCCTGGCGGTCGCGGTGCCAGCACAGGATGTCGCGCGTGAACAGGTGGTCGGTCATGATGAGCCGCCGGTAGTGGGGCTCGTCCTTGGCAATGACCACGTCCGCCTCCTTCCAGGCGCGGGCGAAGGTCACGCTCACGCGGTACAGGTTGCACCGTTCCTGGGTGCCGTCGGACAGGATGACGAAGCGGTGTTCGCGCAGCGCCTGCAATAAGGCGTTCTTGGTGATGGCGTCGTCATGGACGTAATGGGCGCCGTGCAGCTCCCTGGCCAGGACCGGGTCGCTGTCCACGTCCCAGACCGTGGGCGACTGGAAGTAGAAGCCGGACTTGAGCGCCAGCATGACCCGATGCCCCAGGCGCAGGAGCTGGCGGATAATCATGAGGTCGAGCATGATGCCGCCGCTGGAGTTGACCAGATACAGCACGTTGGCGGGCTGGGAGCGCTCCGGGCCGAAAAAGGCGCGGCACACGCCCAGGGGGGCGCCCGGCTCGTTCAACTCGTGCGCAATGGGCGTGAGCGTCGGCGCCGAACCTTCGGAATGCCACAGCTCGGGCCAGGTGGAGAGCACCAGCAGCCGGTGCAGCTGGATCATGTCCAGATCCCAGCGCAGGTCGTCCAGGCGGCGGCAGGCGGGGCGTTCCTCGGGGCAGGTGTTCAGCACCCGGTCGTAAAAGGTGGTTTGCATCAGCTCATGCACCCTGCGGTTGTAGCGCATCTTGCGTTCCCGGTAGGGGTCCTCGATGCCGCTTTGCGTCAGGAAGATGCCTGACAGCCGCTTCATGAGCCGCGAGGGGATGGTGATGTGCGATGACAGGGCCAACCGGAAACGGTGGCGGCAAAATTGGATGATGCGCGCGCGCAGGTACGGATCGTCGATGTTGGCGCGCACCATGCGGATGAGCACCCGCCAGACCGTGCTGTATGCCCTGCGCAGGCCGTCTGTCAGCTCCGGCTTGATAAGGTTGCGGAACAGCTCGTCCGAGCAGGGCACAAAGGCCTGGCCCTCTTCCAGCACCACCATGAAGCGCAGCTGCTCGGGCGAGGCGTTGCGCGGATAGAGCAGGTATTCAAGGTTGTTTTCGGTCTTGAAGTGCAGCAGCCATGCGTCGAGGATGGGGTTTTGGCCGTAACGGATGTCGGCGACGGAAGATATCTCCGGAAGTCGGTTCATGCCTCGTCAATCCCGCCTTTGCCGCAGTCGTTCAGGAATCCCTTGGTCCGCAGCTTGCCGAAATAGGTTTCATCCAAAAGGGCCATGCGGAAATCCCTGGCCGCCCGGCGCACGGTCACCCGGTCGCCTGGCCGCAGCGGTTCGCCCTGCTGGCCGTCCGCGGTCAGGTAGACCTCTGTGCAGCCTTCGTTGACCACAAGGCACACTTCCACGTCGTCGGGCGCCACCAGCGGCGGCACGGTATGCAAAAAAGGGCAGACGGGCGTGATGGAGATGGCCGCGAGTCCGGGATGGATGAGCGGCCCGCCCGCCGAGACGGAGTAGCCGGTCGCGCCCGTGGGCGTGGACACGATGATCCCGTCCGCCCGCACCGAGCCCAAGGCCTGGCGTTCGCCGTCGCGGCTGACCCACAGCTCCAGGCTGATGAGCCGGGCCATGATGCCCCGGTTGATGACCAGGTCGTTGACCGCGATGCCCGTGGCCGCTTGCCTGCCGTTGCGCATCACCGCGTATTCCAGCACGGCCCGGCGCGACACGGTCCAGCCGCCCTTCAGGCAGCGGGCCAGCTTTTCCCGCCAGTCATCGGAACAGATCTCGGTGAGAAAGCCCAGGTTGCCCTGCTTGAGCCCCAGCAGGGGGGTGGCGCTCCCGGCGGCGCGGCGCGCCACGCTGAGCATGGTGCCGTCGCCGCCCAGCACAAGGATGAGGTCCGCGCCCGGCTTGCACGCCAAATCCTCCTCACCGTATTCCGTGCGGTTTTCCTGCACATGGGCCGCCACGCCGCGTTCGTCCAGCCAGCGGGCGATCTCGCGTCCCAAGGCCGCCGCCTGCACGTCACCGGCCTTGGTGATGATATGCATGGTTTCGATATTTCTTTTCATTCACACCCTCTATGTTCCCTCTAGCCAATGAAGGCAAATCATTCAAGCGCGGCGCGCCCGCCGTGACGCCGCAACCGTTGTCAGGCGCCGGGAATTGGTATACCACCCAAGGCTCCGGGCCGCACTGGGTCCGGCTCCAAACTTTTGTACCCCAATCGCCGGTCGCGCCGGCGGAGGCATTTCAAGGAGACGGCGTATGCTGGACAATGCCAGAAACATGGTTCTCGAATATTCCGTCCACGGCATGAAGTTGCGCGAGAAGTTCTTCTCCCACAACGCGGACAAGGTCGTGGAAGCCGCCCGCGTCATGGCCGTGGCCCTGGCCAGGGGCGGCAAGATCATGCTCTGCGGCAACGGCGGCAGCGCTGCCGACGCCCAGCACCTGGCCGCCGAATTCGTCAACCGCTTCATGATGGAGCGGCCCCCGCTGCCCGCCATTTCCCTGTCCACGGACACCTCGGCCCTTACCGCCATTGGCAACGACTACGCCTTTGACCAGGTCTTCTCCAAGCAGGTGCAGGCGCTGGGCAGGGAAGGCGACGTGTTCATCGGGATCTCCACCTCCGGCAACAGCGGCAACGTGATCCAGGCGCTCAAGGCCGCGCGCGAGAGGAATATCGTCACCATTGGCCTGACCGGCAACAAGGGAGGCGAAATGGCCTCGCTGTGCCACTATCTGCTCGACGTGCCCGAATCCTCCACCTGCCTTATCCAGGAGGTGCACATCACCGTCGGGCACATGCTGTGCCGCCTTGTGGACTACTATCTTTTCGAGGCGGTCACGGAGCTGCAACCCTATTTGGAGCCCGGCGCGTAATCGGGACGCGGAGAAAAACGCTCGTACCCTTTGACGCTCCCGCCAAAGGACTTATATCTGCCTCATAAGCAAGGGAGGACCACGCATATGCCTATCTATGAATACAAATGCGAAGCCTGCGGCAAGGAATTCGAGGAAATCGTGTACGGTGACGACACCCCGGCCTGTCCGGCCTGCAAGTCGGACAAGACCAGCAAGCTCATGTCCTGCTGCCGCTTCAAGAACGCGGGCGGCGTGCATGGCGAACGCAACAGCAAGGCGCCCATGGTCGGCTACAATCCCACCGGCGCGTCCAAATGTTCGGGCTGCTCGGGCGGCAACTGCTCGTCCTGCTGACGGCGCGGCGGTCGGGCGGCGCGCATGCGGCCCGGCCTTTTCCCACTCATACACGGCCCCCGGTCGTCCAACACCCAGAAAGACCACACGCATGAAAAAACTGGTCATCGCCACCAGGGGCAGCAAGCTTGCCCTGTGGCAGGCACACCACATCAAGGACCGCATCGAGGCCCAATACCCCGGCGGCGTCGCCGTTGAGCTGCTCGTCATCAAGACCACGGGCGACAAGATTCTGGACGTGCCGCTGGCCAAGGTGGGCGGCAAGGGGCTCTTCGTCAAGGAGATCGAGGAGGCGCTCCTCGACGGCCGCGCCGATCTGGCCGTGCACTCCATGAAGGACGTGCCCGTGGAATTGCCCAAGGGACTTGTCCTCGGCGTCATTCCCGAGCGCGAAGCGCCCGCCGACTCCTTTCTTTCCGTGCGCTACGACACCCTGGACAGCCTGCCCCAAGGCGCCACCGTGGGCACCAGCAGCCTGCGCCGCCAGTCCCAGTTGCTCGCCCTGCGGCCCGATCTCAAGATCGTGTCCCTGCGCGGCAATGTGGACACCCGCCTGCGCAAGCTCATGGACGGGGAGTTCGACGCCATTGTCATGGCCACGGCGGGCCTCAACCGCCTGGGGCTTGGCGCGCCCAGGCAGGAAGTCCTTGGGCCGCCCCGGTTCCTGCCCGCCATCGGGCAGGGGGCGCTCGGCATCGAGTACCGCGAAGCGGACGAGGAGACCGCCGAGCTGCTCCAATTCCTGGACGATCCGGAAACCCATGTCTGCGTCATGGCCGAGCGCGGCTTCCTGACCGGGCTGCAAGGCGGCTGCCAGGTGCCCATTGCCGGCCACGCGGTTGTGGTGGACGACAACGTGGCCCTTGTGGGCCTTGTGGGCGACGTGGAGGGCAAGCGCACCATCATCCGCGAAACCCTCGGGCCTGCCCGCGCCGCCTTTGTGCTGGGCTTCGGCCTGGCCGAGCTGGTGCTGGAAGAGGGCGGCCGGGAGATTTTGGCCGAAGTATACAACGCCTAGCGTTGTGACGCGGCTCGATCGGGCTGCGGCACTGCCGCGCAAGGGGGTTTCGGGACCGCGGGAGTATGCCTTCCCGCTGTCCCGAAACCCCCTTTCGCCATAAATGCGGCCTTGTTCCGTGGGGCGGGTGGGGGCGCAGCCCCGCATGGGCCGCGCGTGCCGGAGCGGTTTCAGCCCCAGGCGATTTTCATGCCCTTTTGCCTGTCGGGAGATGACGAAGCGAAGTAGGGGCAACGTGTGGCTATTGCCGTGTCTCTGTGTTATGCATGGGGAAAACGTTTAACGCGGAGGGCTCCATGACATCCTGGAACAGGTTCTTTCCGGTCCGAGGCATGCTGTTGCTCTTGTGCATCGTGGCGGCCCAGTTGATGGGTTCCACCCATGTCATGGCGGATGATCTCAAAGACATCAAGGCGCGGGGGGAAATCCGCCATCTCGGCATTCCCTACGCCAACTTCATCATCGGCCAGGGCGACGGCCTGGAGGTGGAGGTCGTCAAGCTTTTCGCCCGGCATCTCGGCGTGCAGTACCGATTTGTCCAGACCAACTGGGGCACGGTGTTCAGCGATCTTACGGGGCAGCGCGTCGAACCTGTGGGCGACGAGGTGAAGGTCGTGGGCACGGCGCCCATCAAGGGGGACATCATTGCCAGCGGCCTGACCGTCCTTCCCTGGCGGCAGAAGGTCATCGATTTCTCCCTGCCCACCTTCCCGACGCAGGTGTGGTGCATTGCCAGGGCGGATTTTCCGCTGAAGCCGGTGCAGTCCAGTGGGAATCTTGACAAGGATATCGCCACGGTAAAGGGGATGCTGGCCAAGCGCAGGGTCATGGGCAAGAGCGGCACCTGCCTTGCGCCGGGGTTGTACGGCATAGACGGCACCATCGCCACGATCATCAATTTCCCCGGTAATCTCAACGATATAGCTCCAGCCATCATCAAGGGCGAGGCGGACATCGCCTTGCTGGACGTTCCCGACGCCCTTGTGGCCCTGGAAAAGTGGCCCGGCAAGATCAAGGTGCTGGGTCCGCTTTCCCCCAACCAGGAGATGGGGGCCGGGTTCCGCAAGACCTCGCCGGAGTTGCGCAAGGCGTTCAACGCCTTCTACCAAAAGCTGGTGGCAAGCGGCGAGTACGTCCATCTGGTCAAAAAGTACTATCCCGCCGTGTTCCAGCACTACAACGACTTCTTTACCTCCACGTCCAACTAGCGGCTGGGCGTTGCGATGGGCACGGACGGGCGCGAGACGCGGCGGTTGAACAAGACCAGGATGGCGGCGGCTGTCGTCGTCGTCCTGGCCGTGTTCGTCATGTCCATTGTCTGGATGAATTATACCTCCCAGGTCGAGCTGCGCCATGCCTTTTTGGACCAATTCGGTGACCAGGCCGCCAAGGATGCGGTGGGCCTCAAACATTTCTTCCTGGATCGCCAGAACGATCTGGATGACTTGTCCGCCAGCCGGGAATTGCTCGCCTATTTTGAGAACAAGGCCTTGGGCATGACCAGGGACTATGGGCTGTGGGCAAGCCTGACGGGCATTTCGGAGCTGTTCAGCCGGTTCATGGGCAAGAAGGCGTTGGACGGCAGGCGCATGTACAGGCGCATTGCGTTTTTCGACGACCAGGGCGGATTCCTTGCCGACAACAGTGGCGTGAGCGGGGACGGCCTGCCCTTGTATATTCTGGAGGGGGTGGACAGCGGCGGGGGACGTTTGCAATTTCATGTTGAGGACAAGGACGGTTCCTGCGACATCCTTGTCGCCATGTCCTACGCCTACAAGGATGCCTCCGTGGGCGTCATCGTCGCGTGGATCAATACAACGGATATTCTTCCCGCGCTGATGCGGCGCTCACAAGGCGCCTTTCGGCACAGCATGATGTATTTTGTGCATCAGAACAGCATCGTGTACTCCACCCAAGCCGCCTCTCCCGAGCTGGCCCTGGATGTCCGTGAGGGGCATCTTTCCCCACCCAACACCATTGTCGAGCGTATCTATCCATCCGGTAGGAATGAGGCACGGGAGTACCTTGCCGTGCGGTCGCTGGTGGAAGGGACGCCGTTCAGCCTGGTGGCGGTGATTACCAAGGCCGACGTGTTGGGCACGGTGTCTCCGTTGCAACTGCTGGCGTCCACCATTGCGTTGGCCGTTCTCGTGTTGGGAGGCACGGTGATGCTGCTCAGGATGAGCGCGAAAAACTTGATCCTGGATGCGCGCATTGCCGAGGCCGACCTGCACGCCCAGAGGATACAGGACAAGAACGCCCAGCTTGAGGAGGAGGTCTTGGCCAGGGAGCGGGCCGAGGCCTTGCTGCAACGCGCCAACGAAGTGCTGGAGTCTCGGGTGGAGGAGCGCACCGCCACGCTTGAGGAGCAGGCCGCGTTCCTGGAGCGGGAGGTCTTGGAGCGGCGGGAAGCCGAAATCGCCTTGCGGACCATTTTCAACAACACCCACGACGCGATTTTCATGCACGATGGGAACGGAAAGATACTCGACGTGAATGAACGGTTGCTCGAACTGTTCCGGCTGAACCGGGATGAAGCGCTCTCCATGTCCATTCTCGACGACTATTCAAGCCCCCGCAACCAGTTGGGGAGAATGGAGGATGCCTGGGAACTCGCGCTCGGCGGCGACAAGGTCGTGCTGGAGTGGCTTTGCAGGCGGCCTCATGACGGTGTCGAGTTCGACGTGGAAATGGCCTTGAGCAGGATCGAGGTGCTGGGCCAGATGGTTGTTCTCGTGAATCTGCACGATATTTCGGAACAAAAGCGGGTCCAGACGCAGCAGAAGGAGCATCAGGAATTTCTCAAGACCATTTTCGAGGGCATAGGAGCCGCCATCTTTGTTTTTGATCCCAGCCTGAAGACCATTGTCGATTGCAATACGATCAGCGAAAGGTTGCTGTCTCTTCACAAAAAGGACATTGTGAGTGGCAATTTGAATGTAGAATTTCCATTTATGACGCATGTCAAGAGGAACCTTCTCAAGCCTGACTGGAATGCCGGCAACGCCTATGAGGAAGGTGTTCTTGTACTGCCTGGTGGAGAACATCTTCCTATTGCACGGCATCTTTTCGACATACACATGGGCGGCAAGAAGCATCTTGTCCAGGTCGTCTTTGATATTACAGAGCGTAAAAACCTTGAACGGCGATTGCAGCTGGCCAAAAAGCTTGAATCGATAGGCCTCCTTGCGGCGGGGATAGCCCACGAAATCAACACGCCCATACAATATGTCGGCGACAGCGTTCATTTCGTGAAGGAATCCTTCCAGGAAATCGAGGGGTTGCTGGAGCTCTATGCGGCCAGCCTGGAGCACGGCCAACCCGTGGAGGCCGAGTCCGACATGGTGGAGCGGGTCGCGGCCCGCAAGCAGGACATGGATTTCGACTTCATTGTCCGGGAGGTGCCCAAGGCATGCGACACGGCCTTGGACGGCGTGCATCGGGTCGCCTCCATTGTCTTGGCCATGAAGAACTTTTCGCATCCCGGCGAAGAGGATGCACGCCCCAGCGACATCAACAGATCCATTGAGGACACCATCAACGTCTCCCGAAACGAGTGGAAGTATGTCGCTGACATGCAGACCGATCTCGCGCAAGACCTGCCGTTTGTCCACTGCCAGTCCAGCGGCATCAATCAGGCGCTGCTCAACATCATCGTCAATGCGGCGCATGCCATCGCCGCGCGGCCCCAGGGCACGGAAAAGGGACGTATCACCGTGACGACCCAGGCGGTGGCGGACGCCGTGGAGATCCGCATCAGCGACACGGGCTGCGGCATCCCCAAGGAGAATCTTCAAAGGGTGTTCGACCCGTTTTTCACCACCAAGGAAGTGGGCAAGGGAACAGGCCAAGGGCTCGCCATCGTGCATGACATCATCGTGATGAAGCACGGCGGATCAATCGATATCGAGTCCGAGGTGGGCATGGGAACCACCATCGTCATCCGCTTGCCCGTGGGAGGCTTGGAGAGAACGGAGACCGCCGCATGAAGAAGAGGATTTTGTTTGTCGATGACGACACGATGATTCTGCAAGGCATTCGCCGCCTGCTGCATAGCAAGCGCAACGAGTGGGACGTGCGGTATGCCGCAAGCGGTGAAGAGGCATTGAGCCTTATCGGGCAGGACGCGTTCGAGGTTGTGGTGACCGACATGCGCATGCCTGGGATGGGCGGCGCCCAATTGTTGGAAAAGGTGCGGGCGCTCCTGCCCTGCGCGGTGCGCATTGTCCTGTCCGGGCAGTCCGAGATGGGGACGTTGATGCAGGCCGCCACGCTGGGGCACCAGTTCCTGAGCAAGCCCTGTTCGTCCGACGAGCTGATAGGCACCCTTAATCGGGTACTCGATTTGCACGGCATCCTCACCAACGAGGCCGTCAGGCGCACCGTGTCGGGTTTGGCGTCGCTTCCGGCGCTGCCCAATGCCTATGTGGAGATCGTCCAGGAATTGCGGAAGAGCAGCCCAAGCCTTGACCGGGTGGGGCGCATTGTCGAACGTGACATGGCTCTTTCCGCCATGTTCCTCAAGCTGGTGAACTCGTCCTTTTTTGGTTTTTACCAAAAAATCATGCATCCGGCCCAGGCCGTCACCCTGCTTGGCGCGGACATCCTGCAGGGCATGATCCTTGGGGCGCACCTGTTCGCCACCCTCAAGCCCAAGGACAACCTGCCGTTTGCGCTCAACCTGCTCTGGGCGCACTGCTTTCGTGTGGGGTGCCTTGCCAGAACCATCGGCATGGCGCAGGGCTTGGCGGAAGACGCCCTGACCACCTGCTACACCGCCGGCCTGCTCCATGACGTGGGCAAGTTGGTTCTCGCGGTGTCCTTTACGTCCGAATACCGCACCATACTCGATCGCGTGCGGGAACAGGGGGAGTCGGTGTCCCAGGCGGAGCTGGCGGTGCTGGGCGTGACCCATGCCGAGGTGGGGGCGTATCTGCTCGGCGTGTGGGGGCTTGGCCAGGAGACCGTCAAGAGCGTGTATTGCCATCATGCCCTGGATCGTGTGGAGGCGGGCGGCATGAGTCCCGCCGTGGCGGTGCATGCCGCCGACTGCCTTGACCACAAGCTGGTGAACCTCAATGCCTACCGTGTTCCCGAACCTGATATGGCGTGGCTCGAAAAGGAAGGCCTGCTGCCCTGTCTTCCCAAATGGGAGGAGGAAAGCGGCAAGGCGTGCGCCGAAATCTCCGAGGAATAATCTGCCGGTTGGGCGTGCGGCGGGGGGTGCCCGCTTTGGGGGCGCAGCCTCCGTAGGGCCGCGCCCGTCCGCCGCCCTGGCGCCGCCGCGCCCGTCCGCCGCCCTGGCGCCGCCGCGCCCGTCCGCCTTCGGCCTCCCCCTGCACGCGCCTTGGCGCGTTCCCCTTGCCTGCGCACGTTGCCTTGTGAGCCTTGGGCGCATGCCGCGCGTTCTCGCTTCTGCCGCGCCGCGCCCCTGCCGCGCCCAGCCCATGGCGGGGCGGATTCATGGTGCCGCGCCGTGGACCGCCAGCCCGTCCAGCCAGCGTTGCATGTGCGCGTGGTGGGAGCCGCGCCAATATATCTTGTCGCACTGCGGGCAGTGGTGGAAATCGTGGACGTATTGCCTGGTCAGGGGCAGCAGCCGGGGCAGGATGTCCGCCTTGGCCACCGGAACCAGGAGGGTGTTGCAGGCAAGGCAGCGGGAAAACGGGGCATAGGGCGGGACAAGGCCGAAGAAGCCCAGGGTCTCGCGCAGCTGATCCCTGGGCTGGGCCGCGCGGATGTAGTGGGCGTGGGTGATGGCGCGGCGCTTGAGCAGGGCCGTGTCCCTGGTCAGGACGATGCGTTGCTGGGCGGCGGCCAGGGCGGCGATGCCCTGGTCGTCCAGGTCGCGGTCGTAAACAGTGTCAAAGCCCACAAGGCGCAGCAGCGCGGCGAGCTTGCCCACGTTGGCGTCCACCAGGAAGGCGAGGCGCGGCAACGGTTCGGGGCGCAGGGGCGGGTCGGGCGCGAGCGGGTTGCAGGGCGTGGCCACGGGAAACACCTCGATGGCCTCGCCCGGTTGAAGCGGATGGGAAAAAGCAACGCTCGCGGCGTTGACGACGATGCGCCCGATCTCGGTATGCGGCGGCCCCAGCGCCTCGATGGCGTCCTTGATGGAGGCGCGGCGGACGACGGGGTAGGCGATGGCCCCTCCGGCGCGGTTGCCCGGCGCGAGGAAATCCCGTAGAGTGCCATGAAAAATGAATGTTGCAAGCGAGTTAGTCATAACGGTGTGTTGCATGCGCACGGCGCAGGGGGTTTGTCATGGGGTGTAGCAGATGAACGGGTATCTCGTCATCATTGTCGGGTCGCTGGTGGCGGCGTGGCTGGTCAATGCGCTGGCCGGGGTGTTGTCGCTGCGGTCGTTCGCGCCCGAGGTGCCCGCGGCGTTCGCGGACGTGTACGACGCGGCGGCGTACGCGCGCTCGCAGCGGTATGCGGCGGCGCGCACGCGGGTGTCGCTGGTGGAGGACGGATTCGGGACCGCCGTGGTGCTGGCGTTCATCTTGCTGGGCGGGTTCGGCGCGCTGGACGGCTGGGCGCGGGCGCTTGCGGGCGGCCTGGGCGAGTTGGCCGTGGGGCTCGCGTTCATCGGCGCGCTCATGGTGCTGAGCGACGTCGCGGGCCTGCCGTTCGCCGTGTACCGCACCTTTGTGCTGGAGGCGCGCTTTGGCTTCAACCGCACCACGGTGGGCACCTTTGTGGCGGACAAGGTGAAGGGGTATGTGCTGGCCGCGTGCATCGGCGGGCCGGTGGTGGCGGGGGTGCTGTATTTCTTCCAGACGCTGGGCGGTCTGGCCTGGGTGTGCGTCTGGGCGCTGGTCGTGGCCGTGTCCCTGGTCATGATGTATGTCGCGCCGGTGTTCATTCTGCCGTTGTTCAACACCTTCACGCCCATGGAAGAGGGCGGCCTGCGCCAGGCGCTGGAGGCCTATGCCACGGGCCAGGGCTTTGCCCTGTCCGGCATCTTTTCCGTGGACGGCTCGCGCCGTTCGGCCAAGGCCAACGCCTACTTCACCGGTTTTGGCAAAACCAGGCGGATCGCCTTGTTCGACACCCTGATAGAGCGCTTGACCACCGGGCAATTGGTGTCGGTGCTGGCGCACGAGGTGGGGCATTGCGTGCGCGGCCACATCGTCAAGGGGCTTGTTTTATTGACGGCGAAGACGGGCGTGCTCTTCTTTTTGATGTCGCTCTTCCTGGGCAACCGAACATTGTTCGATGCATTTGGCGTGCGGGAAATTTCCGTACACGCCGGGTTGGTGTTTTTCGGCCTGCTGTACACGCCGGTGTCGCTGGCGTTGTCCGTGGCCACCAACGCGCTGTCCCGGGCCTGGGAATACGAGGCCGACGCCTTTGCCGCGCGCACCACGGGCGAGCCGGAACACATGGTCGCCGCACTCAAGCAACTGTCGGTCAGCAACCTGTCCAACCTCACGCCGCATCCCCTGGAAGTGGCGCTGCACCATTCCCACCCGCCCGTGCTGGCGCGCATCGAGGCGCTGCGCCGGGCAACGGCGCCATAAAGCACTGGGGAACTGGGGGAAGGGGAGAGAGACGGGAAACCCCTTTTTCCAAGCACAAAAAGGGGTTTCCCTTCTCTCTCCCCTTCCCCCAGACCCCCTTCCCCTCTCTCCTCCCATCCCCAAAAACTGCTGGTTGGGGAGGTGATGACG
>JBFWMG010000004.1:0-212290 GCA_050251715.1 Desulfovibrionaceae bacterium | reverse complement strand
GAAAGGGAAACCCCCTTTTTCCAAGCATAAAAAGGGGTTTTCCCTTTCCTCTCTCCTTCCCCCGGACCCCCATCCTCTCTCCTATCTCTTTCCCCAAAAACTGCTGGCGGGGGAGATGGATACGGTTGGGACAAGCGCGTTCCCCAGGCGGGGGGACTCGGTGTGTGAACGAGGGCATGGCAGGCGGTTCACCCGACGCCGTGAACCGCAAGGCTTCGAGAAAGAAACCGCATGGATACATGGCGGTTTGTCAGCAACTTGAGCGCGCCATAGGCGCGCCGTCCGGCTTTTTCTTGAGGCAATACCCCGTTGCTTCAAGGAAA
Source organism: Desulfovibrionaceae bacterium (assembly GCA_050251715.1). Lineage (GTDB taxonomy): Bacteria > Desulfobacterota > Desulfovibrionia > Desulfovibrionales > Desulfovibrionaceae > JBFWMG01. The sequence continues at coordinate 211,967 of JBFWMG010000004.1, read as the reverse complement.
AAACGGGAGCATCCCCCTCCCTCGGGGCCAGGATGCTCCAGCCTCCCCACCTCCTGCCGTGCCATGCCATGGCCATGCCGGTGCGCCACGGCGCGCACCGCCGCATGCGCCACGCCACGTCCCGCCGCATGCGGCGTTTCCCCCTTGCCCGGTGTGCCATGCGCGGCACATGCGCCCGCCGCCCGCCCGTGCGTGTGCCGCGCCTGGCACAGACAGGGCGCGGCTAGCTGTGGCACGGCTTTGTCAACCCACTGCAATAACACTATTTATCGCCTGGTGTTCGCGGCGGCGGGCAATGGCATGGCTGTTGTAACAGGGCAGGGTACGCGCGGTCCGGGCTGTTCCGGACGCCAGGCGCGGCACGGTACACACAAGGAGGGGCGTCATGGCTGGAACACGTATGACAAGCGGATCATGTGGCAACGACGACGCCGCGCGGCGCGTCCAGGAGGCGCTGCGGGCCATCATCGCCATGCTCTCGGGCGCTGATTGCCGGGAGGTCCGCACCGGCCGGCACCGCCCCTCCACAGAGATCATGGAGCTGTAGATGGGAGCGAGAAAACCGGACAGGAACCTGGCCCTTGACCTGGGGCGCGTCACCGAGGCGGCGGCCCTGGCCTCGGCCAGATGGCTGGGCAGGGGCGAGAAGGAACTGGGCGACAAGGCCGCCGTGGACGCCATGCGCCTTTCCATGGGCATTGTGGACGTGGCGGGCCATGTGGTCATTGGCGAGGGCGAAAAGGACGAGGCGCCCATGCTCTTCAACGGCGAGCGCGTGGGCACGGGCAACGGCCCGGCCATGGACGTGGCGGTGGATCCGGTGGAAGGCACCAACCTGCTCGCCCTGGGCCGCCCCAACGCCATCGCCGTGGTGTCCATGGCCCCGCGCGGCTCCATGTACGATCCCGGCCCGGCCTTTTACATGAACAAGCTCGTGGTGCCCGCCGAGGCCAGGGGCAAGGTGGACATCACCGCGCCCGTGGCCGAGACGCTGCGCACGGTGGCCAAGGCCAGGGGCAAGCAGGTGGAGGATCTGACCGTGTTCGTCCTGGAAAAGGAGCGCCACCGGACGCTCATCCGCGACATCCGCGCCGCCGGGGCGCGCATCCAGATGCACACGGACGGCGACGTGGCCGGGGCGCTCATGGCCGTGATGCCCGGGACGGAGGTGGATCTGATGATGGGCACGGGCGGCACGCCCGAGGGCGTGCTGGCGGCCACGGCCATCCGCGTCATGGGCGGCGAGATGCAGGGCATGCTCGCCCCCCAGTCCGACGCGGAGCGGCGGCGGGTGCTGGACGCGGGCTACGACCTTAACGCGGTCATCGGCCTGGACCAGCTGGTGTCCAGCGACGACGTGTTCTTCGCGGCCACGGGCATTTCCGGGGGCACGTTCCTGGAGGGCGTCAGCTTTTCCGGGTCGGGCGCGACCACGCATTCCCTGGTCATGCGCGGGCTCACCGGCACGGTGCGCTACGTCACGTCGCACCATACCTTCGACAAACTGATGCGCATCAGCGCCATCAAGTACGATTAGCGCGTTTTTACATTGAAACAATGTGGCGATTTGAAATAATACTTTATTATTTCAACAAAATGCATAAAGCACCGCCCCTTTTTCAAGGGTGCGATGCGCTAGGCAAACAGCAAAGCGAGGAGGGCATGACCATGAAACGCACGCGACCCATCCTGCTCGGCATTGTGGGCGACTCGGCCGCAGGCAAGACCACGATTTCCGCGGGCATCGAGCAGATTCTCGGACCGGAGCGGGTGACCAACCTGTGCTCCGACGACTACCACCGCTACAACCGGGCGCAGCGCAAGGACAAGAACATTTCCGCCCTGCATCCCGACTGCAACTACATCGACATCATGGAGAACAATTTCTACCAGCTGCGGCGCGGCGAGGCCATCCTCAAGCCCGTGTACAACCACACGACCGGGGATTTCGACCCCCCGGTCCACGTGGAACCCAAGCAGTTCGTCATCGTGGAGGGGCTGCTCGGCTTCCACAGCAAGCGCATGCGCGACGCCTTTGACGTGAAGATCTACCTCGATCCGCAGGAGGAGCTGCGCGTGGACTGGAAATACCAGCGCGACACGATCAAGCGCGGCTACACCCGCGAGGAGGTGGAGGCGTCGCTGGCCAAGCGGGTCGAGGTGTCCAGCAAGTACATCCGGCCCCAGCGCAAGTATGCGGACATCGTGGTGAATTTTTACAGGCCGCCGGAGTGCACCGAGGAGACGGGCACCTACCTGAACACCAACCTCATCCTGCGGCCCACGATCCGCCACCCGGACTTCAACGAGTTCATCGACCACCGGCCAGGGGTCATGGAAAAGTGCCTGACGGTCACGCTGGGCCGGGACGAGGGCATGCCCGTGGACATTCTGCACATCACCGGCACCATCAAGCCGGTGACGGCGGAAACCCTCATGGACATCATCCTCGACCACCTGTCCGGCGTGGACATTTCCACCGAGGGGGTGGGCTCCTATTCCGAGGGAACCACGCAGAAGACAAGCTATCCCCTTGGCATAACGCAGCTGCTCACCTGCTTCCATCTGCTCAACGCAAAGATGGCGGCGGCATGAGGCGGCACCTCGGAACGAGACAACAACGCAGGGAGACGTGACATGGCACCGCTCGATCAGACGAACCGCTACGTGAATATGGACCTGAAGGAGGACGCGCTCATCGCCGGAGGCCGGCATGTGCTGTGCGCCTATGTCATGAAGCCCAAGCAGGGGCACGGCAGCGTGGCCGTGGCCGCCCATTTCGCGGCCGAGTCCTCCACCGGCACCAACGTGGAGGTCTGCACCACCGACGCCTTTACCAAGGGCGTGGACGCGCTGGTGTACGCCGTGTCCACCAACGACGAAGGGGACGATCTGGTCAGGATCGCCTATCCCGTGGAACTGTTCGACCGCAACATCATTGACGGCAAGGCCATGCTGGCCTCTTTCCTGACCCTGACCATCGGCAACAACCAGGGCATGGGCGACGTGGCCTACGCCAAGCTGCACGATTTTTACGTGCCCCGGTGCTACCTGGAGCTGTTCGACGGCCCGGCCATGAACATCCGCGATTTCTGGCGGGTGCTGGGGCGCGACCAGGACAACGGCGGCATGATCGTGGGCACCATCGTCAAGCCCAAGCTCGGCCTGCGGCCCGCGCCCTTTGCCCAGGCCTGCCACGACTTCTGGCTGGGCGGCGACTTTGTGAAGAACGACGAGCCCCAGGGCAACCAGGTGTTCGCCCCGTTCAAGGAGACCATGGCCGCCGTGGCCGACGCCATGCGCCGGGCCCAGGACGCCACGGGCGAGGCCAAGCTGTTCTCGGCCAACATCACGGCGGACGACCCCGCCGAAATGCTTGCGCGCGGGGAATTCGCCCTGGCCGCCTTTGGCGAAAACGCCGCGCACGTGGCCTTTCTGGTGGACGGCTACGTGGCCGGTCCGGCGGCGGTGACCACGGTGCGCCGCAACTTTCCGGGCCAGTTCCTGCACTACCACCGGGCCGGGCACGGGGCGGTCACCTCGCCCCAGGCCAAGCGCGGCTACACCGCCTTCGTGCTCAGCAAGATGGCGCGGTTGCAGGGGGCGTCGGGCATCCACACCGGCACCATGGGGTTCGGCAAGATGGAAGGGGAGAAAGGGGACAGGAACATCGCCTACATGCTGGAGCGCGACGAGGCGGACGGCCCCTATTTCCACCAGCAATGGCATGGCATGAAGGCCACCACGCCCATGGTTTCCGGCGGCATGAACGCCATCCGGCTGCCCGCGTTCTTCGACAACCTGGGCCACGCCAACGTGTGCCAGACCTCGGGCGGCGGCGCGTTCGGCCATCTGGACGGCCCCACGGCCGGGGCGTTGTCGCTGCGCCAGGCGCACGAGGCCTGGCGGCAGGGCGTCGATCTGGTCGCCTATGCCAGGGAACACAGGGAGCTGGCCCGTGCCTTCGCCTCCTTTGCGTCCGACGCGGACCGGTTCTATCCGGGCTGGCGCGAGGCGCTGGGTGCGTAGGACCGCCACCAGCGGGGAAAGGGGGGAATCATGCGGCTCAAGGCGCTCATCTGGGACGTGGACGGCACCATGGTGGACAACGAGGAACTGCACCGCGCCGCCTTTAACCAGGCCTTTGAGGATTTCGGGCTGGGGTGGTGTTGGGGCAGGGCGGTGTACGCGGACTTGTTGCGGGTCACGGGCGGGCGTGAGCGGATTCTCCATTTCATGGAGCGTGCCGCGTGCGTTCCGCCCAACGGCCCTTCGCCCCACGCCCTGGCCGCCGTGCTGCATGTCCGCAAAACCGTCATCTACAACCGCCTGCTGGGCGGGGGAGCGGTGGCGCTGCGTCCAGGGGTGCGGCGGCTGCTGCGCCAGGCGCGGGACAGGGGCGTGCTTCTGGCCATCGCCACCACCACCAGCCGCATCAACGTGCACACCCTGCTGGGCAAGACGCTTGCCTCGGAAGGCATTGCCTGGGCCGCCATGACCACGGGCGAGGACGTGGCGCGCAAGAAACCCGCGCCGGAGGTGTATGCGGTGACCTTGGCGCGCCTGGGGCTCGCCCCCGGCCAATGTTTGGCCCTGGAGGACTCGGCCCACGGCGTGGCCGCGGCCTGCGACGCGGGCATCCGCACCATCGCCGTGGTCAACGGCTATACCGAGAACCAGGATATGGGCCGGGCCTTTGCGGCGTACAGCCATTTCGGCGAGCCGGACAGCCCTTGCGCGGTGCGCCACGGCCCGGCCGTGGCGTCCGGGTGCGTCGATCTGGACCACCTGGCCGCGTGGCTGTGACCGGCCAGCGCCATGGCGCTGACCACGAAGTTTGCAAGGCGCAGGAGGTGGGGCGGCGCCTTGTTTCGATCACGGTCCATAGGTGGCCGAGGCTGGACGCGCAGGCCGTGTCGCACGGTCCGCATATTCCCATATCCAATGTGCCACGTTCCGCGCAGGATCGTTGCGGGACGGCAGATGGGGCACGCGGGGCGGCAACGGCGCGCGGGAAGGAACAGGGTAAGCGGGCGCCGGTGCATGATACCGTCTCTGTTCCGGCATGTGGCGTTGCGCATGGCCGCGCATGGCCCGCTGATAATCACCGCAACTGTTTTTGTTGTCCGGCACGCGATCCTGTTGACATAAGGCGTGCCCATGCAGCGTGAAAAGGGATTGCCATGCCATGAACACGATTTTAACACCGGTTGCTACATGACGCGGTTATTGGTGTATGGATTGTCATGAATTAATAAATGGTGCCGCTTGACTCGCCATACGCATCCATTAGAATGGATGTAAACAATGCACGATACTGAATGTGCAACAAGGGAGTATGGCCATGTGCAAGGATTGCGGATGCGGCACCAAGAGCGAATACAAGATTCATAGCCATTTTCACACGCACGGCGAGGGCGAGGTTCATTCCCACGAACACGCCCATGAGCATGCCCATGTGCATGAGCACACCCATGCCGACGGCACGACCCACACGCATGAGCACGCCCACGCGCACAGCCACGGGCACGGGCACGAGCACGGGCACCATGCCCACGGCGCGGAGCATGAGCACGAGCACCAACATACGCACGAGGCCCATTGCCAGGACGACGGGCATGCCCACGAGGGTGATGGGGGCCACGAGCACAACCACGGCTAATAGACCGTTGAAAAAGGCCGTCCTGGCCTTTTTCAACCCGGATTGGAAAAACGCGGTTTTGCCAATCCTCACGAATCATGAAATTCTCTTCGTTCAGTGCATGATTCGGCGCGCCTTCCTGGCGCGTACCCCGCGTTCCGATGCTGGCGCATGACCCTCCTGTGCGGAGGGCGTGCGCCGCGTGTTTTTTGTGGGGCGGTGCGTTGTCCGCGCAGGCGAGCGCATTCTAGCATTGAAACAATGCGGGGATTTGAAATAAGGAAACATTATTTCAACAAAACGCATAAGCACAGCGCATCTTTTTCAAAGGTAGGATGCTCTAGATCTTTTGCTCCACCGTGTTGAAGCAGGGGATGCACAGGGTCTGGCCGCCAAGGCGGCGCGTGCGGGACTCCATGACCATCTCGCCGCACAACGCGCAGCGCAGGCTGGTCAAGATGCGGGCCGGACGCGGCGGCGAGGGCGTCAGTTCCCGCACCGCGAACATCGCGTCCAGCGGCAGGGCCATGAACACCTCCTGCATGCGGCTGCGCAGGTCGCTGATGCGGGCCGCGTCCTCGGGCGTTGCCTCGCCGTCCGCCTCCTTGGCCATCAGGTCGCCCAGCTCGACATCCATGCCCTGGCGGGCCTCGGGGCGCAGCACGGCGCGAAAAGCCTGATACAGGGGGCGATTATAAAACGAGAATGCCATCTTGCCGTAGTCGCGGTGGATCAGGTTGCCCTTGCCAAAGGTGCAGCCGAGCAGGTGCTGGATGGCGTCCACGCCGCACATGTCGGTCTCCACCACGGCCATCAGGTCGCGGTCCGTGGCGTCGGGCCAACGCAGGCGCGCCAGTTCCGAGGCGCGTATGCCTATGGTCAGGCCGGGACAGCTGTGGCCGTGGAAGGCAATGACGGCTTCGATGCGTTCCTTGGGGTAGGTGCAGGACATAGCGGTACCTCATCCTGGTCGTGCGCCGGCGCACAGGCACATGGTATTTGTACCTTGCGCGCGTTTGAGATGGCCTTTTACGCCAGATAAGAAAAAAATTATTGTGACACGTATAGCGTGTGGCTAGCTGAATCACCATACGGCGTCAACCCGCTCCCATGGCAAAGACGTCCGGGAGCGCCGTCACGATATCCCGCTGTCCGGTCGCTTGGTCCGAAGCGCTCTTTTCTTGACCAACGCCTTTCCATGGTTGCACGTGGCACGGCGTTTCCGCATATCTGCGATGCCCCGCACAACATGGATTGGCCACGCTTCCCCCTTCCGCGCCAGGGGGATATCCCCTCTGGAGCCGGAGGGATTTTTCACGCATGCAGTGTTACGAAAATATAAACCGTACTTGTATTTTGCTACATATTGTGTGAAATTGACGCATCCGATGGTGGGGTCAGGTGAACATGAAGGTTGGACAGATGGTTGGACGTACGATCCTGCTCGCGCTCCTTGTACAGGCCTGTGTGCTGTGGCCCGTGCCGCTCGCGGCGGCCTCCCCGCCCGACGCCGTGGTGCGCGAGCTGGCCGGGGCGCTGGACACCGCCAGGGAAGGGCAAAAGGAGGTGGACAGGGCGGCCGCGCGCCGCGCCGAGCAGTTGCGCGCGCTGGACGAATTGGAGCGGCGCGCCGTGTGGCTGGACTACCAGGTGCGCAAGTACGACGCGTACATAGAGGCCCGGGAAGCGGTGCTGGAGGCGCTGCACCGGCAGGAGCGCGAAGGCGGGCGCATGCGCATGCTCCTGGAGCCTGCCCTGGACGCGGCGTGCGACCGGTTGGCCGCCGATGTGGCGGCAGGGCCGCAATTCCTGATCGAGGAACGCACGGCCAGGGTGGAGGCGGTGCGGGCCGTGCTCAAGGATTTTGACACGCCGCTGGGCGAAAAGCTGCGCCGCACGTTGGAAGCGCTGTTCATCGAGGCCCAGTACGGAGCCGAACTGGCCGCCACCGAGGCGGTCATCCAGGCGCCGCAAGCGCCCCAGGACTCTGGAAACGCCACGCAAGGGGCGGCGGACGGGCTGGTCCGCGTGGCCGGGCGCATGCTGCGTGTGGGGCGCATGGCGTGCTATTTCCTTTCGCGTGACGGAAGCCGGGCCTTCCGCATGGACGCCACGGGCCAGTGGCGGCCCATGGAGGCCGACGGCGCGGCGCAGCTCGCCCTGGCCTTCGGCATGCTTGATCGCCGCGTGTTGCCGGGGCTGGTTCTGCTCCCTGGGGCCGACGCACCATGATCCGTTTTTTGGACTGGACGTATCTGAGGCGTGGGCGGTGCGCGGCGGCCATGCTGCTGGGCGTGGCGCTGTTGCTCGTGCTCGGAAGGGCCGCGTGCGCCGGTGAGGCGCAATGGCCCGAGGTGGCCCGATCCCTGGCCCAGGAGGCAAAGGATGTGCGGGCCGCGTCGGATGCCGCCCGGCGCGCCGCCGGACAGGATGTCGCCGCGCGCGAGGCCGCCCTGGCCGCGCGCAGGGCCGCTGTCCAGCGCACGGAGCGGGATGTGGAGGCGCGCAAGAAGCGGTTGGCCTTGTTGCTCGAAGAGGAGGCGGCGTTGCGGCGCGCCCTGGATGACCGCCAGCGCGACATGGCGCTGGTGGCGTCCGTGGCCCGCGCCGCCGCGCGCGACGCGGAAAAGCTGCTCCGCGCCTCCCCTGCGGCGGCCCTGCGCACGGATCGGCTCGCGCATGTCCGCGGCCTGCTGGATACGCCGGGGCTGCCTTCCTTCGAGATTCTCCAGGCATTGTGTGACGCCCTGCGGGAACAGGCTTTGGACGGCAACGCCCCCCTGACGATCAGGGGATCCTTCCTGGGCCGCGCTGGCTTGGCCCAGGACGGAGACATCCTGCTCGTGGCCCCGGACAGCGCGTATTTCGTGGCGGACGACGGCGACCTGGGAGGGCTGGTGGTTGGCCCCGAGGGGCTGCTGGCCGCCACGCCCGGCCGGTTGGACCACGACGCCCGGGAGGGGATCGCCGCAACGGCCTCGGGAAGCGTCCCATACCCGGCGGCCCCAAGGCGCGTGGTGCCGGTGGACATGTCGGGCGGGGCGTGGTTGCGCGCCGAGCCGGGCGCTTCAGGGCCGCTGGCCACGCTCCGGTCCGGCGGCGTGCTGGTCTGGCCCATTCTGGGCGTGGGCGTTGTCGGCATGCTGTTGGGCCTTGAGCGGGCCTGGACGCTGACGCGGCTGCGCATGGCGTCGGACGGGGTGCTGGAGCGGCTGGAAGCCGCGCTGCGGGCGGGACGCGCCGAGGATGGGCGTTCCCTCTGCGCGGCCCATGGCGCGAGTCCGGCCTGCCGGGTGCTGGAGGCGGGGCTCGGCCACGCCGGATCGCCCCGCGACGTGCTGGAAAACGTGTTCCACGACGCCATGCTGCGCGAAGCCCCCCGGCTGGAGCGGTTTTTGCCCACCATCGCCGTGCTGGGGGCCGTGGCGCCCCTGTTGGGACTGCTGGGTACGGTGACCGGCATGATCAAGACCTTTGGCGTCATGACCCTGCTCGGCAACAGCAATGCCTCGCTCCTGGCCGGGGGCATTTCCGAGGCGCTGGTGACCACGCAACTGGGGCTGGCCGTGGCCATTCCCCTGCTGCTGGCGCACCACCTGCTGGAGCGCCGGGTGGACGCCATGCTGGGGGACATGGAAGAGAAAAGCGTGGCCTTTACCGTTGTCCTTCTGGGCAATCGGGAGGAACCGCAGTGAGCGTGGCGTTCCTGGACGGGGCGTGGGGCTCGGTGCGCGCCATCATGGATCTGGGCGGACCGGTCATGTGGCCCCTGGCCGCCGCCTCGGTCTGGGCCTGGACGCTCATCCTGCGCAAGGGCTGGCAACTCGCGCGATGGCGCGGGCTGGAGGCCCGCGTGCCCACCACGGACATCCTGCAAGGGCTGGCGGAGGGGCGTTTGCCGCACGGTGCGGGGAGCCGTGACTGGCGTCCGCACATGGCCAACGCCTATCTCGCCCGCCGCACGGGAGACGCCGACCTGGACCGCATGCTGCTGCATAGGCTCTGCCTGCCGCTGCTGCGCCAGGCGCATCAAGGCCTGGGCGCCATCCTCATGCTGGCGGAACTCGCGCCCTTCATGGGCCTTCTCGGCACGGTGACCGGCATGATCGGCGCCTTTGATTCCCTGGCCACCGTGGGTTCCGGGGCGTCCAGAACGCTGTCCGGCGGCATCGCGGCGGCCCTGGTCAGCACCCAGACAGGGCTTCTCGTGGCCATTCCCGCCCTGTTCGCCGGTCATTTCCTGAAACGGCGCGCGCAGGGGTTCGAGGACAAGGTGCGCCGGTTCCAGTCCAGGCTGGGGCGGCTGGAGTGCGCACCCGGAGCCGAGGCATGAACCGGTTGCGCCGGTTGCGGAGCCGCCGTCGCGGAGCCGTGGAGCTCAACATGGCGCCGCTCATCGACATGGTGTTCATCCTGCTCATCTTTTTCGTGGTCACGGCGTCCTTTGTCCGCGAGGCGGGCATTGACGTGGAGCGTCCCGCCGCGCGCACGGCGCAGCCTACCGCCACGCCCGTGCTCCAGGTGGGGGTGGGGCCGGACGGGACGGCGTATGTGGAGGGGCGGCAGGTGGACACGCGCGCCGTGGGCGCGCGCGTGCGCGCCTTTCTCGATGACGCGCGGGAAGGAACCGTCATGGTGGTGGCCGATGGCCGCAGCCGCACCCGGGATGTCATTACTGTCATCGACCAGTGCCGTCTGGCCGGGGCGGTCAATGTGAGCCTTGCCGCCCGGCAACCGGCCGAGCCATGACCCTGCGCGTTGTGCCGCCCCTGGTCGGCGGAGTGGGGGCGACCCTGCTTCTGTTTCTGGCTTTGGCCCTTCTCACGGCGCGCCCCGCGCCGCCCCTGTCCCCGGTCTATCCCGACGCGGTGGCCCTGGTCTACGACACGCCGCCCGAGCCGGTGGACAGCGTGGACACGGCCATCATGGCCGCCACGACCGCGCCTGCCCAGCCGCCGCTGTTTCCTGTTCCGCCCCCCGTGCCGGAACTGCCTGTCCCCTCCCTGCCTCCGGCCATCAGCCCCGCCATGACCGCCCCGCAAAACCCGGCGCTTGATTTTGCCCTTCCCGTGGGGATCGTCCCCGACACCGGCGGCGTGGGAAGCGGCATCTATGACGAGGCGCATGTGGATGAACCGCCCCGCGCCGTATTCACGACGCCGCCGGATTATCCCTACGCGGCCCGGCGGCGGGGCATCTCGGGCACGGTGGTGCTGCGGCTGGTGGTCGAAAGGGACGGCTCCGTGGGGCTGGTGGAAATCGTGTCCGCCCAGCCGCCTGGCGTGTTCGAGGACAGCGCCCGCCTTGCCGTGGCCGGCTGGCGTTTCGCACCCGGCATGCGCCACGGCAAACCCGTGCGCACCTGGGTGCGCCTGCCCGTGACTTTCAGCATGGAGTGACCCGCCATGCCGCGTACTGATCGTTTTGTCCGTTGGCCCCGCCGTGTTCACCGGATCGGGGAGCTGCTGGCGGCGCTGCTGTGCGCCGCGTTGCTGCTGCTGGTTCTGCTGCGCGCCAGCCACGCCGGGAACACGGACGCGCCCATGGACGCACGGCCGGCCGGCGAGGACGCGCGGGCGCTACGCGCCGCCACAAGGGCGCTGGAGGCGGGCGATTGGGATGCGGCCCGTGGTGCGGCCGCGTCCCGTCTGGCCGTGCCGGAACCGCACCATCCCGCGTTGCGCCTTGCCCTGGGCAATGCGCTGTACATGCTGGGCGACATGCGCGGGGCGTATGACGCCTTTGCCCTTGCCCGTGGCGGGATGCCGGACGACCCCGCCGCCGCGCGCAATTTCGCCCTGGCCGCATGCGGTGTGGAACGGTGGGAGGCATGCGCCGGATCGTTCGAGGCGGCGTTTGCCTTGGCGCGGCCCGGCGACCCGGCGCTCCTGCGTTCCGCTGCCGAGGCATGGATGCGACTGGGCAGGGCACGGGAGGCCGCGCGGGTCATGGACGCCGTTTTGCCGCTGCTGCCCGATCCTGACGCGGCCTGCCTCCGGCGCAATGCGTGGATCCAGACCGCCGCCGGGCGGCACGGGCAGGGCGTGCGGGCATTCGAGGCCGCCCTTGCGCGCCATCCGCTGGACACGGGGTTGTGGCTCGCCTTGGCCCAGGCCGAGGAGGCCGGAGACCGCCTGACCCACGCCGCCGCCGCCTTGGAAACCGCGTTGCGCACGTCGGCGGACCGCAACGGCACGGAGGCGGCAGGCGGCGGGGCGCTGCGGCAACGGCTCGCGGGCCTGTATCTGCGGCTTGGCCTTCCCCTGGCCGCCGCCCGCCTGCACCCCACGCCCATCATGCCCCGTCTGGGCGAGGACGCCTCACTCGCCGCGTCGTTGCGGCGGTCGGCCATCCTGTACGAGCAGGCGGGGCTGGGCAACGCCGCGTTCGCGGCCTGGGAGCGCCTCGTGGACATGCTGCCGTCCGGCGAGGAGCGGGCGCGGGGCCGCCGCGACGCCGCCCTGTGCTGCCTGCGCATCGGTCGCAACGAGGACGCGGCGCGTCTGCTGCGCGCGGTGGTGGCGCAGGCGCCGGGGGATGCCGAGGCGCGGTTCTTCCTCGCCACGGCGGCCCTGCGGCTGCATGACCGGGCCATGGCCGTGCGGGCCTTGGAGGGTATTCCCCCAGCCAGCGCCCAGCGGCCCCACGCCGATCGCCTCCTTGATCTGTTGCGCTGAACACCGTTCAAAAAGTGTATCCGGGTGGCGGGATTTTCGTTGACATGCTACTTTTCTAACATATATACATAGATCGTGATACGAATTAAATATTTTTAACACGGAGGCGTTGATTCATACACAACAGCGCAAGGACTGTGGCTCTAACAATCAAAGGAGGAACAGAAATGTTGGAGATTGAAAAAGTCATGAGTACCGGAAAGGCGCCAAAGGGGGTCGATCCAAACTCGTTCTCCATGGTGCAGGTCGATCCGTACAAATGCCAGGCGTGCGGCACGTGCAACAGCGTCTGCCCCACGGGCATCATCCAGCCCGCCAACGATGCCGGAATCCACAAGGTTCTGGACCCGGCCGGGTGCATCAACTGTGGCCAGTGTCTTGTCAACTGCCCGTATGGCGCGATCTACGAGCAGGTATCCTATGTGGACGACATCATGGCCGCGTTGCGGGATCCGGACACCATCGTGGTGTCCATGCCCGCGCCCGCCGTGCGCTATGGCCTGGGCGAGGCTTTTGGCATGCCTGCGGGAACGTATGTGGGCGGCAAGATGCACGCGGCCCTGCGCCGGTTGGGTTTTGACCATATCTGGGACAACGAGTGGACCGCTGACGTGACCATCATGGAGGAGGGCACGGAGCTCATCAACCGGGTCAAGAAGCCCGACCACCATTTCCCGCTGCCGCAGTTCACCTCGTGCTGTCCTGGCTGGGTCAAGTTCGTGGAAAGCTACTATCCGGAAATCATTCCGCATCTGTCCACTTGCAAATCGCCCATCGGGATGCTTGGTCCCCTGGCCAAGACCTATGGCGCGGCACAGACCAAGGAAAATCCGGCCAAATACTACACCGTGTCCATCATGCCCTGCATCGCCAAGAAGTACGAGGGCATGCGGCCCGAGCTGGCGTCCAGCGGCTACCGCGACATCGATGCCACCATCACCACGCGCGAGCTGGCGTACATGATCAAGCAGGCGGGTATCGAGTTCGCCAAACTGCCCGACGAGGCTCCCGATGCGGCGCTGGGCGCGTCCACGGGCGCGGCCACGATCTTCGGCACCAGCGGCGGCGTCATGGAAGCGGCCCTGCGGCTGGCCTATGAAGTGCTCTCCGGCCAGAAGCTGAAGGATCCCGACATCAAGGCCGTGCGCACCCACGAAGGCATCAAGGCCGCCACGGTCAAGGTGCCCAACTTCGGCGACGTCAATGTCTGCGTGGCCAGCGGCCTGGAGAACGCGGCCAAGATCTGCGAGGAAGTGAAGGCCGGCAAGTCGCCCTACCACTTCATCGAGATCATGACCTGCCCCGGCGGGTGCGTGAACGGCGGCGGCCAGCCGCTCGATCCAGGCGTCCGCGTTTCCAGCAACGAGTCCTCGCTGCTGGCGGGCTACAAGCAACGCTTCGGCATCAAGGCGTAGGGAGGAAAGGCGATCATGAGCAACACACTGGATATGAACAGACGCACCTTCATGAAGGTCACGGGCGCTGCCGTGGCCCTTGCCGTGACCGGAATGGGCTTTGAGGCCGAGGCGGAAGCCGCAGCCATGGATTTTGTGGGCAAACGGCAGGCCTCCGTGTATGCGGCGGACGCCAAGGTCTACAAGATCCGCAAGTCCCAGGACAACCCCATGGTGCAGAAACTCTACGCCAAGGACGGTTTTCTGGCGGACGGTCCGTGCGGGCACAAGTCGCATGAACTGCTGCACACCTATTATTTTGACAGGAGCGCCAACGTGAAGGCTCTCAAGGCCAAGGGCATCCAGTTGAAGATCTAGTTTCCGACAAGAAAGCACCTCCAAGACGCAGCCTGAGGCAAGGGTCGTTCTGAACCATAGGGTTGCATCTTACTCCGTCCTGCCCGTTTTCCCCATTGCATCAGAGGCGCCTATTGGGCGCGCACAGGCCTGTTCCGCAAGGGCGCGCAAGCCGCGTTGCGGTGTGCGCGGCGGGCTCTGCGTATCCATCGGGCGTGGCATGCAATGGCCCCTGGCGCGGCGCTGTCGCGGGTGGCAACGTCCGGCGGGTTCGGGCGTTGCGGTGGGGCGGGGCGGGAATGGGGGCGCCGCGCGGTCGCGGCGGCGCGGGAGGCAACGGCCGGGAGAGATGGCGGCGGGAGGAATGACGGCCGCCAAGGGCGGGCGCGGCGATACGCGCGGGCGCGCGGCTTACCGCAGTTCCCGCAACGCCTCCTCCACATAGGCTTCGATTTCGGGCTGCTGGTAGGTGACCACGGTGGGCTTGAGCGCGTCGCTGCGCAGCCATTGCAGGAAGGTCTGGAATTCCTGGCGGGACGCGGTGCGCAGTTGTTCGCGCTGCGCCGTGGCCGAGGCCTGCGCGGCCTCGTCGCGCAAGGCCTTGCCCAGGTTGAAGTGGGCCAGGGGGTAGCCGCCGCCCTCCAGCGCCTTGCGGTATTCCGCGACGGCGCGGGCATGGTCGCCCTTGCGGACATAGGCCACGCCCAGGTCGTTGTGCGCTTCCGCCGCCTCGGCCGTGCCCTCGCAGCAGGCGATGACCTGGCTGTAGTTGGCGATGGCCGCATCGAGTTTGCCCATGGCCAGGAAGCGCTCGCCCCGCTGGATGAGCACGCGGGGCAGTTCGTGAGCCCAGGCTCCCGCAGCCATGGCCAGCATGCACATCACCACGGCGATGCATCCTGTTCGTTGCAGCATGAGGTACCTCGTTGCGATGGTTGTCGTGTTACTATTTATATTATTTTATGCTAATAATTATAACGCATAAGTGGGACTTCAAGTTTCTACTGGAAGCGTTCTTTCATAAATTTCAATAGTTGTCTAACGGTTTGTTGACGTTCCGTGTTCAAGAGGATAGACGTATCGTGTTATTAAATTATATTTAATAACACAATAGGAGGCGTGCGAGCGATGCCTATCAAGCCACCGGCCAGAACGCCAGACCCGGATCGCCACGCGGCAACCGGACCGGGCGCGGACCAAAAGACCGGCCCCACGCCCGGGGCGCCGGGCGCGGACGACGATGCCGCGTCCGGCGATGTCCGCCGCCTCGGCGTGGTGGGCATCCTGTTTCTCGGAAGGGGCGGCAGCAGCGAACGCCTGAAGGAGCTCCTCAAGGCGTTTCGCCATATCATCCTCTACAAGACCGGTGTTCCCTGCCGCAGACCCGGCAGAAGCATGTACTGCGTGGTCATCGACGCCACCACCAACGAGTTGGGCGCATTTACCGGCAAGCTCGGCATGGTGGGCGACGTCAAGGTCAAATCCTTTCTCCTGTGAGGATGTCATGTCCCATCGCATGTGGCTGGTGTTGTCGTGTTGTCTCCTGTCCCTTGCCCTCGTTTCCCTGGCCGCCGCGCCTTGCGTCCTGGCCGCCGGGAAAGGCGACTACGAACTGGAGGGCATAACCGTGACGGCCCGTGGGGTGGAAGCGCCCGCCTCCCTCACCCCCGGTGGCGTGGGCGTGGTGGATGTGCAGGAAATCCAGGTGGCGCAGCCCGTGAGCGTGACCGACGTCATCGACCGGCTGGCGGGCGTGTCGCGCACCGACGACTCCCCCTGGGGCGCGGACGTGAACATCCGTGGGCTGGGGCGCGACGCCGTGGTCATTCTGGTGGACGGCTGCCGCATGAACGTGACCACGGACATCAATGGCCGCCTCGGCCTGGTCAACCCCGAGGACGTGGCGCGCGTGGAAGTGCTCAAGGGGCCCATCAGTTCCCTGTATGGCTCGGGCTCCACGGGCGGCGTGGTCAATATCATCACCAAGCAGGGCACCTTTTCCAAGGAAGGGAAATGGAGCGGCGAGTTGTCTGCGGGGGGAGCCACCAATCCGCTGGGCGCGGACACCTATATGAACCTGTCGTATGGCGCGGCAAACGCCTGGCTGCACGCCTCGGGCGGGTGGCGCGAACATGCGGGCTATGATGACGGCGGCGGCAGCCCCGTGGCCAACAGCCAGTACCGCGATTTCTACGGCAAGATATCGGGCGCGGCCAAATGGGACGACCGCCAGACCACCCACTTCATGTACCAGGCCTCCACCGGCGAGGACGTGGGCATTCCCGGCACCGGCACGGCCCCGTTGCCCGGCAACGCCGAGGTGTCGCTGCGCAGGAACAGCGGCAGGCTGGTGGAGGTGGATCACACCATCCGCCCGGAATCGGACGTGTTCACCCAGTCCACCCTCAAGGTCTACTATCAGATGATCGAGCGCAACCCGCGCATCGACTCGTTCACCTCGGGCGCGGTGGCCTGGATAGAGCCGGCGGCCGACCACGAGACCCTGGCGGGCGACTGGCGCAACATCTTTGCGCTGGGCGGCCACCGCCTCGTAGCGGGCGTGGACGTGTCCAACTGGTACATGACCTCCTCGCGCATCCGCAGGACCACGGCGGGCGCGTCGCTTTCGGACAAGCCCACGCCCGACACCCGCCAGTTCACCACCGGCGTGTACGCCGAGGATGACTGGGAACTTTCCGCCGATTGGATTCTCAACTATGGCGCGCGCCTGGATCACGTGTCCGTCACCAACCAGGAGGCCGGTGCGAACGCGGCCGGCACCCACCGCACCACGGCATGGAACGCCCATGCGGGGCTGACCCGCGTCCTGAACCCGGACTGGACCGCCACGGCGGTGGCGGCTGGCAGTTATCGCGCGCCCAACATCCTGGAGCTGTTCAAGAACATCAGCCTTGGCGGCGGCGTGACCGAGACGGGCAACCCGGATCTGGATCCCGAGCGGTCACAGTTTTTTGAACTGGGCCTGCACCGCGTCGGCGGTCCCGTGCGCCTGGACGCGGCCGTGTACGCCAACCTGATCGACGACATGATAACCAGCAAGATGGTCACGGCCACCAGCTACCGGATGGACAGCGTGTCCGAGGCGGAAATCTTTGGCGCGGAGCTGTCGCTGGCGTGGGATATCGCGTCCGGCTGGCAGGCGTATGGCAACGCCGCCTACACGCATGGCCGCGACAAGACGGCGGGCGAGCCCCTGCCCTTCATGCCGCCCATCAACGGCCTGGTGGGCGTGCGCCAGGATCTGGCCTCGGGCTTCTGGTGGCTGGCGGAAAACCAGTGGGCGCTGGGCCAGTACGACGTGCCCTCGGGCGCGCTCAAGTCGGACGCCTGGAACTCGGTCAACCTGCGTTGCGGGTACGCCTTCCACCAGGCGGGCCTGAAGCACGAAATAACCCTGGGCGTGACCAACCTGCTCAACGAGCGCTATCTCAATTACCTGTCCACGTCGCGCGGCATCGAACTGCGGCAGCCCGGCATAAGCGCCGTCGCGGGCTGGCGGGTGTCGTTCTAGAGCATCTTGCCTTTGAAAACGATGAGATGCTCTTATGCATCTTGTTGAAATAAAGCTTCATTATTTCAAGTTGGCGCATTGTTTCAATGCTGCCATGCGCTAGGAGGGCGTGGCGCGTCCCGGCATGGGACGGCGGCCCTCGCATATCCGGCGGCCAGGCCCGTACAGGGCTTGGCCGCCGCCGTTGTGTGCGGCGTGCCGGTCAGGGAACCAGGGCAAGGGCGGTGACGCCAAGCGAGACGAGCGCCACGCCGGAGATGCGGCAGGGCGTGGCGTGTTCGCGCCGCTGCCCGGAACTGGTCAGCCCCACGGGGGTGGGGAACGGACCGTGACCAGCGCCATGCACCTGGCGGCGTACGGGTCAGCCCCACGGGGGTGGGGAACGGCGTAGGCGTAGGAATCGAACCACGCCCAGATACGGGTCAGCCCCACGGGGGTGGGGAACGGCTTTTGGCGCTGGCAGTGCTCTACGTGTTCGACGGGTCAGCCCCACGGGGGTGGGGAACGGCGCGGGCCGCACAATAACCAACAGGAGGACACCGGGTCAGCCCCACGGGGGTGGGGAACGGGGCTCTGACACCTCACGCGCAAACGAAAGCGCCGGGTCAGCCCCACGGGGGTGGGGAACGGCCGCCCCAATCAGGGATCATGCCCATGGACTCCGGGTCAGCCCCACGGGGGTGGGGAACGGGCGCCACGGGCCGCAAAGCCGTGCGGCACGCCTGGGTCAGCCCCACGGGGGTGGGGAACGGGCGTGGCCGAGGATTCCGTTGAGTTCCAGGCCCGGGTCAGCCCCACGGGGGTGGGGAACGGTTGTGGTGTTTCCGTCCACCGTTTGATTTAACCGGGTCAGCCCCACGGGGGTGGGGAACGGCAGTCCATTCGATCTTGGTCATAGAGCTACCCCGGGTCAGCCCCACGGGGGTGGGGAACGGTCCAGGATCGCGTCGACGAGGTTTTTGAAGATCGGGTCAGCCCCACGGGGGTGGGGAACGGAACTTAAGAAGGCCTGGGCGTCGGGAGGCCTGTGGGTCAGCCCCACGGGGGTGGGGAACGGTTTTTTACGCCCTCCCAGGCCGCCGCCACCGCCGGGTCAGCCCCACGGGGGTGGGGAACGGGCGCTGAACCCGTGCTGCACGATGCCCAGCACCGGGTCAGCCCCACGGGGGTGGGGAACGGTCCAGGATCGCGTCGACGAGGTTTTTGAAGAGCGGGTCAGCCCCACGGGGGTGGGGAACGGCCGCGCTTCCGCGCCGCCGCAATCGCCGCGCGCGGGTCAGCCCCACGGGGGTGGGGAACGGACGGCGATAATGCACAATACCTTTTTGCCAAACGGGTCAGCCCCACGGGGGTGGGGAACGGATAGACAAGACCAAAGATGTGGAACGTGCGACCGGGTCAGCCCCACGGGGGTGGGGAACGGTTTCCACGTGGGGCGAAGAGGAGGCAGAGCGCCGGGTCAGCCCCACGGGGGTGGGGAACGGTATTTGATCGGCAGCGGTAAGGGTTGGCCATCCGGGTCAGCCCCACGGGGGTGGGGAACGGGCGAACCCCATGCAGACCCGCTCCGACGAGGACGGGTCAGCCCCACGGGGGTGGGGAACGGATGTCCGAAGTCAATGTCAACGCCCTTTCGATCGGGTCAGCCCCACGGGGGTGGGGAACGGCCGGCGTCCGGCACCCTGGAGGCGGCCAAGACCGGATCAGCCCCACGGGGGTGGGGAACGGAGCCCGGCGACGGCGATGGTGAGCGTGGGGAACGGGTCAGCCCCACGGGGGTGGGGAACGGTGGCCGGACGTGGCGCAGATCTCCGCCTGGGCCGGGTCAGCCCCACGGGGGTGGGGAACGGTTCCGTGGCGTTCCCGTCCGCATCTGCGAATCCGGGTCAGCCCCACGGGGGTGGGGAACGGTGGAGTTCCCCGATCTCGTGATGGAGGGCGACCGGGTCAGCCCCACGGGGGTGGGGAACGGAAGATTTGGCCGCCGTAATCCATTATTGTCGTCGGGTCAGCCCCACGGGGGTGGGGAACGGCCTGTTTCTCGACTCCGGCAGCCTGGGGTCCGCGGGTCAGCCCCACGGGGGTGGGGAACGGGCGGATCAAAATCCGTGCCAAAAGCCCCAATGCGGGTCAGCCCCACGGGGGTGGGGAACGGACCAAGACGGGTGGAGATTCGATGAAGAAACACGGGTCAGCCCCACGGGGGTGGGGAACGGCCGTGCGGCGGTACATCCCCATGGAGCGGTGACGGGTCAGCCCCACGGGGGTGGGGAACGGCAACACAAGGATGCGCATGACCTCGCTGAACGCGGGTCAGCCCCACGGGGGTGGGGAACGGGCCTGTCTGGCACTCTCAATATTTTCTCTAGACGGGTCAGCCCCACGGGGGTGGGGAACGGCCAGCAAAGACGACGTTCTGAACTACGTCCGCCGGGTCAGCCCCACGGGGGTGGGGAACGGCCGAACTGGCGCAGGTTCGCGTAGTCCTCGGGCGGGTCAGCCCCACGGGGGTGGGGAACGGTTTTCCGGCCCTGCCGCGTCCGGCGGCTCGTCCGGGTCAGCCCCACGGGGGTGGGGAACGGTCTTGCGACAACGGCGAAAAATAATACCGGAAATTCGGCGTTGCTGCAAATACCACTTTTTTAGCTAATTATTTCAGCATATTATCTTGCGCACCTAACCCCCTGGTTTCCTTGGCTTTTCAGCCGGTGGCGCCTCCTGCGCCTCGGGGTGGAACGAGACCAGCCGCAGACCGTCGAAGTCGCACGGCACCCGGCGGTTGGCGCCACGCGTCACAAAGTCAAAGCCGCTTTCCGTGCGCGCACGCCACAGCATCACCGCGTTGCCGTCCTCAAGGCCGGCCTCCACCGTGCGCCACAGCATCTCGCGCACACGCACGGAGAATGCGCCCACATATACTCCGGCGCGCACCTCCAGCATCCATACCGCCAGCCGCCCCCGCAAACGGGGCGGCGCGTTCTCAAGTACGATGACCGTCATCGCCGATTCCCTCCTCGTCCGCGAATGCGGGGCCAGCCGCCTCGGGCGGCGCTGCGGGCACGGGCAGCCCGCCTGCCGACAGCACATCCTCGATGGCCGGGATGATCCGCTCCAGGAGGTTGGTCTGCCTGAACACGTCGCGGCAGGCGCGGCGCACGTCGCCTTCGGGATCGGCGCTGCCGCGCCCGGCCACGGCGAACGCCACGGGCACCACCGTCTCGAACTTGAAGATGTCCGCCATGTCGTAGACAAACGACTGCGGCTTGCCCGTGTGCAGAAAACCGATGGCCGGGGCGTAGCCCGCCGCAAGGATGGCCGCCTCGCACAGTCCGTAGAGGCTGGCCGTGCCCGACGACAGGCAGCGGTTGGCCAGGTCGCCGGAGCCCCAGTCCTTGGGGTCGTAGCGCCTGCCCGACCACGCCACCCGGTATTGGCGGGCCATGAGTTCATACAGCCGTTTGACCCGCGCGCCCTCCACGCCCCGCAGTTGGTCGATGGAGCGGCGCGCGGGCGGTTCCTCGTTGAAACGCAGGGCGTACATGGCGCGCACCACGCGCAGCCGGGCCTGGTCGTCCAGCGCCAGCCGGGCCTGATAGAGCAGCTTGTCGCTGCGCGCGCCGCCGGGTTGGCCCGCCGCATACAGGCGCACCCCGGCCTCGCCCACCCAGACGAGCAGCGTGCCCGCCCGGGCGGCAAGGACCACGGCGGCGTGCGACACCCGCGTGCCCGGCTCCAGCATGATGCAGGCCACGCCGCCCACCGGGATGTGCGTGCGCACGCCGTGGGCGTCGACCAGCACGAACGCGCCGTCCCGCACATCCAGTTCCCCGTATTCAAGGAACACCAGGCTGGCCCGTTCCTTGAGTGCGATGGGGGTGAGCCGGGGCAGCATCAGGCCCGCCTGACCAGCAGCAGGCCGCACCCAAAACCTTTGGCCGGACCCACGCCGTTGCGCAGGGCCAGGTGCAGGGCGGCGATGGAGGTGACCGTGCCCACGCCGCTGAATTCCAGCGTGGCGAACCGGATGGGTTTTGCCCTGCCGCCGCCGCGTTTGAAGAACTCGTGCACGCGGTAGCCGCCCACGCGCAGCGTGGCCTTGTCCACGTCCAGGCCCAGCGTGTCCGCGCGGGACGCAAGCCAGGCCACCCCGGCCTCTTGTTCCAGCACGGCCTGGGGGCGGCGCTGGTCCGGGGGCAGGGTGCGGTCGTGCAGTTTGGCCTCCATGACCACGTCGAACCGGGCGTGTTTGCCCTCCTTGTTGCGTCCGGTGCGCACGGGGTTGGCCAGCAGCGAGAACGCCAGCCTGTCCCCTGCGGCCAGGGCCGGGGCATAGGGTTTGGTGTCGATGTCCCACCAGCCGTGCGGGTCTTCGGGGACGCGCTCGGACACGGTCAGGAACGCGAACGGCCCCTGATCGTCCAGGCGGCGGTAGACAAAGTCGCGGGCGCGCTCTTCAGTGTCGGAAAACAGCGACCAGACCGCCTGGTGCATGCCGTATTCATCGTTGCGGCCCATGTGCGACAGGGCATCGAGCACCTCGGTTGTGCGGAGTCTGACCTTGCTCATATACATGGTGTGTCCTCCCTGGGGCCAGGGGCGTCCTTTGGCCCCGGCAGGGGCGCGTGGCCCTGGTGTTCGCGCCGTTCGCCAAACTGCCAGCGGCTGCGGCTGAGGGGGGCGTCGCGCCGGATGAAGGTGTGCTCGGGATCGAGGCCCGGCTCCGAGCCGGGCTGGTCCGCGTCCCAGAAAACCTGGACCGGCGCGCCCGCCCTGGCGCTGGGCAGGGCCAGGATCTGCGTGCCGGGCTGGTAGGACATGAGCGCCGCAGCCAGGGTAGGGGCATCGCGGACCACGGGCTGCAACGGCAGGCCGGGCGGGCAGGACTTGCGGCCCAGAAACAGCGCGAACACCGGGCGTTTTAGGGCGTCGCGCAGGGTGTCCAGGGCGTGGGGCGGGTTGGGAGCGGTGGCCCACAGGCAGACCGTGCAGGCCGCGTCGGCATGGTAGTCGCGCACCGAAAGGATGGTGCCGGGTTTTTCGCCGGGCGGCAGGCCGCACAACTCCTGGCGGCGGGTGTGGAACACGCGGCCCTTGCGGGCGTGGGGAACCTGGGCGGTGTGGAAGTCGCGGAAGGGGGTGCCGGGCGCGTCGAGCCGCACGGCCACGCCGTAGGATGCGGCCAGCGCGCGCTGGGCGTCCTGGTCGGCGCGGCGAATGCCCAGGGCGCAGGCGATCAGTCCCAGGACTGCCGAGCGGGTGGGCCGCTCGTGGCTGGGGCGCGCCTCGCCCACGGCCACGCCGCCCCACGCCTGCATGGGCCCGTAGAGCTGGAAGAGCAGGTAGCGGGCCATGGCCTAGTCCTCCACAAAGTCGAGCAGGCCCGCGAGGGTACCCTTGCCGTTGGGAATGTCCATGACATAGGTGGCGTCGGCGCAGGGGCCATAGGCGGTGTCGAGGTTGGCGGCAGTGGATTCGATGGCCTTGATGGCGTTGGTCAGCATGTCCGTGCCCCTGACCGGCGCAAGAAAGGCCACGGCCAGGGAGCGGGGCTGGCGGCTGCCCTTTTCCGCCAACACGTAGGAGGCATAGGCGCGCGAGCCAAAGCTGTTCTGCTTGCCCGAGGGCGCGACCGTGGCCGCGGCCTCGACGAGCGCGCGCAGGGCGCGGCCCGACTGGGCGGAGTCGGCCATGTTTTCGGCCAGCAGCGCGGTGTCCACGCAGATGTAGGTGTAGAACAGCCCCTGGGCGAATTCGGTCTCGCCCATGTGGCCCGCGCCCGCGTCTTCCTCGCGCAGGTTCAGGTCATCCACGGCGGTGAAGAAATCGCTTTCCACGGCCACCTGTTGCACGCTGAAGGCGTGGGCCACCTGCACGGCGGCCTCCACAGCGTGGCCCTGTCTGGTGGCGAGCATGCGGCCAAACATGGCGATGTCCGCCGCGTGGGCGGCTTCGCGGCCTCGCAGGAGGCCGTCGATGGCCTCCTTGGCCGGGGCCGTGCCCTGGCGCATGGATTCGGTCAGGTCGGACAGGGCCGCGATTTCCGCCGGGCTGAAATGGACCATGGTTTCCATATCCAGATAGTCGTTTGGCTTTTTTTCGTTATATTTCGAGATTTTGAGTGTGCCGTAGGCGGCCATGGTCTTGTGCGCCCAGTCGCGGGCCTTCTTCGGGTCGACCGTGGCCAGGGCGCCGCCGCTGCGGGCGCCCTGCATGGCGTCGGCCAGGGTGACGCCGCCGGTGAGCGCCTCGTGGACGCGGCGGCCCATCTCCTTGGTCCGGGTTCCCAGCGATCCGGCCAGGGCGTCTTCCAGCACCGTGGAGGTGCGCCAGGCGCGCTTGAGGCTTTGGGACGAGATGCGCAGCCGCAACGCGCCGCCCACCACACAGGTCTTGGGGCGGCCCAGGTCGTCGCGGTTCAGGTTGGCCGGGGGATAGCTGGTGAGCATATGGATCTGCGTGAACGTGGTCATGGTGATCTCCTTGTCATGAGGCTTTGTTGGATGCGGTTGCGTAATAGTCCACGGCCCAGTCGCGGCGGAGCTTTTCGTTCCACCAGTAGGCCGCGTTGGCCAATGAGGCGAGATTGGCGCGGTTGCCCGCCAGGCGCACGGCGCGGACAAGGGCCACGAACAGTGCGTCGGGGTCGGCGGCATCGGTCTGGAGCAGCCGCCGGAAGCGCAGGCCGCTCATGGCCGCCGATGAGCCGCCGTCCTTGGGCGAGGCGAGTTGCTTGGCAAAGGGGCGGGCGTCTTCGGTGCGGACGTGGGCGGTGACGCCCGCGACCAGGGCGAGTTTGGGAAGGCTGCGGGGGGAAATGGCATAGTCATCGCGCAGGTCGTTGAGCAGGTGGTAAAACCCCTCGCAGAGAATGACGTCGGCGGGCGTGGCGGCGCGGCGCAGTTCCGCGCGGTCGCCGCGCCGTGTCTCCAGCCCGAGCCACCATGCGTGCAGAACGGCGCGGGCTTTTTCGCCGGGATCGCCGGTGAAGGTCAGTGGTGTTGCCATGGGATTCTCCGTCATGCGGACCGCCGGGGCGGGCCGTTAGGATGTTTCAAGCTGCATGAACTCCATTATCTTTTTGTTTTTCAGGCTGTTGTACCGCCGCAGCTGCAGCAGGCCGTCGGCGTATTTCTTGGGGTCCGAGGCGGCGAAATCGCCGTTCTCGGCCACGTCGGCAAAGAGGCGTTCCGCCTGCCTGGTGAGGGTGAGAACCCAATCCCTGCGCTGCGCCTGATCGGGGTCGCCCTGGGCCAGGCAGCGGCGCAGCTGGCGCAGGAACACGGCAAAGGGCTGGGTGGTGCCGGCCCAAAAGCGCTCGGACAGGGTGCGCATGAACGGGGATTTGGCGTCGGGCTTGTTTTCCCTGGAAAACAGGGCGGCGGCCACGGCTCCGCGCAGGGCGAACAGGACCAGCCCGGCGCATTGCACATAGCGTTCGATCCACTCGGCGTAGCGCTCGCGAAGCGCCGCATCCACCACGTAGACCGGCACCACGCCTTCCACCCAGGCACGGGGCGTTGCATCTTTTAATTCATAGCCAAAGGCGTGGATGCGGAAGTCCGGCACGGCGTCGTCCAGGGCGCGGGCGTCGGCAATGCGTTCGCGAAAGGCCTGCACCACGGCTGCGGGCGAGCGGCGCGTGTTCTTGTCCTGCGCCGTGTCCACCAGGCCAAGCCAGTCGCGCCAGCAAATGTCCTTGCCTTTACGCGGGTTGGGAGCCTCACCTTCCACCACCGTATAGGGCGTAAGCGGATGCAGCCATGGTCCTCCGTAGTTTGTTCCGTAGGTCTTGGATTGACAGGTCCGCACTACGCGTGGGGCGATCGCCGCGCACAGGCTGCACGGGGCGGCGTCGGGGTTGGCCTCGAACTGCAGCCGGATGCGGCGCGGCATGCCCCAATACGCCTGGAGCGGATGCACGTCGCCGGGCAGGGTGGTTTCCGTGGGCGAGCCCCTCTCGCCGGTGCGGGTGGGCGCGAGCCAGGGGAACACGCCGCCCGCCTCGGGCGCGGCCATGTCGCCCAGGGGGGCGAGGCGGTCCATGGGCAGGACGTTGTGCCAGACCGTGTCCCACAGGGTCGTGCCCATGACCAGCGTGGTGAGCGGGCCGCCGCCGCGCAGTGAAGTAAGGTGCCCACGTCCTCCTTTAGGAGAGTTGCATTGCAGGGTGAAGAGCGCCGCTGCGGCGCAGGCCGGGCACAGGCGCTGGATGCCGCCACGCTTGATGAACAGGTCGGTGTTGCGTTCGAGGGTCTGTTCGCCTGGCGCTTCGATACAAAGAATGGAAATAGGTTTTGTTTTCCCCACCTTATCTAACGGCGAGAGATCCTGCATGAAGCGCGGGCCGTCGCCGTCGAGGAGGAAGGCGTGGCCTTTGGCGGCAAAGGCCTGGCGCAGGGTTTCGGGGTCGGGCGGGGCGTCGCGCCGGGACTCCCAGTCCATGGGATCGTTGGGCGGGCAGCAGGTCTGCACCAGTCCGATGAGAAACTGGAGCATGCTGCCGGAAAAATCCGGGCGGGGATAATCCAGGGTGGTGATGGGGTCCGTGGCGTGCCCATCGGTCATTTTCCAGGGCGGGATCATCTCCCGCGCCCCGCTGGCGCGGCGCACGGGCAGCCAAGGTTCCGCAAGACAGTCATAGGTCATGAGACGCCTCCTGGTTGGATGGTGGCTGTTTCATGACAGGCTATATTTTTATGTGATAATAATCTATCCAGATAATGATAAAATGGTATTTAGTCGGGCAAGATGAATAAACAAGGGGGATTGGATTCCGGTGGCATTATATTCGGAAGGGGAAGGAGGGATGCCGGGAGATGGGAATGATGCGCCGTTCTCAACGGTTGGTCCATAATCCCCTTGCCGCACTATACAGTACAGTCACAGGCATTCCATCCAAATCCAGCCCCGCGCCGCGCCAGGCGCCGGGGGGCGTGTCCTCGGCCAGCGGTAGCAGCACGCTCCAGCGGCAGGCGTCGGGCATGGACTCCATGGCCATGGCCACGGCCTTGGCAAGCCTGCCCGCGCACGGCGCGGCACACGCCACGGCCCGCTCGCGCACCGATATCTCGGATAACCGCCACGCCCGCCATCTGTCCGGCAAGGGCGACCCGTCAGGGGCTTTTGCCCAGGGGCGCAGGGTTTGCCCGTCCCAGCGCGCCAGCCGCAGCGTGACCGTGCGCTCGCCCAGGCGCGTGGGGGCGTAGGCCTCGGGCAGCCAGTGCGTGGCCGTGCGCGTATACCCCAGGCCCAGAGGCAGGGCGGTGAATCGCGCCATGTCTCCGCCTCCCCGTGCATTCCCCTCGGCCTGGCGATGCACGGCGGCCAAGGCCTCGGGCATCGCCGCTTCCGCATCCGGGCCGTACACGGCCTCGACCAGGGCGCGGGCGTCATCGGGCATGGCCAGGCCGCCGCGCCCGGCCAGCAGCCGGGCCGTGAGCCACAGTCGGCCATGGTCGGGATAGACCGCCGCGCCGCCGGGGAAGAGCGCCTTGTACCAGTCGGCCCCGGCTTCCTGGACAGGGGGCGGCGAGTAAACGGCGACAACCGGAGAGGCAAAGCCCGGTGGCCTGTCTGGGCGCGCATGCCTGCCGAAACGGCCAAATCGCTGGATGAGCCGGTCCATGGGGGCGAGATCGGTCACCCCGGCGTCCCAGTCCACATTGAGGGACTGCTCCGCGACCTGCGTGGCCACCACCACGCGGCCAGCCCGGCCAGGGGCGCGGCTGGCCACGCCAAAGGCGGCCAGAACATGGTCCTCGATGCGCCGCCTGTCGCAGACCGCGAACCGGGCGTGGAACAGGGTGACCCGGGCGTCGCCCAGTTCGTTGCGCAGGAAATCATAGGCCTCCATGGCGTCGGCCACGGTGTTGCGCATCCAGCAGGCGCAGGCGTCGCGGCGGGCAATGTCGAGGACGCGGGCGGCGGCGTCGGCAAAGGTGTGCACGAACGGCGTGGCGATGCGCCGCGTCTGGCCGGGCACGACGCCGATGCGGGTCTCCACGGGCGGCGCGTCCCCTGTGATGCGCACGGCCAACGGATAGTCCTGGCTGGCCAGCCGGGCGGGCGGCGTGTCCAACCCTTTGCAAAACGCGTCCGCCAGCCGCTGCCGCATGCTGGCGGGCAGGGTCGCGGACAGCAGGATTGCGCTGCCGCCCGCTGCCGCGTGGAATTCGAGCAGGGCGCACAGGAGCCCCAGCATGTACTCGTCGCAGGCATGCACCTCGTCCACCACCAGCACGGAGCGGGCCAGGCCGAGGAGGCGCAGGCACTGGTGCGCGGAGGGCAGCGCGGCCAGCAGTGCCTGGTCGATGGTGCCCACGCCCGCGTCGGCGAGCAGCGCCTTCTTGCGGCTGTCCGCCAGCCATGCGGCGCAGGCGGCCTGGGCTGGCGCGTCGTCCCCGGCATTGTCCTGGGCCGGGCCGGACGCGGGCGCAATGCGTTCCAGTCCGATGGAGGCCGCAAAACCGGGCGCAAGGTCGCGCGAACCATGGGCCAGGACCAGCGAGGGGGCGGCCTCGGCGGCAAAGAGCCGCCGGTAGGTCGCGGCCAGCCGCGTGTACATGGCGTCGGCGGTGGCCATGGTGGGCAGGCCGATGAACAGGCCGTGCGCCTGCCCGGCCCGCATCAGGCCGTGGGCGGCGGCCAGCGCGGCCTCGGTCTTGCCCGCGCCTGTGGCGTCCTCGAAGATGTGCAGCGTGGGACCGGTGGGCGCCGGCAGGTCCAGGACGTGGCGTTGCAGGGGCGAGGGCGTGGCCTGGGCAGGCAGGTGGGGAAAGAGGTCATGAAAGCCGCGGGCAGGGGCGCAGGCGCTGGGCACAATGCCGCTGGCCGCCACTGCGGCTGCGGCGCGGGGCAGGGCGTGGTCGCGCCAATAGGCCGCCGCGTCCGTGGCGCCCGGATCGGGCGGGAAATGGGCCGCGTCCGACCCGATCCAGTCGCAGAGCGTGCACAGCCCGGCCACCCACCAGGAGGCGCGGGTCAGGGAGCACAGGAATGTGTCCGCGAAAGGCAGGGGCGCGGCGCGGATTTCCGGCGGAATGACAAGGCTGGCCGCGGCGTGGGCAAAGGCGGTCGCCGCGTCCTTGTCGGCTGCGTCGAACATGGTGTCGGGATTGCCGCCCACGTCCTCGGGTTTGCCGTGGTGCCAGGCCACGGCGTGGGCCAGGGGTTTGAGCGCGTGGAACCATTCCCGGTACCGCGCTGGTTCCAGCGGCAGCAACCCCTCCTTGAGAAAGCTGGCCAGGAGCCGCGCAAGCAGCACGCCGCCCGCCTGGCGATGGTTCGGGACATAGGGGCGGGCGGTGCGGCCGGGCTGGAGGTGTTGCGCCAGGTGCGGGGCAAGCCATTGGAAGCCGGGTGCGAATTTGCCGCAGTCGTGCAGGGCGATCAGGAACACGCAGAGCGGCGTGAAGCAATGGGGCGGCATGCCCGCGATCCGGGCCAGCCGGTCGCGCAGCGGCGTGTCGTGCGCAAGCACCGTTTGCGCCACGGCCGCCACGTCCAGGCAATGGCATGCCAGGGGATGCCATGCCAGGGGATGCCCTGTCAGGGGAGGCCCCACCATGGGAGGCCTCGACGGCTCGTCCGCCTCGGTCCGTGTCTTGCCCCAGTAGTTGAACAAATCCCCTCCGTATACGTGTCACGGCTGATAAGGATGATTCAAAACGCGACCGCCGATTGGGAGGAAGGTTGTGCATCAAGAGCCCTGAACCGGGTGGGTTCCTGGGCGGATTCCCATGGGCGGGCGGCATGTGCCCCGCACCGGCCACCCGTATCATCGGCTAGGGCACACTATAACTTTCTTACTATAAATGAAATTATTTATTTGTCGCTGTCTGCTGCTTCCGGCACGTTGATGCCCGTCTGGAGATGCGCGAAACGGTTGGGGGCTGCGGTTGCCCGGCACCCATGCGCGGGAATGATGGGGAGGGGTGGACGCACATCGGGGACACCGGGACGAAAAAATGAGGGGCAAAACGAAAAACGGGCGGATTGCCATTTCGCAATCCACCCGTTTTCTGATGTCTTCTTGGTGGGCCGTGTTGGGATCGAACCAACGACTCTCTGCTTAAAAGGCAGATACTCTACCGCCTGAGTTAACGGCCCTGAAAAGAGAAGGCTTCATAGTCCTTGATCGGCGGATCTGTCAAGGACATTATACCCGCACGCGGCAAAGAGGAAGCCGTTATGCCGCCGCGTGGCGCATCAGGCCGGGACGATGTGCGAGAGGCCGCCCATGTACGGGCGCAGCGCCTCGGGCACCACCACCGATCCGTCCGCCTGCTGGTAGTTCTCCAGGATGGCCACCATGGTGCGCCCGATGGCCAGGCCCGAACCGTTCAGCGTGTGCACCAGGGCCGACTTCTTGGCGTCCTTGGGCTTGTAGCGCAGGTTGGCCCGGCGCGCCTGAAAGTCCTCGCAGTTGGAGCAGGAGCTGATCTCCCGGTACGTGTCCTGCCCCGGCAGCCACACCTCGATGTCATAGGTCTTGGTCGCGGAAAAGCCCATGTCGCCGGTGCACAGCACGATGACCCGGTAGGCCAGCCCCAGCCCCTGCAGGATGGACTCCGCGTGGCCGAGCATCAGCTCCAGATCTTCGTAGGAGTGGTCCGGATGCGCAAGGCGCACCATCTCCACCTTGGTGAACTGGTGCTGGCGGATGATGCCCCGCATGTCCTTGCCATAGCTGCCCGCCTCGGACCGGAAGCAGGGCGTGTAGGCGGTGTAGGCGCGCGGCAGGTCGTCCTCGGCCAGCACCTCGCCGCTGTGCAGGTTGGTCAGCGGCACCTCGGCCGTGGGGATGAGGTAGTAGTCCGTGTCGCGCAGCTTGAACAGGTCTTCCTCGAACTTGGGCAGCTGGCCCGTGCCGCGCATGGTGGCGCTGTTGACCATGTAGGGCGGCACGATCTCGGTGTAGCCGTTGCGTTGCGTGTGCATGTCGAGCATGTACGCGGCGAGCGCGCGTTCCATGCGCGCGGCCCAGCCCCAGTACACCGCGAACCGCGCGCCCGTGAGCTTGGCCGCGCGTTCGAAGTCGAGCCCGCCGAGTTCCACGCCCAGATCCCAATGGTTCTTGGGGGTGAAGTCGAAGCTGGGCTTTTCGCCCCACTTCTTCACTTCCACGTTGTCCTTTTCGTCGCGGCCCGTGGGCACGGACTCGTGCGGCACGTTGGGCACGGTGAGCAGCCATGCGTCAAAGGCCGCGTCGATGTCCGCGAGCGCCTGGTCCAGCTCCTTGATGCGCGCCGAGGATGCGCCCAGCGTTTCGATGAACGCCGAGGCGTCCTGCTTTTCGCGCTTGAGCCGCGCCACTTCGGCGGACGCCTTGTTGCGTTCGCTCTTCAGGGTTTCGGATTCGGACAACAGGGCGCGCCGCTTTTCGTCCAGCGCGGTGAAGGTGTCCATGCTGACGGCCGCGTTGCGCCGCGCCAGCGCGTCGCGCACGATTTCCGGTCGTTTTTGCAGTAATTTCAGGTCAAGCATCTATGAGCTCCTTGGAAAATCGGGCGCATCGTCCTGGTCCGCCGCCCAACAGCCTGATAGCCGAGGGGGCAGGGTGCGTCAACACGGCCTGCAGGATGGGCTCGACGTGAATGTGGGATGCGTTCGTGGCGAGTTACTTGCCGTTGGCCAGGTAGCCGAGGGCGTATAGTCTTTCGCGCCACGCTTTTTCTTCGGCCAGCACGGTTTCGGGGGCAACAACCCGCTCCATGGTAGCCAGACCCGTCTCTTCGAGATAGCGCACGATGGTGGACACGGACTCATCAACGGTCTGGGCAGATGTGGAAATGTGCAGTTCAGGTCTTTCGGGGGGATAATACGGGTCGGATACGCCCGTGAAGGCTTCAATCTCGCCGCGTCGCGCACGGGCGTACAGGCCTTTCACGTCACGCGCCTCGCATACCTCGACCGGGCTGTCGCAAAAGATCTCGACATATTGGTTGAGTAGTGCACGGTTGTTGTCGCGGCTTTCCGTATAGGGAGCGATGGCCGCGACGATGCCGATTACGCCGTTGCGGTTGAGCAGGTGACAGATGAAACCGATGCGGCGCACGTTGGCGTTGCGGTCCGCGCGGCTGAAGGACAGACCCCGGCTGATGTTGCGGCGCACGATGTCGCCGTCCAGGAGCGCTACCCGCAGCCCGCGGCAACGGAGTTCGAGGTGGATGGCGTTGGCAAGCGTGGTCTTGCCCGAACCCGAAAGACCCGTGAACCAGAGTGTGAAGCTCATTGCGTATTCCTTACCCGTGTTGGAATAGTGACGTTTCGCGTATTTATCAGCATATTTTGTGCCATTTATTTACTTCTGGCAATGGCCTCAGGGGTGGCACGGCACGGCTCTCGTCATTTCCATACGCAAGGGAATGGAGTAAGGAAAAAGTGCACAGCAGGCGCCACGCTTCGACTCACACCAGTACGCCACAGGAGGGCGCATGGCACGTTTTACCGGCATCAACCACCTGGCAATGGCCACCGGCGACATGGACGCCACCATCCGCTACTGGCGCGACCTCTTGGGCATGCGCCTGGTGGCCGGGCTGGGGCATGCGGGGTACCGCCACTATTTCTTCGAGATTTCCCCCACGGACATGATCGCCTTTTTCGAATGGCCAGGCGTGCTGCCCCTGCCCGAAAAGGACCATGGCGTGCCGGTGCGGGGACCGGCGGCCTTTGACCACATCTCCTTTGGCGTGGCCGGGCAGGACGACCTGTGGGAGATCCGCGACCGGCTGGAGGCCGCCGGGTTCTGGGTGTCCGAGGCCGTGGACCACGGCTTCATCCACTCCATCTATTCCTTTGATCCCAACGGCATTCCCGTGGAGTTCAGCGTGGTGGTCGAGGCCGCCGATGTGCACGCGCACCCGCGCATGACCGACGCGCAACCCACGCCCGGCGCGCTGGAGGGGCCGGAACCCAGGCCCGGCACGTGGCCGCCCGTGACAACGCCCACCCCGCCGGGGGAGCGGGCCGTGTATCCTGGCGAGGGCGAGGTGTTTCTGCACGAGGCGAACGACGCGTGGTCGTCAGGCCGCAAGGGGTGAGGCCGCACAAGGTGCCGACAAGGCGCCGGGGGAAGGAGAGAGGAGAGGGAAAACCCCTTTTTCCAAGCATAAAAAGGGGTTTTCCCTCTCCTCTCTCCTTCCCCCGGACCCCCATCCTCTCTCCTCTCTCTTTCCCCAAAAACTGCTGGCTGGGGAGGTGGATAGGGTTGGGACACACGAGTTCCCCAGGCGGGCGGCTGGCGGGGGAGGTGGATGCGGTTGGGACAAGCGAGTTCCCCAGGCGGGCGGCTGGCTGGGGAGGTGGATGCGGTTGGGACAAGCGAGTTCCCCAGGCGGGCGGCCTTGCTGTTTGTGGACGCGGACAGGGAGGGCGGTTCAGCCGACGCCGTGAGCCGCAAGGCGTCGAGAAAGACACAGCGGGGATGCATGGCGGTTCGTCAGCAACCTGAGGGCCACGCACGGTGGCCCCGTCGTTTTGTGGGGGTGATAGCCTTGAGCTACCAGTTCGCCGCGTTGTCCATGACCCCGTCCGTCTCGTGCCGGGTGTTTGCCTTGTACGGGCCAGTCGCCGCGCCGGGGGTGGGCGTCCGCATGGGCAGGGCGCTTGCCACGGCCTCGCGCAGGGTCTCCACGCTGAAGGGCTTGCCCAGGATGAGGTCCGCGCCCAGTTCGCGGGCAATGCCCAGGGTCGCCTCGTCGGTCTCGCCGGACAGCAGGATGATGGGCACGTTGTCGAAGCGCGGGCTGTCGCGCAGGGCCATGATGAGATCGAATCCGTCCATCTCGGGCATGTACAGATCGGTGATGATGCAGTCGGGCCGGGCGGGCATGGCGGCCAGCGCCTCGACGCCGTTACTGGCCGCGATCACGGCATGGCCGTCGCGTTGCAGAAACCGTTTGATGAGCAGCAGCAGCGCCGGGTTGTCTTCCACGGCCAGGATGGTTGCGGGCATGGGATGCTCCTTGCTGGGGTGGCTCGCATTCTGCGGCTTGGCATGCAAGATTTCTGCCTTTTTATGAAAAAGGCGCTGTTCCGGCTGCTTGGTTGGAGAGGTGGGCAAAAATGGCCGCCACCGCGTCGGAATGCCGACGCTGACGCCGCGCGGATAAAGATGGAAATAGAAAGAATGCCGGATGGTTACGGCATGGGATCCACAGGGTTGGTACCCTGCGTGGGGCCATGGAACACCTCGTCGTAGGTGAACAGGATGACCGCCGTGAGGCTGATGATGAGCGGGCCGTACAAGAGGCCCACAAAACCGAAGGCCTGCACCCCGCCCAGCACGGCCAGGAAGATGTACAGCGGCGACAGGCCTCCCTTGCCCCGCATGAGCAGCGGACGCACGAAGTTGTCCACCCCGCCCAGCAGCACCGCGCACCACAGCGAAAGGAACAGCGCGGCCTCCCAGCGGCCCACGATGAACATGTAGGCCGAGGCCGGAATCCACACCAGGCCCGTGCCCACGATGGGAATGAGCGAGGCGAATCCCATGACCGCGCCCCAGAACAGGGGAGGGATGCCCACCATGGCGAAGCCCAGGCCGCCTATGACGCCCTGGATCATCCCGGTCAGAAAGCTGCCCACCATCACGGACTTGGACACGGCGCGCATCTTGTCGAAGATCCGGTCCTCCTGCATGTCCGACAGCGGCGACAGGCGGCGGATGTAGGCCACCATGCCGCGCCCGTCGCGCACCAGAAAATAGAGCACGAAGAGCATGATGGAAAACTGCATGGCCACGGTGGCCACGTTGCCCACAATGCCCGCCCCGCTGTCCAAAAGCGCCTGGGCCGATTTCTGGCTGGCCATCATGAGCTGTTCGCGCAGGTTCAGGTGCGGTCCGGCCAGCCGCCCCAGGCGGGCCTGCACCCACTGCGTCACGTCGAGCAGCAGGGGGTTGTCGAACAGCTTGTCCGCGCCCCCGGTGTCCACCCAGTTGCGGATGGTGGCCAGCGAGCGCACGCCCTCGTTGACCAGGGCCGACAGGAACAGCATGCACGGCAGGACGATGGCCACCGCCGCCAGCAGCGTGATGGTGAGCGCCGCCATGCTCTTGTGCCCCCGGTACAGCAGTTCAAGCCGCGTTTGCAGCGGCGAGAGCAGCGAGGCCAGGATGATGGCGAAGATGATGGGATGCGTGAACGGCGCCAGAATGCGCCACGCCAACACCAGCGTACCCGTCAGCAGCAGCACCACAAAGGGACGCAGATCCCGCAACGGCTCGTTGGGGGGCATGGGGGGCGGCCCGGCGGGCGGCCTGTGCGGCGGTGCGGGCGTGGCGGCGTTGTGACCGTTCATGATGGTGAATGGGTATACCGCATCGCCCGCCAAGGCAAGGCGTCAGGTTTCAGAAGGTTGCAAAACGGCCGGTACGCGCCGCCGGGGCGTGCCGCGCGCACGCCGGGCGCGGGGGGCACGCCATGCGTCCGCCCCCCGCGCCCTGGTGATGCGCTTAGATGGATACCCAGTTGCGGCGCAAGGCCCAGTCCAGGGCAATGCCCACGCAGAAGGCCAGGGCCAGGTTGCCCGCCAGGGTCAGCGCGAGCATCAGGAGCGCCACGAAGAGATGCCGCTTGCCGTCCTGCGCCCCCGCCAGCAGCAGGTCGCTGATGGTGGTGCACAGTTGCAGCCCGGCAAAGACCAGCATCACGCCCATGATCGACAAGGGCAGGAGCCGCACCATGCCCGGCGCCTTGTCGCCCAAAACCAGGGCCAGGAACAGGAAGAAACCGCCGATGATGATGTTGGAGCCCGCCGTGCGCGCGCCGAAACGGTAGTGGGCCGCCAGCCCGCCCGCGCCGTGGCACAGCGGCATGCCGCCAAAGAGGAAGCTGAGCACGTTGGCCGCGGCCATGCTGGTGCACAGGCCTCGGCTGGTCATGCGGGCGCTGCCCTCGGGAAAATACTGCTGCGACAGATCCATGTTGGCCAGCACCGCGTTGCCTATGGTCATGGGCGTTTGCGGCAGCACCATGACCACGAAGGCCAGGGAGAGGTCCGCCCAGGACGGCCAGCCATAGGGAAGGAGCGGGGGGATGCCGAAACCGAGTTCCATCCCCTTGAGTTCCTGGCTCGCGCCCAGGATCAGGCCCACCAGCATGCCTCCCAGCACGACCACCAGCCCGGCGGGCATGGTGCGGCTGTTCAGGTAGCGCAGGGTGACGAAGAAGAAGATGACGCCGAGCACGATGCCGAGGGGGATGGGCCCGATGCCCTGGACGGCCAGATAGGGTTCGGCCTTGCCCAGGAGCTTTTGGAAGGAGGATGTGCCCGCGATGAAGCCGAGCCCGCGCGAGGCGAGCAGTATGCCCGTGGACAGCTGCACCCCGCGTATCACGCCGCGCGGGATGGCCCGCAGCAGGTTCTCCACGGGCTTGGCCGCCGCCAGCACGCCCAGCACCACGGCCATGAGCAGGCCCGCGGCCTGGATTTGCAGGGTTGTGGCCGCCGTGGCGATGGCGTAGGCGCCGATGACCTTCATGGGCTGCACCGCGATGGGAACGCGAAAATAGCCGCCCGCGACGATGTAGAAGAGCCCCACGGAAAAGAACAGTCCGGCCGGGCTGATGCCGTTGCCGAGAATGAGGCCCAGGGAGATGGGCAGCAAGGTGCCCAGGTCGCCCAGCGACCCCGCCAACTCCATCCTGTCGAAACGATATGCGCCGATCTGCATGTGTGTGAACCTCGGTGTCAGGGTGTTGCAAACAACAGCGGATACGCGTCGTCATGGCGCGGCGCGTTGTGCGCCGCCTTGTGTGTCCATGAAGCGCAGGTGGGCGAAAACCGCTTCGTCCACCTGGGTCGCACAGGCCGCTTGGGCCTGGGCGACCGTGTGTCATGCTCGCGCGCCGTCCATTTCACCATGGGGTTCGATATGCACAACCACGTCCTCTATGTCCGTCTCGTCCAGCAGGCATTCCTTGACCATTTCCGCAATCAGGTGGCCGTCGTGCACGGAGATGAGGGGGTCGACCTCCACGTGCATGTCCAGGTGCAGGCCTTCGCCCTGGTAGCGGCTGCGCACCGCATGCACGTCGCGCACGCCCGCCACGGACTCGGCCAGGGCGGTGATGCGGGCGATGCGCTCCGGTGTCGCGCCCCGGTCCATCAGCTCGTGCAGGGCCGGTCCCGCCACGTCCCAGGCGGTCTTGAGGATGAAGATGCTGACCACCACCGCGCCCACAGGGTCGAGCATGGACCAGCCGGGCACAAAGGCGGCGATGCCCGTGGCCGCGGCCACCGGGATGGAACTCAGGGCGTCGGAACGGTGGTGGTGGGCGTTGGCCACCACGGCCCGCGAATGCACGCGCCTGCCCACGGCCACGGTCCAGCGGTAGAGCCATTCCTTGACCACGATGGAGACCAGGGCCGCGCCGCAGGCAATGCCTTTGGGTATGGGGCGCGGCGCGCCGTCCAGACTGACCAGGGCGTCATAGGACAGCCCCACGGCCACGGAGGCGAGCGCCGCGCCGATGCACAGCGTCACCAGGGTTTCGATCCGCTGATGGCCATAGGGGTGGCTGGCGTCGGCGGGTTTGGACCAGTAGCGGGCGCAGACGATGATGACCAGATCGGTGACCATGTCGGACAGGCTGTGCACGGCGTCGGCCACCATGGCCTGGCTGTGGCCCAGCACGCCCGCCGCGAACTTGGCGGCGGACAGCACGAGGTTGCAGCCAAGACCCACGGCGGTCACAAAGGTGACCTCGCGGGTGGCGTCGGGGCGTTGGGATCTGGCGTCGGTGGCTGTTGCGGACATGGGGGTGGTCAGGGCTTGGCTTGCAGGATGCCGTTGACGATGGTCACGGTCTCGTCCGGATGGATGTAGATGTTGTCGTGCTGCCCCACCAGCTCCACGATGCCCGCCTTGGGCTTGAGTTCCAGGGTTTGGCCCGGCGCGATGGAGCCCTTTTCAATGGGGCCGAGGTCGTCCCAATATACGGCGTAGTCATAGGCCGTCTTGTCCGTATTGACCACGGCGCCCGCCTGGGCGGGCAGGGCGGCCGCGCACAGTGCCAGGCAGCAGGCCGTGGCGGTGAGGGCGATGCGTACCGTGGCCGTGAGGGAGGTGCGTACTGTGGCCCGGAGGGAGGAGCGCAAGGAGAAAAGGTACGTTGCCATGCTCTATTTACCGTTACAGGTTGCGGGGTTACGACCCTGTTTAGGCAAGGCGTAGCATGTTGGGCCGAAAAAGCAAGGGGCGTCATTGAAAACCAGGATCAATACGGATGCTCCGGCTTTTTCTTCTTAACAAAACAGCATGTTGAGCGTATCAAAAAAATACGCCGCCGTCAGGAGTCCCCATGCGCCCGCGCCATCTCGCCGTCATTGTGTTCGCCACGCTCGCCGCGTTTTGCGCCCTGTACGGCCCGCAGCCGTTGTTGCATGTGCTGCAGCTGGAGTTCGGGGTGGCGCCGTCCACGGCGTCGCTGTGCATCACCCTCACGCTGCTGCCCATGGGCTTTGCGCCCATACTCTACGGCTTCCTGCTCGAACGGGTTGCGGTGCGGACGATGCTGGCCGTGGCCCTGGCGGCCTTGGCGGGCACGGCGCTGGCCATTGCCCAGGTGCACTCCTTTGCCGTGCTGCTGGCCGTGCGGCTGTGCCAGGGCATGCTCATCCCGGCGGTGTTCACCGCGCTCATGACCTCCATCGCGGCCTCGTGCGAGGGACAGGCCTTGCGGCGCGTCATGTCCTTCTACATCGCGGCCACCATCTTCGGCGGCTTTTCCGCCAGGGCGATCAACGGCTTCGTGTCCACGCACCACGGCTGGCGCATGGCCTTTGTGGCCACCGGCGCGCTGCTGTTCGCCGCGGCGGTGTCCACCATATGGCTGGCCGCCCCGGCGCGGCCCGTGGCCGGGCAGCGGCTGCGCCTGCGCGACGGCCTTGCTGTGGCGGTCCACCCGGCGTTCCTGCCGCTCTATGGCACCATCTTCTGCTGTTTCTTCGTGTTCGCGGGCATGCTCAGCTTTCTGCCGTTCCGGCTCACGGCGCTGTGGGGCGCGACCGGGGGCACGGCCAGCGAGTTCCGCATCGGGCTCATGTATTCCGGCTATCTCATGGGCATTGTGGTGTCGCTGTTCTCGGTGCGCATAAGCCGTGCCCTGGGCGGCGAGATACGCGCCATGGCCGTGGGGCTGTTCTGCTATCTGGGAGCGGTGGGATTGTTCTTCATCCCGTCGGTGTGGGTGCTGTTCTGCGCCATGTTCCTGTTCTGCGCGGGCATGTTTTCGGTGCATTCCACCGCGCCGGGCTACCTGAACAACCTGGCCGCGCGCCACGGCATGGGCAAGGGCGTGGTCAACGGGCTCTACCTGTCCTTTTATTACACGGGCGGCGCCATGGGCTCGTACCTGCCCGGTTTCCTGTTCGACAGGTATGGCTGGAACGCCTTTGTGGGCGGCATGGCCTGTGTGGTGGGCGTGGCCCTGGCTATTGTGCTGCTTGTGGTGCGGCCTGGGGCTGCCCGCCGGACGGAGTGACCCCAGCCTCGGGCGGCGTGTTGTCCGGCTCCTGGCCCAGCGCCTCGGCCAGGGTGGAGGCGGGACGGCCCAGGGTGCGGGCGGTGAGGATCGCCTCGGGCGTGGCGCCGGGGCCATAGGCCGCCTCGTTCACGTCGTGGCGGGGCATGATGCCGCCCAGGCGCAGGGCGGTTCCCGCGAAAAATCCGTCCACATCGATGAAGCAGAGCGGATCCGTGCTCGCGGCGCGGGCCGACGCCTCGTCGCGCGTGTCCCAATCCCATGCGGCGGCCTCGACCGCCGCCCCGAAGTCGAGCCTGCCGCGCATGGCGTGGTCCAGGCTCGCGGGTGTGGCGAACACCAGCACCACGGCGGCGCGGCGCAGCCCGAACTGCACGCCCAGGCTGGCGTCGCCCATGGCGTAATAGGCCGGGGCGCTCCAGAAGCCCGACTCGTCGCGGGCCAGCAGCACGCCCGCGCCGCCGGTGGCGCCAAATATCCAGCCCGCCTTGGCCACGGTGGGAAAGATCATGACGCCCCGCGCTGTGGCCAGGGTGTCGCGCAGCGGGGCAAAACGCCCCTGGGCGGTCATGTCGGCCAGGGCGCGCGCCGCGTCGCGGGCAATGGCCTGGTGCGGCGCAGGGGGGGCTGCGGCGGGGCGTGCGGCGGCGCAGCCGGCCGCCAGCAGGGCCAGCGCGAGCAGCACCCGCGCGAGCAGCGCGGCGCATGGGATGCGGCGGGGCACAAGGGGGGTCGGCATGGCATGGTTCTCCGGTTGCCCCGTCATGGTCGATCCTTTCCGCCGCGCCGTCAAGGGATGGTTGACCATGGACCGGGTTGGCTGTAAGCACCGCGCTTCGCCTCTGGCGGCATGGGGGCTGCGTGGGGGCTGCGTGCGGTGCGCCAAAGGGGGCTGTGTCCCGGCTGTTGAGGGCGGAAAACCCTTGTCCGGCAACGGTTGCCGTGTGGCTTGACATGTGGCGGGTATCAGGGAATTGTCCCCATAGCGCCGGAAAGGCATCCGGCGCGCCGTTGTTTTATGGACGCCCACAGGGCGGGATGGAGCGACCGTGGCCAAGTCAGATCGTTACAAGAAGATGTATCCCGTTTCGTGGGAGCAGTTGCACAGGGATTCCAAAGCCCTGGCGTGGCGGCTGGTGGAACAGGGGCCGTTCAAGGGCATCGTGGCCATCACGCGCGGCGGCCTTGTGCCCGCCGCCATCATCGCCCGCGAACTCGAACTGCGCGTGGTGGACACCATCTGCGTGGCCAGCTACGCCTGGAAGGAACAGGGCGAGGCGGGCGTGCTCAAATATCCCGGCTCCGACGCCTCGGGGTTCTCGCCCGGCAACGGCGAAGGGTGGCTGCTCATCGACGATCTGGTGGACACGGGCAAGACCGCCCGCATGGTGCGCGACCTGCTCCCAAAATCCCATTTCGCCACGGTGTACGCCAAGCCCGCGGGCAGGCCGCTTGTGGACACCTTCATCACCGAGGTCAGCCAGGACACCTGGATCCTGTTCCCCTGGGACATGGAAGCCAGGTTTGTGGAACCCATCGCCGCCATGCGCGACGGCAACGGCGAGGATACCGCGTAGCGGGCTGTTGGAACACGGCTTGCGGGCGGATGTTTACGGCATGAGGTCACGGGGGGGCGGCGTGCTTTCCCCCACGTATATGGCAAGGCACGAACCATCAACCATCACGGCAGACATAGGGAGTTGCGCGATGCGTCCATCCATGCTCAAAATCGTTCTTACCGTCGTCATGGCGCTGCTATTGGCGGCCTGTTCCTCGGAAGCCCCCGAGAAGAAGGCTGAAAAAGCCCCCGAACCCGCTCCGGCGGTCGAAAAGCAGGCCGAGGCTCCGGCCCCGGCTCCTGCGGCCAAGGAGTTGCAGGTCGGCTTCATCTACGTCGGCCCCGTGGGCGACGCGGGCTGGTCCTTTGCCCACGACCTGGGCCGCAAGGCCATCGAGGCCATGGACGGCGTGCACACGTCGTTCGTGGAGTCCGTGCCCGAGGGACCGGACGCCGAGCGCGTCATCACCAACATGGCGCGCAAGGGCTATGACGTGATCTTCACCACCAGCTTC
This sequence comes from Desulfovibrionaceae bacterium, assembly GCA_050251715.1. Lineage (GTDB taxonomy): Bacteria > Desulfobacterota > Desulfovibrionia > Desulfovibrionales > Desulfovibrionaceae > JBFWMG01. The sequence goes on along the minus strand of JBFWMG010000004.1, from coordinate 170,802 downwards.
GGCTACATGGATCCCACGCTCAAGGTGGCGGGCGAGTTCCCGGACGTCAAATTCCTGCACTGCTCCGGCTACAAGACCGCGCCGAACATGGGCAACTATTTTGGCCGCATGTACGAGGCCCGGTATCTGTCGGGCATGGTGGCGGGCGCCATGACCAAGTCCAACATCCTGGGCTACGCGGCCGCCTTCCCCATTCCGGAAGTCATCCGCGGCATCAACGCCTTCACCCTGGGCGCGCGCAGCGTGAACCCCAAGGCCGAGGTGCGCGTGGTGTGGACCAAGACCTGGTATGACCCGGCCACGGAAAAGGAAGCCGCCAAGAGCCTGCTCGACGTGGGCGCGGACGTCATCGCCCAGCATCAGGACTCCCCCGGCCCGCAGGAAGCGGCGCAGGAAAAGGGCGTCTACTCCATCGGCTACAACTCCGACATGAGCGCCTTTGCGCCCAAGGCGCACCTGACCGCGCCCGTCTGGAACTGGGCCGTGTTCTACAAGGACGTGATCGAGCAGATCAAGGCCGGCACCTGGAAGAGCGAAGCCTCCTGGTGGGGGCTGGACAAGGGCATCGTGGACCTCGCTCCCTTCGGCCCCATGGTGCCGCAGGACGTGCAGGACAAGGTGAACGCCGCCAAGGCCGCCATCATCGACGGCAGCCTCAAGGTCTTTGCCGGTCCCATCAAGGACCAGAAGGGCGAGGTCAAGATCGCCGAGGGCACCGTCGCTCCCGACGGCGACCTGCTCGGCATGACCTGGTTCGTGGAAGGCGTGGTGGGCAGCACCCAGTAGGCCAATAGCGCACTTTCGCGGCGGACCGCTCCCGCATCGTGCGGGAGCGGTCCGCCGCATGTTTGCAACGTTCTTCTTTCCCAAGGACATCGATGTTCGGTTTGCGGGCGGTCAAGCGGCAGGAGCCAACCCGGAGCAGCGCCTACGTCATTTTTGCGGGCGCCATCGTCTTTTCGCTGGCGGTCAGCGCGGCCCTGCTGGCCGTGCAGGGCAAGCCCGCGCTGCACGGCATCTCCCTCATCTGGGACGGCGCGTTCGCCCACGGCTACGCCCTTGAGGACACCATCCTCAAGGCCATCCCCATCTTTTTGTGCTCCCTTGGCGTGGGCGTGGCGTTCCGCATGCAGGTGTGGAACATCGGAGCCGAGGGCCAGTTCGTGCTGGGCGCCGTGGGCGCGACGTGGGTGGCGCTCACCTTCCCGGGGCTTCCGGCCTGGGCCATGCTCCCGGCCATGTTCGCGGCCGCCGCCGTGACCGGCGGCGTGTGGGCGCTCATCCCGGCCCTGCTCAAGCTCCGCCTGCGCGTCAACGAGATCATTTCCACGCTTATGCTCAATTATATCGGCATCCTGCTCATGCAGTACTTCGTGTACGGCGTGTGGAAGGATCCGGTCGGCTTCGGCTTTCCCATGACCCCCCAGTTCGCGGATGCGGCCGTGGTGGGGCCGCTGTTCGGGCAGGTGCATTGGGGGCTCGTGCTGTGCGCCGTGGTCGCCCTGGCGCTATGGGTATTCCTGCACCGCACCCGGCTGGGCTTCGAGCTCCAGGCGGGCGGCGAGGGGCCGCGCGCGGCGCGCTACGCCCACATGCCCTACGGCTTTTTGGTCATGCTGGTCATGGGGCTGTGCGGCGCATTGGCGGGCTGGGCCGGATGCCTGGAGGCGTCGGCAACCCTGGGCCGCCTGCAACCCAGCATCATCGCGGGCTACGGCTACACCGCCATCGTGGTGGCGTGGCTGGCGCGGCTGCGCATCTCGTCCATCGCGGTCTTCTCCATCCTGCTGGCCGGATTCCGCGTGGGCGTGGAGAATTTGCAACTCGAATTGCAGGTTCCGGCGGCGTTCGGCGGCATCATGGAGGGCAGCATCCTCCTGTCGGTGCTGGCCGGGCAATTCTTCCAAGGCTACGCCATCCGCAGGCGGAAGGACTAGGCCATGCTCGGCGACATGATCGTTCCCCTGCTCGCGGCCACGGTGCAGTCCGGCACGCCCATCCTGTTCGCCACCCTGGGCGAGACGGTCACCGAGCGCGCCGGGGTGCTCAACCTGGGCGTGGAAGGCATGATGCTCGTGGGCGCGCTCACCGCCTTCGTGGTCACGGCGGCCACAGGCTCGCCCTGGCTCGGCTTCGTGTGCGCCGGATGCGCCGCCGCGCTGCTGGGCGCGGTGCACGGCCTTGTCTGCCTTGTGTTCCGGGGCAACCAGGTGGTGTCCGGCCTTGCGCTCACCATCTTCGGCGTGGGATTCGCCGACTACCTGGGCACGCCCTTTGTGGGCCGCACCGCGCCGGGCTTCGGTCCGCTGCCCGTGCCGCTGCTGGCCGACATCCCCGCCCTTGGCCCCATCTTTTTCCGCCAGGACGCGCTGGTCTACGTCTCCTACCTGCTGCCCGTGCTGCTGTGGCTCTACCTGCACCGCACCAGCCACGGCCTGTCGCTGCGCGCGGCGGGCGAACACCCCGGCGCAACCGCGTCGGCGGGCCTCAACCCGTCCCGGCTGCGCTGGATAGGCGTGCTGGCGGGCGGCTTCCTGGTCGGCCTGGGCGGCGCGTACCTGTCGCTGGCCTACACCCACCTGTGGACCACGGGCATGACCGCCGGACGCGGCTGGATCGCCGTGGCCCTGGTCATCTTCGCGTTCTGGCGGCCGGGCCGCGCCGTGTTCGGCGCCTATCTCTTTGGCGGCGTCATGGCCTTCCAGCTGCGCGTGCAGGCCATGGGGGCAAACCTGCCCTCGTCGCTGCTGCTCATGCTGCCCTATGTCCTCACCATCCTGGTGCTGCTCATCTCCTCGCTCAAGGGCACCAACATGGACGCGCCCGCCGCACTCGGCGTGAACATCGAGCCGGAGGACTAGGCCGTGGCCGACGCAACCGCCATGCCCGCCCCCAACGGCGCGGCCACGCCGCCCATCATCCAGCTGGAAGGGATCTGCAAATCCTTTGGCCCGGTGCGCGCCAACCACGACATCTCCCTGACCTTCCGGCGCGGACGCATCACGGCGCTGCTGGGCGAAAACGGCGCGGGCAAGTCCACGCTCATGAACATCCTGTCCGGCCACTACCCGCCCGACGCGGGCCGCATCCTCGTGGACGGCCATCCCATGGCCTTCCGGTCGCCCAAGGTGGCCATCGAGGCGGGCATCGGCATGATCTACCAGCACTTCATGCTCGTGGAATCCATGACCGTGGCCCAAAACGTGCTGCTGGGCCAGGTGGGCGCGTTCTTCTACAAGCCCCGCGAAATGCGCGCCCGCGTGGCCGCGCTGGCCGAATCCTACGGCCTGTCCATCGATCCGGCGGCCAAGGTGCGCACCCTGTCCATGGGCGAAAAGCAGCGGGTGGAAATCCTCAAGCTCCTCTACCGCCAAAGCCGCGTGCTCATCCTGGACGAACCCACCGCCGTGCTCACCCCCAGCGAGACCGGCCAGCTGTTCCAGGCCATGCGGCAGATGGCCGCCCAGGGCAAGGCCATGGTCTTCATCAGCCACAAACTGCCCGAGGTGCTGGACGTGGCCGACGACATCGCCATCCTGCGCCAGGGCCAGGTGGTGGACACCTTCTCGCGCGACACCATGCCCGACGAACACGCCCTGGCCAACCGCATGGTGGGCCGTGACGTGATACTGGACGTGAGCGACGCCGCGTCCCGGCGCGTGCCCCTGGGCGACGAGGTGCTGGCCGTGCAAGGGCTTTCGGGCGACGGGCTCGATGATGTGGCCCTGACCGTGCGCCAAGGCGAAATCGTGGCCCTGGCGGGCGTGGGGGGCAACGGCCAAAAACAGCTGGTGGAGGCGGTCTGCGGCCTGCGCCGTCCCGAAAAAGGCGCGGTGCGCATCCTGGGGCAGGAGTGGAAGGACTTTTACGCGCCCTCGCGCGTGGCGTGCTGGAAACAGGCGCTCGCCTACATCCCAGAGGATCGGCGCGGACTCGCCGCACTGCCCAACCTGAACATGGTGGACAACGTGCTGCTGACCACCCGCCACGGCTTCACCCGCTCCCTGTTCCTCAAGCGCGACAACGCGGCGGACGAAACCGAGCGGCTGGTGCGCGCATACAACGTCCAGCCCGGCAACCCCGACGCCCTGGCGCGGCAGCTGTCGGGCGGTAACCTGCAAAAACTCGTGCTGGCGCGCGAATTCTTCCGCGAACCGCGCATCATCGTGGCCGAACAACCCACCCAGGGACTCGACGTGGCCGCCATCGAGGACGTGTGGCGGCAACTGCTCGCCGCGCGCGAACGCGCGGGCGTGCTGCTCGTTACCGGCGACCTGAACGAGGCCGTGCAACTGGCCGACCGTATCGCGGTCATCTACCGGGGGCGCATCGTGGGCGTGGTGGCCCATGACGCGCCGGACAAGATAGACACCATCGGCCGCCTTATGGCCGGACTCCATTAGCACCCGCAACAACCGGCGCACGCGCCGTAGCAAGGATATCGCATGGAATTCATAGCCACCCTCCGCGAACTGACCAACTCGGGCCGCAACGCCCCCATCTTCTGCATCCTGTCCGAACCGGACGAGGAAGGCTTTGTCGAAGGCCTGGAAGTGACCCGCGACAACCCCCACGCCGGACGCACCCTGGAACTGGACGCCGCCCTCCTGGGCCGCAAGGCGTGGATCGTGCTCGACCGCCGTTACCCCCTGCACGAAAGCGATCTGGCCAAACCCCGCGTCACCCTTGCCGAGCCTGTTCGCGGCGAGCTGTACCGCAACCTGCTGCTCGGCGACGTGCGCCGCTACGCCACCGCCGTGGGCGCGGACGTGGAGGCGCTGGCGACAAAGGTCGCGGCGCTGCTGGACGGCGGGAAGTAGGAAACGCAGGAACGGAGGAAGATTTCGCGCTGCGCGCGACCAGGGCTGCTCGCATCTCTGCTCTCGATATCCGTAAGGTTCGTTTCACTCACCTAACGGCTAGTCGGCCTGGACCTCGGCAGCGCAACGGCGCTGCACCCGTTTGGGCGGATGAGGACGCGGGCGGGACTGGGATAGCGGCGCGATGAGGCTGGGCAAGGGGGAGGCGTGGTCGGAAGGCGCGGTTGGCCCTCAGTCCAGACTTGGCAAAGAAAAGGTGGGGTTCGACGGGATGGGAAAACGACCTCCCATCCCGCCGAACCCCACCTTCACTTTATCAACTCTGCACTGCCCCCCATGGGGCTTCGCCCCATACCCCGGCCCGTGCTGGCGCAGAGGATGGGGAATAAGACAATAAAAATGGCGGGCTGCGCCAATGCCGTGTTTGATCTGTGAGTACGGCATAAACGGGCCAACTGTTTTTTCAGAAGACCTTCCACCTTTCCCGCAGGCCTTGCCAACCCGTTTTCCCCCTCCCTCATACAACCGGGAACCGGGGTTTGGGGCGTAAGCCCCAATGGGGGCAGTTCACCATTTGCTGGAAAGGGGTCTTTGGGGGAGCGGGAGGTTGTTTTCCCGCTCCCCCAAAGACCCCTTTTCTTCAAAGAGTGGACTGTGGCGCACGCACGCCTTCCGCCGCCACCGTCACCACCATCACTCTCTTCCCAACCTCATCGCGCCGTATATTCAGTCCTGCCCGCATCCTCATCCGCCTACCGGGGTGCAGGGGATCATCCCCTGCCGAGGTCCAGGGCGAGCAGCCCTGGTCGCGCGCAGCGCGAAATCCCGCCGTTATCCTTTCCGTATCGCGCGTACCAGCGTCCTATTTTCCGCAGCGCTTTTGACCTGGACGCGGATGTAGCCGGGGGGCATGCCGGGTATGTTGTCGCACACGCGCACCAGGATGCGCTGCTGGGCCAGGCGGTCGGCCAGGTGTTGCGCGCCGTCGGGGTTGGCGCATTTGCAGGTGAGGAAGTTGGCGCGGGAAGTCAGCACGCGGCTGAACGCGCCTGTGGCTTCCAGGCCGGTGGCCAGTTCGCGCATGAGGTTGGCGAAGCCGTGGCGGGCGGCGCGGTATTCGTCGATGGCGTCGAGGAAGGCGATGCCCACGCGTTCGGCGTATTCCCACACGGTCCATGGGGCGCGGGCTCCGGCCAGGCGTTCGATGACCGCTGGATCGGCCACGCACCAGCCCAGGCGGATGCCGGTGCAGAAGAAGTATTTGGTAAAGCTGCCCAGGGTGATGACGCGTGTGCCGGGGCGCGCCGCCGTGGCGTAGCGGGTCCAGCGGTGCAGGGTGTATTCGGGCGTGCCGTGCAGGAATTCGCGGTAGGTGGTGTCGATGATGACGGTGCGGGCCGCAAGGCGGGGGAGCAGGGCGTCGAGTGCGGTGTAGAGTGCGCCGGTGGGGTTGTTGGGCACGCACAGCACGATGCAGTCGTCGGTTGACGCGGCCAGGGCGTCCGCGTCGGCTGGCGTCAGGTCGAACCCGGTGGCCTCGTCGAGCACGTGCAGGCGGTGGGCGAGGCCCAGGCGGTCGCAGGCCAGGCCGTATTCGGAGAACACGGGGGCCACGATGCAGGTGGCGCGGGGGCGTAATTCCTGGAAAATGAGGTGGATGAGTTCGGACGAGCCGTTGCCCGCCAGGATATTGGCGGGATCGACGCCTTCGTGTGCGGCGATGCGCGCGCACAGGGCGTGGCTGGCCGGATCGGGGTAGCGGGCGTAGGGCACGGCCAGGGATGCGGTGATGCGTGCCGTGATGTGGTCCACCAGGCTGTCGGAATTGCTGCTGCAATCGAGGATGGCGGACGGGTCGCAGCCGAGGCGGCGGGCCAGGCGGAAGACGTTGCCGCCGTGTTCGGATGGGACGGTGTGCCGGGGCATGCTAGTTGGCCGCGTGGTCGTCGAACCGGACGAGCATGAACACGCCCGCGTCGTCCAGCACGGTCGCGGGCCGGGTGCGCACGGGTTCGGGCATGTAGCGCGTCAGATCCATGTCCAGCGACACGGCCTGGGCCAGGGCGCGGTCGGCGGTCAGGGTCACGGTGGCGAACCGGTTCCAGGGCCAGAAGGTCTCGCCGTTGTCCACGTTCACGCCCAGGAGTGACAGGCCGCGGCCCGGCGCGGTGAGGGATATTTCCAGGTCGCGGCTGTTTTCCAGGCCGACAAGGGGGAGGTCCACCCAGCCGTCAAAACCCGCCTCTATGGCCTGTTCGGCCATGCCCGCCGATCCGGGCAGTTCGCCCGGCGCGCGGGCGGAAAGGCGCAGCGTCGCGTCCCCGCCCCGGTTTTCGATGCGCAGGCGCGCGGTGCGCGGGCCGGGGCCGCTGCCGCCGGTCAGGCGCGCCACGTTGAACTCGTTGAGCGGAAAACGGGTGCCGTGCCTGGATTCATAGGCCATGAGCGGCCCGCGCAGCACGGCGAAGTGCAGGCGGGCGGGGTCGAGCCATGCGGCCTCTTCGGGCGTTCCGGTCACGGAGGGGTAATAGACCATGCCCAGATCGTAGCGGCCATGGGCCAGGTAGAAGGCCATGGGGAAGAGGTCGGTGTAGAGCACCCGGTCGTCCGAGGCGGCCACGTCGCGCAGCAGGGCGGGTTGCTTCAGATTGTAGGTGTAGTTGTAGCGGCGCACCACCTTATCCATGGTGCTGGCCATGCGCTCGCCGCCGTTTTGCAGGGATTGGAACAGGATGCCCGCCGCCAGGGCCAGCACCACCCAACCAAGGGTCTTGCTCGACACCCGCTTGGGCAGGGGGATGGGCAGGTTGTCCGGCCCCAGGCCGTGGCGCACCAGCGAGCGTCCGGTGCGGCACATGTGGTACAGCCCAAGCCCGCACACGCCGGTCAGCGGGATGGCCAGGGCTATCCACAGCCGGTTGAACACGTCCGCCGGATAGTGCGGCTGCACGTGGAACAGGCTGGCGGCCAGGAAAAGGCCCAGCAGGCCGCACAGGCGCAGCAGCACGCGGCGCATGCGCTCGTTGAGGGCGAAGCATCCGGTCGCCAGCAGCAGCACCGCGCCGGGCACGCCGCCCGTGGCGTGGGCAAAGCGGTAGAAGTTGCCCACGATTTCCTTGACGGTGGCGTGGAGGAACCGGAGGGCGGAAAAGTGTTCGGGCGCGGGCTCGAAGGGGCGGCTGAGCTCCAGGCTGGTCACCAGCGCGGGCAGCAGGAAGGCGAGGCCGACCAGCGCCACCGTGGCGGCTGCCGCTATCTTGGTGGACAGCCGCCGTTCGGTATCCAGCAGCCAGGCCAGGCCCGCCGCCACCAGCGCGTAGATGCGGCCCGCCGGGTGCATGGCCAGCATGGCCGCGCTGCCCGCGACCAAGGCCTTGGGCGCAACGCCGTTGTTGCGGATGAGGGAGGCCCACAGTGGCAGGGCCATGGCCAGGGTCAGGTTGCTGGGCACGACATAGTGCATGCCCTGGTTGGCGTAGGTCTGCACGGCCAAAAGCAGCAGTCCCACGCCCGCCGGACCCGCGCCGAAGAGCGCGCGCAGCAGCAGCGCCGCGCCCGTGATGAACAGCAGCGAGCCGAGCGCCCACACGATCTTGTAGGCGGTTTCCCAGCCAAAGCCCAGGGTGTGCACCAGGGCCAGCACGGCGGAATGCAGCGGGTGGTATATGGTGAAGGCGGTGATGCGCGCCTTGGCCGTGTTCCAGGTGGGGGCGACCGCGTCGGCCTGGCCGAACTGGGCGCGCAGGTCGTCGAGGCCGGTGCAGTGCTGGAAGAAGCAGGTCTCCATCTGCTGCGCCTTGACCGTGTAGATGTGCGCATCGTCCGGTTCGGGCGGCAGCTGGCGCAAAAACAGGGGGGCGTTGATGAACCAGCCCTGGGCGCAGGCAAAAACCACGAGGCCGATGAGGAACAGGCGGCCGTCGGTGAGGGCGGCGTTGCCGGGCAGGCGGAACAGGCGGAAGAGACGTTTCATTGGGCTACCGGGGCTTGCGTTGGAAGATGCGCGACAGGACGAGGATGCCGCCCTTGACCACTATCTTGAATTGGGTCCACGACCGGATGCGCATGAGATGGCGCAGGATTTTCTTGGGGCGGAAGTAGAAGCGGCGGAAGGCCCGTTTCTGCCAGTTGAGGATCTCGTCCGCCGTGAGGTCGTGCAGGTGGTGCACCGGCGCGGTGTACACGCCGTAGCGCGAGTAGTCGTGCGAGTCGATGAGCCCGTCGGCGTTGAGCTGGTCGAATATCTGGCTGCCGGGGAACGGTTTCAGGATCAGGAACTTGGCGAAGTCGGGATCGAGCTCGATGGCGAAGTCGATGGTGTCCTGCACGGTCTGGGCGTTTTCGCCGTACAGGCCGATGATGAAGAACCCCCAGGTCTCGAATCCCAGCTCCTTGGCCATGGCCATGACCCGGCGCACGGTGTCCTTGTCGATGCCCTTGCGGATGATCTTGAGGATCTCCTCGTTGCCGGACTCCACGCCGAAGCCAATGTTGACCATGCCTATGCCGCGCAGGGCCAGCAGGATCTCGCGGTCCACCATGTCGGCGCGGATGCCGTTGGCGATCTCGTACTTGATGGGGTAGGCGCGTTTTTTCAGTTCGGCGCACAGCGCGAGGATGCGCTTGCGGTTGGTGGACAGGTTGTCGTCCAGGAAATGCAGCTCCTTGATGCCGAAGCGGTTCACCAGGATGTCCACTTCCTCAAGGATGTTCTCCACGCTGCGGCCCCGGAAGCGGCGGCCAAAGATCTGCTTGGTGCAGCAATAGGTGCATGCGCCGGGGCAGCCGCGCGAGGTCATGATGGGCGCGACCGGCAGGGACGTCGCGTCCGCAGGGGAATATTTGGTTAAATCTTTGACGAGGTGAAAGGCGGGGAAGGGGAAATTGTCGAGATCCTTTTCCATGGGGCGGGGTTCGTTCTTCACCACCACGCCGTCGCGCTTGAACTGGATGCCCGCGACACTTTCCATGGGGCGCTTGCCCTCCAGCGCGTCCACCAGTTCCACAACGGTGTGCTCGGACTCGCCAATGCAGATGGCGTCGAGTCCCTCGGCGGCCATGGTGGCGTCGGGCGCGATGGTGGCGTGTATGCCGCCCATGACCACGGCGGTCTCGGGGTGCGCCTTCTTGATGCGCGCGGCCAGATCGAACCCCAGTGTGACCGTGGGCGTGACGCAGGAAAAGCCGACCAGGCCCGGCCTGAAGACGTCCACCTGGGCCAGCAGGGCGTCCGGGCCGCATTCCTCGGCGTCCATGTCGATGAAGCGGACCTCGTGGCCGTGCTTTTCAAGCATGGCCGCAAGATAGAGCACCCCGAGCGGCGGATAGATCGGGGACATTTTTATGCCGTAGACGTTTTCCTGGGAGGGAACAACGAGAAGTGCCTTCATGATGCCTCTGGTATGGCTATGTGTTGGGCGGCGCCGGACGCGGGCCGCGCAACCGCCGGGATACTACCCGAGAAGGGGGGCAAGGGCAACACGGGCGCGGGCGGCGGGGGCGGCGCGGGCAAGGATACGGGCGGTTGGGGGTGGGAAACGACGGGATGAAGATTTCGCGCCGGGGCGGCGCGACCAGGGCTGCTCGCCCTGGACCTCGGCAGGGGATGATCCCCTGCACCCCAGTAGGCGGCGTAGGAATCGGGCAGGACTGGTGTGACGGCGCGATGAGGCTGGGCAAGGGGGAGCGTGGTCGGAAGGCGCGGTTGGCCCTCAGCCCAGACTTGGCAAAGAAAAGGTGGGGTTCGGTGGGATGGGAAAACGACCTCCCATCCCGCCGAACCCCACCTTCATATTGTCAATTCTGAACTGCCCCCATTGGGGCTACCGCCCCAAACCCCGGTTCCCGGTTGGATGAGGGAGGAGGGGTGACGGGCGGGCAAAAAGAGCGGCTGGGATACTAAATGGGGGGAAGGTCAGGGCCGGAAGCCCTTCCCGCCCACTATAAGCGGCATTATGCCGCCGCCCGCCTGGGGAGCTCGCTTGTTCCAACCGTATCCTTATCCCCAACCAGCAGTTTTTTGGGAAAGAGAGAGAAGAGAGGATGGGGGTCCGGGGGAAGGAGAGAGGAGAGGGAAAACCCCTTTTTATGCTTGGAAAAAGGGGTTTTCCCTTTCCTCTCTCCTTCCCCCGGCGCTTTGCTTTTGGCTAGATTTCGTAGTCCAGCACGCTGCGGCTGGCCACCACGGTGCGGATGAAGGCCACGCACGCCTGGTGCGCCGGGTGGGGCTGGTAGGCGGCCAGGGCGGCTTCGTCGTCCAGCTCGGAATAGAGCACCACCTGGCAGGCGGGCGACGCCTCCACGATGTCGGCGCTCACTTCCAGGTGGCGCAGGCCGGGGATGACGCCCACAAGGGCTTCGAGCATGGTTTTCATCTTGACGGCGTTCTCGGCGGCGGTGGCGCCTTCGGCTTCGGGCTTGAGCGTCCACATGACGAGGTGCTTGATCATGGAATATCCTTTGTACAAATGAGGTTACAGAAATGCGCCTTCGTGGATGCGCTCGGAGGCGCGTTCGCGTTTGCGCAGTTCACGGCGGGTCATGGCCTCGGCGTGGCGGCGGTGGTCCTCGTCGGTTTCCAGGATGAGCGGCGCCACCGTGCGGGGTTTGCCGTTGTCGTCGAGCGCCACAAAGGTGAGGTAGGCCGAATTGGTGTAGCGCACATCGCCGGTGCGCAGGTTTTCGGCCTCCACGCGCACGCCCACCTCCATGGAGGTGGAGCCCACGAAGTTGAGGTTGGCCTTGATGGTCACCAACTCGCCCACATGTACGGGTTTGAGGAAATCCACCCGGTCGATGGACACGGTGACCACATTGGAGCGGGCGTGGCGCGCGGCCACGGTGCCCGCCGCCGTGTCGATGAGCTTGAGGATCACGCCGCCGTGCACGTTGCCTGCGGGATTGGTGTCCTGCGGCATGAGCCGGTGGCTCATGATGGTGCGGCTGGCTGCGGGCGGTTTGCCCTGCATGGGATCGTTGGCCATGGGTGTTACCTGTATTGCGCGGTATGGCCCAGCAGAATGGTCCGCTTGACCGTCTTCACGTCCGCCGTGCCGGTGAGCACCATGGCGGATACGAGTTGGCTCTTGAGCTGGTCGATGTAGGCCATGACGCCCTCCTTGAGGCCGCCCAGGGCGGCGACGGCAAAGGGGCGGCCGATCATGGCCGCGTCCGCGCCCAGCGCCAGGAGTTTGAGCACGTCCGCGCCGGTGCGCACGCCGCCGTCGGCCAGGATGATGACCTGGTCGCGCACGGCTTCCGCCACCCAGGGCAGGATTTCGGCCACGCCCGGGGTGTGGTCGAGCACGCGGCCGCCGTGGTTGGAGACCACGATGCCCGCCGCGCCCGCGTCCACGGCGCGTTGGGCGTCGTCCGGGGTCATGATGCCCTTGATGATGAACTGCACGCCTTCCGTGCGGCGGATGATTTCGCCGAGTTTTTTGGGGCGCTTGGGGGTGACCGGGCGGCCCATCTTGGCCAGGGTCACCAGGCCTGCGGCGTCGATGTCCATGCCGATGACCTTGCAGCCGTTTTCCACGGCCTCGTCGAGCTTGGCGAACAGCTCCTTGTCTTCCCACGGCTTGATGAAGGGGATGCCCGCGCCGTTTTCGGCCTTGATGGCCGCGAAGCCGGACTTGTAGATGAACTCGGGCACGCCGTCGCCGGAGCAGCCCAGGCTGCCCTTGGCGCGGCAGCCGGAGATGACGGACGTGGCGTATTCCTCTTCCGTGATCTTGCCGCCCATGTTGAAGGTCACGCCGCCAATGGGCGCGGCAAATACGGGCAGGCTCATGTCGAAACCGAACAGGGACAGGCTGGTGTCCGGCTCGGTCACGTCATGAATCAGCCGCATATTGAGGCGGTAGGCCGCCAGGGCGTTGAAGTTGGCCATGAACGATGCACCCGTGCCCAGGCCGCCCATGCCGGGCACCTCGCCCACGCACGCCTTGCCGTTACACTGGGGGCAGACGCGGCAAAAGCCCTGCATCCGTTCCTTGGCGATTTTTTTGACTTCCTGCATGTCCATCGTTTTCTCCTTTCCGCGCGCACGGTCGTTTGGATACATGAGGTCACGCGGCCCCCCCCTTGGAACCATAGCCTACTTTTTGAAGAAAAGGTAGAACGCGAGCCCGAGCAGTATGCCCGAAAATATCTTTTGGAAGGTGGCCTGGGACACATGCTCCACCAGCCGCGCGCCGATCTGCGCGCCGATCACCCCGCCAATGCCGAGCAGTATGCCCATCCTGTAGTCCACGTTGGCCAGCTTGTTGTGCGCGATGAGCGCGGACACGGAGATGACCAGGATGGCCAGGAACGAGGTGCCCACGGCCTTTTGGGCGTTGAAGCCCATGAAGAGCAGGAGCGGCACCATGATGAAACCGCCGCCGAGGCCGGAAAACGATGCGCCCACGCCCACGCCCACGCCGATGGCGAGGAGCATGGCTATATTGAGAACTTCAGCTGACATTGTGCCTCCTTGAAAACGGGCGGGACGGCTATGCGCCGTCCCGCGTTGGTGTTGCCGTCATCGCGGCGAACGCTTACTTTTTCAATTGGCCGGCCAGGATTTCGGCGATGTGCCGCACTTCGAGGCCGGAGCCCCTTTTGCGTGCGCCGCCGCGCAGTTGCATCACGCAGCCAGGGCAGTCCGTCACCAGGAATTGTGCACCGGTGGCCTCCACGTTGTCCAGTTTTCTTTTCAGGGTCGCCTCGGACAATTCGGGGAACTTCATGGAGAAGGTGCCGCCAAAGCCGCAGCACACGTCCTCCTCCTCGCCGGGGCGGTAATCAACGCCCGAGGTCCGCAGCAGGTCGCGGGGCTGCTCCACCACGTCCATGCCCCGGCACAGGTGGCAGGGGGCGTGGTAGGCCACCGAGGGGCCGGTTTTCACAAAGGCCTCGGCGTCGATGCCCACCACGTCGCGCATGAACGAACTGAAGTCGATGACCTTGTCCGCAAACTGGCGCACGGCCACGGCCATGTCCTTTTCGTCGGCCAGCACCTTGGGGTAGTTGTGCTTGAGGTGCGAGGCGCAGGAGGCGCAGGAGGTCAGGATATAGTCGTAGTGGCCCGCGCGCATGGCCTCGATGTTCTGCTTGGCCACGCTCTTGGACGCCTCGGTCTCGCCCATCATCTGCACGGGCAGGCCGCAGCAGGACTGGTCCATGGGAAAGTCCACCGCGATGTCGCGTCCGGTCAGCAGCTTGACCGTGGCCTCCAGCTGCTCGGGGTACACGAAGTCCTGCACGCAGCCCGAGAACAACGCCACGCGCAGCTTGGGCGCGGCGGGCTTGGGCTGGATGTCCTTGAACCGGTTGCGGAACGGCACGTCCGCAATGGCGGGCAGGGCGCGGAAGTTCTGCTTCTTGTCAAAGATGAAGGGCAGATGGCGGATGAAGCCCTGGCCGTCCACCACGGGCTTTTGGAACTTGGAGGCGGTGCGCAGCAGGGTGTGGAACAGGGTGCGGTTCTTCAGCATCTTGCCCAGCAGGGAGCTGGACAAGGGGTGGCCCTGTTCGTCCTGGATGCGGGCGTGGATGTCCTTGATGAGCCGGGGCAGGTCGATGCCGCCCGCGCAGATGTCGCGGCATGCGCCGCAGTTGATGCAGTTCTGCACCAGGTTCTTGGCCGCGTCCGTGCCGTGGAAGAAGTAGGTGAGGATGAGGCCGATGGCGCCGATGTAGATGTGGCCCATCTTGTGGCCGCCCACCAGGCGGTACACCGGGCAGACGTTGGCGCAGGCGCCGCAGCGCACGCAGCGCAGCACCTCGGAAAAGATGGGATCCTTGGCCAGTTCGCTGCGGCCGTTGTCCAGAAAGACGATGTGCATCTCCTTCTTGCCGTCCTTGGCCGTTTCGCACTCGTTGGCGCCCGTGATCCAGGTGACGTAGGAGGTGATGGCCTGGCCCGTGGCGTTGCGGGGCAGCGCCTTGAGCACGCGCAGGGCGTCGTGCAGGGTGGGGGTCAGCTTGTCCAGGCCGCACAGAGCCACGTGCACGCGGGGCAGGGTGGTCACCAGCCGGGCGTTGCCCTCGTTGGTCACGATGCCGAGGGTGCCGGAATCGGCAAGGGCGAAGTTGGCGCCGGAAATGCCCATGTCCGCCTCGATGTACTGGCGGCGCAGCTCGCGGCGCGCCACCTTGACCAGCCGTTCGATCTCGGCGTCCTGTTTCTTTTTGGTCACCTCGCTGAACAGGTCGGCCACCTGGTAGCGCGACAGGTGGATGGCGGGCATGACCATGTGCGACGGGCCTTCATGGCGCAGCTGGATGATCCACTCGCCCAGGTCGGTCTCGATGACTTCGAGCCCCTTGTCCTCCAGGTGGTGGTTGAGCAGCGTCTCCTCGGCGGTCATGGACTTGGATTTGACGATCTTCTTGCACGCGTTGTCCGTGGCGATGCGCGCAATGATCTCGTTGGCCTCCTGGGCGGTCTTGGCCAGGTGCACGTGCGCTCCGGCGGCCTCGGCCTTGGCCTTGAAGGACATGAACAACTCGTCCAGGTGGCTGGTGGCGTCGTCCTTGGCCTGGGCGATCTCCTTGATGAGGGCGCGCACGTCCATGTCCTTGAAGGCGTTGGCGCGGCCCACGCGGTAGGCCTTGGCGAACTTGTCCATGGCCTGGCGCAGGAAGTCGTTGTCCAGCGCCTCCTGGATTTCGTCCCGGTATCCCTTCAGGTCTTTTGCGGTCTGCATGTTATTTGTCCTCCAGAAGCAGGATGTGCAGTTCAAGCGGCCCGTGCACGCCGAGCGCGAGCACGCGTTCGATGTCCGCGGTGCGGCTGGCGCCGGTGACGAACGCCGTGTAGTTCGGCGTCTTGCCGAACAGGCCCGACAGCGCCTTTTCCTGGTCGTAGGAGGTGTCCTTGATCTTGGACACGGGCAGGATGGCCACGTGGATTTCGCTGACCATGGTGGTCAGCCGGAGATTCTCGCTGGAGGAATCGATGACCAGGGAGCCGGTCTCGGCAATGCCCCAGTCGGCATAGGTGAGGCCGATGTCGATACCGGCCAGGTGGTTGCGCAGGCCGGAGTCGATGCAGTCGAATCCCTGGGCGTCGCACAAGGCCTTGAGCGCCTCGAACTGCTTTTTGGGCAGGGCCGGGGCGGCGATGACCTTGGTCTGCTTCTTGTCGCACAGCGCCTCGCCCTTGGTGGAGAGGTCCATTTCGCAGCCTGACACCAGCAGTTGGCATGCCTCCTTCTTGTCGCAGAGGTCCACGACGTAGGCGAAGGCCTCGTCAGGCGTTTTGACCGTGTTGACCACGGCGGAAACCGCCTTCGCTTTTTGGGTAAACGTCTCCATGCGTTTTGTCGCAACGCTCATTATCCACCTCCAGGATAGAAGGATCGGCCCGCGCCGCAAGGGCGGCACGGACCAACGCAGGGTTTCTTATACTTTGCCGGCGATCACATCCCTGGCCTGCAGGGCAATTTCCAGCTCTTCATTGGTGGGAATGACCAGCACCTTGACCGAGCCGTCCTGGCCGGTGATGTCCAGGGGTTCCTTGGCGCGCTGGTCGTTGGCCGCCTTGTCCACGATGATGCCCAGGTGGCCCAGCCCTTCCAGGCTGGCGGCGCGCACCACGGGATCGTTCTCGCCGATGCCCGCCGTGAACACGATGGCGTCCAGCGGGCCGACAACGGCGTAGTAGCTGCCGATGTATTTCTTGATGCGGTAGCAGAACATGGACAGGGCGAGCGCGGCGCGCTTGTCGCCCTCGGCCACCAGGCGGTGGATGTCGCGCATGTCGTTGTGGCCGCAGATGCCCTTGAGGCCGCTCTGCTTGTTGCACACCGCGTCTATGTCCTTGATGTCCATGCCCTTGTGCTCGGCAAGGTAGGGGATGATGGCGGGGTCGAAGTCGCCGGTGCGGGTGCCCATGATGAGGCCCGCCAACGGCGTCATGCCCAGCGAGGTGTCCACGGCCTTGCCGTTCTTCACGGCGGCCATGGAGCAGCCGTTGCCCAGGTGCACGGTGATGAGGTTGGTTTCGCCCAGCGGCTTGCCCAGCATCTTGGCCGCCTGCTTGGCGATGTAGGCGTGCGAGGTGCCGTGGAAGCCGTAGCGGCGGATGCGCAGCTCGGCGTAGTATTCGTACGGGAAGGCGTACAGGTACGCCTCGGCGGGCATGGTCTGGTGGAAGGCGGTGTCGAACACCGCCACCTGCGGCACGCCGTTGAACAGCTGTTGCGCCACCTTGATGCCGGTGAGGTTGGGCGGGTTGTGCAGCGGGGCAAGGGGAATGCACGCCTCGATGGCCGCCATGACCTCGTCGGTGACCAGGGTGGGGGCGTGGAACGCCTCGCCGCCGTGCACCACGCGGTGGCCCACGGCCGCGATTTCGGACGCGTCGCGCACCACGCCGCAGGCGGGATCGGTGAGCAGGGCGATGACCTGCTTCAGGCCGTCGGCATGGTCCGCGATGGGGTCGTTTCTGCGGATGACGTTTTCCGCGTCGCCGCCGGGCGCGATCTTGTGGATGAGGGCGCTTTCGCCCTCGCCTATGCGCTCCACAAGACCGGAGACGAGCACCTCGCGGGTATCGGGATCCAGAAGCTGGTACTTGATGGATGAGCTTCCGGCGTTGATGACCAGGATCTTCATTACTTCTATTCCTTTATGGCCTGCGCCTGGATGGCGGTAATGGCGACGGTGTTGACGATATCGGGCACGGTGCAGCCGCGCGACAGGTCGTTCACGGGCTTGTTGAGACCCTGGAGAACCGGGCCTATGGCCACGGCCTGGGCGGCGCGCTGCACGGCCTTGTAGGTGTTGTTGCCCGTGTTCAGGTCGGGGAAGACGAACACCGTGGCCTGCCCGGCCACGCGGCTGTCGGGCATCTTGGTGCGCGCCACGTCGGGGTCGATGGCCGCGTCGTACTGGATGGGCCCCTCGATGGCTTCGTAGGGATCGCGCTCGCGGGCGATGCGCGTGGCCTCGATGACCTTTTCCACCTGCGCGCCCTTGCCGGAGTCGCCCGTGGAGTAGGACAGCATGGCCACCTTGGGCGCCACGCCGAAGATGCGCGCGGTTTCCGCCGCGGACAGGGCGATTTCCGCCAGCTGCTCCGCCGTGGGGTCGGGGTTCACGGCGCAGTCGCCGAACACCAGCACCCGGTCCTTCAGGCACATGAAGAACACGCTGGACACGATGGACGCGCCCGGCTTGGTCTTGATGATCTGGAACGCGGGACGGATGGTGGCCGCCGTGGTGGTGATGGAGCCGGAGACCATGCCGTCCGCGTCGCCCAGGTGCACCATCATGGTGCCGAAGAAGGCGCGGTCGTCCATGGTGTCGCGGGCCAGTTCCGGGGTCACGCCCTTCTTTTTGCGCAGTTCGTAGTAGGCGTTGGCATAGGTTTCCAGCTTGGGATCGGTCTTGGGGTTGACGATTTCCGCGCCGGAGATATCGAGGCCCAGGCGTGCCGCGCGTGCGTGCAGGTCGTCGGGGTTGCCCAGCAGGATGATGTGCGCCACGCCGCGCCGCAGCAGGATGACCGTGGCGCGCAGGATGCGTTCCTCCTCGCCCTCGGGCAGCACGATGCGCTGGAGGTTCGACTGGGCCTTGCTGATGAGGCCGTATTCGAACATGCGCGGGGTGACCCGGTTGGTGGCCGTGGTGATGAGCCGCTGGCGCAGCTCGTCCTGGTCCACGTGGGCCTCGAAGGCGCCGAGCGCGGACGAGGTCTTGACCTCGTCGTCAGGCTCGATGCGGCCATAGAGGTCGTGCAGGGTGTGGATGGTCTTGTAGGTGTTGCCGCGCGTGATGAGCACGGACAGCGGCATTTCCTTGAACCCGCGGATGAGCCTGTCCACCTGGGGGTGGGGCTTGATGCCGCCGGTGAGCAGGATACCCGCAGGATGGGGCAGGGTGTCGCCCATGCGGCAGTTGATGCTCGACAGCATGATGTCGGCGCGGTCGCCGGGGGTGATGATGAGGCTGCCGCGCTCCACGTATTCGAGGAAGTTCTGCATTTCCATGGCCGCGATGACCAGGTTGTCCACCTGGGTCTTCATGCCCTCGGCGCCGTACAGCACCTTGGCGTCCAGCCACTTGCGCACGTCCTCCATGGTGGGCTTGCCCAGCATGGGTTCCTCGGGGATGGCGTATACCAGCGGTTCGGCCGTGCCCTTGATGCACTCCAGCACGTCGGCCGTGACCATGGCCGCGGCGTCCTCGCTCACGCGGTTGACGATGACCGAGATCACGTCCACCGAGCGTTCGCAGTAGGATTCCACGGCATGCTGCACCGAGGAGATCACCTGGTCGTGGGTCTTCTTGGCCGCGTTGACCACGATCATGACCGGCGTGCCCAGGTTGGAGGCGATGTCCGCGTTGATGTCGAACTCGAACGAGGTCTCCTTGCTGAGGAAGTCGGTGCCGAGGCAGAGCACGAAGTCGTACTGGGCCTCCAGCGCCTTGTATTTGGCCAGGATGGTGTCGAGGAACTCCTCGTTCCTGCCCGCGAGGATCATCTCCCGCGCCTCGTTCATGGTGTAGGCGTAGGTGTCCTCGTAGGGGATGTCGAGCTTGAAGTACGTGCGGATGAGCCGCGTGTAGTAGTCAAGTCCGTCCATCGGATCGATGGTCATGACAGGGCGGAAGAAGGCCACATTTTGGACGTCGCGCAGCAAAAGCTGCATGACGCCCAAAGATATGGCCGACTTGCCGCTAACGGTTTCTGTTGTCGTAATGTACAAACTCTTGGACATGCGCTCCTCCAGTGGAACGGTTTGGGTGGCACGTCCGGAAGCAGGCCGGGGCGTGCCTCTTCCCTAACGCGTCCTACCGCAGTCCCTCCGCATACAATTCAACCGGGTGCCGTACGCTGATGCTTTGCCCCGCTTGGGACAACATGTCGCTTATCTGAAGCATGCACGCGGGGCAACCGGTGGCGACGATTTCCGCGCCGGATGCGACAATATTATCACGCTTCCTGCCGCCTATCCGCTTGGACAGGTCGTAGTGGTACAGGTTGAAGCTGCCGCCGCAGCCGCAGCAGCGGTCCGCCTCGGCCATCTCGACCAACTGCGTGTTGGGCGCGGCCTTGACCAGGGCGCGCGGCTGCGCCGCCACACCCAGGGACTTCTTGAGGTGGCACGAGTCGTGGAAGGTGACCTTGCGGCCCTGTCCCTTGGCCTCGGGCAGCTCCACCTTCAGTATGTCCACCAGGAAGGCGTTGATGTCCATGGTCTTGGCGGCCAGCGTGTTGACGCGGTCGCGCAGGTCGGCGGGGTAGCCGCCGCTGAACATGGGCCATATCTCATGGATGGTGGCCGTGCAGGTGCCGCAGGCCGTGACCATGTAGTCGAAGTGGCTGTTGGCGAAGGCGTCCAGGTTCTTTTTGACCAGCGTGTCGAAGGCGGTCTTTTCGCCGGAAGAGATGGCGGGAATGCCGCAGCAGGCCCAGCCGTCGGGCAGGAACACGCCCACGCCGTGGTGCGCCAGCACCTTGAGCACGGCATGGCCGATGTTCGGGAATATCTTGTCCACCAGGCAGCCGGGGTAGAAGGCCACCTTGAGGCCGCTCTTGCCCGCCGGGGTGTCCATGGGCTTGACCGTGGCGTGCAGCGGCGCCTTGGCCAGCGGCATGAAGTGGCGGTCGCCCAGCGGCGTGGTGAACCGCGTGCAGGACGAGCCGATGATCTCGCTGGCGGGCTTGACGAAGAGCCCCTGGAACTTGGAGGCCAGGTCCAGCAGGCCGTTGAACAGCCTGGGCCGCGTGAGCATGCCGCGCAGGATGGCCTTCTTGGCCGGGGACAGCCCCATGTAGGTGTTGACGATGACCCGGGCGCGCAGGAAGATGTCCATGATCTTCACGCCGCTGGGGCAGTTGGCGGCGCACGAGCCGCACAAGAGGCACTTGTTCAGCTTGGCCTGCACGCCTTCGGCGTCGGCCAGCATTTCGTGGGCCAGGTTCTCCAGCAGCGCGATCTTGCCGCGTGTCACGTCGCCTTCGCGCATGGTTTCGGCAAAGACCGGACAGACCGCCTGGCACAACCCGCACTTCATGCAGGCGACCATCTGGTCGTCAAGCTCCTGGAGCATCTTGGCCAAGGTATGCAGATCGGCCATGTTAGCCTCCGATGATCTTGCCGGGGTTGAGGATGTTCCTGGGGTCGATCGCCTTCTTCATGAGGCGCGAGTAGGCGATGGTCGCCTTGGAGGTTTCCTTTTCCAGCCACTTGGACTTGGCGAGGCCAATGCCGTGTTCGCCGGACAGGGTACCCTTGAGCGACAGCGCCACGTCGAAGATCTCGTCCACGGCCGCTTCCACGCGATGGAACTCTTCCTTGTCGCGGCGGTCGCACAGGATGGTGGGGTGCAGGTTGCCGTCGCCCGCGTGCCCAAAGGTGCCGATGTCGAGCTTGTACTTCTTGGCGATGCCGTTGATGGCGCGGATCATGGCCGGGATCTGGGAGCGCGGCACCGTGGCGTCTTCGAGCACGGTGGTGGGCCGGGCGCGGGCCAGGGCAGGCAGGGCGTCGCGGCGCGCCGCCCACAGCTTGTTGCGTTCCTCGGCGGTTTCGGCGGCCTGCACGCGAACCGCGCCGATCTTCTTGCAGATGTCCACCACCTTTTCAGCTTCCTCGGCCACCTGGGCCGGGTGGCCGTCCACCTCGATGAGCAGGATGGCCGCAGCGTCCAGGGGGAGCCCAGCGTGGCGGAAGTCCTCCACGTAGCGCAGGGTGGCGTTGTCCAGAAATTCCAGGGTACAGGGCAGGATTTTGGCCGCGATGATGGCCGCGACCGTGGCCGAGGCCTTTTCCATGTCGTCGTACACGGCCATCATGGCCTTGGACGCGGCCGGCGGCGGCACGAGCTTGAAGGTGATTTCGCTGAACACGCCGAGCGTGCCTTCGGAGGCGACCATGAGGCCCGCCAGATTGTAGCCCGTGACGCACTTGACCGTGCGCGAGCCGGTCTTGACCAACCCGCCGGTGGGATCGAAGAACTCGATGCCCATGACGTAGTCCTTGGTCACGCCGTACTTGAGGCCGCGCAGGCCTCCCGCGTTTTCGGCCACGTTGCCGCCGAGCGTGGACACGGCCTGGCTGCCCGGATCCGGGGGATAGAACAGGCCGCGCTTGGCCACTTCCGCCGCGAACGTGGCCGTGACCACGCCGGGTTCGACCACGGCGTACAGATCCTGCTCGTTGATTTCCAAAATCTTGTTGAGGCCGTTGGTCAGGATCACCACACCGTTGGTATTGACCGGGATGGTGCCGCCGGACAGGTTGGTGCCCGCGCCGCGTACGGTGATGGGCATGCCGTTTTCGTTGCACAGGGCCACGACCTTGCCCAATTCTTCGGTGGTGCGGGGAATGACGGCCAGCGCAGGCACGACCTGATTGAGAACTGCCGCGTCATACGCGTACGAATGGCGGTCGGCTTCGCCGGAAAGGACGTTTTCCTTGCCGACTATGGCTTCGAATTCCTTGATGATCGTTGGCGAGGTGGTCATGCTGCGAACTCCTGATTGTTGGTGTGCTTCGTTATCCGCATCCGCGTGCCGCATCCCTGCTTGTGCGCCGGAGCCTTTGATGGGGCCGGCCCCGGCGCACGCACGGGGGTGAGGGTACTACGTTACAGCCACATCCTACAGCGTACCGGGCAGGACCACGAAGGCCAACACGCTGGTCACGATGCCCACGACCACACCGTAGAGCAGGAAGGGCCAGAAGGTCTTGCGCATGATCGCGCCTTCCTTGCCGGACAGACCCACCACGGCGCACACGGCCACGATGTTGTGGATGCAGATCATGTTGCCCATGGCGCCGCCGGCGACCTGGGCGGCCACGATGAACTCGCGCGACATGTTCAGTGTGGTGGCCACGCCCCACTGGAATTCAGCAAAGAGCAGGTCGGACACGGTGTTGGAACCCGTGATGAACGCGCCCAGGCCGCCCACGTATGAGGCGAACATCGGCCAGGCGTTGCCCGCGATGGCGGCCACGGTCTTGGCCATGGCCAGCGGCATGGAGGGGTAGTTGTTCGGGTTCAGCGCCGCGTCGGCAATGCCGGAACCGCGGAAGATGGATACCAGCGCCACGGCGAAGAACAGCGCGATGGTGGGGTTCTTCATCTTGGCGAAGGATTCGCTCCACGCCTTCTTGACCATGTTGCCGGGCATGCCGTGGATGGCCACGGTGAGCAGCGCCACGAGCATGAAGGGAATGGTGCCGGGCAGGTAGAGGTACTGGATGGAGGCGCCCACGGACTTGAAGCCGAGGATGTTGGCGAACTTGATGGACTGCCCGGCGAGCACGCTCTTGAGGCCGAGCTCGGGAATGCGGGTGACGACCAGGATGAGGCCGATCAGGATGTAGGGCAGCCATGCCTTGAACTGGCTCATGTGGGACTTGAATTCGCGGTTGGCTTCGGTGGTGATGGTGCCGGTCCATTCCGGATCCCACTTGGCCATGTCGCCGAAGCGCCACTTCTTTTCAGGAATGCAGAAGCCCTTCTTGGCGCCGGCCACGATGATGCCAAGGCCGACAAGGCCACCGATCAGGGACGGGAACTCGGGGCCCACGAACCAGGCGAAGATGAGGTAGGGAATGGTGAAGGAGACGGCGGCGAAGATACAGAACTTCCAGGCGCCAAAACCTTCGGACCAGGACTTGTTGTGGCCGAAGAACCGGGTGATGAAGCCGAGCATGAAGATGGGCAGGATGAAGATCATGCCCAGGTGCATGAGGGTCACCCACTGGCCGATGACCAGGTTGAACATTTCACCGGAAGTGAAGTTCAGGCCTGCGGCGTTGGTGGCGATGGCGTCCTTGGCCAGGGGCTGGAGGAACTTCAGACCCAGGATGACGGGCGTGCCCACCGCGCCGAAGGAAACCGGGAAGGAGTTGAACACCAGACAGATGACCGCGGCTGCCAGGGGCGGAAAGCCCAGGGAGAGCAGCAGCGGCGCGGCCAGGGCTGCGGGCGTGCCAAATCCGGCGGCGCCTTCGATGAAGGCCGCGAACATGAAGCCGATGATGATCGCCTGGATGCGATGGTCGGCCGAGATGTTCTGCATGCCGTACTGAATGGTCTCCATGCCACCGCTGTATTGCAGTGTATAGAGAATGAGAATGGCGCCGAACACGATGATGAGGATGCCGATGGCAGTGACGAAACCTTGCAATGTCAGGGCCGCGATGTAGCCGACGGGCAGTTGCCACGCCATGACCGCGCCCAGGGCGCAGACCAGCCAGGCCAGGGGCATTGCTTTGGTTGCGGGCCAGCGCATGCCGACCATCAGGACCAGCGCGAGCACGATGGGTAAAAATGCGATGAGTGCCAGGGTTCCTAGGGACATGGATGGGCTCCTTGTAGGGTGTTACGGGTTTCGGGATGCTACCGGTTGCTTGTCTCTAACAAGGAACGTGCCACTGCCTTTTTAAAATATTTAATAAATTATCTCAATATATTACATGTAAGAGGCAGCGTGAAGCCCATTGTGAAGGAGTGGCGTTGTCCGAAAAAGTGGACGAGCGGGCAGAGAGGGGCAAGAACAGAATATACACATAAATTCCATAAAAACCACAAGGAAAGTTGTGCGCCACACGGGCTGCCCAAGGGGCGTTTTTCAAGGATAGTTCGTTATTCTTGGCGGTTAAGGGAAGAACCACAAATACGTCCGGGAAAGCGGACGTCCGGACCGGCGTCCGTTTTTTCAGACAAGGGGGCGGTGCGGCCAAAAGGGCGCACGGCTGCTGGCGCATTGTAGCAGTGAAACAACGCGAGGATTTGAAATAATGAAGCATTATTTCAATAAAATGTATAAGAGCATCCAATCTTTTTCAAAGTCAAGATGCTCTAACGCATTTTGGCATTGAAACAATGCACGGATTTGAAATAATGAAGCATTATTTCAATAAAATGCATAAGAGCATCCAAACTTTTTCAAAGTCAAGATGCTCTAACGCATTTTGGCATTGAAACAATGCACGGATTTGAAATAATGAAGCATTATT
This sequence comes from Desulfovibrionaceae bacterium, assembly GCA_050251715.1. GTDB lineage: Bacteria > Desulfobacterota > Desulfovibrionia > Desulfovibrionales > Desulfovibrionaceae > JBFWMG01. Next base: position 146,009 of record JBFWMG010000004.1, on the reverse strand, counting down.
TCAATAAAATGCATAAGAGCATCCAAACTTTTTCAAAGTTAAGATGCTCTAACGCATTTTGGCATTGAAACAATGCACGGATTTGAAATAATGAAGCATTATTTCAATAAAATGCATAAGAGCATCTAAACTTTTTCAAAGTTAAGATGCTCTAAAAAAAGACGGGTGGACGGCCCGGCCGTCCACCCGCCATACACCTAGGGGTGGCAGGAGGTGAGGTGTATCGGTGTTGGGGCCGGGGCGCACGGGGATGCCGTGCGCCACCGGCGGTTACTTGCCCGCGCGGCCATCGTCGCAGGGCGCGTCGGCGGCCTGCGGGCGGGAGTGCTCGGCGGTGCTGGCCGCGCTGCACACGGCCTCGTCGGTTGCCGCCGAGGCGGTTGTCTGGGCCGAAGCCAGGAATTGCAGCGTGGCATACCGGTCCATGTAGTCCTTCTCTATCTTGGTGCGCAGCCGCTTGGATTCCTCGGGCAGCATCTTTTCGAGCAGCGCGTAGCGGTTTTCGCCGGACAGGAACGTCTGCAAGGTGCCGTCCGGCGCCTTGGAGTCCAGGGCCAGCGGGTTCTCGCCCGCGCTGGCCAGCAGCGGATTGAAGCGGTAGAGCGGCCAGTAGCCGGAGGCCACGGCAAGCTGCTGCTCGAACTGGGTCTTGCCCATGCCCTTGCGGATGCCCTGGTTGATGCAGGGGGCGTAGGCGATGATGAGCGAGGGGCCGGGGTAGGCCTCGGCCTCCTGGAAGGCCTTGAGCAACTGCTGCTTGTTGGCGCCCATGGCCACGGAGGCCACGTATACGTAGCCGTAGGTCATGGCCATGCGGCCCAGATCCTTCTTGCCGGTCTTCTTGCCCGAGGCCGCGAACTTGGCGATGGAGCCGAGGGGCGTGGCCTTGGAGGACTGGCCGCCGGTGTTGGAGTACACCTCGGTGTCCATGACCAGGATGTTGATGTCCTCGCCCGACGCGAGCACGTGGTCCACGCCGCCGTAGCCGATGTCGTAGGCCCAGCCGTCGCCGCCGAAGATCCACACGGACTTCTTGGTGAACAGGTCGGCAAGGCCGAGGATGCCGTCGAGCAGGGCGTCGCGCGTGGCGCCTTCCAGCGCGGCCTTCAGGGCGTCGCCGCAGGCCTTGGATTCGGCGGCCAGATCCTTGCTGTCCAGCCACGCCCGCATGGCGGTCTTGAGCGCGGGGGCATACTCGCCCGCAAGCGCCTGTTCGATCAGGCCGCAGAGCTTGGCGCGGCGCTGGGCCACGCCCATGCCGATGCCGTAGCCGAATTCGGCCGCGTCTTCGAACAGCGAGTTGCCCCAGGCCGGGCCGTGGCCGTCGGCGTTCACGCAGTAGGGCGTGGTGGGCGCGCTGGCGCCCCAGATGGAGGAGCAGCCCGTGGCGTTGGCGATAATCATGCGCTCGCCAAAGAGCTGGGTGAGCACCTTGACGTAGGGGGTTTCGCCGCAGCCCGCGCACGCGCCGGAGAACTCAAGGAGCGGCTGCTGGAACTGGCTGCCCTTGAGCGTGCCGCGCTTGACCAGGTCGGTCTTGGCCGGCACGGACTCGGCAAAGGCCACGTTGGCGGTCTGCGCCATCTGGGTGGCCAGCGGCTTCATGACCAGCGCCTTTTCCTTGGCCGGGCAGATGTCGGCGCAGTTGCCGCAGCCCAGGCAGTCCTGCACATACACCTGCATGCGATAGGCCATGCCCTTCAGCTCCTTGCCGTTGGCGGGCGTGGTGCCAAATCCCTCGGGTGCGGCGGCTGCCTCGTCCCCGGTCAGCAGCACGGGGCGGATGGCGGCGTGCGGGCACACGAAGCTGCACTGGTTGCACTGGATGCAGTTGTCGGCCAGCCATTCGGGCACGTTGATGGCCACGCCGCGCTTCTCGTACTTGGCGGTGGACAGGGGCATGAATCCGTCGGGGGTGAAGGCGCTCACGGGCAGGGTGTCGCCCTTTTGCGCCAGCACGGGCCGGGCCACGTGCCTCACATAGTCGGGCGCGTCGGCCTCGGGCGCGGCTTCGCCCACCGCCTCGGCCCACGAGGCCGGGTAGTCGATGGCGCGCAGGTTGGCCACGGCCTGGTCCACGGCGGCGTAGTTCATGTTCACGATCTTGTCGCCCTTCTTGCCGTAGGCCTTCTTGATGGCCTTCTTGAGCAGGTCCACGGCCTGGTCGAAGGGAATGACGTTGGTCAGCTTGAAGAAGGCGGTCTGCATGACCATGTTGATGCGGCCGCCCAGGCCCACCTCGGCGGCGATCTTCACCGCGTCGATGGCGTGGAAGGAGAGCTTCTTGGCCGCGATGGTGCGGCGCATGGCCGCAGGCAGTTCGCGCTCCATGTCCTCCAGCGTCCAGGGGGCGTTGATGAGGAACACGCCGCCTTCCTTGCAGCCTTCCAGCACGTCGTACATGTGCACGTAGCTGGGGTTGTGGCAGGCCACGAAGTCGGCGCTGGACACCAGATAGGTGGACTGGATGGGCTTGGCCCCAAAGCGCAGGTGCGACACGGTGATGCCGCCGGACTTCTTGGAATCGTAGGCAAAGTAGCCCTGGGCAAAGAGCGGGGTGTTGTCGCCGATGATCTTGATGGCTTCCTTGTTCGCGCCCACGGTGCCGTCCGAACCCAGACCCCAGAACTTGCACTGCACGGTGCCCGCCGGGGTGGTGTCCAGGGTGTCGGCCACCTCCAGGGAGGAGTTGGACACGTCGTCCACAATGCCCACGGTGAAGAAGTGCTTGGGCGCGGTGCGGGTCATGTTGGCGTAGACCGCGGCGACCATGGCCGGGGTGAACTCCTTGGAGCCGAGGCCGTAGCGGCCCGCCACCACGGCCGGGGCGTTGTCGCGGTTGGCGAAGGCGGCGCACACGTCCAGGTACAGCGGGTCGCCCGTGGCGCCGGGTTCCTTGGTGCGGTCGAGCACGGTGACCACGCTGGCCGAGACGGGCAGGGCGTCCAGGAAGGCGGGCACCACAAAGGGGCGGTACAGGCGCACCTTGACCAGGCCGACCTTTTCGCCCTTGGCCACGAGTTGGTTCACGGTCTCCTCGATGGCCTCGCAGGACGAGCCCATGGACACGATGACGCGCTCGGCCTCGGGGTGGCCCACGTAGTCGAAGAGGTTGTAGCGGCGGCCCGTGAGGTCGCCCACGCGTTGCATGGCGGCCTGCACCAGGCCGGGTACGGCGTCATAATAGGTGTTGGCCGCCTCGCGGCCCTGGAAGTAGATGTCCGGGTTCTGGGCGCTGCCGCGCACGGCGGGGTGCTCGGGATTCATGGACCGGGCGCGGAACGCGGCCACCTTGTCCATGTCCACCAGCTTGGCGATGTCGTCGTAATCGATGATTTCGATCTTCTGGATTTCGTGGGAGGTGCGGAAGCCGTCGAAGAAGTGGACAAAGGGCAGGCTCGCGTCAATGGCCGACAGATGCGCCACGAGCGCCATGTCCATGCACTCCTGCACCGAGGCCGAGGCCAGGAAGGAGAAGCCGGTCTGGCGCGCGCTCATCACGTCGGCGTGGTCGCCGAAGATGGACAGGGCGTGGGCGGCCAGGGCGCGGGCGGACACATGGAACACGCCGGGCAAAAGCTCGCCGGAAATCTTGTACATGTTGGGAATCATGAGCAGCAGGCCTTGGGACGCGGTGAAGGTGGAGGTCAGCGCGCCCGCGGCCAGCGAGCCGTGCACCGCGCCCGCCGCACCCGCCTCGGACTGCATCTGGCGCACGCTGAGCACCTGTCCGAAGATGTTCTTGCGGCCCTGTGCGGCCCATTCGTCCGCGATTTCGCCCATGGTGGACGAGGGGGTGATGGGATAGATGGCGGCGGTGTCCGACAATGCATAGGCAATGTGCGTGGTGGCGGTATTGCCGTCCATGGTTTTCATGATGGCCATTTGTATGGACTCCTTTGCTGTGCGTTGTTGCTGGGAGCGCAAAATGCGTCATTTTGTCGCTCGGAGTTATGGGAACGGCACGCCAACAGCCAGGCTAAACGGCGCAGCCGCCGGAGCGCGCCGTCAATCCAGGCGCGTTCCAGGAACTAGAACGGTAGCGGCTCGAGCCGCGTTTTCATTTTGCCGCCCAGCGCCTTGAGCATGAAGGTCTGGGAATACCTCCGGGGCGATTTGCCGCCGTGGGGCGTGCCTTCAGCGTCGGGGCGGCGCGGTGCATGTTGCGTCCAGCTGTTTTCTTTCACTATGGCTCCTGGCGCGGCGGAAGCCGCGTTTCTGGTAAGGGCAACAAGAAACGTGCCATCCTGCCTGGGAGGAGAAATCGTGGGCAATGGTGGTGTGTTATACGGAAAGGGCGAGGGGTGGCCCGGAGGAGGACGCCGCACAGTCCGAAAAAAAGGACGCCTGTTCCGCGTGGACGCGTCCGGTTTTGTGGACAGGGAACGGCGTTGTCCGGAAAAACGGACAGCCGCCCGTGAATGGACTGGCCGGGACGGCCCCGGCCACCGGGGTCAGAAGGGGACGCTGTATTTCTTGAGCAGGGCGTAGAGATGGGACCGGGACAGCCCGGTCGTGTCCAGGATGTCCTGAATGTTGCCTTGGCAGCGGCGGATCACGGCCTCCAGGTATTGCCGCTCCATGCACCCCTTGAACTCCTTGAGGCTGGGCAGGGGGCCGTCGTCCAGGCAGGAGGCGGGGGGGGCGGTCTCCTCGGCGGCCTCCACGGTGTCGGCGACCGGGGCGGGCTCGGGTTTGCGCCCCTGGGCCAGGTGGGCCTTGGCCACCTTGATGCGCACGTCCTGGGGCAGGTGCATGGCATAGATGACCTTGTCCTGCCCGGCGGCCACAAAGGCGCGCTCCAGCACGTTGAACAGTTCGCGGACATTGCCTTCCCAGGTATAGCGGGTCAGCACGTCCATGGTGTCCGCGTCAAAGGCCTTGCCGGGCAATCCGTATTTTTCACACAGCTTGTCCACCCTGAAGGCGGCCAGTTGCTTGATGTCTTCGGGGCGGGCCCGCAGGGGGGGCAGGGCAATATAGATGGTCTTGATGCGGAAGAGCAGGTCGTTGCGGAAGGTGCCCGTGGCGACCATTTCGTCCAGGTTGCGGTGGGTGGCGGCGATGAGCCGAAAATCGCTGTGCACCTCGGTGCCCGAGCCCACGGGGCGGAATTTCCTTTCCTGCAGCACCCGCAAAAACGCCTTTTGCATGGCGGGCGGCAGTTCGCCCACCTCGTCCAGGAACAGGGTGCCGCCGTCGGCCAGCTTGACCAGCCCCTCGCGGTCCCTGTCCGCGCCGGTGAAGGCGCCCTTGCGGTGGCCGAACAGGGTGGACTCCACCAGGGTTTCGGTCAGGGCGGCGCAGTCCACCACCACGAACCGTCCCCTGGCGCGGGCGCTGTTGGCATGTATGGCGCGGGCGAACAGCTCCTTGCCGGTGCCGGTTTCGCCTGTCACCAGCACGCCCGCGTCGGACTGGGCGGCCTGGGCCACCATGTCGAAGCATTGCTGCATGCGCTGGCTGACGCCGATGACGTTTTCCAGGTGCAGGGCCACGGGCCGTTTCCGCGCCAGTTTTTCCTCGTGGAAGGACAGGGCGCGGCGGATGCTGAGCATGGTCTGCTTGATGGAGGAGGGCTTGACCAGGTAGTCCCACGCCCCGCCCTGAATGGCCAGTTCCGCGCCGTCGGGATCGCCCTGACCGGTCAGGATGATGATTTCCGGCTGGCCCAGCGCCCGCTTCAAGTCGGGCAGGGCGGTCAGGCCGTTGCCGTCGGGCAGGCGCACATCCAGAAAGATGATGTCGTAGGTGCCGGACGAGGCCTGGGCGATGCCCTGCTGCAGGGTGAACGCTGTGTCGCAGGGTATCTGCATGCGGTCGGCCAGGCTCTGCATGGTGCCGCAGACTTCGGCGTCGTCGTCAATTATCAGGATGCGGGGCATTGTCTTCCTCGGGGCGGCCGTCCAGCACGTCGCGGATGGCGCGGGCCAGCGTGTTGCGGCTGTAGGGTTTGAGCACCGTGCGGCGGATGTTGCCGGATTCGAGGTGCGCGGACATGGCCCGGCTGCGCCCGGAGACCATGACCACGGGCATGTCGGGCGCCACCGCCGCGATGCGCCGCGCCAGTTCCAGACCATTTTTGCCCGGCATGTCGAAATCGGTCAAGATCAGGTCGAACCGGGTCGGGTCGCTGGAAAACGTGTGCATGGCCTCATCCACGCTGGCGCGGGGCGTGACCGTGTAGCCAAGGCGGGCCAGCGCCCTGGGCACGGAGTTGAGCTGGTCCTGGTCGTCCTCCACGAACAGGATGTGCTCGGTGCCCGCGCACGGGACGTATTCGCAGGACAGGGGCTCGGCAATGGCCACGGCGATGCCGGGCAGGTAGATGTGGAACGAGGTGTGTTCGCCGGGCACGCTGGAAAAGGCGATGGCCCCCTTGTGCGCCCGGACTATGCCGTGCGCCACGGCAAAGCCCAGCCCCGTGCCTTCCGCCTTGCCCTTGGTGGTGAAGAACGGGTCGAATATCTTGTCCGCGATGTCCGGGGAGATGCCGGGGCCGGTATCCGTGATGGTGATGCGCAGATAGGGGCCGGGCACGAGGTTGAGCAGCTGCGCCTGTTCCTCGTCGCACAGGGTTTCCTCCAGGCCCAGGGTCAGGACGCCGCCGTCGTCGCGCATGGCCTGGAAGGCGTTGGTGCACAGGTTCATGATGATCTGGTGGATCTGCGTGGGGTCGGCCACGCAATGGCCGCTGGCGCGGATGTCCTCGCGCACCTCGATTTCGCCGGGCAGGGAGGGGCGGATGAGCCCGAGTACCTCGCGGAGAATGACGGCCACGTCCGTGGGCAGGAACCCTTCCTGCGACGGCTTGGAAAAGGCGAGAATCTGTTTGACCAGACGGCTGCCGCGCTGCGACGCGCGCAGCACGCGTTGCAGGTCCGCAGCCATGGGCGAACCGTCGGGCACATCCAGCAGCGCAAGCTCGGTGGAATTGATGACAGAGGTGAGGATGTTGTTGAAATCATGGGCAATGCCGCCCGCGAGCGTGCCGATGGCCTCCATCTTCTGCGACTGGAGCAGCTGTTTTTCCAGCATCACCTTGCCGGTCACGTCCTCCGCCGTGGACAAGGTGCCCACGGTTTCGCCCGCTTCGTTTTGCAGCGGCACCTTGGTGATTTCAAGCCATACGGTGGCGCCGCTGGCGTCCGCGCCGCTCCACTGCTCGCGCCGTCTGGGCTGGCCCGATTCGAGCACCTCCCGGTCGAGTGCGTCCAGCCATTGGGCCAGGGCCGCGCCCGCCATGAGCTGGATGTCGGTCTTGTGCATGATCTCGGCGGGCGAGGCGATGCCGAAGAACTGGGTAAAGGTGCGGTTGGCGCCCAGGTAGCGTTGGCGGGTATCCTTCCAGCAGATCAGCTGCGGGATGGTATCCATGAGGATTTCCTGAAACGACAGCTGGTTCTTGATTTTCTTTTCAACGGTACGGCGCTGGATGAGGTGCAGGATCAAGAAGGCCAGGAACATGAGCAGGAAGACGAGGCCCGCCATGATGGTCCAAAAGACTTCCTTGTCCAGTTCGTAGAACGCGGGCGGCTCGTTGATGATGCGGCTGCCCTCGGGCAGTTGCTCCTTGCCGATGCCGAATTTTTGCATCACGTTCCAGTCGAAGATGAGGGAACTGCCCGTTTGCGGCACGATGGGGATGTTCTCCGGCGATTCGCCGTCAAGGATGCGCAGCGCCATGTTCGCGGCGGTGCGGCCATGGTCCACGCCGGAAATGAGCCTGCCGCCCACGATGCCGTGGTTCACGAGGAATTCCCAACCGCTGTACAGCGGGGCACCCGCACGCTTGTAGATTTCCTCCACCACGTCCTCGGCGGTGTACAGCACCCCGCCCACGTTCTGGTAAAAGGGCATGACGTAGAAGATGGTGTCGTGGGCGTGGCCCCGCACGCGGCGGATGATCTCCATGAGGTCGTACTTGGTCCACATCTCGAAGGTGGCTCGGTCGGTAAGAGCCGGCAATACCTGGCGTATCTGGTTGAGGATGGCGGTGTCCGTGGGCGAGGTGTCGCCGATGATGACCACCTTGCGCCGTTCGGGGTGGAAACGGAAGGCGATGTCGAAGCTTTCCTTGGCGTCAAAGTTCTCGATGGCCCCGGTCATGAGCGGTTCGTTGAACCGCGTGGGGTCGAGGTCGTTGACCCCGCAAAAGACCACGGGCACGCCGGGAAAGAGGATGTTGCGGTAGGCGCGGGCAAACTCGTAGGCCGCGTTGTCGGACACGAGCACCACGTCAAACCGTTCGTTGCGGAATTTGTCGCGGTAGAGGCTGAACAGGATTTCCTTGGTTGCGGCGTAGGGATATTTCTTGGTGTCCATGTACTCGATTTGCAGGTCGATGCGGAATTTTCCCGCATTGAGCGCGGCGCGGATGCCTTCGAGGATGGAGTCGGACCAGGAATAGCCGTTGTGGTAGGAATTGAGATACAGGACGGTTCTTTTGGGCTTGTGCACGTCTCCGGAGGTGGCCTGTCCCTGGTCCGAGGCAAAGGCATCGCCTGGGGGAGGGGACGTTGCGGCTTCCGCAGTGGCCGAGGCGGCGGAGAGCATGGTTGAGGCGGCGAGAGGGGGGACAACGGCGAGTGTGGTGACAACGGCGGTCGCGGCCAGCAGCCAGAGCAGCGCCGCAACCATGCGCGCGCGCGGCGTTTGCATGGCGGCGCGGGTGGTGTGCCCAACCCGGGCGGCAAGGGGGCTTTGAGCGGCGCGCCGGGGCGTGTCAGGAGGAACAAGGTGCATATGGGGGCTCTCCGTGGCAGGTAGACGCATAGGTTTTTGGTCGGTCGCCTGTCAAGGGTGCGAGGGGTGTGGGGGCGGCAGGACCGCCGTGGCGCACCCCGCGGGCCGGGTGTGTACGACGACAATAACGACGACGCGCCGCAGGGGGACGTTTCCTGCGACGACAGGCCATGGAGGAAACCGCTGTGTTGAAAGGAGGTAAGGCGGGGGGGTGGGGTGGGTCGTTGTCGTTGTGACGACGTGTGCGTAAAATATATTTTGATGACGGCATGTTGTTGCCGTCGTTGTGGGCGTATGAGCGTGCTGGTTCAGCCGGGGCGCGCCCTGGCCGGGCACGGGGCGAGGTGGGTGGGGGCTTTGCCGTAAACGGGCCATGGCGGGGACTGGCGCTGGACGCCGCGTGTCTTGATGGGGAATGTCGTCGTATGGCCCGTGCGTCAGAACCGCCGCGACGCATGCCAGACCGAGGCCAGGGGCGGATCGTCCCCCGCGTCCTGGTCGTCGCCGCCGGAAACGGCGTCGCCGTGGGCGGGGTCGTTGTCCGTCGCGGCGGAGGGGGCGGGCGTCGCCTGGCCGTCGTCGCCGGGCAGGGACTCGGAGGGCTCCGGCGTGGCGTCCGACGACGCGGGGGGGGCGGGGGCGGCAAGGGGCGTGGCGGACGCGGGTTCGGTGGGGGGTTGGGCGTCGCCGTGCACAAGGGCCGGAACGGGCGCCGCCTGTGGGGCGGCCTTGGGGGCGGACGCGGTGGCGGTGGCCCAGTCCGGGGCTGCGCCCAGCGGCCCCATGGTGATGGCGCCGTCGATGACCGCGCCTTCATCCACCACCAGTACCGGGGTGTATACCTCGCCGACGGTGCGGGCGTGGCTCATGAGGATGACTGTGGCGGAGGCGCGCAGCCGCCCCTCCATGAGGCCGTCGGCAATGTATTCGGCAACCATGACATCGCCCTTGATGACCCCCTGCCGTCCGAGCACCAACTTGCCGTCCGATAGGATGCGCCCCGTAAAGCTGCCGTCGATGCGGATGGTCCCTTGGAAGGTGAGTTCGCCTTCATACACCACGCCGTTGCCGATGAACGCATTGACATGATCCTTGTCCGCCATGGTCTTCTCCCTGGGGCTGAAGGTAAGTCGGCAACGGCACCATACGTGAAAAAAAGTTCCTATGCCAGCCATGTATTGCCACCTGTGTTGCAGTACAGCCCGTCAACGAGGCTAAGATGACGGGATAGCCGGTATTACGGGGAATAGGCGTTGACTTTCTTTGCGCGATACGCCACATACTGCAAGAGTGGCTGGTGTGGATCATAGAAGTTCAAACCAGAACGGGAGCGCGTCATGGGAAAATGGTATGACTTTAAAACCAGCGTCAGTTTTCGGCGCACGGTCATCTTTAATGTTCTGCAAAACGAGGACCAGGGGCTCAGCACTCACGGCGCGCCCGGCCAAGAGATAGCGGGAGACGCCAAATATCCCCTCACCAACCGGTTCATCTTCCAATCCGCCGTGCTTGAGTACCAAAAACAGCCCACGCGGCAAAAGGCGGGTTTTTTGTACCGCCTGTTCCTGGATGCCTCCAACAACAGGCATCGCCGCCCGCACCTGATGCCTTTTGATATCCAGGCGCCGCCGGAACTGGAAAACACGATCCGCTTCAGGTTCGCCGACTACAACGTGCAGCCCGGCTCGGAGCCCAGGTCGCGCCATCAGGGCACGCGTCCGGTCAAGCAAAGCCTTGCCAAGCCGGATCCCTTTGTCTTCAAGCTCATGACCGACTGGCTTGAGCCCATGCTTGAGGATATCGTGGAGAGCGACCACCTGGACTATGAGCGCGTGGGTCTGCTGAATGGTCCCAAGGGGTTGAGCGAAGAGGCGCGGCAGTATCTGGCCGCCCTGAACGCGAATTTCAGGAATGCCGAGGGCAAGCTCGTCATGAACGTGCATACCATCGGCATCAATTTGTAGCAGCCGCGTTGGCCGGGGCCGCCGTGTGGCGGCCAGGAGCCGAGGGGGTCTGCATGGCGCTCCCGCGACACGTGGGCCGAAGCGCCTTGTCGTGTTGTTTGTCGTATCTGTTGGGCAACGGCCGTCGGGGGGGCGGACGCATGCGGAGAAAAACGGCGGGGTAGGCAGTGTGCTGCAACCGCCGTTTTTGTGCTTTGCTGCCCGTGTGCCCGCCGTTGCCGCGAGCCTGCCGCCAGAGGGGCGCGTGGGCATCGTTTGCCGGGGGGCGCGATGCGCGCGGCCACGGCGCGTGGGGGCGGCATCCGGCCGACATCCGGCCGGGCGCGATACAGGGTGAAAGGTGCGGCACTGCAAGACGCGTTCTGGAAGGCGATGCGATAATGGCGTCGGTGGCGTTTTGGAGGGCGGCGCCGGAAAGGCGTCCCCCCACCGCTTTGCCAAGCGGAAGCGGGTTGTTGCGGCAACGCCGGGCGATCCGCTCCTGGCCGCCCCAGGCGGGGAAGGCCGGAAAAAGGCCGTGGGGCGGGTAGGATGGCGATGGTGACGAATGGTGCAGCCGTCGCCATGCAGTGCGGGCTTTTGTATGCGTGCAACGGGCGATGATGCGTCTGTGTCGTGATTGTCTGCCGTGAACTGCGATCATGCCCGATGTGTTGCGGCATGTGTGCGTCACTGTCCAAGCCGTGCATGCCTCGTGCGAGGGTGCGTTGCCACGGAAGGATGGGGGCGTGAGGAGGAAGGGCCGAACGGCAACTGCACGGGTGCGGATGCAATCGATGAACGGTATATCGCGAATGCACCAAGGGAACGGCTTTTCTTTGCCTCCTTATATTGACGTAGGATATTGTTCGGTTTAACGTCAGTTCTCGTTATGAAGGCCTTTGCATGTGTGGGCAAGGCAATACGAGGGCCGGACGCCGCCGGGAAAAAGAAAAGAGGCGGTGCCCGGTGTGTTGCATGGAATGAGAATGGTTGATTCAACCTATTGGAATATTGTCGAATGACACGATTTTTGCCTGGCCTGGCCGCACTGCGCGGCATCGCATGGACCGCCCTTGTGGTCTGCGTGCTGGCAGGGCTTTCGGGCTGCGGCGCGGGCGTGATGGCTCGCAAGCTCGTCCGGAGCGACCTGTACGCCACGGTGGAGAGCGCTCCCGACGCCAATCTGAACAACCCGGTCGCACTGGACATCGTGCTGGTGTACAACGAGGATCTGGAACAGGAGCTGCTGGGGCTGACCGCGCGGCAGTGGATGGAAAAAAAGGCCCAGTTCAAGCTGGATCACAGGCTGAACGAGGACTATGTGCTGTGGGAGCTGGAACCGGTCCCTGGCCTGGACATGGAAGACCTGGAGTTGCCCCTCACCGTGTCGGGTAAGGCGTTCATCGTTTTTGTGGATTATTACACGCCCGGAGATCATCGGGTGCGGACCGATCCGCGTCACAGCTTCATCATCCGGCTCAAGCAACGCAATTTTGTGGTTGAAATGATACAGTAGCGCACACCGCCGTGCCGCCTGGGCGGCATGAGCGCCCTGTGCGCCCACGCGACAGGATCTGTGCAACGGAGGACGGGTAGATGAGGAAAGCGCACGAACTTCCCCTTGCCATCCAATGGCACGAGGGGATGATGCTGTCGCCCCACCATTTTCAGCAGTTCGCCCTGCGCACCGAGGAGTTGGAACACTACCACAACCTCGCCATCTCGCCCTTTCATTGGGGAGTGCGCACCCTGCGGATAGACGAAACGCTGCTCCTGGGCGGTGTGTTTCGCGTGCTGGAGTTGGAGGCCGTCATGCCCGACGGCCTCGTGGTTTCCCACCGCCATGGCGAGGACGAACTCGAACTCGACCTCACCGAACACGCCGAAGAGCTGGCGCAGGCCGCCATCCTGGTGCGGATCGCCCTGCCGGTGCGCAAGATCGGCGCCGCGGCCGTGAAGGGCGATCTGGCCCGCTATGAAAGCAAGGCCGGGCTCGTTGTCGTGGACGAGAACACCGGCGAATCCGAGTTGGAAATCCCCCGCCTGAAACCGCGCATGAGCCTGGTGCTGGCCGACGAGGCGCCCCAGAAATACGTGACCCTGCCCCTGGCGGCGGTCACCTATGGCAACGAGGCGTACCGGCTTTCGGAATACGTGCCCCCGCAGCTGGCGGTGCCCAAGGCGTCGCCGCTGGGCGAACTGTGCGGCCGTGTGGCCGAGAGGCTGCGGGAAAAGGCGCTGTTCCTCGCCGGCCGCGTCAACGCCTCCTCGGCCATGACCGGTCCCATGATCCTGGAAACCAAAATCATGATCCACGGCATGGTGTCGGCGCTGCCCGCCTTCGAGGCGGCCCAGGGCACCGGCGTGGCCCATCCTTATCAATTATATATAGGGCTGTGCACGCTCATCGGCAATTTGGCCTGCGTGGGCATGTCGTTGGTGCCGCCCGTGCCCATGGCCTACGACCACGACGATCCGTTGCGGTGTTTCCAATCCGCGCGCGACTATCTTTTCCGCATCATCGACGAGGGTGTTGTGGAGGCCTACTCCGTGGTGCCGTTCCGCGTGAAGAGCGGCGTGTTCGTGTTGCGCATGGAGGAGGAATGGGTGGCCGACCGTATGGTCGTGGGCATCCGCACCCGTGGCGATCTGGCGGACAGGGACACCGTGGCCTGGATGGACAAGGCGCTGGTGGGTTCGTCCTCGGTGGTGCAGTCGTTGCAGCGCAAGCGCATCCTGGGCGCGCCCCGCAAACAGGTGGAAGCCGACGCGGACATCGTGCCGCCGCGCGGCGTGGTGCTGTACGAGATCACGCCCGATCCGAACTTCATTGTGGCCGGGGAAAATCTGGTCATTGCCAACAGCATGGACACCAAGGGCGAGCTGACGCCGCTCGGCGTGGTGTTTTACGTGCGTAACGCCTGACCCCGGCAGAACCGGACAACGGAGCCTGGATGAACGCTATACGGGACATCTTTTCCACCCTGTACGCCTACATCCCCATGAGTGTGGCCAGGTGGGTGATGTTCGGCTTCGCGCTTCTCGCCGTGGGCGGCATCCTTGGGAAATTCGTATGGCCCAAGGTGAAGGGGCGTGGCCTTGTCTCGTCCCGTTTTGGGCGGGGAAAGGAAGAACCCGCGCCCGGCCCCTCCCCGGTTCCCGCATCCATGACCCTCACCCTTGGCGCGGCCACCGCCGCCGAGGCGCCGCAACCCGCGCGCCGCATCGACCCCGCCACCATGCGGTTTGGCGGCTCGATCTCCCTGCCCAACGGCAGCCGTTCCTTCCTCGCCACCCAATTCCTGGAGTTCTACACCGAGGTGGTGCGGCTCAAACATTTCGTGGTGGATACCGCCCGCTCCGCCCCGGTCGATGCCGAAGCGTTCGACGCGGCGGCCACGGCGCCCGCCGAAGCCCCGGCCACGGACGACGAGGCCAGGGATCTGCTCGCCCCGTTCCAGCAGACGCGGCCGGTCGCCGATGACTCCCTGGAGGGCGCTGACCGCGAACCGCCCCAAAAGGCCGCGTCCATCCATGCCCGGCTGCTGGCGCTCCTGGAACAGCAGGCCTTGGACGCCCGGCGCTCGGGCGGCGAATATGGCGCGTCCTACTACAAGGACGCGCAGTACGTCATGGCGGCCCTGGCCGATGAAATCCTGCTCAATCTGGACTGGGAAGGGCGTGACGCCTGGCGTCCGTTGCTGCTGGAGCACCGGCTTTTCGGCACCAAGATGGCCGGTGAACGGTTTTTTGAAAAGCTCGACAGGCTGCTGCTGGATCGCGACCCTGTGTACACGGACATGGCCATGGTCTATTTCCTCGCCCTGGCCCTCGGCTTTTCCGGCAAGTACCGCGAGACCGAAGACATGGGCAAGCTCGCCTTTTACCGGCGCGAGCTTTTCGCCTTCATCTACCACCGCAAGCCCGACCTGAACGCCGTGGACAAGCGGCTCTTCCCCGACGCCTATGCCCATACCATGGAAAAGGCCGAGGCCAAGAAGCTGCCCCACGTCCGGGTCTGGGCCATGATCCTGGCAGGGGTGTGCCTGGCTTATCTGGCCATGTCACAGGTGATGTGGGCCAATATGACGGCTGATCTTGACGCGATACTCGGTCAGATTCTGCGCTAGGACAAGGGATAGGAAGCCATGCAGACCATACGGGACCTCCTGATGCATCTCTACCCCTACCTGCCCACGTTCATGATCGTGGCGGTCATGTTCGGCCTGGCCCTGGTTTCCGTGGCGGTCATTCTGCTGCTCGTCGCCCGGAAAAAGGGGAAGAAGAAGGAAAAGCCCGAACCCAAGGTGAAGGAAAAGGCCGTGGCCGCCGAAGCCGAGGCGGAGGCCGCCGCAGCGGCCAAGGCCAGCGGCGGCGTGGTGGCCGTGCAGCCGGGCAAGAGCCTGACCCTCAAGGAATCGTTCCGCCGCTCGCTGCGCATCCTGCGCGCCAATGTGGCCGGGCGCGACTACCGCTACCAGATTCCGTGGTACCTCATGCTCGGCCAGTACGGCTCGGGCAAGACCAGCGTGTTGCGCAACTGCGGGCTGGGCCAGGCCATGGCCGATCCCGGCGGCAGCGACGCGGGTTTCCTGTCCCGTCTCAACTGGTGGTTTTTCGACAAGGGCGTGGTGCTCGATGTGGGCGGCGAACTGCTGCTCAAGGAGTCGGGCTCGGGTTCGGACGAGCGCAGTTGGGACCGGCTGCTGCATCTGTTGCAGCGCAACCGGCAGCAAAAGCCCGTGGACGGCATTGTGCTCACCATCCCCGCCACGGAGCTTCTGGGCGATGAGGAGAACCTGGCCAAGCGCATCCGCGAGGCGGAACGCCGCGCGGCCCTGGTGTACGCCAAGCTGTGGCAGGCGCAAAAGGTGCTGGGGCTGCGGCTTCCCGTCTATCTGCTGGTGACCAAGTGCGACCAGGTGCACGGCTTTGGCGCGTTTTGCAATGCCATGCCCCGGCGGTTGCACGAGGGCATTCTGGGCTGGTCCTCGCCCTATGCGGTGGACGCCGCCTATTCGCAGGAATGGGCCGACGAGGCCTTTGGCACGATGTCGCGGCGGTTGAGCGAGGCGCAGGTGGAGATCTTTGCCGAGGCGCGCGACATCCCGGACCCGGATGCGCTGTTCGCCTTCCCCGCCTGCTTCGCCACCATGAACGAGCCGTTGCGCGCCTACATGAACCAGCTTTTCCAGAAAAGCGTGTACCACGAATCGTTTTTCTTCCGGGGCGTCTACTTTTGCGGTGAATGCCGGGAGAACGGCACGCGGAGCATGTTGCAGGGATACCCCCACTTCCTGCGCGATCTGTTGGAACGCAAGGTCTTTCCCGAATATACCCTTTCCCGGCCCATTGCCCGCACCATGCTGTCGCGCAACCGCACCGCGCGCTGGCTGCAAACCGCCACGCTGGCCGTGGCGCTGTTGTGGGGGCTTGGCCTCGCCGGGGGATACTGGGGGTTGCACAAGGACATCAAGACCCTGTCCCCGCTCATGCAGGACATCGCGCGCGACGTGATCCAGGAAGAGCAGGACGGCGGCGACATGCGCAGCGGCATGTCGTTCCTGCGCCTTTTGTCTCAGCCCACGGTGCGCATCAATTTCGAGGACAAGGCGCTCAGTCTGTTCGGCGGCATGGTCAAGACCCGCGACGCGGACCTGACCTCCATCTTCTATCCCGGCTCCTGGGTCAGCCCCCTGCACGACAAGATCCGCAAGTCCATGGTCACGGCCTATGACCAGGTCATCATGAAGGCGGTGTTCATCGGCGTCATCCAGAAGCTCAAGGATGTCATCAAGACCGAGGACATTCCGGATTCCGTGCCGCGCGACGACATCAAGCCCCAGTTTGTGGAAGAGACGGAGCAGTTCAAGGATCTGAAGGTGTTCCTTGAAGAGCTTGGCCAGCTTGAGCATATTGTGGAGCGCTACAACGGCCTGGCGGATTCGGACGACCTGAACGACCTGGGCATCATCGTGGATTACATCTTCGACATGCAGGTGCCGCGCGACTTCTTCACGGGCGCGCAGTATTTCCACCAGGCGTTGCGCGAGGTGCAGTACCGTTCGCTCAAGTTCTCGGTGTTCCGCATCAAGTTCCGGGCCAAGTTCCGCAAGCTGCTCAACCTGGTGTACCAGCGGGCCTTGGAAGCCAACCCCATCATGACCTCGTTGCGCGAACTGCAATACAGCCTGGACCGTTTCGAGGCCACGGGCGGTTTTGAAAAGGGCACGCCCGAGGGCATCGCCGCGCTGCTCGGCCTCATGGACCGCACCCAGAAGGTGCTGGCGCGGCCCGAATACGCGTGGCTGTCCGGCCCCACGCTCGATCTCGGTCCCGAATACGAAAAGCTCATCGCCTCGGCCGAGGCCACGCCCATGATCGGGCAGGATTACGTCAAGAAATACATGGAATCGGGTGTGGAGCGGTTCGACAAGATCAAGACGGAATTGGCCTTGCTGAAGAGCCGTCTCACCGGCCCCCTGCTGGAGCGCAAGGACGACGTCGTCACCTTGCAGCTGTCTCCGGCGGTGCTGTCGCTGCGCGACGCCTTGGCCGCCTTCCAGGCGCAGCGGTTCATGGAGACCGCGTCCGAATCCTACCGCAAGGCCGCTGTGCCCGTGGGCAACCGCATCATCTGGAACACCAGGTTGCTGACCGAGGCGATTGGCCTGGCGGAACCGTACAAGCGGTTCCTGGACGAGCAATTGAGCGCCTTTCCGTCCGAGTTGCAGGACACCATCAAGCGCGAGGGACGCGACCAGTTGCAGCGCAACATGATGGCGCTCATCCACCGCGCCCAGGACATAGAGATGCACGCCCAGGGCATCTCCTCCAGCCATCTGGAAAAGAACATCCAGATCGAGATCAAGAATTTCAAGGAAGCCGTGCCGTATTTCCTGCAATTGCAGGAAATTTTTGACGATCTGGGCATGGCGGAATCCTCCGTCGTGTTTTCGCGCACCGTGGACGGGCAGGCGACCATGCTGCTCGAAGCGGTGGGCGCCATCTTTGACCGCGACAACCTGTACGTGCCCAAGCGCGACGGCCTTGGCTGGTGGAACGGCCATGATCCGCTGGCGTTCGCGGCCTTTGACTCCGGGGACAAGGACGAACTGCGCCTGTATCTGGACATCCAGCGCCGCCGCATCGAGTTCCTGGCCATGGAGTACGCCGAGCCGCTGGTGGCCTATTTCCTGCGCAGGCCGCTTTTCGAGAACGAGCGCACGCAGAATCTGGTGGTCACCTGGGAGCGGATCATCCGCGAACTGGACAAGTATGAGCGCAAGCAGCCTGAAAACGCCATCACCCAGCTTGAAAAGCTCATTCTCTTTGACCTGAACGGCATCACGGTGGAGAATTATTCCGAAAAGATCACGGACGATGATCTGGAACGGCGCTATGGCAACTTCTTCATGCAGCGGCGCAAGCAGCTCTTGTCCGACGTGAACAACCGGTGCCTGGAACTGTCGCAAAGCGCGTTCGCGGCGGCCTACAACGAACTGGCCACGTTCTTCAACGACACGCTGGCGGGCAAGTTCCCGTTCTCCAAGGCGGGTCCGAGCCTGGGCGGCTTCAACGAGGCCGACCCCTCCGACATCCGCCGCCTCTTCCACATGTACGGCCCGTACCTGGAAACCGGCAAGAAACTGCTGCGCGCCAACCGCCGCAACGTCATCGCCGGCGACGAGGTGCTGGAATTCCTGGACCGCCTGGACAAGACCCACGCCTTCTTCCTGCCGTTCCTGTCCAACGAGGAGCTGGCGCGGCCCGAGTATGAGGTCAAGGTGGACTTCCGGGTGCGCAAGGACAACGAGGTGGGGGCGAGCAACGTCATCGAATGGCAGTTCGGCTCGTCGGCGCAGCAGATCCGTTTCATGGGCGAAAAGAACCAACTGTTGTGGCGTTTTGGCGATCCTGTGGCCCTGACGTTGCGTTGGGCGAAGAACGCGCCCGTGTCGCCCCTGCCGCGCAGCGGCGCGGTTGGCATGACCGTGCTCGACCGTACCGTGAGCTATGACTTTGAGAGCAACTGGGGGCTGCTGTACTTCATGCGCGAATACATGGCCAGTCGCGAGGACTTTGCCCTGGACAAGAAGCAGCGGCCGCACGTGCTCAAGTTCGAGATCGACACCGTGCCCAGCGGCGCCGCCACGGCGGGCGAGGCGGGCAGCGGCGTGTATGTGGAACCCACCACGGCGCGGCTGTACCTGCGCCTGGGATTGTCCGCACCCGTGCAGTCGGGCGAGGGCAAGGAAAGTCTGGTGCAGGTGGAGCTGCCCCGTTTCCCGGACAGCGCCCCGGAATTGAAACTGCGTTCGCAGCAGGTTGCCCGCCAGTAGGCGGGCGGCTGTCGCGGAGAGATATATGGCCCAGGAAGAACGGAAGGCACAATCGGCAACAGGCCTGGATACGGCGGACGCTACGGCGTCGTCCGACCGGGCGGGGGAGGTGGGCATGGCTGCCCAGCCGCTTTTGGACTGGCAGGCGCTGAGTGTGCCCATCCCCGGGGACAATCCCTGTGGCGAGGACTTGCGTTACGACAAGGTGTACGACGCCGTGCGCGATGCCCGCCGCGAGGATGACGCCACGTTGCCGCAGGGCGTGTGGGAGACCGATCTCAAACGTGCCGACTGGGTGCAGGTCAAACGGTTGTGCGTGGACGCGCTTGAAAAGCGCAGCAAGGATATCCAGATCGCCACGTGGCTCCTGGAAGCCCTGGTCAAGGTGGACCATTTTTGCGGGCTGCGCGAAGGGCTGGAATACATAACCTTCTTGTGCGAAACCTATTGGGACAACGTGTATCCGCCGTTGGAGGAAGACGACGTTGAACTGCGGATTTCTCCCTTCCGCTGGATCAATGAAAAGCTTTCCATCACGGTCAAGCTCATTCCCATCACCAAGCCGCAGACCATCGACGCCAAGCCGTATACCTATGCGGACTGGGAAGCGGCCAACTACCTGGAGCAGGTGGCGCAACGGGACAAGAAAGCCTTCATGATCGCCGAGCGCCAGGGCAAGGTGACGCGTCCCAAGTTCCTGGGCAGCGTCATGTTCACGCCCGAGGACTATTATTACGCCGCGGCCACCGATTTGGGTTCGAGCATACGCAATATCGTGAAGTTGGAGGCGTTGCTGGATGAGCGGTGCGGCGTGCAGTCGCCGAGCCTCATCCAGCTCAGAGAGACGCTCGTGGCCATCGAACAGGTGGTGAAGAAGTTGTACGGTGAAAAAAACGGGGGGAAATCCTCCGAAGCCGTGGAGGAGAACATGCCCGAGAAGGAGACCACGCCCGAGCGCGAGAACGAGGCGCAGGCCACCGGATCAGGAGGCATACGGAGCAGGGCGCAAGCCTACAGGATGTTGGCCGAAGCCGCTGATTACCTCATGATAACCGAACCGCACAGCCCAACGCCCTATCTCATCAAGCGAGCGGTCTCGTGGGGGAATCTCACCCTCACGGAACTGTTGGAAGAGATTGTGGCCAACCGGAACGACCTCGACAATATATTTGTTTTGCTCGGGTTGAAGAAGCGGGTCGGTGAGGGAGAGGAGGGGCGCTGACGCAACATGCATTCAATTGTGCGGTATGTCGTGAAAGTATCGTCATTAAAAGGATGAACGTGTTGCTATAAATATAAAACAGTGGCAAGACGTAGTAAAAAGCAAGGGGATTTCGGAATTACACCAATAAGGCGTATTTTTTCGAGGCAGCACAAAAGGAGGATTCGATGGCAGCAGAAAGCACGCAGAAAAAACTCGGCAGGATCAGACCCCCGAGAGTGCAGATCACCTATGACGTGGAGATCGGCGATGCGATCATCATGAAGCAGTTGCCGTATGTCGTGGGTATCATGGCCGACCTTTCGGGCAATCCCGAACAACCGCTTCCGAAGCTGAAGGATCGGAAGTTTGTGTACATCGATCGGGACAACATCAACGACATCCTCGCCTCGTCCAATTCGCGAGTGACTTTCCAGGCCCAGAACAAACTGACCGACGAGGACAAGAAGCTCAATATTGCCTTGACCTTCAACAGTCTGGACGATTTTGAACCGACGAACATCATCCATCAGGTTCCCGCCCTGCGCAAGCTGTTCGAGGCGCGCCGCCGCCTTGCCGACCTGCTGACCAAGCTGGACGGCAACGACGATCTGGACGGTCTGCTGCAACAGGTGTTGGAAAACACCGACGAGTTGCAGACCCTGAAGCCGGAAGAAGCGGCTGAAGAAGCCCCGGCCGAAGAAGCCCCGGCCGAAGGCTAGCGGCTGATGATGCCGTATCGTCAACCCATTATAAGGCTCAGCAAGGAGAATCGTCATGGCTGAAGGCGAAAAGACAATTCTTGAAAAAATACTGTACGATGGAAAGATGGTCAAAGACGAGACCCAGGTGGACTACGCCAAGGATCTCGTAGGCGAATTCGCCAAGCAGGTGCTCGACGAGTCCATGACCGTGAGCAAGGACACCGCGGCGATGATCAACAGCCGCATTGCGCAGATCGACGAACTGCTGTCGCAGCAGCTCAACGAGATCATGCACGCGCCCGCGTTCCAGCAGATGGAGGCCACGTGGCGCGGTTTGCAGTACCTGGTCATGGGCACCGAGACCGGCGAAATGCTGAAGCTGCGCGTGCTCAACGTGACCAAGAAGGAACTGCTGAAAGACCTGGAAAAGGCCGTGGAATTCGACCAGTCCGTGCTCTTCAAGAAGGTGTACGAAGAGGAATACGGCACCTTCGGCGGGCATCCCTACAGCTGCCTCATGGGCAACTACGAGATCAGCCGCCATCCGCAGGACATGGCCTTTATCGAAAAGATCTCGAACGTGGCTGCCGCCGCGCATGCGCCGCTGCTCATGGGCACCGATCCCAAGCTCTTCGACATGGAGAGCTTCACCGATCTGGCCGTGCCGCGCGACCTGGCCAAGATCTTCGAATCCGCCGAACTCATCAAATGGCGTTCGTTCCGCGACAGCGATGATTCCCGGTACGTGGCGCTGGCCATGCCGCACATCCTGCTGCGCCTGCCCTACGGCCCGGACACCGTGCCGGTGGAAGAGTTCAACTTCGTGGAAGACGTGGACGGCAAGGTGCATGAGAAGTACTTGTGGGGCAACGCGGCCTGGGCGCTGGCGTTGCGCATCACCACCGCCTTCGCCAAGTACGGTTGGACCGCGGCCATCCGCGGCGTGGAAGGCGGCGGCCTGGTCGAAGGTCTGCCCACGCACACCTTCCTCACCGACGACGGCGACATCGCCGTGAAATGCCCCACGGAACTGGCCATCACGGACCGCCGCGAAAACGAGCTGTCCAAGCTTGGCTTCATTCCGCTCATCTATTGCAAGCAGACCGACTATGCGGCGTTCTTCGGCGGCCAGACCTGCAACAAGCCGAAGATCTACAACACGGACCAGGCCAACGCCAACGCGCGTTTGTCCGCCGTGCTGCCGTACCTGCTCAACGCATCGCGTTTCGCCCACTACATCAAGGCGATCATGCGCGACAAGATCGGCAGCTTCATGACCGCTGAAAACGTGGCCACCTTCCTGAACACGTGGATCATGAACTACGTGATGGGCCGCGACGATGCGGGCCAGGATTTGAAGGCGCAGTATCCCCTGCGCGAAGCGCGCATCGACGTGACGGACATCCCGGGCAAGCCCGGATGCTACAACGCCACCGTGTTCCTCAAGCCGCATTTCCAGCTCGAGGAACTCACGGCGTCCATCCGTCTGGTGGCCGAACTGCCGCCGCCGGCGTAACCACATGACCTGACGGCGCGGCGGCCCGCAGGGACCGCCGCGCCACATGTACCGGCGCCGACCAAGAACGACGTAATGATTCCACAAGGAGAGAGATATGGCCATTAATGCGTATATCAAAATGGAAGGCATCACCGGCGGCAGTGACGCCGCTGAGCACGTTGGTGAGATCGAGATGCTTTCCTGGAGTCACAGCTTCACCCAGACGTCGTCGGCCACCCGCAGCGTGTCCGGATCGGGCACCGTGGAAGCCGCCACGCACAATGACTTCTGCTATTCGAAATACATCAGCTCGGCCACCGACGACCTGCTCAAGCATTGCTGGAGCGGCATGCAGATTCCCTCCTGCACGGTGACCTGCTACCGCGCAAGCGGCGACACGGAAAACAAGCCCGTTGAGTACCTGAAGATCATCATGAACAACGTCATCGTGACGTCCTACAACATCGCGGGTGGCGGTGGTGACCTTCCCATTGAAAACATTTCCCTCAACTACAGCTACGTCCAGTACGTGTACACGCCGCAGCAGCGTGCCGACGGCAAGGGCGGCGCGGCTCAGCCTGTGAGCCACGACCTGTCCTCCAAGAAGATCGCGTAGCGCGTAAGAGGGGATGCGCAGGCCGAAGTCAGACATCAGGGCTCCGCTTCTGGACCGGCTCGTGGACGTGGAACCGCTGCGTTCGCACGAGCGGGTTCCGAAGCGGACCCTGACCTTGACGGAATACAAGGAGTCTGTGCGGCGGGATCTCCTCTGGCTGCTCAACACCCGCACCTCCTTCTCCGTTCCGGAACTCGATACGCGCGACTTGAGCGTCATCGATTACGGCATTCCCGACTTCGGCAACTACTACACCGCCAACAAGGACGACCAGCTGCGCATGCGCACCATCCTGCGCCGTTTCCTGGAGGCGTTCGAGCCCAGGCTGCGCGAGGTGGAGGTGTTCATCACCCCGGTGCCCGGCGAGTACAAGCGGTTGCAGGTGGTGCTGGAGGGCATGCTGGTGCTGGACAGGACCGGGCGCGAGCCGGTATCCTTCCCGCTGCTTTTGGATTTGCAACAGGGCAGGTACGCGTTCCATGAGTGGATTGAATGACGAGTTGCTGCGCTATTACCAGCGCGAGCTAAGCTACCTGCGCACCATGGGGGGGGCGTTCTCGCGCCGCTACCCCAAGATCGCCCACCGCCTGGAGATGGGCGTGGACGAGTGCGTGGATCCGCTCATCGAGCGGCTCATCGAGTCCTTCGCCTTTCTGTCGGCGCGCGTGCAGCTCAATATCGACAACGAACTGCCCGAAGTCTCCACCGCGCTCCTGAACATCCTGTATCCGCACTATCTGTGCCCCGTGCCATCCATGAGCGTGGTCCAGTTCACGCCCGACCCCGAACAGGGCGAACTGACCGGCGGGCACACCATTGCGCGCCACACCAGGCTCTATGCCGAATCCGGGGCGGATGGCGTGACCTGCCGCTTCCGGACCTGCTATCCGGTGACCCTGTGGCCCGTGGAGGTGGTGGGCGCGGATTTCGAATCCGTGGACCAGTTCGACTTCCTGGACAGCGCGGCGGACGTGGCGAGCGTTCTGCGCATCCGGCTGCGGGCGGACGGCGTGCCGCTCAACGAGCTGTCCATGCGGCAATTGCGGTTTTTCATCCACGGCGACCTGCTGCATGTGTTCGCGCTGTACGAACTGCTGTTCACCCAGGTGCGCGGCGTGGCGCTGTTGCCCGACGGCGATACGGCGCGGCCGAGAATGCTGTCCCAGAACAGCCTGCGGCCCGTGGGGTTTGACCGGGACGAGGCCGTGCTGCCCTTCCAGCCCCACGCCCACCCGGGCTACCGGCTGCTGCAGGAATATTTCACCTTCCCGGACAAATTTCTCTTTTTTGACGTGGACAACATCGACCTGTCCAAGGCCGAGGAGTCGTTCGACATCCTGATCCTGCTCAAGCAGCTGCCCACCGGGCGGCTGACCATAGGGGCGGACACCTTCAGGCTTGGCTGCGCGCCCATCATCAACCTGTTCTCCAAGATCACCGAGCCCATCCGGCTGGACCATACCCAGACCGACTACCGCCTCATGGCCGACGTGCGGCGCAACGCCTCCACCGAGATCCACACCATCGAGTCCGTGAGCGCGTTCGAGCCGGGCGGCGGCGACTCCATTCCCTACGAATCGTATTTTTCCTTTACCCACCACATGGAGGCGGACCAGCAGGCCGCGTTCTGGGTGGGGCGGCGGTTCCCGGCCACGGCGGCGCATCTGTCCGGCACGGAGATGTCGTTGTCCTTCGTGGATCTGGATTTCCAGCCCAACCTGCCGCCGGTGCAGTCCGTTTTTGCCCGAACCCTGTGCACGAACCGTCACATGGCCGAGGAAATCCCCGCCGGCGCGGCGCTGGAGATCGAAGAAGCCGCGCCCCTGCATGCCATCGAGATGCTGAAAAAGCCCACCCTGCAGATCGATCCGCCCCTGGGCGGTTCGACCTTGTGGCGGCTCATCTCGCACCTGTCGCTCAACCACCTGTCGTTGTCCAACGCCGACGCGAGTCTCAAGGCGTTGCGGGAGATGCTGTTCCTGTACAACTATGCGGACAGCCCCTTCGTGTTCCAGCAGGTGGCGGGCATCAAGGAAATGACCACCAAGCGCGTTGTGCGCCAGATGCGCGGCGAGGCGTGGAAGGGATTCGCGCGCGGCATCGAGGTGTCGCTCACCTTTGACGAGAGCCTGTACGTGGGCAGCAGCGCCTACCTGCTGGCCTCGGTGCTCAACCGATTCTTCGCCATGTATGTGTCCATCAATTCGTTCACGCAGTTGAAGATTTCCAGCGTGCAGCGTGAAGGAGTCTGGAAGCAATGGCCCCCCATGGCTGGCGATCAGATCATTCTGTAGCCGACTGGCTCCAGGACGAGGGACACCGCTTCGGCTTTTACCAGGCCGTGCGGTTGTTGGAGATGCTGCGGCCCTGGCTGCGTTCGCCCGGCGAGGAGACGCAGCCGGACAAGGAAGCCGTGCGCTTCACCTCCCGCGTGTCCTTCGACTTCCCGGCCAGCGAGGTCTTTGAGGTCCGCCCCCCCGCGCCCGAGACAGGGGACAAGGGGCCGGCGAACATGGAGGTCACCTTCATGGGCCTCACGGGCGCGCTTGGCCCCATGCCCGGCGCGCTGACCGAGCTCATCCTGGATCGCGCCAAGCGCCGCGATTTCGTGCTCAAGGATTTTCTGGACATCTTCAACCACCGCCTTGTCAGCCTCATGTACCGGGTGCGCAAGACCCGGCGGCTGGGGTTCGAGTGGAAGCATCCGTCCCATTCGCTGTTCGCCACCTATGCCTATTCGCTCATGGGCATGGGCACCGAGGGGCTGCGCGGCAAGCCGGGCGCGGCGGTGGGGCGGCTGGCGGTGCACGACGGCGCGCTGTTGCGCTACACCGCGCTGCTGGCCAACCAGCCCCGGTCCATGGTCGGCCTGGAAAACATGCTGTCCGACTATTTTGGCGTGACCGTGCGCGGCACGCAGTTCACGGGCGGCTGGTACATTCTGGAGCCGGACCAGTACACCCGCATCGGCATGCGCAAGGGCGCGAACAACGTGCTGGGCGAAAGCGCGCTCCTGGGCGGCCGGGTGTGGGAGCAGCGGGCGCGGTTCCGGCTCGATGTGGGTCCGCTCGACTTCGACACCTACGTGAATTTCCTGCCGGTGGGGGAGGCGTTCGAGCCGTTGTGCCAGCTGGTGCGCTTTTACACCGAGGCGGAACTGGATGCGGACATCCGGTTCAAGGTCAAGGCTCCGGAGGCCCGCCAGGCACGGTTGGGCGCCTCGGACGGTTCCTACCTGGGCTGGACCGCGTGGCTGGGGGCCGCGCCGCACGAGAAGGACGCGGCAGTGGGCGTGACCCTGCGCACCTGGACCGAAGAGCCGTTCAGGGTGGACCATGAGCTATACGCTTGAATCCCTTGCCGCCAAGCTGAACGGCCACTGCCGCCGCGCCCTTGAGGAAGCGACGCAGCTGGCGGTGTTCCAGACCAACTACCATGTGGAAGTGGAGCACCTGCTGCTCAAGCTTCTGGACTATGCCGACTCCGATCTGAAACGGCTGCTGGCCCACTTCGGGGTGAACGCGGGCAACATGGCCACCGAGCTGTCGCGCGCCGTGGAAGGCCTCAAATGGGGCGCCACCCGTTCGCCCACCTTTTCGCCCCATCTCATCGCGCTGCTGGAAAAGGCGTGGCTCGCCTCGTCGCTGACCCTGGGCTGGCCCGAGGTGCGCTCGGGCGGCGTGCTTGTGGCGTGCATCGACGACGATGCGCTGCACGCGGCCATCACCACCAGTTGCAAGAGCCTCTTGGCCATCCCGCGCGACGCGCTGCGCGACCAGGCGGTCTCGGTGGTGCGCGGCTCCAAGGAAGAGGCGCTGTCCGGCAGGCCGCTCACGCGGGGCAAGGCCGCTCCGGCGGTTGCGGCTGCGGCCACGGCCACAGCCACGGACTCGGCGCTGGACGCCTTCACCGTGGATCTGACCGCCCGCGCGCGGGACGGCAAGATCGACCCGGTGCACGGGCGCGAGGCGGAAATCTGGCAGTGCATCCACATCCTCATGCGCAGGCGGCAGAACAACCCCATCCTCGTGGGCGAGGCCGGGGTGGGCAAGACCGCGGTCATGGAGGGGTTCGCCGTGCGCGTGGCCCAGGGCGAGGTGCCCGAACCGCTGAAGAACGTGGCGGTGCGCGCCCTGGATCTGGGCCAGTTGCAGGCGGGAGCGGGCGTGCGGGGCGAATTCGAGGACCGGGTCAAGCGGGTGCTGGCCGAATGCGAGGCCTCGGCCTCGCCGGTCATCCTGTTCATCGACGAGGCGCACACGCTCATCGGCGCGGGCGCGGCAACGGGCGCGTCGGACGCGGCCAACCTGCTCAAACCCGCCCTGGCGCGGGGCGAGCTGCGCACCGTGGCGGCCACCACCTGGTCGGAATACAAGAAATATTTCGAGAAGGACGGCGCGCTGGCGCGCCGGTTCACCGTGGTCAAGGTGGACGAGCCGGACGAGGCGGCGGCCGTGGAAATGCTGCGCTTGGCCGCCGAGCGGCTGGCGGGCCACCATGGCGTGACCATCCGCGACGAGGCCGTGGTCGAGGCGGTGCGCCTGTCGCAGCGCTACATCGCGGGCCGCAAGCTGCCGGACAAGGCGGTGAGCGTGCTCGACACGGCCTGCGCCCGCGTGGCCATGGAGCAGTCCGGCATCTGCCGCGACCTGGAGATCGCGGCCCAGAGCCTGACCGGGCTCAAGGCCGAGATGGCGGTGCTGGAGCGCGAGGGGCGCACGGGCGGCGGCAACGAGGAACGGCTTGCCGGCCTGCGCGCCGAATACGACCTGCTGGCCACGGAGAACAAGGATCTGGAACGCCGCCTCAAGGAAGAGTTGCGCCTGGTCAAGCGGCTGCACGCGCTGGAAAGGGAGCTGCATGCCCCTGGCCGCTCGGCCACGGACGTGCAGCTGGAAAAACTGGCTGCCAAGCGGCGCGAATACCGGGCGGCCCAGGACGACCTGGCCGTGGCGCAGGGCGGCAACCCGCTGGTGCACCCGGCGGTGGACGGCAGGGTGGTGGCGCGCGTGGTCTCGGCCTGGACCGGCATTCCCATGGGCCGCATGGTGCGCGACGAGCTGGACGCCATCCTGGTGCTGGGCGAGGAATTGGAAAAGCGGATCGTCGGCCAGCCGGAGGCGGTGGAAACCCTGGCGCGCCACATCCGCACCTACCGCGCCGACCTGCTGGACGCCAGCAAGCCGGTGGGCGTGTTTCTGCTCGTCGGCCCCAGCGGCGTGGGCAAGACCGAGACCGCCGTGTCCCTGGCCGAACTGCTGTACGGCGGCAGCCGCAACTGCATCGTGGTCAACATGAGCGAATACCAGGAGGCGCATGCCGTGGCCTCGCTCAAGGGCGCGCCGCCCGGCTACGTGGGGTTTGGCCAGGGCGGGGTGCTTACCGAGGCGGTGCGGCGCAACCCGTACGCGGTCATCCTGCTCGACGAGGTGGAAAAGGCGCACCCGGACGTGCTGGAACTGTTTTACCAGGTGTTCGACAAGGGCGTGATGGAGGACGGCGAGGGACTCTCGGTGGACTTCAAGAACACGTTGATTATCCTGGCCTCCAACCTGGGGGCCGAGGCCATCGAGGCGTTGTGCGCCAGGAGCGCGCGGCGTCCGGCCCAGGCCGACCTGGTGGCTGCGGTGCGCCCGGCCCTGCGCGCGGCGTGGCAGCCCGCCTTTCTGGGACGGCTGGTGGTGGTGCCCTACTACGCCCTGGGCGAGCGCGAGATCATGGCCATCACCAAGCTCAAGCTCGACCGGCTGCGGGGACGCATCCTGCGCAACCACGGCGCGGCGCTGACCTGGGATCCCGAGGTCGCCGCCACGGTGGCCAGGCGTTGCACCGGGCCGGAGGGCGGCGGCGATGCGGGCGCGCGCGCCATCGACACCATCATCAACCACGACCTGCTGCCCGAACTGTCGCGGGAGCTGCTGCTCCAGATCGGCTATGGCAAGGAGCTGCACCGCATCCATGTGACCATGGGGCCGTCGGGCGACTTTGATTTCGATTTCCGGCCCATGGGGCAACCGGACGAGGCGGCCCAGCCCGCGCCGGGGCAGGCGCCCGCGCCGCTTCAGGCCACGCCCGTGTCCGCGCCACCCCAGGCCGTTCCAACCCATGCCGCGCCGCCCCGGCCCCAGGCCGAGCAGCCCAAGGCTCCGGCCTTTCCCGTTGATGCCCAGGGCAAGGCGCGGTCCCCCTTTGCGCTGCCCCAGCCCCCGGGCGGGTCGTTCCCGTCCCCAAGCGCGCCGCCCAGGCCCACGGCCTCGCCCGCCGTCAACAGGGGCAAGGGAGCTCCCCAGTCCACGGACGCCGAGCCGGTTATCGGGCTGCACGACGAGGTGCCTCCGCCGCCGCCGTTTCCGCAACCCCGGCGCGCCGCGCCGCCCAAGCCCCCGGCCTCCGGCCCGCCGTCCGTTCCCCCCTCGGCGGGCGCGCCGCCCGTTGCCCCGCCCCCTGCGTCCTCCGAAGATGACGACGCGGACCGCGTGCGCGCCCTGCAACGGCTGGACAAGAACCGCAGCATCGAGGACATTTCGCAACTGGTGCCGCCCAAGTACAAGGGCTGGCGGCAGTGGTACAAGGACTTGCACGAATCGTTTCCGGACAAGAAGGATCGCTAGCGGCGCGCCCCAGCCGCCCAGGACAGGACCATGGCCGTCACCCAGGATCAATACTACCTCTCCATTTCCACGCCGTTTGGCGCGGACAAGCTGCTCATGCGCCACATGCACGGCGAGGAGCACCTTTCCCGGCCCTTCACCTTTTTCCTCGACATGTATTCCGAGGCCTCGGACCTGGATTTCGCCACCATCGTGGGCAAGGCGGTCACCGTGACCGTGACCCTGCCGGGCGAAAAGAGCCGCTACATCAACGGGGTGGTGGGCCGCTTTTCCCAGGGGCGCACGGACGGGCGTTTCACCATCTACTACGCGGAGTTGCACCCCTGGTTCTGGTTGCTCACCAAGACCATGGATTCCCGCATTTTCCAGGAATTGTCCGTGCCGGACATCATCGAGAAGATTTTTGGCGACCTGGGCTATGCGGACTACAAGAATTCCCTGACCGGCACCTATACCGCGCGCACCTACTGCGTGCAGTACCAGGAAACCGCCTATGATTTCATCTGCCGACTGATGGAAGATGAGGGCATCTACTATTTCTTCACCCACGAGGACGGCAAGCACACCATGGTGCTGGCCGACGCGGCCGACGCCATCGTGGCCTGTCCCAACGCGGCCACGGCCGTGTTCCGCGACGACCTGGTCAACTGGGTGGACGAGACCATGGTCTCGGGCTGCATGCTGGAGCAGCAGGTCATTCCGGGCAAGTACTCCATGGAGGACTACAATTTCGAGACCCCGGAGACCGACCTCATCGTCACTTCGGCGGGCACGGCCACGCACCGCATTTACGAATATCCCGGCGGGTACACCGCCAAGGACGCGGGCGAGGGGCGCTCGGGCAAGCGGCTGGAGGCATTCGAGGTGCAGGAAAAGCTGTTGCGTGGCACCAGCCGCACCGCGGCGCTCCTGGCAGGCTACAAGTTCACCCTCTCGGACCACCCCCGCGCCGACGTGAACGCCGCCTGGGCGCTGCGCCGCGTGGTGCACGACGCCGGGCAGGAGATATACCGCAACGAGTTCGAGGCCCATCCCGAGGCCTCGGTGTTCCGCCCGGTCAAGTCCACGCCCAAGCCGCGCATCGCGGGCACCCAGACCGCCGTGGTGGTGGGCAAGAGCGGCGAAGAGATTTTCACGGACAAGTACGGCCGCATCAAGGTGCAGTTCCACTGGGACCAGGAAGGCGCCAAGGACGAGAACAGCTCGTGCTGGATCCGCGTGGCGCACGGCTGGGCGGGCAAGAGCTGGGGCCAGATATTCATCCCGCGCATCGGCCAGGAGGTGGTGGTCAGTTTCGAGGAAGGCGACCCGGACCGGCCCCTGGTCACGGGTTCGGTGTACAACGCCACGCAGACCGTGCCCTATGCGTTGCCCGCCAACATGACCCAGTCCACCATCAAGTCCAACTCGTCCAAGGGCGGCGAGGGCTCCAACGAGCTGCGCTTCGAGGACAAGAAGGACAGCGAGGAGATCTACCTCCACGCGCAAAAGGATCTGAACGAGGTCATCGAGTACAACCGCACCACGGAGATCGTCGAGGAACACGACGCGCTGACCATCAAGAAGGGCAACCGCACCGTGACCCTGGACAAGGGCAACCTGACCACGACCCTGAAAAAGGGCAACGAGACGCACAAGATCAAGGGCAACCGCGCCCTGACCATAGACGGCAACCAGACCCACACCACCAAGAAGAACTACACCGCCAAGGTGAAGAAGAACTACACGCTCAAGATCGATGGCAATCTGGCCATCACGGTCAAGGGCAACATCACCATCACGGGCAAGAAGAACATCACGGTCAAGGCGTCCAAGGGGATCACGGAAAAGGCGGGCAAGGACATCACCCAGAAGGCGGGCGGCAACCTCACCTCCAAGGCCGGGAAGAACTGGACCGCCAAGGCGGGCATGAACCTGACGGCCAAGGCGGGCACCAACGCCACGATCAAGGGCGGCACCAACGTGGCCATCAAGGCCGGGGTCAAGTTCTCGGCCAAGGGCGTGCAGTGCGAGGTGAACGGCTCGGCCAAGACCGACGTGAAGGGCGCCATGGTCAGCGTGAAGGGCAGCGCCACGGGCACCTTTGACGGCGGCGGCATGGCCACCATCAAGGGCGGCCTCATCAAGGTTGGATAGTGGGCGTGCGCCGGACTCCATCGCGCCGCTCCGGGGCGCAAGGGGCCGGGGCGGTCCCTGCAACGGTCGGATAGGAACGCATCATGGCTGACGAAACAACGGCAACAGGACAGGGCGCTACGGCTCCCAACGCGGAAGCGCCCGATACGGGCGTCCCCGATACGGACGAACTGGCCTCTGGGGAACCCGAGGAACTGGACGAGGCCGCGCTCGAGGTCGAGCCTGCCGATGCGCCCGAGGACGGCCTGTATGTGGAGCGCGACGAGGATACCGGAGCCGTGGTCATGGAGGCCCGGTTCGCGGGCGGCGTGCAGGAAGGGGAGACCAGGGTCTACAACGAGGAAGGCGTGCTGGAGCAGACCGCGTATTTCGCGGGCGGCAAGCTGGACGGCGTGGTGACCACCTACGACGCCACGGGCGAGGTGGCGGCGCAGACCCATTTTGTGCAGGGCGTCATGCACGGCGAGTTGCTGACCTTTGCCGCGGGCAGCGCGGTGATGCAGGCCATGTACGAAAACGGCAAGCGCAACGGCCAGACCCGGTATTTTGCGCCCAACGGCCAGGTGACCGGGGAGGAATGGTACAAGGGGGGCAAGCTGCACGGCGAAGCGCGCCATTTCACCGAAAACGGCGAGCCCTTGCGCAAGACCACCTATGTGGAGGGCAAGCAGGAGGGGCTGCGCATCGACTACTACCCCTCGGGGGCGATGTACGAAGTGGCCACCTTTGCCGCCGACCTGCGCCACGGCGATACCGAGCGGTACTACGAAGGCGGCGAGGTCATGGTCCAGGAGTTGTACGACAACGGCAAGCTGTTGGAAAAGCACGAGTACAACGAGGACGGGTCGGAGCGCGACGTGGAAGACGCCAAGAAGAAAAAAGGGTTGCGCAAGATATTTTTCTGGGTGTGACCTCCCTTGTCCGGTGTGCGATCGGCATTGGGGGGAGCGTTGTTCGGCGGCCTGTTTGGCGTCGTGACGACGCGAGGGCCGGGGCCGCTGGGGGGGCGGCGTCCGTTATGGCGATTTGTTTGAAAAAAATGGGGAAAGCCGCCTTTCCAATCCCCCTGGAAGTGTGGCATGGGTAAGGTGCGTGCGCACGGCATGGGACGACACGTCCTCCGGGCCGCGCGCCAGACAATTCGCTAGCGCATTTTAGCATTGAAACAATGCGATGATTTGAAATAATGGAGCATTATTTCAACAAAATGCATAAGAGCATCTCATCTTTTTCAAAGGTGGGAGGCTCTAATGGAAGGGCGCCATGTTTGTTCTCGACAATAAGACCTTCGCCGCCATGCTCGTCATCATGACGTTGCTTGGCATTTTGCTGTTCACCTCGGGGTTTGTGTCCGCCCTCCTGTACCTGGACAAGGAAAGCACGCGCCTGCTGGTGGCCAGCGAAAGAGACGCCGCCCAGGCGCGCATGGCCTCGCGCGATCGGGAGGCCATGCCCGCCGGTCTTGACGCGACCGGTGCGCAGGCCGGGGCGGCGCAGGGCGCTGCCGGAGCGGCTGACGGCGCCAAGGCTTCCGCCGCGGACGCGGGCGCGTCCGCCAAGGGCCAGGCCGCCGCCATGCAGGACCAGGCCGCCGCCACGGCGGCGGGCGGCAAGGACCAGGCCGGTGCCATGAAGGACCAGGCCGGTGCCGCCGCTACGGGCGCGCAGGACAAGGCCGGTGCCGCAGGCGCGGACGCCAAGGACAAGGCGGGAGCCGCCGCCGCAGGGGCGCAGGACAAGGCTGGCGCCGCAGGCGCGGAGGCCAAGGACAAGGCGGGAGCCGCCGCAGCGGGCGCGCAGGACAAGGCGGGCGCCGCGAAAGACGGCGCCGGAGCCAAGGCCGATGCGTTGGCCGCCACGGTCACGGGCAAGGGCGATGCGGCGAAAAACGCCGTGGCGTCCGTGCTGGGTGGCGGCGCGGCGGGTGACGGCGCGGCGGGTGACGGCGCGTCCCAGGACGCCGCGTCGTCGGACGCGGCCGCCGACGGCAAGGCCGCAACGGACGGCCCCGGCGACTTTCTGGTGCAGGTGGGGTCGTTTCTGGGCAAGCAGAACGCCGACCGCCTGGCGCATGCCCTGCTGGAAAAGGGCTATTCCTCGGGCGTGATGACCCGTGTGGACGACCGGGAGCGCACATGGTTCATGGTGTACGTGGGCCGCTATCCCGACAAGAAGGCCGCCAACGCCGCCGTGGAAAAGATCCGCACCGAGGAAAAGGTCGGGGCGCTCGTCATCCGCGCCTCCACCGGTTCCGCCGCGCGGTACGAGCCCCTGCAAACCGTGTATTCCGTGCAGGCGGGGTCTTTCCTGTCCGAAGGCGCGGCGCTGAAGCTGGTCAAGCAGTTGAAGAATCAAGGGTTCGACGCCTGCTACTACCATCTGTACGACGACGCGGACAAGCAATGGTATGTGGCGCAGGTTGGAGATTTCGCCGACAAGAAGGATGCTGAGGCCGCAGCTGCGGCATATAAGGATCGGCTGGGAAAAGCCCCAGCCATCAAGTCGCTGGCCGTCGAGTTGTTAACCGAACGCAAGCAATGCCCATAGGGGTTGCTTTCCACGACACGGGACCATGAAAAAACGGACGCCGCAGGATAATCCTGCCGATCGCTACAAACGGCTGCGTGCCTGGTTTGCCGCGAACAATGTCTCCATTGCCGACATCGCGCGGCGCATAGGCATGGATCGCCGCAATCTGGCCCGCTCGCTCAAGCTGCACAGCTGTTCCGCGCGCACCATCCGGCTGTGCGTGGAGGCGGGGGTGCCCGCCGAATTGCTGCCCGCCCTGACATCGGCCCCGGCCTACCGCACCGACGCGGACAATGGCCAGGCGGGCGAACGCGACCGCCTGGTGCGCGATGGCCGCGAGATGGCCCTGGCCCTGGAACGCGTGGCCTCGCTGGACAACGCCCTGGAGCGCCTGGAGGCGTTGGAGCAGGGGCTGGGCCGCGACCTGGAGGCGTCGCTGGAGCGCGCCCTCGAAGAGCGGCTGCACCGCCTCGCCTCGGTGCTGGAGACCTCCTACGCCCGGCGGGCCGACGAGTTGGCCGGCCGCATGCACACCGCATTGGAGGCCCGGCTCGACGAGTGGACCGCCGCCATTGCCGACCGCGTGCAGGAAACCCTGGCCGACAACCATGCCCGCAACCTGCAAACCTTGCTGGTGGAAGCCAAAAAGGTTTTCGACAATTTCGATTACGTCAAATACATGCTCGACACCATGGCCACGGCCTTCCAGGGGGATGCGCTGGCCGCGCACCTGGGCGAGCTGACCTCCGGCGAGCTGAAGAAACTCAAGCAGCAGCAGGACTTGTTGCAGCGGTCGCTGGCGGGCATCGCCGCGCAGCAGGAGTCGCTGGCGCGCGAGCTGCGGGTCATCGTGGAAACGGGCGGGGAGATCAAGGCCGAGTTCACGGCCATGCGCCCCACGCTCAAGAGCATAGCCATGCACACCGAAAGCTTGAGCCCCCTGCTCAAGTCCGCCATCCAGAAGCTGACGCGCCTCAAGGTATCGGGGTATTGACCGGCGCGGCCGCGCAACCAAAAGGACGACCATGGCCCAGGTATCACTCAAGTCCCTCATCGACCGGCTCAATCCCTACTGCATCGAAAAACTCCAGGCCGCCGCTGGCATGAGCGTGACCATGACCCATTACGAGGTCACGGTGGAACACTTCGTGGCCAAGCTCAACGAGTCGGCGGACGCCGATCTGGCGTGCGTGTTCCGCAAGTTCGGGCTGGACCAGGGCGCCCTGGCCCGCGCCCTGGACAAGGAGCTGGAGCGGTTCTCGCGGGGCAATGCCGCGCGGCCCGTCATGTCGCCGCGTCTCATCGACCTGCTGCACGACGCCTGGATGATCGCGTCCATCGAACTGGGGGAGAGGAGCGTGCGATCGGGCGCGGTGGTGCTGGCGCTCCTGGGCATGAGCGACGCGGCCTTTGCGTCGAAACCGTTCGAATACCTGCGCGGCATTGGCCGCGAAGCCCTGCTCACCGGATTCCGCAACACCACGGGGCGTTCGTCCGAGGAGGCCGGGGCCGTGGCCGACGCGGCCGCCGATGCGGCCGCTCCGGGCGAAACCGGGGCGGGCGGGGGCGATGGCCCCCTGTCCAAATATTGCATCGACTTTTGCGCCAAGGCGCGCCTGGGCCAGATCGACCCGGTGTTCGGCCGCGACCGGGAAATCCGGCAGATGATCGACATCCTGGCCCGGCGGCGCAAGAACAATCCCATCGTGGTGGGCGACGCGGGCGTGGGCAAGACCGCCGTGGTCGAAGGGCTGGCCCTGCGCATCGTGGAAGGCGACGTGCCCGACCTGTTGCAGGACGTGCGCATCCTGGCGCTGGACCTGGGACTGCTGGAGGCGGGCGCGGGCGTGCGCGGCGAGTTCGAGAACCGCCTCAAGTCGGTCATCGAGGCGGTCAAGGCCTCGGCGCGGCCCATCATCCTGTTCATCGACGAGGCGCACGTGCTCATCGGCGCGGGCAACAGCGCGGGCGGCGGCGACGCGGCCAACCTGCTCAAGCCCGTGCTGGCGCGCGGCGAACTGCGCACCATCGCGGCCACCACCTGGTCGGAGTACAAGAAATATTTCGAGAAGGACGCCGCGCTGTCGCGGCGGTTCCAGCCGGTCAAGCTCGACGAGCCCTCCATAGAGGACACGGCCACCATCCTGCGCGGCCTCAAGGCGCGCTACGAGGAGGACCACGGCGTCCTGGTGCGCGAGGACGCCATCATGGCCGCGGCCAGCCTGTCGGACCGCTACGTGTCGGGCCGCCAGCTGCCGGACAAGGCCGTGGACCTGCTGGACACGGCGGCGTCGCGGGTCAAGGTGAACCTGACCAACAAGCCCGACGCCCTGGAAGACCGCGAGCGCCGCATGCAGGATCTCACGCGGCGCATCGAGGCCTTGGACCGCGACCGCAGGAACGGGCTGGACGTCGATGCCGCAACGCTGGACGCGGCGCGCGCCGAGATGGCGCTGCTGGGCGAGGAGGCCGCGACCCTGGCCGACAGGTGGAAGGCGGAGCGCGAGGCCGTGGAAAAGTTGCTGGCCGCGCGGGCCGAGCTTGCCGCCGCCCCCGAGGGCGAGGACGCCGCCCCGCGCGAGGCGCTGGCCGCCTGCGTGCGCGCGTTGGAAACGGTGCAGGGCGACGACCCCCTCGTGCGCTACGAGGTGGACCCCGACATGGTGGCCAAGGTGGTGTCGGACTGGACCGGCATCCCGCTGGGCAAGGTGCTGCGCGACGAGGCCATGTCCATCCTGCGCCTGGAGGACGACCTGAAGAAGCGCATCAAGGGCCAGGACGCCGCCCTGCGCATTGTGGCCCGGCACATCACGTCGTCCAAGTCGGGGCTGGAGGATCCGAGCCTGCCCCAGGGCGTGTTCCTGCTGGTCGGCCCCAGCGGCGTGGGCAAGACCGAGACCGCGCTCGCCCTGTCCGATCTGCTCTTTGGCGACGAACGCGCCATGATCTCCATCAACATGAGCGAATTCCAGGAGCGGCATACGGTCAGCCGCCTCATCGGCTCGCCGCCCGGCTACGTGGGCTATGGCGAGGGCGGCGTGCTGACCGAGGCGGTGCGCCAGCGCCCGTACAGCGTGGTGCTGCTGGACGAGGTGGAAAAGGCGGACCTGGAGGTGATGAATCTGTTCTACCAGGTGTTCGACAAGGGCATGCTCGCGGACGGCGAGGGCAGGGTCATCGATTTCAAGAACACCATCTTCTTTTTGACCAGCAACCTGGCCTCCGACCGCATCACGCGCATGACCGCCGATGGCGGCGGCGCCGGGAGCGCGCCGGGCATGGCCGAAGCCGACATGGAGGCCGTGGGCCAGGCCATACGGCCCGAACTGGCCGCACACTTCAAGCCCGCGCTTCTGGGCCGCATGACCGTGGTGCCCTATGCGGCGCTGGCATCCTCGGCCCTGCGCGACATCGTGGGGCTCAAACTCGACCGCCTGGGCAGGCGCATCCACACCAACAACGGCGTGCGGCTCGACTATGCGCCCGAGGTGGTGGAGCGCATCGCCGCGCGGTGCACCGAGGTGGCCACGGGCGCGCGCTCCATCGACCACATCCTGCGCGGCACGGTGATGCCCCGCATTGCCGAGGAAATCCTGCGCCGCATGTTCGACGCGACCATGCCGCCCGTGGTGCGGCTCGACGTGGACGAGGCGGGCGAACTGCGCGTGGGGTTTGCCGAGGCGTAGCGCTTCGGCGCGCGGCTTCCATCAATGCACGACAAAGCCGCCCCCCGCATGGCGCGTCCATGCGGGGGGCGGCTTGTTATGTTGCGCGTCTGCGGGGCGCGGTGGCCCGGACGTGGCGTGCTACGCGTCGATGTACGAGCAGCAGTAGTCCACCACGGTGGCGACGTGCAGCTTGAAGGACGCGTTGGCGGGCACGTTGAAGGATTCGCCGCCGCGCACGGTGCGCCAGGCGGTTTCGCCGGGCAGCAGCACGGTCATTTCTCCGGCCTGAATCTCCATGACCTCGGCCTTTTGGGTACCGAACTCGTAGTCGCCGGGCAGCATGATGCCCAGGGTCTTGACCGTGCCGTCGGCAAAGGTGAGGGCGCGGCTGGTGACCTTGCCGTCAAAATAGATGTTGGCCTCGCGGGTGACGGTGACGTTGGTGAATGCGGACATGGGGCGCTCCTTTGGGAAGTGGAATCGGGCGCATATACGGTGCGCGCCCGGTGGCCGTCAAGGACGCCGCCTCCCCATCGCCCGGTCAGCCGATGTAGTATTCCCCGATCATGCGGAACACGTGCCCCTGGCGGCGCACGTCGTGCACGTCGAACACGTCGTCCGGGTCTTCCAGGCGGCGGATGCTCTCCGTGTCGTTGGGGCACAGGATCTCCACGGTGCGGTGCATGTGGCCGCAGCGCGTGCAGAACGTGATGCCGCAGGTGGCGCACTTGAAGAGCGCCACCCCGTGCAGTTCGTAAGGCGTCACCTCGTTGAAGCCCCTGTAACAGCGCGGGCAGCCCAAGTGGCGGATGTGCCGCTTCATGCCAAGAATTTCGCGGATGTTCATGCCCTCGCTCCTGTCGGGGGTGTGCTTTCTACCAGTCAAAATCCAACGAAACGATGGGGTCGCCCGGCAGCGCGGCCTCGGGCGGCACGCACTGCACCCGCAACACCATGCCGCCGTTCATGGGCACGCATTGCACGCCAAAGCGCTTGGGCGCAAGGGTGGGGATGCGGCCAAAGGCGGTCTGCAGATGCGCGGCCAGCCGTTCCTCCACGGCTGCTGGGTCGCGCAGATCGGCCAAGGCGGCCTTGGCCTCGTACACCGCGCCCGCCAGCCTGTTGAGAAAGAAGGGGTAGTGGAAGGGCTTGCCTCCCGTGGCGGTTTGCGCGGCCAGCACCACCGCGTCGGCGCGTTTGACGCCGACAAGGGGCATGAGGCCCACGGCGGCGAATTGCGCGGCCCTGTGCTCGGACAGCGCCATCTCGGTCACGGTTTCCGAGTCCGCATAGGCGGCGGGCAGGGGCAGGTCGCGCAGGGTGGCCACGGGCGCGTGGGCCATGGCCATGAAACTGCCCGTGGCGGCCAGGGAGCGCATGGCCAGTGCGGCGGCGGGCCACACCGGGGCGAGCCACAGGTCGTCGGGTTCCTGAAAGCCGAACCAGGCGGGGTCCGCCTCGTGGCGCGCGCGGGCGGGGATGCGGTTGCAGCACAGGCCAAGCCACGCGGCGGCGGGCGTGGCGCGGAAGGAACGCCACGCCGCAAAGGCGGCGGTTTCCATATGGGTGGACAGGTTGGGCAGCCGGTCAAGGCCGGCCCAGTCGTCCAGGCGCAGGAATGACGGCCCGGCCCAGGCCAGGGAGGGGATGAGCCCCGTTTCCGCAAAATCCGCCACGGCCTTGATGCCGTCCAAATCCGCTGGATTGGGGCCAAAGGGGTGGTCCACGAGGCACAGGCTGGGCATGCTGTCCAGAATGGTTGCCTCCAGCGCGGCAAGGGAGGCGGCCACATCGGGATCGGGCAGGGCGGCGAAGCGGATGCGGACCAGTCCTTCGCGTGCCTCGGGCTGGGCGCAGACAAGGGCCAGGCCGCGCCAGGCCGCCTCCAGCGTGCGCAGGGCCGGATCGGAGGCGATGGCCGCCAGGATGTCGTGGCCCAACCGGCGCAGTTGGGAGCTCCAGGCCGCTGCGGATCCGCCCGGCGTGGCGCTTGCCGGGGCGTCGATCAGGTCGAAGAGGGCATCCGCGCCGCTTTTGCCGCTGCCTGGCGTGGCCGGAGCGGGGCTGGGCGCAGAACTGGGTACGGTCGCGTTGGGCGGCGCGGCCAGGTCGAGTATGTTCCCGAAACCGTTTGCCAGCAGGGTTTCCCGGATGCGGTAGTCGGGTTGGCCCTCGTTGCGGGCGTCCCCGATGAGATCGATGCCGCGCTGGATGGTGCGCAGCAGGGGCAGGGCGGCCAGCCGTTCGGGGGCGAAGTCGTCCAATTCGCGCAGGGGAACGGTGACGTGCCCCTCGGCATGCAGCGCCTCGGGCAGCAGCACGCGCACCGAGCCCACCATGTCGGCCAGCGCGGCGTCGAGTGTCGCCACGGTAATGTCGCGCAAGGCCGCCGCGCCCTTGGGCGAAGGGGCAAAGGGACCGATGGCGGCGAAGCTGAGGGGCGATGTGGCGGCAGGCGTCATGGCGTCTCCTGGCTCGGCAAACGAGCCGGTGTGGTGGTGTGGTGTTCCGGAATGAGCCACGGTCAAAAAGACGTTCTGTGCGGCACCTTACACCTGCGAAGCGGTAGGCGTCCATGGTTTTTCCCAAATCGGGCGCAAGATGACAATATAACGAAACCGGGGAAGAACAGGCCGCAATCTGTTGCGATGATTTCCAAATCAGCTTATAAGCAAAGGGTTGGCAACCATTAGTCACCTTTTGCCCCATGCTTGGATGCGCAATGACACAAAATTCCAGTGTAAAACGGTTCAGACTTCTTTTTTATACGCTTTTCATCCTCGTGGTTGCCCAGGCCTTCAATGGGGGCTTGAGTATTTCGAGTCTTGAAAAGCTCTATTTCAATTCGCTCATTTCCAGCTACGAGGTGGTGGGCAACGACCTGCGCACCAACATCCTTTCCGCGTTGCGCTTTGGCAAGAGCCTGGAAAAGTTCGTGGGCATCCATGACTTGTTGGCCGAGGTGAAGAGCAACATCCCGGACCTGCACAACGTCAACGTGGTCGATCTGGGTGGGCGCATCCTCTACAGCCTGGACGAGACCCTGGTGGGAACCTCGTGGCGGGAGCTCACGCGCAACGCCAAGAAACAGAAAAAGGGCGTCAGCGACGACGGCATATCCACCATCACGGCGGACGGCATCGTCTACAACATCCTGACCCTCAAGGGCCGGGACGGGAAATGGCTCGGCAGTATCGCGCTCTCGTTCAAGGAAGACGTCATCAACCAGAAGGTGCGGGCCGTCATCTACGAGAACCTCACCTATCTGGGGCTTTCCCTGGCCGGAGCCGCCCTGCTGCTGGGTTGCCTGCTCTTCTGGCTGTTCAAGCCCGGCGCGCCGTTCGATCAGCAAAAACGAAGGCTCTATATCGTTATCGTGGCCGTGCTTGTGGCTGCCCAACTCGCCTATTCCGCGTGCAACGTGCGCCAGTTCCAGAACCGCTACGTGGAAATGTCGCGGGCCAACGCCGTCACGCTGTCCAAGCTGCTCAAGGACGACATCGAATACCTCTTCAGCAAGGGTCTTTCCATCAACCGGCTGTTCAAGATCGACGTGCTGCTCAGCAACATCGTCAAGACCACGTCTGAAATCGATTCCATGTCCATCCTCGATGCGCGCAACGTGGTCCGCTACAAGGCCGACCAACAGGGCGTGGTCAAGTTCAAGAAGGACGACCCCGAGGTCGAGGACTCCATGCGCGATGACTACTACGACATCATCGTGCCACTCTACAAAATGCCCAAGGATCTGGACGTGGCCTCGGCCACGGCGGCGGAAATCGAGGCCGCCAAGACGCTTGAGGGCTACATCAAGATCAACCTTTCCGAGACGGTCATCGGCGCCAGGGTCAAGGAAATCCTGTACGACTCCGGCACCGTGGTGCTCATATCCTTCCTCTTTGTCATCGAATTGCTCATCCTGCTGCTGTTGTTCCTGCAACGGGACATGACCAAGGAGGATGAGCAGACGGCGGAGCAGCAGCAGGCCGCCGACTGGGGCATGATGCGCCCGGTGATCTTCATCTACCTGCTTGCCATGTCGCTTTCCCAGTCCTTTATCCCGCTTCAGATGAAGGCGTTGTACCTGCAACAGGTGAAGAGCCTGTCCACGCCGTTGTGGGGCATGACCAAGGACGTGGTTCTCGGTCTGCCCATTTCCGTGGAAATGCTGGCCGCGGGCCTCTCCCTCATCCCGGTGGGCATATGGATGGACAAGCGCGGCTGGCATGAACCGTTCTTCTCGGGCGTGCTGCTCAGCATCGCGGGCGCGGCCTTTTCCGGATTCGCCAATTCGCCGTTGCTGTTCGTGGCCGCCCGGGCCATCACCGGCGTGGGCTACGGCTTCACCTGGATCGCCGCCCAGGGTTTCATCTTCAGCTATACGGACCGCAATACCCGCGCCCGGGGACTGTCCAATCTGGTGGCGGGCATCTTCGCCGGACAGATATGCGGCGCGTCCGTGGGCGGCATGCTGTCGGAACGCATGGGCTTCACGCCGGTGTTCTTTGTGGGCATGTCCATCGCCAGCATGTTGCTGGTCATTTCCGTGCTGTTCCTGCGCAGCTATTGCCGCCGTCCGGCCATGGGCAAGTCCACGGACAGCATCAGCCTGCGCCAAGTATTCCAGTATGCCTTTGACCGCCGGATATTCTCGGTGCTGTGGCTTTCGGTGGTGCCCATGTCCATGTGCATTGTGGGCATCCTGTTCTATCTGAGCCCCATCTACATGAAGAGTCTGGGCAAGACCCAGTCCGACATCGGGCGCGCGCTCATGATCTTTGGTTTCTGCGCCATCTACCTTGCGCCCATTCTCAGCAAGTTCGTGGACAAATCGCCGCGCAAGAAGCCGTTTATCTTCTTGAGCGGCGTCATCGGTGGGTTGGGGCTGCTGGTCTTCCAGTATTACGACGGGTTGCCCGCCATGATCTTCGCCATCTGCATGCTTGGCCTGGCCAGCAGCGTGGGCGTGGCGGCCCAGACCGTGTTTGCCCTCAACGCGCCCGCCGCGCAGCGCATAGGCACGGGCAAGGCGTTGTCCATCCAGCGCACCGTGGACAAGATCGGCCAGATGCTTGGCCCCATCATCGTGGGTACGATGATCGCGGCGGTGGATATCCAAATGGGCTTGGCCTTTGTGGGCATTATTTACATGTTGTGCTCCTTCGTTTTCCTTCTGGCCGCGGGTCCGGAGCAAACGGGATGATGCGAGCCGATCGGCTATTGGGGCTTTGAACCGCGGCCACGGCGGCGCGCAGAGGGGGCACTGGTGGAGGATAACCACCGCAGCACCGCCACCGAGGACTCCCAAGGTGGCGGACTCAGGGAAAGGCTACCCGGCGTGGCCCGGGTCATGGACCAATATGGGCGGCTGACGCTGGCCGAGTATTGCCGCACCTTTTCCGTCAACCACGCAACGCCTCCGCAATCCGCCGCTGATTTCGTCGCCGTGTGCAGCGACTACGCGCGCCGTCTTCTGGGCGACACCATCGCCGACCGCCTGGCGCGCCGTCTCGAACGCCACCCCGTCGTGCTCACCGCCAACCACCATTGCGTGGATTACCACTCCCTGTTCGTGCAGGGGAACATTCTTTTTGGACTGGCTCTCGCCTTTGACGACGCCTTTGCGCCCTGTCCGGACGAGGTGGTGCCCATCCTGGCCTTTGGCACCGTCTCCATGGGCAATCAGGTCAATCCGCGCGGCATTGTGCTGTCGCGCGACTGCACGTCGCTGCCGGAACGGTATTCGCAGGTGCGCAAGCAGGTGCGGGTGAACATCTTTCCGGCCAGCATGCGGCGCACCATGGTGACCCTCGCCCCGGCCTTCACCCGGTCCATGGTCGGCCTGGGGGTCAAGGGCGCACGGCAGTTGCGGCGCGACAAGATCATCGGCGACGTGGAGTGCGCCACCGTGGAAAGCCTGTTGCACAAGGAATATCTCGACCCCCGCGTGCTGGCCATGCCTTCCTATTCGGACCAGGCCGTGTTGCTCAACAGCAAGGTGTGGCGGCGTCTTTTTGCCGCCGATATGGGGAGAGACCTGCCGGAACTGGCGGCGCTGGAGATCGAGGAAGTGGTGGCCAGGCTCATGGAGCACGATCTGGCCAACCCGGATTCCCTGCTCTACCGGGTGCTCTTTGATACGGGATTGCGTTCCCATGTGCTGCGCAACCTGGATGGCGCCTATGGCTGCTGGGAGATCGAAAGCCTTGTGCAGTGCCTCGATCCCGGGATGTCGATCAGGGTGCGCGAGGACGTGGCGGGCAAGAGCGGCACCTTCTTTTTCTGGGGGCGCGGCCCCAAGGACAGGCACATCCGCTATGCCATGGGACTGCATGAGGGAGATCTGCATCTCATGGCCATCGACGGCGACGGCGTGGTCAACGTGGTGCCCTTCACCCCGGAAGCCCTGGCCCAGGGCGTGCGGGAAAGAACCCTTTTCCCCAGTCTTTTCACAAGCTTCTTGACTGTCGCCCTGGCCAGGGGCATCAAGTGCTACGGCGGTTTCTGGCAGTCCGACTATCTGCCCATCATGCAGAAAGGGGTGTGTGACGCCCTGGCCGCGTGCGGCCAGACAACCCTTGCCGCGCAGGTGGGCAGCGTGCCCACGGCCAACTACGTCACCGGCATGACCATGGCCGTGGCGGAGTATCCGGACGGGCTGGTGCGCCCCGCGGGCACCGTGGAGATCGCCATCAAGGGCGGTCTCGACCGCAGTGATCTGGCCCGGCTCGCCACCATCACGGTGG
Organism: Desulfovibrionaceae bacterium; assembly: GCA_050251715.1. Taxonomy (GTDB): domain Bacteria; phylum Desulfobacterota; class Desulfovibrionia; order Desulfovibrionales; family Desulfovibrionaceae; genus JBFWMG01. Next base: position 101,267 of record JBFWMG010000004.1, on the reverse strand, counting down.
AGGAGGCGAACCTGTTCGGGTTGATGGAAATCTGCAAGAACTTCTCCCTGGAGGATGAGATCCGTGTCGATCCGTTGCTCAATGTGGACGAGGCGAACAAGCGGCGCATCGCTGAAAAGATGGTCGGCATCAAGCTGTAGCGCCACCGTGTTGGCGCGCGCCGCATGCCGTGGAGGGAACCGTGCCTAGCGCCATTGGGCCCGTCGCGGCGCATGCTGCCGGACTTGCCGGAGGATTTCTCGCCTCGGTGCGCGCCGTGCCCAAGCGGCCCGCCCTGGAAGTGGGCGACGCCGTGCATACCTACGAGGTGTTGGCCGGGGTGGCCGGTCGCATTGCCCGGGCCATTGCGGCGGCGGAGACGGCCGGTGCGAATGGCGGACCGGGCGCGGGCGGATCGGGCGGCCTGGCCGCCGTGTTCGCCTCGCGCAGTCTCACGGCCTACGCGGGGGTGCTCGGCGTCCTGTTGTCGGGGCGCGGCTATGTGCCACTGAACAAGCATTTTCCCGCCGAGCGCACCCGCACCATGCTCACGCTTTCCGGGTGCCGCACCGTGGTGGTGGACGCCCGCAGCCTGGACGCGCTGCAGGCCGCGCTGCCCGGCGTGGACACGCCGCTCACGCTCATCTTCCCCGAGATTCAGGACGTCGAGGGATTGGGCGGCCTGGACCATCGTTTTCCGCAGCATGCCTTCATGACCATGGACGTCATGCCCGAGCCCGAGGCGTTGGCGCCGTTGCCCTTGGCTCCCGTGGATCCCGCCGCCACGGCGTATCTCCTGTTCACCTCGGGCAGCACCGGGGTGCCCAAGGGCGTGCCCGTGCGCCATGAAAGCGCGTGCGCCTATGTGGACTATGTGACCGCCCGCTACGGCGTCACGTTCCACGACCGGCTGTCCCAGACCTTCGACCTCACCTTTGACCTGTCCGTGCACGACATGTTCACGGCCTGGGGCAGTGGGGCGTGCCTGGTGTGCACGCCGGAACGGGCGGTCATGGCCCCGGCCCGGCATATCCGCGAAAAGAATCTGAGCATGTGGTTTTCCGTTCCCTCGGTGGCCATGTTCATGGCGCGGCTGCGCCTGCTCAAGCCCGGCGCGTTTCCCTCCCTGCGCTGGAGCCTGTTTTGCGGCGAACCGCTGCCCGCGTCTTCCGCCGCCCTGTGGCAGGCCGCCGCGCCGAACAGCGTGGTGGAAAACCTCTATGGTCCCACCGAGGCCACCATCGCCATTGCCCATTACCGCTGGGATCAGGCGGCGTCACCGGCCGTTTGCCGCAACGGCATCGTGCCCATCGGCACGGTGTTCGCCGGGCAGCGCGGGTGCGTGGTGGACGCCACGGGCGCGCCCGTGGAGGGACAGGGCCGGGGCGAGCTGTGCGTGGCCGGGCCGCAGGTGCAGACGGGCTATCTGAACAATCCGGAAAAGAGCGTGGCGCAGTTCGTGCCGCTTCCCCTGTGCGGCGAAGGCGTGTGGTACCGCACCGGCGACGTGGTGGAGCGCGACGTCTTGGGCGACCTGCATTACGTGGAGCGGGTCGACAATCAGGTCAAGATACGCGGCCACCGGGTCGAGTTGCCGGAGATCGCCCAGCGGTTGCGCGAGGCGGCGGGCACGGACATGGCCGCGTGCGTGCCCTGGCCCGTGGAGAACGGACTCGCGGGCGGGGTGTACGGCTTTGTGTGCGTGGGCGGGGCGCTGGATGAAGAGGCCGCCATAGCCTATTGCGCCCGGTATTTGCCTGAGTACATGGTGCCCCGGCGGGTGTTCGGCGTGGCGTCCATGCCTCTCAACTCCAATGGAAAAATCGACAGAAAGGCGCTTGCCGCCATGCTTGAGGAGCTGCTTGATGGGTAGTGACGAGGCGATCAGGGCATTCATCGTGGAACGGTTGGAACGCGCGGCTTCCCGGCGCGGCGTGAGCATGGCCGCCGTGGACGGGAACGCGAGCCTGTTCGAGGCCGGGGTCATCGACTCCCTTGGCTTTCTTGAACTGGTGGGCGCGGTGGAAAGCGCCTTTGACCTGGAGATTGATTTCAGCGAACTGGACCCGGCCGCGTTCACCACACTGCACGGCCTGGTGTCGCTGTGCGTGGCCGCCGGGGACTAGTGGGGAAACCATGCCGCGTATCGTGTTCGCAGGAGGTTCCACGCCTGTCCAAAAGGTGTTGGAGGCGGTGGGAGGCTTGCCGGGACTGGAACTCGTGGCCCTGTTCACCGAGCCGGGGGCGAGTCCTGAAATAGAGGCCCAGGCCCGGGACATGGGCCTTGCCCTGTACGACGAGACGCGCCTTGCCACGGCCGAGGGCGTGGCGCTTTTGCGCGGCCTGCGCCCTGATTGGCTGTGCAGCGTCAACACCACCATGCTTTTTTCCAAGAAAGTGCTCGCCGCTCCCCGGTGCGGGGCGCTCAACATGCATCCCGGCAGGCTGCCCGACTATGCGGGCCTGCACACCCACCAATGGGCCATCCGCAACGGCGAGACGTCGTTCGCCGCCACGGTGCACTGGATGGAGGCCAAGGTGGACGCGGGCGACGTGGCGCTGCAGGACCATTTTCCCATCACGCCCAAGGACACCGGCCTGTCGCTGTTCGTCAAGTGCCTGCATTGCGGCGCGGCGCTCATGGCCCGGGCGCTCGCGGCCATTGCGGCGGGCGAGGCCTTGCCGCGCATTCCCCAGGACGTGTCCCGGCGGCGGCTGTACACCCATGCCCAGGCGTTGGACGGCACGATCCATTGGACCTGGACGGCCCGGCAGATAGCGGATTTTGTGCGCGCGGCGGATTATGCGCCCTTTGCCTGCCCCACCTATGCGCCCGAAACCACCGGGCCGCTGGGGCGCATTGTGGTGCGCAAGGCCGTGGTGCCCGAGGGGGCGGCGGACGCGGCGGCGGGCACGGCGGGTGAGGTGCTGGCCGTGGACGAGGCGGGCGTGACCGTGGCCGCTGGCCAGGGCGCGGTGCGCATCGTGCGGGCGCAGGCCGGTGACGGTCCGGTGGTCAAGGGCGCGGCGCTGGCCGAAGCCTTGGGCGTGCGGCCCGGCGCGGTGCTGGGAGGCGCACGGTGAAGGCGTACTCCCTGGAGGCCTTTGACGCCGCCTTGGACGCCGTGGGCATCGTGCCCGGCGACGCGGTCATGGTGCATGCGGCGCTGTTTCCGCTGGGCCGGTTGACCGGCGTCGCCTTCGACGCCATAGCCGCCACGCTGGCCGAGCGGCTCATGCATCGCCTGGGGCCGGACGGCACGGTGGTCGTGCCCATCTACAACTACGACAACATCGATTTCTTCAAGCACTACACGCTGCGCCAGATGGGGCCGCTGGCCGAATACGTGGCCGCCCTGCCGCAGGCGCGGCGTACGTGGCACACCATCTTCTCCCTGGCCGCCGTGGGGCGGCTGGCCCAGGGCATGGCGGCGTGCGACGCCCTGTCCGCCTATGCCGTTGACGGTCCCTTCGAGTACCTGCTCGCCCAGGGCGCCAAGGTCTTGCTGCTGGGCACGGGTGTGAGCGCGGCCAGCGTGCTGCACGTGGCCGAAGAGCGGGTGGCCGTGCCCTACCGCTACTGGGTGGAGTTCCCGGGAGAGCGTCCCGCGCCTGGCGGGGGCATGGAACCCGTGCCCTACCGCATGTTCGTGCGTGACCTTGACCGGTACCCGTCGCTACGCCTCGACCTGGTGGCCGACTGGCTGCGGGAGGACGGGGCGTTGCGCTCGGTCCCGTTGGGCGGGGGGAAGGTGACCGCCTGCTCCTTTGCCGCCTATGTGGACGCGGTGACGGTCCGGCTGCGCGAGCGTCCCGGCGCCCTGGTCAGTGCGGACTGATTGTCTTTCAGCACGCGACGTACCGTGCCGAAAAAAAGGGACGCCGCATGGCGTCCCTTCAGACAACTGACAAACAGCCTTGTATTCCTGCTCGTTTTTTCTCGAAACCATGCGGCTCACGGCGTCGGGTGAATCCTCCATGCCATCGTCCACAGACAACGAGTCCGCCCGCCAGGGGAACTCGCTCATCCCAAACGTATCCACCTACCCTACCAGCAGTTTTTGGGGAAAGAGAGAGAAGAGAGGATGGGGGTCCGGGGGAAGGAGAGAGGAGAGAGAAAACCCCTTTTTCCAAGCATAAAAAGGGGTTTTCTCTCTCCTCTCTCCTTCCCCCGGGGCTTTGCCAGCTATCAAAAAAAAGGGACGCCTTGCGGCGTCCCTTTTGGTGTGCGGGGTGAGGGCTACTGGGCGATGTCTTCGTAGATTTCGTCGGCCGCGCCCAGGATGTCCACGGGCGGATCGTAGCCGATGAGTTCGGCGGTGCCCAGGTTGATGGCGATTTTGGGCGGGCTTTCAAACACCTGCGACAGGTCGCGGGGCTTGGCGCCGTTGAGCACGCGGGCCACGGTCTCGGCGTAGAACTTGCCCACATAGAGGAAGTTGGCCTGCGAGATGGAGAGCAGGGCGCCGTAGCGCACCTCGTTGGACCCGGCCTGGGAGAAGGTGGGGATGTTGTACTCGAAGAGCGGGGCCATGAGTTCGTGCATCTTGTCGGTTTTGATGCCGCGGTGGTTGGTGATGTACAGGGCGTCCACCTTGGGTGCGAGCTTCTTGTGGCAGTCGATGACGCGGCGGGTGGCCTCGTTTTCATCCACCTGGCTGAAGGGCGCGAAGCAGGTCACGATCTTGAAGCCGCGCTCCTTGGCCACCTGCTCGATCTTGTCCACCGACGCGAAGCTGCGGCCCACGGGAGAGTCCTCGTACACGATGCCGAGGCGGTTGAAGCCGATGATGTCCTGGAAGAGGCGGACCTGGCGTTCATAGCGTGTTGGGTCGGAGCGGGCCCAGAGGTGGTCGTAGCCCGAGTCGTGCAGGCTCTTGATGATCTTTGAGCCAATGGGGTCGGAAGTGGAAAAGACAAGGGTCGGGGTGGTGATGGCGTCCGTGACCACGTCCTGGCCCGCCCACGTGCCCATGCAGATCATGACGGCGATGTCTTTCTTGGTTTTGAGGCGGTCGATGAGCGCGGTCTGGACCTGGGGCCGCTTTTCGGCGGACCAGTCCGCGTCGTAAAAGGCGTCGGAGGCGAATTCAATATATTTGCTGTTGCCGTTGGCGGCCAGCCAGTCCCACAGTCCCTTTGAACCAAGGGCTGCGTCCGTATCCGGGATAATGGGGTTTTCCAGCCAGCCAAGACCCACCAGCCCGTTCACCAGCGAGCGGAAGACAGGAAGGTAGTCCTTGTAGATGCCGCCCTGGAGGTAGCCGAGCCGGAGCTTTTTGGCCGGGGGCGTCGCCGGGGGGGCTGTGCTAAAATCCTGGTCTGCGGCCAGGCCCAGGGCGGGCAGGCAGAACAGTATGATGCAAAGCACCACAAGCGGCACGGAAAGTCGTTTCATGCAAACTCCTCCTTGATTGGCGCGTCCAGGACACACCTGTGTAGCCATTCACACAGCGTATAGCACGAGAATGCCCGATCTTACAAGGCTTGTGTGCGCGGGCGCGGGCACAGGATACGCCTATTTGGAGGTGAAACGATGGATACCTTCCCAGTCGGCGGGGGGAGGCGTTTCGAGATATTTTTCGCAACGCGCGGCAAACCGCCGGGATGGGCCGTCGCCGCCCCAGGCCGTGTCCAATTCCAGGAACATGTCCCGCGCCGGGGCGAACTCCCGCCGCTGGTAGCGGGCAAGGGCATCCTCGAACCGGGCGACACGTTCGCGCAGCGCCGCGTCGGCGGCGTCAAGGGCGCAGATCATTTCATAAATGGTCGCCGCCTCCTGCTTGCCTTTCACGGCCACGGTGTCGAGCCTGCGGAACAAGGCCACGCCTGGGGCGCGCTGGACAACGGCCTCGCTCACCACGCAGCGCACGGCATAATGTTTGCCCAGCCCCTCAAGGCGGCTGGCCAGGTTCACCGTGTCGCCGATGACCGTATAGTTGAGGCGGGACTGCGCCCCCATGTTGCCCACCAATACCGACCCGCAGTGCAGCCCGATGCGGGTTTGCAACGCGGGAAGCCCTGCCGCGCGCCATCGCTCGTTGCAGGCGTCCAGTTCGCGCAGCACGGCCAGCGCTGCCGCGCAGGCCTTGGCGGGATGGTCGGGCACGTCCCCTGGCGCGTTCCAAAAGGCCATCACCGCGTCGCCGATGAATTTGTCCACCGTGCCGTTGTGGGCGTGGATGACCCGGCTGGCGGTGTCCAGGTAGTCGCCCAGATGCTCGACGAGCGCCTGCGGCGGCATGGTTTCGCTTACCGAGGTGAATCCCACGATGTCCGAGAAAAAGAGCGTCACCTCGCGGTGCCGCGCGTCCAGGTTGGCCTCGTGTCCCGAGGCGATGAGGGTGCTGACCACGTCGGCGGGGACGAATTTGCGGAACGAGCGCAGGCCCGACTTCATGTCCTCGAACGAACGCGCCATGGTTTGGATTTCCATGAAAAAGGATTTGGTGGGGGTGGAGGAATCGAGATCCAGTCTGCGGATGCGCTCCGCCTCCTGCGTGAGGGCGGTAAGCGGTCTGGTGATGCGGCGGCTGATGAGGATGCCGAGCAGGATGGCCGCAACCATGCTGCACAAGGTAATGGTCATGGTGATGACGTTGTTGCGCTTGAGGGGCGCCAGGAAATCGTCTTCCGGCATGATGACGCCGATGTACCATTTCCAGTCGTGCTGTGTGGACAAGGGGGCGAACGATCCCAGGTAGGCCATGCCGTCGGCGGTGAAGGTGATGTGCCGCTGGCCTTGGAAGGACAAGGCGCGCTGGGCGTTGCCGCCGAGCGTGTGCACGAGTTCCTTGTAGGATTCATAGGCCGCGTTGTCGCTGCACGCGCGGATGTGGCGCGTGGTCACCGCTCCCGTGGCGGGATCGATGCGGGCAAGCTGCGCCGGATCGGGGTAGGCGATGATTTCCCCCGTGTCGTGGATGATGAAGGCCCGGCCGTTCTTGCCCACCTGAAGGGTGGAGAGAAACTGGGAAAGCGCGGACAGTTCGATGTCCACACCCAGCACGCCCGCGAAGTCTTCGCCCATGTACACGGGCAGCGAGGCCGTGATGCCCGGCTTGCGCGACTGGTGGAACAGATAGACCGGGGTCCAGGATGTTGCTCCCGTCTCCTTGGCCTTGGTGTACCAGGGGCGCACTCTGGGATCATAGCCGTCCCTGTCCAGGACGTCGACGCCCGTGTCGCGTCCCTCGGCGGTGCGGTGGATCAGGATGGAGCGCACGCAGGACGTGGTGTCCACTCCCTGCGTGCCGTCGCTGGACGCTGCTTCGCGGGCCGAGGCCATGCGCTGGGCGCAGGCGGGCGTGTCGTCCAGCCTGGTCAGGATCTTGATGGCGCGATTGTGTTCTTCCCGCCGCGAAACCATATAGAAGTTGCCCTGCTCGTCGCCGAGATGGATGTTGGTGGTAGCGGGAAACAGGTTGATTTCCTTTGAAAACTGTTCAAGGACGTCATTCAGGTGCGCCTGCCGCGCCGACCGGTCCGCATCCTGCGTCCTCAGGCCGAAGACGCCGGGGGGGACGATGGTCCTGTTGATGCGCAACAGGGTCTCGACCTCTTGCAACTGGTTCATGGTCTTGGCGATGGTCTGGTCCGTTATCTGGCCCATATGGCCAAAGGCCAGCGTACGGAGCACCTGGGCGGTGTGAAAATAGGAAAGCGACGCCACGAGCAGCATGGTTCCGCCAATGAGCGAAACGATGAGTGTCGGCAGCGTGATTCTGATGCGGAACAGCTTTTTGAAACCGTCCCCAACCTGTGCGGCAGCAGCCATGGCTTCCCCCCTGCGGCGCGGTGGTGGAACGACAAGAGTAACCGAAAGATATCACGTATGATCTACATGGCGGCGCGCCATGGGTCAAGGCTTAATCAAATCGGGCGGGAGGCCTCAATGGCCGTGTGTGATGCTCTCCCGATAGCGGCTGCACAGGAAGCGGATGATGTTCTTGGCCAGCTCGGTATGCTCCGCAATGAGTTCATACAAGGCTTCATGCTCGATCTTGAGCAGGATGGCGTCCTCCACGGCAGTGACCGTGGCCGTGCGCGGCTCGGGACTCAAGGCCGCCAATTCGCCAAAGATGTCGCGCTCGCCCAGCACGGCGAATTCCTTGTCGCCATCATGCACCCGGACGGAACCGGTCGCCACCAGATACAGGCTGGTGCCGAAATCCCCTTTCACCACCACATGTTCGCCGCGAAGGATCTCCACCTCTTCGAACATGGAGGCGATGTTGGCGAGCATGTCGCCGGGAAGGTCGGCGAAAAAACCGACGCTGCTGAGCAATAAGACCTTTTCCACCGTGAGCATGTGGTCTCCTCTATGTCCGCGGTGTGGGAACGGGGGGAACAAGGCGGGCAAGCGTCCAAAGGGCGGTTTCCGCCAGCGCGGCATCGGCGTCCGCCTTGGCCGCGTCGGCAACGGGCGCAAGGGCCGAGTCGCCCCGCAGGCCGGCGGCGTACAATGCGGCTGTGCGAGTCCAGGCCGAGGGCGCGACTTCGTGTTGCGCCGCGACTGTTGCGATGACCTGCGCGGCATCCATGGGCGGCGTGGGGAACATCTCGCTCATGAACGCGCGCCGGTGCGCGACGTCCTCCGTCGCCAGCGCCGCAACCAGGCGTTTGAGCGGTGCCGGGGCAACGTTTTCCAATATTTCCAAGGCGTAGGCCTTCTTTTCGCGAGCCGGGTGGCGCAGGTTTTTTTGCGCCTCGGCCACACTGCGCGGCGGGCACAGGAAGGACAGCAGGGCAAAGACTCGGCCTGTGGCGTCCCGTTCCTCGTCGCGCAGCGCATAGGCCAGGGCCTGGCAGGCCGGGGCGTCGGCAATGGCCAGCCGCGCCGCCAGGAACCATGCGGCTGCGGCCGCTTCCCGCTCGATGAGCGCGCGCACCTGCGCCGCCTCGCTGGGCTGCGCGTGGTAGCCGCGTGCCTGCAGGGCGTTGAGCGCCTGCAACCGCAGGGACGGGTCGCCCGCCATGCCCAGCCGGTGCAGAAAGGCGGTGGCCGCGTCGCCGGGGTTGTGGGCGGCGGCGCGCACCAGTCCCGACAGGGTCCGGCGGTCGGTGCTCGCGGCGCAGGCCGCGGCCATGGCGGGCAACGCCGCATCTCCCATGTGCCCCAGCGCACGGGCGGCGGCAGCGCCAAGGCGCGGCGCGGCCAGGGCGTCGATGAGCACGGGCGCAAGCTGCGGATCCCGAATCTTCTCGGTGGCGGCCATGGCCGTCTTGCTGACGGCGGCAACCGGGTCGCGCACCAGGGCTTCAAGCAGGGGGAGCGGCGCCTTGGGGCCGATCATGCCCAGGGCGCTGGCCGCCAGGGCGCGGGACATGGGATCCCCCGCCGCCGCCATGTCCGCCAGATAGGTATGCGCCACGCCGCAGGCCGCGTCGTCGCAGCCGTGGAACATGCCGACCACGGCTCCCGCCACCACGCGCGGGTCGTCGTGGTCGAGGTACGGGGTGAGCACCGGAGCGGCCTCGTGCCCGGCAATGGCCGCATAGGCGCGCAGGGCGGCGGCAAGCGCCTGCGGCTCTTCCGTGGTTTCCAGGAAGAGCGCCACCTGCTCCTTGGCATAGTCCACCTTCAACCGCTCGATGCGGGCCAGCGCGTCGAGCTGCACGGCCTGTGCGGGGTGGAACAGGGCAAGGAGCAGCACGCTCTCCATCAACTCGGGCGCGTTTTTTTCCAGCAGATCCATGCAGAAGATGACTTCGGCGGGATAGGGGCTTTCCAGACGCCGCGCCACCAGGTTCTTGTGGTGGCTGTCGGCCAGGGAGAATTCGCCGCTGGAGACCACGCGCTTGTCCACCGCCTCCATGAGCGCGCTGGTGTATTGGCCGCGCACGAAATGGATGGCCGCAAGCCAGGGAACAAGGATGGCCAGCAAGGCGATGGCGATGTAGTCGGCCCGGAAGGGCACGTAGGCGCGGCCAAACAGCAGCAGGGCGCCCACGGCCAGAATGGCCAGGGGTTCGGCGAGTCCTTCCACCGAGGTTTGCGTGGCCAGGCGCTTTTGCGGCGGCAGCGGCTGGTAGAGCACCTGGTAGGCGGGCTTGTGGATGCTGGAGCGCAGGACGAAGTCCAGCACGCGGCAGGCCAGGGCCAGGAGGAAGAGCGTGGCGTCCGTGGCGTGGAACAGGCTGGTGGACAGCGCCAGGGCCAGGGTGGCCAGCATGACGAGGCCGGGCAGCTGGAACAGCGCGGTGGCCGGGCCCAGCTTGTTGATGATGCGGCCCGACAGCAGGCTGCGGAAGAGAAGGATGACCACGCCTGATCCGGCGTAGAACAGGCCGAAGAACCCGGCCAGGGCGTCGGTGTCGGGAAAGTGCGCCTTGGCCTGGACGTTGAGGGCCGCGTCGGTGAGGTAGAGGCCGCAGATGGACAATGCCCAGAGGACGTGCAGCGTGAACTGGTAGCGGTCGTGCAGTCCCTGGCCCGGCTTGAAGGCCACGCGCGGTTTGCGGGCGCGGTCTTCCTGGGTGCGGCCTTGTTCCAGCAGGCGGCCCAGGGCAAGGGCTATGCCCACGCCGCCAAGCAGGCCGCCGCAGGCGAGGTAGAGCAGGTTTTCCGTGCCCATGGCGCGCACCAGAAAGGGGCTGGCGCAGCCCGCGAGCACGGCGGCCAGGAATTCGCCGGAACCGATGAGCGCGTACAACCGCTTGGCCTGGCGCACGTCGAACAGGCGGCTGCACAGGGTCCAGAAGCTGAGGCTCGTGAGCAGGAAGCAGACGTTGAACCAGACGGCCAGCAGCAGGGCGGGCCACAGGTCGCCGCCCATGAGGAACCAGATGCGGAAGCCGAGAATGGAAAAGAACATGAAGAGCAGGGTGGCCACGGCAAGGCGCTCGGGCCGCAACGAATGCCCCACGCGGGCGAAGAGATAGCCCACGGTCATGACCGCCACGGCGATGCCCATGTAGACATAGGACAGGTCGCTGGCCTCAAAGTGTTTGAGGAAGATGGCGCGCGAGGCGGAAAAGACGAAAATACCTGAAAAACCAAGGCAAAAGGACAGGGTAGTGGCCAGCGCCGTGGCGCGCCCCTCCCCCTGTTCGACGGAAAAAATCCTGGCAAGCGTGTGCTGCATGCGTGTTGCCGCGTTGTGGCCGCGTGGAGCCTGTTCCCCTGGCATCCTTGACACCGTTGCCGTAACATGCATGAAAGTCAAGGGGAAGCGCGGTAACGGCCCGCCGCGAAACGAATCCGCCATATCGGGCGCGGCATTGTCTTGGCCGGTGCTTTGGCGTAGGGTTTTGCAGGCTGTTGAAAAACAGCCTGTGCGCGCCAGGAAGGCGCGTCGAATCATGAACTGAACGAAGAGACGTTCATGATTCGCGAGGGGGGCAAAACCACGTTTTTGCCAACCCGAGTTGAGAAAGGTCAGGACGGCCTTTTTCAACAGTCTGTTAGGTGCCGCGGCGGCATACGCCGGACAAGGGAACGGGATGAAAAGGATGTTGCGGGGCAATGGCCGCATCGTCGAGATGCTGAGCCGCATGGACCGGGTGGAAACCTTTACGGATTACCACGAGGCGCTGGCGTTTTTGCGCGGCGTGGTGGCGGATGAGGGCAACGCCGAAACCCTGCGCTATTTCCTGATGGACCATTTCCCCGATCCGGTGGACGAATGGAACACCATAGAGGTGGCGCGCCGCATGGCCCGCCTCCTGGCGGCCGGCTCCGTGACCATGGTGTCGCAGCCTTGGGCCTTGGGGCCGGTGGTGCCCACCATGACCGGCCAGGAGGTGGAACCTTCGCCGCCGCCGCCCCGTCCGGCGGCGTCCTCCGCCGCCGAAGAGGCGGCCGAGGAGGAAACGGCCGAGGAGCCGGATGAGGAAACCCTGGTGGCGGCGGAAGACCAGGCCGCCGTGTTTACCCAGGCATCGAACACGGCATCGCCCGTGTGCACCGCCTGACTGGCGGCCCAAGCCTCGGCCGGCGGCCGGGCATGACGGATTCACGGTTCAGTCCCATCCTCCTCAATCCACGCTTGGCGCTGTAGCCTTTTCCCGGCGCTCCCCGGCGTCCGATCGCGTTGGCGGGCTGTGGACCGTTGCGCCGCCCGCGCCGGTTTACTTTTTCAGGGGCGGCTTGTAGTGTGCCGCTGCCTTTCCGGGGCTCGGACGCCGCTTCCGCAATCCATCCGCCCTGATCCGCATGGCGGCTCGTCACGGTCGTTCCCGGCATCCGTACATGTTCCACGCAGCGAGGAGTGCAATGACAGACAGGCATAAGCCCATTCTCATGGAAAACAGGGACTGGCGCAGCAAATGTCCCGAACAGATGGACATGAACCGGCTGCTCAAGGAAGAGGCGGAAACCTTTCCCAAGGTGGACGGCGTCATTGTCGATCCCCGCTATGTCGAGGCGAAGCGCTGCCCCGTGTGCCAGGCCGACGCCTGCTACAAGCTTTTCGTGAAGCATGGCTTCTCCTACGTTGCCTGCGAGCGGTGCTCCCATGTCTATGTCCAAAACCAGTTGCGCGACGGCGTGCTCGAGGAACTGTACAAGCGCTCCGAGGCAGACAAGGCCAACGTGAGCCTGCAGATGAACGCCCACCACGAGCGCTACTGGCATCTGGTGTATGAAAAATACTTCCATATCATGGACGGCGAGGCGGGCGGCAATCGCAACGTACTGGACGTGGGGTGCGGCGCGGGCCTTTTCCTGCGTTTTCTTGCCGGGCGCGGCTACCGGTCGCCGGAGGAACTGCACGGCCTGGAACTGAACGAAGCCGCCGCGCCCCTCGTTTCGCGGACCGTGGCTCCCGGCAATTTCTATGACAGGGTGATCGAATCCATCGATTTCAACAAGCAGTTCGGCCAGATATACATGTGGGGCGTGCTGGAGCATCTGACCGACCCCCTGTCCGTGCTCGGCACATGCCGCGACATCTTGAGCGACGATGGACGCCTGCTGGCGCTCATCCCCAACTATGACAGCCTGGCCATCAAGATCCTTGGCGTGGCGACACCCACCTTTGAGCCCCGCTCGCACATCCAGTTCTTCACCAGGGAAAGCATTCGGGAGACGTGCCGCCGCATCGGGCTGCGCGTCCTGGAAACGTTCAATGAACTGCCGGTCATCGACCTCATGTATCCCTATGTGGACTACTCGGAAGAACTGGCCCACGCCATCACGGCAAAAGAGCAGGGGTATTACCAGGTGCTGGTGCTCGGTAAGTGACCGGGGGCGTGTCGTCTCTTTGCCTCACACAAGGAGATGATCCGGCCCATGTACTGTTGGTTTGACCAGTGGGGCAAAGCGCCACAAGGCGGTGGCGCAGGGTATCGGCCCCTTGATCCAGGCGGTCGGGGGCGCCCGCCATTCTTTTTCGCATATGGTCTGTCGTGCTGTTGGTGGGAATGCTGGGCAACGGCCTGCGCATGGCCGCAGTCCTTTTCTGTGCGGCGGGGTGCGGTTTTTTAGGGGAGGCCGTGCCTGTCGGATGTCCTTTCATATGGTTGCGGCGACGAGAATATGTGCCGACAAGTATGGCGAGAATATTATTTTATATTGACATGTTGTGGATTATTTGCCATTTTTTCCAATGTTGTTTTGCTAATTTTTCATTGTCTTATCGTTTGGTTTTTGCTAACGTAATAGCAAATGCTGACCGAACTTTTCACCTCCAAGACACGCATCCGGGTGTTGCTGAAATTATTCCTGAATCCAGGCGTCTCCAGTTATCTGCGGGAGCTTGCCCAGGAATTTTCCGTGTCTCCCGCCGCCATCAAGGACGAACTCGATAAGCTGTCCCAGGCGGGATACCTGTCCAAGGAGAAAAGTGGGCGGTCCATTCTGTTTCGTGCCGACACCACGCATCCCTTTTTCCCGGAAATCCATTCCATTGTCCGGAAATATCTTGGCATCGACAGGATCATCGAGCAGGTCATGGCCAACCTTGGCGTTGTCCAGCGGGTTTATATTCTGGATGACTACGCCCAAGGAAAGGATTCGGGCCTCATCGACGTGCTCATTGTCGGCGATGTGAACAGGGACAAGCTGGAAGCCATGCGGTTGTCCACGGAAAAAAAGATCAACCGTCTGTTGCGGGTGATGGCGGTCTCCGATGAGGAGTTCGCCGGGGGGCGGGAGGTCTTTCTGGCCCGGCCTCATTGGCGCGTGGTGTGACGGCGGGCGGCATGGTGCCCGTACTGGGTCTGGTAAAGATTTGTTTACGGAGATGGGCGTATGAGCGACGGACTTGAAGCGTATTATGGGTTGCCGAGCGGTGTGCGGTATTGCACGCGATGCGTGATCTCCAACCAGCGTCCCGGCTCGGTTGTGGAGTTTCGCAGCAAGCCGGGCGATCCCAAGCCCACCATCGAGTTTGACGCACACGGCGTCTGCAGCGCCTGCACCTTTGCCGACATCAAGGAAAACGTCATCGATTGGAAGGCGCGTGAGGAACAGCTCAAGGAGTTGTGCGCCAGACACCGCGGCAGCGATGGCGGCTACGACTGCATCGTGCCCGGCAGCGGCGGCAAGGACAGCGCCTTTGCCGCGCACGTGCTCAAGTACAAGTACGGCATGAACCCGCTGACCGTGACGTGGACCCCGCACCGGTATACGGAAATCGGATGGCGCAATTTTCAGAACTGGATCGAGTCCGGGTTTGACAACGTGCTCGTGTCACCCAACGGCAGGGTGCACCGGCTGCTGACCAGGCTCGCCTTCGAGCGGCTGTGCCATCCCTTCCAGCCGTTCATCATCGGCCAAAAGCTCGTCGGCCCCCGGTTTGCGGCCTTCCACAAGGTGCCGCTCATCTTTTACGGCGAAAACCAGGCGGAGTACGGCAACAACATCAAGGAAAACGACCGGCCCACCATGGATCCCAAGTTCTTCATGGTCGAGCCGGACGTGGACAGGCTGGTGCTGGGCGGCGCGACCGCGCGGGAACTGCTGGACGAGTATGGCGTGTCCCGCAATGAACTGAACCCCTATCTGCCTGTCGAGCCCGAGCGGTTGCAGGCCATTGGGGCGGAGGTCCATTACCTGGGCTACTACCTGCGCTGGGATCCCCAGGAGTGCTACTACTACGCGGTGGAGAACACCGGCTTCCGGGCCAACCCCGAGCGCACCGAGGGCTCGTATTCCAAATACAGTTCCATCGACGACCGTATAGACCCCTTGCATTACTATACGACGTTCATCAAGTTCGGCATTGGCCGCGCCACCTATGACGCAGCCCAGGAAGTCCGCAACGGCAAGATCACCCGCGAAGAGGGCGTGGCCCTGGTGCGCCGTTACGACCACGAGTTCCCGGCCAAGTATTTCCAGGAAATCCTCGACTACATGGGCATCACCGAGGAGCGGTTCCACGAAGTCATCGACACGGCCCGCTCGCCGCACCTGTGGAAACGGGAAAATGGCGAGTGGAAGCTGCGGCACCAGGTGTCCTGATAGCATGAGGGGAGCAAGCGCATGAACGAGATCGTCATAGCGGGCCGCCGGATCGGTCCGGCCCATCCGCCGCTGGTCATCGCCGAGATCGGCATCAACCACGAGGGCGACATGGCCAAGGCCAGGGACATGATCGACACCGCGGCCGCCGCCGGTTGCGAGTGCGTCAAGTTCCAGTGTCACGTCATCGAGGACGAGATGATCCCCAACGACGTGATTCCCGGCAACGCCACGGTGTCCATCTGGGACATCATGAGCCGCTGTGCGCTGACCGAGGCGCAGGACCGCGAGCTCATGGCCCATGCCCTGGGCAAGGGCATGATCTACCTGAGCACGCCGTTTTCCCGCGCCGCGGCGGACCAGCTGGAACGGATGGGCGTTCCGGCCTACAAGATCGGGTCCGGCGAGTGCAACAACTATCCCTTGGTGGAGCACATCGCCCGCTTCGGCAAACCGGTCATCCTGTCCACGGGCATGAACGATCTGGAGGGCGTGGCGAAATCCGTCGAAATCCTGCGGCGCCACGGGGTTCCCTACGCGCTCATGCACTGCACCAGCATGTATCCCACGCCCTACGACAAGGTGCGCCTGGGGGCGCTGGCCGACCTGGCCGATGCGTTCCCCGACGCGGTGGTGGGCCTGTCTGACCACTGCCTGACCAACTACCCCTGCCTGGGGGCGGTGGCGCTGGGCGCGTCCATCCTGGAGCGGCACTACACCTCGGACAAGGGTTGGCCCGGCCCGGACGTGCCCATCTCCATGGACCCCGCCGAACTGGCCCAGCTCATAGAGGGAAGCCGCGCCATCCATGCGGCGCGTGGCGGATCAAAGGCCATTCTGGCCGAGGAGCAGCCCACCATCGATTTTGCCTACGCTTGTGTGGTGGCCATCGCGCCCATCCGGGCGGGCGAGTCGTTCTCCATGGACAACATCTGGGTCAAGCGGCCCGGTACCGGTGAGATAAAAGCTGAAAATTTCGACGGGTTGCTGGGTAAACGGGCGGCAATGGACATCGCCGTCAACGAGCAGATCCGCTGGGCGCAGATTGCGGACCAGGGATAGGCGGAGGAGCGAGGCATGGCGACATTGCGGGTAGCGTTGACGGATGTGCGGCATCGGACAATGGGGTTGCACTCCTATCAGATGCCGCTGGGAATCGGGCTTATCGCGGCATATGCCAAGAAGCACATGGCCGACGACATCGAGGTGCGGCTGTACAAGTATTCCGAGCCGTTGTGGGATGGTTTTGAGGAATTCCAGCCTCATGTCGTCGGCGGCAGCTTTTTTTCCTGGAACCGCAGGCTGGCCTTGCATGTCCTGAAAAAAGCCAAGCGCCTCCATCCGGCGTGCCACACCCTGCTGGGCGGGCCGGAGCTGGAGCTCGAATCCGACAAGCGCGAGGCGTTCTTGCGCGAGCACCCGTATGTGGACATCTGCTGCGTGGGCGAGGGTGAGGCCACCTGCCTGGAAATATTCCAGACGATCGCGGCCGGTGCGGACCCCCGCCGCAAGGGCGAACTGTTGAGCACCTTCTACCTGGATCCGGATTCCGGCGCACTGGTCGAGCAGGCGCCGCGCCCGCGCATATCGCCCCTTGACGAGGTGCCGAGCCCCTACACTTCCGGGCTGTTCGACAAGTTCTTCGACGACTACCTGCATCCCTTTGTCGAAAGCCACCGGGGGTGCCCGTTCACCTGCCGCTTCTGTCACATGGGCTTGCAGAAGAACTCGCACATCACCTTCCAGAGCGTGGCGCGCACCATGGAAGACCTGGAATACTGCGCCAAGCGCTATGCGGGACGGCACGATATCCAGCTGTGCATCGGCGACAACAACTTCGCCATGTTTCCCAAGGACGTGGAGCTGGCCAAGGGCATCCGCCGCCTGCAGGACACCTATGACTGGCCGCGCTACATCGTCATGAGCACGGGCAAGAATCGCAAGGAGCGGATGGTCGAGATATCAAGCATCCTCAAGTGGGGGCTGCCCTTCAACATGGCGGCGCAGTCGTTGTATCCGCCCACGCTGGAGGCCATCGGCCGCAAGAACATCTCCCTCACGGCCATGCGGGACACCCTGATGACGGTGAAGAACGCCGAGGCCGACTCCTACACCGAGATCATCATGCCGCTGCCCGAGGAAACGCGGGAAAGCTTTGAGGACGGCCTGCGCATGATTACGGAGACCAACCTCAACTGGATGAGCATCCTCACCCTGCGGCTGCTCAACGGTACGTGGCTCACCTTGCAGGACACCATCGACCGGTACAAGTTCGACATCCGCCACCGGGTCATCTGCCGCCAGTTCGGCGAATACGACGGCGAACGGATCATCGAGATCGAGGGCGCGGTCGTGGGCACAAGCACCATGTCCTTCGAGGACTACTGCTACCTGTCCGAGATCAAGTACGTGATCCAGGTCATCTACAATGCCGACACCTTCAACCCCATCCGCCGGTTCCTCATCGAGCATGGCCTGGACGTGTGGGAGTGGATCAAGCTGGCGCATCAGGTGGTTCTGGAAAAGGGCGGCGTGGCCAAGCGGCAGATGGACGCGTTCCTGGGAGAGACCAAGGGCGAGCTGTTCGATTCCGTGGAGGAGCTGACCGCCTATTATGCCGAGGACGCCAACTACCAGAAGCTGCTGCGCGGCGAGGAGGGCGACAACCTGGTCAACAAGTATTCGGTGCTCGCGGGCAGCGACGGCTTCACTCCCTGGCTGGAGGTGGCCGTGAAGGCCGCGCGCCTGCTTGCGGCGCGTTCGCTCGATCCGGCCTTTGCCAACAAGGCGCTGGACAATCTGCGGCGCTACATCGAGCTGATGTACGACTTTGCCCCGTTCTTCCACAACCTGCCGGAGGCGGGCAAGCACGTGGACGTGCTGTTCGACTGGGACATCAAGAAATGGATGGGCGACAAGGGGTTGGTCTTTGCGGACGTGGAGGGGCGGACGATCTACGATGTGTTTTTCTCCGAGGAGCAGGTGCGCCAGATCGGGCAGATGATCGAGAGCAGCCATGACATCTCCTTCACCATCCAGCGCGTCTACCGCGACAAGAACTATTCGGATCTCATGCCCGCCGTGCAGACCTTGAGTTCGGATTGCGCACTCTATAACGCTCTGCGCCGCCAATAGGATGCCTCATGCCAAGAACCGTTGCGATCATTACGGCCCGGGGCGGCTCCAAGGGATTTCCCCGCAAGAATCTGGCTCTCCTGGCGGGGCGTCCGCTCGTGGCGCATGCCGTGGAGGCGGCGCTGGGGTGCCCGCGCATCGACGGGGTGTACGTCACCACGGATGACGCGGCCATAGCGGACGCGGCGCGCCTGGCGGGTGCGCGGATCATCGACCGCCCGGCGGCCCTGGCCACGGACGGGTCGCTTTCCAGCGACGCCGTGGCCCACGCCCTGGAGACCCTGCGCGCCGCCGAAGGCCTGCCCGAGTATTTTGTGCTGCTGCAACCCACCTCGCCCCTGCGCACGGCGGCGCACGTGACCCGTTGCCTGGACGGCTTTTTCGCCTCCGGCGCGGCCAGCGGCATCAGCGTGTGCGAGCTGGCGCACCATCCGCACAAGGCGTTTGTCATGGACGGGACGGGGCTTGCTCCCCTTGCGGACGTGGCGCTCCTGGAGGCACCCCGCCAATCCCTGCCGCCGTGCTTCCGGCAGAACGGGGCCATCTACGTCATGCGCTCCCAGGATTTTTTGGAGCGGCGCTCCTTTTTTGCCGCGCCCGCCTTCCCCTTTGTCATGGGCGAGGACGAGAGCCTGGACATCGACACCCCGGCCGATCTGGCGCGGGCCGAGGCGCAACTCGTTGCGGGTGGGGCGGCCTCAAGCCCCTGGGTGGCGTTTCCGGAGGCGGCGCGCCGTTTCGGCAAACCCTTTGACCTCAAGAGCCTGAACCGGACGCTTGACTGGCGGGTGGCCACCGCGGCGGACCAGAAGGCCGTGGCCGACCGCTACGCGCCCACCCGCATGGCGCGGCTCACCCGTTGCCCCATCTGCGGCCACGACGGGCATACGCCGTTCACCACGATTTACGATTACCCCTTTGGCGTGTGCTCCCATTGCGGCGACGTGTTCATGCTCACCCCGCCCGACCCGGAGTCCACGGCCAAATTGTACGTGGGCGAGGAAGAGGACAAGTGCATCCAGGGCGCGATGTACCTTGAGGACACGATCTTCGCGCGCCGCGTGGAGCAGATCGCGCGGCCCAAGGCCGCGTTCGTGGCCGGACTGGTGCGGTCGCGTGGCACATGGGTGGACGTGGGCTGCGGCTCCGGCGAGCTGCTCACCGCAGCTGGCGAGCTCGGTTTCTCGCCCGTGGGCGTGGAGGCGGACCCAGCCTCCCTGGCGTTCGCCCGGCGGCGGGGCTTTACCGTGCATCAGGGCTTTTTGCCCTCGCCCGAATGCAACCACGTGTTCAAGGGCGCTTCGGTGGTCTCCATGATCAACGTGCTGGAACACGTCATCGACCCGGTGGGGCTGCTTGGCGGCATCGCGGCGCACATGGAGGCCGGGGCGGCGGCGGTGTTCGAGGTGCCGCGCCACCCGTCGCTGAGCTCCCTGTCCAACCTGCTGTTCCCGGATCTGGCCTACCGACACATCTATCCGCCGGACCATCTCAACATATTCACGGAAAAGGCGGCGGCCATCATGCTGGACAAGGCGGGCCTGCGGCCCCTTGGCGTCTGGACCTTTGGCCAGGATTTCCAGGATCTCGTCTCGGCCGCGTCGCTCAAGTCGGGCTATCGGGAGAATCCGCTTCTCGACGCGGTCATAGGCGCCACACCTGGCATACAGCAGGCCGTGGACGAGGCCGGGCTCTCGGATGCGTTGTTTGTCGTCGCGGTGAAAGACTGAAACCACATTGCTGACGGAAGGGATATATCATGAGCAATACGCTGGCACTTCTGGGCGGCGCGCCGGTACGCACCGAGCCGTTTCCCGCCTACCCGGTGATTGACGATGCGGACAAGGCGGCCGTCATGGCCGTGCTGGATCGCGGCGCGCTGTCCACCTTTGGCGCCGGGCCCAAGGGCAACTTCGCGGGCGGTGTGGAAATCCGCGCCTTTGAGCAGGAATTCGCCGCCTTCAACCAGTCCGCCTACGCCCTGGCCGTGAACTCGGCCACGGCCGGACTGCACTGCGCCCTTGCCGCTGCGGGCGTCGGCCCCGGCGACGAGGTCATCGTGCCGCCGTACACCTTCACGGCCACGGCCACCGCCGTGCTGCACCACAACGCGGTGCCCATCTTCTGCGACGTGGAAGACACCACCTTTTGTCTCGATCCCGCCAAGGTGGAGGCGTGCGTGACCCCGCGCACCAAGGCGATCATCCCGGTGCATCTGCTCGGCCATCCCGCCGACATGGACGCCATCATGGCCATCGCCGCCAGGCACAACCTCGTGGTCATCGAGGACTGCGCCCAGGCGCCCGGCGCGTCGTACAAGGGCGTGCGCGTGGGCAACATAGGCCACATGGGCGTGTTCAGCTTTCAGGAGACCAAGAACCTCCCGGTGGGCGAGGGCGGCATGATCACCACCAACGACGAGCAGCTCGCCGAGCGGTGCAAGATGATCCGCAACCACGGCGAGTCCATCATCCTGGGCCAGCCCCGGTCATACGTCTCCAACATCATCGGCTGGAACTACCGCATGACCGAGATGGAAGCGGCCTTGGGGCGTTCGCGCCTGCGCAAGCTGGCAAAGGAAAACGCCGTGCGCAAGACGCTCTTCGAGCACCTGGAAAAGGGGCTTGCGGGCCTGCCCGGCCTGACCACGCCGCGCATCGGCGCGGATGCGGTGCACGCCTACCACATCTACGGCATGCGCTACGACGCGGCGGCCACGGGCGTGGACCGCGCCGTGATCCTCAAGGCGCTGCAGGCCGAGGGCGTGCCGGTCACGCCCAGCTATTGGCGGCCCCTCTACGCCAACCCCATCTTCCAGGAAGCCCGCGCCTACGGCGAGCAGGGGTGCCCCTTCAAGTGCCCGTTCTACAAGGGCAGCGTGGACTACACCAAGGTTGTCTGCGAGGTGGCGGAGCGGCTCATCTACCAGCAGGCGTTGTGGCTGTTCATCGTGCGGCCCCCGGCCACCACGGCGGATATGGACGATATCATCGGCGGCTTCCGCAAGGTGTGGGCCAACATGGCCGCCCTGCGGGACGCCACGGTCTAGCGGCGGCATACGGCCCGGCGGCGACGGCACCTGGCCGGGCGCTTGGCCCGCGGGAGCGGGCGGGCCGGAGATCGGAACATCTACGACGTTCGGTGGGGAAAGAGCATGTCGATTCTCTTTGAAGGCAACACATTGCATGTCATGGCGGTCGTCCACGCGCGTGGCGGCTCCAAGCGCATTCCCGGAAAGAACATCCTGCCGCTGTGCGGCAAGCCGCTCATGGGCTACTGCCTGGAGGCGGCGGGGAAAAGCAAATATATCGACGTCCTCATCGTGTCGTCGGACAGCGAGGACATCAAGCGCGTGGCGCGCGAGTTCGGGGCGGAAACCCCGTTCACCCGTCCGGCGGACATCTCCGAGGATGTGGCCTCTGAACTGGTGACCCTGCACGCCCTGGATTTCATGGAGCAACGGGACGGGCGTGTCTACGACATCGTGGTGACCATGCAGCCCACCACGCCGTTTCTGCGCACCGAAGACATCGACGCCAGCATCGAAAAACTCCTGGCCACGCCCCATGCCGAAACCGTGATGACCGCCACCAAGATGAGCCAGTTGCCCACCTGGGCGCGCCGCATCCGTGAGGACGGCATATCCTACAACATCATGGGGCGCGTCAGCAAAGGCGATCACGGCATCAGCCAGACCCATCCCGACTTCTTCATCGCCAACGGCGGCGCATACGCCACGCGGCGTTCGCTCCTCAAGGAGCAGGAGATGATTATCGGGCCCAACACCGCCCTGCACATCATGCCGCAGGAGTTGTCCATCGACATCGACGAGCCGTTGGAGTTCTTTTTTGCGGAAAAGTTGCAGGAACTGATGCTTTCCGGAACAACCGTGCGCGACCATGTCATGGGAAAAGCGGCCAAGTAGCGCCACTGGAGAGATGGATGAAAAAGAACAAGGTCATCTTGGTCTATCCGGATAGTGGCGAGAAGTACAACCACGACGTCCCGCTCTCGCTGGTATGGATAGCGGCCCCGTTGTACGAGGCCGGATATGAGGTGGTCATTTACGACCAGCGGCTCGATGGGGATTACCGTGCCTTTCTCAAGCCGCATGTGGCCGATGCGATCTGCATGGGTGTCACGTCCTTTTCCGGTTTCCAGCTGAAGGGGGGCATGGCCATTTCCTCTTGGATGAAGGAAAAATATCCCGATGTTCCCGTTGTGTGGGGGGGATGGCATGTCTCCATCCTGACCGAGCAGTCCATGCGTGAGCCGTTCATCGACTACATCGTGCATGGGCAGGGCGAAATTCCGTTCCTGGCGCTTGTGCGGCATCTCCAGGCGGGCACGGACCCGCGTGGCATTGAAAACCTGGCCTACCGCGACGAGCAAGGAAAGGTGGTCGTCAACGAGCGCCGCAAGCTCATCGACATCAACACGCTCCCCAAAAAGCCCTATCATCTTCTCGACGTGAAGCGGTACACCGGACGTCGGCTGACCGAGAATGACGTCTACCTCGTATGGATGTCCAGCGTGGGCTGCCCCTTCAACTGCGCCTTTTGCGCCGACCCGCTGGTGTACAAGCGGCGTTGGCTCGGGCTCGATCCCATCCGCATGGCGGACGAGATAGAAGAGCTGGTGGAACGGTTCGGCATCACGCAGTTCGGTTTCTGGGACGACAATTTTTTTATCGATTTCAAGCGGGTCGAGATTTTCGTCGATGAACTCATCCGGCGCAAGATCAACGTCAAATGGAACGGCACCATCCGCATCAGCGGCATCGTGCGCATTCCCATGGAGCTGTTGAAAAAGTGCCATGCCGCCGGGCTGCATATGGTGCATCCGGGCGTGGAAGGCGCCACGCAGCCCATGCTCGATTTCATGAACAAGAAGGAAAAGGCGTCGAACACGCTCATTGCGGCGCGCAAGCTGGCCGATGTGGGCATCAAGTCGCTTTATTCCTTCATCGTTGGCCTGCCCGACGAGCCGGAAAGCAATGTGCAGGACACCTTCGACATGGTGGAGCAGCTCAAACGCATCAACCCGGACAACATCATCCCGGTCAACTTCTACACGCCGTATCCCGGCAACCACCTTTATGATTATTCCATAAAGAAGGGGTTCGTGCCGCCCGCCAACATGAAGGAATGGTCGGATTTCAGCACCCGCCTGGGCATCACGCCCTGGCTCACGGCGGAATACCGCAACAAGGTGTGGATGCGGGACAAGTACTACTATCCGGCGGCCTATCCGTCCTCCACCATGCAGGAAAAGATGCGGCACGGCGCCGTGGGCTACGTGTACCGGTTGCTGCACCGGTTGGCGAAAAAGCGTGTTGCGGCCAAGGATTTCGACAACCCCTGGGATTGGCGCCTGTTGTACCGGTATTGGCGGTTTTGGGCTGCCACGCGGAAGTATCTCAAGTTTTTGCCCAACATAAATTTCAGGTGGTAGATGCTGTCGTTTCTATTTTTTACCAAGGATCCAGCCCAGGTGCGTCTGGCGGCCGCCGCAGGCATCGAACGGGTTGTCGTGGATATCGAACGGCGCGGCAAGATGGCCCGCCAAGGGGGATACCATCTTGAGATCAACGAGGATGCCATCGCCGATCTCGATCCCCTGCGCGATGCGCCCATCGCCCGGTTTTTGCGCGTCAACGCGCTGTACGAGGGCACGGCGGACGAGGTGCGCGAAGGGCTGGCCCGTGGCGCGGACGGTTTCATCCTGCCCATGGTGCGGGGCGTGGACGACACCCGCCGCTTTGCCGACCTGGTGGACGGGCGCGCCTGTGTCATCGCCCTGGTGGAAACGCTGGCCGGACTTGCCGCGTTGCGGGACATCGCGGCCCGTGGCGGGGTGGACGAGGTGTACGTGGGCCTGAACGATTTGAGCCTGGAAACGGGCCGGGCCTTTGCCTACCAGCTTCTGGCCGAGGGCATGCTGGACAAGGCGCTGGCGGGGTGCCGCATCCCCTTCGGATTCGGAGGGGCGACAGTGGTTGATGGCGGGCACCCCTTGCCCAGCCGGTCGATCCTTGCGGAGCTTGCCCGCCTGGGCGCAACGCGGGTCATCCTGCGCAGGGCGTTCAAGAGGGATGTGGCGGGCCGCTCGTGGCCCGATGAAATCGCGGCCATCCGCGACTGTTACGAGGCGTGCCGCCGCCGGAGCGCGGCGGCCGCATGCCGGGACAGGGACGCTGTGTGGCGGGACATAACCCGCATTTCCCGGGAGATGGAGTCGGTGAAGCAATGAAGAAGGTGTTGATCGTCACATACGGCGGGGGCCACGTGAACCTCATGGTGCCCGTGTACCGCCTGCTGCCTGATACGCTGGACACGTCCTACGTGGGGTTGTCCATTGCCGGACCCGTGCTGGAGCGGGCAGGGATTCCGTATACGAATTATTCGTCCTACGCGGACCGCATCATGGACGCCGACGCCCTGCGTTTCGGCGAGGAGCTTGCGGCGCGGTGGCATGTGGAGGGCAAGGTGCCCCGCGAGGAATCCGTGGCCTATCTGGGGTGCGGCATGCGCGACCTGGTGCGCACCGAGGGCGAGGCCGTGGCGCGGGAACGGCTGGACACGCTGGGCCGCAAGGCGTTCGTGCCCACCTGGACCATGGAGCGGATCATCGACGCGGAACGGCCCGACCTCATCGTCACCACCAACTCGCCGCGTTCCGAACGCGCCGCCACGCTGATCGGCAACGCCAAGGGCATTCCCACCCTCAACATCCACGACGGCCTGGCCTTCGAGGAGCGGCACCACCTCACCGCCGACCGTCTCGCGGTCATGTGCGGCATCACGCGCGACAATCTCATCCGCACCGGCCACGACGCGGCCCGCATCACCATCACGGGCCAGCCCGCCTTTGACCCCATCGTGCGGGAGATCGAGGAATTCGACCGGGACGCCCTGTGCCGCCGGCACGGCCTCGACCCGGCGGGCCGGTACATCCTGTTCGGCAGCCAGCGGCAGGTGGACGAGGCGCTGCTCGTGGGCGTCATCGACACCGTGGAACGCGCCATGCCGGGCCACCGGCTGCTGGTCAAGCCGCATCCCGGCGAGGATCCCGCCATGTTCGAGCACGTGCTGGCCTCGCGGGGAGGGTTCAGCTTTTTCCGGGACGTGCCCATCCGCGAGCTGATCTGCGCCAGCGACCTCATGGTGTCGCTGTGGTCCACCATCAGCCTGGAGGCCGTGCTCATGCGCAGGCCGCTCATCCAGCTCAATCTGCCGGGCCTGCCCAACACGAATCCGCTCTACGACTTCGGCGTCGCGCTGGAGGCGCCCAGCCTGGATGCGCTGGGCGGGCACATGCAGGACGTTCTGAACGGCAACAACGGGTTCATGGAATCGTTTCTCGCCCAGCGGGAAGCGGTTTTTTCCAGGTTGCTGACAGGCAGGAGCGCCGAGGCCGTGGCCAACCTCATCACGAGCATGGCCGCCGAGGCATAGAAGGGACATATGCCGCACGCAGCGATCATTGGACTGGGCAACGCCGGATTCCGCTTTGAGCTGGATCCGCTGCGCACGGACATCTGGAGCCATAGCGCGGCCTATGCCGCGAGCGGCGGCGTCACCCTGGTGGCCGCCGTGGAGCCGGATGCGGCCAAGCAGGCGGACTTCGCGGCGCGCTATCCCCAGGTGGCGCTGTACCGCACCGTGCCCGAACTCCTGGCCGCGCGGCGCATCGACATGGTCAGCGTCTGCGTGCCCACGCAGTTCCATGCCGGGGTGGTGGCGCAGTTGGCGGGCAAGGTCGCGGCCATTTTCTGCGAAAAACCCCTGGCCTACGACCTGGCCGAGGCCGAGGGCATGGTGGCGGTCTGCGCCGGGGCGGGCACCATCCTGGCGGTGAATTTCATGCGCCGCTGGGATTCCGTGTACAAGCGGGCCAAGGCCATGCTCGACACGGGCATGCTGGGCGAGCCGCGCACCATCTCCGGCTATTATCCCGGCGAGGTGTTCAACATCGGCACGCACATGATCGACACCCTGACCTACTTTTTCGGGCCCGTGGCCCAGGTGGCGGGAACCGTGGCCATGCGCGAGGGCGAGCGCGAGGCGTCCGGTTCGGCGCTGCTCCGGTTCGCCAACGGCCTGCCGGGGCACCTGGTGACGCACGGCATCCGCAAGAACGCGCTGTTCGAGGTGGACATCTTTGGCAGCGCTGGCCGCATCCGCATCACCGGCAACGGCCGCGACACCGTTTTGAACGTGTACCGGGAAAGCGCGCATTTCAGCGGCTACAACGAACTCGCCCCTTCGGATCTGCCCGATGCCGAGGCGCTGGGCGTGCCGCAACAGCAGCGGCTTGTGGCCGCCGTGGAGGAGATCGCGGGCTGTATCGGCCATCCGGAGGCGGTGCCCGCATGTTCCGGCGTGGATGCCCTGCACGACCAGCAGGTGGCGGATGCCGTGTGCCGGTCGTCGGAGACCGGCGCCATCATCACCCTGGCGCCCTGGGAGCGGCGGACCGCATGAGCAAGCGCAAGATATTGATCCTCAATGCGGGCATGAAGCAGATCCCCGTGGTGCGGCGGGCGCGCGAGCGCGGGCTGTGGTCCGTTGTGGCGGATTCGCGGGATGGCCAGCTGTGCTTCCCGTTGGCCGACGCCGTGTGGTCCATCGCCCCGTTCGAGCTGGACGCCCTGTCCGAGGCCGCCGCGCGTGAGGGCATTGCCGGGGTGGTGTACACCACCAGCGAATACGCCATGGACGCCGCGTGGCGGCTGACCCGCGAATTGGATCTGCCCACCGGGCTCACGGAAAAGGCGTTCGCGGCCACGCGGAGCAAACTGGCCATGCGCGCGTTGTTCGCGGCGGCGGGGATAGGCGACATTCCCTTTGCGTGCGTGGACTCGGTTGGGGCCGTGGAGGCGTTCGCCGCGCAGGCGGGGTATCCGGTCATCCTGAAGCCCACCAACGCGGGCAATCAGGTGGGCATGTTCCTGCTGGATTCCCCGGAGGATGTGGTCGCCAACCGCGTGCCCCTGGAAGAGGCGTTTGGCCGGAGCGAGTATCTGGCCGAAAAACTGTACCAGGGCAGGGAACTCAATGCCGTGGGTCTGTTCCTGGACGGCGAGATGGCGGATTTCGTGGTTTCCGACCGCCTGCACTACGGTCCGGCGCACAATTTTGTGGTGCACGAGCACCGTTATCCCAGCCAGGAGACGGCGGCGGTGCTGGAGCAGGCGCGGGGCAAGCTCGAAGCCATTGGCAAGGCGCTTGAGCTGAGGCATTCCATCGTGTTTGTCCAATTTATTGTTGCCGATGAGGTGGTGCGCACCATCGAGTTGGGCGTTCGAGTGCCAGGGGGCATGATGTGGCACATGTTCCGCTGGGCATGCGGCGTGGATCTCATGGCAACGTGGTTCGATATCAGCGTGGACAAGGCGTTTTCGGCTGGGGACGTGGCGCGTCTGGACGCCCATGGCGGCGTCTGCATCCGGTTTTTGTCCGGTCCGCCCGGCCCGCTTCCCCAGGGCAGGTTGCACGATGTGGAGGGGCTGGCCGCCGTTCGGGCCATGCCCGGTGTGCGTTTTGCGGACTTTTACAACAAGTTCAATCAGGTAACCCTCCCGGACGCCATTCCCCCGCTACGCGACGGGAGCGACCGCTTTTTCTGCTGCATCACAACCGGGGACACGTATGATGACGCTCTGGCCTTGAACCGCAAAGCGGAATCCATGTTGCGGTTCGTTGTCTCGCGCCAAAAAGGAGAATGAGATCATGATACTGCCCAAGAATTGGACGCTTGATCTGCCCGAACGTACCGGCAAGCCCCGTACGTCGGGTTTGACCATGATTAGTGACAAGGGACTGGGCCTCAACGCCCAACGCGATATCATCGACATTGCGGGTGGCTTCATCGACCTGTGCAAGTTCAGCATCGGCTCGGCGGTCATCACCGGCAGGCTGGAAGAGAAAATCCGCCTGTACCAGGAGAATGACATCCGGGTCTATTTTGGCGGCACGACCTTCGAGAAGTTCTACGCGCAAGGCAAGCTGGACTATTTCCTGGAGATCCACCGCATGTTGGGGGTGGGTATCATCGAGGTTTCCGACGGAACCATCACCCTGCCGGATGCGGAAAAGTTCGCGGTCATCGAACGCTTCGCCAAGGAGTTCACCGTCATCGCCGAGGTCGGCTGCAAAGACGAGTGCGTGGTGTACGACTGCGAGGATTGGATCCGCCTGGTCAAGGGATGTTTCGAGTCCGGATCGTGGAAGGTGACCATCGAGGGCCGTGAATCCGGCACGGCGGGCATTTATGACAAAAACGGCGCGCCCCGGACCGAGCTCGACGCCATATCGGAGACGTTTTCCGTGGATGAGCTGATTATCGAGGCGCCCAAGGCCAAGAACCAGATTGAAATGATAAACCGGTTCGGCGCCAACGTGAACCTGGGCAATGTGGCCCCCACGGAAGTGCTTGTTCTGGAATCTCAACGAGTTGGATTGCGGTATGATACCTTCTGAAGCCGGACGCGCCGCACAGCGGTGCGGCGCGGTCTACTTCACGCGCCACTGCCGCACGGAGTGGAACGATGCGGGCCGCCTGCAAGGGGGGCATGACATCCCATTGTCGGCGGCAGGGCGCGACCAGGCCAGGAACCTCGCCCAAGAGGTTCTTGGCCTGGGGGTGGGGGTGCTGGTCACCAGCACCCAGCAGCGGGCGTACGAGACAGCCGCCATCATTGGCGAGCGGTGCGGCGCGCGCGTGGTCGCCTGCAACGATCTGTGCGAGATCAGGTTCGGCGATTTGGAGGGCATGACGCTGGCGCAATGCGCCGCCGCGTACCCGGACATCATGGCCGCCTGGCGCAACGCGCCGGACACGGTGCGTTTTCCCGGTGGCGATGCTGTGATCGACTTCGAAAAACGGGTGGCGGCAGGCCTGCGCCTGACCCTTGGCTTGTTGTCCGAACCGGCGTTGTACGTGCTGCACGGCGGCGTGCTGCGCATGGCCCGTTGTCTACTGGAAGAACGGTCTGTTGCAGAGATGAATAAGGAAATCATTCCGAATGCGGCGCTTTACCGTTTAAACGCGCTTTCGGATCGAGTGGAGATGAACTTTTATGTTCCTTGATCCATGCCTGGAAGGTCTGGGATTGATCCGTGTTTCAGTTGCGGCTTTTATTGAACGGGTGGCTTCGACAGGCGTGATATATTCTTCTGTCAGGTGCGTATGGCGGCGGACGGAGAGCAACTAGGGGGTGGTATGTCGTATACAATTTGGTTTACCGGACTTTCTGGAGCAGGGAAAAGTACGATTGGAGCCCTGCTGCACAACAAATTGAAGTCGTTGGGTATCCCTGTTTTTTTGATTGACGGGGATGTCGCGCGCAACAGCATATGCAGAGGCCTTTCATTTTCTCATAGTGATAGACTTGAAAATTTAAGAAGAATCGGCTGTCTTGCTTCGCAACTGAACAATAGTGGCATCGTGTGTGTTGTCGCGGCAATCGCACCGTATGCGGACGCACGAGTAGCGAATCGTCTAGCTATAGCCAACTATATTGAAGTGTACTGTGACTGTCCTCTAGAGGTCGCCGAGACAAGGGATGTGAAAGGGCTGTATAGAAGGGCGCGATCTGGTGAGATCAAAAATTTTACTGGAATTTCAGATGGTTATGATATTCCTTCAAGCCCTGAATTGGTACTCCGTACCAGTGTCGAAAGCGCGGAAGAATCGTTGCATAACGTATTGAACTACCTTGTGAATGTTGGCCTGCTTGCTGCACGGGAGAGATGCGTGGGGTAGGTGCGTTCTTGATATTGGTGCGGTTTGTTTAGGCGTATGTTGTGGTTGGTCTCTTGAAAAGGAAGCATATATGAAGAAAACAATTGTTCTGGTTGATGGTTATCAGCGCAGCGGAACTACCTTAGTTCAACGAATCTTCGATGCTCATCAGGATATTTTTACCTTGCCTTATGAAGATGGTCTTGTCCGGGCTGTTAATTACTTCCGCAGGAGGATGGGCCGCCAGTATCCTGGAGAGGAATACTTGGATGAAATGTTGCGAAAGGCCGACCATCCCGAGTTGTTGCGTTTCTTTTTGCCGCAGACAATGCATTATACATATGTTGATAGTGTTCGTCGGCGCGAGGTGGATATCAGGCAAAACGGTGAAGACTATACTGTTGATATTGATTTTTCAAAATTCGGACAAGCATTTGATGAAGAGGTGTTGTCATACTCAACAATGACTTTTTATGATTTGATATTTGCATATTGTAAGAGTGTGAGTATCTGTATGGGGTGCCTTGAGTCGTTTAACAACGCGAAGTGCATATTATTGAAGACGCCTCGATCGACATATGCCCTGGAATATTTTTTTAACAACATCGATACTGGATATGTTGTTTATGTCGCTCGTGATGTTAGGGCGGTGTATGCCTCAATGATGGGCCTTAAACCAAAGGAATTCAGGGAATCGCTGTTGGAGATGGTGCCACCTGAAATTGGACTCAGGTGGGAGAGGGACCTCATTCTGGCTAAGGAGTTGCAGAAGCGTTATCCAGATAGGATGACAATAGTCAGGTTTGAGGAATTTGTGGAAGATCACATGGCGCACTATCGTCGCCTTTGCGCCAATATTGGTGTTGCATGCGATAGAGAAGAGGTCTCCCCTACGCTGCAAGGCAAAAAATGGCATGGATGGTCAAGTTTTGAGTCTTCGTCTGGCGGCATTGATAAGAGGGCCATAGATCGGCATGTGGCAATGTATGACGACGATATATACGGATTGTCAGTGTGTTACCTGCGTAAAAGTATTATGGATTCTTTCTGCAATAATACCGCTGAAAAATGGTTCGTCGCGTTATTCAAGGGGCGGCCTGTCTCTGTGAAGTGGAAGTTGTTGTGTTGTGTGGCCCGCGCTTTTGCGCTTCGTGTACTGACGGTACCTTTTGCGGTCTCAGACCGTCTAGCCTTATTCTTCAGGAAATATTACTATGCCTAACTGGTGGGAAAAATTACCCAATACGCTCATTGTCGCGGAGATCGGCGTTAACCATAATGGGGATGTAGAGCTCGCGAAGAAAATGATCGCCTCTGCCAAGGCCTGTGGTGCTGATGCGGTCAAATTTCAAACGTACATTACGGAAGAAAATACGTCGCGTAGAGCGCCAAAGGCCGCGTATCAGCAAAAGAACGCACCCGCTGGCGAAGAGACGCTCTACGACATGATAAAGAAGTTCGAGCTGACTCTCGCGGATCATCTGGAGCTGAAAAAGACGGCGCAAGAGTGCGGCATCATCTTCTTTTCGCGGGCATCGAGCCCCGGAGCGCTACGCATGCTCGTCGAGGTGGGCATCCCGTTCATCAAGGTGGGCTCCACGGATTTGACCTATCATTCGTTGCTGGCCGATATGGCGCGCACCGGCCTGCCGATTCTGCTGTCCACGGGCGCCAGCAGCCTGGGCGAGGTGGAGGAGGCGCTGGAGGTGATCCGCGCGGCGGGCGATCCCGATGTGCTGTTGTACCACTGCACGTCCAATTATCCGACCGCCATGCCGGACGTGAACCTGCGCGCCATGCTGACGTTGCGCGAGGCGTTCAAGCTGCCGGTGGGCTATTCAGACCACACCTTGGGGTATGAAGTGGCGTGCGCCGCTGTTGCATTGGGCGCACGTACCATTGAAAAGCATTTTACGCTGGATCGTAACCTTCCTGGTCCGGACCATACTTCCTCATTGGAGCCAGTTGAGTTCAAACGCATGGTGGAAGCGGTGCGCAATGTCGAAGCGGCATTGGGCGACGGCGTGAAGCGGCCGGTGCGCAACGAGGTGGAGATCCAAGAGAAAATGCGGCGCAGCGTGGTCGTTGTCCGCGAGTATCCCGCAGGAACCGTGTTGACCAGAGACATGCTGGCCATCAAGCGTCCCGGCCTCGGCCTTGCCCCCAAGGAGATTGACCGGATTGTGGGGATGAAGCTGTTGCAGGATGTGGAAGCGGACGAACCCCTGAATTGGAAAATGCTGGGGTGGACGTAACGCAGCGGCGTCCATAGGGTGTATCGAGGGCTGTTACATGGATATGGGAGGGAATGAGAATGCAGTTTATATTAAATATATTTTCTATTGATGATGTGGCTCGCTGGCGGGAAACATTTTCATGGCCGGTACTGACGAATGAACTGCGAGATATCGAGCTCGCAGTGCACAAGTCCCTTGTTGCTACAATCAGAGGCGCCGACGGAAACGCCCGCATAGCTGGGAGACTTGCCGCTGGATGGCTGTATACACAACTTACGGATTGGATCGCGCTAGCCCTATTTGTCGATAGAGCATGCAAAGATGGTGTTGAGTTTGTTTTTACGAATTGCCGCCTGGACAACGGCTCCGTCCCTGCGAAGAATATGCTGGCGGATGTCGCGGGGGGCGCATCGCCGCAGTTTCAGTTCTTTGACCGTTTTTTCAATGAGATATATTTGCGGAAATCACCTTTCCTCATGAGACGGTTGCGTCAGAGTGCGTCTTGGGTAAAGCAGCAGCAGCGGCTCAATCCGAAAGGTTTTTTTTCTGGCAAGACGTTGGTCGTGCATCCCAACCCGGATGTTCTTTCCTATGTGGCGAAAAAGGGCATCTCATTTAGATTGATTCGGGTGTCTAAGTATTTCGAGACGTATTCCTTGGAGACTGTGCAGAAGGTGGTGCTTGATGCTGGGCACAAAAAGATGTGCGCCGACATTGTCAAATCCGTGTCTGATATCTCGTTTGAATATATCGGAAAGCCATATCCTACAGAGTGGAACGCTATCTTTGTGGAAGGTGTTGAACGGCTTATCAAATTAATAACCCTCGACCTTGGCCGGTTATCAAGAGTGCTTCCTGATTTTTCAGGCAAAGAAATTCTCACCGGCACACATGGTAACTATTTTACCAGACTCATCAGCCACGTCATCCGCAGCAAAGGTGGCAATGTCGTCACGTTTCCGCATGGTGGTGGTTCTACTGGTGTTTTCTGGAACAAGTTCCCGCTGACCGAATTTGAAATCCCGAATGAATTTGCCCTGTATGGCGACAAGGAATTAGTGAGCGCCATGCGGTACGAGACCATTGATAACAATGTGACGTTCAGAATGTGCAAGGGCGTTATGCCCAGTGTTTTGGAGCGTGCGGATGGCTTTCAGCGTCCGCCCATCGAACTGGACGCGATCAATACGGTCATGTATGTCGCTCCGGGCTATTTTGGAGACCGGCAGGGCGCCCAGGTCATCCCCGAGGTCGTTCATTTCGATTTGGAGTTGCGTATCGTCGAGTATTTCCTGTCACTAGGGAAGCGGGTCATTTACAAGCTTCGCCCCAAGACGCGGCTGTATGGCAAGGGGTTTAGACTGCTTGAGTATTTTGAAAATAAGAACGTCATATTCGAGGAACGCCCGTTCTCGAATCCTGACGTCTACAATGCCACTGATCTGTTTGTGTTTTCCAAGGTGTCGTCGACCGCGTTATACGAAGCGATACATCTGACGAATACCCCCATCCTTCTGTATTTAACAGGGTCGCCCTCCATAACGGATGAATTTATCAAGATGAACAGAGTCCATGTCTGCGACCTCTTTCATGATGAGCGTGGACGTCTTCTCTTTGATGCGCCTGAGCTGACCAGGAAATTGGCAAGATGGGTATAGTCCATAGGGCTGTGTGGCAGGCATGAAAGAACTCTTTGTCTCATCCGTCGCAAGTGGCGAACGCTCCGTTGAGAGAGCGGTCACGTCATTGGTTGCGCATGGATTCTATTCTGTCGAGCTGACAGGTGGGCACGATTTTGTTGATGGCTTGGGTGACACATTGGTTCTGTTGCAACATGAGTTGCATGCTCATTTTATGGTGCATAATTACTTTCCGCCACAGAGGGCTGATTTTGTTCTCAACTTGGCGTCACTGGATCCAACTGTCGCGGACAACAGCATGCGGTTATGCCGCGAGGCCATTGGCATGGCCCAGTTGCTTGGCAGCAACGCCTACAGCATTCATGCCGGTTTTTATCTCGACCCCAAGGTGTCGGATCTCGGCAAGGGCTTTACTGGAAGGATTGTTGCGTCACGCGATGCCGCCATGTCGGTGTTCTGCGAACGGCTGACCCGGTTGTCTGCGGACTATCCTGACATGACATTCTACCTTGAAAACAATTGCTACACGCAAAAGGCGCATTCACGATATGGTGATGTGCCTCATAGTATGCTGTGCACATTTAATGATTTTATGGAGCTCAAAGAAAATATTCCTTTCAAGCTGCTTCTTGATGTAGCGCATCTCTATGTAACATCAAAAAGTCTTGGTTTGAGTTTTGAGAGGGAGTATGCGCAGTTTGTAGATCATGCAGAGTACATTCATATTAGCGATAATGATGGACGTTCTGACTTGAATCATGGGTTGAGGATTGGAAGCGATATATGCAACGCTGTCTCGCGTTCAATCTTGCATAGTAAGATAATCACACTCGAAATTTATTCCGGTCTCGCGGAAGTGAAAAATTCATATGATTTGTTGCGAACAACAATACAGGGTAATTGAATGAAGAAAGCACTCATCACTGGTGTCACTGGGCAAGACGGTTCCTACCTTGTGGAATTCCTTTTGGAGAAGGGATATGAGGTGCATGGCATTAGACGCCGTGTAAGTAATGGGAATATAAATAATATACGTCATATTTCGCGGGATCCGAGAGATCCGCACCATAGTTTCAAGCTGCACTACGGTGATATGACTGATTCCAGCAATCTCAATCGATTGATTCGTAATCTACGTCCCGATGAAATATATAACCTCGCGGCACAGTCTCATGTGCATGTCTCGTTCGAAGTTCCGGAGTATACGGCGGAGGTTGTTGCCCTCGGAACGTTGCGGTTGCTTGATGCCATCAAGGAGTACGGCGGTGACATCAAGTTCTACCAGGCATCCACCAGCGAGCTGTACGGCAAGGCGCTTGCCACGCCCCAGGACGAGAACACGCCGTTCAATCCTCAGTCGCCCTATGCAATCGCAAAACAGTATGCGCATTATATTACCTCAAACTATCGTGATGCGTATGGTCTATTTGCATGCAACGGCATTCTCTTCAACCATGAGTCCCCTCGGCGTGGCGAGAACTTCGTGACACGCAAGATTACGACTGCGGCTGCGAATATCTATAAGAAAAAGCAGAAGAAGATGTTTTTAGGAAACTTGAACGCTGTGCGTGACTGGGGGTATGCCCTTGATTATGTCAAGGCGATGTGGATGATGTTGCAACACGACATCGCTGATGACTATGTTGTCGCGACTGGTGAGGCTCATTCCGTCAGGGAGTTCGTGGAAAAATCATTCGCTTATGTTGACATCATGATTGAGTGGCAGGGAGAGGGCGTAAACGAGAAAGGTATCAATACGAAATCGGGCGAAGTGGTTGTTGAAGTGGATCCTTATTACTTCAGGCCGACTGAAGTGGAGTATCTTCTGGGTGATTCTTCCAAAGCAAGACGTGAACTTTGTTGGCAACCTTCTGTGGGCTTTGAGGCGCTTGTGGAGCTCATGATGGCCGCAGATTTGGATGATAATTAGGTTGGTATACGCCATGACATCGATAAAATATCCACTCATAACTCCGCATTTTGATGCCGCAGAAGAGCGTAATGTCCTTGATTGTGTTCGATCTGGGTGGGTTTCTTCAAGAGGGGCGTATGTCCGCGAGTTTGAAAAGCGGGTTGCGGCATATTGTGGTGCCCAATATGCCATTTCGACATCCAACGGTACGACGGCATTGCATTTGGCGCTTGTTGCATTGAACATTGGCCCTGGCGATGAAGTCATTGTTCCATCAATCTCTTTTATCGCGACATCCAACGCTGTTGTTTACACCGGTGCCACTCCCGTGTTTGTGGATATTGAGCGTGCGCATTTATGCATAGATCCTGATTGCGTAAAGGCTGCCATCACAGAGAGAACAAGGTGTATATTGCCGGTTCATCTTTATGGGCATCCGTGCAATATGGATGCGATTGGTGACGCTATTGGCGGTCGTGATATCTTCGTTGTTGAAGATGCCGCCGAATCGCTTGGTGCGGAATACAATGGCAAGCATGTGGGAGCGATCGGAGATATCGGAATATTCAGCTTCTATGGAAACAAGATTATTACTACTGGGGAGGGGGGGATGGTAGTAACCAATTCTTGTGAGCTTTATGACAAGATGATGATATTACGCGATCATGGTATGGATCCGCAGAGGCCTTATCGTCATAAGTATGTTGGGTATAATTACCGAATGACAAATCTACAAGCAGCGCTTGGCGTTGCCCAAATGGATAAAGTCGATCTTTTTATTAAAAAGAAAAGGGAGATTAATTCGTATTATAGGAAATACCTTTCTGAATTGCCCCAAATTCAGTTTATTGATGAATCTCCAGAGGCAAATAATGTGTATTGGCTTAACACCATACTGGTCACAACATTTGTTTCACATGAAGAGAGAGATGCGCTGATTCGGAAACTACACGCATGTGGCGTCGAGTCGCGCCCGATTTTTTATCCTTTGCATTTGCAGTCCATTTATTCTTGTTCGACTTCCGCTCCCGTCGCCGAATCCGTTGCGGTCCAGGGAGTGAGTCTGCCCAGTTCCGTGGACCTTGAAGAGTCAGATGTTTTTGAAATCTGTCGCCATGTTAAAACGTGCCTTTCTTGAAGGCCCTTCATTCAGATGGAGTCGTCATGTTATTTAAGTATTTTTTTGCTCATAACGTGGTCGTTTTTTTACGGCCTAAACTAATAACGGTAGATGCGGTTCTCCCTCTGTGCATGGAGCTCAAGCAGCGCTATCCAAAGTCGAATGTCTTGTTCTGTGTTCCTAACGATAGCTGGCCTGATACAGCTAATGAGAACGGTTTGAGAACATGGAACTTATTGCAAAGGAACACCACTCTTTGGGATGGCATGCGCAACGTTGGCGATGTGCTGTTATACTGCAGCTACTATAATAAGTATCGAGCACGTATCGTTAATATCTTACAGCGGTTAAAGGCTTTTTCTGTTGTTCTTTTACTCCTGCTTATATCAAAAAAATGCTGCCTCATTCAGTTTGTTGAGCCAACGAGCCGCATGATGTCGATGCTGACCTCTTTGGCCAGAATTTTTGGAAAGGCGTATTCTGTTGAATCCCGCATGTACGTGGGTGAAACAATGCAGCGCATAGTGGAGCAGCATAAAGACATGGTGGTGCAGGATAGCCGTAGCTACGTGGATGGTGTGATAAGTTTTTCACCTTCCCATTTTTACAGGGAGATTGGTTGCTCTAGTAAGGCGTTATTGGGTTGTTCTCACCTGTTCCCCTCCTGGAAAGAATATATACGACAAGAGTCCGAGTCCTTCTACAGAGAATTTTATGCGGAACATCCAGATTTGTATGGCAAGAAGATCGTTGTTTTCTGTTTAGGTATCGTTGGTACAGTTCTTCAGTATGGAACGTACGAGATGCGTCTGGGGCCAGAAGGTCCAGGTACGCTTTTTTTGCAAGCGATGGATGTCTTGAGGTCTTTTGACGATGATATTGTTGTATTTTTAAAGCCTCATTTTGTCACAAATGTTCCGTATGTTGAGGCCGTCGTATCTTCGCAGAATGGGGGGAATTTTTTTGTGACGTATGAGCATCCCGAGGTTCTCCTGGGCAGGGCTCATGTGCAATTGGCATGCTTGTTTTCAATGACGCTATGGATGGGGAAGATGTGCGGCGTGCCAACTATTGAATTTTCCGATTATTCAGAAATGCTTCTGGAAGTCATGAACCACAGTGGCTATGAACCTGACGCCGTGGATTATTTTATCAACAATGATGTTGAGAGATTGAAGAATGTCATCCGTTCTTTGGTGCAATCCGAGCCCAAGGCCAATCCGGCCCCTTCGTCGTTGTTTGAGGTTGACCTGTCTTCGCTGGATACTTTTTTTGATTAAAATTCTGGAGTGTTCTATGAGTACGACGTCGGACGGTATGCTGAAGAAATATGTAAATATCAATGCTGACTGTGCTGCACTGCAGCAAGAACGGTATGGAGACAGGTACGGGACGTATCGCGAGCAGTATGCTCTTTCTGGAAGGCAAGAGCTCATACCAGACTTCCCTTTGTATATTCATTTTGAGCAGACGTATCTGTGCAACCTGCGTTGTCCAAGCTGCATACAAGGTCATAGAGACCTGAAAAACAAGTACAACACGGGTATTCCTCTTCTTCCTCTGGACGTCTACGTAAAGGTTCTGGAGGAATGCCAGGCCCATGCGTGCCCATCCGTCGCCATGCACAGTATCGATGAGCCCCTTCTGGTCCCTGACATCGCCAACCGCATACGGCTGGCCAGGGAACATGGCGTCATGGAGGTCTTCATGACGACCAATGGGCAGCTTTTGACGGACGACACCGCAAATGCCATTTGCGAGGCGGGACTGACGCATATCCTTTTCAGCACGGATGCCGCGACCGCCGAAACGTATGCCAAGGTGCGCGTGCGTGGTGATTTTGCCAAGACGCTACGGGCGATCGAGCGTATCCGCGAGTGGAAGGCCCGCAACAACGCTCTTTTTCCCATAATCCGCGCGAGTTTTGTCTTGAGCCGTTTGAACCAGCATGAGGAGGAGCTCTTTATAGAACGTTTCGGTTCTCTCGTGGACTATATTGATATCCAGTCATTCTATGGCTTGGGAGTCGTCAACGCGCACCTTGTCCCTGATAATCATACTGTTATTGATCCGGTTGATTTTGCTTGTTCCGAACCTTTTCGCAAAGTCATCGTGCGCGCCAATGGTGATGTTGTTCCATGCTGTTCTCCTTTTGGTTTTCGCATGGTCATGGGCAACGTCAATGAGCAATCCGTCTTTGAAATTTACAATGGTTCAAAGATGAAGAACGTAAGGGAAAGTTTGAAAACGCGTAACTTCAATCCTGTGTGTCGGGAATGTGTTTCCAATTTGTATTGCCGATGCGAATAGTCTTTGAGGTGTATTATGCAACTGAACGACATTCATGAAAAAGAATTCGTCGAGAAAGTGCACGCGCTGCTCGACGAGGATATGAAGCGCCTTGTGGCCATGAAGGATGATTTCGTCTTTTCCTCATGCCCAGGATGCCTTTCTCATGAGGCGACTCCAGCTTATGAATTGTCTGGTTTGCAGGCCCACCGGTGTGCAAAATGTTCTCTGGTATATATCAATCCACGTCCCACCGTGCAGGTGATGCATGCGTTTTTTGAGCAAAGCGAGGGGTTCATTACGTGGTTCAACCAGATGCCGGAAAAGCTCCGCGCCAAGCGCGCCGAGATGATTTACCGCAAGCGGTTCGACACGATCACCGGGTTGCGCGAGCAATACGGCATCGCGGGTGACGTTGTCCTGGAGGTTGGCGGCGGCGATGGTTCCCTGTCCACCATGCTTGCCGATAGCGCGCTTTTTGAGAAGATCTTTGTGCTTGAGCCGCTGCCCCTCGAAATCCCCAGCCCCTCCGTCGAGGTTGTCCGCGCCACCGTCGAAGAGGCCGCGCTCCCCGGCAATGCCGGTTCGCTTGCCATTGCCTTCGAGGTGTTGGAGCACCTTCTCGAACCCCGCGTCTTTTTTGATAAGATGCATTCCTTCCTGAAGCCGGGTGGGTGTCTGTATTTGACGACGCCCAATTATGACGGGTTTGAAATCGGCGTGCTCAAGACGCAATCGACTTCCATCGGCTACGACCATTTGAATATCTTCAATCCTCGGTCATTACAGGCTATTCTGGACGCCTTCGGCTTTGATGCCGTTGCGTTGACAACGCCTGGCCGCCTTGATCTCCAGATGATCAGAGCCCGGTATGTGGAGGGCGCTCTCGACCTGGATGACAACCCGGCCCTGCGCTATATCGTGACGGACGGTTGGGAAGCCAACGCCGGTCCGTTCCAGGATTGGCTGGTTGCCAGGAACGGGTCGTCCCATATGGCGTGTCTGGCCCGGAAACGAGGATAAGGCTGGTGAGCGGTATGCAAAAGATACGTGTCATAGCGCGGCTCGACATCAAGAACGAGTTCGTCGTCAAAGGCATTCAGCTTGAAGGCCTGCGGAAGCTGGGCAAGCCGGAGGAATTCGCGCGCCGTTACTATGAGGCCGGCATAGATGAGATCATTTACACGGACTGCGTGGCCAGTTTGTACGACCGCAACAGCCTGGCCGACATTGTGGAGCGTACGAGTGAATTTTCCTTTATTCCCATGACGGTGGCCGGAGGCATCCGCAAGGTCGCGGATATCGACATCCTGCTCAAGGCGGGCGCGGACAAGGTCAGCATCAACACCGCCGCGGTCAAGCGGCCCGAGTTCATCACCGAGGCGTCCCGCATCATCGGCAGCCAGTCCATCGTCGGCTCCATCGAGGCCAAGCGTCAGGGCAGCGGTTGGGAGGCCTACATCGACAACGGTCGCGAGCACACCGGCCTTGACGCCGTTGAATGGGCCAGGCGGTTGGAAGACCTGGGCGCCGGTGAACTGTTTCTCACCTCGGTGGACCGCGACGGCACCAAGCGCGGATTCGATGTCGAGTTGGCGCGGGCCGTGTACAAGGCCGTCTCCATCCCGGTGATTGTGTCCGGTGGCGCTGGCAAGCCGGAAGATGTATTGCCCTTGCTCGAAGGCTCAGGCGTTCAGGCTGTGGCTTTTGGGTCCATGTTCCACTACGGGCTTGGCTCTGTTTCCCAGGTCAAGACCTGCATGGCCGGACACGGCTACCCTGTGCGGATGACACAATGAATAAAATTGCACTTATCGATTACGGAATCGGCAACGTCCGAAGCATTGCCAATGCGTTGCGCCATCTTGGCTGTGAGCCTTTTCTGACGGCTGACAGAGATGCAATCCTTGGCGCAAAGGCCGTGATACTGCCAGGTGTGGGCGCGTTCCCTGAAGGCATGAAGAATCTGTGCGACAGGGGGCTGCATCAGACGTTGCGGGAATACGCCTCGAAGGGCGGGTATCTGCTTGGCATTTGTCTTGGCAAGCAGCTCCTCTTTTCACAGGGTGAGGAATTTTGCAGTTGTGGCGGGCTGGGCCTCATCCCAGGCAGGGTGACGCGCCTGCCGTTCGAAACCTTTCCGGACCTGCGCACGGTGCACATTGCGTGGAGCGGTCTTGCCGAGCCTGAACCCGGGCGGTGGGCCGATTCCATTTTGCGCGGCGTGCCGGAGGGCGCGGACTGCTATTTCGTGCACAGTTTCGCGGGCACGCCGGATGATCCGGCGCATGTGCTGGCCACCAGCAACTACGGCCCCATCCGTTTTTGCGCGGCAGTCAGGAACAAAAACGTGTATGGAACGCAGTTCCATCCTGAAAAAAGCGGCAGCATGGGCTTGGCTATCCTGAAAAATTTTGTTGCGCTTGCTGTAGAAACTGAAGGCGGAAGCAATGCGGAAAATTAGCATATTCACGGGCACGAGGGCGGATTACAGCCGGTTGTATTCAGTGGCCAAGGCGGTCAAGGAACATCCGGATCTGGAGTTGTCCATCATTGCGGCCGGCATGCATCTCATCGAGAAGCATGGTCTGACTCTGGACCAGATCGAGGCGGACGGTTTTGCCGTTGACCGCAAGGTGTACACCTTGATCGAAGGCGAGACCCTGGAGACCATGACCAAGTCCGTGGGGCTTACGGTGACCGAGATGGCCACGGTGCTGCAAAACCTCAAGCCCGATGTCCTGGTTGTGCACGGGGATCGGTTCGAGGTCATGGGAGCGGCCATTGCCGGCGCCATGATGAACATCCCCGTGGCCCATATCCAGGGTGGCGAGGTGACCGGCAGCGTGGATGAGAGCCTGCGCCACGCCATTACCAAGCTGTCGCACATCCACTTCCCGTCCAATCAGGACGCGGCGGACCGTCTCATCCGCATGGGGGAGCGTCCGGACACCATTCAGGTGGTCGGGTGCCCCATGGTGGACAAGTTGCTGGCGCGCAGGAAGATGACCCGCGAGGAAATCTTCGCCTCGCCGCTCATCAGCGTGGAGAAGGATGTCATCCAATACGACCCTGCGGAACCGTACCTGCTGGTCATGTATCATCCGGTGACCAGCGAGGTGGGCAAGCTGTATCGCCAGACCGCCGCGTTGCTGAAGGCGGTCGAACGGACCGGGAAGCAGGCCATCTGGCTGTGGCCCAATGCGGATGCAGGCGCGCGGGAGGTGGTGAACGCCATCAAGCAGGAGGACAGTTTTTTCCGTGACAACAGCCGGGTGGGATTCTACAGGAACCTGCCGGTGGAACTCTTCCTCTCCGTACTGGACCACTGTTCCTGCCTGGTGGGCAACTCCAGCACCGGCATGCGCGAGGCCTGTTATTTCGGCACACCCGTGGTGAATGTGGGATCCCGACAGACTGGGCGGCTGCGCACGAGTAATATTCTGGACATGCCGCACGATGAGGCCGCCATCTTGCACGCCATCACCGAGCAGGTTGCGCATGGGCGGTACCCCATTGAGCCGGTGTACGGCGAGGGCAATACCGGTCGCAAGATCGCCGAGCATTTGGCGACAATGGTATTGCCAGAGCCTCAAAAACGTTTGTGCTACTGAGGCATGCCGCATACGGCCATGAAGAAGATACCTTTTATATCGGACTTGGTTCACTACTTTGGGGTGTTCCGTTCCTATGCGGGAAAGAGGCTCTATATCCTCTTTGCGTTGATTTTGTTGTCCGGATTGGCCGAAAGTCTTGGCATTACCTTGGTGCTTCCCATCCTTGACTTCGGGCAGCCTGTGGAGAACGACAATGCCATTGCCAAGGCCATTCATGCATTCATAAATGCACTTGGGATAGAGCAGACACTTCTTAACCTGGTGTTGTTGCTTGTCGCTGCGTTTCTCATCAAAGGGTGTATTATATTTGTGCAGACGGTGTATGCGTCGAAGACGCAATATGGTATGGCATGCAAGCTTAGGATCATGCTTTGCGATAAGCTTTCTCTTGTCAACTATCAGTATTATGTCAACTCAAGCCAGGGATATCTGACCAATGCAATTACCGTAGAGGCGCAAACAGCAGTTGGCATATTCGGGAAGTATGTCCAGGTTGTCGTTCAAGTAGTGCTCATCGC
This sequence comes from Desulfovibrionaceae bacterium, assembly GCA_050251715.1. GTDB lineage: Bacteria > Desulfobacterota > Desulfovibrionia > Desulfovibrionales > Desulfovibrionaceae > JBFWMG01. The sequence goes on along the minus strand of JBFWMG010000004.1, from coordinate 57,666 downwards.
TGTCTACATATTCTCCGTCATGCTCATGAACTGGCGCATGACGCTTGTGCTGCTGACTGTTGGGTGCGCGGTGTTTTTCTGCCTGCGTGGTTTGTCCGGGCTATCACGCCGCCTTTCGGTGCAGATATCGAATGAAAATGCCGTCATGCAATCGTATTTGCTACAAACTATAAATAATTTTAAATACTTGAAGGCGACAGCGGCCTTTGAGCGATTGAAGAGATTCCTCTTCACCAGTATCCGACGCAATGCCGATTTGAATATCAAGAACGAGACCATAACAGCCATTCCCGCAGCGTTTGTTGAAACCGCCGTTGTCATGGTTCTGGGCGGACTTATTATCTATTATGTCCACATGCAGGGGCGCTCCATCGCGGAAGTCATGGTGCTCCTCCTGTTCTTCTACAAGGCGTTTCTCAAACTGTTCGGACTCAACGTCATGTGGCACAAGTTCAATGCCTGCGTCGGCGGCATCGAGGTCGTCAAACGGTTGTTCGTTGATCTGGAACAGCATCGAGAGGTATGTGGCGATACGGTTTTGCCTGGTTTCGCGTCGGCATTGCAGTTGGAAGATGTCTGTTTCAGCTATGGTGACAAGCGGGTGTTGCACAACATCTCGTTGACCATACCGCGCAACCGTTCCGTTGGCATAGTGGGGCATTCCGGTGCTGGAAAAACCACGCTGTTCGATGTCATGACCGGACTTGTGAAGCCGGATTGCGGGCGCATTGCCGTGGATGGGGTTGATTATGAAGCGTTGCGCCTGGACAGCCTGCGGGAAAAGATCGGGTATGTCACGCAGGAACCCGTCATCTTTTCCGATACCATTGCCAACAATATCTCCTTGTTCGAGTGCGGCATGTCCGATGCGCCTTGCCGGGACCGGATCCAAAGCGCGGCCCGCGCCGCCCACTGCGAAGCGTTCATCCGGGAGGCGGCCGATGGCTATGAAACCGTGATCGGCGACCGTGGCATCAGGCTGTCCGGCGGACAGCGGCAGCGCCTTGCCATTGCCCGCGAGTTGTTCAAGGAACCGGAGATCATGATCTTTGACGAAGCGACGTCGGCCCTGGACAGCGCATCCGAAAAAGCCATCCAGCAGAGCATTGCCGAAATGGCGGGCAAGCGGACCATCGTGCTCATCGCGCACCGGCTGTCCACGGTCAGGGATTGCGACATCATCTACGTGCTGGAGGAAGGCCGTGTCGTGGAGCATGGCGCGTATGCAACGCTCTATGCCGATACCTCCAGCCGTTTCCACGCCATGTGCAAGGCGCAGCAACTGTAGGGCCATGAACGTGTTGCAACGCGGACCAGTGCGAGTGACGGGGCCAGGGGCATGACAAGATGACGGCGCGGTTTGTCAACGACACGATTCTGCCATGGGCCACATGGCGATGCGAGCAGGGCTTTTGCGCCTGTGTGGGTATCGTGTGGATCGACGGGGCCGCGCTGCGGGGCGAGGCCGCGTGCAAGGCGCTGGTGGATCTCGTCGCGCGCCTGCCGCTTCGGGACGGCGGTCCGCAACCGGCCGTTGCGCATGACCGCCTGCGCGGCCTGACCGGCAATTTCGCCTTTGTGGCGCGGGCGGGCGGTACCCTGGTCGCGGCCACGGACAAATGCCGCAGCTACCCCCTTTTCTGGCGGCGGGACGCGGCGGGCCTCATCCTGTCCGGCAACGCCCGTTGCCTAGTCGAAACCGGCGAGGCGGGGCGCATGGATTCCGAGACCGTGCTCGAATTCCGCATGGCCGGGTTCGTGACCGGCGCCGACACGCTGTATCCCGGCCTGCGTCAACTCCAGGCCGGTGAATGCCTTGTCCACCGCGAGGGGCAGGAGCCGCAGGCGAGCCGGTATTACATGTATTTCCCCGACGCCTTGCGCGACGAACCGGAAGAGGCTCTGCTTGCCGCGCACCACAAGGCGCTCGCCGCCACCTTTGACAAGATGGTGGCCACCCTGGACGGTCGGCCCGTGTGGATCCCCTTGTCCGGGGGGCTTGATTCGCGCCTTGTCCTGGCCGGGCTCCTGGAGCGCGGTTACGGCAACGTACGCACCTTCACCTTTGGCGGCCCCCAGATGCTGCGCCTGCTGGACGTATGCGGCGCGCGGCAGGTGGCCGAGACCGCTGGCGTGCCGTGGGAGTTCGTTCCTTACAACCCGGAGGATTTGAAGGGATATTTCCATTCGGAGGAGCGTGGGGCGTATTTTCGCTGGGCGTCGGGTTGCTGCTCTGTGCCCTTTATGAGTGAAATGTGGGCGCTGACGGTCTTGCAAAAGAAGCGACTTGTCTCGCCTGATGCCATTGTTATCAACGGGCAGTCGGGCGACTATTTGACCGGTGGCCACATTCCCAAGCCCTACTTGGATAACCCCGACGCGCCTGTATCTTTCGCCACGTTCGCCGCGCCCATTGTGGCCAAGCATTTTTCCCTGTGGCGCAACCGCAAGACGCCCGAGAACCTGGCGTGCATCGAGGGGCGCATCCGCTCCCAGCTTGTCGGGTATGTGCGCGACGAGATGGACGCGACCCTGGCCGCGGCCTGCCACGAACTGCACGAATGGCAGGAACGCCAATGCAAGTACGTGGTCAATGGCCAGCGCATGTACGAATGGTTTGGCCTGGACTGGCGGCTGCCGTTGTGGAGCGACGAACTCATGGAGTTCTGGCGCAACGTGCCGTGGCGCGTCAAATTCGGCCAGGCGTTGTTCAAGAAGTATCTCCACGCCTACAACCCCGGCGGCCTGTTCCGGCTGGACATCGCGCACGCGGCCTACTACCTGCCGCCGCTCTTCAAGTACCCCAACTTCGCCTGGGTGGCGCTGGCCAAGCTCTTCGGGTGGGACGCGCAGCGTTTCCAGCGGCAGTTCGTTGCCTACCACTGGGTCTACGCCCCGTTCTACCCCCAGCGCAGTTATCGCGCCTTTTTGCGCGATTCCAAGAACCACAGGAACTACGTTTCGTACTATCCCGACGTGGTGCTGGCCGATTTGGCCGTTGCGCCGCCTGCGGATTGCGTCAGGGAGCAGGCATGAGCGCGCCCCATTTCTTCTACGTGACCAGGCTGTTTTCGGGCCTGTACGAGTCGCTTGCCTCGGGCGATTGGAAGCCCACGGGCATACCCACCGTGGTGCGCATGGTCGAGGCGCTGTCCGCAAAGCACGCCTTCACCTGGGTCATTGCCTGCCGCAATGAAAAGGAATCCGCCGTGGTGGGCAACGCCCCGGCCCGGTTCACCTTTGGCACGCTCGATATCCACGTGCTGCCGTTTCGCCGCCTCTGCGGATCGGGCAAGGTCAATCTTTTCTACAACGACATGGTGTGCATCGCCCGTTGCCTGCGCCTGTCCCGGGGCGCGGCGTGCCCCGTGTTCTACTGTGACCGCTCCAACGTGGTCACGGGCGGGTTCATGAAGCGGGTCATGCGCCGCCCGGCGGTCATCCGCATCCTGGGCGTGTACCCCGACCAGAAGCTGCTGGCCGAGCGGTTGTTCTACAAACTGCTCAGCCCGCTGACCTTTGCCATGTACAAGGCGCCCTTTGACCTGGCCGTGTGCACGCAGGACGGCAGCGGCGTGGAATTTTTCGTGGACCGCCTGCTCAACCGGAAGACCCCCCGCGAGCTGCTGCTCAACGGCGTGGAGATGGATGCGGACATCGTGCCGCGCGCGCCGGAAGGCAGGCTCGCCATCCTGTACGTGGGCAAGTTGTCCGAGGAAAAGGGCGTGCTCGATCTGGTGGAGGCGGCGGCGCGGCTCAAGGAGGTGGCTCCGGACTTCGTGGTGACCATCCTGGGCAAGGGGCCGTTACAGCCCGCCATCGAGGCCCGGATCAAGGCCGATGGGCTGGAGAACCACGTGCGCCTGGCCGGGTCCGTGCCGTTGGCCACCGTGCGCGAGATCCAGCGTCAGTCCGATGTCTATGTGTCCCTCAACCGCTTCGGCAACCTGAGCAACACGGTGCTGGAGGCCATGGCCGCCGGGAAATGCTGCGTCGTTCTGGGCCGCGACGAGGCGACCCACACGGACGTGTACACCGACGGCGCGGTGCCGGACGGCGTGGTGGTGCGCATCGACCGGCGCGACGTGGTGGGCAACCTGACCGCGCGGCTGCGGGAACTGGTGGAGGACAGGGCGCGGGTAACGGCCCACGCCCGGAACATGATCGCCTTCCGGTCCTCGTTTTTGTGGAGCTGGGAGGAGCGTACGCGGCATGAGACGGACAGACTTTTGGCCGTGGCCCGCCAGGCGTGCGGCGGTGGCAGGGCGCACGGCGGCGCCGCGTCCTCCGGACGGGAAGGGTAGGGGGCGCTATGTGCGGTATCTGCGTATGGGTGCATGCCCAGGGTGACGGCGACGGCGAGCGGATGTCCCGCGCGGTCGATCTGCTGCACCATCGGGGGCCGGACAACCGAAACTGCTGGCTGTGGGACGGCGACCCAGGCCATGCGGGCGTGTGCGGTCCGGCGGGCAGTTCCATGGTGGCCGGGCGGTTCCGGGTGGGGCTTGCCCATGCGCGGCTCTCCATCCTGGATTTGAGCGACGCGTCCAACCAGCCCATGCTGTCCCAGGACGGCAATGACGTGCTCGTGTTCAACGGCGAGGTGTACAACTACATCGAGCTGCGCGACGCGCTTGCGGCGCAAGGAGAGCGGTTCGCCACCACGGGCGATTCCGAGGTGCTGCTGCGCCTGCTCGCCGCGCGCGGCGAGGACGCGGTGCGCGAGATAAACGGCATGTGGGCCTTTGCCCGCCTGGACCGGGCGCGCCGCCGCGTGACTCTTGGCCGCGACCGCTACGGCAAGAAGCCGCTCTTCTACTACCACGACGCCGAGCAGTTCATCGCCGCCTCGGAGTGCAAGGCCATATTTGAGATTTTGGCGCGGCGCAGGCGGATCCATCTGCCGTTCCTCACGGGCTATTGCGTGAGCAAGACCTGGCCCTACCTGCCCGAGGGTGCGACGTTGTACGAGGGCGTGCGCAGCGTGCCGCCCGGCTGCGTGCTCACGTTGGACATCGGCACGCACCAGCTGGACATCCGCGAAACCGCGCCGATAGAGGCGCAACTGCGCACCGCGCCCGACATGGGCGCGTTCGCCGAAACCGTGGAGAGCGCCATCCGGCTGCGGCTGCGCAGCGACGTGCCCATAGGCGTGGCCATCTCCGGCGGGGTGGACAGCACGGCCATTGCCGCCTTTGCCGCACGGCACGGGGCGGGCAGCGAGCTTTCGTTCTATACCCTGCGCACCGCCAACGACGACCTGGACTATTCCCGACGCGTGGCAGCCTCGCTGGGAGTGCCCCTGGTGGAGGTGGACATCGACACCGGGTACGAGCCCCTATTCGATGCGGCGCGCCGCCTGACCATGCACTACGAATATCCGGTCAATCTGTCCCACATGTCCTATGCGGGGTATCTGCTGTTCAAGGCCATGCACGACAACGGCGTGCGCGTGGCCCTGGATGGCACGGGCGGGGACGAGGTGCTGGGCGGCTATCCCGGCTATTACACCTTTGCGCTGGGCAACCTGATCCTGCGCAAGCGGCTGGCGTATGCACTTGGCGTGCAGCGGCAATTGAACCTCTTCCGTAGGCAGGGATTGGGGAGGCAGGCCAAGGACGCCCTCAAGGTCGTGGCCAAGATGGTGCTCGGTCGGCGGCCCAGTTATCCCATCCACCGCAACATGGATGTGCTTGGCCGTTATGCCAGACATTTTTCCGTCTCCGACCTCCAGGCCATGGTGGACGCCTGTTATGCCGTGTACGACATGGACAATGTGCGCGAGATGCAGATTTTTGAATTGACCCGGGGCCAGATGCACTTCAACCTCCACCTGAACGACCAGAATTCCATGGTCCATTCGGTGGAGGCGCGGTCGCCCTTTCTGGACTACCGCCTGGCTCCCTACGTGGGCATGCCGGAGCGCGACAAGTTCCGCAAGGGGTTCAACAAATATCTGTTGCGCTCCATCATCCCCGCGCCCATTGGCGACGATGTGCGCTGGCGGCGGGTCAAGTACGGGTTCGGGTGCGACACGGGCGCCTTTTTCAGGGACAACGAGGCCGTGGTGGAATCCATGATCCGCGACAGCGGGCTGGTGCAAGGCCTGTTCGATGTGGAGGCGTTTTTCAGCGGGTTGAAGCAGGGCGGCGCCGGGGAATTGCCCGTGCTGCGCGGCTTCATCCCCCGTCTGTACTCCCTGGCGCTTTTGGAATCGGTGTACGACTGCACTTTGTAAGACATGCGGCGTGGGCGAGGCTGCCCGCCGCGACAGGAAAGAAGGCGATGATCATGCAAGGAACCATGCCGAAGGTGGCTGTTGTCGGCTCCGGGTACTGGGGCAAGAATCTGGTCAGGAACTTTCACGCGCTCGGCGGGCTCGGCGTCATCTGCGACACCAACGCGGCGCTGCTCGACGGGTTCCGCACGCAATACCCGGACGCGGACGTGAGCGTGTCCTACACCGAGGTGCTGGCCAGGCCCGACATCCAGGCCGTGGTCATCAGCTCCCCGGCGGAGTTCCACTACACGCTGGCGCGCGAAGCGCTGCTGGCGGGCAAGCACGTGTACGTGGAAAAGCCCCTGGCCCTGGACGAGGCCGAGGGCGCGGCGCTCATCGTCCTGGCGCGGGAGCGCGGCCTGGTGCTCATGGTGGGGCATCTCTTGCAATACCACCCCATTTTTATCAAGCTCAAGGAGTTGGTGCGCGTGGGCGAGCTCGGGCGCATCAACTACATCTATTCCCACCGTTGCAACCTGGGCAAGATCCGGCGCGAGGAAAACATCCTGTGGTCCTTTGCGCCGCACGACATCTCCATGATCCTGTCGCTGGCGGGCGAGATGCCCGACGCGGTCATGGCCTGGGGCGGCAACTGGCTGCACAGCCAGATAGCGGACGTGACCACCACGCACATGGACTTCCCGTCGGGCCTCAAGGCGCACATTTTCGTGTCCTGGCTCAACCCGTTCAAGGAGCAACGCCTCGTGGTGGTGGGCGACAAGCGCATGGCCGTGTTCGACGACACCCTGGCCTGGGAAGACAAGCTCCTGGTCTATCCGCACAAGATCCGCTGGGAAGGTTCCATGCCCATTCCGGAAAAGGCCGAACCCGAGCGCCCGGTGGTGGCCAAGGACGAACCCCTCAAGCTGGAGTGCGCGCATTTCCTCGAATGCGTGGCCGCCGGTACGCGTCCCGTCACCGACGGCGCCGAAGGCCTGCGCGTGCTGTCGGTGCTCAACGCGGCGCAGCGGTCGCTGGAGGACAAGGGGTGCGTCACCACGCCAGGCAAGGCCGCCACGCCCGCAAGGTCGGCCACGCCCGCCACACCCGCCACGCCCGCCACGCCGTCCGCGCCCGCCGCGTCCTTCACGTTTCCCGATGTCATGGTCCATCCCTCGGCCATTGTGGATGCGGGCGTGACCGTGGGCGCGGGCACCAAGATTTGGCATTTCACCCACGTCCTGTCCGGCTCGACCATCGGCTCCGGGTGCAACCTGGGGCAGAACGTGGTGGTCGGACCCAATGCCAGCGTGGGCAACGGCTGCAAGATCCAGAACAACGTGTCCGTGTACCAGGGCGTGACCCTGGAGGACGACGTGTTCTGCGGGCCGTCCATGGTCTTCACCAACGTGTTCAACCCGCGCGCCCACATCCGGCGCATGGACGAGGCACGGGCCACGCTGGTGCGCAAGGGCGCGACCCTGGGGGCCAATTCGACCATTGTTTGCGGGCATACCGTGGGCCGCTACGCCTTTGTGGGCGCGGGCGCCGTGGTCACCAAGGATGTGCCGGACCACGCCCTGGTCATGGGCAACCCCGCCCGGCAGGCGGGCTGGGTGTGCGCCTGCGGCGAGAAGTTGGGCGAGGGTCTGCTCTGCGCCGCGTGCGGCGCGGCCTATCGCCAGGAGGCCTCCGGTCTGGTGTCCTTGGGAGAGGACAGCTAGCGCATCTTAGCATTGAAACAATGCGAGGATTTGAAATAATGAGGCATTATTTCAAAAAAATGCATAAGAGCATCTCATCTTTTTCAAAGTCAGGATGCTCCAGCCTTTTTGCCACACCAAACGTCACCGGTCGCCGGAGCCAAGGGGCGGCCAGGTGTTGGAGAACGTATGATTCCGTTCATTGATCTCAAGGCGCAGTTCGCGCGCATCGACGAGGATGTCTCCGCCCGCATGCGGACGGTGCTGGAAAGCGGCGCGTTCATCATGGGGCCGGAAGTGGGCGAGCTGGAAAAGCGCCTGGCCGCCTTTGTGGGCGCCAGGCACGCCATCTCGTGCTCTTCGGGCACGGACGCGCTGCTCATGATCCTCATGGCCCTGGGTGTGGGGCCGGGCGACGCGGTCATCACCACGCCCTTCACCTTCATCGCCACAGCCGAGGTCATCGCGCTCTTGGGCGCGACCCCGGTGTTCGCGGACATCGACCCGGACACCTACAACCTGTCCCCCGCCGCCGTGGAAGCGGCCATTGCCGCCTTGCAGGGCAAGGGCGACTATCCGCTGCCCACCCAGGCCAAGGGCGGCGCGTTGCGCCTGCGCGGCATCCTGTCCGCCGACATGTTCGGCCTGCCCGCCGACTGCGACGCGCTCAACGCCATCGCGGCCAGGCACGGCATCTTCCACCTGGAGGACGCGGCCCAGTCCATGGGCGGCTCCTACAAGGGGCGCATGACCTGTTCGCTGGCCCAGGCCGCGGGCACGAGCTTCTTCCCGGCCAAGCCGCTGGGGTGCTACGGCGACGGCGGCATGGTGTTCACCGACGACGACGGCCTGGCCGACATCGTGCAATCCATCCGGGTGCACGGCAAGGGATCGCACAAGTACGACAATGCCCGCGTGGGCATCAATGGCCGCCTGGACACCCTGCAGGCCGCCGTGTTGCTGGCCAAGCTGGACATCTTCGAGGATGAGATCGCGGCGCGGCAGCGGGTGGCGGGCGCGTACACCCAGCGGTTGGCCCAGATCCCTGGCGTGACGCCGCCCCATGTGCCCGAAGGCAGCCTTTCGGCCTGGGCGCAATACACGGTGCGCGTGGAGGACGGCAGGCGCGAGGCCATGCAGGCCGCGCTCAAGGCGGCGGGCGTGCCCACGGCGGTCTATTATCCCAAGCCCCTGCACCAGCAGACCGCGTTTGCGGGCCTGGGCTACGCCACGGGCGACATGCCCGCGTCCGAGATGTGCGCGGGCCGGGTCTTCAGCCTGCCCATGCACCCGTACATGGGCGAGGAGACCATAGCCATGGTCTGCGACGCCATGGCCGGGGCCGCAGGGGCGTAGGGGCGCGGCATGAAGATCGTGACGGTGATCGGGGCGCGGCCGCAATTCATCAAGGCGGCCGCCATCTCGCGGGCCGTGGCGCGCCATGCGGGCGCGGGCGCGGATCTGCGCGAGGTGATCGTGCACACCGGGCAGCACTACGACCGGGCCATGTCCGACGTGTTTTTCGAGGAAATGGCCATTCCGCGTCCCGACTACCGTTTTGACGCGGGCGGCGGCGGGCACGGCGCCATGACGGGCCGCATGCTGGAAAAGGTGGAGGAGGTGCTGCTCGCAGAGACGCCCGACGCGGTGCTCGTGTACGGCGACACCAACACCACCCTGGCGGGCGCGCTGGCCGCGTCCAAGCTGCACATCCCGGTGGCGCACGTGGAGGCGGGCCTGCGTTCGTTCAACATGCGCATGCCCGAAGAGGTGAACCGGGTGCTTACGGACCGCGTGAGCACGTGGCTTTTCTGTCCCACGCACAGCGCGGTGGACAACCTGCGCGAGGAAGGCGTGGGCGATGCGCGGCGCCCGGCCACCATCTCCCTGGTGGGGGACGTGATGTACGACACGGCCCTGTATTACGCGGCTCTTTCCGGAGAACGGGCGGGCGTCACGCGGGATTCCGGGCCGTTGCGCGCGGTGCTGGACCGTGCGGACGGCTTTGCCCTGTGCACCGTGCACCGGGCCGAAAACACCGATGATCCGGCGCGGCTGGCCGCCATCTTCCTGGGGATCGCCCTGGTGGCGCGCGATCTGCCCGTGGTGCTGCCCCTGCACCCGCGCACCCGCAAGCGGCTGGCCGAGCACGGCATTGCGCCGGATGCGCCGGGGCTGCATTGCATCGACCCGGTGGGCTATTTCGACATGATCGAACTGCTCAAGCGTTCGCGCCTGGTGCTCACGGACTCGGGCGGGTTGCAGAAGGAGGCGTGCTTCTTTGGCAGCCCGTGCGTGACCCTGCGCGACGAGACCGAGTGGGTGGAGCTGGTGCAATCGGGCGTCAACGTGCTGGTGGGCGCTGATGCCGATGCCATTGCCGCCGGGGCGTGGCGCATGCTGGCCGTGCGGCCCGACGTGGCCGGGCAACTGTACGGCGACGGCGACGCGGCGGGCAGGATCGTTGCGGCGCTGGCCGAGGAGGACGTGTGATGACACCCCGTTGTGGACGCTGGATGATTCCGGGCGACTGGTGGCGGACGCGGCGTTGTGTTGAGCAACCGGCGAAACGAGATGCGAGGCGCGTATGGACATACTGCTGATAAATCCCTTCCATGAGCAGCCGCTCCTGTACAACTTTCCATGGGGCGTGCTGTCCGTGGGCAGTTATTTGACGAGCAAGGGGTACGACGTGACCCTGCTCGACGCGAGCAGCATACCGGACGAGCGGTTCCGCGCCGAGCTGGACGCGGCCTTGGGCAAGACGCGCCTCGTGGGCATCGGGTGCTTTTCCACGGACGTGGATTTCGTCAAGGACATCGTGGACCACATCAAGGCGCGCGATCCCGGCATCCTGGTCATGCTCGGCGGGCCGCATGCGGTGCTCAATTCCGAAAGCACGGCGGCCTATCCCAATGTGGACGTGGTGGTCTACGGCTACGGCGAGGAACCCACCGAGGCGCTCATCGAACAGGTGCGCGCGGGGCGGCGGGATTTTGCGGCGGTCAACGGCATTCTCTACCGCGAGAACGGCCAGGTGGTGCGCACCGCGCCCTGCACGGACACCAAATTCTACGACACGGATTTCTCCCTGCTGCCCGAAAGCCGCCGCGTCCTGTTCAAGAAGCATTTGCAGCTGCTGGCCGGACGCGGCTGCTCCTTCAAGTGCGCCTTCTGCTACAACGCCATCTGCGGCCAGAAATGGGCGGGCCGCTCCGCCGAGGACGTGGTGGCCGAGATCGAGAAGTGCGTGGCGCTCTACGATCCCGACGTGATCTATTTCCGCGACGAGAATTTTTTCCACTCCAAGAAGCGCATCTACCGCTTCATCGAGCTGTACAAGGAAAAGGGGTTCCGCTTCCGGTGGGAGGCCACCTGCCGGGCCAACTATTTCCGTGACAGCTTCGTGAACGACGCGCTCCTGGTCGACCTGGAGGCCGTGCATTGCGCCAAGCTCAAGTTCGGCATTGAAAGCGGCTCGCAGCGGGTGCTCGACTATTTGAAAAAGGGCACCACGCTCAACGAGATCCGCCGCGTGGTCAACGCCCTGGCCAAGGTGTCCATCACGGGCAACTACTCCTTTCTCATGGGTGTGCCCGGCGAGACCCGCGCCGAGTACGTGGAGACCGTCAAGCTCATCCGCTACATCCTGGACGTGGACCCGCATGCCGAGATCATCGGGCCGCAGTACTACCGCATCTATCCGGGCGGCGAGATATACGACGAGATCGTGCGCGATTTCGGCATAGAGGAGCCCAAGACCTTTGAGGAATGGGGCGAACGCTCGTCAAAAGATGATTTCGGTTTCGGCAAGAACATCGAGCATCCCTGGATCCGGGAGGGAGATTGGTTGGCCAAATATTCCGATGTGCTGGTGTTGCTCTACAGGAAGCAGCTCCGCGAGTTGTTGACACCACTCAAGTGTCCGGCCATTCCCTTTGCCCTCTTGGCCAAGATGCGCATGCGGCTCGGGTGGTTCGGCATGCTTGTGGACATCAAGCTGGCGCACGCGCTCTTCAAACGATACGTAAAGGTCGTCAGAGAAGGGTAGTTTTTCTCTTGTCCCGGTTTCTGGTATCGGGCGAGGGGCGCATGTGCGTGCCCAGGGCGCGGTTGTGTGAAAATGGGCATGTGGTTGTCGGCTTCAAGCCGCTTCGATTGGTTCCCTCATGAGGGTCCGCTCTGCCCGTGCCGTGGTTGCATGTGGCAGGCGTCGTCATGCGTCCCTTCGTGCCTGCGCGGGGCCGAGCCGCGAAGGGGGGTGGTATGGCGTCTCGCCCTCGGCTACAATGCAAGAAAAAAGATTTTGGTATGCTGAAAATTGCGTTTCTCATCGGGAAATTGAGTTGCGGCGGGGCAGAGCGGGTGGTCTGTCGGCTCGCCAATGCCATGTCGGCACGTGGGGACGAGGTGACGATTATGACGCTGGACAGCGCCCCCCCCTATTATGAGGTGTCGTCCAAGGTCTCGCGGATTCCCCTTGGCGTCTATGGAAAATCGGATACCTATGCCGAGGCTTCGGCGAATTTCATCAAGCGAGTCCTCCTGGTCCGGCGCGGGGTGCGGGCCATCAAGCCAGATGTGCTTTTCTCGTTCATCGACGAGACCAACGTCCTCGCCAGTCTTGCGGTCATCGGAACAGGCGTGCCTGTCGGGGTGTGCATCCGCAATGACCCTTGGCACTATGACATGTCTCTCTTTTGGCGGCTGATGCGAAGGCTTGCCTACCCCCTTGCCGATTGCATGGTCACACAGACGGATGACGCGAAGTCCTTCTATGAGGGAACAGTCAAGAACATCTTCGTCATCCCCAATCCGGTTGCCCCCTGGGCAAGCGTCTGCACGAAACCGCATCGTTACCCTCGTCCGACCCTGCTTGCCATTGGCAAGTTGCACCGCCAGAAGGGGCACGACCTTTTGCTCCAGGCCTTTGCCGCCATAACGGAAAAGTATGCCGACTGGGATTTGTTCATACTGGGTGACGGCGAGGAAAGACGCGCGTTGGAGCGTCAAGTCGCGGCCTTGGGATTGGAAAGGAAGGTCTCCATGCCGGGCATGGTGCCCGATGTCACTCCGTATCTCCTTGGGGCGGATTGTTTTGTCATGGCATCGCGGTTCGAGGGGTTCTCCAATGCCCTGTGCGAGGCCATGGCCACGGGGCTGCCCCTTGTGGCCTCTGATTGTCAAGGGAACAAGGACATCGTTACCCACGACAAGGATGGCCTGGTCGTGCCGGTAGGGGATGTCGCGGCCTTGACCCACGCCCTGGATACGCTGCTTGGTGACGAGGCGCTACGTTGCCGTCTGGGCGCGCAGGCGCGCTCTATCGTGGACCGGTTCAGTTTCCCCGTTGTTCTTGGCCTGTGGGATGAGGTGATTGCCTCCGTCACGCATTGACCCGCGCGTTCCCGTAGGGATGGCATCACCTGCGACCGTGGCATGACGGGATGCCGTGGGGCCGACCGGAGCGGGCGCACCACCTTGTTGTACCCATTGCTGAATGCAGGCCGCCGTATTTTGAGCCGCCTCGCTACCCTATGCGCCAGTCCTTTCCCGTACAGGCGACTGTTGCCCCAAAACTGTCAGCCGCACATGTTTTTCCGATGCAGAGGTTGAACTGCGTCCACCGAGCGCGTAAGACATGGGATATCGCTCGCCATGTTACCATGTGCACAAGGAGGCGCTTATGAAAAGGATCCGCACCATCCAGGTGTATTGTCTGCTGTCCGCATTGCTGCTGTGCATCCTCCTTGCCGCCACGCCTGCCCCGGCGGCGGAAACCTCCGGCTTCCGGATTTTCGAGCAGAGCGCCCTCAACCAGGTGGTGCAGCGCAACAAGCTCGTCGTGGGCATGGAGGTGGAGTTCTGGCCCTTCGAGTTCGCGGATGAAAAGGGCAATCCCACGGGATTCGACGTGGCCATCGCCGCCCTGGCCGCCCAGGAGCTGGGCGTGGAGCTGGAAATCAAGGACATGGAGTGGACCGGGCTCATCCCCGCCCTGCAAAGCGGCAAGGTGGACATGGTCATCTCGGGCATGACCGGCACCCTGGAGCGCGCCAAGTCCATCACCTTTTCCGATCCCTATTTCGTGACCGGCCTGTGCCTGCTGGCCAGCAACAAAAAGGCGCCCGGCCTGACGGGCGTTGGCCAACTGGACGAGGCGGGGCGCATCGTGGCGGTGAAGACCGGCACCACGGCGGATCTGTTGGCCACCAAAATGTTCCCCAAGGCCGAGATCAAGCGGTTCAAGGACGAAACCGCCTGCGTGCGCGAGGTGGTGGTGGGCCGCGCCGATGTCTTCATCTACGACCAGATCTCCATCCAGAAACACCACAAGCAGAACCCGGACAGCACCACGGCGCTGCTCAAGCCCTTCACCTTCGAGCCGTACTCCATCGCCATGCGCAAGGGCGATTTCGACTTCTGGAACTGGATCAACCGCTTCCTCATGCAGATCAAGGCCGATGGGCGCTATGACGCGCTGTACGAGACGTATTTCAAGGGTCTGCCCAGGAACGAGGGGTAGCGCCCATCGTGACCGGCACCACCTACCGCATGGCCGTCCGGCTGTTGCTGCTCGCCGCGGTGACGGCCGGGCTCTATGTCATGCTGCGCAATGTGGAATACCACTGGAACTGGCGGGTGGTGTACACCTACCGCGAACTGTACGTGCGCGGGTTCTACCGCACGGTGGGTATTTCCCTGGGCGCCATCGCCCTGGGACTGGTGTTCGGCGTGGCGGGCGGACTGGCCCGCGTGTGGCCCAACGTCTGGCTGCAGGAGGCGGCCCGCCTGTATGTGGAGGCCTTTCGCGGCACCCCGCTGCTGGTGCAGATCTACATCTTCTATTTCTGCCTGGCCACGGTCGTGCATTTTGACGATCCGCTGCTCATCGGCACGGTGGCGCTGGCGTTTTTCAGCGGCGCGTACATCTCGGAGATGGTGCGCGCGGGCATCGAATCCATCGACCCCGGCCAGTGGGAGGCGGCGCGCGCCTCGGGGCTCTCCTATGTCCAGACCATGGCCTACATCGTGTTTCCCCAGGCCGCGCGGCGCATCATCCCGCCCGTGACCGGGCAGTTCGTGTCGCTCATCAAGGACTCGTCATTGCTGTCGGTCATTTCCGTGGGCGAGTTGACCAAGGCCTCGGAAGTGGTTAACGCCACGACATATAAGACGTTCGAGGCATATTTGCCTCTTGCCGTGTTTTATCTCATACTGACATATCCGCTTTCCGCGCTGACCTACCGGCTCGAACAGCGTCTGTACCGGGCACGAAACGGGGCTGGCGGCGGAAAGTAATCCTCCAAACGCGGGAGATCACCATGGGATCGATCAAGATGTACGGTCTGTCGACCTGCATCCATTGCAAGCACGCCAAGCAGTTCCTCGATGAATGCGAAGTGGCCTATGAATGCGTGTTCGTGGATACCTTGCAGGGCGACGAGAAGAAAGCGATGCTGGCCGAGGTCAAGAAGCACAACCCGAGCTGCTCCTTTCCCACCTTGGTCATCGGCGAAAAGGTCGTCGTGGGCTTCCACCGCGACGACATCAAGGAGGCGATCGACAAATGCAAGGAATGACGCCTGAAAATCTCTACGAGGCGCTGAAGAAGATCCAGGAGCCCAAGGGGTATTTCTTCAACCCCGAGCTGGAGTACATGACCCTGCCGCTGCTGGAAAGCCTGCTGACGAACAAGGAGCGCTACGGCTACATGGCGTGCCCGTGCCGCCTGGCCTCGGGAGAGTTCGAGAGCGACCGCGACATCGTGTGCCCGTGCGAATACCGCGTCCCGGACGTGGAGGAATTCGGCGCGTGCTTCTGCGGCCTGTACGTGAGCAAGGAGTGGGTGGACGGCTCCATCGAACGCGGCTACGTGCCCGAACGGCGTCCGCCGGAAAAGATCGTGATCTAGCGGCTCGGCGAAGCGATACGAAAGAACGCCCCCGGTGCCTTGCGCCGGGGGCGTTTTTTTGTGCGGATATGTCACCAGCGGGGCACGGGTTGGCCAGCCGTGGCGTTACCCCCCGAGCAGGGCTTCCGCGTTGGTCATCAACTCCTCCATCTCGGTATCCGAGAAACGGAGGGCGAGTTGCTGGTCCACGCGGTCCTCGGCGGGGCAGCGCAGGGGATAGTCGCTGCCGAACAGGATGCGTTCCCTTGGGTGGCGTGTGAAAATGTCATTCAAGGCCGTGGGGTCGATGTAGGGAATGGCGCTCGACGTGTCCAGCCACACGTTCTTGCCGATGAGCACCTGGAGCGCCCATTGCCAGTGCAGGTACCCGCCCAGGTGCGCCGCGATGATGCGCGCCTGCGGAAACATGGTGGCCAGCGCCATGAGCTTGAACGGGCAGGACGGGTTCTTGGCCGGTTCGGCCCTGTCCCCCACATGGAACAGGAACACGAAATCGCGTTGCGCCGCCTCCATGATGGGCAACAGGCGCACGTCGTCCATCCAGAATCCCTGGAATTCCGGGTGGAACTTGAGCCCCTTGATCCCGGCCGCCTTGAGCCTGGCCAGTTCGGTTTCCCAGTCGGCGTATTCCGGATGCAGGGTGCCGAAAGACACGATCTCGGGATGGGATTGCATGAGCCCGATGGCCCAGTTGTTGGCCGGGACGACCTGGGCCGGGGCCGTGGCCGCCGACAGGGCCACCACCTTGTCGATGCCGCCGCGCCGGGCGCGGTCGAGCAGGTCTTCCACCAGGCCGTTGCACGCAGGCTCGATGCCGTAGTGGTCTTCCAGCTGCGCCACGACCTTGTGGGCTATCTTGGGATGGAAAGCGTGGGTATGTACGTCGTACAGCATGGTGTGCTCACAATGGAAAAGGGCCGTTGACGCGGCAACGGCCCCCCGGGTCTGTCTGTCTGCGTCCGTTCAGGTCAGCAGGTCGTTTTGTCCTCGTCGCGCTGTCGGATTTCCGCCCGCTTGATCTTGCCCGAGATGGTCTTGGGCAATTCCGGTACGTATTCGATGATGCGCGGATACTTGTAGGGCGCGGTCACGCTCTTCACGTGGTTCTGCAGCTCCTTGGTCAGCCCGTCGGAGGCGGTGAAGCCGGGCGCGAGCACCACGGTGGCCTTGACCGCCTGGCCGCGCACGTCGTCCGGCACACCGGTCACGGCGGCCTCGACCACCGCCGGGTGGCCCACCAGCGCGCTTTCCACCTCGAACGGCCCGATGCGGTAGCCCGAGCTCTTGATGAGGTCGTCCACGCGGCCCAGGAACCAGATGTACCCGTCCTCGTCGCGCCACGCCTTGTCGCCCGTGTGGTAATAATTGTCAAACCGTACCGAGGCGGTTTTTTCGGGTTCGTCCAGGTATTCGACGAACAGGCCCACGGGCGGCTTGTCCAGCCGGATGCAGATTTCGCCTTCGTCGCCCACGGGCACCACGTTGCCCTGCGCGTCCAGCAGGTCGATGTCCCATCCGGGCGTGGGTTTGCCGATGGAGCCCGCCTTGGCCTCCATGAAGGGGAAGGTGGCGACCTGCAGGGTGGTCTCGGTCTGGCCGTAGCCCTCGTAGATGGTCAGGCCGGTGGCCTTGAGCCAGGCGTCGAACACGGTGTCGTTGAGCAGTTCGCCCGCCGTGGTGCAGTGGCGCAGGGCCGAGAGGTCGTACTTGGCCAGTTCCTCGCGCACCAGGAAGCGGTACACCGTGGGCGGCGCGCAGAAGCTGGTGACCTTGCACCTGCTCACGACCCGCAGCAGGTCGGCGGGGGAGAACTTGCCGCGAAAGTCGTACACAAAGACAGAGGCGCGGGCCATCCACTGGCCGTACATCTTGCCCCACACCGCCTTGCCCCAGCCGGTGTCGGCCACGGTGAGGTGCACGTCGCCGGGCTCCAGGTTGTGCCAGTACACGCCGGTGACGTAGTGGCCCAGGGGATAGGTGTGGTCGTGCAGCACCATCTTGGGCTGGCCCGTGGTGCCGGATGTGAAGAAGATGAGCAGCGGTTCCGAGCCGCCGGGGGTCTGCTTGGTGCGGGGAAAGTCTTCGGACGCGCCGGAGTGGAACAGGGCGTCGTAGCTGAGCCAGCCGGGCATGATGGGCGACGGCCCCGCCTGCACCAGCATGTCGAAGCCGGGGCAGGCGGCGCGGGCGGCCTCCACGGTGGCGGCCACCGAGTCTTCGGCGATGGCGCCTTTGATCTTGCCGGTCTGCACGCGGTAGGTGATGTCCTTGACCGTGAGCAGGTTGGGCGAGGGCACGGCCACCGCGCCCAGGCGGTGCAGGGCGAGCATGCTGACCCAGAAATCCACCCTGCGGTAGAGGATGAGCATGATGCGGTCGCCCTTTTTCATGCCTGCGGCGGCCAGGGCGTTGGCCATGCGGTTGGAGGCCCGGCGCAGCCAATCAAAGGAGTACGTGCGCTGCACCTCGTCCGGCCCCACGTGCACCAGCGCGGCCTGGTCCGGGTGCTCGGCGGCGATGGCGTCAAAGGTGTCGTAGGCGAAGTTGTAGTTCTTGGGCACGTTGAGTTTGAACGTCTTCAGGAACTCTTCGTAGGATTCGGGCGTGAATTTTTGCATGGGGGCGTCCTTCTGCGCGTGCGCTACTAGATGATGACGTCGAGGAATTCAGCGTTCTTGCCGTCGAGCCCGCGCAGCGCGTGGGGCGTGTTGGAGCTGAAGTACAGGCTGTCGCCAGGCTCCAGGACGACCTTGTTCTCCTGCAGGGTCACCTCAAGGCGTCCCTTGAGCACGTAGATGAATTCCTGTCCCGCATGGGTGGTGAAGGTGAGTTCGGGTTCCTTCTTGGGCGGCACGGTGATGAGGAAGGGCTCCATCTTGCGGCCGGTGAAGGTGTAGGCAAGGTTGCGGTAGGCATAGTCCTTGCGCCGGTCCACGGTGAGTCCCCTGCCCGCCTCGACCTTGCAGTAGTCGTGCAGCCGCGACTCGCCGCCGGTAATGAGCACGGTGAGGTCCACGCCGCAGGCATGGGCCACGTCCATCAGGTAGCTGACCGGTATTTCCGCGTCGCCGCTTTCGTAGGCCTTGACGTTTTCCGGAGAGGCTCCGGTTTTTTCGGCCATGTCTTCGCGGGAAAAGCCCATTGCGTCGCGCAATCCGCGCAACCGCGCGGCCACGTCCTTGGATCCCTTTTCCATTCCAGTACCTCCCATGATTATGATCGTCGGCCTGCGTGCCTTTTCTTTTATCCCACCGTTCTTCTTTCTTTTATTCTGCCCCCATACACAGCCTGCCTGCCGCCCACACCGTTTCCTCATCCCCCAACCCGCAGTTTTTGGGGAAAGAGGTGAGAGGGATGGGGGTCCGGGGGAGAGGGGGAAAACCCTTTTTTCGCGTAGAAAAAGGGGTTTCCCCCTCTCCCCCTGCCCCCGGTTCTTCCGTCGTTTCCCTCCCGGCCCTACGCCTCCGGGAACAGGTCGGCGGCCATTTCGCGCAGTTTGTATTTCTGCACCTTGCCGCTGGCGGTCATGGGGAAGTCGTCAAGGAAGACCACGTATTTGGGAATCTTGTACCAGGATATCTTGCCCCGGCAGTAGTCCTGCACGTCCTCGGGCGCCAGGGAGTGGCCGGGCTTGATCCTGATGAACGCGCCCACCTGCTCGCCGTATTTCTGGCTGGGAACGCCCGCCACCTGGATGTCCTGGATGCCGTCCATGTGGTAGAGGTATTCCTCGATTTCCTTGGGATAGACGTTTTCGCCGCCCCGGATAATCATGTCCTTGAGGCGGCCGGTGATGGCCACGTAGCCATCCTCGTCCATGACGCCCAGGTCGCCGGAGTGGAGCCATTTTTCGCTGTCGATGGCCTGGGCCGTGGCCTCGGGGTTGTTGTAGTAGCCCTTCATGACGTTGTAGCCCCGGCAGCACACCTCGCCCTGGGTGCCGCGCGGCACTTCCTGGTTGGTTTCCGGGTCCACGATGCGCACCTCGATCTCCGGCATGGCCTTGCCCACGGTTTCGGTGCGGCGGCGCATGTCGTCGGTGGTGGTGGTCTGGGTCATCACGGGCGAGCCTTCTGTCAGGCCGTAGCAGATGGTGATTTCCTTCATGTACATCTTGTCGATGACCTTGCGCATGATGGGCGCGGGGCAGGGCGAGCCCGCCATGATGCCGGTGCGCAGGGTGGAGTAGTCGAACTTGTCGAAAAGCTCGTGGTCGAGCACGGCGATGAACATGGTGGGCACGCCGTAGAGTGCGGTGCACCGTTCCTTTTCCACGGACTTCATGACGTGGATGGGGTTGAACACCTCGAGGATGACCATGGCCGAGCCGTGGGACACGCAGGCCAGCACGCCGAGCACGCAGCCGAAGCAGTGGAACAGCGGCACGGGCAGGCAGACGCGGTCATTGTGGGTGAAGGCCTGGTTCTCGCCGATCCAGAAGCCGTTGTTGCCGATGGAGGCGTGGGTGAGCATGACGCCCTTGGGGAACCCGGTGGTGCCCGAGGTGTACTGCATGTTCACCACGTCATGGGGGTCGAGGCTTGCCTGGCGGTCGGCGAATTCCGTGTCGTCGATCATTTCGCCCAGGGCGAGAATCTCGGGGATGGAGTACATGCCGCGATGCTTCTCGTGGCCCAGGAAGCCGACGACGCGCAGATGGGGCAGCTTCTCGCTGTGCATCTTGCCGCGCTCGTGGGTCTTGAGTTCGGGCACCAGCTCGTTGAGCGTGGTCACGTAGTCGGTGTCGCGGTAGTGGCTGATGACGAAGATGCACTCGGCCTCGGACTGCTTGAGCAGGTATTCGAGTTCCGCGATCTTGTAGTTGGTGTTGACCGTGAGCAGGACGGCGCCGATGCGGGCGGTGGCGAATTGCATGACCACCCAGTAGGGCACGTTGGTGGCCCACACGGCCACCTTGTCGCCCTTCTTGATGCCCATGGCCATGAGTCCCTTGGCCATGCGGTCCACCATGTCGTCGAACTGCCTGTAGGTCAGGCGGAAGTTGCGGTCCACATAGACGACCGCGTCGTTGTCCGGATATTTTTGGGCGGTTTCCCGCAGGAGCTGTCCCAGAGTGATGTTGCGCAGGCCGGTCATTACCACCCCCTAGAAAGGTACGTAGACCACGGCCATGATCTTGGCCGTTTCATTGGTCGCGCTGCCCACCCAATGGGGCACCACGGAGTTGTAGAACATGGTGTCGCCCTCATCGAGCACGAATTCCTTCTTGCCGTAGATGAGCTTGACCTTGCCCGCGCGCACGAAGATGAATTCCTCGCCTTCGTGGGACGAGAGTTCGGGCGCCTTGCTGCACGGGGTGAGTTCGATGAAGAAGGGCTCCATGTGGCGGTCGGCCTTGCCGCGTCCCAGGGGATAGTAATGCTGGGTGGCGCAGGTGTGGCCGCTGTCGGCGGCCTTTTCCAGCTCGCGGTCGGCGCGGCGGACGATATGCGGATCAACGGTCAGTTCGTCATCGATGAAGGTGCCCAGCCGGAAGCCGAGCACGCGGGCGACCTTGACGAGCAGGCCCAGGGCGGGCGCCACTCCTTCCTCCTCGATGGCCGTAAGCTGCGCGGGGGTGAGACCTGCCCGGTTGGCAAGCTCTTCGAGGCTATAGCCGCGTTCCTCGCGGAATTCCTTGATGCGCAGTCCGATGATCTCCTTGCCCATGTTTCCTCCTGATACGTATCGTCGCTGGTCTGTTGGTCGTCAGGCCCGGCGGAAGCGAAACACGTGCGGTTTCTTTCCCCCCCCGTGCGCCGCATACACTGCGACGCCGCGGCAGGGTAATGGAACTCGTTTCATGTTGCAAGGGTGGCGAGGGAGGTGGGCGCACGGGGGGGGGTTATCATGCGGCAACGGCGCGCCACGACCAAAAAAGTGGCCAGCAGGCCACCCGCTCCGGGCGGAAGAGGGGGAGAAGGGAAAACGGTCCGCAGGGGGCGCAGGCGCCACGATGGCGTGGCGGCCCGGCCCCAAGCGGTCTTTGCCAGGGATCAGGAGAAGAGGTCGCGGAGCCAGCCGGGCACGGCCACGGGCTTGCCTTCCGGCCCCACGCAGGCGTGCTGGGTGTGGCCCGTGGCCAGCACATGGGCGCGGTCTTCCGAACGCACCTCATAGACAAAGGTCATGGAGGCGCGGCCCCATTCGCTGACACCCACGCGGATCCAGATGAGGTCGTCATAGTGGGCGGACTTGCGGTAGCGGCAATAGGCCTCGCGCACGGGCAGCAGCACGCCGCGCGCCTCCACCTCGGCATAGCTCATGCCGCGCGCGCGGATGTACTCGCTGCGGGAGCGCTCGAAAAAGTGCATGTATTCGCCGTAATAGGCGACACCCATGGTGTCCGTTTCGCCGTAGGAAACGCGGTGGGGGTACCAGGTTTCCGAGGAGGGAAAGGCGTCGGGCTTGGACATGGCGTCTCCTTGTGGCTCAGGTGGTGGCGTTGGCGAGCACCCAGGGCAGCAGGTCGTGCCCGGTGCCGATGTGCAGGCCGGTGGCGGCGGCGGAGGCCTCGGTCAGGCAGGGCGCGCCGTTGGGGGTTGCGCCGGGCCAGGCCACGGTAAAGGGCACCGGGTCGGACGCGTGGGTGCGTATGGCGATGGGCGTGAGGTGGTCGCAGGTGGCCACGAACACGGCGTCGGGAAAGGCGGCCACGAGCGGAGCGACCACCTGGGCGTCGAACCGGCTGATGGCCTCGACCTTTTCATGCGGGTCGCCGCCATGGCCCGCTTCGTCCGGGCCTTCCAGGTGCACGTAGGCATAGTCGCCGCCGTCTTCGAGAAAGGCCTTGGCCGCCGCCACCTTGCCCGCGTAGTTGGTGTCCAGAAGGCCGGTCACGCCCTCCACCTCGATGACCTCCATGCCCGCCGCGCGGCCCAGGCCGCGCACCAGGTCCACGGCGGAAACCACCGCGCCCTTGAGGCCGAAGGCCTGCTGGAAATCGGGCAGAAAAAGCGGGCGGCCCTGGCCCCACGGCCAGATGGCGTTGGCGCGGGTGGGGTTGGCGTCGGCGGCAAGGCGGCGCGCGGCGCGGAACAGGAGCGCGGCCAGCCGCTCGCTTGCGGCAAAGGCCGCCATGTCGTCGGCAATGGGCTTGTCCGTGATGTCGTGGGGAGGGTTGATGGCCAGCACGGCCTCGGGCGCGGCGGCGCCGCCCTTTTGCACCAGCAGGTGGCGGTACTGCACGCCGGGGTACAGGGTGAAGAGGCCGCCCGTCTCGGCCATGACGTTTTCCTGCAAATCCTTGACCAGGGCGTGGGCGGCCGGGGTGGCGATGTGGCCGGAGGAGTAGTCGCGCATGAGCCCGGCGGAGGAGAACTCGGACACCGTGACCAGATTGCAGCGCCAGACCAGGTCGTCGGGATCGAGCACGAGTCCCTGGGCAGCGGCCTCGATGGGGCCGCGCCCGGTGTGGTGCGTGGCCGGGTCGAACCCGAACAGCGCCATGTTGGCCACGTCGGAGCCGGGCGGCATGCCCTGGGGCACGGTGCGGCAGGTGCCGGTCACGCCGCGCCGGGCCAGGGCGTCCATGTGCGGCGTGCGGGCGGCGGCGAGCGTGGTCTGGCCGCCCAGGGCGTCCACGGGCCAACCGCCCATGCCGTCGGCGATGAGAAACACTATCTTGCGCTGGGTGGGGCGGGTCACGGCGTCTCCTCACGGTGCGGGAATGGATTGGCGCGGGCCGGGGGCCGGCCGCCGGACCGCACACGGGTTTGGAGATCAGAAACGGGCCGCAATGTCAACGCGCCGACCTGGGCACGTTGAGGAGATTATGGTGACAAGGCGTTGAAAATACGGCATGGAATGGTGAGCATGAAGACTGTAGACGCCGCTGGGCGCGGCGCATGAAAGGGGGCAGACATGGGATTGAGCATCTTGCGCCGACAGGTGAAGATCATCAAGCGCATTGATAATTTCCTTGATCTGGTCAGCGAGTCGGGCCTGCTGTTCACGGCGGGAACCAGCGCCTTTTTCGACGGCGAGGTGGAAGAGTTTTTGCGCAAGCTGGAGCAGATCAACAAGGTCGAGCATCTGGGGGACGAATTGCGCCGCGACCTGGAGCGGCAGCTGTACCTCAAGACGCTGATCCCGGAGTCGCGCGGCGACGTGTTCGATCTCCTGGAAAACATGGACCAGCTCACGGACAGCTTCAAGCACGTGCTGTTCCGCTTCGAGATAGAACGGCCCGAGATTCCCGATATCTTTGACAAGGATTACAAGGCGTTGGTGGCCACCGTGGTGGCCTCGGTGGAGGCCATGGTGCTGTCCGCCCGCGCCTTTTTCAACAACCTCCCGACCGTGTCCGACCACATGCACAAGGTTTCCTACTGGGAATCGGAGTCCGACGAGGTGACCACCCGGTTGCAGCGCGCCATTTTCCGCAATGCGGACCTGCATCTCTCACACAAGAACCAGTTGCGCGACTTTGCCCGCGAGATAGACACCATAGCCAACAGGGCCGAGGACGTGGCGGACAAGCTCACCATCTTCGTCATCAAACGCACGCTCTAGGAGGCACGCCATGTTCGCGTTCTTCCTGTCGAGCGGTTTTTTCCTCGGATGGTCGCTGGGGGCCAACGACGCCTCCAACGTGTTCGGCACGGCGGTGGGGTCGGGCATGATCCGTTTCCGTACCGCGGCCCTGTGGTGCAGCGTGTTCGTGATCCTGGGCGCGGTGCTGTCCGGCGCGGGCGCCAGCCACACCCTGGGCAAGCTGGGCGCGGTGAACGCCCTGGGCGGCGCGTTCATGGTGGCACTGGCCGCCGCGGTCACCGTGTACCTCATGACCTGGCTCAAGTTCCCGGTATCCACCTCGCAGGCCATTGTGGGCGCCATCATCGGCTGGAACTATTTCACCGGTTCGCTGGTGGATTATGGGGCGCTGACCAAGATCGTGTCCACCTGGGTGGCCTGCCCCCTGCTGGCCGCCGGGTTCGCCGTGATCCTGTACAAGGTGCTGACGCCGGGCATCCGGCATCACCGCATCAACATGTTCACCCTGGACACCATGACCCGCTGGGGGCTGCTGCTGGCGGGCGTCTTCGGATCCTATGCCCTGGGCGCGAACAACATCGCCAATGTCATGGGCGTGTTCGTGCCCGTGGCTCCGTTCGGGGAAATCACGCTGTTCGACGGACTCTTCGCCCTGAGCGGCGAGCAGCAGTTGTATCTGATCGGGGGCGTCGCCATCGCCGTGGGGGTGTTCACCTACTCGCGGCGGGTCATGCTGACCGTGGGATCGGGCATTTTGCCGCTCACGCCCGTGGCGGCCTTTGTGGTGGTCACGGCGCACTCGCTGGTGCTGTTCGTCTTCTCGTCCCATGAGTTGCAGCAGGCCATGGTCAACATGGGGTTGCCGCCCATTCCGCTGGTGCCGGTGTCCAGCTCGCAGGCCATCGTGGGCGCGGTCATCGGCATTGGCCTGCTCAAGGGCGGCCGGGGCATCCGGTGGCGCGTGGTGGGCGGCATCGCCAGCGGCTGGGCCACCACGCCGGTCATTGCGGCCTTCGTGAGCTTCGTGTGCCTGTTCTTTCTGCAAAACGTCTTCCAGCAGCAGACCTACCGCCCGGTACGCTTCGAGGTGACGTTCTCGGCCCTGGAGCGGCTGGACGCGGAGGGCGTGGACACGGGCAGGCTGGCCGCGTTGCGGGGGGTGACCCACGAGAACGCGGTGGCGTTTCGTGACGCGCTGGAAGCCGTGCCTGGCCTGGACGGGGCGGCCAGGAAAAAAATCATGGCCGCTGCGGAATTGGATGAGCTTTTCGTGACCGAGGATCGCATCACGCGCATCCCGGTGGGGTGGGTGACGCGCCGCGAGCGCAACGCGTTGCAGGATCTGGAAGGGCGGTTCTTCATGCACCGCTGGGTGCTGCGCCGCGAACTGGCCAAGGCCGCGCCGGAATGGCGGGAGCAGCCGGGCCAGGACGCCTACAACCGCGACCTGGCCGCCAAGGTGGAATACGTGTGCCGCTACCTGCGGCGCGGCGGCGGGTTGTAGGCGGACCAGGAGCGCATGGACAAAAAAAGCGGCGCGCCTCCACAGGGGGCGCGCCGCGTTTTTTTGTCCTTGGGGCGTGGCCGCTGCCTGACGCTACATGATGCGGTAGTGCATGGTGCGCGCCTTGGCCAGACCCATGGCCTCGACCTGGCGCATGGCCGCGTGGATGGCGCCCGCCTTGGCCTCGTGGGTCAAAAAGACGATGGACACGCCCCGGCCCAGGTCCTCGCCCTGCTGCACGGCCTGGGCGATGCTGATGTCGTGGTCGGCCAGCGCGCCCGCGATGTCGCGCATCACGCCGGGCTGGTCCGGCACGGTGAAGCGCAGATAGTGCAGGGACACCGCCTCGTCCAGGTCGATGATGTCGGCCTTGGGCAGGGGGCCGTTCGCAAAGCCGTCGTTGTCCGGCGGCAGCTCCTTGGCCACGGTCATCAGGTCGGCCATGACCGCGCTGCCCGTGGGCAGGTCGCCCGCGCCCTGGCCATAGAGCATGCCCTGGCCCACGGCGTTGCCCGTGAACCACACGGCGTTCATGGGGCCCTGCACCTTGGCCAGCAGGTAGTGGCCGGGAATGAGGGCCGGGTACACGCCCGCCTCGATCTTGTCGCCCACCATGCGCGCCTGGGCCACCAGCTTGATCTGGTAGCCGAACTGCGCCGCGAAGCTGATGTCCTCGGGCGTGACCATGGTGATGCCGTGCACGGGCAGGTCGTCCACCGGGTAGTCGATGCCGAACGCGGTGCGCAGCAGCAGGATGAGCTTGTGCGCCGCGTCGCCGCCGCCGATGTCGAGCGTGGGGTCGGCCTCGGCATAGCCCAGTGCCTGGGCCTGCGCCAGCGCGGTGTCGAACTCCAGGCACTTGGCGGTCATTTCGGTGAGGATGTAGTTGGCCGTACCGTTGAGGATGCCCACCAGCTTGAGCAGCCGGTTGGCGCCCAGGTCGTGCTTGGTGGCCTCGATGACCGGAATGCCGCCCGCCACCGCCGCCTCGAAGCACAGGTGCAGGTTGCGCGCGCGGGCCATGTCGAACAGCTCGTTGCCGTGGCGGGCGAGCAGCGCCTTGTTGGCCGTGACCACGTGCTTGCCCGCCGCAAGCGCGGCGGTCACCAAATCGCGGGCCGTGGTGGTGCCGCCCATGAGCTCCACCACCACGTCAATGGTGGGGTCGGTCGCCAGATCCATGGGATTGGTGGTGAACAGCCCGTCGGGCAGATCCACGGCGCGTTTCTTTTTCAGGTCGCGCACCGCCACCTTGGCGATCTCGATGTCCCGGCCGATGCGGCGGCGGATGATGTCGCCGTTCATCTCCAGGATGCGGGCGAGCCCTCCGCCCACCGTGCCGCAACCGGCCAGACCGATGCGAAGGGGTTTAATCGCAGCCACACGTGCCTCCGGATAGGACGTTCTTGATGCCGCGGCACGCCTGATTGGTGCGCTGCGTATTTTCGATGAGCGCAAAGCGCACGTGGTCGTCGCCGAAGTGGCCGAAGCCCAGGCCGGGCGACACGGCCACATGGCCTTCCTTGAGCAGCAGCTTGGAGAATTCGACGGACCCCATGTGCTTGAACGCCTTGGGAATCTCGGCCCACACGAACATGGTCGCCTTGGGCGCGGGCACGTCCCATCCGGCGCGGCCCAGGCCATCGATGAGCGCGTCGCGCCGCTTGCGGTACTCCTCGTTGATCTCCGTGACGCAGTCCTGGGGGCCGTTGAGCGCCACGATGGCGGCTATCTGGATGGGCTGGAAGATGCCGTAGTCCAGGTAGCTCTTGATGCGGGTGAGCGCATGCACCAGGGTGCGGTTGCCGGAGCAGAAGCCCACGCGCCAGCCCGCCATGGAATAGCTCTTGGACATGGAGTAGAATTCCACGCCCACATCCTTGGCTCCCTTGGCCTGCAAAAAGCTCGGGGCCACGTAGCCGTCAAAGGTCAGGTCCGCATAGGCCAGGTCGTGGATGACCCAGATGTTGTGCTCCTTGGCGAAGTCCACGATCTTCTGGAAGAACTCCACGGTGGTCACCTCCGCCGTGGGGTTTTGCGGGTAGCTTATGATGAGCAGCTTGGGCTGGGGCCAGGTCTGCTGGGTGGCGGTCAGCAGATCCGCGAAAAAGTCGCGGCCCCTGCCGATGGGGATGCGCCGCACGTCCGCGCCCGCGATGATCGAGGCATAGGGATGGATGGGATAGGCCGGGTCCGTGGCGAAAACCACATCGCCGGGCGCGAGCATGGCCATGGCCAGGTGCGAAAGCCCTTCCTTGGCGCCCATGCAGACCACGGTCTCCTCTTCGGGGTCGAGCGTCACGTCGAAGCGGCGCTGGTACCACGTGCAGATGGCCTTGCGCAGGTTGGGCAGGCCGCGCGACGCGGAATAGCGGTGGTTCACCGGCTTCTGGGCCGCCTCGCACAGCTTGTCCACAATATGTTGCGGGGTGGGCTGGTCGGGATTGCCCATGCCAAGGTCGATGATATCGATGTTCTGACGGCGCATCTGCATTTTCAGCTGATTGACCACCGCGAAGACATAGGGCGGCAGCCGCCGCATGCGTGGAAATTCTTCGTGCTCCAACACGGGCTAGACTCCTTCTTGCAGTTTGGGCGCATGGCGCGCCATGAGCGTTCTTACGGGCTGCCAGGGGGCTCTGTCAAAGCAAACAGGAGCCATGGCGGGCAACGCATCGTCCCAATTAAAAAAAAAGGATCCCGGCTTGCGGCCAGGATCCCTTGTGATGCGTATGCGTATCGATGGACCCTAGCCGCGCCGCTCCGTGCAGGCGGTAGCCGCTGCGGCGGCAGCGGCGGCGGTGGTGGCGGTAGCGGAAAGAGTGCCCGGCAGGGCCGAAGCCCCCGCATGGGGAACCGACGCGCGGCACATGCCGGGCATGGTGCGGCGGCACGTGCCGTTCATGGTGCTGCGGGGCCGTGCGGGTGTGCGCATGCGATCCTTCCGTTTCCGTATTCGCCAGTGGCGTCCATTGGCCATCCCATGGGCTGGCCTCGCACACGTCTACTCCCTTGGCCGTCGGCAGTCAATAACGGAACGCGCTTTGTCCGCGCGCGACGGCGGCATGGGCGGCTGAGGCGGGCATAGGGGCATTGCCGGGTGCGTGCGCGGCGCGCGGCGTGGGCGTGGGCAGGGCGGGGCTGGGCGGGGTGCAGACGGCTGGCGAGGGGGAGAAAATATTTATTCATATTGTAAAATAATAATAATTATAAGTTCCTATGCAAGTGAAAAAAATCCTTTCCGCCCCTTGCCTTCCGGTGTGATGTGCTTATATTCCAGTCCGTGCAGGTTTTGGCACTCGCCATGTGAGAGTGCTAACAAATGAAATACATCATCTTCGGAGGTTCGATCATGAAATTGAAACCGTTGCAGGACCGCGTGCTGGTCAAGCGCCTTGAGCAGGAAGAAAAGACTGCCGGCGGCCTTTACATCCCCGATTCCGCCAAGGAAAAGCCCATGAAGGGCGAGATCATCGCCGTGGGTCCGGGCAAGACCACTGACGACGGCAAGACCACCAAGCCCACCGTCAAGAAGGGCGATTTCGTGCTCTTCAACAAGTACGCGGGCACCGAGATCAAGGTTGACGCCGACGAATTTCTCATCATGCGCGAAGACGACATCCTCGCGATCATCGCCTAATTTTCTTTTTTCATATTTCCCAACAGGAGTACGAACATGTCTTCCAAAGAAATTCTTTTTGACGCCAAGGCTCGTGAAAAACTGAAAAAGGGCGTGGACAAGCTGGCCAACGCCGTGAAGGTGACCCTTGGACCCAAGGGCCGCAACGTGGTCATTGAAAAGTCCTTCGGCTCCCCGATCATCACCAAGGACGGCGTGACCGTGGCCAAGGAAATCGAGCTTGAGGACAAGTTCGAGAACATGGGCGCCCAGATGGTCAAGGAAGTCGCTTCCAAGACCTCCGACATCGCTGGCGACGGCACCACCACCGCCACCATCCTGGCCCAGTCCATCTTCTCCGAAGGCGTGAAGCTGGTGGCCGCCGGCCGCAACCCCATGGCCATCAAACGCGGCATCGACAAGGCCGTGGAAGCCCTGGTGGAAGAGCTGGCCAAGCTGGCCAAGCCCACCCGCGACCAGAAGGAAATCGCCCAGGTCGGCACCATTTCCGCCAACAACGATTCCACCATCGGCAACATCATTGCCGAGGCCATGAACAAGGTCGGCAAGGAAGGCGTCATCACCGTGGAAGAGGCCAAAGGCCTTGAGACCACCCTGGACGTCGTGGAAGGCATGCAGTTCGACCGTGGCTACCTGTCCCCCTATTTCGTCACCGACGCCGAAAAGATGGTGTGCGAGCTCGACGAGCCCCTGATCCTCATCAATGAGAAGAAGATCTCCAACATGAAGGAGATGCTGCCCGTGCTGGAGCAGGTCGCCAAGATCGGCCGCCCGCTGCTCATCGTGGCCGAGGACGTGGAAGGCGAAGCCCTGGCCACCCTGGTGGTCAACAAGCTGCGCGGCACCCTGGTGGCCGTGGCCGTCAAGGCTCCCGGCTTTGGCGATCGCCGCAAGGCCATGCTGGAAGACATCGCCGTGCTGACCGGCGGCAAGTGCGTGTCCGACGACCTGGGCATCAAGCTCGACAGCCTGACCGCCGACCAGCTCGGCTCGGCCAAGCGTGTGGTCATCGACAAGGAAACCACCACCATCGTTGACGGCGCGGGCAAGGCCGAGACCATCAAGGCGCGTGTGGCGCAGATCCGCCGTCAGATCGAGGAGACCACCTCGGACTACGACCGCGAGAAGCTCCAGGAGCGCCTGGCCAAGATCGTGGGCGGCGTGGCCGTCATCAATGTCGGCGCCGCCACCGAGACCGAGATGAAGGAAAAGAAGGCCCGTGTGGAAGACGCGCTCAACGCCACCCGCGCTGCCGTTGAAGAGGGCATCGTTCCTGGCGGCGGCGTGGCTCTCGTGCGTTGCGCCAACGTCCTGTCCAAGGTCAAGCCCGTGGACGACGACGAGGCCGCTGGTGTGGCCATCATCGCCCGCGCCATCCAGGAGCCCCTGCGCATGATCGCCGCCAACGCCGGTTTCGAGGGCGCCATCGTGCTCGAGAAGGTCGCTTCCGGCAAGGAAGGCCACGGCTTCAACGCCGCCACCGGCGAGTACGAAGACCTTATCAAGGCGGGCGTCATCGACCCCAAGAAGGTGACCCGCATCGCCCTGCAGAACTCGTCCAGCGTGGCTGGCCTGCTTTTGACCACCGAGGCTGCCATTGCCGAAAAGCCCCAGCAGAAGGACGCCCCGGCCATGCCCGGCGGCGGCATGGGCGGCATGGGCGGCATGGGCGGCATGTACTAGGCCCGCGCCGAACCATTGTGGGATCAACAGCCGGGCGCGCAAGCGCCCGGCTTTTTATATACCCTGTCCCGCGCCAGCCGGTGCGTCTTGCCAAATCTCCACAAGCCCCTATAGTGCCCACAACAGGAGTGACCGCTTATGATGCGCAGGATATGGATGCTGGTTGTGATGGGCGCGTTGGTGTTTGGCATGGCCGCGGGGGCATGGGCCGCGGATCAGGCGGCCAAGCCCGCTGGCGGCGACAAGGCCGCCCAGGCGCGGATTCCGGACAAACCGGCCCCCCCCAAGGCGGACCGCTCCACGCCGGTCACTGTGGAGCAGCGGGGCACGGATGACGTGGGCGCGCGCCTTGTTTTTCATGTGAAGGAATTGTTCAACAAGAATACGCTCTTTTCCCTGTCCGCCAAGGATGGCAAGAAACTCAAGCTCATCGTGTCCACGAGCGAGGAATTTCCGGACCGTCCCGCCCTGGGCTCGGTGTACGCCGCCGTATGGGTCTATTCGGAAAGCGAATCCACGCTCAAATACTATCTGGACAGCCGCGTGGGCGTGGTGGATGCCCCGGACGCCGCCCGTGTCGCCGAGGTGCTGGCCGCAACAACCGATACCGTGGCAAGCAAGTATGCCTATCTTTTCGAATAGCGGACCGTCTCTTCCGTTCGTCCCGCGCCCCTGCGCGGGGGCGTCCGCAAGGCAACCCATCAGCCGGATCGCAGGCACGCCATGGCGTTGATACTGGTTGTGGACGACGAAGAGAGCATCCGCTTCACCTTCAAGGCCTTTTTGGAGGCCCAGGGGCATGAGGTGCGCACCGCCGCAACCCATGACGCGGCCTTGGCGGCGTTGGACGCCGCCGCGCCCGATCTCGTTTTCGCGGACATTCTGCTGGGCGGGCTCACCGGCATAGACGTGCTTGGGGCGGTCAATGCGCGCGGCCTGCACTCCCCGGTGGTCATCATCACGGGCGAGCCCAGCGTGGACACCGCGGCCCAGGCCGTCAAGCTGGGCGCCTACGAATACGCGATCAAGCCCATTGACCGGGATCATCTGTTGCGGATCACGCATGGCGCGCTGCGGCACAAGCGGCTTGGAGACGAAAAGCGGGCCGTGGAGGCGGAACGCGAATTCCTGCGCCTGCACCTGGAAGCGTTGTTCAACAGCGTGCCCGACGGCATCGTCATCGTGGATGCCAACATGCGTATCCTGCGGGCCAACGGCTCCATGCGCGACGTGCTGGGCCTTGATCCGGCCAAAATCGTGGGAGCGGCGTGCCGCGACGCGTTTGCGGGGGAATGCGGCGCAGCGTTTTGCAAGGTCATTGACCAAGTGCTGCGGACGCATACCTCGGTGCGTGAATACCAGGTGGAGTGCTTGTCGGCCAGCAATGCCGCCAAGACATGCATGGTCGCGTGTTTTCCTTTGGCCGATGGGGCGGGCGGCCATTTGGGGGTGGTGCTGTCGGTGCGCGACATCACCCGCCTGGCTGGGCTCGAGCGCGAGTTGGAGGAAAAGCGGCATTTTCGCAATATCGTGGGCAAGAGCCGCCCCATGCAGGACATGTATCAACTGCTGACCGATCTTGCGGACACGGACACCACCGTGTTGGTGACCGGGGCAAGCGGCACGGGCAAGGAACTGGTGGCCGAGGCGCTGCACGCGGGTGGCGCCCGAGGGCGGGGGCCGCTGGTCAAGGTCAATTGTTCCGCCCTGTCGGAAAACCTGCTGGAAAGCGAATTGTTCGGCCATGTGCGCGGTGCGTTCACCGGGGCGGTGCGCGACAAGGTCGGCCGTTTCCAACTGGCCCACGGTGGCACGATCTTCCTGGATGAAATCGGCGATATCTCCTCCCGTATCCAGGTGAAGCTTCTGCGCGTGCTCCAGGAAAAGGAGTTTGAGCGCGTGGGCGACTCCAGAACCATGAAGGTGGACGTGCGTCTGGTGGCCGCCACGAACCAGGATTTGCGCGAAAAGGTGGCGCAAGGCGCCTTTCGGGAGGATCTCTACTACCGGCTCAAGGTCGTGGAGGTCGCCATGACGCCTCTGGCTGGCCGCCGGGAAGACATTCCCCTGCTGGTCGATCATTTCCTGGCGCAGTTCAACAAGCAGTTCAACAAGAAGATCGTTGGGTTGGATGAATGCGCCATGGCCGCCATGATGACCAATCCATGGCCGGGCAACATCCGTGAACTCAAGCATGCCATGGAACATGCCTTTATCCTGTGCCGTGGGCCGGTGATTCAGTGCGCGCATCTTCCCCTGGAAGTGCGCGCGAGCAAGCCCACGCCAGGCGAGACCGTGGCGCAGCCGCGCCTTTCCCGCGCCTCGCTGGAGCAGGCGTTGACCCTTGCTGGCGGCAACAAGGCCAAGGCGGCCCGGCAACTCGGCATCAGCCGCCAGACCATCTATCGCAAGATGCTGGAGTATGGCATCGCGTGAGCCGTGTTGAAAACCGCATCATGTGACATAAGTGTAACGAGCATATGTGTCGCATGTTACAGTGCCTGATCCCATACGCCAGACGCCTCCCAACAACCGTTTGAAGTAACGGTTTGTCTTTGTGTCTTTTTTCACATTCTTTCGTGGCCGCCTCCTGTTGGCATATTTCTTGATAAAACAAATACATTGGGAACTGGTGCAGCAAAGGGAGGGGCATGCGCAGCGGGACGGCACCGATGCAGGCGGATATGGCCGCAGTGGCTTCGGCTCTGGAACAACAGGAGCCGCTGCTGGTGGCGTGTCTTGGCTCGGGCGACAGGCGGCGGGATGATGCGGCCATGCTGGCCGATGTCGCTGGACGCCTGCGGGGGCTGGTGCGGGTGCTTGTGCTCGATGAGGCGTGTTTCTCCGCTTTCTCAAGGTGTTATGATGTAGTGGGAACCCCCACGTACTTGCTCTTTGTGGACGGGCGGGTGCAGGGGCAGGTGCTTGGCAGAACGGAAAGCACGGCGCTGTGCGCCATGGCGCAGACCGCCTTGCAGGGCGGAGAGGCCATTTGTGGCGCGTCGGAAGGGGCCGGAACATCGCATCGCTGATCCGCTTTTTTTTCAGGTAATTGTGTTCTGGGAAGGGATGGACGGGGAGGGAATGTGCCTTTCCCGTTGCAAAGGATGCATTTTGAGGTGCGATCGCACTTGATTTGCGCATCTGGTTGGGGTATAGTGCCTTCACAACGACGCCATTTCCGGGATATGTCCCGGATCCTATTGAGCGGTGCGTTTCGCCCTTTGGATTGCCCCCCCAGACGCCCAGACGGTGATGATGCACCGCTCTTTTTTTGAACGCCGGATTCGCAAGGAATCCGGCTTTTTTTTGGGGGGGGGAGAGCGCGCCGGCGCGAACAGGGGCGTGCCCAGGGGGGCTGCGTCACATCCTGGGCGGTCGGCAGGGGCGAGTCTTGTTTCAAGACTTAAATGCGCTAGCAAGATAGAGGATCACGTCTTCTTGCTATTTTATACCAATAAAGTATAGTCTGGGCGCAGGTTCCACTGCAAATCCGTTGTCAAAGGATGCCTTCAATCAAGAACTCAAGGAGGTTGCGACTATGTGCAACCGGGCATTCTGGGCTGCCGCACTGCTGGTTATGGGGTGCCTTGCAGGTTTTGCCGCCGAGGCAGGGGACCATGGAGAGCGACACAGGCACCGCGAAGGACACCATGAGCGCGAGTTGGAAGACGCCGTGCCCGCTCCCGACAATGCGCTGTATATCGCCACGTGCGGCGCCTGCCATATGGTATATCCCCCAGGCTTGTTGAACGCCGCGTCGTGGTCCGCCTTGCTGCGGGGATCGGGCGACCATTTTGGCGAGATGCTGGGACTGGAGGACACGGACGCCGCCCTCCTGGACACCTATTTGAGATCCCAGGCCGCGGAAGCGACCCAAGGCGAATTGGCCGGGGATATCGCCAGGGATTTGGGGGCGCGCGTTGTCTCGCGCATCACCGAGATTCCCGAAATCCGCAAGGAGCACCGCAAGCTGCCCGCCGCTGTCGTGGCCAGAAAATCCATCGGAAGGCTTTCCAACTGCATCGCCTGCCACCGCCGAGCCGATGGTGGCGTGTTCGATGACGACTCCGTGAGCATCCCGTCCGAGTAATGCCGTTGCAACGCGGGGGGCTGCCCATACGCCCCGGCTTCCCCGCCCGCCGTCCTGTGTCCCGGCGGATGGTTGCCTACTTGCGCAACCGGTCCTGGAAGCGTTTTCCCATTTTCCAGACCGCCCCGTGGGCTCGCGCAGTCCCTATGGGGCGGTGGGCTCCTCGGCCGGTTGCCTGCTGCGGCGGTCGCGCACCCAGATGTTGCCGTCATGGCTCTTGGCGTATTTCTTCAGATCCGCCGCGCGTTGCGCCACCGTATGGATGGTGTCGTTGGCATAGGCATCCACAATGCCCAACGAAATGGAGATGAACCCGAATGCCCGCTCCACGCCCTGGCGGTCCTTGCCCACGATGAATCCCCGTTCCCGATCGGTTTCATCGTAGTATTGCCGGATGAGCCGCTTGAAGCAGCGCACGATGGCCTGGCACACCCGTTCGGCCCTGTCCGGCTCCACGGCCAGGACAAAGTCGTCGCCGCCCACGTGTCCGGTGAATCCGTTGGGGCCGCCGTGGCGGCGCGTGGCCCATGCCAGCACGCGGCCCGTCAGAAGCAGGATGTCGTCGCCTTCCTTGAAGCCGTAGGTGTCGTTGTACACCTTGAAATTGTCCAGGTCGGCGTAGACAAAGCAGGCGTGCGCATCCTGGCCGCACCGCCGTTCGATTTCCCGCTCGATGGCCACGTTGCCGGGCAGGCCGGTGAGCGGGTTGGCGCCCTTGGCCATTTCCACCTGCACGCAGGCCAGGGTGTCCAGGATCTTGTGCACCGAGGCCATGCCCACCAGTTGGCCGTCCCGGGTGACCAGGATGGGGTCGTAGATCTTGAAGGGATCACGGCTCATGGCGGCCTGGGCCACGGTTTCCACGGGAGTGAACCCCTCCACGACGAGCGGCGAGGGATCCATGATCCGCGTCACCCGTTTGTTCTGATACAGGGCCAGGCCGTATTGCGTACTGAGCATGCGGTCCAGATTGTGGCGCATGACCAGCCCCACGGGGCGCGCATCGCGCACAACGGGCATGGCCGTGACCGACTCGTCCTGCTCGAAGATCTTTTTGATCTGGGCCACCAGGTCCGTGGTTTCCGTTGTGGCGGCCTGCTGCATCAGGCTCATGATGGGCACGGAGCATTTGATTTCCGCGCTGATGCGGTTGCCGCTGCGCACGATGCCGCGCGCCGTCTCCTGGGCAATGGCCGGCCGGGGATAGGCGGGCCGGTGCAGATGGAAGCCCTGGCCGTAGTGCAGCCCCATGCGCACCAGGCCGGACAGCTCGTTTTCCGTCTCTATGCCCTCGGCGATGATCTTGCAGCCCACCTTTTCCGCAAAGGTGAGCAGGGTCTCGATGAGCGCCCGCTTGACCGGGTTGGCGTCTATGCCCCTGGTGAGCGCCATGTCGAGCTTCATGAAGTCGGGGCGGATCTCGGCAATGGACCACAGCCCGGAATAGCCCGCGCCCACGTCGTCTATGGCCACCTTGTATCCCTCGTTGCGGTAGTGGGCGAGGGTGCGGTGGAACAGGGTGAAGTCCCGCGTGGAGTGCCGCTCCGTGATCTCCAGCACCACGTCCGACGGCTCAAGCCCATAGCGCGAGAGCAGCTTTTTGGTCTCGCCCGGCGTGAAGGCCGGGTCCATCATGGTCTTGGGGTGGACGTTCAGAAAGAGTTTCTTGCCCTGCGCCGGGCCAAAGTCGCGGATGGCGGTTTCGCGGCACACCTTTTCCAGGCTGAACACCGCCTCCATCTCCTCCGCGAAATCGAACAACACGGCGGGCGAGCGGAAGTTGCCGCTGGCCGGGCCACGCGCCAGCGCTTCCCAGGCATGGATGTCGCCGGTGCGCAGATCCACAATGGGCTGGTAGTGCACGCCCAAGAGCGGCGTGTCCACGATGTCGCGGAATTCCTGGATGAGTTCAGGGCTCGCGTTGCAGCTGTAGCCGCCCCGGGCAATGCGTTGCGCGTCGCACATGGCGGCGTAGACCGATTGTTCCATCGCATCCAGCGGCGTCTTGGGCAGCAAGGCGTATCCGGCGGCGATATCCAGCTCCTGGCCGGTCAGCTTGATGACCTCGCGCTTCACGTCGCTGCGCAGCCCAAGGCGCATGCTGAACGCGGCGTTGCGCAGCCACCGCTGGTCGCATTGCAGGTTGCCGCACATGAGGATGATGTTGCCCGACTCCACGCGCTCGATGTACAGGAGGGGGATCTCGTTCAGGTACTTGGGCAACTGGGTCCGCAGTTCCTTTTCCAGAACGGTCAGGATGGCGCTGGCGATTTCCTGGCCGTACAGCTTTTGAAACACGAAATAGTTTTCCACCTCAAAGAGCAGGAGCCCCAGCGAGCACCCTTTTTGTATGTGCCGGGCAATGCGCTCCCGTTCTTTCACGCAAAGAAAACCAAATGAATACGAGCTGTTGTGTGGCGACGCCGCAGCGTCGAACTCGAATCGTTGCTCCAGGCGAGCAGCATCGCCGGTATAGGCCTTAAGCATGTAGTTACCCTTTAACATAATGGAATCCCCCCCCACGCCGAAGCGCCCCATGCACACGCAGACGCCGTTGTACGCTCCGCACCGCCGCAAGGTTGCCGAGGGCGTGAAGAGGCTGTGACAATTGGGTGACGCCGTGCCATCTCCACGCCAGGCTTGATAATTTCACGTCGCAATGATAGCAGGCCGGAATTCGGCAACCCCATCACCCGGAAGACGCATGCGTATCGCGGTATTGTCAGACACCCACATGCACGAGCCGTCCGCGGCGCTCATCAAGGCCTTTGAGCGGGACATGGCCCATGCCGACGTGCTCATCCATTGCGGCGACATCACCGAATACGCGGTGTGGGAATTTTTCGACCTGCATCATCCCCGTTTCCATGCCGTGGCCGGGAACATGTGCAACTGGCGGCTGGCGGACGACCTGCCCCGGATGCTCGATCTCGATCTGGACGGCCTGCATGTGGGCGTGGCGCACGGCTGGGGTTCCCACGGCGGCGTCGCCTACAAGGTCGCCGACGCCTTTGGCCCAGGCTTCCAGCTCATCCTGCACGGCCACACCCACGTGCACACCATCCGCCATGCCGGCGACACGCTCATTCTCAATCCGGGCTCTTTTTCCAGCCCCCGCGAGGGCGCGCCAGGCTATGCCATTGTCACGCACACACCGGGCAAGCCCCTTGCCATCGAACGCATCGACCTTTGACCGCCCACCTTGCCTGTACCCGTTGCGCGTGCTAATTTTGTGAAATATAGGGGGCAATCCCATGACATTGCGCCCTCCAAAGCATGAAGGAGCCAACTGATGCAGTATAAGAAGATTCTTCTTCCCGTGGATGATTCGGCCTATTCGCTCGCCGCTGCGGACCACGCCATTGGCCTGGCCAAAATGGCGGGGGCGTCCATTGTGCTGCTCCATTGCCGCAAGAACGTGCCCACCTTTCTCGGCGAACCCAATTCGCAGGAGCTGCTCGACAAGCTGACCGCCGAGGCGGAACGGGTTCTCGACGTCTACCGTCCAAGCCTCAAGGCGTGGGGCGGCGCGTATGAGGAACTCGTCGTGGGCGGCAATCCCGCCGAGGTCATTGCCGACGTGGCGCGCATCGAAAAATGCGACTGCATCGTCATGGGCTCCAAGGGCAAGTCCGACTTCGAAGGCCTGCTGGTCGGCAGCGTCACCCACAAGGTGCTGCATCTGGCCAAATGCCCGTTGCTGGTGGTGCGCTGAGGCGAGTGGGGTGGTCGCGGCCCATGCATAGGCGGGGCCGGGGGGGCTTGCGCCCGGCCGGTGCCCGCCTTTGAGGCTGGCGCAACGCTGCGGGCGGCATGGCCGCATGGGCCGCCCGCGCGACGCGGGAAACGCCCGCGTGTGTTCGTTGCCCGGCCCATAGGAGGGCGGAAGGCGCTGGAAGGGGAGGGACAGGCGCACACCGGGCTGTGTGCGGCGGGCGTCCCGGTCCTCCATTCCTTGATGAGGTGGACGGCCCATTGGGGCGGTGCGGCATTGCAATGGCGAGGCGGGCGCCGGGGCCAGGAAAGTGGGCGGCCCTGGCCGCGTGCCTGGCGCGGCGGCACCGCCGTTTTCATCTCCCTCTTTTTTGTTCCCTTGTCCCTTCGCCCATCCCCCCATCCTTCCAGTTCCACCATTTGAGCAGTTCCGGGTCGTGGTCCGCGTGGCTGGCGTAGTACACGGCGCAGCGGAAGACGTAGAGCATGCAGCGGTCCACATGCGTTCCCGCGAGGGTTTCGAGGTCGCGGTACATGGATTCGGGGTCGGCGGCGGCCAATGCGGCGACGGAGCGGAAGCCGAGTTGCCAGAGATCCTGGGCAATGGCCTTGCCCACGCCGGGGATGGTCATGAATTCCTTGAGGATGGTGCTGTCCATGGGGTGCTCGCTTCGTTGACAGGCCAGGCATGGGGTCTTATCTAGGCCCGAAGGGCGGCGTGTTTGGGATGCCGTCATGCCTACAATTTCAAACCGAGCGGTGGCAAGGGAAATCATGCATCTTTTCGATCTCATGTCCAAGGAAGGCTGGCAGGCGTTGGAGGAGGAAATCCAGGCGCGCACGGGAATGTGCGCCGGGGTGTTTGATACGGAAGGCGCGCGGGTCGCCGGGGCGGAAACGCATGTGAACCCGTTGTGCCCGGTCATCAAGGGCAACCCGCAGAGCCGGGGCGCCATCTGCGCCTTGGCCAACCAGGGCATAGCCGCGCAGGCGCGCGCCGCGCGCGGGGCGGTGGTGGCCGAGTGCGACGCGGGCATTTGCAAGATCGCGGTGCCGATCTACATGAACGGCGAGTTTTTGGGCACGGTGGGCGGCTGCGGCCTGGTGCCGGAAGACGGCGAGGTGGAGACGTTTTTCGTGGCCAAGGTGACGGAGCGCTTCGAGGACGACGTGATCCGGCTGGCCGATGCCATGGGGCGCGTGAGTGAAGCGGATGCCGAGGCGCATGCGGCGTTCATTGCCGGACGCGTGGCGGCCCTGGTGGCCGGAGGCGCGCGCTAAAGGGGCCGCCGTGCTCGGGCCGGGACCGGTCAGACGGGGCATGTGCTAAAGTTTCCGCGTGGTCCGGGCGATGAGAGGGGTAGCGGAGGCGATGCGCCATGCGGATTCTTCTGGCATGCGCCGTGGCGCTGCTGGTGGCGGCGAGCGCTGCCCAGGCGGCGGACATGCGGTTCAAGCCTTTCAACGAATATGCGCCCATGCCGTCCATGCACGGCACGGTGAAGACGGATATGCGGCTCTGGAGGCCGGTGGTGTGGCGTGATCCCGAACCCATGCGGCCCCTGGTCCTGTCCGGACCGTTCCGCGTGGTGAACGTGCCCATGCAGGGGCGGTACAGGCCGTTTGCCCCGATCAGGTAGCGGGCCATGATCCGGCATGAAAAAAGGGAGAGGCAAGCCTCTCCCTTTTCTTGTTTGCGGCGTGTCCGGGCGCTAGATGCGCACGAAGCGCACGCCCCGGTCCTGGGGCATGCCCTGGGCGGACAGGTCGATGAGGTGCGTGGAGCAGGAGATGCAGGGGTCGTAGGCGCGCACCAGCATGCTTGTGTACAGTTCTATTTCCGCTTCGCTCTTGTGCGAGAGCTGCGGCACCAGGCCGTCCAGGTCAAGCTGGATGTTGGCGTGGTTCTGGTTGGTGGGGATGACGCAGTCGGCCTGGATGATGCGGCCCTCGTCGTCGTATTCGTAGCTGTGGAACAGGATGCCGCGCGGCACTTCCACGGCGCCCACGCCCTTGCCAGCGCGGGGCTTGATGTCCGGTTCGGGTTCCTTGCGCACGCCCTTGGCCAGCATGGCGTCGATGATGCGGATGGAGTCCTCCACGGAGTAGACCACTTCCACGAGCTGGGCGAGGTTGTTGTAGTAGGGGTTGTAGCAGGGCGCCTTGAGTCCCACCTTGGCGGCCACCGCCTTGGCGATGGGCGTCAGCAGCGCGTGATTGAGGTTGAAGCGCGCCAGCGCCCCGACCATGTAGGAATCGATCTGGTTCTTGGACCATTTGGCCGTGGACTGGGGCACGCAGTATTCGTGCACCACGTCCTTGTAGAAGCTGTTGGGGCGGCGGGAGTCCATGGTGGAGCCCACGTCACCCCAGTAGAGGGGATATTCGGCGGACGAAACAAGGCCCACGTATTCTGTCTTGCGCTCGAAATCCGGGAAATTGCCCTTGACCGCGGCGAACAGGTCGGCGGCGGCGGACAATCCGGCCACGGAGTCTTCCAGGCGCTTGCGCATCTCTTCCAGCTCGGCCTTGGTGGGCACCTTGCCCATGCCGCCGGGGATGAGCCGCTGCGGATGGGTGGTGCGCCCGCAGATGAGGCGGCTGAAGTCATTGGCCAGACGGTGCAGGGCAATGACGCCGAGCAGTTCCTGCTTGTGGGTCGTGGCCAGGGGAATGACCGAGTCCACGCCGAGCAGGTCGGGCAGCACCAGATAGCCAAGGTGGAGCAGATGGCTTTGCATGTTCTCGCCGTGGATGGCGAGCTTGCGCAAGGCGATGGTCTGGTCCGAGGACCGGATGCCCAGCGCCTCCTCGGTGGCCTGCAGCGAGGCGAGCTGGTGGCCGATGGAGCAGATGCCGCAGATACGCGAGGTGATCTGATGGATGTCGCGGAAGGAGCGGCCCATGACCATGGCTTCGAAGAAGCGGGGTGCTTCGGGCACTTCCCAGCGGCAGGTTTTCACCACGCCCTCGCCGTCGATTTCGACCACGATGTTGCCGTGGCCTTCCACGCGGGTGAGGTGGTGGACATTGACCTTTTTGGGGCCGGTCGGAGCCGGGGCGGCCTGCGTCGCGTCAGGCGCGGGCGCGGGCGCGGGGGCGGCGGCCTTCTTTGGGGACGACTTGGTGGCTTTTGCGCTCATGGCGGTCCTCTTGCGCTTGGGGTCTAGAGCATCCTGGCTTGGAAAAGGGGTGGATGCTCTTGTACATTGTCCTGAAACAATGGAACATTGTTTCAGGAATGAGTCTTACTTCAAGACGAAAACGCGCTACAGCGTGGCGAGGGTATCGCCCAGATACATGCGCAGCAGATCCTGCACCTCGGTGCGGCTGAACCCGGCGCGGTCTTCCAGAACGTAGCGGGCCGCGTCGAGGTTGGCGTGCGGCGCAAGGCCGCGGCACCCCCAGCATTGCGCGCCTTCGGAGACGCAGCATGCGCCGCAGCCCGCACGGGTGATGATGCCGAGGCACATTCTGCCCATGTCGAAGCGGCAGATGTTGCCCGCTTCCTTGCATTCCACGCAGACCGGATAGTCGGGCAGATAGGGTTTCTTGCCCAGCAGCAGTTCCTTGGTCACGCGCACGAATTCGTCCTTGTCGATGGGGCAGCCCGGAATGGCCGCGTCCACGGTGACAAAGGCGCTGAGCGGCTTGGCCGGGGCGGTGTTGTACCACCGGGCGCTGTCGCCGTAGACCTGCTGGCGGTAGATGGGGGCGGGTATGAAGTTCTTCATGCAATTGATGCCGCCGGTGTGCGCGCATGCGCCGAGCGCCACCAGGAAGGTGGACTGGGCGCGGATTTCCTTGAGCCGTTCGGCGTCTTCGGGCCGGGTGATGGAGCCTTCCACAAAGGCGACGTCGTAGGGGCCGCCGCCGCCGGTCTTCACTTCGCGGAACGCGCCCACTTCCACATGGGCCAGCACGTCGAGGAGGGTTTCTTCCAGGTTGGCTATCTGGAGTTGGTCGCCCTCGCATCCGGCGAAGTCGAAAAAGCCTATCTTCGGTTTTTTCGCCATGTCACTATCCCCTTGTCCCTCGTGGCCTAGATGGCCTCGGTGAGGGGTTCGATGTCGCTGTACTGGTAGACCGGGCCGTCGATGCACGCGGACAGGCCGTTGATCTGGCAGTGGCCGCACTTGCCCAGGCCGCATTTCATCTTGCGCTCCAGGGAGA
The DNA here is from genome assembly GCA_050251715.1 of Desulfovibrionaceae bacterium. Taxonomy (GTDB): domain Bacteria; phylum Desulfobacterota; class Desulfovibrionia; order Desulfovibrionales; family Desulfovibrionaceae; genus JBFWMG01. Next base: position 14,525 of record JBFWMG010000004.1, on the reverse strand, counting down.
CGTAGATGTGGTTGGACGGAATGCCGATGTCGTGGCAGCTCTTGATGACGAACTTGTACATGATCGGCGGGCCCACCATGGCCACGAAGGTGCCCGATGGGTTGATGTCCACCTTGGGCAGCAGGGTGGTGATGACGCCCACGTTGCCTTTCCAGTCGGCGTCGGGCACGTCCACGGTTTCCAGCAGTTCCACGTCCGACCGGGCGGTGAGCCGGGCTATGCCGTCGCGGAAGATGCGCTCCTGCGGGTTGCGGGTGCCCACCAGCACGATGATGCGTCCAAACTCGTCGCGGTGGCGCAGCTGGTAGCGCAGCAGGCTGCGCAGGGGGATGTAGCCCAGGCCGCCCGCCACGAACAGGGTGTCCTTGCCCACGAAGTCCTGCACCGGGAAGTAGGAGCCGAACGGGCCGCGCACGCCGATCTTGTCGCCCACGCTCATGGCGTGCATGGCGTTGGTCACGGTGCCGATGCGGCGCACGGCGAGTTCGAAGTTGTGGTTGTCGCGGATGGGGGGCGAGGTGACGGAGAACGGCGCTTCGCCCACGCCGTACTGGGAAACCATGACGAACTGCCCGGGTTTGTGGGCCAGGGGACGGCCGTTGTCGGGGCTGAATTCAAAGAGGGTGACAAAATCCGAGAGCGCTTCCTTTTTTACCAGGGTGCAGGGCCGTGGCACGTAGGGGGAGAACCCGTTTCTTCTAGGAGTCATGCTGTTGCGCCTCCCACAGTTCGTTGAAGACTTCCATGGGGTTGGCGATGCCAGCCGTGCAGGCGCGCACGCAGCGGCCGCACCCCACGCAGCCCAGTTCGCCTATCTTGTCGAAGATGTATTTGCCTTTGCGGAAGTAGCGGTGGCGGTAGCGGTCCATGGCCTGGGGGCGGAAGTTGTGGTCGCCCGCGACCAAGGCAAAGGAGGGCAGCATGCAGCCGTCCCATTCGCGATAGCGCACACCTTTTTGCAGGGTCACGTCCACCTCTTCCTTGACGTCGAAACAGTAGCAGGTGGGGCAGACCATGACGCAGGAGCCGCAGGAGAGGCAATGCCTCGCCTTGTGCCGCCAGATCTGGCTGTCCCAGCTCTTGGCCACGATCTTGGGCGTTTCCTGCCAGGGGAACTTGAGGCCGCGCTGGGCGGCGGTGGTTTTCATGCGCAGTTTTTCGCGGCGGGCCGCCTCGCGCTCGCTCAGGTTCGCCTTGGGCAGCTTGCCGCAGGCAAGGAGCAATTCCTCGCCGCGCGGCGAACCCACTTCCACGACAAAGCTGGCGGGCCCGATGCGGGTCCAGAAGAGGTCGTAGCCATGCGCCACGTCCGCGGCATCCATGGTGCCCCAGAACGAGGTGTCCGCAATACGCTGCGGCTCCATGGCGAAGATGACGATGTTTTCGCGGCGCTTCATGTAGTTTTGGTCGATGGAGCCCGATTCCATGATCTGGTCAAGCTGGTTGATGGCTTTGAGATCATAGGGATGCACGCCGAAGAGAAGTTTTGGAGGCGCAGTAAAGACGGATTTCGCCTCATAGGTGGCTGTCTCGAATTCGAGAAGCGGCTCTTTGGGTGGAAAAAAGTGGCGTTTGAGCGTGTTGTAGGCCAGGTCGTAGTCCCAGGCGATTTCCATTTCGTCGTCCCAGGGGACGAAGTCGTAGAAATCCTTTCCCGCCGGGACCGGAACCTGGACCTCCATCTGCTTCGACCACGTGGCGAAAAGCGGGGGCAGTTGTTCCATGTACACCGTGTACGCGGTCATGCGGTCCTCCAAGTCTGTGCTTGTAGAGGGAGAAACCCCTCCCGTTGCTCGTTGCGTCAGCGGGGGCTTTGTAAGGCGCAAGCTGATGCGAATTGTGGGGAACCATAGCCCCTCTTTATGCGCCGTGGCAACGTTTTTTTTGAAATTGTGAAAAATTGCACATGCTTGGAGAGAGGGGTGTCATACGTACCCAGCAAAGGGGGACAGAGGGCGCCGCAGATACGCTGCAATGCCGTCTCCAGGCAGGACGGCTGGAAGACAGAAGCATAACAGTGCCGCAACGTTGCAATGATAAAAGTACGGCAGGGCAGTCAAGGCATACTGCATCGGTCAACAAACCGGATGAGGGGGGCGCAAACCCTCTTCCCACCCGCGCCGCGATGGCGTAGAGCGAGGAAATGGAACTCGTCACGCAAGGTTTTTTTATGGCCGTGGGTATTTTTTTGCTCTGGTACGGCGCGGAGTGGATCGTGGACAGCGCGTCCGCAGTGGCCCGCCGTTTCCAGGTTTCGGAACTGGTCATCGGCCTCACCGTGGTGGCCATGGGCACCTCGGCCCCGGAATTTCTGGTCACCTTCACCGCCGCGCTCAAGGGCATGGCCGACATCTCGCTGGCCAACGTGGTGGGGTCCGACATCTTCAACCTGGGCATGATCCTGGGGCTCATGGCGCTCATCCGGCCCATCCCCACGCATCCCACCCTGCTGTGGCGCGATGGCGGCATGTTGTTCGCCGTGGTGGCCGCCACGCTCCTCATGGCGCGCGACGGCACGCTGTCGCACGGCGAGGGCGTGGTGCTCACGGCCACGTTCGTGGGCTACCTGGGCTGGCTCATCGTCCGCCGCCGCCACGGCCTGCCCGATCCCACCGCCCCGGACGAGGCGGACGACACCCACCGCAAGGCGGCATGGACCGACTATCCCAAGCTGCTGCTCGGGTTCGGGGCCATCTCCCTGGGCAGCAACCTGCTGGTGGATGGCGCGTCCTTCGTGGCGCTCCGGTTCGGGGTCAGCCAGTGGGCCATCGGCCTCACCATCGTGGGCGCGGGCACGTCGCTGCCCGAACTGGTCACCTGCCTGTCCGCATCGCTCAAGGGCAAGAACGACATGCTGCTGGGCAATCTCGTGGGCAGCGACTTCTTCAATTTCGCGGGCGTGCTGGGCGTTACCTGCCTCATGCGGCCCCTGGCCGTGTCCGCCCAGGCCTTGCCCGGACTGTATGTGCTGGTGGGCGCGGTGGCCCTGGTGCTGCTGTTCATGCGCACGGGGTGGCGCATCTCCCGCGTCGAGGCCGTGGCGCTCATCGTGCTGAACCTGTTCCGGTGGGGCATGGCCTTTGCCTGACGCGCCCGCCGCGTTCAGGGCGGACGTTTTCGCCACGTCTTGGCCGTAAGCGCCGCCGCCCTTGCCAGATGGCGGAACAGGCATTATTGTCCAGTGCGTCAGAGTAGAATATATGTCGTCTTCAAATGACCATAAGGAGAGAAATCATGTTTGACCGCACCACCATGGCCTCCACCGCGCGCGCCGAGGTGCTCAGCGCGTTCATGCGCGGCGTGTACAAATGGATGAGCCTCGGCCTGCTGCTCACCGCGGGCGTGGCGTGGATAACCGCCTCAAGCCCCGCCATCCTGAGCCAGCTCATCAATGTCCAGACCGGTTCGCCCACCATGCTCTTCTGGGTGGCGCTCATCGGCGAGTTCGGCCTCGTCATGTACATCAGCGCACGCATTGCGCGCATGTCCGCCCAAAGGGCCACCGGCCTGTTCATGCTCTACAGCGCGCTCAACGGCCTCACGCTGTCCTTCATCTTCCTGGTCTACACCCAGTCCTCCATCATGCAGACCTTCCTGGTCTGCGCCGGCATGTTCGGGGCCATGAGCATCTACGGCATGGTCACCAAGCGTGACCTCACCGGCATGGGCCACTTCATGATGATGGGCCTGTTCGGCATCATCATCGCCAGCGTCGTGAACATGTTCCTGCGCAGCGCGGCCATGGATTTCGTCATCAGTATCATCGGCGTGCTGGTGTTCACCGCGCTCACCGCCTACGACACGCAGAAGCTGCGCGTCATGGGCGAAACCGCTCCCATGGGCGACAGCGCGGCGCTGCAGCGCGGCACCATTCTGGGCGCGCTGACCCTGTACCTCGACTTCATCAACCTGTTCCTGTTCCTGCTGCGCTTCATGGGTTCTTCGCGCGATTAGAGCATCTTGCCTTTGAAAAAGGCTAGATGCGCTTATGCATTTCCCTGAAACAATGGGACATTGTTTCAGGGGAGCGTTTTGCTTCAAAACGAAAATGCGCTAGCGCGGCGGCGCAGGCACCTGTTTCGGGCCGCCTCCCCCCGTCCGGGGCAGGGGGGCGGCCTTTGCCTTTACCCCGGCGCAGCCGGACGATTCTGGAGCGGCATGGCATCCATCCGGACCTGGCAACGCAGGCTTTCGCCGCTCCTCATGCCCCTGGGCGCCCTCTATTCCCTGCTCATGGCCCGGCGGCGGGCCGCCTATGCGCGCGGCGCGCGCCCCCGCTTCATTCCCGCCGCGCCCTGTGTGTCCGTGGGCAACATCGGCTGGGGCGGCACGGGCAAAACCCCCGTGGTCTCCTGGCTGCTGGACTGGGCCGCCCGGCGCGGCACGCGCGCCGTGGTGCTCACGCGCGGCTACGGCGGCACCCCGCCCGAGCTCCCGTTCCTGGTCACCCCCGCCGCCACCCCGGCCCAGGCGGGCGACGAACCCCTCATGCTCGCCCGCGCCCATCCCCAGGCGGTCATCGTGGCCGACCCCACACGCCGCCGCTCCGGCCCCTGGGCCCAGGCCCGCTACGCGCCCGGCCTCTTCGTGCTCGACGACGGATTCCAGCACCTGGCCGTGGCCCGGCACATCGACCTCGTCCTGCTGCGCCCCGGCGACCTGGACGCGGACTGGAACCGCGTCATCCCCGCCGGTTCCTGGCGCGAAGGTTCCGCCACCCTGGCCAAGGCCCACGCCTTTCTCATCAAGACCCCGGACGGCTCCCTTGACACCCTGGCTCCCGCCATCCACAGCCGCCTGGCCCGCCTGGGCAAGCCCGTGTTCGGCTTTGCCCTGCGCCCCACCGGCGTGCTGCGCCTGGCCGACAACACCCGCCTGCCCGATCTGCCCGATTTCTCTGACGCAGGGGCCAGCGCGCCCTACGTCCTGGTCACCGGCATCGGCGAGCCCGACCAGGCCGCCGCCACCGCCACCGCCTTCCTGGGCCGCGCGCCCGTGCGCCACCTGATCTATCCCGACCACCACGCCTACACCGCCCGCGACTGGGCCGACATGGCCGCCGCAGCCCGCGCCGCCGGGGCAACCCTGCTGTGCACGCCCAAGGACGCCGCCAAGCTCGCCCCCCTGGCCGACCACACCCTGCATACCCTTGTCCTTGAAACCACCTTTGGTGCGCACCTGTTCTGCGACACGGATTTTGCCGCGTGGTGGGAAGCGGCCTTTGCCGCCGTGGCGTGACGAGGGTGGGGCGGGGGAGGCGCGGGTGGGGCGTCTCGTGGGAAAACAACGTATTCGCGTCGAAAAAGGGGGAACCCTTCTCTCTTTTCCTTTGCCTTTGTCCTGCGGCGACCGTGGGGTGGGGCGGATGTGTTAACCCTTCACTTTTCGTGTGGGATTGGGTATGCGCTTGCCTATGTGCAAGAAATGTCTGTCGTTCCTCCTATTGTGCGGGCTGACTTTGACCGCTGCTGCCGCCACGGCCACGCGGGGGCTGGAGATCCACGACGCGTCGGGGCGTAGCGTGGGGGCGTTCACCTTTGACGGCGGCGAAAGCCGCCGTGTGCAGGGGGCGGGTCTGGCCGTGCTGGAAGGGGAGGATGCATGATGAAGGCGCTGTTGGCATTGCCTGTTTTGGTCGCGTTGCTGCTGTGGCCGGACCTTGGCCTGGGCTATCTGGAGCCCGGCTTCATCCTTCCTGGGGAGGAGCAACCCGCGTCCTCCCCGTCCGCGCCTCCCGCCCCATCGCCTTCCGCGTCCCGCCAGGGCGACACCTGGACCGAGCCGATCACGGGCATGGAGTTCGTGTGGGTGCCGGGCGGGTGTTTCCAGATGGGGAGCGAGAACGGCGCAGAGGATGAAAAGCCGGTGCACGAGGTGTGCGTGGACGGGTTCTGGATGGGGAAGTGCGAGGTGACCAACGCGCAATACCGCGTCTTCAGGTCCGTCCATGACAGCGGGGCATACGAAGGCCATTCGTTGAACGGTCAGGACCAGCCTGTCGTGAATGTCTCTTGGGATGACGCCAGGGGGTATGCGGCGTGGTTGTCAAATAAAGGGAACGGGCGGTTCCGGTTGCCCACGGAGGCCGAGTGGGAGTATGCGGCGCGAAGCGGGGGCAAGGCCGAGAGGTTCGCCGGAGGTCAGGATGTGAACCGGTTGGCATGGTATGCCCGCAACAGTGACAGCAGGACGCACCCGGTGGGGCGAAAGACCCCCAACGGACTCGGCCTGTACGACATGTCGGGCAATGTGTACGAGTGGTGCCAGGACAGGCATAGCAGCGGCTATTATGCCTCCAGCCCTCGCGAAAATCCGCCTGGCCCCAGCGAAGGATCGGGCAATATGTGCCGTGGCGGGAGTTGGTTCGACGGTCCATGGTATCTTCGGTCGACCTCTCGCACCCCGGCCACTCCTTTGACTGCGGGCGAACTAATCGGCTTCCGTCTTCTCAGAACAAACTGACCTTATGGATTCTAGCCTTTTTCCCTTTTGGAAGGTGGTGCCGGTCGGTACAAGTTGGATCCGGGCTCTGCCCCGGCATGTGAGGAACAAGAGAGACATATGAAACGCACGATGGGATTGGCGATGCTGGCGGTGCTGCTGCTTTTTCCGGCCATGGGGCTGGGCTACCTGCTGCCGGTGTACGACCTGCCGGACGAGCCGCAATCCGCTGCGCCGCCCGCGCCATCTCCTTCCGCTCCCCACCAGGGCAAGACCTGGACCGAGCCGACCACGGGCATGGAGTTCGTGTGGGTGCCGGGCGGGTGTTTCCAGATGGGCAGCAACAACGGCGATAGTAATGAAAAGCCTGTGCACGAGGTGTGCGTGGACGGGTTCTGGCTGGGGAAGTGCGAGGTGACGCAGGCGGAGTGGAATATGGTCATGGACAACAACCCTTCTCGTTTCAAGGATTATAGCAAGCCAGTCGAGGGGGTCTCTTGGATTGATGCCCAAGAGTTCATCCGCAGGCTGAACGGCAAAGGAAAGGGTGGGTTCCGTCTGCCTACGGAAGCGGAGTGGGAATATGCGGCACGTAGCGGAGGCAAGGCAGAGACCTACGCTGGAGGCGAGGATGTGAGCCGCGTGGCGTGGTATAACGACACCAACAGGCGCAGTAAGACTTACTCTGTGGGCTGCAAGGCTCCCAATGGGCTGGGGCTGTACGACATGTCGGGCAATGTGTGGGAGTGGTGCCAGGACTGGTACGGCGATGGCTACTACGCCAACAGCCCCCGGTCCAATCCCGCTGGCCCTGGCGGGGGCTCTACCCGCGTTATTCGTGGTGGCGGCTGGAGCTGCCTTTTTTGGGATAGCGTTCGGACGACCATTCGCTGCGGGCAAGCGCTTTCGCACGTGAGCGACGACCTCGGCTTTCGCCTTCTCAGAACAAACTGACCTTTTGTCTTCTCTCCTTTTTACCTTTTGGAAGGGCCGCTGGAAAGCGGCCTTTCTTTTTTCGTGTTGTTTCTTCTCCCGATATATGCCGCAGGCATATATATCTAATGGCGTTGGCCCGGCCAAACCGCGCATATATGCGACAGGTTTTTCGCCGTTCTTCCAGCGTTTTCAGAAAACACTGGTGTCGCTTTCGGATATATGGCGAAATGGACGAATATGGAGGCGTTTCCCTCAACCATGCGGCACTCTGGAGGGTCTGCGTGCCGCGCGGATTGCCAGTGGGGCGGGATTGCCATAGGGTGTGCGATGGGCTGAGGCGGATGGACGATGTGCGAACGATTTCACGGCTTGCGTGCGGGTCGTGGGCAAAAGCAGGGTGGCGCGACGATGCGGTTCGAAGACCTGATGGGGCTGGACGAGTGGCAGACATGCCGGATGTTGCAGGACGTGAGCTGCGAAGACGTGGCCTATGCGATCCACGGCGCGCCGCCCGGACTGCGGCAAAAGCTTTTGGACCGCCTGCTGGGTTCCGTCCGGGACATGATCCTGAACGACGAGCGCACGCTGCCCATGGACGCGCAACGCGTGCAGGCCGCCAGGAACACGCTGGTGGACGCGGCGCGGGCCATCCTTGAAAAAGAACGGCGCTATCTGGCCGAATCCCAAGATGAATCCGCCTCGGACGATGCCGCCGATACCTTGGACGACCTCTTCGACTGATCCCCTCCTTTTCTTTCTCCTCCCCCTTCTTTTCCGCCTCCCCTGCTTTCCCTTTTGCACGTCACCATCTTGTAGCGTACACTGCGTATCGGAACGAAAAATCACATCGCCCCCCGCTATCCATCCCCCAACCCGCAGTTTTTGGGGAAAGAGGTGAGAGAGGAGGGGGGTACGGGGGGAGGGGAGAGAGGAGAAAACCCCTTTTTTCGCGCAGAAAAAGGGGTTTTCCCCTCTCCCCCTCCCCCCGCCATCCGCCGCAGGCGGAAAGGACGGGCTGTTATGGGGCGCAAGAAGAACGATACCCGCGAGGGCGGGTTGGACGAGGCCGCGGTGCTGCGGGTGTTCAAGCAGAGCCGCAAGCCGTTGCATACGGGCGAGATATTGCGGCTGCTCAAGGGTGACCGGCGCGACAAGCACGACATGAAGGATCTCATCGAGCGGCTCATCGAGGACGGCAAGGTGTTGCGTCTGCGGGGCGGGGCGTTCGGGCTGGTGGAGCATCTGAAGCTGGTCACGGGGCGGCTGGAGATCCAGCGGTCGGGCGTGGGGTTTGTGATTCCCGACGACAAGGCGCGGCAGGACATCTTTGTGAGCCCGTCGCACATGGGCAAGGCGTGGCATGGCGACCGGGTGGCCGTGGCGCTGTTGCCCGAGCAGACGGGCAAGCGGCCCGAGGGGCGCGTGGCGCGGGTGATCGAGCGCGGCATGACGCGGCTGACGGTGCGCGCGGCCAAGAAGATGGGGCAGGCGCTGTTTGTGTGCCTGCCCACGGACCCCAAGCAGCGCATGGCGTTCATGGTGGATTTTGGGGCGTTTGGGCAGCGGGTGACGTTGCAGGACATCGTGGTGGTGGAGCCGGGCGATCAGATCGAGCGTGATTTGTGGAGCGCCAAGCCGCTGGAGCTGCTGGGCGGCGAGAGCGAGGTGGCGGTGCAGGAGGCGGTGGTCAAGATCAACCACGACATCCCCACGAAATTCCCGGAGGCGGTGGTGCGCGAGGCCGAGGGGTTTCCGCCGCATCCGTCCGAGGCGGACTGTGCCGGGCGGGAGGATTTGCGGAAACTGCCCTTTGTGACCATTGACGGGGCCAAGGCGCGGGATTTCGACGACGCCATTTTGGTGACCGAGGAGCGGGGCGGGTTCCGGCTGCGCGTGGCCATTGCGGACGTGAGCCATTACGTGCGGCCCGGCTCGGCGCTGGACATGGAGGCGCGGGCGCGGGGCAACTCCTATTATTTTCCGCTGTCCGTGGAACCCATGTTCCCGGAGGCGCTGTCCAACGGGCTGTGCAGCCTCAATCCGGGCGTGGACCGGCTGGTCATGGTGGCGGAGATGTTCTACCGCACCGATGGGACCATAGGCGAGGGGCCGGGCGATGCGCGGTTCTATGCGGCGGTGTTCCGCAGCGCGGCGCGGCTGACGTATGGCCAGGTGCACCGGGCGCTTTTCGAGGACAATGCCGAGGATCAGGCGCGCATGGCGCACGTGCTGCCCATGCTGCGCACGGCGGAACGGTTGGCCAGGGCCATCAACGCCCGGCGCAAGGAGCGCGGCAGCCTGGACTTCGACCTGCCGGAACCGGAGATCATGTTCAACCTGATGGGCGAGACCATGGACATCCGGCCCAAGGCGCGCACGTTTGCGCACCAGCTCATCGAGGAATTCATGATCGCGGCCAACGAGGCCGTGGCGCGGTATCTGACCGAACGCGAGCTGCCGTGCATGTACCGGGTGCACCCGCAGCCGGACCCGGAAAAGCTGGTGGGCCTGTTCCGCGTGCTGCAACGCACGGACATCGGGGCGGCGGTGGGCGACATGCCCACGGCCAAGACGTTGCAGACGGTGATCCAGGCGGCGCAGGGCACGGACCTGGAGTTCATGGTCAACCGGCTGGCGCTGCGCACCATGATGCAGGCGTCGTACACGCCCATCCACGAGGGCCACTATGGCCTGGCCTCGGAGTGCTACTGCCACTTCACCTCGCCCATCCGGCGCTATGCCGACCTGGTCGTGCACCGGGCGCTCAAGCTGGGGCTTGGCGTACCGGGCGCCACGGGCGCGGGGCTCAAGGGGCTGACGGGGCTTGGCGACGAGATCTCGGCCCTGGAGCGGCGCGGCATGGTGGCGGAACGGGAGATACTCAAGCGGGTGACCGTACTGTTCCTGCATACCAAGGTGGGCGACGAGTTCACGGGCGTGGTCAGCTCGCTGGCGGATTTCGGGTTCTGGGTGGAACTCACCGAGGTCATGGCCGAGGGGCTGGTGCGGCTGTCCACCCTGGACGACGATTACTACGCCCTGTTGCCGGAGCGGCAGGAGATAGTGGGCGAGCGCACGGCGCGGCGGTTCTTCATGGGCCAGCGGGTGCGGGTGCGCCTGGTGGAGGTGAACCTGACGCGGCTGGAAGTGAATCTGGAGATCATGGACGAGGCCAAGGGCCGGGGCAAGGCCGTGCCCGAACGGCGCGCGCGCCGCACCACGCCGCCGCCCGCCGCGCGGGGCAGGCGCGCCGCATCCGGCGGCAACCGCGACGGCGCGCCGAAAAAGGCCAAGGGGGCGCCGGGCAAGGGGAAAACCGCGCCGGACAAGGGGAAAACCGCGCCGGACAAGGGCAAGGCCAAGGACGCGCGGGACAAGGGAAAGACAAAGGCCGCACCTGCCAAGGGCAAGTCGAAAGCCGCGCCTGCCAAGGCCAAGGAGGCTCCGGGCAAGGGCAAGAGCAAAGCATGACGCCGCGCCGCAAGGCGGCGGCCCGGCCAACGGAACAGCGGGCGGGGGGGCAGATTGCTGACAAACCGCCATCTCTCCCTGCTGTTTCCTTCTCGAAGCCTTGTGGCTCATGGCGTCGGGGGGACTGCTGTACGGTTCTTCGTGCCTTCTTCCATAGACAATGCGTCCGTCCGCCTGTGGCACTCGCTTTGTCCCAACCGCCTCCCCCTCCCCCGCCAGCAGCCCACCGGGGGAACTTGCTTGTCCCAACCGCCTCCCCCTCCCCCGCCAACAGCCCACCGGGGGAACTTGCTTGTCCCAACCGTATCGACCTCCCCAGCCAGCAGTTTTTGGGGAAAGAGAGAGGAGAGAGGATGGGGGTCTGGGGGAAGGAGAGAGGAGAGGGAAAACCCCTTTTTTCGCCGAAAAAGGGGTTTTCCCTCTCCTCTCTCCTTCCCCCAGGGCTTTGTCGGCCGCCGGGCCGGGTCAGGACGCCAGCGTGTAGCCCTCGTCGGTCTTGACGATGCGCCCGTCGGCCACAAAGGCCTCCAGGGTCTTTTCGAACCGCGTCATTTCATCGTCGCCCTTGAGCACCTTCTTGGCTTCCTTGAGCAGATACTCCAGGGGCAGGACGGGCGCCTTGCCACGCCGGAACAGCGCGCTGATGTAGGTGTCGAAAAATTCCTGCTGCCGTTTCATGCCAACCTCCATGGAACCGACTGGTGGGGGACTGATGGGTGAGGGACCGCTTGCGGGGAACGACCGCGCGGACGGTTGCCCCAAACGCCGCGAGGCACGGTACGATCTTGCCCGGTGGGTGTCAATGTTCGCCTTGTATTACGCTTGGATATCCTGATCGTCGGCGTTGGCGGCGGGCCGCGCGTTGCGGCGCAAGGCCTGGTCCAGGGCGTGCAGGGATATGGGCTTGGCCAGATAGTCGTTCATGCCGCTTTCGGCGCACAGGTCGCGGAATTCGTCCAGGGCGTGGGCGGTCATGGCTATGATGGGGATATCCTTGTCCCCGTCGCCTTCGCGGATGCGGCGCGTGGCCTCCAGGCCGTCCATCTCCGGCATCTCCAGGTCCATGAGCACCACGTCGAACCGTGCGGCGGCCAAGGCCTGCAACACCTTTTTGCCGTTGCCCGCCACGGTGCAGGTGTGCCCCAGCTTGTTCAGATAGAGCTCGGCCAGCCGCACGTTGGCCAAGGTGTCCTCCGCCAGCAGGACGCGCAGCCGTCCGGCGGGCGGCGGGGCGTCGTCACTGGCGGCGGGCCGCGCCGGGTGCCTTGCGTGGGAGGGGGCCGCGCCGCGTCCGTTGTGGAAGCAGGCGGTAAAGTAAAACGTGCTGCCCTGTCCGGGGGTGCTTTCCACCCAGATGCGTCCACCCATGAGCGATGTCAGGTGCTTGCAGATGGCAAGGCCCAGGCCGGAGCCGCCGTAGCGTCTGGTGATGGAACCGTCCGCCTGGGAAAATGCGTCGAAAACGCGGTTCGCCTTGTCAGGCGCTATGCCCACCCCCGTATCACGCACCGAGAAGAGCAGGGTCGTGCCTTGCCCGGTGTGTTCAGAGGGGGGGGCCGCCACGTGCGGCGTGGCGGTGGCCACACGCACCTCCACCTGCCCGTGGTTCGTGAACTTGATGGCGTTGCCCACAAGGTTGACCAGTATCTGGCGCAAGCGCGTGGGGTCGCCCTGCAACTGGGTCGGCGTGCCGGATTCGATGTGCGTCTTGAGGGTGAGCCGCTTGAGCCGCGCCTGCACCAGCATGAGCGTGCGCACGGAGTCGACCAGTTGTTCCAGGTCGAAGTCCAGACACTCCAGGTCCATCTTGCCCGCTTCGATGCGCGAGACGTCGAGCACGTCGTCCACCAGGGCGAGCAGATGCTGGGCGCTTTCCCGCGCGGCGTTCAGGTATTCGGTGCGCTCCTCTTTCCCGGCCTCCATGGCCAGGCCGGTCATGCCCAGAATGGTGTTCATGGGCGTGCGGATCTCGTGGCTCATGGAGGCGAGGAATTCGCTCTTGGCGCGGTTGGCCGCCTCGGCGGCGTGCCGTGCCTGCAACAACGCCTCCTCGGCGTTCTGGCGCTGGAGGATCTCTTCCTGCAGGAGGACGTTGGCGATGGTGAGCTGGGCATTGCGTTCTATGATGAGGCCGATGCCCGCGCCAATGACGGCGAGCAGAAAGGTGATGATGATGCCCATGAGGCGCATGCCGGCCACGGATTTTTCCATGTTGCGCGCCGCGATGTCCATGCCCACCACGCCCAGGATGGCCCCGGTCTCGTCCTTCACGGGCGCGAAGCCCGATATCCAGCGTCCCCAGCGGTCCGAATAGGGGCCGACGAGCTGGGCCTTGCCCTGGGAGAAGATGGCGAGCAGCTCAGGGGGCGCCTCGGTGTACTCGGTGCCGGGCGTTGCGTAGTCCGTGGATGTGGGCGGCTCGGTGTCCAGGGTGAACAGGAGCTTGCGGTCGGGCAGGGACAGCCCGACCATGTAGATGAACCGTAGATCAGAATTGGAGTTCTTGATTTTGCCCAATTGCAGCAGCAGGCGTCTGTAGCTGCTTGAGGCCACTTCCCGCGGGGCGCCGGACAGCATGTGCACCTCGTCGGGATCCAGGGCGTTGCCCACGGCGGAAACGCGCATGTACAGTTCGTTGCGTATGGACTCTTCCGCACTGTCGCCCAGCATGTCGGTGAGGGTGAAGCCGAGGAGCAGCGCAAAGCCCACGGATGTGAGGCCAAAGGAGTAGGCGAGCGTGCCTTCGCGGATCGCTTCCGACGGCCCCTCCCTGCCAAACGCGGCGGCGCGGGCGCAGGATATGGCCGCCGCCGCGGCCGCCACGGCTCCGGCCACCGCGTAGGTGCGGGCGGGAAGTATGGCGACCGTCATGTCCCAGTTGTTGGCGATGCCGTGCCACAGCAGCTGGAGGGCCGGGGCCAGGGCGCGCACGACGACATAGCAGGCCAGAAGCGGATACAGGGACGCGCCGTAGCGGATGGCGTCGGGGGAACGGACGTGGCGCCACATGGCGGACAAGGCCAGCGTGCCGCCCACAAGGCCCAGGCAGAGCGTGGAGGCGGTGGCAAAACCCTCCGCGCCGTTGACCAGGGCGGTTGCGGTGGGAATGACCAGCAGGATGCCGCACAGGACATAGGCGCCGCCGCGCATGCGGCCTGGGCGCAGGCCGTTTGCGCCATACAGGGCGAGGAAGAAAAGGCTCAGGGCTTGCAGCGAAACGCCCGCCTTGCCGAGCACGTCCACATTGGGCACGGCGAGGTGGATGAGGTGCAGCGCCGTGGAAAGGAAGATGGCGATGCCCATGAGGCATAGCCACAGCCATTCCAGCGCCCGGTGCCGCCGGAACAGCAGCACGGCGAAGAGGGCGATGAAAAACAGGCAAAGCCCTTGGCTGAAGAGGAGGTAATCGATTCTGTAGCCGTACATGGCGGGCATGGAGCGTCCTTCACTGCGCGTTCCGATGAATCAGTGCGCCTGTTGCCGTTTCTGTACCGTAAAGGAAGATGGTTTGTATAGCGCGGCGGATGAAAAAGTGGGGGCGGCGGGGGCTGGGGGCGCACCCCGCCCGCTTGCGGACTACCTGCGGGTCTGGTAGATGCAGGAGGTTGCGCAACTGCGCGATGGAAGGTGGTGGGACATGACGTGTGACATCGGCGGCTGGGTACGGACCAACAAGG
>JBFWMG010000003.1:0-235478 GCA_050251715.1 Desulfovibrionaceae bacterium | reverse complement strand
CCCCCCCCCCCCCCCCCCCCCCCCCCCCCCCCCCCCCCCCCCCCCCCCCCCCCCCCCCCCCCCCCCCCCCCCCCCCCCCCCCCCCCCCCCCCCCCCCCCCCCCCCCCCCCCCCCCCCCCCCCCAGTTTCTTCAGCCGTTCCTCTTCTGCAACAACAACGCGTCCGCGAGCACAAGCGCGGCCATGGCCTTAAGCACGGGCACTATGCGGGGGATGGCGCAGATGTCGTGGCGGCCGCCCACGGTGATGATGGCGGCGTCGCCCGTGCGGGTGACGGTGTGTTGTTCGCGGGCGATGGAGGGGATGGGTTTGACGGCGGCGCGGACAACGATGGGCTGGCCGGAGGAGATGCCGCCGAGGATGCCGCCCGCATGATTGGACAGAAAACCGTCGGGCGTGATGGGGTCGTTGTTGGCGCTGCCGGTGGATGCGGCGCTGGCGAATCCGGAGCCGATCTCCACGCCCTTGACCGCGCCCACGCCCATGAGTGCGTAGGCCAGGCGGGCGTCGAGCTTGTCGAACACGGGCTCGCCCAGGCCAGCGGGCACGCCAAGGGCTTCGACCTGCACGATGCCGCCCAGGGTGTCGCCGTTGCCGCGTGCGGCGGTGGCGCGTGCGTCCCACTGCTCGGCCATGCCTTCGGCGGGTGCGAAATAGGGGCGGGCTTGTGCGCCGTCGGGGTCGTCGAGGGGGGCGCGGATGCCGCCGAGTTCAAGGGTGAAGGCGCGCAGGGTGATGCCGTGGGCGCGCAGGAGTTCCTGGGCGATGGCGCCGCCCGCCACGCGTGCGGCGGTTTCGCGGCCCGAGGAGCGGCCGCCGCCCCGGTAGTCGCGGAAGCCGAATTTGGCATCGTAGGTGATGTCGGCGTGGCCGGGACGGTAGATGTCCTTGATCTTGGAGTAGTCGTGGGAGCGCTGATCGGTGTTGGCGATGGCGAAGCCGATGGCGGTGCCGGTGGTACGGCCTTCGAACACGCCGGAGAGGAGCTGGATGGCGTCGGGCTCCTTGCGGGCGGTGGCGGCCGCGCCGCCCTGGCCGGGCTTGCGGCGGTCGAGTTCGGCCTGGATCATGGCTTCGGTGAGCGGGATGCCGGAGGGGCAGCCGTCGACCACGCCGCCCAGGGCAGGGCCGTGGGATTCGCCGAAGGTGGTGAGGGTGAACAGGGTGCCGAAGGTATTGCCGCTCATGGGTACTCCGTGGGGGGCGAAGAGGGTTGCGGGTCAGGGCTGTCCGGGCGACGCGGCGAGCGGGCGCGGAAAGCCGGGAGGCAGCAGGCCGAGGGCGAGCGCGGCCAGTGTGTCCAGGGGCACGGCGGCGTCGAGCACGTGGGTGGCGCAGGCGCGGTAGAGCGGGTCGCGCTCGGCCAGCACCTGGCGCACCTCGTCGATGATGGACGCGCCGGTGAGCGAGGGACGCTGGTCGTGCAACGGGTCGGCCATGAGCCGCGCGGCAAAGACGTCGGGCGCGGCGGCCAGGTAGAAGACCGGTCCCGCGCCGTGCAGGAGCGCCCGGTTGTCGGGCCGCAGCACGATGCCGCCGCCGCAGGCGACCACGCAGCCGCCCCGCTCGCGCACCGAGGCCAGGGCGTCGTGTTCGAGCTGGCGGAACACGGGCCATCCTTCGCTGGCCACGATGGCGGCGATGGGTTTGCCCGCGCGTTCCACGACCAGCGCGTCGGTATCCACGCAGGGCAGGCCCATGTGTTGAGCGAGCAGCGCGCCGAGGGAGGTTTTGCCGCTGGCGCGGGGGCCGATGCAGTAGCAGTTTTCGCGTGGTGTGGCCATGGGATACGGGGGTTGTGGTTTGCGCCGTGCCGGGCAGGGCGCCCGTGTGTGCCGTGCGCATGCGTAGCATGGCGGCGGGTGGCTGGCAAATGCCCGGCATGGAGGGGGGACGCCTTGGCATTTTCTTCATTTTTCCATATGATGCCGTCCAATGACGAGAGGGGGCGCAGGTACGGCGATACCGGGCTCGACTCCAGCCGGGTCGGCAAGAGGAACGCAAAAAGAGGTGCGGTCGATGAAGCCCAAGATACTGGCCTTGGCGGAAGATGCCGCCATTTACGCGCCGTTGGCCCTTGCGCATGAGGTGGACATCCTGTCGGTTTCGGATGTCGAGGAATTGATCCATGTGCTGACCAGCCAGGAGCACAACGGCATCATTCTGGAACTGCGCAAGATGATCCGCTCGAACCAGCATCAGAAACATGTGTTGCAGGAATGGATCGACACCTTCCCGGTGTTGCGGGTGAATGTGGACCGCTCGACCGGGACGCTCAATGCGCTGGGCGATTTGAACTATTTCCTCGACGTGGCCTGCCGGGAATTTCCCGCGCGGCGCGTGCGGGTGGACAAGCGCGTGACCGTGCATATGCCCGTGCTGTTGTCGCGCGGCAACGACCCCCGCATGGAGCGTTTTACCAAGTCGCACACCATGAACCTGTCCGAAAAGGGCATGTTTCTCTATTCCACGGAGCCGTGGTTCGGCGAGGAGTGGGCGTGGGTGCGTTTTTTGGACTTGCGGGACGACACGCCCGTGCTGACGCGGCTGAACTGGTTCCGGCCCTGGGGCGCGGGCCTGAACCTGTCGGGCATCGGCGTGGTGTTTGCGCAGATCACGCCGGAGCAGCACGGCACCATCTGCTCGCGTTTCCTGCTGCGCCGCGACTGCGCCATGCCGGACCTGGAGACGTTCCGCGCCGAGCTGGAGGCGTATCTGGCGCGGTTGGGCATGCCCCCGTCCAGCGCATCCTGACCGTGGAGGGCGGCGAGATCCGCCCACGTTCCATGCCCAACACAGTGCGTCCCGCATGAAGAGCGGCGTGCGCTACGGCCTGTCCCATCCTGCGTGACATAATCCTGCGGCCCTCCGCGCCATTCCCGGTTGGCGACAAGCTCTTGCTGTCGCCTCTTGCCGCTTTCAGGGTTCAGTTCCAGGCCTCCATCGGTCCGGGCAACAACCGCACGGCGTTGCCTGCAAACATCCACTTTTTCCATCCAGCCTCTTACATGGCATCCTTCTGATGTGATAAAACCGCCCCGGACTGTGGCGATTTTGGCCGCATCGCCGCTGTCCGCGGCCATCGAGGCCCGCTTCCGGCCCAAGCACACGCCTCCCCTCTTCTCTTGAACAGCCGCCGTGCCCGCCCCGCTGCGGATACCGGGCATGCCGGCCTCCCCTTTTGCGCACGCGCACCGCCGCGCGGACGTTTTGTTGCGTCCGTGGCACGCTCGCCCCGCGTCCGCCGCCGCGCCGTGCGTGTGGGGAAATCACGTCAACCTTTTGCCAACCAAGGAGAACGTCATGCCGTACCCCCCCACCCAACCCCGCCTGTTCCTTGTCCGCTTTGCCGACGGGTCCGCGCAAGTGCTCACCCAGGCCGCCATCGACGCCCTGCCGCGCGGACGCGGCCACATGGACTTTTTTGTGGAAGACGAGGTCACGGGCCAGCCCAAGGCCATGCCCCAGCCCCAACAGCGGGCCATGCCCACCTCGCCGCCCATGGCCCAACCCCAAGCCCTGGCCGCGCCCCAGCCCCAGGCCGCGCCCGCCTCGCCCTTGCGCGACGGGGCCGAGCCGCCCTACGCCTGTTTTATGCGGCCCGGCCCAGATGGCCGCATCGCGGCCAAAACCGAAATCTGCGACGGCAGGCGCGTCGAATGGGCCTATGGCTACGACAAGGCCGGACGCCTCGCCTCGGTGGCGCGCAACGGCATCGTGGTGGAGGAATACGGTTATGATGCCAAGGGCCGCCGGGCCACGGAACGCAACCTGCTGCGCGGCGTGGAAGAGCGCCGCTACCGCTACAGCGACGCGGGCGACCATCTGGCAAGCGCCGGGCCGCTGGCGTTCCGCCACGACATCCGCGCAATATGCAACCAAAAGTGCGTACGCGGCGAGCCGATCGACTACGAATACGCCAACGATGGCCGCCTCATGCAGGTCACGCGGCCCGATGGCGTGCTCGTGTCCTACGAATACGACGTCCAGGGCTGCCGCGCCGCGCGGTACGAGAATGGCCGCTGTACGGCCAAATATCTGTGGGAGACCCCGCAGCGGCTGGCCGCCATGTACGACGCGGCGTCGGACGCGATGCTGCAATTCGCCTACGCGCCCACCGCGCGCCTGCCGCACGCCGCGCTGCTGGACGGCGAGCCACTGCACCTCTTCTACGACCAGATCGGCTCGCTGCGCGCCGTTGCCAGCGCTGCCGGGAAAGTGATACATGAAATCGCGTACGACACCTTCGGCTGCATTGTGGCCGAGACTGGGGCCGGGACCGGCCTCGGGGCCGGTGGGAACTCCGGGGCAACGCTGCCCATCCCGTTCGGCTACGCGGGCGGCCTGCACGACCGCAGCACAGGCCTCATCCGCTTCGGCGTGCGCGACTACGACCCCGAGGTGGGCCGTTTCATGGCCAAAGACCCGCTGGGGCTCAAGGGCGGCGACCCGGACGTGTACGGCTACTGCCTGGACGACCCGGTCAACCGCATCGATCCCACGGGGATGTTTTCATGGAACAGCACCGTCAATTTCTTTGCCGATGCGGTGGATTGGGTGGCCGGTAAAAAAGATGTGCCCAAAGCCACCAGGGATGCAGGACGCTTTGCCGCGAGCGAGGCGACTAACGGGACCGTCTCTGATCCAACGGGAATTCGTGAAGCACGCGACATGGAACACCGGATACGAGAAGATTGGGACGATGGCGTCAACGCGACAATGATACATGGCGAGACACCCGATCAAACCCGTGACAGGCTTGAGAGCTTCTTTCGCGGAGGGATTTTAAAGCCCTTCAAGTGGGGTGTCGACACGGTTAACGACGCCAATAAGCGGTCGTTACCAAAGCGATAGGATGATTCTTATGGAGAGAAGAATATACGGCCAGCTCAATACGCTCTTTATCATCAGCGCTATTCTTCTCTCCTTTTCTCCTCATGCGTCATACGGCATGGATACTGACATCAAATCCATGAAGGACAGTATATATCGACTTGAGTCTTGGTTTCCAGAGCATCCTGCCATGCTTTTCCCTGGAGAATCTTCAAGCATGGCCTTATCCGAATTACTGGATACGGCAGGGAAACACTCAGCACCACCTTCAAATCTCATATATTCAATCCTGAAAGATATTAAGCAGTCCAAGACTGTGACGCGAGAGCAGCGTGACAAGCTTGCGGCATTTGTTGAAGTGAATACAGAATTTCTAACGGAAATATTACCACACATTACAGGAGGCCATGTCTGGTGCCCCCTATACGACACAGTCGTGCACAACACCGGAGGACAGCGCGCGCACTATGCCTCAACGTTGTCAGCATGCCTTCAATCTGTCGTTTTTATAAATATTCATGACAACAAAATACATGCAGCTTTTGATGCGTTGCGCAATCTGTCATCACTCTTGAAGGCAAGTCACAGTCTCTGCACGGAAACAGTAGGATACGCTCAATTCCTTGTCATTTGCGATGCCACTGCATTATGCGCCACAATGCTGGCAAAATTCTCATATAATTTTGACTTTTATCCCATTGCCGCAATAATACATGAGCACAGCGACATCCTCGAATACTACAAAAAGGCTGTACAAGGCGATGCGATGTTTGCAAGAATGGTGTATACATCGCTTATGAGCAGCAAGAATGGCGGTATAGAACTTACCAATGACTACATTGCAACACTGACATATCTAAAAAAACTATACGATGAAATATCATATAGTTACGACAATGAGACATATGACCAGCTGGAAAAAATATCGATACAAAGAGGCTACATAGATTCGCCGCATCTTCATTCAATTATCTTGAAGCCCATTCTCCCGGCGTCAATTGCAACAAGACAGCGCCTGCTCAATGCGTGCAAGGCACTGGAAGATCATTGACCGCCAGGAGTCACATCCGCCTTCACGTGCGCGACATCGCGCCGCGGATGGTTCGGCACGAGGGCCGCGAGAGCGGGCTCGTCCGCAGGATGTGTTGAGTCAAGGCCCGGCCGGGCCTCAAAGGCGGCGCCCCGGACGCGCACCTGGATATCGCGCACACGCCAGCCCTGCATGACGCCCGGCTGCCAGCCTGCCAACCTACTCCATCAAAAAACGCCCGGTCACCGACTCCGGGTCGGCCATGAGCGCCTCGGGCGTGCCCTGGGACACGATGCGGCCGCCGAAGTCGCCGCCGCCCGGCCCCAGGTCGATGACGTGGTCCGAGGCCATGATGACGTCCGTGTTGTGCTCGATGACCAGCACGCTCGCGCCCTTGTCCACCAGCCGCGACAGCACCTGGATCAGCTTGCCCACCTCGTGCATGTGCAGGCCCGTGGTCGGCTCGTCCAGGATGTACAGGGTGCCGGGCAGGCTGCGCTTGCCCAGCTCGCGCGAGATCTTGATGCGCTGCGCCTCGCCGCCGGACAGGGTGGTGGCGGGCTGGCCCAGGCGCAGATACTCCAGCCCCACCTCCTCCAGCACGGCCAGACGCCGCTCCAGCACCGGATAGTTGGTGAAGAACGCCCGGGCCTGGCGCACGGTCATGTCCAGCACTTCCGCGATGTTCCTGTCCTTGTAGCGCACTTCCAGGGTCTCGTGGTTGTAGCGCATGCCCTTGCACACGTCGCAGGTCACGTACACGTCGGGCAGAAAATGCATCTCCACGCGGAGCTGCCCGTCGCCCTGGCACGCCTCGCAACGGCCGCCGCGCACGTTGAAGCTGAACCGGCCCGGCTTGTAGCCGCGCTGGCGCGAGTCCGCGGTCATGGCGAAGATGTTGCGGATCTCGTCGAAGATCTTGGTGTAGGTGGCCGGGTTGGAGCGCGGGGTGCGGCCGATGGGCGTCTGGTCGATGGACACGATGCGCTCGATCAGCTCCGCGCCCTCCACGCCCGCGATCAGGCCGGGCGCGTCCACCTTGATGCCGCGCGACAACGCCAGGTGCTTGTACAGCGTGTCCACCACCAGCGAGCTCTTGCCCGAACCGGACACGCCCGTGACGCAGGAAAGCACGCCCAGCGGGATGTCGCAGTCGAGATTTTGCAGGTTGTTGGTGCGCACGCCGCGCAGACGCAGATGGCCCGTGGGCTCGCGCCGCGCGTCGGGCTTGGGGATGGACAGGATGCCGCGCAGGTAGCGCGAGGTGAGCGAGGCGTCGTTGGCCATGAGCGCGGGCACGTCGCCGTTGTGCACGATCTCGCCGCCCAGCGCGCCCGAACCCGGGCCAAGCTCCAGCACGTGGTCGGCGGTGCGGATGGTGGCCTCGTCGTGCTCCACCACCAGCACGGTGTTGCCGCGCTGTTGCAGGCTGCGCAGGGTGTCCAGCAGGCGCACGTTGTCCTTGGGATGCAGGCCGATGGACGGCTCGTCGAGCACGTAGGTCACGCCCACCAGGCCGGACCCCAGCTGCGAGGCCAGCCGGATGCGCTGGGCCTCGCCACCCGAAAGCGTGGCCATGTTGCGGCCCAGCGACAGGTAGTCGATGCCCACGTTGACCAGAAAACGGAGCCGATGGCCCAGTTCCTTGAGCAGCGGCTCGGCAATGGCCGCCTGGTGGCCGGGAAAGGATTGCGCCTCCAGCCACGGCAGGGCGCGGGCAATGGACAGCGAGCAGAACTGGTGGATGTTCAGGTCGCCCACGCGCACGGCCAGGGACTCGGGCCGCAGGCGCGCGCCGCCGCACTCGGGGCAGGGGCGGCTCTGGCGGTAGCGGGACAGCTCGTCGCGCCAGATGGGGCCATAGGCCATGCCCGCGTCCAAGAGGCGCACCACGCCGGGCCAGTCCTGCCATTCGTCGCCGTGCATGAGCTTGTCCAGGGCCTCGGCGGAAAAATCCGCGAACGGGGTGTCCAGGGTCCAGCCCCACTGCTTGCCCAGGCGCGCCAGGCGGTCGCGGTAGCGCTCCAGGATCTTGGGGTTCTTCCACGGCAGCAGACCGCCCTGGGCCAGCGAGAGCCCCTTGTTGGGCACCAGCAGGTCCGGCTCGAAATAGTCCACGCTGCCAAGACCCGAACAGCGCGGACACGCGCCCTGCGGGCTGTTGAAGGAAAAGAGCTGGGGGCTGGGCGCGGGCATGCTGATTTTGCACGCGTGGCACACGGACTCGGTGTTGAGCAAAATATCCTCGCCGCCCACAGGGGCCACGACGCAGCGGCCCTCGCCATAGCGCAGGGCCAGCTCCACGGAATCGGCCAGGCGGCGGCGCACGTCGGGCTTGATGACCAGCCGGTCCACCACCAGGTCGAGGGAGTGCTTCTTGTTCTTTTCCAGCTCCGGCATGGGATCCAGGCCCACCACCTCGCCGTTGACGCGCACGCGCACGAAACCCTGGCTCTTCAGACGCTTGAAGCGGTCCTGATGGGTGCCCTTCTGGTGCTCCACCAGCGGCGCGAGGAGCAGGAACTTCGTTCCCTCGGGCAGGGCCAGGATGGTGTCGATGATCTCGTCGCCGGACTGGGCCTGGATGGGCTTGCCGCACTGCGGGCAGTACATGCGGCCCAGGCGCGCGAAGAACACGCGCAGAAAATCGTAGATTTCGGTGACCGTGCCCACGGTGGAGCGCGGGTTGCGGGTGGCGGTCTGCTGCTCCAGGCTGATGGCGGGCGAAAGCCCCTCGATCTTGTCCACCAGCGGCTTGTCCATCTGGGGCAAAAACTGGCGGGCGTAGGCGGACAGCGACTCCACGTAGCGGCGCTGGCCCTCGGCGTAGATGAGGTCGAAGGCGAGCGTGGATTTGCCCGACCCGGACGGCCCGCAGATGACCACCAGCCGGTTGCGGGGTATGTCGAGGGTCAGATCCTTGAGGTTGTGCTGGCGCGCGCCTTCTATATGAATAACATCATGCATGACGTCACTATCCATGGTTGGGGTGGCGGGCGTTTGCCCGTTCCCTTCAGCTAACCACGTTCAGCGTGGTGTCAATTGGATGGGCCGGATGGCCTGCCCGAATGGCCCTCCCGGCTGGCCGATTCAGCCGAACAACGCGGTGAGAACCACGATGATGACCAGGGCGGGAAGCATGTTGGAGACCTTGACCCGCTTGAGTTCCAGCAGGTTGACGCCGATGCCCAGGATGAGGATGCCGCCCGTGGCGGTGAGCTGGGTAATCATGGTGTCGGTGAGCACGCCTTGCAGGCTGGCGGCGCCCAGGGTCAGGCCGTACTGGTAGATGAACAGCGGCACCACGGAAAAGGCCACGCCCACGCCGTAGGTGGCGGCGAGCGCGATGGCGGCGAAGCCGTCGAGCAGGGATTTGGTGAGCAGGATGGTGGGATCGTGGCGCAAGCCCTCGTCGAACGAGCCGAGCATGGCCATGGCGCCCACGCAGAAGATGAGCGTGGCCGTGACCATGCCGTCCACAAAGGTGTCGCTCTTGGAGCGCACCTTGGCCTTGCACCAGGCGGCCATTTTCTCGAAACAGCCTTCCAGGTCGATGATTTCGCCGATGATGCCGCCAAACACCACGCTGAAGATGGGCAACAGCGGGTTGGTGAACTTGAGGGCCATGCTGATGCCGAGCACGAGCACGCACAGGCCGAGCCCCTGGAACACGATGGTGCGCAGCTCCTTGGTCAGGCGGTTGTGCAGCAGAATGCCGAGCAGGGAACCGATGAGGATGGCGGCGACGTTGGCGAGCGAGCCCACGGGCAGGGCAAGGGAAGACATGGCGGCGATCTCCTGGTTTGGGTGGGGCCGTTGTAGGGAAAAAGCGGGCGAAGGGGAAGCGAAATCGCAGGGGGCGGGCTTGAAGGCACCCTTGGTCATGGGCATGAAAAGGATTCAGGCCACCAGGGCATGTCCTTTCTTGACACCGGCCACGGCTTGGCCTAGGAAAGCGCATCCCTGCCGGGGTGATGGAACTGGTAGACGTGCCGGACTCAAAATCCGGTGGCCGCGAGGCCGTGTGGGTTCGATTCCCACCCCCGGCACCATATGCCCCTCCAACAGCGGCCGAGAAAGTCCAAAAAGCCAAGTAAATTCAAGACAAACCCCAGGCTAACGGCCCGGGGTTGTTTTTTGTCGTCCATTGACATCCGACTTTTTTGGGGGCACAAAAGGGGGCACAAAGGATTGCGCTCAAGCCGAGGGCATAATTTGTGCCCCCCCCGAAACAGGAGGTGGACGAATGAAACTCACCGCAACGGCAATCAAAAACGCCAAGCCCGGCGAGAAGACCTACCGCCTCCATGACGGCGGGGGCATGTACCTGGAGGTCATTCCGGCAGGCGGCAAGTATTGGCGGCTCAAGTACAGGTTCCAGGGCAAGGAGAAGCGGCTTGCTCTGGGCGTGTTCCCCACCGTGTCCCTTGCCGACGCGCGAGAGCGCCGAGACGCCGCCAAGAAAAGCATTGCCCAGGGCATCGACCCTTCCGAAGAACGAAAGGCAGCCAAGGCCGTTGAAGTAGACCAAGCCACGACTTTTGCAACCGTCGCCGGGGAGTGGCATGCCCGCAACGCACCCAAGTGGACGCCGCGCTATGCCGGACGCATCATGCAATGGCTTGAGCGCCACGCCTTCCCCTTCATTGGCGGCACCCCCTGTAATGAACTGACCGCCCCCGCAGTCCTGCGCTGCATCCGGCCCATAGAAGAGGCTGGAGCCTTCGAGACCGCACACAGGGTATGCCAGACCGTTTCCTTGGTCATGCGCTACGCCGTCGCAACCGGCCAGGCGGACAGCGACCCCACGCGCGATCTTCGCGGCGCGCTTGCCCCCAAGCAGGAAAAGCACTTCTCTTCCGTCACCGCGCCCCACGACGTGGCGGCCCTGCTCCGGGCCATCGACGGGTACAAGGGCTCCCGTGTTACCCGCTGCGCCATGCGCCTTGCCCCGCTGGTGTTCGTGCGCCCCGGCGAACTGCGGCACATGGAATGGTCGGAAATCAGCCTTAGCGCCTCTGACGGGCCGGAGTGGCGCATCCCCGCCGCCAAGATGAAAATGCGCGAACAGCACATCGTTCCGCTGTCACGGCAGGTCATCGCCATCCTGGAGGAACTGCACCCCCTGACCGGCGCAGGCCGGTATGTATTTCCGTCCGAACGGAGCGCGGCCCGCTCCATGTCCGAAAACACCGTCAACGCCGCCCTCCGCCGCATGGGTTACACCAAGGAGGAAATGACGGGGCACGGCTTCCGTTCCTTGGCCTCCACTATGCTGCATGAGCAGGGCTGGCCTTCTGACGTGATTGAACGCCAGCTTGCCCACGCCGAGCGCAACAAGATCAAGGCGGCGTACAACTTCGCGGAGTATCTGCCCGAACGCCGCCGCATGATGCAGGCTTGGGCCGATTTCCTGGACGGGCTGCGAGAGGGTGGCAACAAGGTCGTCCCGTTGTTCAAGGACGCCGGAAATAGATAGCGGCATAGGGAGGCGCGCATGAAAGACGATGATGAGTTGACCCGCGAAGACCTGGAAGCCCTGCGGCTCAAGACCCCTGAAGATGCCGCACGGTTTGGGATTGAATTCCTGAGGTATGAGTACGAGGAGGGGCAAATTGCTAAGGGGAACGGCCTGCTTGTCTGGAATGCTTACCAGCTCGCGCTCGAATACAACCTGGAAATCCCCGAGTGGGTATCACGTTATCTTTACACCGTCGCGAAGGCGCTTGGCGACCTCACAAACGAAAAAAGAACACCCACCGGGGAGCGCGTGAAAGATCTGCGGGTGGGCGACAGGGTAGTCGAAGCGCTTGGCCTTGCGGTCGGGCCGGGTGCTGGGGACGCCTTCGCCCGGATGCGACTTTTGGAAAACAAAGCCCTGGCCTTCACCTACTTCATTGAGGAAACGGCCAAGTTGAAACGCCTTCACGGGAAGAAGCCGAAGTTGAACGTCATCCCACAGTATGTTTGCGCGCGCTTCCGCGAAGAGCGCGGGCAGGAAGTCACCGAAAGCCAAGTTGCCGAATGGTATAAAGAATTCCGCCAGAAGTACCTCTAGAAAAAAAACGGGGGATTAGTGTAGCAGCAATCCCCCGCTTTTTTTTGTCCACATTCGTAGCGTGAACCTCACCTAGCATCAACGTGAGCCGATGTCGCCCATCCGGCCATCCCGGCCATCGGGCACTCTCGGCTGCAACATCGGCTAGGCATGAGGTTTTGCACATGGACCAGTCCACCCTTCCGACGGAAAGACACTCCCAAGCCTCCACCGGCCTCCTTCGCCTCCCCCAAGTCTTGGCCCTCATTCCCGTCTCTAAATCTGCATGGTGGCAGGGCGTTAAAGAAGGTCGCTATCCGGCCCCGGTCAAACTCGGCCCCCGCACTACCGCTTGGCGGCGACGCGACCTTGAACCGCTGCTTGAGAGCGGCGTGCAGGGGG
This sequence comes from Desulfovibrionaceae bacterium, assembly GCA_050251715.1. Classification (GTDB taxonomy): domain Bacteria; phylum Desulfobacterota; class Desulfovibrionia; order Desulfovibrionales; family Desulfovibrionaceae; genus JBFWMG01. The sequence continues at coordinate 223,177 of JBFWMG010000003.1, read as the reverse complement.
CGTGACCATGGGCGCTGAATCCGCATTCCGGGGCATCCTTGAGGCGTCCGGCCTTGTCCCCGGCGAGGTCGTGGCCGATGGCGTCTTGCGGCGTTGCGGGACAACGAGCAAGCCGCACTCTACGAATGGTTGGCACAGGCTTTACGGCGATGCCCCCATATCCGGTTCCTTCGGCGACTGGAAGGCCGGGACCGTCGAAACCTGGACCGAACGCCCCGAACACGATTTGTCCCCGGTGGAGCGGCAGGCGCTTCGAGCCCGCGTCGAGCGAGACCGGGCCGCACGCGAAGCCGAGGAGTTTGCCTTGCACACGGAAGCTGCCGCCAAGGCGCAAGGCATCCTTGGGAAAACCACGCCCTGCACCTCGCATCCCTACTTGATGGAGAAGGGCGTAAAGCCCTGTCCCGGCCTTCGGGTATCCCGCAATACGTTGGTAGTGCCCGTGCAGAGTGAGGCTGGGGGGATGCAATCCCTTCAATTTATTGCCGAGGGTGGGGGTAAACGTTTCCTCCATGGCGGACGCACTAAGGGCGGGTTCTTCTTGATCGAGGGAAACGGCGGACGGCTCTATCTCTGCGAGGGGCTTGCCACCGGCTTGAGCGTCCACGAGGCGACCGGCGAAAGGGTGCTGGTCGCGTTCAACGCGGGGAACATCGGTATCGTCGCGCAGATCGCACGCCGGAAGTACCCGAACCTGGAAATTGTGATCGTGGCCGATAATGACCATGCCACTATGGGCAATCCCGGCGTAACCAAGGCGACCGAGGCCGCGCACGCCTTTGGCGGGCTCTTGGCCGTCCCGAATTTCCAGGAGGCCCACGGGCAGGACGGGAAGGCCCGCACCGACTTCAACGACCTTCACCAAGCTGAAGGCTTGGACGTGGTTCGCGCGCAGTTGGCCGGGGCGACGAAGCCGGAGGCAGTAACCGCCATGGGAAATCCCGTGGTCCCGGTCGCCTTCGACGCCTGCGACGTGCCGGAGATCGACCCCGCCATGTTGCCGCCCATGCTTGCCGACTTCTGCGGCGCGGTGGCTGAAACGCTCCAAGTCCCGTTTGAACTTGTGCTGGTCAATGCCCTGGCCTGCATCGCCACGGCGGCACAGCGCAAATTCAAGATACAAGTGCGCGACGGATACCATGAGCCCGTGAATATCTACGCCATGGCGGCGCTGCCCCCCGGAGAACGTAAAAGCGCCACGGTGGAAGCCTGCAAGCTCCCCCTGCTCGAATGGGAAGAGGTCGCCCAGGAGGAGGCCCGCGAGCACATCCGCAACGCCGTGAGCGAGCGCAAGACCCTTGAGAAGGCAATCGAGGGCAAGCGGTCCAAGGCCGCGCACGCCAAAAGCGCGGAAGACCGCCGCGCCATCATCAACGAGGTGAAGGCCCTTGAAGCCGAGTTGCCGGAAATCCCGGCCTCTCCCCGCCTGCTGCTCGACGACGCGACCCCCGAAGCTATCCCGGCCTTTCTGGAGCACCATGACGAACGGGCGGGCATCATCGAGGCCGAAGGCGGGCTGCTGGACATCTTGGCCGGACGCTACTCCAAGGGCGTGCCGAATCTCGACGCGGTGTTGAAGATGTGGAGCGGCGAGGCCGTTCATGTGGACCGCAAGGGCGGCGCGCCCATCGTGCTCCATGACCCCGCGTTGACCATTTGCCTTTCCCCGCAACCGGAGATCATCAAGGGCATGGCGGACAAGCCGGGCTTCCGTGGCCGGGGTCTGGTCGGGCGTTTCTTGTTCCTGCTTCCGAAAAGCCGGGTAGGCAACCGGGCGGTGGACCCCAAGCCGATGCCCCCGGCGATCCGCGCCCAATACGACGCCAAGGTGCGCGGCCTGCTCTCCCTGCCGTGGGCAACGGGGCCGGACGGCAAACCCACACCCTACATCTTGCGCCTTGAGCCGAAAGCGTACAGCGATTGGCTGAATTTTCATCGGGACGTTGAGGCGGCGTTGCGTCCCGGTGGAGAGTTGGAACTGATAGCCGATTGGGGCGGCAAGCTGCACGGCGAAGCAGTCCGGCTCGCCGGGCTTCTCCACTTGGCGGGGCAAGATTCCCCCCATGTGGTCCCTATAAGCGCCGAAACCATGCGGCAAGCCCTTGGGTTGGCCGGGGTGCTTGTCGAGCACGCCAAGACCGCTTTCGCGCTCATGGGCGCGCACGCTGACATTGAATGCGCCAAGCATATCCTCGCGTGGATTGTGGACCGCCGCATTGAGACCTTCCAGGCGCGGGATGCCCTCAACCAAGTGAAGGGGCGCTATCCGAAGATGGACGCGGTTAAGGCCGGGCTTGCCGTCCTGGAAGAACGGGGGTTCATCTTCCCCGTATCCTTTGCGGGGCGTGAACCCGGCAAAGCAGGCCGACCGCCCTCTCAGGCATACAGGGTCAACCCGTTGGCGTTTGGGGGTGCGGCATGAGCATTTCCGCCAAATGGATTCGTTGGGCGCGCGCGGGCATCAGCCAGGGGGAGCACACAAGAGCAATATCCGCACAATCCGCAGAATCCCCCCCTGCCCCTAATTCTGCGGATATTGCGGATATTGCGGATGCAATTTTTCCCCCGATACTGCCCTTGAGGGAGACAATTACCTGGCGGCCTATCGGCTTCGCTATCCACCCCGCGAGCGGAGAAGAAGGACGGCTGGTGCTCAATCCGTCGGGGCGGCTTGCGCTGGACGTGGGGCGTTACATGCTGACCGTTGACCAAGAATGGGCGTGGGAGCAGGCGCGGAGGTGGCGGCAATGAAGATCATCCGCGACACCCGTGAACACCGCCCTTTTCTTTTTGGCGGCTATGACTGCGAGGTAGAAGTCGGGACACTCGCCACGGGGGATTACAGCCTCGCCGGGCTGATTGACCGTGTGGCCGTAGAACGGAAAAGCCTGGACGACCTCGTGTCCTGCCTTATGGGCGCAGGCCGGAATAGATTCACGCGCGAGCTTGCCCGCGCCGCCGCCCTGGAGCAGTTCGTCGTGGTTGTGGAGGCCACCATGGAGGATATAAAAGAGGGTCGCTACCGCTCGAAAATGGCCCCGAACGCCGCACTACAATCCGTCCTGGCCTTTCAGGCGCGCTACGGGACTTCGATCTTGTGGGCCGGGAACCGCGCCCTGGCCGAAGAGGCGACTTTCCATTTCCTCCGGCACTATCTGCGCGATGAGCGGGAGCGGTTGCGGGTCATCAATCGGGAACAAGGAGGCATGGCGTAGCACCTAGTTATTACGCAAAATGCGGGCGTGCGATATTCCTAAAGTAACCGACTGATATACAACGATTAAGAGCACAGCTAATTAGACAACTATTTGCCGATAAGCGGGGCATAAATCCCCCGGCCCCGGCAATCACTCCGCCCCTGGTCCGCCCCCCCGGCGCACCCCACGAAACACAGCCGTAATCACGATCAGGGCGGGCGACAAAATTTATTCCCCCAGGAGCCAATTGCCGCTTGGCAATCAGTGAGAATTGTTCATGCAGCCTGCTCTGGATGGGGGCACATTCGGGGGCATAAGGCAAACTTAATATCAAAATAGTTCAAGAATAACACATAAATAATAGCAAAGTTCGATTCCCACCCCCGCCAAACACGGATTCGATACGGTCCAAGACCGTCCAGGAAGACTAGAGCTTCTAAAGACAAACCCCGGAAGTGATGTCCGGGGTTGTCCTTTATGGTCCGTTGACATCGGGGGGATCAGCGGAGTAACTGCTGGGTTAATGGGTCGTTTTGACCCTGAAATGGCAACAGGAGTTACCCCAATGGCTGGAAGGCTTACGGACACCGCGATTAAGAACGCCAAGTCTGCTGAGAAGCCCCGTAAGATCACAGACGAAACGGGGGCTACTCCAGCTCCCCCTCTCAAGCCTCATCCTGAATGAGCTGCCGTTCTGGCCAGCTTGTCGTGCAGATTACCATTTTGACATAAGCAATCGCTTGACTATCATTCGCCCCACAAATACACTTTGCAATTATATAATTAAATTTAATTATTGGAGTCAAAACATGACATCTTATTCTTGTTCAAAATTTGATGCTACCAAAGACCCCAAAGACAGGGAGAGGGATGAGCAGTCTTTGACAAACTTATACAAAACGACCCCCTACCCCGGACCTCATGTGGTAAGAAAAAAGCGTCTTCTTGGATACTTAGCACCTATTGAAACTGACCTTGCAAGACGAAAGAGGGTGCGGGTTCTTGATGCTGGCTGTGGAACTGGGCCGAATATTGTTTCCGTAGGGATGGCCCATCCAGAATGGCATCTTCACGCGATGGACCTCAGTGACGCTTCAATTGAAATAGCGAAGCGGCACGCAGAATTAAATAATGTTACTGTTGATATTAAGCAAGGGAGCTACGTTGATAAAATACCTTTTGATGGGGTCTTTGATTTAATAATTGCCACTGGAACAATTCATCATTGTGCAGACCCCGTTCAGGCAATGAAAAATATCCGAGAAAAGATGGATGACAATGGATACTTTTTGATAAGTGTATATGGAGAGTTCTTTGACAATAGTAGATTGTTCATAAAAGAAATACTTGACATGCTTCAGCCTGACATCACGAACTATCGCGAGCGTTTTCAACTGTACGACGCTCTAATGCAATCTTACAAAGAATATCGTAAGAATTTGCCCCTTAAAACTAAAATAGGGCGGTTGTGCCTAGCAGATATCCGAGATTGGATTGTAGCCAAGATTTCCCGTTCCAGTAAAAGATCCGCGCCGTATGGACCTAGGTGGGCATGGATATCAGGTCCAGACGATCCCCACTGGAATGCGTGGCCAGACTCTTTTTGCAATCCTTGCGAGAGGACGTATAATATGCTTAATTTTAGGGAACTTATAGAGGCGTCTGGCTTTGCAGTGGTGCATATGCTGTCTCAAGGTGCTCGAAGAACCTATCCGATTCCAAAGTCATGGGGAGATGCCTATCATAGGCTTGACGATTGGAGTAAATGGAGAGTCGATGAGCTGATGCACTATCCAGATGGGTTAGGCATCAATGCCATTTTGCGAAAAGCATAAACAAGCCCCTCGGAATTTGCCTTGGTGTACAGAGATAGTATTCACCTGACACTGCCACCACCGGCACCACATCGTGTTCTCGAAGGGCTCCGCGCTGGCGCGGAGCCCTTTTTCGTTGCCGCGCCATCCCCCCTGCCCCGAAGCCGCAAGCCTCCTACATATCGGCTGGACATTCCCCCCAAACAATGGGATATTCTTAACGAAAATTCACACCCCGCAAGAGGTCGGCAGGGCAACGGCCAGAGGTGGGAGCGATGGGGCGATCGGCGTCAATCCGCATACCGGAAACCGGGCATCGGCCTTGGGGGGATATGATGCAAAAAATTCTGTCCATGATCCTTGTTCTGGCCTTGGCGGCAACCGGCGCCCTGGCTCCGGCCTGTTCCCAGACGCCCCAAACCGCCGAGCGCCCCCCCCTGCGCGTGGGCTGGTTCCTCTGGCCCGGCTGGTATCCCATCGTCATCGCCAAGGAAAAAGGTTTCTTCGACAAGCACGGCGTACATGTGGAGCCCATCCTCTACACCGCCTACACCGACATCTTTTCCGACTTTGCGGCCGCCAAGCTCGATGCGGCCCACGGCGGCCTCTACGAACTGCTGAAAAGCAACGTGCCCGGCATGAAGGTGGTCCTCGTCACAGACAACTCCGACGGCGCGGAGGGGCTGGTGGTGACGCCCGACATCGAGACCCCGGCCGATCTGGCGGGCAAACGCATCGGCATCCAGGGGGCACTGTCGGGCAGCGAGTTCCTCATCACCACCCTGCTCCGCCGCCACGGCCTTTCACGCAGCAACCTCACGCTGGTGGACGTGGGGCCGGAAATCGTGCTGGAAACCATGCCCGAGAAGATCCAGGGCGGCTACACCTGGGAGCCATTCCTCTCCAAGGCCAAGGAGAAAGGCTACAAGGTACTCTTCACCACCGCCGACACCCCGGGCATGATTCCCGACGTCATAGCCTTCCAGGGCCGCGTGGCAAACGAACGGCCCGCCGATGTGCAGGCCTTTGTGGACGCCTGGTTCGAGGCGCAGGCGTACTGGCTGGCGCACCGGGACGAATGCGACGCCATCATTGCCAGGGCCACGGGCCAGAAACCCGGCGACATCTCTCTGGAAGGCTGCCGGATCTTCTCGCGCGAGGACAACCGGAAGGCCTTCACCAGGGAGGATGCCCCGTCCTCACTGTACGGTACCGGAACAAAGCAGATAACCTTCTTCATCAGCGTGGGCGACGCATCCGTCGCCCCTGACATTGGCGAGGTGCTCGACCCCGCGTTCGTCCAAGGCGCTGGAGACGCCCGGAAATGAGACGCTTGAGACGGCTCTTCCCGCTGCATGCCCGCCTTCGGTACGCCCTGGCCGGGGCGTTTGCCTTGGCCGTGCTTGCGGCCATGGAGCCCGTGGCCTCGGCCTTCCATGCCGAGACGCCGTTGATCGGCGCACTGCCAAAAGCCACGGTTCTGGTGTTGGCCGCCCTGGCCATGCTCACCGTGCTCTTTGCCTTGCGCGCCTTTCTGTGGCCCTCGGGGTTGCGCACCAGGCTCATCAGCGCCTTTCTCCTCATCTCGCTGCCGCCCATTTGCATCCTGGCCATCCTGGACCAACAGGTCACGGCCGACGCCCTGGAAAAGAACAGCCGCCAGGCCATGCTCGCCGCCGCATCGCATACGGCCGATGCCGTGGACGCCTTCATCCTCGACATGTTGTCCACCGTGCGCACCGAATCCACCATACCCCAATTTTCCCAGTATTTGCGTCTAAATAATGCGGAACGCGAGGGCTCGCCAGAGGAAATGGCCGCCATGGGCATCCTCACCTCCCTCAAGCGGCGCGACCAGACAAGCATCACCTCCGTCGCGCTGCTCGACCTGAACGGGCGCGCCGTGGCCGACACCTTCGGCCCGGACATCGACTCGGACAAGTCCAACCGCGACTATTTCATCCATCCCAGGGACACCGGCCTGCCCTTCGCGTCCGAGGTGGAGATAGCCGACCACTCCCGCCAGCCATCCCTCTACTTCAGCTCCCCCGTGCGGGGCACGTCCGGTGACATCCGAGGCGTTCTGCGCTTCCGCTACAACGCCGCCGTGCTCCAAAAGCTGCTCCTGCCGGGCGGTGTTTCAAGCAACCAGGACTACAGCGCCATCCTCCTGGACAACGAAGGGCTTCGCCTTGCGGACAGCAGGCGGCCGGAACTGACCCTCACCCCGGTATTCCCTGTGGACGACGAGGCCGCCGCCCTCCTGCTCAAGGTCAGACGCATCGTCCTGAACCAGGCAATCGGGCTTTCCATCGGCATCAGCCGGGAGGAACTGGCCAACCAGGGAACCTCGTTCTTCCACACCTCCCTGTATGGCGCCGACAGCGCACCAACTCTGAACGTCAAGATCCGCCTTCGCAGCCTGCCGTGGACGCTTGTGCTCGGCTACTCCGAAGCGGCCAACCTCGCCCGCATCGCCACGCAGTCACGCTACGCCCTGATCGTGGTGCTGTGCATCGCCCTGGCCGTGGTCATCGCCGCCGTGGCCGTGACCAGGGGCGTCACCCGGCCGCTGCTCACACTCACCGACGCCACCCGCGCCCTGTCCAAGGGGGCCGAAACCGTTGCCGTCACCATCGCGCCCGGCGATGAGATCGGCGAACTGGCCACCACCTTCAACGCCATGAGCAGCGCGCTTTCCGCGTCGCGCAGCAGCCTGCTCGCCGCCAACGAGCGGCTGCAATCCCTGCTGGACACCCTGCCCGACACCGTCATTGTGCATGACGCCGAGGGCGCCTTCCTTGAAGCGAACAAGAGCATGCGGAACATGTTCGGCTATGCACCAGAGGAAACGACGCGGCTGACCCTCGGGGCCATCAGCGGCGGCGGCCTGACCCAGCGGGACGCCATGCGCAGGCTCATCGAAAGCGTGGACCAGGGCTCTGTGGCCTTCGAGTGGACCTCGAAGCGCAAGGACGGCACGGAATTCCCTTCCTTTGTGCGGTTGCGCAAGCTCTTCATGCCCGAAGGGGTGCGGATCATGGCCGTGGTATCCGACATTACCGAGCGCAAGCGGACCGAGCAGGCGCTGCTCAAGGCGCGCAACTACATCGCCAACATCATCGACTCCATGCCGTCCGTGCTGATCGGCGTGGACTCCGACGGCCGCATCACCCAATGGAACATCCAGGCCGAGAAGACCACCGGCCTGATGCGGGCCGCAGCCACCGGCCAACCCCTGGAAAAGGTCATGCCCTACCTGTCGGGCGAGATGGAACGGATACGCGACGCCATGCGGCGGCGCATTCCCGTGGGCGACCCGAAGCGCGTCCATACCGTGGACGGCATGGCCCGCTACGAGGATGTGACCATCTACCCACTGGTGGCCAACGGCGTGGAAGGCGCGGTCATCCGCGTGGACGACGTGACCGAACGGGTGCGGCTGGAGCAGATGATGGTGCAGTCCGAAAAGATGATGTCCGTGGGCGGCCTGGCCGCAGGCATGGCCCACGAGATCAACAATCCGCTCGCCGCCATCCTCGGCTATGCCCAGAACATGAAGAAACGCATCTTCCAGGACATCCCAAAGAACCTGTCCGTAGCCAAGGAGTGCGGCCTTTCCCTGGACACGATGCGCGCCTATCTGGAAAAGCGGGAGATACCCAAGATGCTCGACGGCATCCACGAGTCCGGCAACCGCGCGGCCAAGATCGTGAGCAACATGCTCAGTTTCAGCCGCAAGAGCGGCGCGAGCTTTGCCGACAACGATCTGGCTCAAATCCTCGACCAGTCGCTGGAGCTCATCTGTAGCGATTACGATCTGAAGGCGTGCTACGACTTCAAGAAGATAGGCATTACAAGGGAATACGCTCCCAACCTGCCCCCGGTGTACTGCGAGGGCAATCAGATCCAGCAGGTGTTCCTGAACCTGTTCAAGAACGCGGCCGAGGCCATGGCCGAGAAGGATTACCAGGGCGGCGCCCCGCGGTTCACGTTGCGCACCTCGGTACAGGCGGGCATGGCGGTGGTCGAGATCGAGGACAACGGCCCCGGCATGGACGCCGAGACCGTCAAACGGGCCTTCGAGCCGTTCTACACCACCAAGCCGCCGGGCAAGGGCACCGGCCTGGGCCTCTCCGTCTCCTACTTCATCATTGTCGACCAGCACGGCGGCAACATGGAAGTCTTTTCCGAACCGGACCAATGGACCCGGTTTGTCATCAAACTCCCGATTGAACGCAGTGAGGAGAGCTATGCCAGCGACAATACTCGTTCTTGACGACGACCTACAGGTCCGCTTCAACCTCGTGGCCCACCTGGAGGACGAGGACTTCGACATTCTCGAGGCGGGCAGTTCGGAAGACGCCCTGACCGTGCTGGACGACGCCGAGGCCGACCTGGTCATCGTGGATCTGCGGCTGCCCGGCATGGACGGCGCGGCGTTCATCAAGACGGCCAGCGCCCGCTGGCCCGGCCTGCGGTTCATCGTCTACACCGGCTCGCCGGAATTCCGCATTCCCCCCAACCTGACGCTGTTACCCAACGTCTCGAACACGGTCTTCCTCAAACCGCTCTCGGACCTGGACCACCTTGTCAGCGAAATCCGGCGCATGCTGGACGAAATCGCCTGACACGCCCCCCTGAAACGCGACATCCCCGGAGCCGCCTCCGAGGGTATTTTGGAAATATGAAGAGGAACAGGCGTATTGAAAGAGTGAAAGCATGATGGATTGGCTTTGACGTCTTAAGCAATACTGGGGTAGTTTCTTCCGTGGATGGCGGGGGGGGCGTATCCTTTTTTGGGCATTGATTAAACGCAAGATATATTAAAATTTAGGGACAACACAGATGGATGTTGATTTCTTTGACGCGCACGCTCGTCATTGGCAGGACGCTGAAATCTTGGAGCATGCGTCACGATTCGCAAACGCCGACCATTTGTTCGGCTTTTCGGCAGAGTGCGGCCTGAAAGGCCTGATGCATTGCTTCGGGATGCGCACCGATGCATCTGGCTCCCCTACTGACTCGAAAGACAAAAGACACGCGAATGCAATATGGGATAGATTTGAAGCATATCGAGCAGGTCACCAAACAGGTGCCGCTTATACTCTTCCTCGAAGCAACCCTTTTTCAAATTGGAACGTCGACCAGCGGTACGCGAACCAACGCAACTTTGATGCCAAGCTGGTTGCCAAACATAAGAGCGGCGCTACGTCTGTCAACAATCTGATTGAGAAAGCAAAAAAAGATGGGTTGTTATGAGCACATTTGACAGCATCCTACCCACACTAAAGACTTGCTTCAGGCAGCATGAAAATTCCATCGGAGCCATCCGCCCCCTTTTGCTCAACCGGGATCTGAATGGCCGGGTACGGATCATTGTGGACGAGCAATGGGAAGCTGACCCAGACGCAATAACTGCACTAGCCCGTTTCGCCGAGATCATCCATGCGGAACTGGGAAACCATGCCTACCCCGCCGATCAAGCCCTGCTCTTTGAAGATGATCTTGCCAGCTTCATAGAAGGCGAAGCAACATTTCCTTTGGAAGAGATCGACAATGTCTTTGTGACTGACCGAATGGCGGTTGAAAGCAACTGGTCACGGGTATCGCCCACCAGCGAGATTCCGCGCATCGTTTTCTTTTCCATCAAGGGAGGCGTCGGCCGCTCAACCGCTCTTGCCGCAGCGGCGTGGAATCTGGCCGAGCAGGGCAAGCGGGTCATGGTCTTGGATTTGGACTTGGAGTCTCCTGGTCTTTCATCAGGGCTGCTCCCCGAAGGTCGCCGTCCGGCCTTCGGCATAACTGATTGGCTTGTCGAAGACTTGGTGGACAATGGCGATCAGGTATTCGAAAGCATGGTGGCGACGAGTGCCCTATCCCGTAATGGCGAAATCTTCATAGTACCCGCTCACGGGAATCCCCCTGGAGAATATGTCGCCAAACTGGGACGCGTCTGGATGCCGAAACTGACCGATGCAGCCGCTCGCGAATCGTGGTCTGAAAGGCTGGCACGCCTCATTGACAAATTGGAAAATCGGTGGGAACCCGATGTTGTATTGATAGACTCGCGAGCAGGCATCGACGAAGTTGCCTCGGCATGCATAACAGATATTGGCGCATCTACGATTCTACTTTTCGCCATTGATGGCGATCAGACGTGGTCAGGCTATCGCATTCTCTTTCAACACTGGCGGAGGACTGGTGCAGTCAGAGACATTCGCGAGCGTCTGCAAATGGTTGGTGCCATGATTCCTGAACTCGGGACAGAAGAGTATTTCCAGGGGCTTTTGGAACGGGCCTGGGATGTCTGCTCCGAAGAGCTCTATGACGAGGTGCCCGCTGGAGACATGCCAATGGAAGATGGTAGTTGGAACTTCGTCGAAACGGATGAATCCGCCCCCCATTATCCATGGATGGTCCGATGGCACAGGGGTTTTTCCGCCTTGCGAAGCCTGCACGGCCGTTTTACTGACGGATCCCATGACGAAGTCAGGTCAATCTTTGGCCCTTTAATCGACGGCATAAATCTTTCAGTCGGCGTAGCGTGAGGCGCTCATGTCCCAGATAACAGCGCGGAATCTCCGCGAGGCAATTATCAATTCCGTACCTGAAGACACATCATTACACGGCAGGCCGCCTGAGCAAAAAGAAGTATATACCCCCCCCTCGCACATGAAGGCGCTACGCCTTGAATGCAATCTCATCATCGGATCACGGGGCGTTGGAAAATCATTCTGGAGCGCCGCCCTGCGTTCAGATGAGATTCGACGCATGCTTGGTTCAGCAGTTTCAGAGCTTTCTCTTGTTAAGGTATGTACAGGCTTTGGGGAACTGCCCGATATAGCTGGCTATCCTGACATGGATGTGTTCCAACATCTTCTCTCAAAAGGCGTGGAGGCGTACCATGTATGGCGCGGCGTCATTGCCCGCTGGCTTGCTGGAGTCTTAAACGAAACAATACCCATCGGGTCTTGGGAGGAAACAACCACATGGATATGCAATACTCCCGAAGCGTTCAGCCAACTGCAAGAGCAAGCGAACGACTCATTTAGGGCAGACGGGACTCATGGTCTCATTGTGTTCGACGCGCTCGACCGATCTAGCTCGGATTGGCGTACCATGGACACTATAGTACGCGACTTGCTGCGGGTTGTCCTGTCACTCAAGAGGTTTCCCAACCTGCACGCCAAAGTCTTTTTACGCGAAGATCAATTCTCAGGCCGGCAAATCACGGATTTTCCCGATGCGTCAAAGCTTCTTGCCACCCGCGTAGACCTGACGTGGTCCCTCCGCGATCTGCACGGATTACTCTGGCAATACCTCTGCAACGGACCTGATGCGCACAGAGCCTTATTGCGTGAAGCCTACACGACGGCGACAGGCATCCCACCCCTTGAAATTGTACCGAACGTATGGGCGATTGCCGATTCCGCCAAGCGCGACGAACAGGCGCAGAGATCTCTGTTTCGCACAATTGCCGGCGAATGGATGGGGCGCGACCGCCGCCGCGGCGTACCCTATACGTGGTCGGTCGGCCACCTTGCCGACGGCCGTGGCCACACCTCGCCCCGTTCCTTTCTTGCCGCCATTCGCGCCGCTGCCGAAGATTCGAGCGAACGCTACAGCGAACATACGCTTGCGTTGCACTACGAGAGTATTAAACGTGGCGTCCAAGAGGCATCAAAAATCCGTGTAAACGAACTGGCAGAGGATTACCCTTGGGTGAAACAGTTCATTGAGCCCTTACGGGGATTGACTGTGCCCTGCGCGCTCGAAGCCGTCGAGGACCGATGGAAAGAGATGTTAGGCTCTCCCGAATCCATTGTATTCACGCAACATCGACTCCCCCCGGAGCATCTCGAAGAGGGGTGGCCGGGCATAAAAAAGGATCTAGAATCCCTGGGGATTTTCGATTCCATGAAAGACGGGCGCATCAATATGCCCGACCTCTTCCGCGTGGGCTTTGGGCTTGGTAGGCGCGGCGGAGTACGACCTATGTCGTCTGCATCAAAGGAATGAGTTTCATCCTGTACTGATAATCTCTTTTTTGAGCACAAGATTGGACCCTTTTCTGGTTCCTTCATATTCGACGGTGCCCTTGAGCGACCCCAGGGCGGCGCGGCGCACGCGCTCAGCCGCGCCTCGGCCCCTTGCCAAGGGCCCAGGACCAGCCGGGCGAGCGCATGTTGGCATGGAAACAATGCGAGGCTTTGAAATAATGAAACATTATTTCAACAAAAGGCATTAGCGCATCGCATCTTTTTCAAAGGCAAGATGCTCTAATGGCCCTCTGGGCAGTCCATGGGCAGCTTCTTCCTGCCCGGCCCCGGTTTTTCGGAACTGAACGCCCCCCACACCAGCCAGAACAGGCCGACCAACACGTCGCGCAGCCGCTTGTGGTAGCGCCACCACTTGGACTTGGGGAACACGGCCCGCCAGAAGTAGCGCAGGGCCATGATCTGGTGGCGGTTCAGCTTGCCGGTGTGCAGGTAGCCGTGGGCAATGGTCCACTTGCCCTGCACATTGCCCGCATCCTCCAGAAAGATCTTTTCCTCGCCCATGAACAGGCCCATTGCGTCGGCCATGTGCCATATGGCGGTATCGGGATAGGGCATGAGGGTATAGTGGGAACACGACTTGGGCCGCACCTTCAGGTTGATGCGGAAGGTGTCGAGCGCCTCCTTCCACCCCTCGGTGGGCACGCCCACCAGGTTGAAGGACATGGTTTCGAGCCCCATGCCCTTGGCGATGGCAAAGGCCTGGATGATGTCCTCGTTGGACATCTTGCGGTTGAAGATCGCGCGGCGGATGGCCTCGTTGCCGCTCTCTATGCCCACCCAGACGCAGCGCAGGCCCACGTCCTTCAACTCCTTGAGGCTGACGCGGTTCTTGAGCACCATCTCGGGCCGGGCCGTGCAACTGAAGGGAAGCCCCACATGCTCCCGCCACTGCCTGGCGAATTCCGAGAGCCACTCCCGGTTCACCAGGAACAGGTCGTCGGAAAAGTTGATGTAGTCCGCGCCTTCGGCCCGCAAGAGGAGGCACTCCTCGATGACCGAGGCCACTCCCCTGCGGCGGTACTTGAACTTGAAGTTCCGGCGCATGGTGGAGTTGTAGCAGTAGGAGCAGGTGTAGGGGCAGCCGCGCGAGGTGATGACGTTGCGTTTTTTTGTGGAGGTGGTCTCGCGCTCCAGCAGATCCCAGGCGGGCATGCCCACCTCGTCGAGGTCCGCCACGAACTCGGGCATGTTCTTGCGCACCGCGCCCGACGCGTCCAGATAGACCAGGCCGGGCACCGAGGCGAAATCATTGCCGCCCGCCTCCAGCATATCCAAAAAGCGCATGAACCCGATTTCCGCCTCGCCCTGGAACACGAAATCAACGCAGGGTTCGCGCAACGTGTCCTCGGACATGGCCGTGGGATGGATGCCGCCGAACACGATGGTCACATGGGGATGCGCCGCCCGGATGGCCTCGGCAATGCGCAGGCAGGGGCGAAACTGGGACGTGAGGGAGGAGAACCCCACCACATCGAAGGAACCGGCAAAGGCCGCCAACTCTTCCGTGGTGTGGTACGGCAACGCCCGGATGGTCACGTCATGCCGCTTGCGCACGTACTGGGCGAGATACCCGAGGCCAAGGTTGACCTGGCCCGACTTCTCGGAAAGGCCGTCTATGAACAGTACTTTCATTGAGGTGGGTCCGTTGCGGCAGCAGTGTCAGGGTACGTCAGTCATTGTATATGACGGGTTGCGGGATGCCAAGCTTGTCCCGGCACCAGTGGCGCAGGAGCTTGCGGTACTGCGACCGCAGCCGTTTGGGCGACAGCTCCTCGATCTCGCAATTGCCGCAAATGGGCATGTCGCGGCGGCCGGAACGCATGGCGGCCAAAAACCGCCCCTTGGCCGCGCCGTGCATGATCTCGCTGTATGTCTGGGCGCCCAGGTTGCCCAGCACCGCGGCCCTGGGGTGGTTGCAGCACGGCACCACCGTGCCGTCGATGTCCACGTACAGACTGTAGTTCTGGAGATACTTGCACACCTGGTCACGGTTGATCTTGAAACTGTTTTCACCCGAATTGCGCTGGGAATTGGGCAGTATGATCCAGCCCCGGACATGCGGCGTCCAGCCCATGGGTTCCAGCAGATCATGCCAGCGCCGCTTTCCCTCGTCGCTCTCGCAAATGGTGCGCGTGAGGAGCTCGGTGTCCGGCGAATAGGCATCACGGTATTCCTTGGCCTTGCGCAGGAACTCCATGAGCACCTCCCACTTGCCCGGCGGGCGGCGGCGCTCGTACTCCTCCGGGGTGCCATCGCCGTCGCAGCTCACGCAGAACCGGTTCACCACGCCCGTCTTGAACACCTCGCGGAGCATGTCGTACTTGCGGTGCTGCGCGTTGGTCGACACCTCCACGCAGTCAACGCGGTAGGGCAGCCGGGGAATCTCGGACAAAAGCCCGGCCAGGTCCGGATGCAACAGGGGTTCGCCAAAATTGAAGGGGCGCAGCCTGGACACGATGCGCACGTCCACGTTGCGCAGGTAGCGCAAGAAGTCCTCACGCGACACAAAGGATATCTTGTCGTGCAGCAGGGAATTGGGACAGCCGATGCACTTGAGCTGGCAGCCATGCACCGCCTCAATCCCCAGGGTGGCTATCTTGTATCTATCAAGAAACATGTAGTATCCCATGAAAAAGCTACCTACATGGCCAAACTTTCCAGGCAGGTAGCGAGGAGGGGTTCACACACAGAAACATGCCCATTCTTCTAGCAGACTTCACTTCCAGGGGCAAGACATGGTTGCATAGGCCCACGGCTCTGCCCAGCCCCGCATGGGAACACCAGCGACGACGGG
Source organism: Desulfovibrionaceae bacterium (assembly GCA_050251715.1). GTDB lineage: Bacteria > Desulfobacterota > Desulfovibrionia > Desulfovibrionales > Desulfovibrionaceae > JBFWMG01. The sequence continues at coordinate 207,309 of JBFWMG010000003.1, read as the reverse complement.
CCGTTTGGGCCCACTCGGCGACATGCGGCCACCAGCGCCTCGGCGGCGGCCACGCGGGGTGGCGGACGGTGCGCCCCTTCGGCACGGACCGGGCGCTACGCCCCCAGCGCGGCCAGCTCCCCGATGCGCGCCTCCACCGTTTCCCAGCGGGCATAGGTGGCGGCCAGCGCCTCTTCCTGGGCGGCCAGGGCGTCGTTGGCCGCGGTGATGGCCTCGCCGGGCTGGCGGTAGAAGGCGGGGTCGGCCAGGCGGGCGTGAGCCGCCTCGATGGCCAGTTCCTGTTGCTCGATCATGGCGGGCAGCGCGGCCAGCTCGGCGGTCAGGTCGTCCAGTTCGCGCTGTTCCTTGAAGGTGCGCTTGCGCGGCTTGCCTCCCGCGCCGGACGCCCGCTCCGCCCCCCCCGCCCCTGACGCGGCGGGCCGGGCCGGGCCGGGCTTGCCGCCAGGACGGGAGGGATCGGCCTGCGCCGCTCGCGCCGCCGGGGCGGGCCGCTGGCGCAGCCAGTCGTCATAGCCGCCCACGTACTCGCGCACCGCGCCGTCGCCCTCCAGGGCAATGGTGCTGGTGACCACGTTGTTCAAAAAGGCGCGGTCGTGGCTGACCACGAGGATGGTGCCCGGATACTCCAGCAGCCGATCCTCCAGCAGTTCCAGGGTCTCGGCGTCCAGGTCGTTGGTGGGTTCGTCCATGACCAGCACGTTGGAGGGCCGGGTGAACAGCCGCGCCAGCAGCAGCCGGTTGCGCTCGCCGCCGGACAGCACCCGCACCGGGCTGTTGGCGCGGTCCGCCGAAAACAGAAAATCCTTGAGATAGCCCATGACGTGCTTGGTGCGGCCATTGATGGTCACCACGTCGTTGCCCAGCCCCACGCAATGACGCACCGTGGCGTCAGGGTCCAGCTGTTCGCGGTGCTGGTCGAAATAGGCGATCTCCAGCCTGGCGCCCAGTTTCACCGTGCCCACCGTGGGTTGCAGCATGCCCAGCAGCACGTGGATGAGCGTAGTCTTGCCCGCGCCGTTGGGGCCGATGACCCCCACCCGGTCGCCGCGCAGGATGGTCACGTCCGCATCGCGAAACACGGGCCGCGCCGTGCCCGCGCCCGGGGCCGCGCCACCCTGGCCCTCGGGCCACGCATAGGTCACGCCCGTGGCCTCCACCACCACCTTGCCCGAGCGGTCCGCGTCCTGGATGACCATGGACACGCCGCCCGTGCGCTCGCGCCGCTCCCGGCGCTCCTCGCGCATGGACTTGAGCGCGCGCACGCGGCCCTCGTTGCGGGTGCGGCGCGCCTTGATGCCCTGGCGGATCCACGCCTCCTCGCGGGCCAGCTTCTTGTCGAACTCCGACCACCCCTTTTCCTCGATGGCCAACTGCTCCTCCTTGCGCGCCACAAAGGTGTCGTAGTCGCAGGTCCAGTCGGCCAGGCGGCCCCGGTCCAGTTCGATGATGCGCGTGGCGATGCGGCGCAGAAAGGCGCGGTCGTGGGTGATGAAGACGAGCGTCTTCACGTGGCGCAGCACAAATTCCTCCAGCCAGACGATGGAGTCGATGTCCAGATGGTTGGTGGGCTCGTCGAGCAGCAGCACGTCGGGCGCGCCCGCCAGGGCGCGGGCCAGCAGCGCCCTGCGCTTGAGCCCGCCCGACAGGTGCTCGAAGCGGCGCTCCGGGTCGAGGCTCAGGCGGGAGATGACCATGTCTATGGTGGTCAACGCCTCCCAGCCGCCCTGCGCCTCCAGCGCGCCCTCGATGGCCGCCAGCCGCGCCGCGCCGTCGGCCGCGCCGCCCTGGGCCAGTTCCGCGCCCACGCGATGGTAGTCGGCGATGACCGCGCCCAGGTCGCCCAATCCCTGGGCCACCACCTCGAAGATGGTGCCGGTCAGCACCTCGGGCACCTTCTGGGACAGGCGGGCCACGGACAACCCCACGCTGCGGACGATCTCGCCGCCGTCAGCGACCAGGTCGCCGCTGAGCAGGCGCAGCAGGGTCGATTTGCCCTCGCCGTTGCGGCCCACCAGGCAGACCCGCTGCCCCGCCTCGACCTGAAAGGAGACGTCATCGAGCAGTTTGGGCCCGCCAAAGGACATGGTGACGTTTTTCGCGCTGATGAGTGCCATGGGGCCACCTCCTAAGCCGGAGCGGGGCCGCGGTCAAGCAGGGGGCGGCGCACCCCGCCGCTCTGCCCCGCGCTCCAGGCCGTGCCGGCCCATCGGTCGCGCCCCCTTGCCGGACAATCCGCCGCGCCTGCCCGGGCGGCTGGCGGGATCAGCGCAGCGCCTGGTCCAGGTCGGCCTTCAAATCCTCCACGTCCTCGATGCCCACGGAATAGCGGATCAGGCTTTCGGGAATACCCATGGCGCGGCGTTCCTCGGCCGTGCATTCCACGTGGCTGGTGGTGGCGGGCGGGCCCGCGATGGTCTCCACCGCGCCCAGGTTGGCGGCGCGGCGGGCCAGCTTGAGTTTGGTCAGCACACGCGCGGCGTCGGCAAAGGTGTCGCCCTTGGCCACAAAGCTGAGCATGCCGCCGAACCCGCGCATCTGGCGCCTGGCGATCTCGTGGCCGGTGTGGGACGCAAGGCCCGGATAGAAGACCCGCTCCACGCCGGGATGAGCCTCCAGAAACCGCGCTATCTCCATGGCGTTGGCGTTCTGACGCTCTATGCGCAGGTGCAGGGTCTTCATGCCCCGCAGCAGCAGATAGGCGGCCATGGGGTCCAGGGCGCTGCCCACGATCTCGCGGTAGGCGTAGATTTTTTTGATGAGCGCCGTACTGCCCGCGGCCACGCCGCCCAGGGCGTCCGCATGGCCGCCCAGGAATTTCGTGGCGCTGTGCAGCGCCAGGTCCGCGCCCAGGGCCAGCGGATTCTGGTTGATGGGCGTGGCAAAGGTGTTGTCCACCATGACCACCGCGCCCACGGCCTTGCCCGCGCGGGACAGCCGCTCCAGGTCCAGGATCTTGATGGTCGGATTGGTGGGGGTCTCCAGGTACAGCACCGTGCACCCCTTGGCCACCTCGGCCTCTATGGCGTCGTGGTCCACGGTGTCGCACAGGGTCACGTCCACGTTGATGCGGGGCAAGAACTCGGTGAACATCCGGTTGGTGCCGCCGTAGGTGTCCTTGACCGAGACCACGCGGTCGCCCGGGGCCAGCAGGGCGAACAGGGCGTTGGAGATGATGCCCATGCCGGACGAGGCGCTGGTGGCCGCCTCTGCCCCTTCGAGCACGCGCAGCTTTTCCTCGAACACCGCCACCGTGGGATTGGTGTTGCGGCTGTAGATGTGGCCGGGCCGCTTGCCCAGGGACACGTCCATCCATTCGTCCATGTCGTCATAGGCAAAGGAGACGCTGTGGACCACGGGCACCTGGGTGGCGTTGCCCTCGAACAGACGGTCCTCTCCTGCCCAGACCGCCTGGGTTCCGGTGGCGTATGCGTTATCCTGGCTCATGCATCCTCCTTGATTAACAATGAAAAATCATCACACGCAGCGCCGGGCAAGGTGTCCGGCGGCAACGGTGCGGGCGAGACGGGGGTGCGATATTTTGGACGGGTTGTCAATCGTGGCCGCGCCATCCGGGCAGGGCATGGCGCGTGCGCACTGGCTGGGGAAGTGGGTGGGGAGGGTTTTTCGGAAAAGGCCGAAGGGGCGGATGGCGCGGGCGGCGAGCGCACCGGCGCAAGACATCCTGCCAGGGAGGCCTTCCCCACGCCGCCGCACGGATTGCACACTATCACCATATAATAGGTTCGGGGGGATGGGCAGGCCATCCCCCCGAACAATCTTTTCGTCCATGTGCCGACGGCCATGCGGGGGCGCCGCCTCAAAGCGGGTGGGTGGACGGCGCGCCGCCTCCCCCCTCGTATAGGCTCCTAGAGCGGCTTGAGCGCCTCGTGGGCGTGATGGCACTCGTGGCCGTCGTCGTGGGCGTGGCAGATGATGTCGGCGTCCTTGAGCTCGCCGCGCAGGTAGGCGGCCAGCGCGTCCTGCACCGGCCCCTGCGCGCCGCGCACCACGGCGATGCCCTGCTTTTGCAGCTGCGCCACAGCGCCTTCGCCCATGTTGCCCGCCACAAGCTGGGTCACGCCCATTTGCTTGAGCACGCCCGCCAGATTGGACTTGCAGCCGCAACCCGGAGCGGGGATGTACATTTCCTCGTCCACCACGGTCTTGTTCTCGTCCACCGTGGCGATGGTGAAGAACTCGCAGTGGCCGAAATGCTCGTCAACCGAGCCGTCCTTCTTGGACGGAATAGCTATCTTGGTCATGGTTTTCCTCCTGAACAGGCATGTTCCCTTGCGGGCAGGCGCTTGTACCGCGAAAGGCGGCAATTGCCAACCCAAAAGGCGGTGAATGGCCAACCGGCGGCAACGCGTGCCATGCCCGCTCCCACGGCCACGGCCACGGGCATCCCCGCCGCCGTCATCCCCGCCACGGGCCTTGCCCCCACCGCCATTGCCCGCCATACCCCAGCCCCGCAGGGCGACCCGCCGCGCCCCGCAGGGCATCCCGCTCTTGTTCCGGTAACCATCAGCCATGCCCTCCCCCGCCTCCCGCCGCACAGCACGACGCCTCCCGCCGCGCAGCACACCGCGTCCAGCAGCGCATGCCCTCCGCTCCGCCCCGCCACGATACCGCGCGCGACGGCAGATCTCCATGATAATTATTCATATATTTCAGCTTACTCCAAAACAGCATATCACAAAATTGTCTTCGTTTCCTAAACATATGATGTCTGCCAACTTATATGTTGACGTCGGAGCGCTCTGGCTTTAAATTAGTTCTAGTCATGCGGCACCTGGTCACGGAGAGATGCCTGGCGCTTCGAACTTTTGGCGGGTCTGGCAAAACGCTGATGCGGTGGCCGTGCATTATGAAACCCTCATGCAAAGGAGACGTCTCATGAAAAAGGTGATCGTCCTATTGGCGGCTGTGGCCTTGCTCAGCCTGGGTCTGTGCAGCGGCGCGTTTGCCGGGGATACGTACAAGCTCAAGCTTGGTCACACGGGCGCCCCCACCCACCATTACCAGTCCATTTGCACGATGTTCGCCAAGAAGGTCGCGGAAAAGACCGGCGGCAAGGTCATCATCGACGTGTTCCCCGCCGACCAGCTCGGCAAGCAGCTGGAGGCCGTGGAAGGCACCATGATGGGCACGCAGGACATGGTGCTCGCCTCCGACACCGTGCTGTCCAACTGGGTGCCGGACATGGGCATCCTGAACCTGCCCTTCCTGTTCAACGACAACAATGACGTGCGCAAGGTGCTGGACGGCCCCATCGGCGCACGCCTGGCCAAGAAGCTGGAGCCCCACGGCGCCGTGGTCATCGGCTGGTGGGACAACGGCATGCGCCACATCACCAACAACAAGCAGCCCATCAAGTCGCCCGCCGACCTCAAGGGCATGAAGATCCGCGTGCCCGAAGGCGAAGTGTTCGTGTCCACCTTCAAGGCGCTGGGCGCCGGTCCCACGGTCATCTCCTTTGGCGAGCTGTACTCCGCCCTGCAGCTGGGCACCGTGGACGGCCAGGAAAACCCGCCCGCCCACATCCTGACCCAGAAGTTCTACGAAGTGCAGAAGTACGTCTCCCGCACCGGGCACATCCACCTCTCCTCGCCGCTCATCATGAACAAGGCACTGCTTGACGGCATGCCCGAGGCGTACCGCAAGGCCATTGTGGAAACCGCCATGGAAATGGGCCCGGTGCACACCAAGATGGTCGAGGATCTGGAAAAGACCCAGTGGGACGAGGTTGCCGCGCACGGCATGCAGGTGCTCGACGTGGAAAAGCAGCCCTTCCGCGAGATGGTCAAGCCCGTGATCGAGGCCTACAAGAAGAAGCTCGACGCCTCCATCATCAACGACATCGAAAAGACCGTCGCGGGCAAGATGTAGCCAGCGAACCGAATACCCCTCCCGGCGCGCGGGCGGGCCCGTGCCCGCCCCGCGCCAGGCATGACGCACCACAACCAGCCACAAGGAACGTTGCAATGCATTACAATATCGCCATCATCCCCGGTGACGGCGTCGGCAACGAGATCGCCGACGAGGCAGTGAAAATTCTGGACGCGGCGGCCGGCAAGTACGGTTTCACCACCACCTCGGCGCGTTTTGACTGGGGGTGCGACCATTACCTGGCGCATGGCCGCATGATGCCCGAAGACGCCCTGGACACGCTCAAGACCTTTGACGCCATCTTCCTGGGCTGCGTGGGCGACGAGGGCAAGGTGCCCGACCACGTCTCGCTGACCATGCTGCTGGAGATCCGCAAGGGCTTCAAGCAGTACGTGAACCTGCGGCCCATCCGGCTGTACCCCGGCGTGTCCACGCCCGTGCGCACCGCCACGCCCGAAAGCGTCGACTTCGTCGTGGTGCGCGAGAACAACGAGGGCGAATACAGCGGCACCGGATCCTTCTTCAAGGTCGACGACCCCGACGGGTTCGCCCTGCAGACCGCGATCTTCTCCCGCCAGGGATGCGAGCGGGTGATGCGCTACGCCTTCGACCTGGCCGAAAAGCGCAAGAGCGCCGGATACAAGGGCATGGTGACCAACTGCACCAAGTCCAACGCCCTCAACTACTCCATGGTCTTCTGGGACAAAATCTACAAGGAAGTCGCGGAACAACATCCCGGCATCACCACCGACAAGGCGCTGGTGGACGCCATGACCATGTGGATGGTCAAGAACCCCGGCTGGTTCGACGTCATTGTCGCCTCCAACCTCTTTGGCGACATCATCACGGACCTGGGCGCCATGCTCCAGGGCGGCATGGGCTTTGCCGCCGGGGGCAACATCAACCCGGAACGGGAATTCCCGTCCATGTTCGAGCCCATCCACGGCTCCGCGCCCAAGTACACCGGCAAGCACGTGGTCAACCCCATCGCCAGCATCGAATCCGTGCGCATGATGCTCGAATTCCTGGGCGAGGAGGCTGCGGCGGAAGGCATTGGCGCCGCCGTGCGCGGCGTGCTGGCCAAGGGCCAGGTACGCACCAGGGACATGGGGGGCGAGGCCGCCACGGACGCCATGGGCGACGCCGTCAGGCAGGCGTTGCTGGCGGGCTAGTGTCGCGTCCTCACAATGAGTGGATACGAATTTTGAGGATAATAACTTAAAATGTATTGTTTTTCCCTGAAAAACACTGTCATTTTTTTCAGGGACGCGACACGAGGGCACACCATCCACAACCGGAACCCGGAGGCGCGATGAAGATTCTCGAACGGCTCAACGAGCTCATCCGAAACCTGTCGGCCCTGTCCCTCGGTTTCATGACGATCCTGGTCATTGTCCAGGTCTTCTACCGCTATGTGCTCAACGACCCGCTTTCCGCCACGCAGGAGCTGTCCATCTACGCCATGATCTATGTCGTCATGCTGGGCTGCACCATCGCCGTGCGCAAGAAGACCCATATCGCCGTGGACGCGCTGGTGGGGCTGCTCCCCGCCCGGCCCGCCCTGGCCATCCGCATGACGAGCTATTGCGTGATGCTCTTCTTCTTCGTCGTGCTGCTCAAGGAAGGCAGCACCCTGACCATGCGCTCCATGCTCCAGATGTCGCCCTCCACGGGCATTCCCCTTGGCTATGTGGTGTTCTCCATTCCGCTCTGCTCCGGGATCTCCATCCTGTACATCCTCGAGCACATGCTGCGCGACTGCCGGACCCCGCTCCCCCTGGCCGACCAGGACGAACCCAAGCAACGCGTGGTGGAGTGAGCCATGGTTTCAAGCCTTTTCATCGCCTTCTTCGTGTTCCTGGCCATGGGCGTGCCCATTGCCATAGCCCTGGGCGTGGCGGGCCTTTTGGCCATCCATTTCGGCAGCCACATGCCCTTCCTCATCCTGCCGCAAAAGGTCTTCAACGGCATCAACAGCTTCCCGTTCATGGCCATCCCCCTGTTCCTGCTGGCGGGCAACATCATGGCCGAGGCCAAGATCTCGGACAAGCTCGTGGCGCTGGCCGCCATGCTGGTGGGCCGCTATCCCGGCGGCCTGGCGCACATCACCACCGGCGCGTCGGCCTTCTTCGGGGCCATCTCGGGTTCCGCGCCGGCCACCACGGCGGCCATCGGGTCCATCATGATCCCGTCCATGGTCAAGCGCGGCTACAGCCGCGCCTATTCCGCCTCCGTGGTCGCGGCGTCGGGCGCGTTGGGGCTCATCATCCCGCCCAGCCTGACCATGGTGGTCTTCGGCGTCATCGCGGGCGTGTCCATCGGCCAGATGTTCATCTGCGGCATCGTGCCCGGCGTGCTCATCGCCATCATGCTCATCGCGGCCAACTTCATCATCGCCAAGAAGAAGGGATTCGCCCGGGAAGAGCCCTTCCCGCCCGGCAGCGCCGCCAAGGTGCTCAAGGACAGCACCCTGGCCATGCTCATGCCCCTCATCATCCTGGGCGGCATCTATTCCGGCATGTTCACGGCCACCGAATCCGCCGCCATCGCCTGCCTCTACGGCGCGCTGGTGGGCTTCTTCATCTACCGGACCCTGACCCTGCGCTCCATGTACGGCATCCTCAAGAGCACGGCGGAAAACGCGGCGCTCATCATGTTCCTCATGGGCACGGCCAACCTCTTCGGCTTCATCATCACCGCCGAGCAGGTGCCCCAGCACTTCGCCGCCCTGCTCCTGGGCTTCACGGACAACCAGACCGTGGTCATGCTCATCATCCTGGCCATGCTCCTGGTGCTCGGCACCTTCCTGGACAACGTCGCGGCGCTGGTCCTGTTCGTGCCCACCATCCTCGGCGTGGTCGAAGCCGTGCACATCAACCCCATCTATTTCGGCGTGTTCACCATCATCGCCCTGGCCGTGGGCCAATTCACGCCGCCGGTCGGGCTCAACCTCTTCATCGCCTGCAACATAGCCGATGAAAAACTCGAAGTCGTGGTCAAGGACATCGTGCCCTATTTCCTGGTCTACCTCGTCATGTTGGTGCTCTTCGCCTTTATGCCGAAGCTGCTGACCATATTCATATAAAGCCATGCCCTGCACAGTGGAGGAATGCATGAGTAAAGTAGTGGTTCTCACCACGGGCGGCACCATCGCCAGTGTGAAAAACGAAGCCTCCGGGCTGTATACCTCGGGCGCCATGCCCGGCGAGCAACTGGTCGACCGGCAAAGGCTGGGGCTGGATCTGGACATCGCCGTGGAATCCGTTTTCCAGGTGCCGAGCAACGCCATGGATTTCGACAAGCTGCTGGCGCTGCGCGACCGGATCGTCGAACGCCTGGCCGACCCCGCCGTGCGCGGCGTGGTCGTCACCCACGGCACCGACACCCTGGAGGAGTCGTCCTATTTCATGGATTTGATGCTGGACGGCCCCAAGCCCGTGGTCTTTACCGGCGCCCAGCGCACGCCGTTCGAGGAAGGCACGGACGCCTACACCAACATCCGCGACGCGGTGGTGGCCGCCGCCTGCCCCGACTGCCGGGATCTGGGCGTGCTCGTCGTGTTCAACGAGGGCGTGTACAGCGCAAAATACGTCAAGAAAATGCATGCCTTCAATGTCCACGCCTTCACCTCGCCCGGTTTCGGGCAGCTCGGCTACGTGGACAAGGGCCACTGCTTCATCATGCAGCGCCCCGCCCGCAGGGAGCACCACCACCTGACGGGCGCGCTGGGCCGGGTGGAAATCGTCAAGGCGAGCCTGGGGTGCGACGGCGCGGCCATCGACTTCTTCGCCGGCTCCGGCGCGGCGGGCATCATCCTGGAAGGCCTGGGGCGCGGCCACGTGACCCCGGCGTTCATGGACGCGGTGCAGCGGGCCGTGGACAAGGGCGTGCGCGTGGTCATCACCACCACCTGCGGCCAGGGACGCGTGTACCCGGTCTACGACTTCGCGGGCGGGGTCAAGGATCTCCAGTCGCGCGGGGTCATCCTTGGCCACGACTACACCAGCGTCAAGGCGCGCATCAAACTGATGGTCCTGCTCGCCTCGGGCTGCGGCACCATCGAGGCGTTGCGGCAGGCGTTCGCCGCGTAAGCCTCCTTTCCCGTCTTCATCGCCCACAAAAAAATCCGTCCGCTCCCCCTTGCCGGGGGAGCGGACGGACCGTTTTTTCGGGGGCCGCGACAGGCCGGGCTACTTGTACGTGAGCGCGGTCTCCCAGCTCTTGGAGCTGACGCGGATGGCCTCGCGCACGGCGGCCTCGTCCTTGGCCAGAAAGGCGCGGTAGATGGCCTTGTGGTCCTTGAGCGCCACCTCGGGCAGGGTGCGCATGGAGGTCTCGATGGAGGCGTCGAACAGCTCCATCATGGTCTCGCCGATGCGGATGACCAGCGGGTTGTGCGTGGCGTGCAGAATGGCCCTGTGGAAGGCGAGGTCATAGCTCGAATCGTGCTTGCCCCGGGCGATGACGGCCTCGAATTCCTCCACGCTCTCGCGGATGCGGGCGATGTCCTCGTCATCGGCGCGCTCCATGGCCAGCACGGTGTAGGCGGGCTCGAACAGCTTGCGCAGGTCGAGCATGTCCTGGGTCACGCCCTTGGCCAGGATCATCTGGAAGACCATGGAGTTGAGCGCGTCCTCGCTGGGATGCTCGCGGATGCGGGTGCCCTGGCCGCGCCGTACCTCCAGGATGCCCATGGCCTGGAGCATCTTGATGGCCTCGCGCACGCTGGACTTGCCCACGCCGAGGTTGCGGGTCAGTTCGGTTTCGGAGGGAAGGTAGTCGCCCGGTTTGAGTTCGTCATTGATGAGCGCCTGCTTGATGCGCTCGATGACGAGCAGGACCACGGAATCCTGCTGCACGGGTGTGGTCAGCGAATCGCCGAAAATGGTGCCTGTCTTTCGCGTTATTGCCATGCAACGTGTGTCCTGACCAACATCGCTCTCGCGCTATGGGAAACGCCGCCATGCGGCGCGGCGCACGCGGGGGCGCGGGCTGCTGAATAATGAGGGGAGACCCCATGCGGCCGTGTCCGGCTCCCGCCGACACGACACAATAAACATCTCTATTTCAAACGTTTAGATTATAAACAAATCTTTCAGCAAAGTCAACAGGTTCGCCCAAATAAGCCGGTGCGTCCACGGTTTCGCCCCCCCCCGCATCGGCGAGGGGATGGCCGGGGCAGACACGCGCCGCATCGTGGCGCAGGGTACTGATCGAGTGCATGCGGCCTGACACGCGGGACGCCGTTCGCCGCCACGCGGGAACGGACGGTCAGCCCCGCACGGGCCGGAAAAATGGCGGAGGGGGAGGGATTCGAACCCCCGGTGGGCTCGCACCCACAATGGTTTTCAAGACCATCGCAATAAACCGGACTCTGCCACCCCTCCGCAGGGGACGCGCGGCCAGGAAGGAGCCTCGCGCCGTGGGCATTTGCCCTATATCCAAAACACCGGGCCAGGGCAACACGCGCGCGGCGCCCCGCCGCACCACGGCCAGCGCCGCGCCGCACCACGGCCAGCGGCCGGGCGTCCCCCCCGTTCCCGCCCCAAAACAGGCGGGGCCGTCCCCTGTGGACGGCCCCGCATCACGGCAGCATCGACCGCCCGCAGGCAGCCCCAATCATATGGCAGGGTGTGCCGCCCGAGCGGACGGCGCACCCGTTTTCTACAGCTTCTTCACAGCGGCGTACCAGCCGCCCGCCTGCTCCAGCAGCGTGTTGATGCGTTCCACCATGCGGTGCGGGTCGGCCAGGTAGCCCTCCAGCAGCAGCGCGGACTCGTAGAGCTGCTCCGTGGCCGTGGCCACATAGGCGTCGTCGGCGTCCGCCGCGTGGATCTTCATGAGGTCGCGCACCAGCGGATGGTCGGCGTTGATCTCCATGGCCTTGCGCGGCGGGGTGGCGTCCCTGGACACCGTGCGGATGATCTTTTCCATGGCCGAGGTCATGCCGCCGTCCGGGTTGGTCAGGCAGCAGGCGCTGTCCGCCAGCCGTTTGGACAACCGCACCTCGGTCACCCGGCCGCCCAGGATGGCGCGCATGCGCTCCAGCAGCGCCGCCATGCCCTTTTCGCCGCTCTCGTCCAGCGGCTCCACCTTGCGGGACGCCTCTTCCACGTCCGGCAGCTCCTCCAGCTTGGCCGCATCCGCATGCTCCACCGAGGTGAGCGCAAAGTCCTTGTAGGTCCGCAGCGTGTCCATGACGAACTCGTCCAGCGGCTCGAACAGGCGCAGCACCTCGACGCCCTTCCTGCGCAGGATCTCCATGTGCGGATTGAGTTTCGTGGCCGCCACGCTGGGGCCGGACACGTAGTAGATGTCCTTCTGCCCTTCCTTGGCGCGGGCGATGTAGTCGTCCAGCGAGGTCAGGCCGCTGGCGTCGTCGTGGATGGTGGCGTTGAACCGCACCAGCGCGCCAAAGGCCTCGCGGTGGGCATAGTCCGCGTGCCCCATCTTGAACGCCTTGCCGTGCGCCTTCCAGAACGCCGCGTATTCCTCGGGCTTGTCTTTGGCCAGCTTTTCCAGGTGGGACAGGATCTGCTTGGTCACCGTGGCGCCGATCTTGCGCAGCACCACGTTTTCCTGCAACGTCTCGCGGCTGATGTTGAGCGGCAGGTCTTCGGTGTCCACCACGCCCTTGGCAAAGCCCAGCCATTCGGGGATGAGATCCTTGTTCTCGCGCTGGATGAGCACGCGGCGCACGTAGAGGTCGAGGCCGTACTTGGAACGGTCGAACCCGAACATGTCGAACGACTGCGAGGGAATGAATATGAGACTGTTGAACTGCACCGGGGCGTCCACCGCCGTGTGGATGGTGCACAGCGGCGCTTCGGGATCAAAGGTGAGGAAGGAGTAGAACTCCTTGTACTGCTCCTCGGTCACCTGGAACTTGGGCTCGCGCCACAGGGCGGGAATGGTGTTGACCTTGTCCCCTTCCACCAGGATGGGGAAGCCGATGAAGCTGGAGTGCTTCTTGAGCACGCCCTCCACGATGCCCTTGTCCACATACTCCTTGGCGTCATCCTTGAGCGTGGCGTGGATGACCGTGCCGCGCACGGGCGGATTCTGGGCCGCCTCCACGGTGAAACTGCCCGCGCCGTCGGACACCCAGCGCACGGCCTCGGCCCCTTCCCTGGCGGCGCGGGTCTCTATGACCACCTCGTCCGCGACCATGAACACGGAATAGAATCCCACGCCAAAGCGGCCGATGATGGCGCTGGCGTCGGCCTTGTCCGCCCCGTTGGCCTGGGCCAGCGTGTTCAGGAACTGCTCGGAGCCGGAACGGGCGATGGTGCCGATGTTGTCCACCAGCTCCTCCTCGGTCATGCCGATGCCCGTGTCGGCGATGGTCAGCACGCCCGCGTCCTTGTCCAGGGTGATGGTGATCTCAAGGGGCAGGTCCGGGGACGGGATGTCCTGGCCCTTGCTCTGGGCAAAGCGGAGCTTGTCCAGCGCGTCCGAGGCGTTGGACACGAGTTCGCGCAAAAAGATCTCCCGGTGGGTGTACAGGGAGTGGGTAATGATGTGGAGCATCTTTTTGACTTCGGTCTTGAATTCGTACTGACGAGCGGTGGCTCCGGCAGCGGTGGCGTCGGACATGAGGCATCCTCCTTGCGGCGTCGTTTGAAAGAAACCCGGCTCGCGGCGGGTTGATGATGGACCAGCGGTGCGAGAGGCGCGGCTCCCCGCCTGGGGCAATGCGCGCTTCAGCGAATGCAAGGTAGTGCCGCCGCACGTGATGTCAAGACACTTTTGGCGTATTACCGCACATGATCGCATGAAAACCTTTTCTAAAATATGAAAGTGTTGTATGCATCGCAGGTCAATTCGCAGCACCACCCGATGTGCCCCAGGGAGAAACGACCATGGCCAAACTGCTTATTTGCGACGACGAACCCCATATCCGGCTGTTGCTGGAAGAGGCGCTTGAAGACCTTGAGGACGAGGGCATCGAACTGCTGTTCGCCGAAGACGGTGAAGAGGCCATGGAGATCATCCTGCGGGAGAGCCCACGGATGGTGCTGCTCGACATCATGATGCCCAAGCGCAACGGGTTTGACGTGTGCTGGGAAATCAAGAAAACGCGGGCCTTGCCCGATGTGTTCGTGGTGATGCTCACGGCCAAGGGCCAGGAAGTGGACAAGCAGCGGGGCAAGGAATGCGGCGCTGACAGGTACATGACCAAGCCGTTTGCGCCGACCGAGGTGGTGGCGCTGGCGCGTGACGTACTGGGCCTGGCCTAGGGGCGCGGCCTTGAAACGCACGCCAATGCCTTTCAAGGGAAGAATGCTTAAAGTTTAGGCAATTATTTTCCGAATCCGCATGCTCCCGTTTTGAGGAGGGCGCCATGAGGCGCGCCCCCCCCCTGCGGGGTTGGACGTCTTGGCGCCGGAGGGCGGCGGGCGCACCGGGGCGACGGCGGCCCTGTTTTCCTCTCGAAATACTTTTTTTCATAGTGCGCCAAGCGCCGCCCTGATGCCCTTGCCCGGGATGCCGCAGGCACACTTTTTTCAGCCATCCGTCCCAAAAACCCAAAAAAAATCTTGCCTTCAACCTCGTTTCCGGGATAAAAGCACCAAGAGTTTATACCGTGGGAAAGGTGCGTCCTTTGGTTTTTTGAAAACGTGCAGCAAAACCGGAAAGTTGCGGATGTACCAGCGCATTCCGGCGCACGGCGCGAACGAGCCGAGGGGGGTGGTGCCCCCGAGGAACACCCGCGCAGCAGGACGGTTCGGCTTTGGTGGGCCGGGCCCGACAGATGAAAACCCAGGCGCAAAACCCCACAGGTTCGGAAGGACAGCACGGCGCGGGTCGGCGTCCACCGGATCAGGCAGATGCCAAGACGTACTTCCATCAACATTTTTTTCGGAGAAAAGAAGATGAAAAAACTGCTTACAGTCCTCTTCGTTTTCGCTGCGCTGCTTACATTTACAGTAAGCTCCGCCACTGCCGCGTCGTTCTTCGTCCAGCAGAACAGCACGACCTGGACCATCCTTGGTCTCCAGGGCAACGGCTCCACCGCCGGGTACAACGCGTCCAGCCTTGCTGGCACGATGACCCTGACCACCCCCCCCGCCGGTGTGGTGAGCAACTACCATGGCATCGGCGCTGGCAGAATCCATGTGTCCCAGTCGAACGGCCTCAATACCCAGACGTATTACATCAAGCCCGTTGTGAACGCCACGTACTCCACGGCGACGACTTCCGGCTACGTTTATGCCTCGAACGTCATGCCCGTTCCCTTCGGCATGACGGGAATGAACGGCACAGGTAACGGTTCCACGTACGACATCTCCCTGGCTGGTGTCGCTGCCGGCAACCTCCTTATCGGTGTCAGCAACGCGACGACCTACAAGTCCGACGGCTTTAACGGCCTTGCTCCCGCTGTTGACAACGTGGTCGTTGGCACTTTAGCTGCGCACGTTTCGCGCAACCTTGGTACCAACATGCTTGTGTTCGTCCAGCCCAAGACCGACACGACGACGGCCATGGTCAACGCCACAGCGTGGTACATGTACTCCACCTGCCAGTCGGGTCTCAACTCCGTTTCCCGTATCGGCTACGTGAACACCTCCAACAGCCTGACCTACAGCATCATGTACGATGGCGCCGCCAACACCACCACCACTTCCGAGACCCTGACCTGGGCCGTGAACGCTGACGGTACCGTCAACGCCTCCACGACCAGCTTCAACTTCGGTGCGAACGCCACCCTCGACATGTCTGGCTACTCCATCTTCGCGGTGGGCAACGCCTCCAACGCGCAGTGCTTCAGCACCTTCGTCAAGGGCGCTTCCTTCACCACCAGCGACCTGTCCGGCAAGGAATTCAACACCGTTGGCTTCGGCATGAACGGCACCAGCATTAACAGCACGGCGTCCTCCATCGGTTACTACCGCATGGAAGGCACTGCCATCAACAGCACCGCTTCCGCGACGACCAGCTATCTGCCCGTCGTGTCTGCCGGCCCCATTCATGGCAACGCCACCGGCACCATTGCGGTCGCCAGCGCGACCTACGGCGCCACCCACACCAAGCTGACCCTGGGCGACACCACGTTCTACGGCGTGATGCGCACGGACGGCCAACTCTTCGTGGGTATTGCCACCGACACCAACTTCATGACCCGCGGCGGCATCTACTACCTGGTTCCCCAGGGTGCCGCTCCCGTCAGCGCTCTGGCCCAGACCACCGCTCAGGTTGTTGCCGCCACCGGCATCGACTTCAACGTGGCCACCACAGCCCTGCGCGCCACCTACGGCCTGCTGGACAACGCGACCCAGTACTTCGTCGACGTGACCGCTGTGCAGGATTACACCACCTCCATGGCCGCCAACGGTTCGTACACCACGGACGCCAAGGCCGCCATCGACGCCACCAACAACTACACCGACGCTCAGTACATCGATGACTTCAACGCTCCCGCTGGCTTCACCAAGGTGACCAACTTCGCGGCGCAGGCCTTCACCCTGACCGTGGACACGCTCAATACCAACAAGTACGCCATTATCGAATGGCCGCTGACCAGCAGCACCAACCTGGGCAACCTGGCTGGTAAGACCACCAGCAGCGTGCAGATGTACAAGTTCATGAACATCTCCACCGCCGGCAACCAGACCGTCGCCATGACCATGGTGCCCGGCACCAACGCCACTACCGGCATTAAGCGCGACGGCTACTACTGGTGGGCCAAGGCCAGCAACGACGCCGCCATCCTGACCGGTCACACCTTCGTGCGTGACACATACGATTCCGGTGACCAATACGTCCTGTGGGTTGTCTTGGCTGACAACGGCCAGTTCGACGCCGACAAGGGCGTGTCGAACATCATTGACCCGCCGGTCGGCGCCACCATCACCGGTTCCTCCTCCAGCTCCAGCAGCGGTTGTGTGTTCAACCCCGCCGCCAGCTTCGGTCTGGAATGGATGCTGCTCCTGATCGCTCCGGTCGTGGCCGTGCTGCGGAATCGCTTCCGCAAGTAAGGTCTCCTCGGAGAACCGACGTACCCAAGGCCGGCCCGCAAGGGCCGGCCTTTTTTATGGGATGGGCGTCGGTGCCCACGAGACGAGAGACGCGCCGGTGGCGCATGGAACACGAAATCATCCCAACGGGTCCGCACGCCAAGTAGGGAGCCTCCACCTTCCATTAGGGAGCCTCCGCCTTCCATAGTGAGAGTGCAATGCATCCATACTACGTGACCTGGGCAGGATGGTGAGGCCTCAAGCCTCACTGAAGGGACCAGCGAGGGGAAAGGGCGGCGGCATGTGCCAAGAAGAGGCATGGCCGCAGCGATACGTGCCCCCAGCGTCCCCTGTCACGCATATGGAAGAAAACGCACGGGGAACGCGGCACAGCCTTGGCGCTGGCCGTATGCGCCCCGGGCATGGGCATGGATCCCCCCGCGCCCCCCTCATGCCATGGCACACGGCGCTGGCCATGCCCCATGCCCGCCATGGAGCGCCACGCAAGGCCACAGGCGCCACAGGGAGAGACTGCGTCGCGGCAGAACGCATGAAGCACGGCTGGCACACGCGCCCAAACAACATCCAGTCAGGGGAAAAGGCCTATCAGGTGAGCAGGAAATAGACGAGTCCGACGAAAAACACGCTGCACATGCGCAGGGATTGGCTGAACATGATGAGGTGCAGGGCCGTACGGGGCTTGAATATGCCAGCATAGTACGGGAATTGATGCCGGAACGCCCGCATGGGCGACGAAAGCACGTTGCCGAGCAAGAGCGCCACCACCACGTCGCGCACCGCCAGGCCGCCGTCCTGGAGCAAGGCTCCGGCAGCGGCAAGCCCTGCCGTGAATTCGGCAGCCACGTGAAAGACCACGATGCCCATGGCCTTGGGAGGCAAAAAGGCCATGGTACCCAACGAATTGGCCAACCCATGCTCGATCCATGTGAACAAGCCGTATTTGCTGGCAAAATACATGGCCGTATAAATGGGAAGCGTGTAGTACACGATTTTCCGGATCCGTTTCTTGAAGCGCCGCCACGAGGTACGCACCGCCGCCTTCCACCCCTTGAAGCCCTCGTCCTCCAACCGGCACACCACGCACCCATCCGGCAGCTCCGGGAGCAAAAACCTTCCCAGAACCACAATCCCGCCCGTGCGCAGCAGCGCTGCGACCAGCGTCAATCCCACATACAGAAAGGCCGCCTGCCCAAGGAACGGCAGGGTGATGAAGAACATGGTGGGCAGGTGCAGAAAATAGGTGGGAAGGCTGTTGAAGAGGTTGGAAAGCACCAACTCGCGCGTCGTCAACTCGCCCTTGTCATAACTCTCCGCCAGCATGGTGTTGGCCGCCACGCCGGAGAAAAAAGCCATGGAAAAACTGGCTCCCGCCACATCCTTGAGCCGCGCCGCCCGGATCAACGGACCGGCCACACGCGCAACCGCATGTGTCCAGTTGAGCGCTTCAATGAGATTGGCAATGAACAGGCCGATGGAAATGCTGCCCAGAAGGCGCAGCAATGGCCAAGCGAGACCGGTAGCCAACGTGGAGAGACTGAAATCCATAATCCGTGTGATCCTGATATGCGTGACGCCGCCTGCCAAAATGCCTGACAGCGGGTCTTGCATACGCCATGGGCATCGTGCGTGCAACCAACGCCGCGCCGCGTCACCATAAAAAAGGGCAGGAAGCGGCTTGGCCGCTCCCTGCCCGCGCATTGTCGCAACAGTGGGGGCTACAGATCCTGCAACACCCAGGAAACCCGGCCCACGATGCGGCCTTCGTATTTTTCAACGGCCAGATGCTGGTCGGGATGCCCGCTCGCCTCGGAGCGCAAGAGGAATCGGTTGTTCTCGGCGTCCAGGAAGACCCGCTTCACGGTCAGTCCCTCGTAGGGCACGTACACACCGTACAGCTCTCCGGTCACGATGTTGGTCTGCTCGCGGTCAATGCCCACCAGCGCCCCGCGGCGGATGAACGGCTCCATGCTTGAGGAGTCCATGTGCAGCACCAGCAAGCCGGCCCGCTGATGCGTCAGGGGGATGCTCAACTTGCTTTCCGGCTTGGGCGTCCAGCCGTCGGCATCGGAGCCCTTGCACTGCATGGAGTACACGGTCACGATGATGCCCGTTGTGGCCGGATCCCCATAGCGCGCCTGATCCTCGAACAACTCGCCTGTCTCCGGCACGTCAAAAGGCTTGTATTCGCCTTCGGGCGACCGCAGATAGCGGGGACCGACCGCACGTTTGAGCCAATCCGGGTTCAGACCGAATTTTTCGAACAGCTTCATATACCAGTCGGACGGTACGGAATTACGGCGCTTTGCATCGGATATGCTGGACTGACGAATATCCAGCACCTCAGCAAGTTCAACCTGCGTCCGCGTATTGGTTGCCTGCTTGATCCGCTCAAAGACTTCATTAAAATTAATACTCACTGTCTTTCTCCCGTGTTGCAGCATTGGCTTGGCCGATCGCCCCTCGGCCCGCCGTCTGGTCTTGTTTGGTGTATGTACAGCCGCGAAATATCGGGCCATCAAACGCTACCCTGCCGACCCTTTCGCGACAAATATTTGTCTGAAATACAACGCTAGTCAAGCCCTTGTGCCCATGGCGTCACGCCCTCGTCCGGATGCGAATCCCTGACGCGGCCTTGCGCCCCCTGCACCGCCGCCCGACTGCACACATGACCAGTACCTCCAAAAAAAAACGCGGGCTGAAGAACACGTGCCAAGGCAGATTCGATGCAAGGCCACACGTTAATAATACCTTATCCTCCGATAAATACAACCAGGGACTGCATACCGTCTCAACACGCCATCCGCTCTGCAAGCCCCTGTGTCGCCCCGCGCGCCCATCAGCTTCTCGCATGCACTAATCAATAACCATGCCAGCGAATAGCATTGTACTATAATTTTATTTTCTTTGTTTTTCAATTGATTACATACCATTCGGGAAGAGAAGCACTCACGGGAGCTGATTCTCCTCCCCGTTGTTACACTTTCGTCCCGCAACACAAGTGTAACATGTTACACTTGTACGCTCCGGATATAGAAACGGTCGTACAGATGAAGCGCGCGGTTACCGGGTGGCGACGGACAGAGGAAGATACCGCTCGAAGCCCCGGCCACCGGCGACGTGGCGAGCCAAGGCGATCATGCGGGCCGGATGCCTGTGCCCACGGAAGCGGGCCTTGCCCCGACAAAATTATGCGTGTCATTGGAAACGAGGGAAAGGGCTCCCGCGCGGGCGGCATGAAAGCGCGCGGCCCCCACAAAGAGGGCCGCGCGACACTTATTGCATGAAGCGGAAAAACCGGCTGTCCGGCGTCAGCACAAGACGTGTATTATCCTGGAAGCTCTTGGTATACGCCTCCAGGCTGCGTTTGAAGGCATAGAACTCCGGCGATTGATTGAGCGCGGCGGCATAGATGCGGGTCGCCTCGCCATCGCCTTCGCCCCGGATGACTTCGGACTGCCGCTTGGCCTCGGCCAGGATGACCGTTTTTTCGCGGTCGGCCATGGATTTGATCTTGGCCGATTCCTCCTGCCCTTCGGACCGGTATTGCTTGGCCTGGCGCTCACGTTCGGCGCGCATGCGGCCAAAGATCGCCCGCTCGTTTTCGGGCGGCAGGTCCGTGCGCTTGATGCGCACGTCGATGACCTCGATGCCGAACTCCTTGACCTGCTCCGACGAGAGGCGGGTCACCTGCTCCATGATTTCGGTCCGCTTGGTGGACACGGTTTCCGTCAGGTTGTAGCGGCCCAAGGCCACGCGCAGCTGGGCGTAGATGATGTCGTCAAGCCGCGCCTGGGCGCCCGGAATGGTGCGCACGTTCTGGTAGAACTTGAGCGGGTCGGCGATGCGCCATTTGGAGAAGTTGTCGAGCACCAGGGTCTTCTTGTCGCTGGTCAGGATCTCTGCGGGCTGGGCATCGTATTCCAGGATGCGGCTGTCGAAATACTCCACATTCTGCACCAGAGGGAGCTTGAAGTGCAGGCCCGGCCCATAGGGGCCGCCCACGGGCTTGCCCAATTGCAGCACAATGGCCTGCTGGGTCTGATGCACGGTATAGAAGACATCCATCGCCCCAACAATCGCCAAGAACAGGACAAAGAACAGGAGCAATCGTTTCATATGCATTATTTCCGCCCCCGCTTCATATCGAGCTGTTCCTGGATGGTCCCCGGCTCAGGGGCCTGGTCCTGCGGCTTGCGCAACGTCTCAAGCGGCAGATAGGGCACGACCTTTTTGTTCACGTCGCCGGAGAGCAGCACCTTTTCCATGTTGGGGTTGGCCAGAAGCGCTTCCATGGTTTCGATGTACAGACGCTCGCGTGTCACATCCTTGGCCTTGTTGTATTCCTTGAGCACGGCCAAAAAGCGCGACGCTTCGCCTGTGGCCCTGCGCACCACGCTTTCCTTGTACGCCTCGGCCTCGTTGACGTAGCGCGCGGCAAGGCCTCTGGTCTTGGGCAGCAAATCGTTTTGGTACGCCTCGGCCTCGTTGATGAAGCGGCTGCGGTCCTCGCGGGCGCTGGCCACGTCCTTGAACGCGTCCACGACCTCCTTGGGCGGCTGCACATCCTGCAACTGCACGGCGACCACGCGCAACCCGGCGTTGTAGCGATCCAGGATATCCTGCATCAACTGGCGGGCCTGGTTCTGGATTTCGTTTTTCCCCGTGGTCAGGGCGGAGTCGATCTTGTTGTAGCCGATCACCTCTCGCATGGCGGCCTCGGCGGCTTTTTTCACTGTTTCCGCCTGGTCCTTGACCGAGAACAGATACTGGACCGGATCCTTGATCTGGTATTGCACGATGAACTGCACGTCCACGATGTTTTCGTCGCCCGTGAGCATGAGCGACTCTTCGGGCACGATGCGGAACTGCCCTTGCTGGAAGTTGCTCTCATGCCCAAGGCTGCGCAGCCCCACCTCAATGCGGCGGATCTGCGTCACCTTGGGGATTTCAACCCTTTCCAATGGAAAGGGAAAATGGTAATGCGGACCCGCTTCGGTAATGCGGTCGAACGCGCCGAAGCGCAGCACAACGCCCACTTCGTCCGGTTTGATGATGTAGATGCCTGACGCGAGCCAGACCAGGACGACGAGTAGGATAACGGCCTTGCCGCCCGGAAACCGAGAGTTCCGGAAGCGCTGCATCAGGTCCGATACATTGTCGAACTGCGGGCCGCTCGGCGAACTGAACGGCATCCCTTTCCTTTTTTCCTGGAGTTTGTCCCAATCCCAATTCATAATGTCTCCGGCATAGGCGATGTGCCCTCCCAGGTCAAGACACGCAAGGCAACCAAGCGGTTGCAAACAAGACACCTCATGACAAGAAACCAACATATCAGATAAGGACGCCAGATGAAACCGGTCGTACAGAACATATTTCGCGCCTATGACATCCGGGGCGTGGTGGACAGCGATTTTGATCCCGAATGGGTGGAAACCCTTGGCCGCGCCTGCGGCGCCTATTTCCTGGAACGCGGCTTTGCCGCGGCGGTCGTGGGCCACGATTGCAGGCACAGTTCTCCCGGCTATCAGAACAGCCTGGCCGCCGGATTGGCCGCCACGGGCGTGGATGTGACCCGCATCGGCCATGTGCCCACCCCGGCCCTGTATTTCGCGGTCAAGCACCTGCGCCGCAGCGCGGGCGTCATGATAACCGCCAGCCACAACCCTTCGGCATACAACGGATTCAAGATCTGGGCCGGTCCCACCACCATCCATACCGAAGAAATCCAGCGCATCTACCGCATCATGGCCGCAGGCGCGTTTCCCACAGGCAACGGCGTGGTCTGCGACCTGGACATCGCCCCGTCCTACCTGGACGAACTGGCGGCGCGCCTGAAACCCGTCCCCGCCGGGCGCACGGTGCGCGTGGTGCTGGACGGCGGCAACGGCAGCGGCGGCGCATTGTGCGAGGCGCTGCTGCGCCGCATGGGCGCGGAGGTGATCCCCCTGTATTGCGACGCGGACGGTTCGTTCCCCAACCACCACCCCGACCCGCTCATAGAGGCGAACATGGCCGACCTGAAGGCCGCCGTGGTGCGCGAGGGGGCCGACTGCGGCCTGGCCCTGGACGGCGACGCGGACCGTGTGGGCGTGGTGGACGAAAAAGGCGCCATGGTCTGGGGCGACCAGGTGCTGGCGCTGTTTGCCCGCGACATGCTGCGCGACCACCCCGGCGCCACGGTCATTGGCGACGTGAAATGCACCCACCGCCTCTTTGCCGACATCGCGGCGCACGGCGGCGCGCCGCTCATGGGCGTGACAGGCCATTCCGTGATGAAGGCGCGCATGATCGAAACCGGCGCCAAGCTTGCGGGCGAACTGTCCGGCCACATGTTCTTCGCGGACCGCTTCTTCGGGTTTGACGACGCCCTGTACGCGGCGGCCCGGTTCGTGGAGCTGGTGGCGCACGCGCCGCACACGCCCGTGTCCGCCATGCTGGCCGACTGGCCCCAAACATACAGCACCCCTGAGCTGCACATCCATTGCCCGGACGCCATCAAATTCCAGGTGGTGGCCAAGGCCCAGGCCTATTTCCGCGAACGCTGCGACACAAGCGAGGTGGACGGCGTGCGGGCCACCTTTGCCGATGGCTGGGGGCTCATCCGCGCCTCCAACACCCAACCCGTGCTCGTGCTCCGGTTCGAGGCGGAAAGCGAGGAACGCCTCCAGGCGATCCGCGACCTCATGGAAACCCCATTGACACAATGGATCAAACAATTGCAGTAGAGAATAGGAAGAAATCGCTGGCGCCAATGGGGGGGCCACGCGCGTTCTGAACCAAGGAGCACCGGATATGAAAATTTTACGCGCAAACAGGATGGAACAGTGCATCGGCTGCTATTCCTGCTCACTGGCCTGCGCCAGGCTGGTCCACAAGACACTGTCCTGGAACACGTCGGGCATCCGCATCAGTTCCGCCGGCGGCGTGAGCACCGGATTCGAGGCGCGCATATGCGTGGCCTGCGACCCCGCGCCCTGTGTGGCGGTATGTCCCTCCCAATGTCTGACCCAACGTCCGGGCGGCGGCGTGAAGGTGGACAGGTCCATCTGCATACGCTGCGGCAAATGCGCCCAGGTCTGCCCGGTGGACGCCATCTACATCGCCCCGGAAGACGGCACGCCCCATGTCTGCATCCACTGTGGCCGTTGCGTGGCCTTTTGCCCGCAGGACTGCCTGGAGCTTGCCCCGCCCCCTGGCCGCGACAAGAGCGCGGCGGACGACGAGGACACCGGGGACGTGACGGACGCCGAGGAGGTGAACCATGCCTAATAACGAAACCTTCCGCGTCCTGCATGTGGATCTGGCCACCAGCAAGGGCCGCGCCCTCGATTTCGGCGTCAAGGCCGAGGTGCTGGGCGGCAGCGGCCTGGCCGCCGCCCTGTTCGAGGCGTTTGGCGACATGAACGCCGACTGGAGCGACCCGGTCCAGCCCCTCATCTTCGCCATTGGCCCGCTGTCGGGCTATTTCCCGCTCATGAGCAAGACCGTGTGCGGCTTCAAGTCGCCCTACAACAACCAATATACCGAAAGCCACGCGGGCGGCAGGCTGGCGCTTTCGCTCCGCTTCGCCGGGTATGACGCGCTCATGATTACCGGGCGCGCCAAAAGCCTGTCCGTGCTCGCCACGGGCACGAAACGCCTCGACGTCTACGACGTGCACTACCTCAAGGGCCATGACGTGTTCGCCACGGGCAAGCTGCTGCGCCGGCTGGGCCGCAAATCCGCCGCAGGCCACCGCTCCATCATGCGCATCGGCCCGGCGGGCGAAAACCTCTCCGCCTTTGCCTGCATCAACGTGGACACCTACCGCCACTTTGGCCGCCTGGGTTCGGGCGCGGTCATGGGCGCCAAGAACCTCAAGGCCATCTCGGTCAACGGCGACGGCAACTTTGTCCTGCCCAAGGGCAAGGAATATCCCGCCCTGTACAAAGAGGTCTACAAGCTCCTGACCGACACGGACATGATGCGCAAGTACCACGACCTGGGCACGCCCTCGAACCTGATCCCGCTCAACGAGATCAAGTCCCTGCCCTGGCGCAACCTGCAGGCCACCACGGATCCGGGCATCGGCGGCATCACGGGCGAGACCTTTGCCGAGCAGCTTTTGCTGCGCCAGACCGCCTGCGCGGGCTGTCCCGTGGGCTGCATCCACATCGGCCTGCTCCGCCACCAGTTCGCCAAGGACCACGAGTTCCTCTACCGCCAGGTGAACTACGACTACGAGTCCATCTTTGCCGAGGGCTCCATGGTGGGCCTGACCAACGCCTCGGACGTGCTGGCGCTGCTGGACGAGACCGAAAAGGTGGGGCTGGACGTGATGAGCGCGGGCGTGGCCCTGGCCTGGGCCACCGAGGCCATGGAAAAGGGGCTCATCAGCGAAAAGGAGACCCTCACCCCCCTCGCCTTTGGCAACGTGCACGGCTATCTGACCGCCGCGCGCCACCTGGGAGAGATGCCCAACGACTTCTACCGCGTGCTGGCAAGCGGCACGCTCAAGGCCGCGGCCGTCTATGGCGGCGCGGATTTCGCCTGCGTGCTGGGCCAGGAAATGGCGGGCTACGCCACGGGTTCGGCCTTCTATGCGGCCGAGGCCCACAGCTTCCGCCACTCCCACCTGGACTGCGGGGCGTACACCTATGACCAGAAGAACCAGGACGACAACATCGAGAAGACCGTCAAATTCCTGCTGGACGACGAGGTCACGCGGGTGCAGTTGTGCTGCATGGTCTCCTGCCTGTTCGCACGCAGCGCCTACACCCCGGACAGGCTGCGCGAGGCGCTGGCCTCGCTGGGCATGCGGGACGTGGCCGACAACCTGGACGCGGCCTCGTACACGGTGCGCGGCAAGCGCATGCAGCTCAAGTACAAGACCGGCTTCGACCCGGACAAGGTGATAATTCCCAAGCGGTATCTGGAAGTGGAGACCTGGAAGGGCAAGGTGGATCCGGCTTATCTGGACAGCCTGTGCAAGGCATTCTCCTCGGGCCTGAAAAAGGCGTCGGAGGTCTAGTTCCCCGATCATCAGGCGGGCCTTCGGGCCCGCCTCAGCTTGTTGACTCCAATATGGCAGGCCGCTGACAAACCGCCATTTATCGCTGCTGTTTCTTTCTCAAAGCCCTGCGGCTCACGGCGTCGAGTGAACGACCCTCCATGTCCTCGCCCGCAGACAACGAGGACACCCCCCGTGGGACCGCGTTTCTCCCAACCGTATCCATCTCCCCAGCCAGCAGTTTTTGGGGAAAGAGATAGGAGAGAGGATGGGGGTCCGGGGGAAGGAGAGAGGAAAGGGAAAACCCCTTTTTATGCTTGGAAAAAGGGGTTTTCCCTTTCCTCTCTCCTTCCCCCGGGGCTTTCCTTCGGATCCGCCTTTTCTTTTGCGCGTGGAAACGCGGCACGCGCGCGCCGCAAAGCCTCTTGCGGGTTGGCGCGGCCTTGCGTACCCTCGCGTCAGGTCTGCCATTCCCACAGGATGCATGCATGAAAAAGAAATGGTTCCTCTTTGGATTGGTGGTGGTTCTCGGCGCGGCGGCGTGGTTCATGCGCCCCGGCAACGGCTCGGGCGAGCCGCGCATCCTCCAGACCGCCCCGGTGGAACGGGGCGACGTGCGGGAAATGCTCGAAGCCACCGGCATCATCAAGGCCCAGGTGGGCGCGGCGGTGAGCATCGGCGCGCGCGCCACGGGCCGCATCACCCGCATGTCCGTGCGGGTGGGCGACCCCGTGGCCGCCGGGCAGGTGGTGGCGGCCATCGACGACCGGGAGATGCGCACCGAGGAGCGCGAGGCCCAGGCCGCCCTGGCCCGGCTGCGCGCGACCCTCTTCCGGGCCGAGCAGGTGGGGCCGCTCCAGGTGCGCGAGGCCGAGGCCCAGCTGGAAGAGGCCGAGGCCAAGGCGGAATATGCGGACAAATCCCTGGTGCGCAAGACCCAGCTTGCCAAGGCCAAGCAGACGTCCCAGGACGACCTGGACAGCACCCGCCAGGACGCCGCCGTGGCCCGCAAGGTGGTGGCCGCGCGCAAGGCCACGCTGGAGCGGCTGCGGGCCGAGGCGGCCCGGTCCGTGGACGAGGCGCGCCGCGCCGTGGAGGAGGCCGAGGCACGGCTCGACGCCATCGCCATCCGCCTTACCTACACCCAGATCGTCAGCCCCATAAGCGGCGTGGTCAGCGACGTCACGGCCCAGGAAGGCGAAACCGTGGTCGCGGGTTTGCAGGTGGCCAACCTGGTCACGGTTATCGACCCCAGCCGCCTGGAAATGTGGATATACGTGGACGAAACCGATGTGGGCCAGGTGCGGCCCGGCATGCCGGTCTCCTTTTCCGTGGACGCCTATGCGGACAAGCGGTTCGCCAGCGGCATCGCGACCATCTATCCCCAGCCCGAAATCCGCGACAATATCGTGTATTACCGCGCCCTGGTCCAGGTCACACCCGAGCAGGCCGCCCTGTTGCGCCCCGAAATGACCACCCAATGCCGCATCGAGGTGGCCGTGAAAAAGGGTGTGCTCACCCTGCCCAACGCCGCGCTCAAATGGGTGAACGGCAAGCAGACGGTCTTTGTGGAGGAGGCCTTTGGCGGGGTGCGGCGCGCCGATCCGGCCCTTGGCCTGCGCGGCCTGGAGCGTACCGAGGTGGTGTCCGGACTGGCCGAGGGCGACAAGGTGGCCACCCAACTCACCCTGCCCGGCGGTTCGACCACGGAAGAGGCGGGACGCCGGAGCGTGAAGCGGCCATGACCGGCGCGCGCCACGACGCGACGCGCCTGGGGGGCGCGGGCGGCGACCACGCCCCGGCGGAACCGCTCATTCGCCTGGCGGGCGTGAGCCGCGTCTACGATCAGGCGGGCCAGCGCGTGGCCGCGCTGGACAACGTGTCCCTGGACATCGCGCACGGCGAGTTCGTGGCCGTGCAGGGTCCGTCCGGTTCGGGCAAGTCCACCCTGCTCCACGTGCTGGGCCTGCTCGACCGGCCCAGCCAGGGCAGGTATCTGCTGGCGGGCGAGGACGTGTCCGGCATGGACGACGACCAGTTGAGCGGCCTGCGCAACCGGCGCATCGGCTTCGTGTTCCAGAGCTTCTACCTCATCCCCTACGCCTCGGCCCTGGACAACGTGCTGCTCCCCGGCCTGTACAGCGCGGCGCCGGCCGGCCCCCTGCGCGACCGGGCTCGCGAACTGCTCGACCTGGTGGGGCTTTCGGACCGCCTCCACTTCATGCCCAGCCAATTGTCCGGCGGCCAGCAACAGCGCGTGGCGCTCGCCCGCGCCCTGGTCAACGCCCCGGACCTGGTCCTGGCCGACGAACCCACGGGCCAGCTGGACACGGTCACGGGCGGGGAGATCATGGACCTCATCGCCCGCATCAACGCCGCCGGAACCACCATCATCGTGGTCACGCACGACGCGGCCACCGCGGCCCACGCCCGCCGCACCATCCTCATGCGCGACGGGCGGCCCGCATGACCATCACCCGCGCCGCCACGCGCGCGTTGCGCGTGCTGGGCATGGCCTTTGCGGCCACCCGGGCCTACAAGCTGCGCGCCGCCTTCGTGGTGGCGGCGGTGGCGCTGGGCATCAGCGCGCTGGCGCTCATCGTGGCGGCGGTGGACGGGGCGCAGCAAAAGGCGCACGAAATCGTGGACTGGTTCGGTCCGGACGCGGCCTTCATCCTGGGCGGCGACATCACCAGCCGCGCCGTGGGCCGCCGCAGCCTGACCCTGACCTGGGACGACGTACGCCGTCTGCGCGAGGCGCTGCCCGGCGCGTACCTGGTCACGCCCATGCGCGCCAAGTCGGAGATCACGGTACGCCACGGCAGCGGCAACTGGGAGGTGGGCGCCGTGGTGGGCACCACCGAGGACTATGCCTCGGCCTGGAACTGGCCCCTGGCCGAGGGGCGCGACCTCACGCCCGGCGACGTGGCGCACGGCGCCAAGGTGGCGCTCATCGGCGCCACGCCCGCGCGTGAGCTTTTCGGCGCGGCGTCGCCCATTGGGCAAACCATCTTCCTGGGCGACCTGCCCGTGCGCATCGTGGGCAGGCTTTTGTACCGGGGCGCCATGGGCGGCGGCGGGGACGTGGACGACCGCATCGTCATCCCGCTGACCACCCTGACCCAGCGGTTCAACCTGGACCGCAACTATTTCCGCGCCCTGCGCGTCAAATTCCTCAATGCCGGGGAACCGGGCGCCATGGCGTCCAACGTGAACAACCTGCGCTCGCTCCTGCGCAGCCAGCACGGCCTGCGCGGCACCGCGCCGGACGACTTCACCGTGCTCACCGCCGACGAGATCCTCGCCTTCCTGTCCATGCTCAAGGGAAGCCTGGTGGCCTTTTTGGGCGTGACCGCCGGGGTGGGCATCCTGGTGGGCGGCTTTGTGCTGGCCAACCTGTTCTACCTGAGCGTGTCCGAACGCACCCACGAAATAGGCCTGCGCAAGGCGCTGGGGGCGCGCAACAACGACATCCTGCTGCAATTTTTGGCCGAAGCGGTATGCCTGACCCTGATCGGGTCGCTGCTGGGCGTGGCGCTGGGCGCGGGCATGGGCGGACTGCTGGAGCGGCTCGACATCCTGCAAATACGTCTTTCGGCCAAGGTGGTCGGACTTTCCGTGATTTGCGCCGTTGCCATCGGGGTGGTATTCGGGCTACGACCGGCAAGACGGGCGGCGCTGCTCGACCCCATCGAGGCGCTGAAGGGGTAACCGCGCGGACACGCCACGCCAAGGGCGCGGCGGCCGGAAAGCGGCTCCACGCCGCGAACCACACGAACCCAAAACCAACACGACGCCACCATGTTTTTTTCCAGAAGAATGCGCACGCCCATCATCCGGGGCGAGTCCACGGGCGAGCAGATCATGCGCGGCCTGCTGCTTCTGGGCGTGCTCGCCCTGGTGATCTGGGGCTTTTGGGCCAATTCCGAACGCACCATGACCCGCATTGCCGCACGCGGCACCGTGTTCGACCAGGGCAAGTTCCTCACCAAGGAGCAGAAGCAGTCCCTGGGCGAGCTCGCCGCCATGTTCAAGCAGGAATTCGGACTCTCGGTGAAGATACACCTGCGCGCCGACACCGTCGAGCTGCCGGATCTCGACGCCAAGACCATATTCATCGGCCTCAACCCCAACACAAAGCAGGTAATGGTGGAGTTGCCGCCGCTGCTCAAGAAGGCGCTGGGCGACGACTACCAGTACACCTTGCAAAACGAGCACTTTCCGCCCTATCTGGCCTCGGGCGAGTGGCGTCAGGGACTCATCCTCGCCCTGACGCAACTATGGGAAGCATTGAGTGGCGCCCCCCTGCCCAAGCAGTAGACACACCCATGACCACAGAACACGTCCTCATCCACACCGACGGCTCCTGCCACGGCAACCCCGGCCCTGGCGGCTGGTGCGCCATCCTGGCCCAAGGCGACTGCCGCAAGGAGCTTTCCGGCGGCTTCAAGAAAACAACCAACAACCGCATGGAAATCCTGGCCGCGATCATGGGCCTGGAATCCCTGACGCGCCCCTGCCGGGTGACGCTGTACACGGACTCGCGCTACCTGTGCGACGCGGTGGAGAAGAACTGGATCGGCAACTGGCTGAAAAACGGCTGGAAAACAGCGGGCAAGAAGCCGGTGAAGAACCAGGATCTCTGGCTGCGGCTCATCCCCCTGCTCAAGACCCACGAGATTTCCTTTGCCTGGGTGCGCGGCCACAGCGGCCATCCCGAAAACGAACGCTGCGACGAGTTGGCCAATATCGCCGCGTCCAAGCCCGGCCTGCCCGCCGATCCGGGCCTGTAGTCCGGACGTCCCACCTCGTCCCCCGGTCTTTTGCCGCGCCGCCTGGTTTCGCCGGGCGGCGCGCCCTTGTATCGACATGGACAAGCCTTGACATCCTGCGCTTTTCCGTCCATAGCCCTACACTACCAGAATAAAAAAGGACGAGCGGTTTTCCGCGTCTTCACGCCCACATCCCCCAGGAGGAGTTCGCTATGAAAATGTTGCGAGTGCTGTGTCTTGCCATTGTGTTGGCCGTTGCCGCCATGAGTGTCGCCCATGCCGACACCATCAAGATCGGCGCGGTGTTTTCCGTCACCGGCCCCGCCTCCTTCCTGGGCGCACCCGAAAAGAACACCGCCGTCATGCTGGTGGAACAGATCAACGCCAAGGGCGGCCTGCTGGGCAAGCAGGTGGAACTCGTGGTGTACGATGACGAAAGCAACGTCAACAAATGCGTGCTGAACACCGACAGGCTGCTGAAGAGGGACCAGGTCATCGCCGTGGTCGGCCCCAGCATTTCCGGCAACACGCTCGCCATCAAGCCCAAGTTCGCCCAGGCCAAGGTGCCGCTTGTTTCCTGCGCCGCCGCCGAAAAAATCGTCAATCCCCTGAGCCCCTGGGTGTTCAAGACGCCCCAGTCCGACCGCCACGCCGCCACCAAGCTGCTTGAGCACGCCAAGGCGCACGGATTCAAGAAGATCGCCGTCATCACCGTGTCCGACGGCTACGGCCAGGCTGGCCGCGCCGTGCTCCAGGAGCTCATCCCCGGCATCGGCCTCGACCTGGTGGCCGACGAGGTGTACGGGCCCAGCGACACGGACATGACCGCCCAGCTGACCAAGATCAAGAGCCTTGCCCCCGACGCCATCGTGTGCTGGGGCACCAACCCCGGCCCGGCGGTCATTGCCCGCAACCGCGTGCAGCTCGGCATCACCACCCCGCTGTACATGAGCCACGGCGTGGCCTCCAAGAAGTTCATCGAACTGGCCGGATCCGCCTCCGAAGGCATCATGCTGCCCGCGGGCCGCCTGTCCGTGGCCGCCGCCCTGCCCGCCGACAACAAGCAAAAGCCCGTGCTCGACGCCTACATCAAGGACTACGAGACCAAGTACCAGATGCCCATCTCCACCTTTGGCGGCTACGCCTACGACGGTCTCATGCTGCTGGTCAAAGCCATCGAGATGGGCAAATCCGCCGAGCCCGCCGCCATCCGCGACAATCTGGAAAAGATCGCCGGCTTTGTGGCCACCAGCGGCATTTTCACCTTCTCCGCCACGGACCACAACGGCCTGGACACCTCGGCCTTTGAAATGGTCACCATCGAAAAGGGCGACTGGAAGATCATCAAGTAGCGACCGTCCGCCAGGGCCGCGCGCATGCGCCCGGCCCCGCCATTGCCTGCAAGGGGGCCGCTGCGCTGCACCGGCCCCCTTTATGCGCCCCGGCACGGCCAGCGGCCGATAGCGCCTTGACAAAAACGCGACAAACCTTCAACCCAATCTGACCCGGACGCTGTACACCGGACGCACGACCGCCCACGCGCGTGATCGGCCCCCCCGGCCATGCGCGGGCACAACCCCGGCACACGACATGACCCTGGCAAGCTACCTCCAATTCCTCTTTTCCGGCCTGACGGTGGGCAGCACCTATGGCCTTACCGCGCTCGGGTTCACCATCATCTTCAACACCACGGGCATCATCAACTTTGCCCAGGGCGAATTCGTGATGCTGGGCGGCATGGCCAGCGTGTTCTGCCTGAACGTGCTCCATTTCCCCCTGCCCCTGGCCGTGCTGACCGCCGTCATCGGCACCACCCTGGCGGGCGCGGCCATCGAGCGCTTCACCATCCGCCCGGTCAAATCCCCCTCCATCATCCAACTCATCATCATCACCATCGGCATGTCCATCGTCATCCGGGGCGTGGCCATGCTGGTGTGGGGCAAGGACACCCACGCCCTGCCCGCCTTTTCCGGTGAAACGCCCCTCCACGTGCTGGGCGCCACGCTCATGCCCCAAAGCCTGTGGATATTCGGCGTGAGCCTGGCGCTCTTGGCCGCGCTCAAGGCGTTTTTCAGCCGCTCCGTGTACGGCAAGGCCATGCTGGCCTGCGCCCACGACAAAAAGGCCGCCTCGCTGGTAGGCATCAGCGTGCAGCGCATGATCCTTTTTTCCTTCATGATCTCAGGCTTCGTGGGCAGCGTGGGCGGCGTCATCCTCGCCCCTATCACCATGACCAGCTACGACAACGGCGTCATGCTCGGCCTCAAGGGCTTTGCCGCCTGCATCCTGGGCGGCCTGGGCAACCCCTTTGGCGCGGCCGCGGGCGGGGTCATCATCGGCGTGCTCGAATCGTTCGGCGCGGGCTTCGTGTCCTCGGCCTACAAGGACGCCTTCGCCTTCATCGTGCTGCTGGCGCTGCTGTTCGTCAAACCGTCGGGCCTGTTCGGGGCCAAAAGCGCCAAGCGGGTGTAGGCATGACCGGATTTCCGCGCACCCTCGCCCAGGTCGGGGCGTTCTTCCTGCTGCTGGCGGCCACGCCATGGATGTTGACCAACGACTACTATTTGTCGGTGCTCATCATGTGCTGCATCAACGGCATCATCGTGGTGGGCCTCAACATGCTCCTTGGCTATGCGGGCCAGATATCCCTGGGCCACGCCGCGTTCTACGGCCTGGCCGCCTATGCCAGCGCCGTGGCCACGGCCACCTACGGCCTGCCCATGGAGCTGGGCCTCGTGGCCGCCATCGTGGTCACCGCCGTGGCGGCGCTGGCCATTGGCATCCCGGCCCTCAAGCTGGAAGGCAATTATCTCGGCATGGCCACCATGGGCTTCGGCATCATCGTGTACATCTTTCTCAACGAGACCGTGGAACTGACAGGCGGCCCGTCCGGCTTCGTGGCCATCCCGCGCCTGGCACTCCTGGGCTACGAGTTCACCTCGGACCTGAGCTACTACTACCTCACCGCCGCCACCCTGGCGGGCACCGTGCTCCTGTCCATGAACATCATCCAATCCCGCCTGGGCCGGGCCTTGCGCGCCCTGCACACCAGCGAAAAGGCGGCCCAGCTGTCGGGCGTGAACATCGCCAAGTACAAGCTCTTCGTGTTCGTGCTCTCCGCCGTATACGCCTCGGTGGCGGGCTTTCTCTATGCCCACTACCTCACCTTTGTCGCGCCCTCCTCGTTCGGCTTCATGTTCTCGGTGGAACTCATCACCATGGTGGTGCTGGGCGGCATGGCCAACATGTGGGGCGCGGTGGCGGGCGCGTTCTTCCTCACCATTCTGCCCCAGGTGCTCTACGTGTTCGAGGAGATCGACATCCTGGTCTTTGGCGGCATTCTGGTGGTGGGCATGATGTTCCTGCCCGACGGCATCGCGGGCGGCTTGCAGCGCTTCTGGCGGCTCGTGCGCCGCCCCCGCCGCGCGTCGACGCCCGCCCCCGCCGCATCGGGGGCCGACGGCAAGGGTGGCCGCCCATGACCGGCTCGACCATGACCGCCTCGGCCATGACCGGCCCCATGCTGCTCGATTGCGAGGGCGTGACCGTGCGCTTTGGCGGGGTCACCGCGCTGGACGGGGTGACCTTCCAGGTCGCGCCCGGCTCCATCACGGCCATCATCGGCCCCAACGGCGCGGGCAAGACCACCCTGCTCAACGCCATCACCGGGCTGGTGCGGACGAACGCGGGCTCCATCCGCCTGGACGGCGGCGAGATCTCGGGCAAGCCGCCCTACCGCCGCGCGCGGGCGGGCGTGGTGCGCACCTTCCAGAACCTGGAAATCTTCACCAACATGACCGTGCTGGAAAACGTCATGACCGGCTGCCACCGCCGCGTGCGCTACTCCCTGTTCGCCGCGCTGTTCAAGACGCCCGGCTATTTCGCGGCGGAACGCGCCTGCGTGGACTCGGCCATGCGCCATCTCGCCTTTGTGGGGCTGGACGACCTGGCCCACACGCCGGCGGGCGACCTGCCCTTTGGCAAGCAACGCCTGCTCGAACTGGCCCGGGCCGTGGCCGCCGAACCCAGCCTGCTGCTGCTGGACGAGCCTGCCGCCGGGCTGAACATGAAGGAAACCCGCGTGCTGGGCCGCATCATCCGCCGCGTGCGCGATGAACTGGGCATCACCATCGCCCTGGTCGAACACGACATGGATCTCATCATGGACATCAGCGACCGCATCACCGTGCTCCACTTCGGCACGGTGCTGGCCACGGGCACGCCGCTGGAAATCCAGAAAAACCCCGAGGTGGTCGCGGCCTACCTGGGCGAGGACGACGACGCCCCCGCCTCGGCGGCCATGACCGAAGACGCGGAGGCGCCCGCGTGATCCGCATCACCAACATCGACGTGTTCTACGGCAAGATCCACGCCATCAAGCGCGCCTCGCTGCACGTGGACAAGGGCGAGATCGTGGCGCTCATCGGCGGCAACGGCGCGGGCAAGACCACGCTGTTGACCACCATTTCCGGCCTGGTGCGCCCCGCGCCGGGCCAGGGGGCGACCATCATGTACAACGGCGCGGACATCACCCGCGCCGCGCCGGACCGCATCGTGGGCATGGGCCTGTCCCATGTGCCGGAGGGACGCCTGGTCTGGGGTCCCATGAGCGTGGAGGACAACCTCGCCCTGGGCGCGTTCAGCCGCCGGGGCCGCGCCCTCAAGGCCGAGGTGGCGGCGGACAAGGAGGCCATGTACGCCATGTTTCCGGTGCTGCGGCAGCGGCGCAGACAAATGGCGGGCACCCTGTCCGGCGGCGAGCAGCAGATGCTGGCCATTGCCCGCGCCCTTATGGCGCGCCCCAAGCTGCTGCTGCTGGACGAGCCGAGCATGGGCCTCGCCCCCACCATCACCCAGGAGATCTTCCGCCATATCGTGGGGCTGCGCGACCGCTTCGGCCTGACCGTGCTGCTGGTGGAGCAAAACGCCAAGAGCGCGCTCAAGATAGCGGACCGGGGCTATGTGCTGGAGACCGGGCGCATCGTGCTGCAAGGCCCGGCCGAGGAATTGCTGGCCAACCGCGACGTGCAGCGCGCCTATCTGGGCCGCGACCTGGACGCGTGAACGCGGGCGGCGGATTGCGGCGAAAGGGATAACGGGACAACGCGGCGGCGCCGCGAACCAGGAGGACGCCATGTTCTGGCAGCAGAAATACGAGTGCATGGAGCGGGACGAGCTGACGCAGCTCCAGTTGGAGCGGTTGCAGTCCACCCTCAACCGCGTGGCGCGCAACGTTCCCTTCTACCGCGACAAATTCGACGCCCTGGACATCGACCCCGACGACTTCCGCTCCCTGGACGACGTGCGGCGGCTGCCCTTCACCACCAAGCTCGACATCCGCGACAACTACCCCTACGGCCTGTTCGCCGTGCCCCTGCGCGAAATCGTGCGCCTGCACTCCTCGTCCGGCACCACGGGCAAGGCCACGGTGGTGGGCTACACGCACAACGACGTGCGCCGCTGGGCCGACATGGTGGCCCGCATTCTGTGCGCGGGCGGCCTCACCCAGGACGACGTGCTCCAGATCATCTTCAACTATTCGCTGTTCACGGGCGGGTTCGGCATGCACTACGGCGCGGAGCGCATCGGCGCGTCGGTCATTCCCAGCTCCAGCGGCCACGTCAAGCGCCAGATCCAGATCATGCAGGACTACCGCACCACGGCCATTGCCTGCACCCCCAGCTACGCCCTGCATCTGGCCGACGCCATCGACGAAATGGGCATTTCCGTGAACTCGCTCTCCCTCAAGTTCGGCCTGTTCGGCGCGGAGCCGTGGTCCGAGGCCATGCGCCGCGAGATCCAGGACCGCCTTAAGATCGTGGCCACGGACAACTACGGCATCAGCGAGGTCATGGGGCCGGGCGTGGCGGGCGAATGCACCCAGCGCGCGGGCCTGCACGTCAACGAGGACCACTTCCTCATGGAGATCATCGACCCGGTGACCACCGATCCCGTGGCCGACGGCGAGGTGGGCGAACTGGTGCTCACCACCCTGACCAAGGAAGGCTTCCCGGTCATCCGCTTCCGCACCGGCGACCTGACCCGGCGCATCGCCGCGCCCTGCGCCTGCGGCCGCACCCACCACCGCATCGAACGCATCCTGGGCCGCACGGACGACATGTTCATCATCAAGGGCATCAACGTGTTCCCCTCCCAGGTGGAAAACGTGCTCCTGGACATCGAGGGCGCGGAACCGCACTACCAGATCGTGCTGGAACGCGAGGACCATCTGGACAAGGCCACCGTGCACGTGGAAGTGCCCGACGCCCTGCTGCTGGACGAGATCCGCACCACGCAGCAGCTCATCGAGACCATAAAAAAACGCCTCGCCTCCGAACTCTCCGTGGGGTTCGACGTGGTGCTGGTGCAAAAACAAAGCCTGGCCCGCAGCGACGGCAAGACCCAGCGCGTGCTGGACAAGCGGACCTATTGAGGCGCGCCCCCATGCCCGTCTTCGACATCCCCGGCTTCGGCCGCCTCGATCTGGAGCATCTGGTGCTCGACTGCAACGGCACCATCGCCATCGACGGCGTGCTCATTCCCGGCGTGGCCAACCGCATGGCCGCGCTGGCCGAATCCTTCACCATCCACGTGGCCACCGCCGACACCCACGGCACGGCCCGCGCCATGCTGGCCGGGCTGCCCTGCGCCGTGACCCTGCTTGGCCCCGGCCCGGAGGATGTCTCCAAGCAGCGCATCATCCACGAACTGGGCGCGGCCCGCACCGCCTTTGTGGGCAATGGCCGCAACGACCGCCTGGCCCTGGCCGACGCGGCGCTCGGCATCGCCGTCATCCAGTCCGAATGCGCGGCGGCCGGCGCCGTGGCCGCGTCCGACATCGTGGCCCCGGACATCCTCATGGCCCTCGAACTCTTCCGCCACCCCAAACGCCTCATCGCCACGCTGCGCACCTGACGGCTTGCGGCAGACGCAAAAAAAGGGACTCCGCGCATCGCACGGAATCCCCGTCCTTGCCGTTTCATGGCCGGGTTCCCTTTCCGGCCCCGGCCGCTTGCCGTCTACACGCTGCCGATCTGGAACACGGCCACCGCAAGGGCAAAGGCCAGCGTGGTGTTGAAGACCGTGCTGAAGATGGCCCAGCCCCACGACCCCGCCTCCTGCCGGATGACCGCCACGGTGACGAAACACGGGGCGTAGAGCAGGATGAAGAGGATGAGCGCGCTGGCCCGCACCGGGTTCCAGGTGGGGTCGCCCCGCAAATGGTCCGCCAGGCTCACCGTCTCCTCGGGATCCACCTCGCCCAGGGAATAGGCCGTGCCCAGGGTGGAGATGATGACCTCCTTGGCCGCGAAACCGCCCACCAGCGCGATGTTCGTGCGCCAGTCGAAACCGGCCCAGCGGGAGACGGGCTCCAGCGACGTGCCTATGCGCCCGGCCACCGAATGGACCAGCGCCTCCTCGCCCTCGGCGTTGTCCAGCGCTTCAAGCCGCGCCCGCGCGGCGTCCATGGCCACCTGGTCGTTGGCCGCCGTGGCGGCCTCCAGGCTGGTTTCCAGCGGCGCGCGCAGATCCGCGAAATGGGACACGCGCCCGGCGGGCAGCTGCGGGAAGGTCATGAGCACCCACAGCAGGATGGAGATGGCCAGGATGACCGTGCCCGCCTTCTTGATGTACTGCCAGGTGCGCTCCCAGGTGTGGATGCACAGGCCGCGCAGGGTGGGCAGGCGGTAGGGAGGCAGTTCCATGACAAAGGGCGTGGACGGCCCCTTGATGATGGTGGAGCGCAGCAGCTTGGCCACCAGCAGGGCCATGGCCCAGGCCACCATGGTGATGAGAAAAAGCGCCACGGCCTCGTGGCCCGGGAAAAACACGCCCACGAGCAGGATGAACACCGGCAGCTTGGCGCCGCAGGTCATGAACGGCGCGGTGAGCAGCGTGGCCAGCTTTTCGCGGCGCGACCGCAGCGTGCGCGAGGCCAGCACGCCGGGCACGGCGCAGCCGCCGCCAATGCCGCCGGACACGATGAGCGGCATGACCGAGCAGCCGTGCAGGCCGAAAATGCGGAACACGCGGTCCAGCATGTAGGCGATGCGCGCCATGTAGCCAGAATCTTCCAGAAAGGCGATCTGCATGAAGATGAGCAGGATGAGCGGCACAAAGGACAACACGCCGCCCACGCCGTCGATCATGCCGGAAACCACCAGGGAACGCAGCATGCCGTCGGGCAGGATGGCGGCCATGGTGTCGCTCAGCCAGCCGAAGAACGCCCCGACCCAGCCCAGCGGATAGTCGCCGATGACGAACGTGATCTGGTACACGAGAAAGAGCACGGCGAACATGATGATGGGGCCGCAGAACTGGTGCGTGAGCACCTTGTCCAGCTTGTCGGACAGGGCGATGCGGTCGTGCAGCGGCTCGCGCGTGAGCACGCCCTGGCGCAGCAGCGAGGTGATGAAACCGTAGCGGTAGTCCGCGATGACCGCCTCGGGATAGGTGTCGAGCGTGGCTTGCAGGTGATCCGCCACCTCCTTGACCTGGGCTTCCAGCTCCTCTGAAAAGACCGGTGGCAACGCCGCGTCACGCGACTCCCGGCAGGCCAGGCGGCCCAGCTCCATGATCTCGTGGTCGTTTTCCAGGTACTTGAGCGCGGTCCAGCGGGCGGGATAACGGTCGGTCAAAAAATGCGCGGCCTGGATCATCGCGGCCATTTTTCCCAGCACGGGATCGAGGTCCGGACCGTAGGAAAGGACCAGTGGCACCCATATTTCGTCCCGTCTGGCCTGGGCAAAGGCGGAGGCCTTGCACAGCAGGGTGTCCACCCCGCGCCCGGAACGGGCCACCGTGGGCACGGCGGGCAGCCCGAGCAGCGCTTCCAGCCTGCCCGCGTCGATGCGCAATCCCTCCTTTTCCGCCTCGTCCATCATGTTGAGCGCCAGCACCGTGGGCACGCCCATTTCCATGAGTTGCACGGCCAGGTAGAGGTTGCGCTCCAGCGCACCGGCATTGAGCACGGCAATGGCCGCGTCGGGCCGCTCCATGGCCAGCACGTTGCGCGCCACGATCTCTTCCTGGGTGTAGGCGGTGAGCGAATAGGTGCCGGGCAGGTCGATGATGTGGAGGATGCGGCCATTGCAGGTGGCCACGCCCTCCTTCTTCTCCACGGTGATGCCGGGATAATTGCCCACATGCTGCCGCGCGCCGGTGATCTTGTTGAACAGCGTGGTCTTGCCGGAATTGGGGTTGCCCGCCAGGGCCAGTGTCAAATCGTCCGTCATGCCTGGCCCTCGATGATGCGCACGGTGATGTGGTCGGCCTCGTTGTTGCGCAACGACAGGGTGAACCCCTTGAGCCGCAGGGCCACGGGATCCTTGAGCGGCGCGCGGCCCACGACCTCCACTTCGGCCTCGGGCACCAGGCCCATGTCGCGGATGCGCCGTCCCAGCTCGCCCTGGGCCTTGACCTGGGCAATGACCGCCTTTTGGCCGACACGCATGTCCCGCATGGATATGATTTTCATTATCAACAGCTCTCCCTTAAAAAAAGGCTTACGCCCTTGGCAAAATCTTTCGTTTCGCATCAGAGCCCGTCTTGCGGCCCAGCCGCAGGCCTCTCGCGCATGCACCCGCCGCAGTGGCTTCGACGACATGACCGTCTCGGGTTCATGCCGCATCCGCCCTCTTGCAGGCGCTCCCAAAGCGGACTCCGCGTGGAAGGCACGCGATGACGGGGCTAGCAGCCCCCACAGGAACGGTGCTTGCCATGGGAATCGCCTCCGTGGCAGCCGGAACAACCGCCGCAGCCGCAGCCGTCCGCAACGGACTTGCTCCTGAAGTAACGCCGGGCGAGGTACACGCACGCCGCCGCGACAATGGCAACAACAAGTATGGAATCGAACATCCTTTCCTCTCAATCCACTGGTCTTCACAAAAAACAGCGCGCCGGAATGGCTCGCCGCTTCATACCCTGGCCACCAGGCCGGAACCGACGCGCGGGGAAACCCCGCGCATGAACCGCTCACCATTGGTACGGCAACCACCGCCCTGGCCCACCCGCGCCACCTTGCGGCAACGCCCGCCTGTCAAGAGAAGCACGCCTGTCAAGAGAGGCGCGCCTGTCAGGAGAGGCACGCCTGTGGCACGGCCGCCTAGCCCGCCGACGCCAGGGTGCCCATGACCTTGCGGCACAAGCCCGCCCCGAGCACCAGGTTGGCGTCGCGCACGCACAGGCGGCGCGGGCCGGACCCGTTGGAGTCGATACGCACCAGTGTGCCGGGCGTGAGCCCCATGGCGCACAGCCGGGAACGCGCCTCGGGACAGTCGCACAAGGTTTCTATGCGCACCGTGCTGCCCACGGGAAACTGGTCAAGCGGTAGGGGGGTTGCCATTGGTTGTTCCTTTCACGTATCACCTATGCCCGTTGATAATGATTGTCAAGTTCCAATACGGCAAATAGTAGACCAATGCGGGAGAAAACCTCCAGCCCCTCTGTTTTCCATAGGCATTATTCGGAAATAACACGGCAGTGCCCCTCGCGGGATGTAGGAACGCGTGGCCCGTCGCGGTGGCATGGCGGCCAAGGGCATGAGGCTGCGCCGCGCGCCTCGGAAAACGCGGGACGCGGGAGGCAGGTGGGCAAGAAAACGGGGCGCGGACAGGTTTCCCGTGCGCCCCCCCCCGGCAACCAGGGGGGTTAGAGCATCTTCACTTTGAAAAATGAGATGCTCTTTTGCATTTTGTTGAAATAATGCTTCATTATTTCAAATACTCGCATTGCTTCAACGCTACCATGCGCTAGCGCAGGTCGCGGGTGACGAACACCACCCGCCCCAGGGGCTGCCAGTCCAGCGCGGGGTCATCAAGATCAAGGGGGATGGTGCGGGGTTCGGTGAGGGGATTGTCGCTGACAAGGAGTATCTTGCCGGGCTGCTTGGCGATGCGCCGCACCACGACGTCGTCGTCCAGACGGACGGCGTACACCTGGCCCACATAAAGCGTGGTCTGCGAGGTGTCCACAAGGAGCAGGTCATTGTTTTCGATGCGCGGCAGCAAGGCGTCGCCCAAGGCGGGCAGCAGGCGCATGGCGTGCGGATCGCCTTTTTGCTCAAGCCAGGCGCGGTCAAAGGCTATGTAGGGTGCGGCGGGGTTGGCCTCAAGCCCCGATCCGTCCGCAGAGGGATGCGCCAGGGCGTGCGGCACGGGGAAAAAGGGATCCCTGGCAACGGGCGCGGGTTCCTTATGGGGAAAGACGAGCCGGGCGCCCAGGGCGTCCAGGATCTTTGCCAACGCCTGGATGTAGGCCTTGCGCTCGCGCTTCAGGTAGCGGCAGACCTGGATGGGGCTCACCCCGCAGGCATCGGCAAGCTGCTTGGGGTTGGCGAACGGCTTGCCCTTGCCGATCATGCCCTCCAAACCGGACACGAAGTCATCGTAAAAACCCATGCGCCTCTCCAGAGATGAGTGTGGTTGCTTGTCATGTTTTAACTAAATGTTTTACAGCATCTTGACAAGCATTAGC
This sequence comes from Desulfovibrionaceae bacterium, assembly GCA_050251715.1. Classification (GTDB taxonomy): domain Bacteria; phylum Desulfobacterota; class Desulfovibrionia; order Desulfovibrionales; family Desulfovibrionaceae; genus JBFWMG01. Next base: position 165,205 of record JBFWMG010000003.1, on the reverse strand, counting down.
CAATTGGCTAACTAATACCCAACTCGAGGCGCACCCGCTCTTCCATTCTTATCCATCATATTGATTTTGAAGGATAATAGGCTATCCTATTCAACGGCAGACTCCAATGCCCCGGCACGGAGCATTACCCGTATGGCAAAACAAAACGCCCCGTTCCGGCGCGTGGACAGCGCACCGCGAACAGGGCCGGATCTGGGATATGCAACGGCCTGCCCCTGCCTCGCGCTGGCGAGGCCGTACGGCCACAAACCCTACACCGTGATGTTGAGCCCGGAATAGGAGGATACCGTGCCGCTCGCGTAGCGCAGCAGCATGGAATTCTGGCTGAACCAGTCGGACTCGTCGGTGCCCATGATGAGATCGATGTTGCTGGCCTGGATATCATTGCGTATCGCCGCGCTCGACCTGCTGGATCCGGCCATGTTGGTGAATTTCGTCAAGGTCTGGATGTCTTCGTAGTCGTCCGCCAGGTCTGGATTGGCGTCCAGATAGGACTGGATCGTCTCCTTGTCCGGATGGGAGGAGTTGACGATGAGCGCGCCCGAGCTGTCCATGCCAAGGGTGAACTCAATATCCTCGTCCACGCCGAGCGCCAGCAGGTCGCCCTTGATGGTGCTGGTGAACCCATCCAGCAGCTCGTCCCGCGCGGCCTCGATATCATCCATGGTCAGCTTGCCGTCCTCTCCAGGGTCGATATCCGCCAAAAGGGACTCCACCTTTTGCTTGATGCCCGCCATGGTTGTGGTGCCGCTGCCGTATGAAGACAACGCGCCGCTGGACACGGAGGAGGAAGAACTTTCCGACTCCGTTTCCTCCAGCATGTCGAGGAGAGACTTGGAATTGTATGAATATCCAGAAAGATTCAGAGAGCTTATACTCATGTCATGCCTCCTTGCCTGGCACTGTTGGCAGCCGGTGACCGGTTGCCATCCTGACTATTGCACGTGGCATGCCAGCAATTGTTTCCCACCCCACACCAAGGAGAACCGCCATGCCCCACGACCTGATCTGCATCGAACAAAAGGAACACGAGATCCTGCACCTGGTGTTCGCCATCGCCCACCGCTTCCACACCGATCAGAACGACGAGAACAAGAACCGCCTGCTCACCTCGGTCGCCACCGCCGCCGACTGGTTCGACGGCAAGGGAGACCGCTACACCTTTGCCAAGCTCAACAGGTTGCTCTCGATGAACTGACCTGGCAAAGCCGGTCACGCGTGGGACACGGTTGCCCCCCCGCGCTATTCTGGGTACAAGGGAAGCGCATTTGCCCACGCGCGCAAGGACACACCGCTTTCGCGCACACGGACGGAATGGACGGGGGGGACATGGAACAAGCAAAAATGAACCGGCGCAGCTCGATCATGCGGCCCGACTTCCAGGTCGGCACGCAAGCAGTGCTCGAACCACACGGCATTGGCGAACGGTTCAAATCCCGCTTTATCGGATGGGAGCCGGACAAGTTCGTCGCCTTTCAAATGCCCACCCGCCTCGAACTGCGCGAGCACCTGTACAAGGACAAACCCCTCATCGTGCGCTACCTGCATCGGGGCGGCCAGGTGTGCGGCTTCGAGAGCCCCATCCAGGCCATCATCTTCAAGCCGCACAACATCCTGTTTGTCGATTATCCGCCGCAGATCGAGGTGGTCAGCCTGCGCGAGCATCGCCGCGCCCAATGCTACCTGCCCTGCGTCCTGTTTGTGGACGGCGCGGAGGTGCATGGCGCCATGCTCGACATCTCCTGCGGCGGCTGCCGTTTTGTGGTCAATGACGAAAAAACCGCCTTTCTTCCCGACATCCAGGAGGCCATGGACTGCATGGTCGAGGTCCGGCTCTTTGGCGAAAAGGATGCCGTGCACATTGCGGGTGACACCAAAAAGGTGAAGCACGAGGAGGAGCGCCTGTACCTGGGGCTCGCCTTCAAGGACATATCACCCGAGCTTTCGCATGAGATAAATGCCTACGTGGACCAGGCAAATGAATTCGTGAACGATGTTTGCGGGTTGGATAGCCCAAGTTGATGCACGCCACAGAAGGGGACGCCATGGCCGCTTTCACCTTTTCCCTGTCGGGTGCCGAGCAACAGTTTCTCATGGACGTCGCGCGGCTCGCCATTCTTTCCGCGCTGGCCGGCGAAACGCCCGCCATTCCGTCGCCGCCAACGGAACGCCTGCGCGAGCATCTGGGCGCCTTTGTCACCCTGAAGATCAACGGCCAGTTGCGCGGCTGCATCGGCCATCTGGTGGGCGACGCCCCGCTGTATGCGACCATCGCGGCCATGGCCCGGTCCGCCGCCTTTGAAGACCCCCGCTTCCCCCCTCTGCGGGAAAGCGAGTACGAGGCGCTGTCCATCGAACTGTCCGTACTCAGCCCCATCACCCCCTGCACCGACCCCGAGGCCATAGAGGTCGGCCGCCACGGCCTGCTTATCCAGCGCGGCCACCAGTCCGGCCTGCTGCTGCCCCAGGTGGCCACGGAATGGGGATGGAACAGAAATGAATTCCTGGACCACACCTGCCGCAAGGCCGGACTCCCCCCGGGCGCCTGGCGCGATCCCAAGGCGCGGCTTTTCTGGTTCGAAGCCGCCATATTCTAGGGGCAGCACACGCAACCCGTTCCAGCATAAGCCTATTCGACACAAAACGCCGACCGCGCCGAATGGCTTTTGTCATATTTGTCAAGCCGTGACGTTGCCCTCTGGACAAACGCCTGCCCTTGCTGTATGACTTTCTTCACATTCGGGAAAGCCATCCCTTGCCGATAGCACGCCGAACCTTGTCCAACACGTTGCCATGCACGTCGCAACGCTGCGGGACGCACGCAACGGCCTTCAACCGTTACGATTTGCACGGTTCGCAGTGACTCTCCAAACATAAGGCAGATGCACGGACACCGGCATTTGCCCACGTTCCCTGCCCGCGGGGCAGTTGTTCAACCGCAGACATGGGAGGACTTCCATGGCGTCGAAACAACAGACCGATAGCATAGCACCGGCCACTACGCCGCAAAAAAGAACCGATAGCACCGTAGCCATCAAGCAGGCAGCGCCTGTCGCCCGCAAATCGACCGCCGTTGTGGCGCCCGGCACGACCGGCGCCCACCAGGCCGCCACTGCTGCGAAAAAGGGAAAGGCCATGACCACCACATCGTCCAAAAAGAAAACCACGCCGCACGTGCCCAAGGCCACGCAATCCGATGCCGCGCCGGCCTCGGCCGCCGCGTCCGGCACCGCTGCCGCAAAGCTGCCCAAGCCCCCCAAGAGCGGGGCGTTGCTGTTGGACCAGGAGGCCACACTCACCTTCAACGGCAAGACCTACACCTTCCCCGTCATCATGGGCACGGAGGGCGAACTCGGTATCGACGGCGCCAAACTGCGCAACGACACCGGGCTCATCACCCTTGACCCGGGCTATGGCAACACGGGCTCCTGCCAAAGCGCCGTCACCTACGTCAACGGTGAAAAAGGCATCCTGCGCTACCGGGGGTATCCCATCGAGGAAATCGCCGAACGATCGACGTTTATCGAGACCGCAATGCTCCTGATATTCGGCGAGCTGCCGACACAGGGCGACCTGAGCAACTTCAGCGAGATGCTCTGCGAAAACGAGATGCTGCACGAAGACCTGCTGCACCACTTCGACGGCTTTCCGCCCAACGGCGAACCCATGGCCATTCTTTCCGCGGTGCTCAACTCGCTGGGCAGCTACCACCCCGAGCTGTACGACATCAAGGACGAGGACGAATTCCGCCGCGCCACGGCCAAGATCATCAGCAAGGTGCGCACCATCGCGGCGTTCGCCTACCGCAAGTCGCGCGGCCTGCCCTTCATGTATCCCAATCCCAAGCTGCGCTACTGCACCAACTTCCTGCACATGATGTTCTCGCTGCCGTTCAAGACATATGAACCGCCGCTGGGCGCCGTGCGCGCGCTGTCACTCTTCCTCATCCTGCACGCGGACCACGAGCAGAACTGTTCCTGCTCCACCGTGCGCATGGTGGGCTCGTCGCAGGCCAACCTGTTCGCCTCCCTGTCCGCCGGCGTGTGCGCCCTGTGGGGGCGGCTGCACGGCGGCGCCAACGCCCAGGTCATCACCATGCTGCGCAAACTGCGCGACGGCGACCTGACCGTGAAGCAATACCTGGACAAGGTGAAGAAGAAGGAAATGCGGCTCATGGGCTTTGGCCACCGCATCTACAAGAACTTCGACCCGCGCGCGAAACTGCTCAAGAAGGCGGCGCACAACCTGCTCTCCAACATCGGCGACAGCGACGACGTGCTCATCGAAATCGCCCAGGAACTGGAGGACGCGGCGCTCAACGACAACTACTTCGTGGACCGCAAGCTCTACCCCAACGTGGACTTCTACTCCGGCATCATCCTGCGCGCCCTGGGCATTCCCGTGCCCATGTTCCCGGTCATGTTCGCCATTGGCCGCATGCCCGGCTGGATAGCCCACTGGCACGAGGAGTCCCTGGATCCCACCACGCGCATCCACCGCCCCCGCCAGATCTATACCGGCCCGCACGCGCGCCCGTACGTACCCATCGAGAAACGCAAGGTCGGCATCTCCGGGCTCTAGTCGCCCTGCCCGCTTCGTTGTGAGGCCGCTGCCTGGCAGCGGCCTCAGATTGTTGACAAAGACCAATTTGGCAGCTGTTGAAAAATCGTCAGATGCGAGCGATAGCCGTTGGCGAGTCTTCGAGCCTTACGGCTATCGACAGCAGCGATGGCGCAAAAAAAAACGCAGGCCCGAAGACCGTCCAGCTGTCAGGCGAGTCTTCGAGCGTTACAGCTATCGAGAGCAAAGCAGTATTTAGACATACATGAGGGGCTGCGCTTTTTGCAGCCACGAAACCTTACCCTTATGCCGAGTCCCCGAGGCTTACGGATAAGGACAGCAGCGATAGATGGCGGTTTGTCAGCAGCCTGAGGCTGCCGCCTGACCGCAGGCCAGGCGGGGTTGGGCGACACGCCCCGAGTCCTGCGGGCAAGAGGCTTGCGATGAAACCTCACGGCCCCCTTCCCTGTGGCAGCCCGTCGATCCAAAGGTTCCTGATCTCGCCGACCGTGGGCAGCGGCCCCTGCCGACAGTTCCCCCCTGAAGCCACACGCTCTTCTCTGCCTTCCCAGCCCCCATATCCTTGAGCCTGGCGCATTGTCACATTGATACGATGTGACAATGTGAAATAATGGAGCATTATTTCAACAAAATGCATAAGAGCATCTCATCTTTTTCAAAGCCTGGATGCTCTAACCCCTGTGCCCATGCCCGCACAAAAAAAGCGGGGCAGCCCAAAGGCTGCCCCGCGTGATAACCAGAGACGATCCGCCCTAGTCGTTCAGCTTGGCTTCCTGCGGGAACACCGGCAGGTAGCGGTAGGACAGGGACAGGATCACGAATCCGTAGGCGATGACCAGGAAGGACGGCGCCCACTCGGCCCAGTTCGGGGCATAGGTGTACCACTTGTCAAAGGGCAGAACCGGAGCGGCCAGACCCTGGACCGTGAACACGTAACGGTTGATGGTCACGCCGATGCAGTCCAACAGGCCCGCCGTGTACAGCAGCGCCGGGTTGTTGCGGATCGACGGCGTCAGCAGCATGAGCACGGGCAGCACGCCGCAGAAACCAAGCTCGGTGACCATGAGCCACTTGCCGTAGATGGTGCCGTAGAACATCTGGTCAAAGGTCAGGCCCATGTACGTCAGGGTGCCGGTCGCCCACCACCACGTATCGATGAGCTTGAAGACGATGTAGACCAGCAGCATGGTGCCCGCGATCTTGCCCATGAGAGCCTTGATCTTGAAATCCACCAGCTTGCGGCCGGTCAGCTTTTCCATGAACGCGCACACCAGCACGGTGAACATGGGGCCGGAGCCCACGGCGGAGAGCACGAACAGGAAGAACGTCCAGGGCCAGATGAAGAAGCCTTCGCGGAAGGAGTACGGACGGCCGAAGAGCACGCCGTACATGCCGCCCAGGGAGCCCTGGTGGAAGAAGGACAGGAACGCGCCGATGCCCGCGAACAGCGGCATGGCAACGTGGAAGTTGTGCGAGATCAGGTGGATCAGCTTGATCTTGTCCAGCTGGCGGTTCTCCAGGATGATCGGCACGTACTCAAGAATCAGCACGCCAAGGTAGCAGCTGATGCAGAACATCACTTCGACGAGCATGGAGTGCACGTTCGGATGCCAGAAGCCGAACCAGGAGCGCAGCGGCTGGCCCACGTCGAGCGCCAGCACGAGCATGGCGCCGGAGTAGCAGATGAACCCGACGATAACCGCCAGGTTGATGATGTGCTTGAGCGGATCGATGTTCAGGATGTAGCGCAGAAGGCCGCTGAAGAAGGCACCCGCGCCCAGGGCGATGACCGCCAGGTCGAAGGTGATCCACAGCCCGAACCCGAAGTAGTTGTCAAGGCCGGTCACGCCCAGGCCAAGGGCAAAGATCCAACCCATGGCGTACGCGCCCCAGGCCAGGAACATGCCGATGAAACCGATCCAAGCCAGGAACTTGAGAAACGAGCACCTGGGCATCCCAACCGGAAACAGAGCCGCGTCGAGCGGTGCACGTTTAATGGTGTTCGCCATGGCTTATCTCTCCCGTCTTTTCGTGTTCAAGGTAGTTGTCACCCTGGCGGCGCACCCACTCGCGTCTGCTCACATAGTAGACCTGGGGTTCGGTGCCAAGACGCTCCAGCAGGCGGAAGGCATATTCGCTCTTGGAGAGCTTGTGCACGAGATGCTCGGGATTGTTGAGGTCGCCGAACACGATGGCTCCGTTGGGACATGCCTGCGTGCAGGCGGTCTGGTAGGCGCCCTCGGGAAGTTCCGCGGGATCCTCGCCAGCCACGCGGGCGGCGTCCTTGGCCTTCATCCACCGATGGTGGCAGAAGGTGCACTTTTCGACCACGCCCCTGGGACGCACGGACACGTCCGGGGACAGGGTCTTGTCCATGCCCTCGGGCCAGATCGGATCGAACCAGTTGAAGTAGCGGGCATGGTAGGGGCACGACGCCATACAGTACCGGCAGCCGAAGCAGCGGGGGTAGATCTGGCTGACGATGCCGCCTTCCTCATTCTTTTCCGTAACCGTGGCCGGACACACCGACACGCATGACGGCTTGCCGCAGTGCATGCAGGGCCGGGGCAGGAACGCGGAATCATGTTCCGGAAACTTCTTGCCGTTGGTCAGTTCATAGACCAGCATCCAGGAAGTCGTACGTAGCTTGTTGGACGAGTCCGCCATGATGGACACGTTGTTCTCGGCCTGGCAGGCAACCATGCACGCGCCGCAGCCCGTGCATTTGTCCAGGTCGATGGCCATTCCCCATTTTAACTTGAAGTTCTTGATTGCTCCTGACATGTGAGACCCTTCCCGTTAAGCTTTGGCGATGGTGACCGTGGCGTCGGCCCACACGGGCATGCCGGTTCCGGCCTCGAAACGCGCGGTCAGGAGTTTGGAGACGTTGGCTCCCTTGCCCTTGACGTATTCGTCGTAGGCCGAGTGGCCGAATCCCATGGGCACGGCGACCACGTCGTCCATGACCGTTTCCGCGACATGCACCCGCGCCGCGATCGAACCGGCGGCGCTGGTAAGCGTAATGGCGTCGCCCTCGCTCAAGCCCTGCTTGCCTGCGGTTGCGCTGTTCATCTGGACAAAACTGTCCGTACCCAGCAACTCGGTGTCGCGGATGGCCTTGAGCGCGAACGGGCTCATGGCCACCTTGGCGGATCCCATGCGCAGGAAGCACACGGGCGCGACCGCCAAGCCCTCATCGGCCTTGGCCGCCTTGAGCGCCTGCGTCAGCGCCGCCGCGCCCAGGGCGACACCCCAAGGGGTGATCTGCTCGTCGGAGGTAACGCCCGCGCCAAGCTCGCAGCCCTTGGCCGAGGCCTTGGCTTCGAGGAGTGCCTGGAATGCGGAGAAACCAAGGTCGATGCCGATGTTGGCGGCAACGGCCATGAGCACTTCACCGCCGGGAGCGCTGTCGAATACCGGCGCAATGACCGGTCCGTTCGCGCAATAGGTGGCCTTGCCGCAGCCGTAGGGGGTGTCCACGTCATCATAACGCTCGATGCCGAGCGGGATGGGCAGCACCAGGTCGCACGCCAGGGCGGTCTCGTCGAGGAACGCGCTGAAGCTGACCTTGAACGGCACCTTGGCCAGGGTCTCGGCCATGGCCGCAGCTTGCGGCAGGGCATAGACCGGGTTGGCGTCGTACACCACCAGGACTTCGGGAATGGCCGTGCGGCCTTTTTCCATATCGGCCAGGAAGGTGACGAGATCGTTTTTAAGGATATCCTGGCGGCTCATGGCGCCGCGCACCAGGGGCTGGGTGACGGGCAGCACGGTCATGCCGCCGGGCTTGTTCAGCCTGCCGAGCAGCATGTTGACCGCCGCACCGGCGATGACGTTGGTCGGGGAGCCGCCCTGGTTGAACGCGGAACCCACGATGACCAGGGGCTTGGAAGCGGCCCGAAGAGCCTTGGCCACCTTGGCGATGACGCCGGCATCCGCGCCCGTGGCCTTGGCCACGGCCTTGGGGCCGAACTTCTTGAGCACCAGATCCTTGAACGCCGCGAAATCCGGGGCGTCCACGGAAGCGCCTTCCTCAAGCAGGTAGTAGGCGAGACCCAGGGCAAAGGTGGCTTCGCTGCCGGGCTTGATGGCCACGAACTCGTCCGCGCCTGTGGCGGTGCCGTTTTCAACGGCTCCGGCGTAGACGTAGGTGGCCTGCGGTTTTTCGGCTGCCGGACGCGCCTTGGCAAAGGCGTTGCGGTTGCGCACCACGGTGCCCCAGGATTCGAGCACGTCGGCACCCACGGCCAGCACGAAGTCGCTGCCTTCGATGTCGTAGCCAAGCTGGCCCTGCCCGCCCATGATGCCGTTCCACGCCTTGGACGCGGTCTGCATCTCGCCGGGCATGACAAAGAAGGACGAGGAGCCGGCGGCGGCCAGAAGGCCGGTCAGCACTTCGTTGATGGAGCCGGTTTCATCCCCGCTCACCGCGGCTATCTTGCCGGACATGCCTTTTACCGCGCCGACCTTTTCGGTCACCAGCGCCAGGGCTTCGTCCCAGGTGATGGCGGTGTACGCGCCATCGGCCTGCCGTTTGAGGGGCCGCTTCACCCGCGAGGGGCTGTAGAGCAACTGCACTTCGGCGGCGGCCAGGGGCGACACGCCGGTTGCGCCAAGCGGATTGTCGGGGTTGCCCATGACGGCCACGGGACGGCCGTCGATGACGCGCACCTTGATGCCGCAGGCAGAGGGGCACAGCTTGCTCGTGGCGGGCACGAACGCGCTTTCGCCCTTGATGTTTTTGGGAATCCAGGACCAATTCTGGCTCCAGATGGAGAGGTCATCGGTCAATTTCCACGGGATGGGCGTCACCATCACGCCCGCAGTGACACCTGCTATGAACTGAATAACGGTTCTTCTTTCCATGTCACCACCCCTCTACTTATGACACACTTGGCAACCGTTGTTGGCCCGGGTCTGCGGAAGCAGATTATTATGCCGGTCCTCATCGGTGTACTCGAAGTGGTTTTCGTTGGCGTGGCACTGTTCGCACTGCCACATCTTCATGGTCATAGAGCTGTAGCCGGTCAGCTTGTTTTCCTTGAACACCGGAGGAGCATCGGACTCGGCCACATCGGGGTGACAGTTGTTGCAGAGCGCCTTGGGCGACTCTTCGAAATCGGAGTGGCACTGGCCACACACGGCCTTGTTGTGCGCCGCATGGCTGAAGAAAACGTTGTCGGGCTGGTATTGGTAGACTTTCCAGTCTACTTCCTTGCCGGTGTGGACATAATCCTCGATGAACCGAAGTTCCTCGGGATCCTCGCCCTGGGCTTCTTCATGACACTCGGCGCACTGGGCCAGTTTGGGCAAGCCTGCGAACGAGCCGTCCTCCCGGTAGGAGTGACAGTCGTCACACGCCATGCCCGCGCCGTCCATGTGGACCTTATGGCTGAAGCGGATTGGCTGAATCTTCTCGCTGAACAGCATGTTCGGGAAGACCCACCAACCCAGGATGAGGGCCGCCACTATACCGACGACAAACGGGGCCGCGCCTCCATGGCAAGAACAATGCTTGCCGCTGGATCCTGCTGTGTTCCTATCCTCCATACTCCCTGCCGCCTCATTTGAAGGTTATGGTGAAAGAATACCTCACCTTTATCGCTCACCCCTTGTAGACACATGCCCCCGCCCCGTCAAGGTGAAATAATTCACGAACCCGCGCCTCCGCGTTTTGCCCCACCACACCCAACCCAGCATGATAGTATCCTTTTCAGGGCACGCCCCGCCCCCTCCAACGCGCCGCCTCCATTTTTTTGCGCACGCCCCCCCGGCATGGCGGCGCGCGCCGCCCCCGTGCGCGCATGCCCCGGCCAACCTTGCACCAGTCTGGACATACAGACGTGTTATGGGCTATGGCTAACATCCCGCCAGGGGCTTGTTTCCAGCCCCATTTTTGCCGCTTGCGCCCCTCGGCGAACGGCTCTTCCCTAGGAGTGGCAGGAGGTACGGGAGACGCCTACCGTCTCCCCCATGGGTGACAATCTTTTTTTGGAGGAAGGCATGTCTGTCGACACCACCATGCACGTGAGCACGCCGGGCAAGACCGCGGCGTATCTGGACTGGTTGCAGATGCTCACCGGAGCGACCTTGATCCTGTTCATGTGGTCCCACATGATCCTCGTCTCAAGCGTCGTCATCGGACCTGGCGTCATGAACGCGCTGGCGTGGTTCTTCGAGGCCACCGGCATGGCCCAGATCGGCGGCCCCGTCATCGGGCTCCTGTTCCTGGTCCACTTCGCCCTCGCCGCACGCAAAATCCCGTTCCATACCGAACAGCAAAAAATCATCTGGAAACATTCCAAGATGCTGCGCCACACCGACACCTGGCTCTGGATCGTCCAGGCGGGCACGGCCATGATCGTGCTCATCCTCGGTTCCATCCACATGTGGGTCGTGCTCACCGACCTGCCCATCTCCGCCGCCAAGTCCGCGGCCCGCGTGCAGCACTGGCAGTGGACGCTCTTCTATCTGATACTTCTGCCCATGGTCGAACTCCACGTGGGCGTGGGCTTCTACCGCATCGGCGTCAAGTGGGGCTTCATCAAGCGCTCCACCCGCGACAAGGGCCAGAAGTACGAAAAGACCCTGACCATCATCATGCTGACCATCGGCGTGCTGACCCTCATCCGCTTCCTGACCCTGACCGTGTAAGAGGATACCGCCATGCAGACCATTTATACCGATTTTCTGTGCATCGGCGCGGGACTGGCAGGCGAACGCGCGGCGGTCGAGGTCGCCGGAGCCGGTTTCAGCGTCGTCTGTCTCAGCCTCGTGCCCGCGCGGCGCTCGCACTCCGTATGCGCCCAGGGCGGCATGCAGGCCGCGCTCGCCAACAGCGCCATGGGCGAGGGCGACAGCCCCGACGTCCATTTCATGGACACCGTCAAAGGCTCGGACTGGGGCGCCGACCAGGACGTGGCGCGCCTGTTCGCCAACACCGCGCCCATCGAGATGCGCCGCCTCGCCCATTGGGGCGTGCCGTGGAACCGCGTCGTGGCCGGCGTGCACACCTACTACAAGGGCGGCAAACCGTTCCAGAAAGAGGAACGCAAGGACAAGGAAGGCCTCATCCACTCCCGCGCCTTTGGCGGCACGGCCAAGTGGCGCACCTGCTACGCCTCCGACGGCACCGGCCACTCCGTGCTCTACACCATGGACAACCGCGCCGCCGAACTCGGCGTCACCATCCATGACCGCACCGAGGCCATAAGCCTCATCCACGACGGCGCGACCTGCATGGGCGCCATCGTGCGCTGCCTGCGCACCGGCGAACTGGTCACCTACCTGTCCAAGGCCACCATGATCGCATCCGGCGGCTTTGGCCGCATCTACCGCGCCTCCACCAACGCGGTCATCAACGACGGCGGCGCGCACATCGCCGCGCTCGACACCGGCGTGGTGCCGCTCGGCAACATGGAGGCCGTCCAGTTCCACCCCACCGGCATCGTGCCCACCGACATACTGGTCACCGAAGGCTGCCGGGGCGACGGCGGCACGCTCCTCGACGCCAAGGAATACCGCTTCATGCCCGACTACGAGCCGGACAAGGCCGAACTCGCCTCCCGTGACGTGGTCGCCCGCCGCATGACCGAACACATGCGCAAGGGGCTCGGCGTCAAAAGCCCCTACGGCGACCACCTCTGGCTCGACATCCGCCACCTCGGCCCCGAACACATCCGGGTCAAGCTGCGCGAAGTGGACGAAATCTGCCACTCCTTCCTGGGCATCGATCCCGTGCACCAACTCATCCCCGTGCGGCCCACCCAGCACTACTCCATGGGCGGCGTGCGCACCAACCGCGACGGCGCGGCCTACGGCCTGACCGGCCTCTTCGCCGCAGGCGAGGCCGCCTGCTGGGACATGCACGGCTTCAACCGCCTGGGCGGCAACTCCCTGGCCGAAACCGTGGTCGCGGGCGGCATCGTGGGCGAAAAAATCGCCGAGTTCCTGCAAGGCTACGAAACCCACATCTCCACCGCCGCCGCCACCAGCCAGGCCGCCAAGGACAGCGAACGCATAAATGCCCTGGTCTCCGGCCAAAACGGCGACGAGGACATCTATGCCGTGCGCGAGGCCATGTTCGACGTGCTCGAACACGCCTGCTTCATCTACCGCAACGGCGCGGACCTGGCCAAGGCCGTGGAAGACCTCAAGGAAATCCACCAGCGCGCCCAAAAGGTCCGCCTGCGCACAAACGGCGCGGGCGCAAGCCCCGAACTCGCCCTGGCGCTCAAGCTGCCCGGCATGGTGCGCCTGGCCCAGTGCGTGGCCTACGGCGCGCTCATGCGCACCGAATCGCGCGGCTCCCATACCCGTGAAGACTTCCCCGAACGCAACGACCGCGACTGGCTGGTGCGCACCCTCGCAACCTGGAAGGAAGGCGACGACCTGCCCACCCTGGCCTACGAACCCGCCTCGCCCAGCGTGGAACTGCCCCCTGGCGACCGGGGCTACGGCGGCGGCAAGATCATCACCCCCGGCAGCACCGAAAAACCCGCTGGCGGCAACACGCCCACCGTGGTCGCGTTCGGCGGCGCCCACTTCGGCTCCGGTTCCACCGCGCCCGCCACAAAAGCCCCGGCCCAAAAGCCCGCTGCCAAAAAGCCCACGGCCACAAAAGCCCCGGCCAAAAAGACCCCGGCCACCAAGGCCAAGAAAGAGGACTAAGCCATGGCCAGGAAACTCACCTTCAACATCTTCCGCTACAACCCCCTGGACCCGGCCTCCACGCCGCACACCGACCATTTCGTGCTCGACGAGACCGACTCCATGACCCTGTTCATCGTGCTCAACCGCATCCGCGAGGAACAAGACCCCTCGCTCCAGTTCGACTTCTGCTGCCGCGCAGGCGTGTGCGGCTCCTGCGGCATGGTCGTCAACGGCCGCCCCAGCCTCGCCTGCCACACCAAAACCAAAGACCTGCCCGGCGAAATCAACCTCATGCCCCTGCCCTTCTTCAAACTCGTGGGCGACCTGTCCGTGGATACCGGCACCTGGTTCCGCGACATGTACCAACGCGTCGAATCCTGGATCCATACCCAAAAGGAATTCGACCCCGCCGCACCCGAAGAACGCATGGACAACGCCGTGGCCAACGAGATCTACGAACTCGACCGCTGCATCGAATGCGGCTGCTGCATCGCCGCCTGCGGCACCGCCCGCATGCGCACCGACTTCCTCGGCGCGGCAGGCCTCAACCGCGTGGGCCGCTTCCTCGTCGACCCCCGCGACGAACGCACCGATACCGACTACTTCGATATCCTCGGCACCGACCAGGGCATCTTCGGCTGCATGGGCCTCTTGGCCTGCGAGGACGTGTGCCCCAAACACCTGCCCCTCCAGGACCAACTCGGCTTCCTGCGCCGCCGCATGGCGCTGAGCGCGCTGCCCTGGAAGAAGTAAGAGAAGAAAAGAGAAGAGAAGAGAAGAAACGACAATGCCTCCGGCGGCCGGGGAAGGAACTTTTGAAAAAGTTCCTTCCCCGGACCCCATCCTCAAAACTTTTCAGTTGGGGTAATGGGGTGGAGTGGCGCGGAGGATAGTGCCCCGGCAAAAAGGAACGTCGGTGCACCGTTCGATAAGGCAAAGAGAGGCAGTCGGCAAAAAGGAACGCCGGTGCAATTGTTGAAAAGGCAAAAAGATGCAGGCGGTGCGGCCACGGTTGTTGCCCTGGCGACCTCTTTGCCCGCATACCGGCAGCGGCGCCTTGCCGCCCACTGCCGGAACAAGAGATACCGACCCGCAAGGTGGCGGGGGATGCCTCGTGCGGCGACTTCCGACGCCTCGCCGGCGGAGCAAACGAGGTATCCCCCGCCGCCCGGCGCACCACGGACGGAGCGAAAAAACACGTTCCCACAGCCGGATACGCAGGACCAGCCTCGCCTTACGGCAACGCCCCCCTGCCGTGTTCCCTCTGCCGGAACAAGAGATAACGGCCCGCAAGGTGGCGGGGGATGCCTCGTGCAGCGACTTCCGACGCCTCGTCGGCGGAGCAAACGAGGTATCCCCCGCCACCCGGCGCACCACGGACGGAGCGAAAAAACACGTTCCCACAGCCGGATACGCAGGACCAGCCTCGCCTTACGGCAACGCCCCCCTGCCGTGTTCCCTCTGCCGGAACAAGAGATAACGGCCCGCAAGGTGGCGGGGGATGCCTCGTGCGGCGACTTCCGACGCCTCGTCGGCGGAGCAAACGAGGTATCCCCCGCCACCCGGCGCACTACGGACGGAACGGAAAAAGCGTTCCGGTATCCGGGCTCACTGCACCATAAGCCTCAACCGATGGAGCGAGAATGAGAACGATTGAAACACAAACCATCACCGACGCGGTGGCCGAGCTGTGCATCACGGCCAACCGCTACCTGCCCGCCGACGTGCGCGCCGCCTTCGAGGCGGCGCAGCAGCGCGAGACCTCGGCGGCGGCCAAGGAAATCTTCCGGCAGCTGCTGGAAAACGCGGACCTCGCCGCCGCCAGCGGCTTTCCCCTCTGCCAGGACACCGGCCTTGCCGTGTTCTTTGTGGAGCTGGGCCAGGACGCGCATGTGAACGGCAACCTCAAGGACGCCATCAACGAGGGCGTGCGCAAGGGGTACAAGGAAGGCTATCTGCGCAAATCCTCCTGCGATCCCATGACCCGCGCCAACATGGGCGACAACACCCCGGCCATCATCCACATCGACACCGTGCCCGGCGACAAGCTGCACATCAGCATGATGGCCAAGGGCGGCGGTTCGGAGAACATGAGCCGCGTGACCATGCTGGCCCCGGCCCAGGGCTGGGCGGGCATCAAGAAATTCGTCATCGAGCGCATTGCCGAGGCCGGGCCCAACCCCTGCCCGCCCACCATCGTGGGCATCGGCGTGGGCGGCACCTTTGACTACGCGCCCATACTGGCCAAAAAGGCGCTCATGCGCACACTCGACGACACGCACCCCGATCCCAAGATCGCGGCGCTGGAAGAGGAGCTGCTCACCGCGCTGAACAAGCTCGGCATCGGGGCCATGGGCCTGGGCGGCGCCACCACCACGCTGGCGGTCAAGATCGCCATGGCCCCCTGCCATTTGGCCAGCCTGCCCCTGGCCGTGAACGTGCAATGCCATTCCTCACGGCACAAGGAGGTCACGCTGTAATGGCCGAATACAGACTGAACACACCGCTTACCGACGCGGACATCGAACAGCTGCAAAGCGGCGACGTGGTGTTTTTGACCGGCACCATCTACACGGCCCGCGACGCGGCGCACAAACGGCTGGTGGACACCCTGGACAAGGGCGAGCCCCTGCCCTTCGAGCTGACCGGCTCGGCCATCTATTATGTGGGCCCAAGCCCGGCCCCTCCCGGCAAGCCCATCGGCTCGGCGGGCCCGACCACCAGCTACCGCATGGACAGCTATGCCCCGCGCCTGCACGGCCTGGGCCTCAAGGCCACCATCGGCAAGGGCAAGCGTAGCGACGCGGTCAAGCAGGCGCTCAAGGACCACAAGGCGGTCTATTTCGGCGCCACGGGCGGCGCGGGCGCGCTGCTGGCCCAGCGCATCGCGGACGCCAAGGTCATCGCCTACGAGGAGCTTGGCCCCGAGGCCATCCGCGAACTGACGGTCACGGATTTCCCGCTGCTGGTCATCAACGACTGCCACGGCAACGAACTCTACGCCAAGCCCGATCTGGCCAAGGCGATGGAATAGAAAACCAACTTCCGGGCCACGGGCGGGGAATGAATGTTCCCGCCCGTGGCCCATCCCCCGCCGCCCTTCTCTCCCCATTTTTCCCCATCAGCGCGGTCTGCTGGAAAGCGGCGCGCCCTTGTCCCGTGCGCCGCGCCGTGGGGCTGCGCCCTTGCCGCCGCTACCGCACACATCATGCACCGTTTGATTTTCTCTCCGTACTCCCCTATACATTGTGCCGTGATTCCAAACGCCCCCACACGTCCGCAGGTGCCGCATGAAGCATTGCATGTCTTTCCTGACCCTCCTCCTTGCCGTCCTGCTGCTCGGCGCGCAGGCGCACGCCGCCAACGGTGCATGGATCGACCTGCCCGGCGACGACCCGGACACGGTCAAGGCGGCCATTGCGGCGGAGGTGGACACATACGCGCACCTCGACTCCCAAGGCGAGGCCGACGAGGCCATGCGCACGGCCAAGAGCGATGCCCAAAACCTCTCCCGGCAGGCGCAGGAAAACATCAGCGCGCTCAAGACGACGCTCTCCCGGACCAAGCGCAAACGTGACGAGTTCAGTGAACTGGTGACGCAGCTCACGGAACGCCGGGACGCTCTCGCCGTCAATCTTGCGAACACCCAGAAAAGCCTTGCGGCAACCACCCGGCAACTGGAGGAGTGCAAGCAAGAGATCGTGAACCAGGAAACCGTCCAAAAGCGGCGGTTGGAGGATGAGTCCGTTGGCGACGTCGTGACCGTGGCGATTTTTGAAATCAAGGACTTTCACGGGCCCACCCAGAAGGAGATGGAGCATCGCGCCGACGTCATGGCCAGCCAGAAGGCCGTGGACGAATTGTTGAACCACATCGAATCCACCACGTTGATCCAGCGCGGCATGGTGACGCGGGACAGCATCATCAACCGGCGGGCGGGGCAGTCAAAGCCGCAGGCGACAAAACAGACCTACGCCAACGGCAGGTACGTGCGGCTGAAGCGGTTTGGGCTCTTCCCGCTCCAGGAGCCGTTGGACCGGTCCACGGCCACGGCCAACGACGGGGGTGTCAAGGCCGCTGTGGTGCGCGACATGGGGGCGTTGCGCGCGTTTTTGAAGGGCGCGGGACTTGCGGACAAGACCATCGACCAGGTGGTCAAGGAGCAGGGGGTGGCGGACATGCTGGCGAGCGCCGACGCCAACACCCGCGACGCCCAGGGGATCATCCAGGACTTCATGGAGATTCAGGAAAGCAAGATGCGCCAGTTGCGCCTCAAGAAGGACGAGTTGACGGAGGCCATCGTGCGGCTGGGTGAGGAGGGGAAAAGCCGCCAGGACAAACTGGCCAAGGCCGAGGCCGACCTTGCGTCGGAAAGCCGCACCTTGGCCCGGCAGGACACCCAGGCCAACACGGCCCAGACCGAACTGGACAAGGCGGTGAAGGCCTTTCGGAGCTACACGTTCCGGAACAAAAAGGCGCCGGTGGGTTGGGAACGGAATCTGGCCACGAACGCCATTGACCTGATCCTCGCCACGCTGGACACGGTGCGGGCGGACGCCAAGCAACATCTGGCCGACACCACGACCCGCGTGGAGAATGGGAAGCTGGCCAGCCATACGGAACAGAGCGGGCATCTGTCGGCCCGCATCCGCCGCTTCAGGCTTGCCTATGTCAAGGATGTGCCCGGCGTCGGGGAACGGGAACTGGAAATCGGCGTGCTGTTCGAGACCGAGGCGGCGGACACCGGTAGCGAAGCCCCCTCGGGCAAGACCTGGACCGACCCGGCCACGGGCATGGAGTTCGTGTGGGTGCCGGGCGGGTGTTTCCGGATGGGCAGCCCGGCGTCGGAAAAGGATCGCGACAATGATGAAGGGCCGGTCCATGACGTATGTGTAGACGGATTCTGGATGGGCAAGTACGAGGTGACCAACGCGCAATACCGCGCCTTCAAGTCCGGCCATGACAGTAAGATGTTCAATGGCCATTCGCTGAACGGCCAGGACCAGCCCGTGGTGTCTGTCTCCTGGGAGGATGCCACGGCGTATGCCGCGTGGCTGTCGGGCAAGGGGAACGGGCGGTTCCGGCTGCCCACGGAGGCGGAGTGGGAGTACGCGGCCAGGGCGGGGACCGAGAGCGCACGGTACTGGGGGGATGATCCCGGCCAAGCCTGTGGGTACGCCAACGTCGCCGACCGGACGGCGAAACGCCAGTGGTCGGGTTGGACGATGCACGACTGTGACGATGGGTATGCCGTGACGGCTCCTGTGGACCGTTTTCGTCCTAACGCGTTCGGCCTGTACGATATGCTGGGCAACGTGTGGGAGTGGTGCCAGGACTGGTATGGTGACGGCTACTATGCCTCCAGCCCCCGGTCCAACCCCACTGGCGCCGGCGGAGGCTCGGACCGCGTGCTCCGTGGCGGCAGTTGGGCCAACGGGCCGGGGTACGTGCGTTCGGCCAATCGCAGCAGGGGTACCCCTTCGGACGCGTACGACGGCCTCGGCTTTCGCCTTCTCAGAACAAACTGACCTTTTGGCTTCTAGCCTTTTTACCTTTTGGAAGGGCCGCTGGACAGCGGCCTTTCTTTTTCCGTGTCTTCTGTCGTTTTCTTTGTCGTACGCGTGCCCATATATGCGCAACATATATATGGACTATGTGGGCACGCATGGTTTGGGGCGCATATATGCGGCAGGTTTTTCGCGGTTCTTCCAGCGTTTTCAAAAAACGCTGGTGTCGCTTTCGCATATATGGCGATTAGCACGCCATGGGACCGTTGTGATGCCCTATCCGGCAACGACGCGGACACAGCCTCCCAAACGCCACGCCCCTCCGCGCAAAGACGCCGAGGTGCCGCGCGCGCGGCATGGCGGGTTGCCCAGGCCATCAAAGGCTCCTCATGCACCGTTTGATTTTCTCTCCGCACTCACCTATACATTTTGCCGTGATTTCAAACGCCCCATTCTTCCGCAGGTGCCGCATGAAGCATTGCATGTCTTTCCTGACCCTCCTCCTTGCCGTCCTGCTGCTCGGCGCGCAGGCGCACGCCGCCAACGGCGGCTGGATCGACCTGCCCGGCGACGACCCGGACACGGTCAAGGCGGCCATCCAGAAGGAGATCACGGACCGGTACGCCGACGGGCCCGACGCCCCTAGCGTGGCCGATGCCGCCAGACGGCAGGCCGAACAGGACGCGGAAACCATGTCCCAGGACGTGCAGACAAAACTCGACACGCTCCGGGAGAGGCTCAACCAGGCCAAGCGCAAGCGCAACAACACCAGCGAAGAGGTGGCGCAGTACCACCAGGACGCGGACCGCCTGGCCGGTGACATCGAGAACGCCCGCCGCACCATCGCCAGCCTGACGCAGCAGGTGGCCGAGCACCGCAAGGAACTGGCCGACCTGGACACGAAGCTGAAGCTCCAGTTGGCGACCCAGTCCGTGGGCGACGTGGTGGTGGCCATGGTGATCGACGTGCCATGGAACCAGACCCTGGGCGGGCTGGAAGGCCGTGCCGACAGCCTGGGCAGCGCCGAGGCCGTGGACGAACTGCTCACCTACATCGACGCCACCACGCTGGTGAAGGACGGCGTGCTGGTCCGGGACACCGTGGAGCGGCGCGCGGCGGGCGTGGCCGAGTCCGTGGCCACCAAGCAGCATTACGTGTCCGGCCAGCGCTATGTGCGCCTGGTCACCTTCCGGCTCTATCCCCTGAAGGACGCGCCCGCCGGGGCAACACCCCCTGCGGCGCAGGACGGCATCCGGGCCGGGGTGGTGCGCGACCTGCCCCAGCTGCGCGCCTTCCTGCAACAGGCGGGATGCGACGCCCAGGCCGTGGAAAAGGCCGTGGCAGGGACCGGGGCCGTCGCCCTGCTCTCGCGCGGCGCGGACGCCACCGCCGCCGCCCGCGCCGCCGTGCGCGACGCGCTGGACGCCCACCGGCGCAAGGCAACGGCCTGGCAGGCAACCGTGCGGGACAAGACGAACGAAATCGCCCGGCTGAACAAGAATCTGCCGCAACAGGAAAAGAAGCTGGAAAAGGCCCAGGCCGCCCTGGATGCCGCGACCCAAAACCTTGCCCGCTACAACGGGGACGCGGTGGCGGCGCAGGCCGCGCTGGAAAAGGAAGTGAACGTGTTCCGCCGCTACGCCTTCAAGCGCGACGTGGGCAGGACCGGCCGGGACATGTCTGCGCAGGCCAACGCCATCGAACTGGTGCTGACCGCGCTGGACGCCGTGCGCGACGAGGCCAAGCGGCATTTTTCCGAGGCCGAGGCCAAGGTGGAAAAGGGAGTCTTGAAGGACGACCGGAACACGGTCGGCAACGCCCCGGCCAAGATCCGCCGTTTTCGGCTGGCCTATTTGCGGAGCCAGTCCGGAGCCACAGGCCCGGAGGTCGAGGTGGGCGTGCTGTTCGAGACCGAAGTGCGCAACGCGCCCGGCCACGGGCAGGACGCGGCCACCGGCGCAGCGGCGTCAGGGTCCACGACCGCCCCGCCCCCGGCATCGTCTCTCGCAGGCGCTTCGGGCATCTTGCAGGACACGTTGGGACGGCTGCCGCTGCCTGTTTCCCCCACCCTTCTGGGCGGCGTGCTGCTGTTCATGGCTTTAAGCGGCGGCTTTTGGAGATGGCGCGTGGTGAAGGCCAAGCAGCGGAAACTGCGGGGGCGGGCGGGGGTGGAGGAGGCGTGCAGGAATCTGAAGAAGACGGTCAATGGTATATTGGCCCAGCTCGAACAGGAGACCCCGGCCTCGAATCCCGACGAGCCTCCGGCTGGGGGCGGGCAATCGCCCTCGGCCAAGACCTGGACCGACCCGACCACAGGCATG
The DNA here is from genome assembly GCA_050251715.1 of Desulfovibrionaceae bacterium. Lineage (GTDB taxonomy): Bacteria > Desulfobacterota > Desulfovibrionia > Desulfovibrionales > Desulfovibrionaceae > JBFWMG01. The sequence continues at coordinate 144,144 of JBFWMG010000003.1, read as the reverse complement.
GAGTTCGTGTGGGTGCCGGGCGGCTGCTTCCGGATGGGCAGCGACAACTGTGGCAGTGACGAAAAGCCCGTGCATGAGGTGTGCGTGGACGGGTTCTGGCTGGGGAAGTACGCGGTGACGCAGGCGGAGTGGACCAAGGTCATGGACAACAATCCTTCCCACTTCAAGGGCGACCGCAACCCGGTCGAGTCGGTTTCCTGGGACGATGCCCAGGAGTTCATCCGCAGGCTGAACGGCAAAGGGAACGGCGGGTTCCGTCTGCCCACAGAGGCGGAATGGGAATATGCGGCGCGCAGCGGCGGCAAGGCCGAGACCTACGCCGGTGGCGAGGATGTGGACCGCGTGGCGTGGCATGACGGCAACAGCGGCGGGAAGACGCACCCTGTGGGCGGCAAGGCTCCCAACGGGCTGGGGCTGTACGATATGTCGGGAAACGTGTGGGAGTGGTGCCAGGACTGGTACGGCGACCACTACTACACCAGCAGCCTCCGGGCCAATCCCACTGGCCCTGAACGTGGATCACGCCGCGTGCTCCGTGGTGGCAGTTGGCACTACAGTCCATGGGACGCTCGATCAGCCAATCGCGGCAGGATTACCCCTTCGAGCGCGGGTCGCATCTACGGCTTTCGCCTTTCCAGAACAAACTGACCTTTTGGCTTCTATCCTTTTTACCTTTTGGAAGGGCCGCTGGAAAGCGGCCTTTCTTTTTCCGTGTCTTCTGTCGTTTTCTTTGACGTACGCGTGCCCATATATGCGCAGCATATATATGTACTATGTGGGCACGCGTGGTTTGGGGCGCATATATGCGGCAGGTTTTTCGGCGTTTTCCCAGCGTTTTCAAAAAACGCTGGTGTCGCTTTCGCATATATGGGAAATGGCCCGACATGGGACCGCTGCGACGCGCCAAAACCGGTAAGACGGGTTCTCAACAACATCTAGAACTTTTCTAGACATGCGGCACAATACCTTGAAGGCATTGGAAAGAGAACCGCATCGCGGCGGCAAAGAGACGGAACCCCGCCGCGCGGCGGGCCGGGAACGTGTCAGGCAGTGCAAGCGGCGGCGGTCAGGGCGCGCCGGTCAGGCGGCTGCAACGGCAGCGATCAAGACGCGCTGGTCAGGCGGTTGAAACGGCGGGTGTTGAGGTGGCAGATGGCGATGGCCAGGGCGTCGCTGGCGTCCTTGGCCCATTTGGGATTCTTCTGGCCCAGAATCTGGGCCACCATGAACGCGACCTGCTCCTTTTCGGCGCGGCCCACGCCCACCAGACTCTTCTTGACCTTGGTGGGCTCGTAGCCGCTGACCGCCAGGCCGTGCACGCCGCACGCGGCCAGCGCCGCGCCCCGCGCCTGGCCCAGCTTGAGCGCCGAGGCAACGTTGTGCGCCACGAACACGTTCTCAATGGCGGCCTCGTGGGGCTGGTACGCGGTGATGAGGGTGGAAACCCTGGAAAAGATGGTGGCCAGACGCGCGGCGGCCTCGTCGGCCTGCCGGGTGCGGATGGTGCCCGCCTCGAGCAGGCGCACCTGCCCCGACCGCTCGGCCACCAGGCCATACCCGGTGACGTTGGAGCCCGGGTCAAGGCCCAGGACGATGATGTCGCCGTTCGCAACGGCCTGCGGGGAAGGGGTGGCCATAGGCGGGCCGGACTCCGTGGGTTTGATGCGCCGGGGGACGGCGCGCGCCGTCCCCCGGCGAAAAAACTAATCCATTTCAGCCATCAGCTCGTCGGGCAGATCGAAATTGCCGTGCACGTTCTGGACGTCGTCGTTGTCTTCCAGCGCGTCCATGAGCCGCAGCAGCTTGCGCCCGGCATCCACGTCCACGGCCACCTCGGTCTTGGCCACGCGGGTGATCTCGGCGCTTTCATAGGCCAGCCCGGCGGCGTCAAAGGCCTTCTGCGCGGCTTCCAGGTCTTCGGGCGCGGTGCGCAGCTCCCAGGAGTCGCCGTCGTCGATGATGTCTTCCACGCCCGCTTCCAGGCCCACTTCCATGAGCTGGTCCTCGGTCAGGGACTTGTCGAAGGTGAGCACGCCCTTGCGGTCGAACATCCAGCCCACGCATCCGGCCTCGCCCATGGAGCCGCCGCCCTTGCTCAGGATGTGGCGCACCTCGGCCACGGTGCGGTTGCGGTTGTCCGTGGCGGTTTCGATGAGCAGCGCCACGCCGCCGGGCCCGTACCCTTCGTACAAAATCTCTTCATAGGCCGCGCCGCCCAGTTCGCCCGTGCCCTTCTTGATCGCGGTGTCGATCTTGTCCTTGGGCAGGTTGACCGCCTTGGCGGCGGCAATGGCCGCGCGCAGGCGGGCGTTCATGGTCGGATCGCCGCCGCCCTTGGCCGCGATGATGATTTCCTTGGCCGCCTTGGTGAACAGTTTGCCGCGCCTGGCGTCCTGCCGCCCCTTGCGGTGCATGATGTTGTGCCATTTACTGTGACCTGCCATAAATCCTCCTTGGCTCCCGTCCTGCTCGGGGATTACCCGCATGTCTTCCCGGCTCGGGCGCGCCGCGCCGCGACCGGGTCGTGTGCGTGTTGTGCGTCATCCCGGATTATTCTGATTCGGAACCGCCGTCCTCCGGCTGGGCAACGGTTTCCTGCGTCTTGGCCAGCGGCCCCTTGAAACCCAGGCCGACATAAAAAGTTTCCTTGCTTTCCGCGCGCGAGCTTTGGGGCTTGAACGCCTTGACCTGCGCGAACAGCGGCTTCATGGCCGCCTGCAATTCCCGTTCATCCGGCCCCATGAATATCTTGACCACGAATGAACCGCCATTTATCAACTTATCATGCGCCAACGCAAGGGCTTCGAGGGCAAGTTCCAGGGAGCGCGCCTGGTCGGTGAATTTGATCCCCGTGGTCTTGGGCGCCATGTCGCTCATGACCAGATCGAACCGCCCCCAGCCCGCCAACGCCGCATCAAACGCCGGGGAACGGTCGAACACGTCCTCCCGCATGTAGACGACGTTGTCCGGAAACCCCGTGTCCGTGGCCTGGATGTCCACCGCGAGCACGCGGCCGCCGCCCGGCGCAACCTTCTTGGCGGCCCACAATGTCCACGATCCCGGGGCCGCGCCCAGGTCGAGCACCTTTTGCCCCTTGGCCAGCACATGAAACCTTTTGTCGATTTCCTGCAACTTATAGACAGAGCGGGCAGGATAATTCTCCTGCTTCGCCCGCATGAAATAATGGTCCCGGTATTTTTTCATCCTTGCTCCATGGCGTGCCGCCCGGCTGTACCGGCACGGCGCGCAGGCAGGGTGCATACCCGAAACTTCGCCGTTCGCCAAGGCTCTTGCCCATGGCCCATCGCCCCAGCCGGTTACGCATCATAAACGAACTTGGCGCGCCGCGCACCCTGCCCGCCGGGCCGGAGTCCTTTGCGCGCCTCGATCCCGTCCGAAAGGGCACCGCTTCGCCCGGCGGGCGCGTGCTCGTGCTCGGCCTGGGCCCGGACCCGGCGGCAATCGCGGCCCTGCTGCCGCCCGGCGCGCGGGTCGCCTATGTGGAATGCCCGGCCTTTGCCGCGCACATGCCGTCCGCATGGCGCGACGCCGTACCCCGCCACTGGGAGGAGCTGCCACCCGACGCGGCGGCGAGCGCGGCCAGTCTGTGCGCGGACGCGGCGGTCTTCCTGTACGAGCAGGCGCCGCGCCTTTTCCCGTCCTTCTGGGGGCCGGTGCTCGGCGCGTGCCGCCTGGCGCTGCAAGCCGCCGCGCGGCCCGGTCCGCGCCCCGAGCCGTCCGATGTGGTGGTGCTGCCCGGATCGGAATCAGGCCTGCTCATCCGCGAGCTGACCCACGCCTTTGCCAGCGCCGGATTCACCGTGCTGCGCGTGGCGCCCGACGCCACGCACCGCGACGTGCCCGCCCTGCTTGCCGACGTGCGCCCGCGCCTTTTCGTCAGCGTCAATTTTCAGGGGCTCGACGCCCACGGCGAGCTGTACCATCTGCTCGAAGCGGCGGGCACGCGCGTGTGCGCCTGGTGCGTGGACAATCCATGGCACCTTGTCTCGGGCCTCAAATCGCCGTTCTGGAAGCGCATGCGCCTGTTCGTGACCGACGCGTCCTTTCTGCCCGGCCTGCGCGCGCACGGCGCGACGCACCTGACCCACCTGCCGCTGGCGGCCTGGCCCGAGGGATTCGGCGCGCCCGCCGCGCCCGACGGCACGGGGGGACCGTGTGTAAATGTCATAGACGACCAGGCATATGCCGACCTTGCCACGCGCATCGTCTTTGTGGGCCGCACCGCCTTTCCCGGCAAGCAGGGCTTTTTTTCCGGCTGCCGCCCGCCCGACGCCGACTGGGCCGAGGCCCAGGCCATGCTCGCCCAGGGCCAGCGCCCCGACTTCTTCTGGTGGGTGTCGCGCGTGGCCGCACGCTGCGGCAGCCTGCGCCCCGAGGCGCTGTGGCCCGGCAACGGCGTGCGCGTGGCCGGACTGGGCGCGGAGGAGGCGGGCCGCGCCTGGCGTGGCCTGTGCGTGCGCGCGGCCAACCGGGACGGCCTGGCCACCGTCTTTGGCGACGACGGCTGGCGCGGCCTTGCCCCGGACGTGGCCGACCTGCGCGGCCCGCTGGACTACTACGGCCCCCTGGCCGCCGTATACCGCCACGCAGGCTGCGTGCTCAACGCCACCAGCCTGCTGTTGCCCGCCGGACTCACCCAGCGCCACTTCGATGTCTGGATCGCGGGCGGCACGCTCGTCAGCGACGCCACCCCGGGCCTGGACATCTTCCCCGAAGAGCTGGTCGCGCCCATGCGCGTGGCCCGCGCCGCCGCCATCCCGGACCGCGCCGCCGCGCTCATGGCCGACCCGGCCCGGCGCGCCGCCCTTTGCGCTGCCTGGCGTGCTCATCTGCTGGCGCGCCACACCTACGCGCACCGCGTCGCCACCCTGCTGCGCGCCGCCGCGTTGTAGCCGGGTGTCTTAACACAGCGATATCAATAATGAGGCGCGAGCGCCCCGGCGAGGCCGCGCCCCAAGCGTCCGCGCCGATCGCCTGGGGCAGCCCCAAAGACCCCACGGGCACGATCCGCGCCGTTCCGGACGCCTTGCCCGCCCACCCAAAACGGAATTCCGCCGCCGGGCATGCGAAAAAATACTTGTCCTTCGGGCAAAGGGCGTGTAGGTAATCTTCCTCTGTCCGTGGGGACGTAGCTCAGCTGGGAGAGCGCTGCCTTCGCAAGGCAGAAGTCGAGAGTTCAAATCTCTTCGTCTCCACCAAAGAAATCAAGCCCTTATGCGTAAAAGCGTAAGGGCTTTTTCTTTGCTAGGGACAATATTGGAGAATTGCTAGGGACATTAGCCCATCCTCACGCCTCGCTTGCAGGCCACGATGTAACCGTCTATACAAGGCCGATGGGAGGATAATCACATGACCGGATCAACGCAACAAACTGTTGGTATCATCATTGCCGTGGTGGCGCTCGTGTTCTTCGCCGGGCGCGAGGTCTTTTGCTGGTACACGAAACAAACGCTCATCGCGCAAAAACTCGACGCCATCCTAGAAGCGTTGAAAGGCCAGCCGAACACGGCTGTCAACGCCGGGCAGGAGCCCCGGCAAGAATAGCCCGGCACTTTTGACACAACCAATCCCCGCGCACGAGGCGGCCCCACAGGCGCAAGGGCGCGGATAGTTTTTCCCGCCATCCGTCTCCGCGCTCGTACATCAGGCACGTCGGGTCATCGCAGCCGTCAATCCCGGCGACATGGCATTGCTCATGCGCCACCGCCGTGGCAAGGACGGGAACCACCGTCACACATCGCCCCATGATACGCACCCGGTGGCGATAGGCGACGGCCATGTAATACCGCCGCAGCGCCCCGATGTCCGCGCCCGTCACCTCGACGACATCGACGGACCATGCCCGGCCGAAGACGGGATCTCTCAACAGGGCGGAGAGGGGGCGATCCACTATGCGGACGGCCACCACTCGTGCCCCTGGATGTCCATGGCGGCCATGGCGTCGTAATCGTCCACGGCGGCCATGGCCGACAGTTCGTCCTCGATGTCGTCCGATGCCTCCCGGATGGCCTGCGCCGCATCGAGCACGGCCACGGGAACGGCGACACCCGTCGTGGCCAGCCTGGCGGCAAGGGCGTCGTGCCCCGTGGCGATGATGCGCCGTGCGGCCTCTTCCTTAACATCCTTGCGGCGAAGCGCGAGCAGGGCGGGCACGGACATGGAAGGACTCATCGCATACGTGCGGGTCACGGTCGTTCCGTCGTCGTGGTCCGCGTGTTCACCAGCGGCATAATAGTGCATGTCATGGCCGCCGTAATCACGCGTGATCTTTCGCACGCCCATACGCGAGAGCGTTGCTGTCTGCTTATGGCGATATTGGTTCGGGAGTGAACAGACTTCCTGTCCGTCCGGAAGGATAAATTCAGTGATCACAACATCCTCCTAGTTGTATCCATATCCAAGCATTACTGGATTACCCGCACCGCCATCAGCACCGAAGTTCTCTCCAACAGTGAAGTCCGCATAGCTCTGCGACGCTGTTAATTGGTAATACATAGAACCTGTATCAGACCGACACACGAATCCAGAGCCACTACGGATAACCATGCACACCGACCACCCCGCCGCATCGACAGTAATCGGCGCGTCGAGGGCGAACCACTCCCACCCCGTTCCGGTGTGGGATGCGGCAATCTTGGCCTGCAAGACTTTGGCTTCGTCCAGAAGTCCTAGTCCTATCTCCCCTGCGTTTGACCCCTTACACCCAAGATGAGTAATAATGTGGCCGTTGGTGACCGCAAGCTGATATGCTCTGTACCATACGTTAAAGCTATTCAGGGCATATGTCAGCGTTCCCGTGTCGTATCCAATAGTGTTTTTGGGACCGGGCGAGGACATAAAGGCCCTTCGTCTGTTCGGAAAGTAGATTCTCATACCGCCCACCTCCCCCCTACCACTGCGGCGACGTGTTCGCGTGGCCGATCTGCATGCCCAACTGGCTGAACCAGGCGTCTTCCAGCATGTCGCCCGTGCCGGAAACATTGCGGTACACCTCGACGACGACGGTATCCCCGGCCTGCGGTGAACCGCCGATGGTGCACGCGGCCGTGGCGACGGTCGTGTGCTCGTCGCCGGGGTCGAGCAGCGTGTCGGAAATCACCACGGCCGTGCCCCATGCGCCGTCGATGGCGTCGCCGTCTCCGTAGGCGCGGCAACGGATGCCCCACTCCACCGTGTCGCCGCTGCTCGCCGTTCCGGCGTTGCGGTCGTCGGTCCATTTGATCTTGAACTTGACCGTTGCGCCGTCCCACGTTTCGGGCAGGGTGAATTTCCATTGCATGCCTTCCGCCACGCTGGAATCGCATGCGAAGTAATCGCCCATCACGTCGTTGGTGGGGTGCTCATACGGCACGAACTCGGCTCCGTTCGTGTCGCGGGGCGCGAAGGCTCCGGCCGGAACCCAAACGAGTTCATACCGGAACCGCGATGCCAGCGCGGCGGCGGTGATGAGCTTGTCCGCGTCGGTGAGCGCGGCCATTTCGCTGCCCGAGGCCACAAGCCGCGTGCGCGTCACCTCCTCCCAATTGTCACCCACGCGCTTGAGCACGAGGTGCCTTGTCGTGTCGTCCAGATCCATGTCCGCGCTTCCGGCCAGCAGGACCTGCCCCTGCCCTCCGGAACCGTGCTTGACCGTGACCACGCGCGAGGCATTGGCGCAGGAGAGGACGAGCAGCCGCCCGGCCGGGTGGTTGGTCACGGCGATATTGTCGAGGTCGTCCGTGGCCGCGTCGCCCTCCGTGTCCACGGTATGCAGCGCGCCCGTGGGCGTGGCCGCCCCGGTGGCGATGGTCAATTCTGATTGCGCCGCGCCACCTGGCATTTCCGCCAGCGCGGCCAAAATGGGCGAAAAAAAATCGCTCTTCATCGTGCCTTCCGTCTTGGCGGAGGAAAGTACGGAAATGCTTGGAATCGCAGTCATATCAATACCCCCAAACACGCGCGTCAAAAAGCGCGGTGGTAAAGGTTCCCGACGCGTCCTTCGCCTTCACGAGCGGGCCGTCGGTTGACTTGTCATAGCCCTTGATGGTCTCTGCCGTGCCACCATCGTCCTGCAAGGTGAGCTGCACGCCCTTGACCCTGCGGTATGTCCTAGTCAAGGGCAGGCGCAGGCCGTCAGCCGCCACCGTGATGGCCAGGTCGTCAAACTCCTCGACGATATCCGGCACATCCACCACCAGATCCAGGCCTATAATTTTCCCCCGCGTGGTGCCGCCGCCAATGCTGGCCCGGAAATAATATCCGGTGTTACCGAGGGCCGCGATTTCTCCCGGCCACTGCACATACCCTGTTCTCCCGTTCCACCACGCGGCGGCATCGTCTCCGGACCATACCGCTGCGGCGTCATCTCCTGACCACACCGGGGCGGCGCTATCCGTGGCGTATTCCAACACCACGCCCGCGCCCTCTGTGTTGCGGTCGATAAGCAACCGCTCCCCCAACACCTCTGTGGGCGGGGTCCACGCCCAGGCATAGGACATGGCGGCATACATGGCGGACCACACCAACGTGGCGTCAACCCCGCTCCAAAGGGCATTGGCATTATTCCCCGTCCACCAATCCACCGCATTGGCCACGAGTTCGTCGGCAACCACGGAGGCATTTGCAACGGTACCGCCAAAGGCAGGTGCTTCGCTGTATGTCTCGATGACATTTGCCGTGATGGGGTCGCCCAGCGCCGTGACAACATAGGCGGCGTTCGTGCTTTCGTTACCCGCCGTGTCCACGGCCTTGACCATAAACGTGACCGTGGCAGAGAATCCCGCGATGCTCATGTGGGTCAGGGTGGTTATCCCCTCCCGCACAGGTGTTCCCGTGCCCCACGCGCGGTTGCTCCCGGAATTGTAGCGCACCAGAAATCCCGCGTGGTCTCGCGGCGGCGAGGGGTAGGTCCACACCAATTCATCATTGGTCAGGAGCAGGGTGGATACGTCGGGTGGCGGGGTGCTCTTGCCGACCGCAACATGGGATTCCACCGTGGCCCAATCGGACGCCAGGCCGGATGCCGCCACGGCGCGCACGCGCACATCGTAGCGGACGCGGTCCTGCACAGGCCAGGCGTGAAAAATTCTGCTGTCGGTGGACAGATAAGGCAGGCTGCGCCATTCCCCGCCGTTGGTTTCGCGGAACTGCGCCTGGAAAGTCACACCACCCGACGGCCACGCGCCAGCAGCCCAGGAAAAACGCACGACGATTTGTGATTGCAGGGTGCCGTCCGCCAGCCGTGTCAAGACGGTTTCGTCCGACACAACGCTGTCAATGGTGGGCTTGGGTGGAAGGCTGCGGGCATAGTTGGGTGGGGTCGTGATATTGGACACCCAGCCGGGGAACTCTGCCGCCAGTTCAAGGGCGTCCATATCCACATAGGGCACCACGGTCACAATGGCTGACAGGTCCGGGCCTGGCTCTATGGCCGCCACGGTCACGTCGGTTTCGTCCAAACCGGCCTCAAAGACAGACACGAGGTCGTCGACCACGGGCTGCACCGCGCCGCCGATGCGGGCGCGGAAGGTCAGGGTGGGTGTTTCGCCATCCTCTGTGCAGTCAACTGATGGGGTGAAGAACGTCCCATCGCCGCCCCGTATCTTGACCACGTAGGTCTTTCCGGCTTCCAGGGGGAAGGTGTCGTCGCAGGTCACGGCGGTGGTGTAAACCGCTTCATCCGGTTGTCCCTCGTCTTCCACCACCGTGGCCACGGATGACACGCGGGCAGACGTGCCCACGCCCAGCATGGGCACGTCGTGTTGCAGGGGGGCGCGGTCGCCACGCACCAAGACAAGGTTTTCCACGTCCATGCCCACACGCATGGTTTCATGCCGCAGCAACGAGGCGGCCATCTTGCGGCGCACATATTTCCACACGCCTTGAGGCTCCACGATCCCGGCCACGTCGAGCGTTTCAAACACCGTGGCCGTGGTTTCGTCGTAGCCGTCGTCATACACCGTCAATTCATCTTGCTGATAGCCGACATCCGCATTGATGAATCTGGCGCGCACGGCATGTGGGCGCGGATATGGGTAGCTGATGGTCCCTTCAAAGCTGGTCGTATTGCGCGGGGTAAGCGACTGCTTGCCCACGCTGCATGGCTTGTCCTCCACAATGGAAAATTTATGGTCAAGTTTGCCGAAGGCCGCGCGGCCCACGCTGGCCACTTCGCGCAGCGTCTCAAAGACCGTGCTCTGAAAATCCATGACCGCATCCAAATGCCAACCGTAGGTGGTGCACCTGTCAGCCCATGCCTTGAACGACGGCAGATCAAGCCGCGCATCCGACAAGGCGCGTTTGTTGCCAGACCCGCGCAGCACGTTGACATATGCCCAGGCGGGGCTGCGGGTAAGCGTGTCTGTCCATGTCTCCGTGGCGTCGTCCCACACGGGAAGATACCGCTTGGCCATGCAGTTATATTGGTCAATCACCCCGGAAAGCTGGCTGGTGGCCCTGATGCGCAGTTCCACGGTGCACCACCCGGCATTAACGTCTATGGGCGCGGTGTATTTGATGGAGCGCAGGGCGGTGATGGAGCAGGCGTCATACACATACCCCGTACTGTCGTCCGCCGTGATGCGCCGCCAGCGCACATCATACTGCCCCTTGGTCACTTTCAGGCGATACCCGCGTCTGATGGGGGAACGGGAGTTGGCGGACACAGTGAAGGTGCCCCACGAGGCCCATGCGCCACCGGACGCCCTATACTGCGCCTCAAACTGCACGGACGATGCCCAATAGTCGCCCACCTGCACGTCCTCACCCGCCGCCTTGAGGGCGCTATATGTGGCGTCGTCCTCGGTGAGTACCCGAAAAATGGAACTGAAATAGATATCAAAGGACAATTCGTCGACGGCTGTCTGTGAGGTGCGCGTCTGCCAGCCGTCCGCAGCGGCCAGCGACAAGGACAACACGTCCTGGTACACATCGTTGCTATAGAGCGACAAGCCACCCTGTCCCGCCGATCCGTCACGAATGTGCATCTCCACATCGGCAAAGCTGGAAAGCGGCGTCTCGCCTATCTGGTGGTCTGAAAGGGCATAACGCCCATTGCCAACGACAAACAGGCACCGCAGGTATTCGTCGTCACCCACCAGCTCGGTGTACTGTTTTGCCCCGTTGGGCGGCCAGACGCGATGTTCTCCGTACACTTCGGGCACGGGCATATATTTGGGATCGGTGTTTTGCGTGCCCTGGATGTTATAGGCGCTGGAAGAGGACGCTTGCAGATTGGAGCGGCCACCGGACAGGGAATAGGACGCGGCCTGAACCGGGGAAATAACGTCCACCAGGGCCGTGCCCAGGACCATGACCCCACCGGACACCAGCGCCCCGGTCAGGGTTATTCCACCCGCAGCGGTCATGGTGCCCCAGGCAGCAGGGGCAAGATACGGCGCGGCAATGGCCGCAGCAACCACGGCCAGAGTCAGCACCGTGCGCATGGGGTCTTTCCCGCCGCTACTGCCGCCTCCGGAGGGCAAAACGCGCACAAACACGGCGGACCCGGGCGTGGGGCGGTGCGTTTCCCACTCCTGCGGCGGGACAACCATGTCGTTGACCAGGATGCGCACATGACGCGGACGGCGCAGCACGCCCCCCCACCCCGCCCCGCGCAGCAGTCCGGCCACGGTTGGTCCGGCCACGGCCATAGTCTCCGTGCGCTGCACGGAAAACGGCTTGAGCGCGCCCACAAGGGAAACCGCTTCACCCGGCGTATCTATAGAATCCTGCAACACGGTTCCGCCATTTCAGGTTGGTGTAATCTTCAATACAGGTGTCTGTGCCCTGCATCACATGCAGCATCCACCCCGGAGCCAGCACAACGCCGCAATGCCATGGATTCCCCATGATGCGCAGCAGGATGGCATCGCCTGGCCGCACGTTGTCGGGGTTTATCTCTTCCCAGACGTCGAGGCCCGTCTTGATAGCGGCCACAACGGCGGCGCGGTCTTCCTTGGCGGCGGACACGTTTGGCGGGGGCGCTGGGATGTTTTGCCCAAACTCGCGCACCAGCACAGTGCGCACCAGGTCAAAGCAGTTGAACGTGCGCTCGTCAAAATGGCGGCCCACATACCTATTGGCCCATGCTGGAAATGTGGCCATCACCACAACCCCGGCGCGTTTGAAGGTGTGAACCTCTCCCCAGGATAGGGCTCGTTCAGGATGTCTTCCCCTCCGAGTTCGCCGGTTATTTGCAGCGTGTTATATGGCGCGGACTTGAGCTTCATTTCATACGGTCCCGCCTCTACCGTGTCCGGGGAGTCGAGCAACGCGATTTCAAGGGATACGGTGGGCGGGGAGACAAGGGTGCGCAGGGTGGCGATGATCTTTTGCGACACGTTGTCAATGGTCAGTTGCACCCGCGCGATTTCGTCGTCCTTGTCAGCCGGGATATCCACCGCAAAGGGGAACGCGGCGTAGAAATCGCCGCGCGAGGTAATGCCGAGCACCTCATCACCATCTATGATCCGCGTCTCTTCGGCCACATCGTCCTGGCAAAAGCGCATGGGCGCGGCAAGGTCGTCATGCATCACGGTCAACAACATGATGAATGCCTCGTCTGTTTCCTGCGCCATGGCCGCCTGTACGGCTGTTGCGCTCATCTGTTCGCGCGGCATTAGGGGCGCTCCTCTATGCGAATGGGTACGGACCAGAGGTCAGTTTCCACGGGTGCGGCAGTCCATGAGGCTATTTTCGCCTTCATCGTCTGATTGCCAAACGGCCCCGGCCACTCAAAAGGAAGCACGCCCTCCTTGGTGGTGGCGTAATAAAACGCTTCAAAGGCATCGAACTGCACATCCGTCATGGCATATACCCCGGAATGGATAGGCTTCTTTGCACTGCCGCGCCGTCGTGATTTGGCCGGGCCTGTGCTCATTGCCGACTCGACGGTGTTGGCCTGCGGCTGTCTTTCGTAGCTGTCCTTTTTGAATGCCTGCGGCAATGACGGGAGCCACACAATCGCCATTATGCCAACCTCCCCTGACGGCGGATGCCGTATGTGGAGCCTATCGCCTTGCCCAGCGCGCCGCCGCCGCGCACGTCTTCGGCCAGCGCCTTGCCCACCTCGACAATGATTTGCCGCAGGTTGCCCGCGCCGCGCGATTCCGTCACGGTGGTGCCTGCCGGGGCCTGATTGATGATGACCTGCACGCCACCCGACGCATCGCCGCCGCCGGCTGGTGAAACCCATTCGTTTCCCGTCTCGCCAAACGACCACGAGCGGCCCGTGCGCTGGCCAATGCCTATAACCGGCTCGTCGATCAATCCTCCGTGGGCGCGCGGCACGTTCATGGCCGCGTTCATGGTCATGCCGCTGGCCTGCAAATCATAGGACGACTGCCCGGAAAACATGGTCGGGCCTGCTGAAAACACGGATGACAAGGCAGAGCCGAGGACGTTGGCAATGGGGCCGGTAATATTCGATTGCACGGTCATCCGCAGGATGTCGGCAATGATGGACGTGGCCATGGCGGAAAACGAATCCTTTCCTGTCATGGCAAAACTGACGATGGCGTCCGTCATGGACCTCATGGATGCGTTGAACGCGGAAGCGGCATTGCCCGCCACATCCGCCGCCGTCCTCGCGTAATCCAAAAAAGCGTTCTTCGCTTCATCGGCCAGGTTGCGGGTGGCCGCCACGTTGTCCTGTGTGCGCTTTTCCCACTCCTGCTGCGCCTCGTATTGAGCGGAGGCGATGGCGTTTTCATCGATGCGCTGTTCGCGCCCGTTCCATTCCCACAGGCTGGGCGTGTTCCCCTGGTCGCGGTTGGCCTGCGCCTGATACAGCAACCCCTGCTGCGATCCGGTCAGCTCCTTGGCTATCTTGAGCTGTTCCGCCATCTCCTTGGTGGCCCGCTTTTCCGCCATGGCCTTGGCTTCCGCCTGCGCCGCCTCCTTGGCCTTGATTGCCGCCATGCGCGCCACGTCTTCCTCTTCACGCGCACGCGCCTCTTCGTCGCTTTGCAGCATGGCCAGTTGGAGGCGTTTTTCCTCCATAACTTGCCGGGCATAGGCGCTTTGTGCCTGGCCGCGCGCCGTAGATGGCATTGCCGCGCCGCGCCCGGAATAGTTTACGCTCTGCTGCACCTCCGCATACGCGGCAAGCTCGCGGGTCAATCTTCCGATTTCGTCCTGTCCGGTCATCTCCTTGAGGCTGCGCGTCATGCCGTCAATGGCCTCTGCCAGGGCGTCAATACCGCTCTTTGCCGCGCTGGTATTAGCCATGGTTTCCGTGAGTTCTCGCCAGTTATGTGACAAGGTGTCCACACTGCCGGCCATGCCCTTGGCCTCGCCTTCCGCCGCGCCGCCAAGCTGGTCTTTCAACATCTTGAGCAGCATGGCCTGCGCCTTCACCTTGTCGCCGGACTCCACAAGCGCGGTAATCATGTCCTTCTGCTGGTCGGTGAAGGAAATGCCGGAACGCTTGAGCGCGTTCATTTGCGAAACCGGGTCTTCCAGCGCCTTACCCAACTGTATGGCGGCCTGTTTCACGTCCGTACCCATGACCGCCGCCATGTCCTGGGCAACCTTGATGCTCTCCTTGAACGTCTCACCGTACACGGACTTGAATGTCTGCATCACGTTGATGGCGTCGAGGATGCCGTCCTTGTCGCCCAGGGTGGACAGGTCGCGTTGGTCCGCAAACGCGGCAAGCTGCCGGGTGGTCATGCCCACGGCGTCACCCGTGGCCTTGAGCAGCGCCGTCGTGCGGTTCAGGCGCTTTTCCCACTCCATATTTTGCCGCATCCCTTCCTTGAAAAACCCGGTAATGGCCGCCACGGAAAACGCGCCGCCGATGGCCAGCCCAACGCCCTTGAATGCGCTGGAAAACTGTTTTGTGGCGGATGTTATCTGCTGGTTCATCTTGCCGAGGTCGCGCTGCAACCGGGCGACGTTCGCGCCCACCTCGACCATCAATGTTCCGGCTGTTGCAACCATGTTCTAGTATCCCCTGCGTTTGAACGCGGCCTTTATCTGTTCCGAGAGCGTGGCCGCATCTGGCTTTTTCTGCGGCGCGGTGCCGTTTGCGCCCGCCGTGCGGCGTTTTTCCCGCAGGCGGAAAAACGCCATCCATTCCGAAAGCTCCCGGCTGTCCACGCGCGCGAGGAGTTCGCGCACGGTCATGCCGAGTGTCTCCGCGAGAGTGAAGTAGAAGTACCTCGACCCCCGCGTTGCTAGTTTTTTTCCATCTCCTCGTCGCTACCAACGCCAATGCCATTGATGCGTTGCGCCTTGAGGAACAGAGGGCAGAGCACGGCGGAATTCTTGCCTCCCAGCGCGGCCACCTCGTCATCCCCGAACAGCCGATTCCCGGAGGCGTCCACCAGACAGCGGACCAAGAGCTCGGCACGCATGTCTTCCCGTTTCATGGTGCCGTCGGTCTTAAAGACCACCGCCTCATAGGCGTCGCGTTCCGTGCCGGTCATGGGGCGCAGGTACACGGTCACACCCCACGCCTTCACCTCCACCGCCTCGCGCGGCAGGTCATCCACATTCAGGATGGCTTGTTTCAGGTCTTTCATGGTCAGCTCCAATCCACAATTCCAGAGATTTCCAGTGTGACGGACATATGCACCGTGTCACCGCTGTTCCCGGAAATAGGGTGAGAGAGCACCAGCGCGGAGAATGTCAAAGTGGTCTGCGCGGCATCCGTGAGCACCAGCTTAAAATTGCGCAACGTCCCGTTGAGTCTGTCGGCGCGCAGGCCAGCTTGCCCAATATCGCCGGGGACAAGCAGACATTCGAGGGTCATTTGTCCTTCATCGACCAGTCCCATCGCCTTGACCTTCCCCTGGTCTGCCAAGGTGGTATTGTCCCTGACCGTCGCCGTCCCGTTGGGGCCAGTGAATCCCACAATCTTCGCAATGTCTGTGAACACTTCCGGCGAAGCACCATCCCCACGCTTGAGCACGACGCCCTGTGCCTTAATAGGATCATCCGGCATGATTTTTCTCCTCTTATTCGAGATTCCAAACACTGAAATCCAGCGTCACGGAGTGCGGCTTTTGGCCCGTGTCGCTGAATTGGTCCCTGTCTCCGATAACCAGCGCATTGAACGTGGTTGCGCGGTCCATGGCCGCGCGCACGGCAGTTGCCAGCGCCTTGGCCGCGTCATAGGTTTCAGCCCAGCAATCCACCTGGATGCGCGGGTTTTCCAGGCCGGAATAACCTGCCAGGCTGTACACCTGCCCGCCTGATATGCGGGCGTAGGATATGGCCGGGAGGGCGCACCCGCGCGGCAAGGGCGCGGGATGCACCCGCGTGCCTGCCAATGCCGCCACCGTGGCATCATGCAGGAGCACGGCGGTTATCTTGGGTTCGGCAATGCTCACGGCGTTGACGCCTCCTTCTCGATCCCGGCAGCCATTTTTTTGCGCATGGTCTCGATGATATCCGTGGTGGCGCTGTCAAAGGCAGGACGCAGGAAAGGGCGCGGCGCGCTGCCGGGGTGTTCCACCACCTTTCCGAATCGCCCGTCCTTGCCCATGGCCAGGGCCTTGCGCACCTTGATGACGTGCGGGGCGGTGCCGTATTCCACCAGGTGCCCGTAGCGCACCGTCGGCCCCACGTCGTAGATGCGCACAAACTTGCCCGTGCGCTTGCGCACCTTGGAGCGAATGGACTTTGCCAGCTTCCCGGTGCGCTTGGGCGCTAGCAGCCGCGCCCGCTTGCGCACCACGCCCGCGCCGCTCAACACGGCGGAACGCAACACCTTGTCCGCAATCTTGTCCGGAAGTTGCAAGAGCTTGCGCTCAAGTTCCTTGAGACCGGTTATCTGCACGTCCACATACTCTCCGCTCATGCGACCGTCTCCACGGCCATGATAATCAACTCATGGCCCCGCTCGTTCACGTTGATGACGGATTGGATGTCAAAGTGCCTGGTGTTGAAAACAATACGCATGGCCGTGGTCACGCCGTCCAGATAGCGCAGGCGTATCTCGTGCGTGACCTCCGCGCCCTCACCAGAGGCGGCAAAATACTCGCGCCCGGCCAGGGGGCGCACAGCGGCGCGGCGCGTGGCAAAAGCCTCCCAAGCGGGGACCATCTCACCGTAGGCGTTCTGGGTGCTCACGGTGTGCTCAATAGTCACGGTATGGCGCAGACGTCCGGCGCGCATCAGGGCAGTTCCCATTCGCTCTGCCAGGCCAGGGGCCGCAGCTCGGTTATGGGTTCAGGGTCATTTTCTCTTGGGAAATACGTGGCCTCTACCGTGGGCACCTCATCGACTGAAGCCCGCAGCGTGAACGCGCGGACATTGCGGGGCAGTCCAAGAAAACGCACAAGCGCGGACATTTCTTGGCTGTTGCTTGATAAGATTTTCAGTCTGTCCATTACACCACCTCCGGAATGATATAGGGGTCGAGCAGGCCGTCCACAAAATCACGCGGCACCTGCGCCACAATGGTTCCCAGCGCCAGGGATTCGCGTTGCTCGTATAGGGTGGCCACCCGTTGCAGCACCCACGCCTTGATGGCGGCAGGGGTGGTGGACGCCTCCGGCGATGTCCCTGTCAGCGGCCACCCGGTCACATAGCGCACACGCACAGCCCGGAGCGTGTCGCGCGTGGATGGCCAGGTCTTGCCATAGGCCGGATAGATGCGGCCTGGTTCACTGTCCGTGTCCGTCACAAAATCCGTGTCCGCCTCTAGGGTCTGCTCCGCGCCATCCGCGTCCAGATACGTCACCGACATGACCGATTGCAGCGGCGGGCGGGGTAGTTCCAGGGGATCGTCGTTATCCGGGAAGGCGTCGAGCACGCGCTCATAGGTGGCGGCCACGCACTGCCTGTGCATGATGGTTTCCGCCACCTGCCGCGCGGCAGCCATCAGGATGGACAACAGGGCGTCATCGTCCGTGTGCTCGATGTTGCACTGTGCGCGCACTTCGGTCAGGCTCACAGGCTCCACGGTTGCGGCCTCAATGAGTTTCAGCATGTGGCCCCCTTGCAAAATTCCCGCGTCCACCCTGACAAGGATATGACCCTCCCGCGCACGTCGCGCCGCGCGGCGCGCCATCCCTCGCGGTAGTCGTGATATCCTGGGTGGTCGAGCGGCCCGCCCGCAAGCACAACGCGCTCATACCCAATGGACAGCGCAAACAGGCAGGCAAAAAGCGAAGACGAGCCGGACGGGGCACGGAACGGGAACGCAACACCCACGGGAGCCCTTCCCTCGTGTCCAACAAGCAGATAATCGTCATTCCAGCCCTTCCCTTTGCGTTGCTCCCGCCATTGTTCGATTTCATGCGTGTACCAATGCAGCGTGACCAAATAATTTATGGGGTGCGCCACCTTGAGCGCGGCGCGGTTCACGGCAATGAGGTCAAACCCTTTGATTTCACCCAGCGCGGCCAGGTCGTCATGCAGACACGGGGCGTCTGCGCAGACCACGACCGCGCCAGCTACTTTTTTGCCGCTGCCGCGCCCTCCGCGTCAGCCACAAGCTGCGCCGATCCGGCCTTGTGCCACGCGGCGGCCATTTCTGACGGCAGGTCAAGCTCCTGTCCGGGGATCAGGTTCACGTCCGCGCCGTTGGGCTGCAACACCGGATTGGGACCACCAGACATTCCCACCAACATGCGCACGCGCACGGTGCCGCGTGTTCCGCCTTCGCCAGCAGCACTTGCCATTTCAGCCGCCACGCCAGGCACGCCGCGCGCCATGAGTTCACCGCAGTTGTCACCCACGAACACGGGGGCTGATTCCGCTACAACACCTCCCGTATGCGGAGGCACGGCCTGCTCCTGGGCTGCGGGCGTCTTCTTGGCCTTTGGTGTCTTCCTGGTCTTTGGTGTCTTCTCTGCGGTCTTCTTGGTTCTCGCCATGGCTCCCTTCCTTTATGGCGGGGGCCGCGCGGCCCCCGCCGTTGTCGTCTGCCGCGCTGGCTAGCCTGCGGCGTTCTGGTAGTATTTCACGGGGTTGGTGCCAGCGTTGAGCAAGTCGCCGTCACAGCGCTGGAAGGCCAAAAATCCAACCTGCAAGTAGTCGGCGTACCGCTCTTCCAAGCGCAGCAGGTGGATGCCCTTGACTTCGCGGATGTGGTACAGGGAGAGGTCGCCAAACAGAATCGACTTGGCGGAAGCGGCCATAGCCGCCATGTCCTGGTTGATGGTGTACGGCTTGTCGAGAATGGTATCCGGCGCACCACCCGCAAGACCGGGCTGCCAGATAGGACGGGACTCGCCGTCCTTGATCTTGCGCAGCGCCTTGAGCGTGGAGTCGGCAAACATCCAACCGCAGCCGGGAGACATGCGGTAAGCGGGATCAACGGAGTGGAGCAGGTCCACAATGTCATCATAGATGATGGTCGTGGTCTGCCCGCTTGCCCCGGTCTTGCCCAGTGTGGCGGCGGTCACAATGCCGTTGGGCTGCGCGGTGCCATTACCGGTGGTAAACTCCTCGTTGGTGATGCGCCCCAGGCGGTTGGCAAGCGCCTTGGCCAGCCACCCGGTCAGGTCAAAGGCGCTGTCCTGCATGAGTTGCACAGGCACCAGCACGACCTTGGAGGAGTAGGTGTAGGCGTTAAGCGTGACCTGGCCGAAGGTCACATCCTGTCCGGAATGCTGCACGTTCTCGGCCACGCGCGCGCCCTTGTTGCCCATGTCGTTGACCGTGGGCATGGGCAGCGGGTTGCCGCCGTCCGTGGGCAGCATGGTGGCCACGCTGCGCACACCGCCGAAAGCCAGCAGCGCCTCGGTCAGCATGTTGTGGAACCCCGTGGGAATGAGGTAGCCGCCACCCGTGGTGGTCGTGGTCTGCGCGTTGCGCACAGCACCGGGGATGGCCTGGTGGCGGGCGAAGATGATGCCGCGCTGATCCTCGTTCAAGGCCAGGATGCCACCGCGCATGAAGGAGTTGAAGGCGGCGGCCACGGCTGCCTCATGGGCATTAGCCTCGTCAACGCTCACGCCTGCCAGGTCCGCCGCAAAGGCGATGGCGGTGGCGGCACTGTTTTCCGCCGCATCAAGGCGGTCAATGCGGTCCACACGCTCCTGAATCTTGTCCGCTTCGGCCATGAGGGCGTCAAACCTGGCCTCGTCCTCGCTGGTCATATCGTCCTTTTCCATGATGGCGTGCGCTTCCGTGGTCAGCCGCGCCCGCTCCTGCAACAGGTCTTTCTTGTCCTTGGCCATAATACCCTCCTTGTGGGGCTAGGCGGTTGTAGTCGGGCGCGACTGCCGCGCCGGAATGCCACGGGTCATAAGGGCCAGGCGCATACGCATACGCGTAAGGTCAGGCCCGCCGCCCTGGTCTGGCGCCGCGGCAATGGCCGTGGTGACGGCATCCTGTCTGGCAGCGCTGGGCGGGTTGTTAAATATGGAAATGTCCGCCGTGGCCGCTGCGGACATGTCGGTTGCCGCGTCGGCAAGGCCCAGCTCCACGGCCTCGGCAGCCGTAAGCCATGTTTCCGCGTCGAGCATGGCCACAATATCCGACACGGGCTTGCCGCTGCGGGCAGCGTAGGTCTCTGCCAACTGACCGCGAATCTTGTCCAGAAAATCGGCGTATTCGCGCATGTCGCGCGCATCGCCACAGCAGCAGGCCCACGGGTTGTGAATCATCATCATGGCGTTGGCCGCCATGGTGATGGTGTCGCCCGCCATGGCAATGAGGCTGGCAATGCTGGCGGCCAATCCGTCAACATGCACCTCGACGCGGGCCGGGTGGCGGCGCAGGGCGTTGTAGATGGCCACGCCTTCCCACACCAGGCCGCCAGGGGAGTTGATGCACAGGCGTATGGTGGACGCCGTGATGTCCTGCAAATCGCGCACGAACTGCGCCGCGCTCACGCCCTGGCCCAACCAATCCTGACCGATGATGTCGTAAATGTAGATTTCCACCACGTCATCGGCCACGGCTTTGATGGCAAACCATGACGGAGGCGCGGAGCCCTTGGTCAAGTTGAAGACCTTAAACATGCTATTTGCCTCCGGTGTCGCCATTGGCCGCGCCTGCCGCGTCAATGGGCTGCAAGTTTTGCTGAATGAACAACGTATCCCCACCGGGAACGGCAGGAAGATTTTCCAGCTTGCGGGCCTCGTTCGGCGTCATCCATCCATTCTGTATGGCGGAGGAATAAAAATCAGATCGTGTTTTTGAATCTCCGCGCAACATCCCAGAAAGATTAAATTCCGCATAATATCCGTTCTGCTTACGCTCTTTGTATCCGAACAACTTGCGGTTGATTTCCTGTTCGATACGCACGATCCAGGGCCGCAGACTGTATTGCACAAACCCGATTCCCTGCTGTTCGATGCCAGAACCCCACGCCGTAGTTTTGTCCGTCTCAAAGACGAGGTGGGGCGGGACACCAAAAATGCGGGCGATGTCCACCACCTGGAAACGGCGGCTTTCCAGAGTCTGCACGTCAACCGGGTTTATTTGCGCCTGCTGCCATTCCATTTCGTTATCCAGCACGGCGGTCTTCCCAGAATTGCCCACCCCGGCATGCAGCTTGTCAAAGGTCGCCTTTAGACGTTCCATGGCTTCTGTGCTCATGGTCTTTTTCGTTTTCACAAAACCGGATGGGCGGGCGGCATTGGCGTGCATTTTGGCCACAAACTGTTCAGCCGCGATGGACAGCCCCACGGCCTCGCGGGCCGCGTTGGCTATTACGCTCATCCCCTGCATGCCGTTCCATCCCGGTCCTGGAACATGCAGCATCTCACCCATGGGCACGCGCTCTTCTCCACCACCAGCCAATTTCACAAAATACCGCAGGCTGCGGCCTGACTCCTGTTCAACTCGGACAAGAGACGCGGGAACGGGGAACAGTTCGCGCGGGTGCCCATCCCGGCCCCAATCAATGATTGCGTAACCGTTGCCGCGCAGCAGGACATTCCACATGAAGGCGTCCCACATCGTGACCGCCGTCATCATGGTGTTGGGTGTCGAGTGCACCAATGAATATGCCGGGTGTTCCGATGCGGCGACCTTTCCGCCCTTTCCGTCCGGGACGAAAATGCCACACGGCAGGGACGACACGCCGCTGGCCAACAGGGTTACACAGCGATATACGGCGGACACCCGCAGAGCCGTCTCCTCGTTCACCATCACCCCCGTGCTCGCCTTCGCACCGCCGAAGGCGTCGTATAGCCAAGAGTCCGGCTTGGAGAGATTCGTCGAGGGGTTCTCTGGCGAGGCGTTTTGTGGTGCCTTGGTGGTGCGGGTAAAAGGCCACATCAGAGCAGACCCTCCTGCGTTTCGTAGATGGACTGCCCACAGTCAACAGCCGCCTTGGCGCGGGACATGGCCATGATGGCCGCCACCGCCGCGTCGATCTTTGACGCGCCTGTTTCCTTGGTCGGGTAGTATGCCTTCTGCTCACCCCCGCCCTTGGCCTTCTTGCGGATCACGTTGCCAAACTGCCACGCCAACAAGGGGTCTCCGTTGTGCCTGATTTCCCCGTTATAGAGCGCGGCCTCAAGTTCCTTCATGGGCTCTGAAATATGGGCTGGCGACTGCGGCACCTCAACACACTCGAACGAGGCCCACTCTCCGATTTGCTGCACAAAGTACGACGCCTCGCGTGGGTCAAAGGCCAGCTCCTGGATGGCAAGCACATCCGCAAACTCGCGCAGATCGTCCTCGATGCGCCCAAAGTCGGTGCGCGCCCCGTCGGTCACGGTCAACCATCCTTGGTCACGCCACTGCCGGTAATGGGCGTTGCAATCCTTGTTGACCGTTTCCTCCGGCAGATAGTGTTTGGCGAACATGGCCCACCCCCACGAGGCGCGCACAAAGATGACCAGCGCGGCCAAGTCGATCTTGTTGGCCAGGTCCATGGCCGCAAAGGCGTCCACGCCCATAAACTCCTGCACGTCGAGGGACGTGTCGGCGGCGGCGGCATACTTCACCATGTCAAGCCACGCGCTACCCGCGTTGGTCCACCTATTCAGGTGCTTGCACAAGATGACGTTGGCCGTTTCGGGGCTCTGCCGCGCCACGGCCAGCCGCTTTTGCAGATAGGAGACGTGCACGGATACGCCGATATTTGGGTTTGCCTTTTTCCAGACCTCAAAGTCCGTCCAATCGTCGTCATCATCCAGGGTGTAGATGATGGCGAACAAGGTGTCGTTTTCCACGCTGCCCTCAAGCACGGACTTGGCCAGCGTGCGTTTGGCGTAGCAGGGGCCGGACGTGTCCTTGCCCGCCGTGGTAATGACAAAAAGCAACGGTTGCGAACGCGCCCCCATGCCCGTGGCAAACGTGTCGTACAGGTCCGGCGTGCGGTGCTCGTGGTATTCGTCCACGATGCCGCAGTGCGGCGATGCGCCGTCGCCGGGGTTGTGCACCACGGCCTCAAAACGGGACACATCCTTGATGCGGTACAATGGGCCGGGGTTCTTGACCGTGCCGGAGAAGTCGACGCCAAAGTGCGGCGCGAAACTGGGGGTTTTTTTGGTCATAAGCCAGGCTGGGCGAAAGACCTCCATGGCCTGCTTCTCGCTGGTGGCCCCGGCGTAGACCTCCGCGCCTGGTTCGCCATCGCAGAGCATCATGTACAGGCCAACGATGGCCGCGATGATGCTCTTGCCATTCTTGCGCGCGACCTCCGCATAGACCTCGCAAAAACGCCGCAGGCCGTCGGACTTGTTCACCCAGCCGAACGGAACGGCCAGCATGAAACACTGCCAGTCTTCCAGTTTGATGCGCGGGTCTTCCGAGGCGGCCCACTTGCCTTTGACGTGCACGAGGTTTGAGGCGAAGGCGCAAATGCGGTCGCCCTTCGCCGGGTCGTATTCGTAGGGGAAAGCGGGATCTGCCTCTGCGCGCTTGAGGTCGGCCAGGTGGCGCGCACAGGCCAGAACGGTCAGCCGTCCGGCGATGATCTTGCCGTCCACCACATCCCGCGCGTATTGCGTCGCGCGGGCAGAGAACGGGTAATGTTTCTTGAACTTCATAGCTTATCCAAATTGCGCGAAGGGGCTGGCTTCTTCTTTGCTCTTCGGGCTGTTCACCTTGGCGATGGACGCCGGGGTCAAGCCGAGTTCGGCCAGTAGGCCGTGTAGGTGACGCATGGCCTCGTTTTTCTGGGCAACTGCCGGATTGGACTTCCACAGCGCATCACCCTTGCCACTCTGTGTGACGTAGACGCGGCCCTTGGCGCGGATGTAGTCCTCGCATTCGTCGATTTCCGCCATGCGCGAGGCGGCCAGAGCAACAACTTCCGTGAAGGTCGAGGAGTTCAAACCAAACTCCTCAATGCGGCTCTTGAGCACGCCGAAATATTCCACCGCGAGACGGTTCAACCACTCCGGCGCACGCATCCCCTGCGATGAGGGAAGCGGCGCGACCGGGTTATCCCTGTCGGGCCGGAAGGTGCCCTTGAGTACCTTCATTGGTTTCGGCGTTGTCTTGCGTCCCTTGGCCATGTCCAACCCTTTAGATTTTCCCTTTGTGGTGCCCTTCAAAAACAACGGCAAAACACCACATTTTTAATCCCGCGTTTCCCGCACTTTTTACGGGCAACCACTCGCAATTCCAAAACTTACGGCATTTCGTAAAAAACCCATCAATTTTGACACACCTAAATTTTTAGAGCGAGCTTCGGTCCTGCGTCGGGGGGCGTAGACTTTTGTCCCCCCCCCGGTGGGGTGCTCTACAGCGGCCTTATTGCCAGCCGCCGCCGTCCTCGTTTGCCGTCTTAATGTCGTGATGCCTTTTGCACAGCGGTTGCCAGTTCTTGGAGTCCCAAAACAGCGCCTTGTCGCCCCTGTGCGGCTCGATGTGGTCCACTACCGTGGCAGCCACAGCGCGCCCTTCGGCCTGGCACTGGATACACAGCGGGTGCTTGCGCAGATACGCCGCACGAGCCTGCCGCCATTTTGAGTCATAACCACGGCTGGCAGCAGACCCGCGCCGTGCGTCGTGCTCTCGTTGCGCCTTGCGCTTGACCTGCTGTTCGTGTGCATCGCAAAATCCACTTTCGTTGCGGTGTAGCTGGTCGCATCCTGGCTTGCGGCATGGGCGGCGTGGTGCCGGGGGCATGGGCTACTTCGCCAACGTGGCGAACAGTCCCGCAACCGTGGCCAGCGCCGTAAATATTCCAAAGCCCGTCCACACCAAGCGCCGCACACTGTTGATGGCGGCCCACTGTTCCGCGTTGCTTGTCTTGATGTCGCCAATAGTGACATTGATGGCAGTCACCTGTGCCCCAAGGGTTGCGCTGGCAATATTCGCAGCGCCTATGTCGCGGGCGATTTCTTTCAACAGCACATTGTTTTCTGCCGTCTTGTCTTCCATGCCCTGCAACCTGGCGGTAATCTGCGCCATTACCTCGCCGTGCATGGTGCAGGTATGGGGTTCGGGTGGCATTACTTCTTGCCCCCAAACATGGCCGCAAGGCCCTGCACTGCGCCCGCAATACCGCCGCCAATCTGCCCGCCGGCAGCCGCCGTTTTTTCTTTGGTGCGACCCATGACCTGCACGCCCAGCACAGCCAGCGCCACGGCCCATGTGGTCCCCAGCGATCCAGCCAGCAGCCCAAGGGAGTTGATAATCGCGGGAGCCTGTTCCGGCTTGGCGACTACGGCCCATCCTCCCACGAACATGAGCCCAAAAATTTGCACCCCAAACGCGCCGCCTGCCACGAACCCGAACCACGGACGCCACCGCCGCTGCCACGGGTCGCCGCTTGCGCCTTCCGCCCGCATCGTCTCGTTGACGATGCGCAGCCTTTCCGTGTCCTCGCGGTAGAACTCAAGCTCGATGCGCTCAAGATCGGCCTTTAACTGCGCCTGCAAGGCGGGGTTGGCCTGAATGCGCGTGGCGGCCTCGTTGGGATCATCCACACCAGCCACGGCGCACACAGCGGACGCGACCTTTTTTGTTGCCTCCTCGCCTTTGATGCTGAACAGCCCAACGATGGACGGCACGAGGTTTGCGGCCAGGGCAAGGAAGGGCAACATGCGCGACCCCTAGTACAGCCACACCACGTTGGGCGGCAGCGCTTCGTCGTCGTCCACATGCACGAACGTCTTGCCAATGCCGACGCGGTGGAACCCCTCGGCAAGGCAGGCCGCCACCACCTGGAACCGCGTGCGCGAGTCTTTGGCCTCAATGTCAAAGGCCGTTCCGTTGGGATGTGCACCGTTGGGCTTGCCGCCCTCTGCAATGTTGTGCTGCGGGCAGCGGCAGGCGCTGTTGATGGCGAACCCCACACCAGCCCGCACGCGGGCGCGCTCAAGGCGCTCAAGGCTTGACTGCCGCGTGTTGCACAGGCCGCACCCGCATTTGCATGCGAGCTCCTGGCGGGTGAAATGCTTGATGTTGGAGAAGTCGGGATCGGCCATGGTATGCCCCTCAACGCTAGGTGTTGGGAGCCTCCTTGGTCCTATTTTGGAGAGGCGGCAGGAAGGATGAAGCCGCGCCATCCGCGTGGGCAAGGAGGCCCGCCCGAATTGCGCGCAGTGTAAGGCATGTTTTTGGGGGCGATGGAGACTTGCCCCACCGTTGCCCCCTCTATAACCCGGCGTTACCCTCTTGACATGGTTTACACGGTTGTTCGTCGAACCATTTTTCCATGGCCGCCACGGTCACGCGCCAGCGGCCGTCAATGAACTTGGCAGGGAAGCCGAGCTCGGCAATCCACCGTTCCAGGGTACGTTCGCTCACTCCGGCTCGCCTGGCAATGGCCGCCTTACCCTTGATGAAGACCGGGGCGGCGGTCATTGTTCCACCTCGAAGCTGTACGAATCACCGAACGGCGAAGGCGTGCGCACCACCCTGGTCTTCAAAGCCCGGTTCAGGTCGTCGATAAGGGCGGGCACCTCGTCGTCGTAGAGCTTGGCCACGGTCCGCGACGGGTCTCCCTCGACGTACACCTCGATGCCCTTCCAACCCATGGCGGACACCACCACCTGCGCGCGCAACCTGCTCATGCCTCACCCTCCTCTTCGCCCACGGGAACCACCCGAATGGCGGCCTTGAACCGTTCGTATTCCTCGCGCTCGATGCGCCACACCCGCCCAGGCTTGGACGCCACGAGCGCCCCGCGCCCGATCCACCGCCGCACCGTCTCGGGATCAACATTGAGGTGAAACGCCACCTCGTTGACCGTGAGGAAATCGCGTTGTTCTTCGGTCATGTGTAGCTAACCCCCTATTTCCCATACCACACGAACGCGGGCTTGATAGCGCAGATAGTGTAACGGTTTCCATCTACATGCCCCCAATCCTCTACATACGCACGCCAGCCTTTACCGTTACTGCCATCGTGGTCATGGTTGGCGTCCCATCCTTCACACGGGACGCCCCGTGCATCCTCTCCGTTAAGGTACGCTTCAATTAGAGGCAGGATTTGTTCTGAAGTCATTTCTCCGGGAAGGTTGTTCGCGGCTTTATCCTTGCACCAAACAAGAATCATTCCCTTTTCCGTGTGATGCTCCCACGCCTTCGCCGTCTTGACACCTGCTTGCGCAAAGGCAAGTTTCAAGACTTGAAGAAGCATATCGCTTCCACAACCGTTGATGTTAAAAACTCTGTTATCCATCATCGCCCGCCACCTCCTTGCGATCCGTTCACCTTCTCGTAATTAACCGGGTCAACCCCGGTCATAAGCCAATATTCCGCGATGGCGATGCGCATGTCCTCGTCGGGCATCAAGCAATACCCGGCGGCGTGCAGGTTGAGGTAAATCTCGCCGCACTTCTCGCACATCTAGAACGGGGCGATGGGCAGTTCGCGGTCTTCGCCATAAATGCGGATCTCCACTTCGCTCCTCGGATAGCGGATGCGCCGGAACTTGAGCGCGTCGCTTCCCTTGTCTATGAGCGCCTTGCAGCTTGAACAGCGTTTGCGGCGCGCGCCGTCGAACGGCTCCAAATCTTCCGGATAGAAGAACGCCCAGCCATCCTCGTCCCACTCGTCATTGCATGAACACGTCAACATTGCCCTACCTCCTGTTTCACAACCCCCGAATCACGTCGTTGACCTCTTCCCTCCGGAACGAGAGATAGCGGTCGGTGGAGTCAATGGACTTGTGGCCCATGGCCTTGGCCGTCATGCGCAGCGGGTCGGATTGCCCGCGCGCCAGGAACGCGGCATAGACCGCGTTGGCAAAGCTCTTGCGCATGCTGTGCGTGCCCAGGTTGCCGGTCATCCCCAGCGCATCAAACACCTGTTGCAGCACACGGTATCCCTGGACAATGGAAATGGGGCGGTTGAACCCCTTTTGACTCTGGAAGACGAATGACTCCGGGCTGGCGTAGCCCCTGCGGTAGAGCTCGGGCAGCCACGCCACCAGGGCGGCGCGGGCCTTGTCGTTCAGGAACACGGTGCGCCCTTCCTGCTTGCGCTTCATATTTCTGCGCGCCACGGTCACGTCATCCTTGATGTGTCCACGCTGGATAACGTCCCGCACCCGCAGGCTGCATAGCTCCCGGATGCGAAAACCAGACTTGATACCGAGCATGAACAGCGCCCGGTTGCGCAGCGCAAACCGCCCCTGGAAGGTTCCCAGAGCAGCGTCGATTTCCTCGACGGTCAGCGGGCGGCAACCCTTCATGGCCTCGATGCCTTCCTCAACGCGCGGGGGCACTTCCTCCGCGCGTATCTCTTTGGCATATACTTACCTAAACCTTCGCGTATGGCGTTTATTAACCGCGCTTCAAACACCACAAAAACACTGCGAAGCTCTTCATCAAGCCGTGCACACTCTTCCTTAAACTCCTCGACTGTAGACAACCATCCCGCGAGGCCTTCCCCCACTTTCTTGACCTCGTTACCTTCATTTTCAGGCATATTTTCCCTCACTTTTTTGGGTAAAATCACATTCTATTGTTGACAGGTGTGTATAGTGTGTATATATTGAACTCATGAACAGCAGGGAAGTCATAGCAAGGCTCGAAGCGGAAGGATGGACGCTGATGCGGCGGACAAGCGGAAGCCATCGCGTGTACCGCAAGGGTGAGCGCGTGGTGGTGGTTGCCGAGCACAAAGGCAAGGACATCCCAAAAGGCACCCTCAACAGGATCATGAAGGACGCGGGCTGGAAGTAACCGGCCCGCTCCGGTTCCCTTTTTCAGGAGGCAATTATGAAGTATCCGGTTGTTTTTCACACGGACGATGGCGAGGTGTTCGGGGCGTTCGTGCCCGATTTTCCGGGCTGCACCACCATGGGCGATTCCCTGGCCGAATGCCTGGCCAACGTGCAGGAGGCGGCCCGGCTTTGGCTCGACGTGACGGGCAAGACCGTGCCCGATCCGTCGCCCCTGGAAGCGGTCGCGGCCAGCGGGGATGCCGAGGACGCCGCTTTGGTGGCGCTGGTGGATATTGACCTGTCTTTCCTGCACGCAACGCGGCGTATCAACATCACTGTGCGCGAAGACCACCTTGAGCAGATTGACGCCTTTGTGGGTGGCAGAGGACGCGGGCGCGAAGGCGGACGCTCCGCTTTTCTGGTGGACTCTGCTTTGCGCCGCATCGCCACAGAAGGTGAGAGGGGGCCACGCGCCTAGCATGTAACCTCCATGCCTGGCAGCCTGCCGAACCTGTCTTCCTCGGCAAAGCGCCGTTCAAGATCGTGCACGCTGGCCTCTCCCTTGAACCGGATAAGCTGCGTCTGGTCCATGCGCTTTTCCCAATCCAGCATGGTGCGCCACAGGTCGGGATAGTGAGCGCGAAGCGAGCGCAGTTCCTTGAGCCCTTGCAGCGGGCAGCAGAAGCACGAAACCCGGTCGAAATGATCGTACACACCCCCCCCAATCAAACCCGCGCTCCTTGCAGAAGGCCAACGCCTGCGGCTCGGTCATGCCGCGCTCGATGAGCGGATAGCGCACGGTCCAGCCGTGGGCCTCCGCGTTCGCCTGGTGCTCCGTCCGCTCCGTCCGCTCCGTCTCGTCCGCCGCATAGCCGATGCACACGGCCATGTTGTGCGCGATGTCCGCGCGTTGCATGAGCCCTTTCTGATAGTGGTTGATGCACCGCACCTTGATGCGCGTGCACCAGCGCCGGAACGGTGACGGCCACCCGTTCCCCGTGCGCCGTTGTTGCCCCTTCTGCTCTCCGTTGCGAAACCGCACCACCGCATCGAACATCCAATGACTGAACGGCTGGGGAGGGACGAGGCGGGTGATATTCCGACCGATATATTCCTCTACCTGGGCAATGTGCGCGGCCATGGCCGGGAACTCCCACCCGGTGTCAAAAAACACGACATCCGCGATGTCCTCGCCGCGCTCGAAAGCGTCGACGACCATTGCGGTGGAGTCCTTGCCGCCGGAGAAGGAAAAGACGTTGCGCATACCCTACCCCACCCTCTCCGGCGCGCGCTCCTGCGCCACACCTCTGACCGTCCAGAACCCCAGCGCGCCCTTGTACGGGATCGGCCCGGAAAGCAGAGCCTGCACGTCGCCCAGGTGCCAGTGTTCGCGCTTTGGCATGGCCCACGGGTCGGTATCGTCCTGTGTGCAGCCGGACAGCACGGCGGTTCCCAGGATGGCCCCACAGGCAAAGGCGTGGGGAATGCGCGCCAGGGCGGCGTCAAACCTCTTTGACGATATGGATGCAGCGCACCACGCGATTTGATCCGCAATAACATCTATGGCCGCGCCGCGCGGGCCATACTCGCGGCAATCAGGATCGGGACGGGCGGATGCGTGAATGACGAACCGCCGCCCCAGCATGGCGGCCGGCGCGGGCCAGGTTCGGTTTTCCACCCGCTTGAACATGCCGTCCACGGCGGACAGGACAATAAGCCCCGCCCACGGCTGCATGATGGACAGCGCCCGCATGCCGACGAGGTGCGGGGGAAGGTGATTGTGGGCGGGCATCACATCGGATCTCCCTTTCCGCACATCACCCGCCGCAGGGCATCGAGCACGGCCCGTACGGTGTCGGGGTGCAGGTTGTGTTCGGGCATGGCCGCGCGCACGGCCTCAACGTCGAACAGGACGGGAAGGTCGGTATGGGGGAAAACCCTTGTGCCGGGCGCCAAAATGATTATCCGCCCGGTCACACGTTCCGCCGCCGCCAGCACCTCGTGCACGATTCCGAGTGTTATTCCCGGAGCTCCGCGCCGGTCCACTTCCTGGAACACGGCGGCGGGG
Source organism: Desulfovibrionaceae bacterium (assembly GCA_050251715.1). Classification (GTDB taxonomy): domain Bacteria; phylum Desulfobacterota; class Desulfovibrionia; order Desulfovibrionales; family Desulfovibrionaceae; genus JBFWMG01. The sequence continues at coordinate 113,090 of JBFWMG010000003.1, read as the reverse complement.
GGAACCTTGCCCGGAACGGAATAGCCCCCCTCTTGCCGGGGCGCTTCCTTCATCTTCTGCACCAATGTTGCACCAGAAAGGCCAGGCGGAACGAGGGCGCATCCGTGTCCTGGAACGAACCAGGCACACGCATTTTCGAGACAACGGTCCCACCCCAAAACAAGGTCACGGGCGAAGTTGCATGCTAGCGTGCGGAGCGGGCACGATTTGCGGTTGGAATCCGCGCGCAGCCTGTGCTTCGGGGGTGGAGGGGGCGGAGGTGTAGGGTCGGGACGGTCTTTAATCCCGCGAGGAGAATGCAGGCCGATGGAAACTTTTTTTTCTGGCGCTCCATCACAGCACGTTCCAAACAATCTTTGAAACCAATTCTTGCCCATTTTTACCCTCTCTTTCCCTGTTTTTCGCCGTCGATGTAATGTTTGGGGAAAAGTTTACATTTCCACGTATCGCCCTTCGTGCGCCGCCTTGATGGCCGTTCCGATCATCCATGCGACCTGCGGCACAACGGCGTTGCCTAGTGCTTTGTTTTCACCCACGCAGTAGGGAACCCCATCACCAACTCCGTGAGCCTTGGCGACGGATAGCGGTGGCCAAGGACAAGGGAACAGAAGTCCTGCCAGTTGTTCTTGAGCGGGTTCCGTACCCCCCCCCTCGGCACAAGGCGTCCACCCTTGAATGCGGTCGCGTTCGGAGTGGGCCACAATCCAAACTCTATTCCTTCTGTGTCGTGCCCCGACGGCACAAGCTGGAATAATGAGTGGCCACGCGGCGTAGCCCTCTCTTCCCAGGTTAAAAAGCACGTCGTCGAGGCCCATTGAGACGTGGCCAGCAACATTTTCAAACAGGCACCAAGAGGGCTGCCTGCCCATGCCTCGCCACACTCGAAGCAGTCGTACAATTTCCGGCCAGAGGTGGCGGTCATCATCCGCGCCCTTTCGCTTCCCGGCGTTGGAAAAAGGCTGGCACGGGTATCCTCCGCACAGGAGGTCAACGGGAGCAAGGTCTGCTGGGTCGATGTTCTTGATGTCGCCATATCTGGGAACCTCCGGCCAGTGTTTTTCCAAGACGCGCACGCAAAACGGATCAATCTCCACCTGCCACGCGCATTCCATGCCCGCCCATTTGAGCCCCAGGTCAAAACCTCCGATACCGGCGAAGAGCGAACCGAACCGCACGCCCTACCCCTCACCCATCATCGCAACCATGTCCGCCGCCGCAGGTTGCAGCAGGCGCTTGCGCGCTATCTCGCAGTATTCACGCACCTGCTCGATGCACACCCAGCCCAGGCCTAAGCGTTCGCAGGCCACCGCCGTAGTGCCGCTGCCCGCGAAAGGGTCGAGCACGCGACCGCCAGAAGGACAGATCCGCGCCACCTCTGTGACGACGTGCAGCGGCTTGCCCGTGATGTGGTGCTTGTCATCCTGGCGCACAGCCTTGCGGAACACACCAGGCAGACACGCGCCGTCCGTTGGCCCCGCGCCCTTGGTGCCCCACACGAGGTATTCGCATTGGCTACGGAACCGTCCCTTTTGCGGGCGGGCCGCCTCGGTCTTGTCCCACACCGCTATGCCGCGCCACACAAACCCGCCCGCCTGCATGATGTCAGTGGTGACCGGAAGCTGCCGCCAATCGGAAAACATGCACATGACCCCGCCAGGCTTAACAAGGCGGTGCGCCTCCGAGGCCCACAATGCCCCCCACATGAGAAAAGCCCGCTGGTCGCGGTTGTCTCCCATAAATTCCGGGCGGGCTATGGTGGACGGTCTATCGAGGGTGTATTTGTCCGACGTGGCCTTGGCCTTGTCGCCACGGAACATGCCCCCTGACGAATACGGCGGATCGGTGAGCACGAGGTCGAACGATTCCGAAGGCATGGAACACATGACCGCCAAGGCTTCCCCCTCGATCAGCACACCCTGCAGCGTCTTGTGAAAGATACTCACGCCGCCCCCGGCATCACGAGCACGTCCGACGACACCGCAGCCACAAGCGCGTTATACGGCGGCTCGATCAGAGAACACACCAGGCCGCACCGCTGGGCAATGCGGTACTCTTCCGTCACCCCCAAGGAATCTAGTCGGCCAGGCAGGTCGAGCACGGCGAACTGCTGCGCCCACCCCTCCAGGAACGACCTGTCGAACGCCTCCCAAAATTCCCAGGTAACGGGTAACGTGGCTATGTGCGCAAGGTGGTGCGTCTGCGTTATGGGGCTGTAGACCACAAACCCGGCGCGCATGAGCGCGGCCATGGTCACAGACACCGCAAGATACCGTGCCTCGCGCACTGCTGGATTGTGGTGCGTGTAGGGCGTGGCCAGATACACGTTTTTTCCGTTGGCAAGGCGCAGGCTCATCGCATCCACCCCCGCGCGATAAGCAGCGCGCCGCAGACGGTTCCGGCCAGAAAACCACCCTTGAGGATCAGGACGAGGTCGAGCGTGACACCAGTTGCCAGCCACGAGAACGCCCACACGATGCCCCCGGCGCACGCGAAAAACCCCGCGCAGCACACGGCCATAAATAAACAGAGCACGAGCTTTCCGATCATCCCAAACCCCTCATTTTTTCCCATCATTCCCCATCCGTGTCTTTTCAGGATCGTTGTTCCACCGCCCCGTGAAGCAGTCGGCGCAACACCGCGTTTTTCTCCGCCACGACTCTTCCGTGTCGTCAGGCTGCCGCGTTATTATCCCCACGCACCCAGGACGCAGGCACGGCCTTGTTTCAGCTTCCCACACCATGTGTCACACCCTTGTTGTGCAGCTTGGCAAACTGGTCTTCCGCCCATTTCCGTTGCCGTTCCCGTTCCTCATCCACGTTTATGGGCCGCCCTCGGCGGACATCAGCGCAAGAGCCCTGTTCCGCTGGTTTGCGCGTCTCCGGCTGCACATCCTGCCCCACATCCCATCGCCCATTGTTCAGCCACGTTGTCAGGTGCGCCACAAACGGGTTTGGTTCTCCCATCCACTGCTGCGTCTGCAATCCCACCGCGCGCAGCACGGCATCATCACCGGGCCACGCCGCAGACCGCCGCGCCTTTTCCCACGCCTTGAACGCCCCTGGCTTGCCGCAACGCCGCATGGCCTCGTGGCAGGTCTTCCAGAGGGATTCAAAAGCAGGGGGGTAAGGTTCTTTCTCTTTGCTCTTCGGAGCAGGAGTAGGAGAGGGAGAGGGAGAGGGAGCAGGAGAGGGAGTATTGCCAGATGCGCCAGTAAGCATTGCTTGCGGTATGCTTTGAGCATTGCCAGATATGCCAGTAGGCATTGCTTGTTGAATGCTTTGAGCATTACCCGTGTCGGTATCTGGCATGGTCCGCCTGTCATCGCGGCCCTGCCCCCAACGCGCCGCCGCGCCCTTGCGCGCCCGCTCCTTGCGGTCCTCTGCGTGTGTGGCGTAGGCGTTGTGCTGCGCCCAATCATGCAGGGCGTAAATGTCGCCGTCATGGTCCAAAAACCCCAGGGCCACCAGCGCGGCAACAAAAGCCCCGCAATCGCCCGCCCAATCCGCCGCAAGCTCAATGTCGTCAACGTCCATGCCGTGCAGCACGCCGTCCGGCTTGTTTTCCGCCGCGTATCCCCACAGCGCCAGCAGCGCCAAAACAGCCTCATAGCCGACGGCGCGCACCAGCTTGCGGGTTTTGACGTGCCGCGCGAAACCAACAGCCACCCGAAAGTCCGTGTTCACTCTGTCCGCTCCTTGACCGTCACGTTGCGGCACAAGACGTGGCGGAAACTTGTCCAGTGAATTTCCTTCACCACCACGCACCATTCACCCTGCTTGTTCTGGTACGGCCACGAGGTAATGACCCGTTCGCGGCAGTCGAATGGGTCGGCGTCGTCATGCACCCACGCCCGCATGCCCGGCGTCATGCCCGGCGGTCCTGGAACGTCGAGAGGCGGCGCGGGCAGTCCCAGCGCCTCGGCCATGCCCTCCGTGACCATGCGCCCCACGGCGGCCAGGTCGAAGAAGCTGTACTTTTCCCCTGGCCGCATAATCCACGCATCGCCCGCCATGACGCGGAACTCACCGTACTCGCCTCCCTGCTCTCCCCACCTTTCGGCGGGAAACAGGCGTATTTTTTGGGTACGTTTTCCCCCACGTAATGCGGGAATAGTCAGGGCCGGGGCAGTGGCAAGGGTGTCCGTGGCCACTAGCGCGCCACCTTCTTGGGTGTTTTCTCGATGAAATATTGCTTCACGCGCACGGTCTCGCCTTTGGTGTTCGTCACCTCCACGAACCGCGATTCGATGCTGTGCCCGCGCGCCTTGAGGTCAAAGATACGCGCGCCCAGGCGCATGCACCCGAAGCGGAACAGCGCGTCGCGCGGGGTAAGGCGGTCTCCTCTGGACAGGGCAAGCAAAATAGCGTCGGCCTGCGAGAGTGACGCGGCTGTCGCCTTGGCGTTTTGCGGGCACGGGGGCTGCAACATGACTCGGCTCTCCTTTTATTGACGCAAAGAAAGACCACGCGCTTGCGTCCATGTTCCCAATCTGTTACCGTGCAACAACAGCTATGTGTAAGATGTCTGACCAAAAAGGTCAGGTCGTAAAGCAGCGCGCGGGATACCGATGGTGCGTTCGTAGTGGATTGCCGACGCGGCGTCGATGCCCTGCGCGTCCTTACAATGCCGCCACACATGCCCCCGGTTCTTCCCGACCATCTCACCCAGCTTGTTGAACGAGAGGCGGCGATCAACCCTGAATTGTTCGAGTGCGTTCATGGGAGGCATGTTGTCACACCACAACAAACTTGTCAACGAGAGGAGACACCATGGAAACAAATCCTATTGTAAACGATCAAACTATGGACGCTTTTCGCATAAATTCGAGGGCATGGGCGCTAATAAAGGCGCGCCTGGACTCCCTGCGGGTGGAGAGATGCACCTTGCAGGAGTTGGCCAACATGGTGGGGGTGAAGGACCGCGCCACCATATCCCGCTGGCTCAACGACGAGGGTGGCGGGGAGCGCACGACGTTTCGGGAAATGCTGCAATACCTGCACGGCCTCAACATTCCCTTGGAGACCGTCTTTGAAGAGCTGTTCCGTGATCCGGCATCATCGGGAAGCGTCTATTTGGAAAAAGTGATACAGGAGCCAGCACCACGCGGAGGCATCAAACGCACGGGAGAGCTCGACACACGGTTTGCCTTTGACCGGGCATTTGTGGATGCCCATGGCGGACGCGGGCCGCTGGTGCTCATGGACGTGTGCGGTGACGACATGGAACCAACACTGCGGCGCGGGGATACGGTCATGGTCAATCAGTCTGACCAGGCCGTCAGCATCGGAGACATCACCGTCGTGCGCATAGAAGATGAAATCGCTATAAAGCGCATCCACAAGGAGCCGGGAAAACTTATTATGGTGAGCGACAACACCCGATATGACCGCATATCCGTTGACCTCCACACAAAAAGCGGCGGGTTTGACGTAGTGGGCAAAGTATGTTGGGTTTCAAGGTTTTTGTAGAAATGAAGATATGATACTACCACCTGTTATAATTACATTAATTCCGTAAAAACCATAAAGTATTTCATCGGCCCGTCGATAGTTACCCCTTGTGTGGCAATCGCAACCATAGGGGGGATTATGAATGGTGCCATCGTAACCGAACTGCTGGATATAGCCGCCGCAATAAACCGCCTATCCCAAGGCGACGCATTGCCAATGGGGCTTCCCTACCTGCTGCGCATCCTGCGCGAACGCATAGAAATAACTGCCGAAAAACTTTTTGTTTCCGACGCTCCCAACCAGCCTAAATCATAAAATCAGCTTTTTGGTGTTGCACGACAACATTTCTCTTGCCTGCTGTGTTGTTTTGTGACAACATTCCTTTCAACACGACGCGGGTGGCGGAACAACGCCGAAGCAACGGGGCCACGGTCCCAAAGTAGGCACCGCACCGCCGCCCAAGTCGTGGCCTGGAACCGAGCACGGCAAGCCGCAAGCCATCAGGCGGGAAAGCACGCGACGGCAGGGGAAGGGGTAGAAGGAAGGACGTTTTATTTCGGAGTCTGCGAGGGAGGGTCTATGTGCATACTGCTCCTCGCGGATTGGTTGCCGGACGTGCCGCCTCCTCCACGGCTGCGCACGGCAACCGGGCGGCCAAGGAACCGCGCACCGTTCTGGACGGTGACGGCGGCTTCCCCTCCTGCCGCCTGGCCTGGTGCGCAAGCGCCGGGCCTTCCCTCCCAGGCTCCGATGTGCTCTTTGGCATTGTTGCGGTTGGGGGCCGTGGCGCGAGTGAGACCCGCGCCGCGGCATAAGCACTCCTCCTTTTGTGTGTGGGGCGCGGATGGTCCGCGCCCCTTGCCCCCAGCCGCAACACTTAAAATCTCTGGGCGGCGTGGAAAGCAGACACGCACGGCAGCCGTAGGAGAACGGCCTTCGCACCCGTAGTGGGAGTATATAGTCCCCCGGTGGCTGCCCATCATGTGGTGACTTGATAGCCGGAGTAGCGCCCGGCCCCAGAGAACAAACCCCAAACAGAAAGGGTTCGGCAATGTTTGAAGACTGCCCATACAGAAGCAAAAGAAACATGTGTGGTTATGGCCTGTCCAGCCCCATGGATACCGTGGACGTGTGTTTCATGCTGCCACCGCGCCCCAGGTTTCAGGATTGCCCACGGCTGGAACAGCGGCACGTCTTCTGCCCGGACTGCATGCTCAAGGGCCGCATAGTCAGGCTGTTCCGGGATCAATTTGGAGACGGCTACCATTGCCTTGAATGCAACCACGAGTTCGGCAGGGCTGACTTGCTCAAAATCCTGGGAACCTCGTTGCAGGCGTTGAAAGAGGAAGACGAGAACAGGCTCACGGCCCGGCAGTTGGGGCTTTAGGGGGGCGTTATGGACATTGGAAAAGCAAAATCACGCATCAAGGAAATCGACGCGGCCATTGCTGCCATGAAAGAAGAACGCGCTAAAATTGTTGAAGGCATTTACCGTCCAGGGACCAGAGTGCAATTCACCAAGGGGCGCGGAACTGTGACCGCTACGATAATGCACGTCAACGGATGTCATTCCTACAAAGCACGTATCAAGTCGGACACGGGAAAAACGTACTTTGTGTCCATATACTATCTTTTGTCCGGCTGTGTGCTCTCATGAGCAAGATTCACGGCATAGCCTGGCTGAATATGCCGGGATTCTCCGGCATGACATGGAACCCTGTCACGGGCTGCACGCCCATATCCGAAGGTTGCGCCAACTGCTACGCCAAGGAGCTTGCCGAAACGCGCCTTGCTGGCCGTTGTGGGTACGATAAGGAAGACCCATTCAAGGTCAAGCTGCACGAGAGCCGCATGCGCCTACCGCAATGGCGCGCACCGCGCATGGTCTTTGTCTGCTCCATGTCAGACCTGTTTCACGAGGACGTGCCCTTCCCTTTCGTCGACCGCGTGTTCACACTTATGGCACAGCGTCCCAGGTCTGTGTTCTGCCTGCTCACCAAGCGTGCCGCCAGGATGAACGAATATGTTTTGGGGGCAAGCGCCGCCATCAAATACGAATATGAAACAGGCAAGCAAATGCGGTGGCCGCTGCCCAATGTCTGGCTTGGCGTTACAGCCGAGAACCAATACCGGGCCAACGAACGTATCCCGTATTTGCTTGATACCCCAGCGGCGCGGCGGTTTGTAAGTGTCGAACCCATGCTCGGTCCTGTTTGTCTTGAGCGCATAGTCGGTTGCGATGCGTTGTTTCGCCCTCTTGATGGCCTTTTGGGTGTTGAGGGACGGGGGTGGGTGCAGCATACGCGCATTGACTGGGTTATCTGCGGCGGCGAGTCGGGAGACAAGTCCCGACCTATGCACGCCGATTGGGCGCGCAGCTTGCGGGGGCAGTGCCATGCAGAAAATGTTTCTTACTTTTTCAAGCAGTGGGGTACATGGGCCTTTGCCGGTGGAGACAGCACACACATACTTTCCGCATCAGGGGAACTATTCCCGTTGGGTTCCAAGGGAGACGACTGCAATCGGTCATGGCCGTGCGCACGGGTCGGATTGCGCAAGGCCGGCCACTTGCTCGATGGAGTTGAATACCGCACATGGCCGGAGATAACAGCATGAAAATCAAGACAACAACCCTTGCGTGGGGCATCCTGGTAACAATCGCCATGTTTCGTGCGTTTTTAGGTCTTGACGCATCGGCCTTCTTGGCGGGTGCCATTGTTGTTGTGGCCATGGAAGGTGGCGAGGTATGAGCATGTCCCGCGCCGTCCGCCGCCAACTCTGCACCCTGGATCTCGTGTTCTCGGTCATGGACGCCATTGGCGGATTCTACACAGCACATGACGCGCCCATGCCCCAGGACGTGGCCGCCTTGGTCGACGATGTGCTGCGTGGAACAAGGCTTTGTATGCGCATCCTGGTGCCCACCGGGACCATGTACGTCACCCGCAAGCAAGACCGCGCCTATCACCGCGCCCTTGAGGGTATGAAGGCGGAAATACTCGACGCCTACAAGGGCGAAGAAATACCCACCCGCGAATTTCTCAATGCCGTACTCTTGCTTGTCGAGGACACAGCAGCCCAAATGCCGCCCAGCCCAGCCCAGAGGAACGCGGCCTGGCACGATCTTGCGCGCGCCGTCGTGGCGCTCTATCAGGCCTATGACCCCGACTTTTCCGCCATGGCCGACATGGAACGCGGCGGGCATGTTGGCGAGTCCATGGCCCAACATATGGGGGGATAGCATGCTGTGCGAATGTGATTATGACGTATCTTGCGACTTCTACACACGCGCGGAAGTGACTGCCAGAAGGTATCACATCTGCGACGAATGCGGCGGGGGAATCATGCCCGGAGAGGTATACGCCAAACACGCCGGAAAGTGGGACGGGGTATTCGACTCGTTCAAGATTTGTCTGGACTGCGAAGAGGTGGCCCGCGCTGCCGGCTGCCATGTTTTTGGCGACCTCTACCACAGCTTGCGCCAAGCGGCGGAATCTTCCGAAGAGATTGACGTGCCGCTTGGTTTTCTGGACGGCCTGTCTTCAGAGGCACTGGATAGGGTGCAACGCCTTGTCATCGACAAGCTCGATTTGTGGCACCCGCTTTGCGAGATCCACGCATGAGTATCGTCACCATCCACCACCGTGGCCGCTCCTACCGTATTTTGTCCAATATGCTACCCCAGGACGCGGCAACAGTCACCCAATGGCCAGAGCACACCCAGCGGCACAACGCGGCCATCACGCGCCGCCTGCCAGCCTTTGCGGCCATGGTCGCGGCCTTCGCCTGCGCCGACCTGCTCCTCGCGCCGCTGCGGGACAGGGCGAGGCATGGCGGGCTTCAATCCACCGACAAGAAAGACCACTGATACCGAGGAGAACACCGTGGAAGATAAAATGATTCCGTGCCCCGGAGCGGGTGGAAATATCACCCCTGAAACATGCGCCAGGCGCAATATGGCCGCCTGCAACGGATGCCCACAGGTCGCGTGCGACGAATGGAACGCGGCGCATCCCATTGGCACGCCTGTGCATGCCAGCGTCAACCCCAACGGGTTTACGACGCAACGCAGGATGTGTTGTGAGGCGCATACCCCCCCCCTGTGTGGGGAGGTTTGATATCGTGACCACCACGGAAGCCTTTGTAAAGCACGGGCGGGCATGTGTTTGCCTGAATATAGAACGCCAGTTTGGCGGATGCTTTTCCTTGGATGATGTCAAGCCGCGCCACATGGACAGACCCATATACGAACCCTTGGTCATGTGCCCAGGCCCCAAAAGCGTGGCCGAGGCCATTGCGGCGGTCAAGAGCAAGGAACGGGTAAGCCCTGATGATTTTGGCCCGTATCCGGACACGCTCGTGAACAGGGAGAAGTGCGGCGCCACCGTTGGACACGAGGCGTGCAAAGGTATGGATTGCTGTTGGCATGGTGGAGGCTATTAGGCATGTCGTTTCAGGAATGCGCAAAATGCTGGTGGTGGGGGCGCGGCATCTGCACGGGTGGCGGGTATAGCGACAAGTGCACCAACCCGTCATCCCCCCGCCACGGGCATGAGACAAGCCGCTGGGCGGGGTGTGGTGATGGCTGCCCTAAGCCAAAACGCAAGCCGCTCGAGCATATCCTGCGGGATGCTCTTGACGAGGCCATAGCCACTGTCGGTGCGTTCATGGACGAACAACTAGTAATCAAAACAAAATGATGACCGGACCTTTCATGATACTAGCTGACGCCGCACAATATTGCAGCGTCAGCGTGACCACCTTCTATAGATGGCGGAAGAATTTTTTTATTCCCACATGCGGGCCGAAAATGGATAGATATGCCATCTCTGTCCTTGACGATTTCATGGAAAATCCAGAAAAATTCCGCATTGTGCGTCGCCCAAGAGGAAACCCAAAAGGCTTTGACCAATTCACCCATACGCGTTAATGGGTGTGCATGGCGTTCCGATTAAAAAATTCATCCCTTTGGTATTGCGACGTGCGCGAGGCTGGAACAGGGCGCAAACTGCGACTATCCGCACCAACGGAAGCGGAAGCAGAAGCCCTTGCGCTTGAATACCGCGCCGCAAAAAAGCGCGGAGCAGCCCCAAAGCCGCCAGTTTCTGGCGACTTAACATGTGACGATCTTTTGATCCGGTATCTCTCCACACTCCCCCCATCCACGGCGCGCAACGAGGCCTATGTGCTCAAGGCGGTTGCCTCTGCGTCCATTGGCCACATACCCGCAAAAAACGTCACGGAAAAAGACTTGAAATCACTGATTGTGCTGTACCGTGAAAAAGGGATGCGGCAAAATACGATCAAGCGGCGCATGGGAACAGTAATGGCCGCCCTGCGGTGGGCAGAACGCGAGGGGTTTGTGTCGCGTGTTCCACGTCTTCGCATCATGGCAGGAGATGACGCTATAATCCAACCCCCCACACTTGCGGAATTGGAAACAATCATTTCCGCTTCCCCTCCGCACCTGGTGCGCGCCATCGTGCTTTCTGCGGCAACTGGTGTCCGGGCCGGAAAATCAGAATTATTGGCCTTGACGTGGGCGGACGTGGACTTTCGCGCGGCGACTATCCGCGTCCTGTCTGCAAAAAAAGGAGGCATCCCTTGGCGGGCAATACCCATTGCCCATAGCTTTGTCCCCATCCTCGCTGATTGGCACGCACAGGACGGAAACGATAACGGCCCCATTGTCCGGTATCGGGGCAAGGCGGTTGGAGATATCAAAAAATCGTGGGCGGCATCCAAGGGGCGGGCTGGGATAACGCGGCGCTTGCGCATGTACGACATCCGCCACCAATTTGTTACCGCCCTGATAAGCGGCGGCACTGACCCGGCAACGGCTGCATACCTGGCAGGTCATGCCGACCCCCGCACCACAATGCGCGTTTACCGCCACGTCCAGACAAAGGACACACGCCGCGCCATGGGAAACATTTTGCTCCCAGGGCTCCCAATCACTAGGGACAACACCGGTAACGCATGACACAAAACAGCCCCTACTAGGGACAATTGAATTATATAACAAACTGAAATAACACGACCCCTCAAGCCTTCGCAAGGCAGAAGTCGAGAGTTCAAATCTCTTCGTCTCCACCACGAAATCAAGGGGTTACGATGCAAATCGTAGCCCCTTTTTCGTTGGTGACACCAGACGGGCATCCTGCCGCCTTCGCCTCCACGCCCTCCATCGCCCTTTTCAGCCACACCGCCACGGCAGGCGGCGCATACCGCTGCGCCATGCTGGCGTCCATGACGCGGCCCCTTCCAAAGCACGATTTGCCAGACGTCGAAAGCCGCCCCGCGTTTGCGCACGCCTCCCCTTCATGGTAAATAAGAGTGATCCTCATAGAACCAATCCCCTGCGAGGAAGACCATGAAGCATCTGCTTGCCTCCCTCTGCATCCTCCTAGCCACGGCCCTTGCCTCCTCCTGCGGCCCCATGGGCATGGGCGCGCCGCAACAATCGGCCTATCTGGCGGCGCTGTCGCAGGCGCACACCCTGTCCACACCGCAACGCATCGACCTCTATAAACAACTGGAGCAACAATACCCCGTCGAGCACTTTCCGCTGACCCGCCTTACCATCCAGAGCTCGCTCGCCATGTACCTGGGCCAGGCCGGGCGGTATGGCGAATCGAAACACTATGCGGACACCGCCGAAACGCTGTTGGAGCGGATCAAGGCCATGGGCCTGGAAACCATTGACGACGACGGCATGGGCAGGCCGTGGCAGGGCGTGGACCCGGCCTTCCGGGGGGGCAGGACGCGGGAGGACGCCCTGGATACCGCCCTGGTCATGCTCCGGGCAGCGGCGGCCCAGTACATGGAGGCGTCGGGAGAAGGCGGCGGGGCCGCGGCGAAATGGGCCGCCATGGCCCAGCAAAGCAAGGAGCAGCAACGCCGCGCCATGGATTCCCTGACAGCGCAGGGTATGTCCGAAGAACAGGCCCGTTCCTACAAGGAACAGATGCGGCGCGACATGGACACCAGGGAGCGCCTCATGGAAATGACGGCCACGCTCCTTGTGCGCCACGCCCAGGGCGCTTCGGCCCAGGCGGACCGCATGGTGGACGACATCGCCGCGTTGGCCGCCCGGACCTCGTTCAATCTGAACCCTGGGCAAAACGCGGCCCACTATCGCCAATACGGCATGGAGGCCGAAGCCCGGGAATATGAACTGCTGGACACGTACTATCAGAACAAGACGGGCAAGGCCTGGACCCATGCCTACAAGGCCGCGCTGCTGCATGCCGTGGCCCGCGACCAGGACGCCCTGGCCGCAATCGAAACAGCCTTTGCCCTGTTCCGCGCAACCCCGGCGCCCGCCCTGTCCACCCGTTCGGTCAGGCAACACTTCGAGAGCATCAAGGTTACCTATTCACTGGAAAAAATGCCCTTCTTCTGGAGAGCGCTCGATGCGGAAATCCGCACCGCCCTCAAAATCCCAGGCACCCCCGCATTGTGGGAAGCGCTGGCCAGGGATCTCGATGCCGCGCTGGCGCAAACCGGCCAGAACGCCGCCGTGTCCGTGGAGCGGTCCATCCTGCACGCCTATTACGGGCCCATCATACGCAACAAGGCCGCACGGCTGGCCGCCGAATTGCACACCATGGAAGGCGACACGGCCAACGCGCTGGGCCTCCTCGACACGCTGCTTGCCGAAAGCGAGGCCGCGCGCGCGTCCTTCCAGATCGAGGCGCACAAGATAGGCTATCTGGCGGCCAACAAGGGACTGTACGAGCAGTATCTCGCCCTGACCGCATCCGACCCGGCGGCCAACCTCCGGGCCATGGAACGGGCAAAGTCCAGGGCCATGGTGGACATCCTGGCCGAAGGGGTGGGCGCGCTGGGCAACCCGGAGCTGACCGCCGTGGCCGCGCTTCGGCAACAGGCCAGCGGCGCGGCCTTTGACGCGCACGCTGGCCAAGGCTCTCCCGGCGCGGCGCCCGCGGCGGCCAAAACCCGCCAGGTCGAGGACATGCTCAAGACGCTCAAGGAGGCGAATCCCGAACTGCATTCCCTGGTCTCGGTGGACGTGCCGGACACCGCCGCGCTGGTGGCGCTTTTGCCGCCGGACACCGTGGCCGTCTCCTACTATCTGGCCCGCGACAGCCTGTACGCGACGCTGATCGGACAGGGGGTGCGGCGCACCGTGCGGCAGGCCGTGCCCATTCCGGCCCTGTACCGGGCCGTGCACGCCTTTCGCAACGCCATCGTGACCGGGGAGGACGCACCGGCGCAGGCGCGGGGAGGGGTGGCGTTCTCCTGGACCAGCCAAGGCGATGCGGACACCATCACCGTATCCAACAACATGCCGTTCCCCTTGGAGATCGGCTTTGTGGGCGTGGCAAGCACCTATCTCATGCCCGGCTTCTCCTATCCCATGCTGCCCGCCGACCAGACGCGGCAAACCGGCTATGCGACCGAGGCCAAGGCCGTGGAACCGGGCCAACAGGCGGCCATACTCACGCGCACTCGGTCCACGGCGGTCGTCGGGGCGTTCAGGGAAACCGTGCACATCGACACCAACATGGGACGGTTCCGCCTGTCGGCCGTGGTGGGCGTCACGTCGCAGGGCGCGGACCTGGCAGTCACCGAACTGCCCCCGCCGGATGCGCCGCCCCTGGGCCAAAGCCTCCACGACCTGCTCATCAAGCCGTTCGCAGCGGAGATCGCGGGCAAGAACCTGGTCATCGCGCCGCATGGCGTCCTGCACTTTTTGCCCTTCGAGGCGCTCCGGGACGCCACGGGGCGGTATCTCATCGAGGACCATGCGGTGTCGTACACGCCCTCGCTGGGCGTGCTCGCCTTCTGCCGGGCCAAGAACAGGCGGCAGGGCGCGGCACGCGTGGCGGCCTTTGCCGACCCGCTGGGCGATTTGCCGGGAACCCGGGAGGAGGTGGCCCGCATCGCCCGCATCAATCCCGGCACAACGACCCGCATCGGGGCCGAGGTGACCAAGGCGGCCGTGGCCCAGGCCATGACGGCGGCCGACATCATCCACTTCGCCTGCCACGGCCTCTACAACCCGTATGCGCCGCTCGCCTCGGGCCTGGTGGTGGCGCGGCCCGGCCAGGCCGGGCTGGTGAGCCTAGCCCAGGTCATGGCCCAGCCGGAACACATCCTGAACGTGACGGAGATCATGCGCATGCACTGCGCGCCCGCGCTCGTGTTTCTCTCGGCCTGCGACACGGGCCGCGCCCGCGTGAGCGGCGGCGACGAGCTCATCGGCCTGGTGCGCGCCTTTTTCGTGGCCGGAAGCCCGTCGCTGGTGACCACGCTCTGGCCCATCGCCGACGAGCCCTCGGCCCTGCTCGTGGAACGGTTCTACGCCGAGCTCAAGAGCGGGAAGGACAAGGCGCGGGCGCTCCAGGCCGCCAAGCGGCATCTCATGGCCAAGGGCTATGCGCCGTATTACTGGTCGCCCTTTGTCTTGCAGGGCGACTGGCTGTAGCCCGCGACGGAAGGGTGCCGGAGTCGTGGGGAGACCAGGGCCGTGCAGACGCCGGGGGCCGTGGGGATGCCGAACCCCGTGCAGGGGTTCCACTCTTTTTCGATGCTCGACGGCGCGCCTGAAAATCGGTAGACCACCTCCGGTGGGCGGCACGTCCGCCGCCCCGTCTCCGCCCCGGAGCGGGAGCTGGCGGCCATGCGCCGTCTCCCGTTATCATGTGACAATACCGCGCGGCGCGGCATGCGCCGCCTTTTCATCTATCGCGCCGCGACACGCGGCCTCCCGCTGACGCCCCATCATCCGCCGCCACGCGGGCATACGCGCCCTGCGCAACAGGAACGACCATGCCGACACCATTCCGCTTTCGCCTTGCCCAGCGCCACATCCGGTTGGCCGTGCAGGCCGCCTTCACCCTCACCAGCCTCTGGATCGGCTGGCGATTCTTCGCCTTCCTGTCCTGGGTCATGGGCCGCACCGACGTCTTTGCCCCCCGCCCGGCGGGTGTGGAGGGCTTTTTGCCCATCAGCGCCTTCATGGCCCTGCGCCGCTGGCTCGTGTCGGGCCTGTGGGACCGCGTGCACCCGGCGGGGCTGACCATCCTGGTGGCCGCGCTCGCCATCGCGCTCATCGCCCGCAAGGGGTTTTGCGCCTACATCTGTCCTGTGGGCTGCATCTCCCATCTGCTGGAGCTGGCGGGAAAAAAACTGGGCATGTCCCGCGACATGCCCTCCGGCCTGGGCCGGGTGCTCGGCCTGCCCAAATACCTGCTGCTCGGCTTTTTCGTGGTGACCGTATGGCAAATGCCGCTGGCCGGGGTGCGCCAGTTTCTCAATTCGCCCTACAACTGGGCGGCGGACGCCAAGCTCCTGCAATTCTTCCTCTCGCCCTCGGGCCTGTCGCTCGCCGTGCTGGGCCTGCTGGCCGTGGCCTCGCTGGTGTGGCGCAACGCCTGGTGCCGTTTCCTGTGCCCCTACGGCGCGCTGCTCGGCCTGCTGGGCCTGGCCTCGCCCCTGGGGCTCACCCGCGACGCAACAACCTGCATCGACTGCGGCAAATGCGCCCGCGCCTGCCCGTCCCAGATCGACGTGCCCGCCAAAACCACGGTCAATACGCCCCTGTGCATCGGCTGCATGCAGTGCGCCGACGCGTGCCCCGTGCCGGACTGCCTGACCCCGCGCCTGGCCTGCCGCGTGCGCGTGCCGCTGTGGCTGGGGCTGGCGCTCACGGTGGGCATCTTTGTGGCCGCATGGGTGTGGGCCATGGCCACCGGCCACTGGGAAACCGACATGCCCCTCAACATGCTGCGCATGCTCTACCTGCGCGGGCTGGGGCAATAGCCCCCTCCCCCGCCGCCGCGCCATCGGCACCGCCTGTTCCGAAAACAGTGTGTTCCCCCTGCCTGTTTTCGGAACGGCGTCTTCCGGCACGCGCCCCCGGCACGCTGCGATATCAAGTAATCCAACATAGTAAGCGAAAGGAACAGGATTTGAAATGACGCGGGGATGCCGCCTGCCCCCACATGACGTGACAGGGCATTGCGCGGCGCACAACCATATGCTTCGCCGACCAAGGCGGTGCGAGTGCCATGCCCCAACCCTGTGTCCTCCGCCACGGCAGCCACGCCGCCCCTGTCCACGCCCGGACAACCGCCTCCCGCCCCCTGGCCAGCATGGACGCCCTGCGCGCCCTGGCCATCCTCGGCGTCATCTGCCTGCACACCGGACCGTTCTACACGGCGGACATCCGCTTCGACCCCGCCTGGCAGGTCGTGGCGCAATTCTGCATCGCCACGCTGGCCCTTTTCGCGGTGCCGTTCTTCTTCGCGGCCTCGGGCTACTTTTTCGGCCTTGCGCACCAGCGCAACAAGGACATCGTGGGCACGGCCAAACGTTTCCTGGGCCGCGTCCTGCTGCTCATCGTGGCATGGAACGCACTGTACGGCGTTTTCCAGCACTCGCTCTTCAAGGGCGAATGGTCGCCGGGTGCGGTGCTCCGCCTCGGCATACCCGGCATGGCCGCCGACATGAGGACCGCGCCGCTGCACATCCTGCTGCACGGCAGCTCCTACCAGCTCTGGTTCCTCACCGCCCTGGCCATGGCCGCCCTGACCGTGGCCTGCGTGGTGCGGCTGCACGGCGCGCGCTTCCTGCCCGTGCTCGCGGCGGCCATCTACGGCATCGGCCTGCTGGGCCAGAGTTATCACGCCTTCCATTGGCCCGTCCGCTCTCCGCTCAACACCCTTGTCGGCCCCTTTTTCGGCACGCCGCTCTTCACCCTCGGCTATGTGCTCTCCTTCCGCGACCTGCGGCGCACCCACATGGACGCCGTGCTCATTTGCGGCGGCCTGGCCCTGCTCTGCCTGGAGCGCTTCGTCATCACCGTCCGGCTGGCCTGGCCCGACGGCCACTATTTCCTCGGCTCCGTGCCGCTGGCCGCCGGGCTGGTGCGTTTCGCGGCCAACCACCCCGACTGGTTGCGCCGCACCCCCCTGCCCGCCCTGGGCCGCCTCACCCTGGGCGTCTACGCCATCCACGTGGCGATCATGCATGCCGTGGACGCCCTGTATCTGCCCATCATGGACCTCCCTGTCTGGCAATTCCTTTTGCCCCTTGTGGTGTACGGGTTCTCCATCGCCCTGGTCTGGCTGCTGGCGCGCATCCCCGCCCTGGCCCGCGTGCTCCTGTAGCCCTCTCCCGGCGCGCCTTCCGCCCAACAGGGTCGGCCCGTTCGTCACGCCCCTGCGCTCTGACTTCTTGTCATTACTTGTCACTTATTTTCAATTTGTCGTGACAAGAACCCTTTTTTCCACTACAGAACGACCATAAACAACGGCACCCACGCCACACTCAATCCCATACGGAGGCATTCATGCGTCACTTTTTTTCCGCGTCCATACTCGTCATCTGCCTGCTGCTGGCCGCGCCCATGCAGGCGGCGGAATGCACCGCCACCTATGGTTCCGGCCACAACGCCTTCAGCCTGGCCACGGGCAGCCCCGGCGAACTGGGCCTGCTCGAAGCGCTGGCCAACGCCTTCAACGCCCAGCATGATTCCAACATGTGCTGGGTCAAGGCCGGTTCCGGCGCGTCCCTCAAACTCCTGCAGGACAAGGCCGTGGACATGATAATGGTCCATGCGCCCGCAGCGGAGAAAAAGGCGGTAACCGACGGCTGGGCCATCAAGCGCACCCTCATCGGCTCCAATGAATTCTATGTGGTGGGCGCCGCCGCCGACCCGGCCAAGATCGCGACGGCCGCCAGCGCGGCGGACGCCTATGGCCGCATCGCCACGGCCAAGGCGCTGTTCTTCTCGCGCGGCGACAATTCCGGCACGCACAAGAAAGAGCTGGCCGCATGGAAAAACGCGGGCATCGAGCCTGCGGGCGACTGGTACGTGGTGACCAAGGATTTCATGATGGCCACGCTCAAGCGGGCCGATGCCGAGAAAGGCTATTTCATGACCGATTCCAGCACGTGGGTGGCGGCCAAGAAGGAGATGCACAACCTGAAGGTGCTGTACCGGGGCGACGTATTCCTCATCAACACCTACCACGCCCTGTGCCAACCCGAGGGCGCCACCTCCGGCCAAACACTCGCCGCGGCGTTCATCGACTTTGTGGCCTCCGCCGCCGGGCAGCGCATCATCGCCTCCTATGGCAGCGATTTGTATGGGGAAGGCCTGTACAACGACGCGGCCTACGCCAAGCAGTACGACCACTAGGCCACGCCCGCCCGGGCACGCAAAGCCCCGGGGGAAGGAGAGAGGAAAGGGAAAACCCCTTTTTCCAAGCATAAAAAGGGGTTTTCCCTTTCCTCTCTCCTTCCCCCGGACCCCCATCCTCTCTCCTATCTCTTTCCCCAAAAACTGCTGGCTGGGGAGGTGGATACGGTTGGGACAAGCGAATTCCCCAGGCGGGCGGCTGGCGGGGGAGATGGACGCGGCTGGGACAAGAGAGTTCCCCAGGCAGGCGGACTCGTGGTGTGAACGAAGGCATGGAAGACGGTTCATCTGGTGCCGTGAGCCGCAAGGCTTCGAGAAGGAAACAGCAGGGAGAGATGGGGGAGCAGTACAGGCAGCGACGAAAAAGCCCACGGCGCGCCGTGGGCTTTTTCGTTGCGGGACGGGATCAGGGCGTC
Source organism: Desulfovibrionaceae bacterium (assembly GCA_050251715.1). Classification (GTDB taxonomy): domain Bacteria; phylum Desulfobacterota; class Desulfovibrionia; order Desulfovibrionales; family Desulfovibrionaceae; genus JBFWMG01. Next base: position 94,050 of record JBFWMG010000003.1, on the reverse strand, counting down.
AGGATGGTGGAGCCGTGCGTGCCCCGGCCCTCCAGGATGCGGTGCGCCTGGGCCGCCTCGGCCAGCGGGAAGCTGTTGCCGATGGCGATGGCCACCGCGCCGCACCCCACCACGTCGAACAGGTCGCGGGCATGTTCCAGCAGATCCTCGCGGCTGTCGGTATAGTCCTTGAGAATGGGCCGCGTGAGGAACAGCGAGCCCTTTTGCGCCAGCAGCGACGGCGCGAACGGTTCCACCGCGCCCGACGCGTTGCCAAAGGTGACCATGGTGCCGCGCGGTCGCAGGCAGTCGAGCGAGGGCAAAAACACCGCCTTGCCCACGGCGTCGTAGACCACGTCCACCCCCCGCCCGCCGGTGATGTCCCGCACGCGGGCCACGAAATCCTCCTTGTCGTAGCGGATGACGTGGGCGCAGCCGCCCACGCGCGCCAGGACTTCCTTGGCCTCGGAACCCACGGTGCCGATGACCGTGGCCCCCAGATACGCGGCCCATTGGCTGACGATGCTGCCCACGCCGCCCGCCGCCGCATGCAGCAGCACGGTGTCGCCCCGGCCCACGGGATGGCAGCCGTGCAGCAGGTACCGCGCGGTCATGCCGCGCAGCATCATGCCCGCCGCCGTGGCAAAGGAAATGCCCTCGGGCAGGACCACCAGGCGATGGGCGGCAATGACCCGGCGCGTGGCGTAACCGCCGGACAGCATGGCGGCGTAGGCCACCCGGTCGCCCACCCGCACCTCGCTCACGCCCGCGCCCACGGCCTCCACCACGCCCGCGCCCTCCTTGCCCAGCACGGCGGGCAGCGCGGGCAGCGGATAGAGTCCCGTGCGGTTGTAGACGTCGATAAAATTGCACCCCATGGCTTCCTGCCGCACCAAAACCTCGCCCGGACCGGGTTCGCCCGGATCAAAGGTCTCGTAGCGCAACACCTCGGGGCCGCCGGTCTCGTGTATGCGTACGGCATGGTCCATGGCGTCCTCCTTGGGCATCTCTTTGCACCCGCCTCCAACATACCCCAGAAATCCGGCAACGCAACCGCGAAGAATGGAAACTAATTGTCACAGGACGTCAGGTCTGCTAGGATTCCATTCATTGTAAACAGTTCCCCCCCGGCCAGGAAAAACACCACCGTCGTCGGCGCCACAGTTCCAGGCAGGGGAGTCCGGTTCGATACCACCTCTTGCGTTGGGAACAGCATGGCCCACTGGCTGCCACCTTCCGTCATCGCCTGTCTTGTGACATCGGGCATTCTTTGCCTGGTCCACTATTTCCTCTATCGCCAATACGCCAAACGCTTCCTCTTTCAATGGACGCTCAGTTGGCTGTTGTACACCCTGCGCTTCGCCTTTCAACTGCTGCTCATCACGCGGGGGGACAACGACTTCCTGCAGATCGCCAGCCAGTTCTTTTCCGTGGGCAGCGCCTTTTTCCTCCTCTGGGGCGTACTGGAGTTCGCGGACAAGCGCCTGTCGCGCTTCTGGCCCGTCGCCACCCTGCTCACCCTGGGCTGGGTGGCGGCAAGCATCAGCCTTGACGCGCCGTTCCTGGTCATCGCCCTGCCCACGTTCCTCTTTTTGGGCTATGCACAGATCATAACCGGCGTCACGCTGCTGCGCATACCCAACACACGGTCCTTTGCCGGGCGGCTGGCCGGGTTCTCGCTCATTGCCTGGGGTGTGCACAAACTCGACTATCCCCTCCTGCGCACCACGGAATGGTTCGCGCCATGGGGCTTTCTCCTGGGCGCGGCCCTTGGCTTGCTGACGGCCATCGCCATCCTGCTCATGTACTTCGAACGCATGCACCAGGCATTGTCCCGCAACGAGCGCCTCCACCGCTGCCTGGCGGAAAACTACCCCAACGGCGCGGTCTACCTTTTTGACGCGGACCTGCGCTACATCCTGGCGGACGGCACCGTCTTTCCCGAAAGCGAGCAGACGAAATATACCGTGGAGGGGCGAACGGTGGACCAGGTCTTTCCTGGAGAAAACCTGCCGAACCTGCGCGCCGCCTACCATGAAGCCCTGGCCGGGCGCAGCGCCGTGCTCGAACTCTCCTTTGGCGACCGTATCCGGGAGACCAGAACCCTGCCCATCCGCAACGAGGCGGGCGACGTCATCTGGGGCATGTCCATTTCCCACGACGTAACCGACCGGCTGCGCACCGAGGAGGCACTGCGCGAAAGCGAGGAGCGCTACCGCAACATCTTCGACAACATCCTGGACGGTTATTTTCGAATCGGCATGGAGGGCCGACTGCAACTTTTCAATCACTCGGCCCAGCGCATGCTCGGCCATGATGCCCCCGAGGCGTTGCGCAACGCCGCGGTGGCGCCCACCTTCATCACCCAGCAGGACTGGGACGCCTTCCGGCAACAGATCCTGCGGGAAGGGGCGGTGGAAGGATTCCATGTCCCCGTGAGGCGCAAGGACGGCACAATCTTCGACGCCGAGGCCAATGCCCGATGCATCACCGACAGGCACACGGGCGAGGTGGTGGCCGTGGAGGGCGTGATCCGCGACATATCGGAGCGCAAACATTCGGAGCGGGAACTCCAGCGTGCCAAAGAGGTCGCGGAACACGCCAACCTGGTCAAAAGCCAGTTCCTGGCCAACATGAGCCATGAGGTGCGCACCCCGCTCAATGGCGTGCTGGGCATGCTGCAACTGCTCGGCGGCACACCGCTTGACGCAACGCAACACCATTTCGTCGAACTGGCGCTCTCGTCCGGGAGGGGACTCCTGGCCCTGCTCGATGACGTGCTCAACCTCTCCAAGATCGAATCGGGCTCCAGCAAAATGGTCACGACGTCGTTCAGCCCCGCCGATGTGGCGGAAACCGTCGTGCGCCTTTTCCAACCAGAGGCGGACGCCAAAGGCCTGAACCTGTCGCTGTCCATTGCGCCGCAGGCCCGGGGACAGATGCTGGGCGACGAGGGGCGGCTGCGGCAGATCCTGTTCAACCTCCTGGGCAACGCCATCAAATTCACCGAACGCGGCGGCGTGGCCATGGAGCTGTCGGCACTCCCCGTGCCTCCCCCCCAGGGGGGCACGCGCCTTCTTTTCATCGTGGCGGATACCGGCATCGGCATCGCGCCGGACAATATCGACCACGTTTTCGAACCCTTCGCCCAGGCGGACGGCTCCTACACCCGCGTCCACCAGGGCGCCGGTTTGGGACTCAGCATCGTCAAGCGGCTCGTCGCCCTGCTTGGGGGCTCCATGACCGTGGACTCGGACCTGGACCAGGGCACGGCCATGTATGTGAGCCTGCCCTTTGGCCAGGCAAGGCCCGCCTCCGCCTCCCTGGATCCGCCCCACCAGCCGATCCAGGACGCACCGGGCCGCCGCATCCTGCTGGCCGAAGACGACCCGGTCAATGCGGTGGCGGCCATGCGGATGCTCGAAGCCATGGGACACAGCGTCACCTTGGCCACGTCGGGCAAGGAGGCGATTGAGACACTGGCCCGCAATACCTTTGATCTTGTCATCATGGACATCCAGATGCCGGTCATGGACGGTATGGCGGCAACCAACGCCATCCGCCACGCTCCCGGCGGCATGTTCGACACATCCATCCCCATCATCGCCATGACCGCCCACGCCATGCAGGGCGATCGGGAAACCTTCCTCGATGCGGGCATGGACGGCTACATCGCCAAGCCAGTGGACATGAAAGCCCTCGAGTCCGTCATCCGCGATGTCATGGTCGGCCACTCTGGACAAGTCCGTTAAGAGGAAGTATTTACCCGCCCATGCGAAAACAACACCCCCCCCTTCTTCTGGCTCTGATACTGGCCGCCGCCTGCGCGCTGGCCTTTGTCCACCCATCTTGCGCAGACGCGGATGACGGTGCCGGCACCCTGCAAATCACCATCACGGACATCCCGTCCAACAATGGCATCATCAAGCTCGAGATGTACGATTCCAAGGCTGCCTACCTGCAACGCTTCGTGCGCAGCGCCAACATGATTATCAGGGACCACACCGCATCCATGCCCTTTCCCAGCCTGGCCTACGGCACCTACGCGGTCTTCGTGTTCCACGACGCCAACAACAACGGCCAGGTGGACCGCAACTTCCTGGGCATCCGCACGGAAAAGCGCATGTTTTCCAACAACGTGGACGGCATGTTCGGTCCGCCGGAGTGGGAAGAGGCGGCGTTCGAATACAAGGCCGGCATGACCACGCTGACCATTTCCCTCAAATAATCGCGCCGCAGGGAGGACCACCGATGCAACAACCGCCCGCAGACGAGCGCAGCGAAGCCGAAATCATTGCCGCCGACCTGTTCGGCGTGCTGGACGCCGCCAAGGCCCAGGAAGGACTCTACGTCAACGCCGGGTTCCAGAACCGCCCGCTCGAAAGCCCGGGCGTGACCATCACCTACCTCTTCTATCCCAAAGACCTGCTCGTGCGCACGCCGGGCATGCCCGACAGCTTCAAGAAGACCCTCAAGCAGTACAATGTGCTCGCCACAGTGGACGGTCGGGGCGGCAAAAAGCTCGGCATCTTTTTATTGTGCGCCTTTAACAAGGATTTTGAAGAGGTCAAGAGCGTGGAGGAAATGGTGGCCGGCATCCACACCAAGGGTCTGGAAGAATACGGCGAAGTGCTGCGTCAGGCGTTGCGCGCCGACCTGAACGACCACATGGCCGAGGCACCCACCGAAGGCGGCGAACAGTAGCGAGGCCCGCGCCCACCCGGTTTATGGTTCGGGACGCGCGCGGCGCGCCCCGTTGGCCAGGGGGCAGGTCACGCCACACGCACCGCGCACAGCCCCACCGCCCCTCCCAAAAACATCTCCCGCCCGGCGCAGGTCAGGCCGTTGCGTTCCAGCAGCGCCGCAAGCCCGCCGCGCCCCATGAACGCGCGGTACTGGGCCGCGTGCTCCCTCCCCGCAAGGCGCTCCACCACGGCCACCAACCGGTGCATCCGCCGGGCGTGGGGCGTTTCCGGCCACAGGTAGTCGAGCACATAGCCCACACCGCCGGGCGCAAGCGCGCGCCGCACCTCGGCCAGCATGGCGTCGCGCACCCCGGCGGCTTTCTCGTGCAGGGCAAAGGAGACAATGACCGCATCGAAAGCACCCCCGGGCAACGACGTGGCCGTGGCGTCCTCCAGAAGATAGGCGATGTCCGGCGGACTGGCGCGGCGGGCGCGGGCCAGCATGGCTGGCGAGGCGTCCACGCCGGTGGCGGCCACTCCGGCCCGGCGCAGCATAATCAGCTGGCGGCCCGTACCGCAGCACAAATCCAGCGCCGTGGCCGCTCCCTGGGCGGTGACGCGGCGCACCACCGCGCGCCGCAAGGGATCCAGAAAGGGGTTGAGCAACAGGTCGTAAACCGTTGCGACGCGGGCATACGCATCCGCTCCGGGCATGGAGCTAGGCCTTGTGGCCAATGAGCATGGTGGTGTTGGGGCCGGTTTCCACACGCTCCACGCCCACACATCCGGCATCTTCCAGCCAGCCCCGGATCTCCGCCTCGGTATACGCGTCGCCCGCATCGGTGCTGACCAGCATGTTGAGCGCAAAGAACACGCCCATGGCCGGACGCATGCGGTCCGCGTCCATGATAAAATCCTGCACCACGATGCGCCCGCCCGGTACGAGCGCGGCATACGCCCGCCGCAGGAGGGAACGGTTCACCTCGGGCGAATTGATGTGCGCTATGGCGGAAAGGAACACCAGGTCAAAACCCTCGCCGAACGCCGCCTCGCGGTAATCGCCCTCGACGATGCCGATGCGCGCCTCAAACCCGCCCGCCGCCACATACCGCCGCGTGAGCGGCGTGACCTGGGGCAGATCGAACACCGTGGCCCGCACGCGGGACGCCGCCCGGCACATGGCCATGGCATACACGCCGGACCCGCCGCCCACATCCAGAACGCGCGCCACGCCGTCCATGCCGATGCGGGCCACCAGGGCGTCCGCCGTTTCCAAGGCCCGGGCATGCATGGCCGCTATGAACGCCTCGCGCCCCTGGTCGTCATCACGGCCCTGGGGCACGACCGCGCCCCCCGCGCGCACTGCGGGCGTAAGCGTGGCCCACCGCTCGTATTGCCGCGCCATGTGCCCAAGGCCGGACATGTACAGGTCGCCCCCCTGGCACAGGCAGCGGGCCGACACGGCGGTGTTGCGGAACAGGCCGCCTTCGCGCACCACAAGCCCCATGACATGCAGGGCGCACAGCAGCCGCTCCGTGGCCCGCGCGTCCGCGCCGATGCGCTCGGCCACCTTGCGGGCCGAAAGCGCCGCCCCGCCAATGGCGGTGAACACCCCAAGCTCGAACGCGGTAAGCAGCACGCGGCACCGCTGGTACGCGCCCGCTATGGCGCTTATGTCCTCTGGTCCTCGTATATCCCGCTGGCCGTTGCTCATGGTCCCCCTCCGGCGGATGCGTGTCGGACGCACCATTCCGGCCTCCACCATGCCACGCCCCGGCAGCCGAAACAACCCCCACGCGGCGTTTACGGACCCGTAGCCGGCCGCGCGTCATGTTTCTCCTTTACAGACCAGCTTATCCGCAGCTATGTATTACAGGTTCCTGGGGTGGCGATGTCCTGCACAAGGGGAAGAGCCAAATGGTTCCCGAGGTTAATCCAAAAAACGTTTCCATACTCATTGTCGAGGACAGCCCAACCCAGGCATTGCAACTGCAATGCACCCTGGAAGAACACGGGTTCAAGTGCGCTGCCGCCGCCAATGGGATGGAGGCGCTCGCCATGCTCCCGGCCCTTGCGCCCGACATCGTCATTTCAGACATCGTCATGCCTGAGATGAGCGGCCACCAGCTGTGCCGGACCATCCGCGGCCAGGAGGCCACCCGGGATCTTCCCGTCATCCTGCTCACCAACCTTTCCGACCCGGAAGACGTCATCGAAGGCCTCACCTGCGGCGCCAACAGCTACGTCACCAAGCCCTTTGACACCCACTTCCTCCTGTCGCGCATCCACTATATCCTGGCCAACCTGCAACTGCGGCGGACGGACCAGGACGCATCGGGCATGGAAATCCTGTTCAAGGGCCGCATGCACCGCATCAACCTGAACCAGGTGCATGCCATAGACCTGCTGCTCTCCACCTTTGAGAGCGCCGTGCTCAAGAACAAGGAGTTGGAAGAGGCCAACATCGGTTTGCTGGAAAAAAAGCAGGCGCTCACCCTGGCCAACATGGCGCTGCACAAGGAAGTGGAAGAATGCAAGGAGGCCCAGCGCGCCCTGCAGGCCAGCGAGGAGCGCTACCGCGCCATCGTGGAGGACCAGACGGAATTCGTCTGCCGCTTCCATCCCAACGGATCGCTGACCTTCCTGAACACGGCCTGCGCCCGCCATTTTCACCCCGCAAGGGGAACAGCCCCCGATGTGCATACGTTCCACAGCCATTTCCATCTGGACGACCTCGGAGAGGTCCAACAGCAGATCGCGACACTGACCAAGGCCCAGCCCACCGCCCAGTTCGAAGTCCGGGCAGCCGGAACCAACGGCAACGATACCCTGTGGTGCCAATGGACCGTACGCGGTTTCTTTGATGACGCCGGCCAGGCCGTGGAATACCAAGCCGTGGGACAGGATATTTCCAGCCGCAAGGAAACGGAGAAACGCATCCGCCACATGGCGCTGCATGACACGCTGACCGGGCTGCCCAACCGCATCCTGCTCATGGACCGCCTGCGCCAGGCCGTATTGGAAGCCAAGCGCTACAAGACGCTTTTGGCCGTGCTCTTCGTGGATTTGGACCATTTCAAGCCCATCAACGACACACTGGGACATGAAGTGGGCGATGCGGTGCTCAGGCAGGTCGCCACCCGCCTGCGCCGCGAGCTGCGCTCCATGGACACGGTGGCCCGGTTCGGCGGCGACGAGTTCGTGGTGGTGCTGCAAAATATCGAAACCAGGGAAGCCGCCGAACGCGTGGCCACCAAATGCATCGACGCCCTGTGCACGCCCTTCGAGGCCTGCGGCACATCATGCCGTTTGAGCGCGTCCATCGGCATCAGCGTGTTCCCGGACCACGGCGAGGACGAGGACACCCTGCTCAAGGCCGCTGACCAGGCCATGTATACGGTCAAACACGCGGGCAAATGCAACTACTGCATCGCTACCAAGGGCTGATCCGCCCAGCCTCCCCCCGACCATAAGACCCACGCCGCCCCGATTTGCGGGGCCAAACCCGTCGCCGCCAGCCACAGGCGAACCTGGTGCACGGAGCCGCGTCCGCCGCAACCAACCTGCGCCATGGCAGCCTCGCCGCGTCCAGAGCGGCGCCGGATCGCCCCATGCCGGGATCGTCCCGCGCCACGCCCCCACGCATGAGGCGTGCCGCCAGGACGCCTTGGGGCGCACCCGCTACTTCTTGGTACCGCCGAAGATGTTGCCTATGCTTTCCAACAGATCGCTTCCGGACTTCTTTTCTTCGCCCCCCTCTTCGGGCTCCGCCTTCTTCTCCTGGGTCAGGCCCAGGGCCGACCCCACGCCTTGCAGCAAGGTCTCGCCCGCCTGCACGGGCACTTCCACGAGCCCGCGCACCGTCTCTTTCAGAAACAGCTTGGCGTCAAGGCCATAGCTCGGATCCGTGAGCGCCCCCGTGGCGTAGACAGGAAGCCTGGGCAGGCCGCGCATGTCCACGGAGGCCTGCACGTCCAGGGTGTTGGCGGCCAGGTTCACGGAGCCGCCGCCCGTGGCGCCCAGGCCGTCGGCGGCCAGCTTCAGGTTGTTGGTGGACAGCACGCCGTCCTTGACCGCGAAGGACGCGGTGATGGCCTTGAACGGCTGGCGCTTGGCCACGTTCTCCACGGTCTTGCGCTGCGCATCGTTTCGCAGCTGTTTCTCGGTGCCTTCGGGCACGATCCGGAAACCATTGAACGCACCGTCGCGCAGACTGAACGTGCCGCCGCCCGTGAGGGTGCGCACCATGTCCCGCATCGCCTCGCCCCGGCTCTTCAGGGTGAGGGCCAGCGTGGCCGCTCCGGACAGCACGTCCTGGCCGGTCAGGTCGCGGATCAGGTCGCCCACGCCCACGGCCGCCACGGCAAGCCCCAGATCAGTGGCCGCGATCGTGCCGCGCAGATCCGCTCCCAGGGTTGTCTTGACCGTGCCGCCGTACAGCGCCAGGTCGCAGGGCGCGACCTTGAACACCCCGTCCTTCCCTCGCACGCCCACCTCAATGTTGGTGGCCGTGACGCCCGAAACCTTGAGACGGCCCACCTTGACCGAACCGTCCAGCACCAGCCGCCGCAACGCGGCGCGGGCCGCATCGTCCAGCCCGCCGTCCTTGTCCCTGGACGCATCGGGCTCGGGCGCCTTGCCCGCGCCGTCCTGGCCTTCGCCGCCCTTGGCGGGCATGTAGCGGTCCGCATCCAGGCTGGGCGCGGCCAGGGCAAAGGCGATGTCCGGCTTGTCAAAGGCGCTCACGGACGCCGATCCGGTGATGGCCGCGCCGTCCACATCAATGGCTATGTCCGACAGGGCCACCCGCTCGGCGCTGGCCGTGACGGCCATGGCCGCGCCCACGGCGGTCAGCGCCTTGGGGTCGGCCATGGCGGGCAGGGGCGCGCCCATGGCGGCCAGCACGGCCCGCAGATCCGTGGGTTCCAGCACGATGCGCCCGTCCACTGTGGATGCCGCCACGTTGGCGGCCAACGTGGCGCGCAGGGCCGCGCCATAGGCGGCAAGCCGAAAATCGTGCAGGGACACCGCGCCGGAGGCCATGTCGTACACCACCCCCCCGCGCACGGAGAGGTTCGCCTTGCCACCGGGCAGCACGCCGCCCGTGGCGGCCACGGCCAGGTCCAGATCCCTTGCCTCGAACCGGCGGGCCACGTTGTCCAGGTTGGCCTTGGCCGTGGCCGTGATGGCCGCGTCAAGCCTGGGATCGCCCAGGGCCACGGCGCAGCGCAGGGTGATGTCGGTAAAACGGGCCGCGTCATCCAGCGCCAGCGAGCCGGTTTCCAGGGAAAAACCCGTCAGCTCGTAGGCCGCGCCCTTTCCCTGGTCCGTAAACCGCACCGCCGCATCGGTCACGGCAATGGCCTGCACCGAGACCATGGGCCCGGCCTGGGCCGTGGGCTGCGCCGCGTCACGCATGGATGCGGGCGGAGGCGGCGCGTTCTCGGCCAGGGTCTGCTCGCGCACGCCCGCGCCGGATCTCGCCTCCGGTCCGGCCAGGGAAAAGGCATCCCCGGCCTCGCCCTGCGCGCCATCCGCGCCCTGACCCGTGGCGCCCGGTTTCCGGTCGCCCATCAGCGACCGCCAGTTGCCCCATCCGTCCTTGTCCACGGCCAGATTGAGCACCAACCCGTCCAGGCGCAAGGTGCCCACCTGGAACACGCCGCTGAACATGGGCAGCAGATCCACGTCGCCGGTGGCGTGCCTGATGCGCACGAAATCGCCGGAGCCGAAGGCGGGGTCATCGGCCATGCGCATGGGGCCAAGCTCCAGCGCCACGCGCGGAAAGACATGCAGCGAGATATCGCCCTCGAAAACCAGTTCGCGCCCGGTCCGCTCGCGCACCTGCGCCGCTATCTCCTGCTTGAAGTCGTTGACGTCCACAAACAGGGGGATGAGCACCACGGCGGCCAGCAGCAACACGACCACGCCCACGAGACCAAAGAGAATATACCGAACCGCCTTGTTCATGCCGTCTCCCCTGTTCCCTTTGCCGTCAAGGGTGTCGTTTGTTGACCGATGCACCCATAAATGTAGTCAACCCCCACGGCTTGGGCAAGAAAAATCAGGTGCGCCCGCGCCTTGTGGCCCGCCCCGCCTTGGGGTATCCAACCGTGAGCCGCCCCCAGCGGCCCGGAGATCACATGCCCACACCCCATCTGCCACCGGCCCTCATGTTTCAGGGCACCTGCTCCAACGCGGGCAAAAGCGTGCTCACCGCCGCCATGTGCCGCATTCTGCTGCGGGACGGCTTCCGCGTCGCGCCCTTCAAGGCGCAGAACATGTCGCTCAACTCCTTTGTGACCCCGGACGGCCGCGAACTGGGCCGCGCCCAGGCCACCCAGGCCGCTGCCTGCCGCCTGGAGCCCGATGCGCGCATGAACCCCGTGCTGCTCAAGCCCACCTCGGACGTGGGCTCGCAGGTCATCGTCATGGGCAAGCCCGTGGGCAACATGCGCGTGGCGGAATACCTGCGCTACAAGCCCCAGGCCTTTGCCCGCGTGACCGAGGCCTACGCCTCGCTGGCGGCGGAACACGAGGTCATGGTGCTGGAGGGCGCGGGCAGCCCGGCGGAAATCAACCTGAAGAGCCACGACATCGTGAACATGGCCATGGCCGCCCACGCGGGAGCCAAGGTCGTGCTGGTGGGCGACATCGACCGGGGCGGCGTGTTCGCGGCCCTGGTGGGCACCATGGAGCTGCTCGACCCCGCCGAACGCGCCCTGGTGGCCGGATTCGTGCTCAACCGCTTCCGGGGCGACGCCTCGCTGCTGGATCCCGCGCTGGATTTTACCACCCGGCGCACGGGCAAGCCCTTTTTCGGCGTGGTGCCGCACATCACGGACCTGGGTCTGCCCGAGGAGGATTCGGTCAGCTTCAAGGACGCGGCGCAGGCAGGCGCGGCCACGGACGCGGCAACCGGGGCGGGCTGCCTGGACGTGGCGCTCATCGACCTGCCGCACATCGCCAATTTCACCGATTGCGACGCCCTGCGCCAGGAGCCTGACGTGCGGCTGCGCGTGGTACGCCGCGCCCGCGACCTGGGCGCGCCCGACGTGGTCATCCTGCCCGGCAGCAAGAACACGGCGGGCGACATGGCCTTTTTGCGCACCTCGGGCCTGGACGCGGCCATTGGCGCGTTGGCGCGCGGCGGGGTATGCGAGGTGGTGGGCATCTGCGGCGGCTTCCAGATGCTGGGGGCACACGTGTCCGACCCGGACGCCGTGGAAACCGACCGCAACGCGGAACAGGGGCTGGGGCTCCTGCCCGTGGCCACGGCCATGGGCGCGGACAAGGTGCTTACCCGCGTGGCGGGCCGCCACGAGCCCAGCGGCCTGCCCGTGCGCGGCTACGAAATCCACCACGGCGTCACCACGCTGCTTCCCGGCGCCCCGCCCACCCAGGTGGCCGTGACCGGCCCGGACAACGCGTCCCTGGGCCTGGGCCGCGCCGACCTGCCCGTGTGGGGCACCTATCTGCATGGCATCTTTGACAGCGACGCCTTCCGCCGCCATTTCCTGGACACGGTGCGCCGCCGCAAGGGGCTTGCCCCCGTTGGCGTGCCCACGCCCTTTGACCTGGAACCCGCCCTGGACCGCCTGGCCGACGTGGTACGCGCCCACCTGGACGTTCCCACCCTTTACAAGCTTCTGGGCTTGCTCTAGATTACTTATGAAATGATCCCGTAGGCGGACGCGGCAGATGACGCTGCCGCGTTTTTGTTGGGAGAACACGCACATGGACCCACGCGACAAGGCCAAACTAAAGGAAATGATCCGGCAGGAAATCGCCGGGCTGCATACCCGCATCGCGGAGCTGGAAACCGTGACCCAGCCCGTGGAGCCGGACGCGGCCATCGGCAGGCTGTCGCGCATGGACACCATCGTCAACCAGGAAGTCAACGAGGTGGCGCTGCGCGCCGCCAAGACCCGCCGCCTCAAGCTCACCCGCGCCCTGGAAGCCATCGACTCGCCGGAATACGGCTATTGCGCCGCCTGCGGCGAGCGCATCCCCCTGCCCCGGCTGCTCGCCCTGCCCGAATCCGACCTTTGCGTCCACTGCGCGGCCTGACGCCGCCGCACGCGGGGCAGACGGCCTAGCGCATTTTAACATTGAAACAATGTTACAACTTGAAATAATGAAGCATTATTTCAACAAAATGCATAAGAGCATCTAAACTTTTTCAAAGTTAAGATGCTCTAAAAAGCCCGCACCACCAGCGACGCGCCCGGCAACAGCCTGGGCAGTTCCAATGCTTCGGCCACGCGCAGCGCGGGCATGCGCAGCGTGGTCATGGCCTGGGCATCGGCAAACACGTGCTGCGCGCCCACGACCACCACGCACGGCAGGGTCGATGCCGCCGCATACCGCGCCACATGGGCCGCCATGGCCGTGTTGCGGCGGTGCAGCACATGGGCCGCCACCCCGTCCAGAAACCCCACATACGTGGCCCGCAACCCGGCCAGATACGCGGCCACGCCCTCGTCATCGGCCAGCGGCGCGGGCAGGCCGGACGCGTCATCCAGCACCCGCTCGAAAAACGCGCGGCGGCCCGCGTTGAACACCCGCGCCGCCCCGTTGTCCAGCCCGCCGATCACCGACGAGGCAAAGCCGTACAGGTCCGCGTCCAAGGCGGGGATGGCCGGGCCCGGACGCCGCGCGCGCAGCCGCCGCAGCCCGGCCACGGCCTCGCGCGCGACCGCCGCGTCCCTGCCGCGCACATCCAGCCGCCCGGCCCGCACGATCAGGTGCAGCACCACCTCCACCGTGGCCGCGTAGTCGCGCACCGCCACGGCGTCCAAAAATATCTCCCTGTCCTCCAGGCCGAACGCGGCCACACCCGGCGCGTCCAGCAGCCCCGCATACCCGGCCCCGCCCTGCGCGTGCCCGGCCCAGGGGCCGAACAGATCCGCGAGCGCGGCGCGCAGCTCCCCGGCCAGGTCGTCGCCCGGCCCGCCCCAGTAATGCTCCAGGCCCACCAGGCACCCGCCTTCCCGCCCGGCCAGCGCACGCACATACGCCTCCACCGCCTCGCGGATCGCGGGCGCATGCGCCTCGGCCACGACAACCACGCCGCGCGCGGCATCCCCGCCGCGCCCCTCCCGCGTGGCGAAACCGCGTGCGCGCGCCTCTTGCGCCGCCCTCTCCAACCAATCCGACCGCATACTCATGGCCGCACTGTCGCAGCAGCGCCGCCCGAGCGCAAGCCCCACCCCTCCCCTCCGCGCGCGCCCGAACCGCCACCGAGCCCTCCGTGTTCCCGGGCATGTCCCGCGCACCCAGCGTTCTCCATACCCGCCCTGACGGACGCATGTTTGCCCCGCACGGATTGACAACACGGAAGCCTATCGCATATCGACGATGCACGATGAACAAGACATGCCATGGCACCCCCGCGTGCGAAGCGCCCCTTCCGCTCGCGACGACAACGTCCGAGGCGGACCTCGAATGGTTCGCCGCCGCGTGCAAGGCGCTGGGACATCCCGTGCGCGTGCGCATCCTCGCCCACCTCAAGGCCATGGACCGCTGCTTGTGCGGCGCCATCGTGGACATGCTGCCCCTGGCCCAATCCACGGTGAGCCAGCACCTCAAGCAGCTCAAGGACGCCGGTCTCATCAAGGGTAGTGTGGACGGCCCGAAAATATGTTACTGTGTGGACCGCCACGCCCTGGCCCGCTTCGAAACCCTGGCGCGCTCGCTGTAGCCCGCCGCGAGGATGTCATGAAATTGTTGCCCATGGCGGACGCCGCGCCGCAAGACAAATCAAAGCCATGTTGCGATGCAGGCGCGGCGACGTGCCGCCCGGCCGCCGCGTGCGACTGTTCCCCGGCCACGACCGCCGCCTCCACGTGCGGCAACGACGAGGTGCCCTGCTGCGGCGCCAGGCCCGGCCCGCGCGCATCGGCGTACGAGCGCCCCGGCTACGCCATCCGCCCCTATGTGGACGGTTTCGTGCCCACCCCCGCCGGACCCGTGCCCCGCGTGCGCACCGCCCTTTGCCCGTCGGACCGCCTGGGCACGCTGGGCGCGCGCATCGGGTGCACCCGCGACGACTACCGCGTGGCCCCCGGCCTCTACTGCCTCGGCAACCCCACGCCCGACTCGCCCGTCATCGTCACGGCCAACTACAAGCTCACCTTCGACACCGTGCGCACCGCGTTGCCCGGCACGGACGCGTGGCTGCTGGTGCTTGATACGCGCGGGGTCAACGTCTGGTGCGCCGCCAGCAAAGGCACCTTCGGCACCGGCGAACTCGCCAGCCGCGTCCAGCAGACCCGGCTCGACACCGTGGTGCGCCACCGCACGCTCATCGTGCCCCAACTCGGCGCCACCGGCGTCGCGGCCCGCGCCGTCAAAAAAGCCTGCGGCTTCACTGTCGCATGGGGGCCGGTACGCGCCGCCGACCTGCCCCGCTTCCTGGCCAACGGCCACCACGCCGACGCCGCCATGCGCACCGTCACCTTCACCCTGCGCGAGCGCCTCGCGCTCGTGCCCGTGGAGCTCTATCTCGCGCGCAAGCTCGCCCTGTGGCTTTTCCTCGCCGCCGCGATTCTCTCCGCCATCAGCCCCGCCCCCTTCTCGCACGAGACCCTGCGCCGCTGCATCCTGCTCACCACGGCCGGGCTGGGCGGCCTTTTGGCCGGAAATTTTGCCGTGCCCGCCCTGCTGCCCTGGCTGCCCGGACGCATGTTCGCCCTCAAGGGCGCCGTCATCGGCCTTGCCCTCGGCCTCGTTATTGCCCTCCTCCCCTCGTCCGCCGCCACCGGCCTGGAAAACCTGGCCCTGCCCCTGGTTGCGGCAGCCGCCGCCTCCTATTGCGGCATGAACTTTACCGGCTCCACGCCCTTTACCTCGCCCACCGGCGTGGAAAAGGAAATGCGCCGCTGGATGCCCATCCAGGCGCTGGCGGTCCTGGCCGCCGCGATCCTCTGGGCCTGGGCGCCCTTTGCCGCCTGACCACAAGGAGTTTCCCCATGAAAGACTTCCGCTACATAGACGGCGCGTCCACCCTGCGGCTCGATCCCGACCGCTGCATCGGCTGCACCTCCTGCACCACGGTCTGCCCCCACCAGGTTCTGGCCATGGCGGACGAAAAAGCCATCATCGTCGACCACGACGCCTGCATCGAATGCGGTGCGTGCGCCACCAACTGCCCCACCCAGGCCCTCTCCGTCACCCCCGGCGTGGGTTGTGCCAGCTACATCATCCAGGTCTGGCTCAAAGGCAAGGACAGGGCCGCCTGCGGCCCCAACTGCTGCTGAACGGACATGGACCGGGGAAACACCGGTCCCGCGCACACAAAAAGGCGGGTTTCGGAGTGGCGGAAGATCGATCTCCCGCCGCTCCGAAACCCGCCTCGCGTTGCGATATAGTCTTGCCCCCTCCATGCCCCCGTCCACAGACAAAAAAGCCGCCGACCTGGGAAACGCTCTTGTCCCACCCGTATCCACATCCCCCACCAGCAGTTTTTGGGGAAAGAGAAAGAAGAGAGGATGGGGGTCCGGGGGAAGGAGAGAGGAGAGGGAAAACCCCTTTTTATGCTTGGATGAGACCGACCAGGATAACTAAGGGGTGGGTGTGAGATAAATGGGACTTGGTGGGACTAGACGGGACTACCCGAAACGGCCACAAATGAAATAGAGTTACAGCGGGTGAAACTAATCAAAGAGGCTGTGCTGGCGCTGAGCATGCTTGGCCCGCGCAGCCTTGATGACGCGGTAGATGTTCTGCACCGAGGTGCCGTACTTCTGAGCCAGGCTCGAAACGTTGTCGCCGGTGAACTCCTTCCATATCCGTTCGTTGCGTGAGGCAAGCAAACCACCGATGTCCATGGGCACGTAGATGCTCTGACCGCCCCAATCATCAGCGATCATACCCGCCGCAGCTTCTCCGAACGCCTTGGCGTCCTCAGGAGAAGCACTGAAACGCAGGATCGCCAAGCCCTCCAGTTTACCGGCGAGATCCAGCAGGAGTTCGGCAGCCAACGTCCTATTCCTGGTCGTGTCGGTCATGAGCAATCTCCAATGCGGGCAAGCCATTTCTTGAGGTGTTCGATCACAGAGCTCGCCTGGGCGGTGTTGAGCCACTCCAAACGATCAACCCCAGTATGCCGCTTGATGAACGCCGCGAGCGCCTGTTCGCTCGGGTTACGCACCTCGCCGAGCTCGTGGAGCCTTAGCCACAAGGCCCTGATCATCTTTGCCTGAGGATCGTTGTCGAGCCTGGTGACGGGTGGGCCATCTTTGCCAGCGCGCACGACGAAGCCTTTGCTCTTCAGCTTGTCCAGCATCTGCTCCAGATCCTGGATCGACAAGCTCTTGGAGCTCTCCACTCCGGTCGTGGCCATCAGGATAGCCCTGTATGTGGCATCGTCCAGAGCGAGATCGCGCTTGGCCACATGAATCATCTGGATCAGCTTCTTGCGGTAGGCTGGGGCGGCGTTTGGACGCATTGATCTACGCCTCCATCAAGACCTGTTGGCTATTCAGCGCAGCCTTTAAGGGGAGGTCCACGGGAATGTGCTTGAACAGGCCCTGGCGTCCCCGGAGAGGCGTAAAGGGCAACGGCGCGGAATAGTTCCACACCCAATGCCAAGCCCCCTGTTCCGCCCATGGCGAGCCGTGATCCTTCACGCATCCGGCGAGATCGACCATGCCCACGATGCCGCCGGTGCGCATGGCGTCGGTGTTCTCCAAAGCCTTGCGCAGAGCCGCCAGCTCCACGCCCGCGAACAGGGCGATGCGCGTGGCTTCCAGTTCGTCGAACGGCTTGGCCTTGGACGCATGGATCAGCAGCAGGCCGCGATGCTTCGTGGGCCAACTGCGGTTCTCGCAATCCTTGAGCCCGGTTGCGATGAAGAACGCCCAGGGTTGGTGGATGCTAAGCACCTTCATCGGCGGCCTCCTCGTTCAGAGCGTCCAGGGCCTGCCAGCGTTCGAGCGCGGCGTCTTCTTCCGAACCTTCGGCCTCAAGGCGTAGCGTGGCCCGGTCCATGCGCTCCAGCTCGGCCAAGCCAAGGGCCAGGGAGCGCACCAGGCGCTGGCGGTCGGTTAACGCGTACAGCGTGACCTTGTTGCGTTCGTAGAACGGCCAGATCGGGGCGGAATGGGATCCGTCGGTATAGAGCACGACAAGGTCGGAGCCCACGGCGTAGCATGCCATGGCCTGGGCCAGCTCGCCGCCGTCGTGCATGTCGTCGTGTTCCGGCGAATACTTCTCCTCCTGGCGGCTGCGCTCGATCAGCACCTCGGCCACGATCAGCGCTCTGGGCGAGACGATCTCCACGTCTTGGGCCAGTTCGCCCGCGCGGCCCTTGTGTCGGTCGGGTACCGCGCCGTCTTTCAGCAGCTCGCCCAGCAGCGTCGCCGCCCGCTGCGCCCTGGCAGCATGCCGCAGCGCCGACGCCTCGGCGGCGTGCACCGCGCGCCGCATCAGTTCCTTTTCCTGCGCCGCGCGTCTCTCTTCATCACCAGCGTAAAGAGGCATTTTGATTCTCCTTGTCAGTAGTCTACCTTTAAGTGAACTCTCTATTTTTCGGCAGGTTCCCTACACCCAGGCGCACACGTCCTCGGGCACGACAGGAAGGCAGTTGATGCGGGAATGCTCCAAGCCGCCCAGTTCCATCAGGCGGTCAATTGCCTCCAGGAACATCAGGCCCGTGGTTATGGAACTTTCCCCTAATCGATGGGAGGCGAGGATCACGACCGTGGCGTACCGCTGGTTGATCCACTGCGCCGCCATGACGAGGGCAGGCTTCTCGGCGCAGTCAAGGTTGGCGAGGGACACCTGCTGCACGATCCAGCTCGCGAGGTACGCAGCACGCATCTGCGAGCAATCGTCCACCTCCTCAGTCAACCACCGCTCCAGAGCGGCACGACCTTCCACATCCTGCACGACTCGCTGCAACAGTTTTTTCCACATGGTTGCCCCTTCGGCTGCTCGTCAGGCCGGAGCCGCCACGCCCCGGCGACCGCCCCGCAGGGCGGTTTCGCTATTGGTTGGCCGTGACCTTGGTGGACACCGCCTCGTTGAGCAATTCCACCAAGCGCTTCGCCACCCACGCGGCCCCGTCCTCGCGGCCGGGTACCGGGAAAACCACGCACACCAGGCAGCCGTTCTGGGTGTCCTTCACGGTCACCTGGCCTGCCACGTGGGTGGTTTGGGTGGCGAAGCGCTCGGCCATGTCCCTACCCGTTCATCCCTTCGCGCAGGGCCTTGCCCGGCGTGAAGGTCACGGTCATCTTCTGCGGGATCTCGATGGTCTCGCCTGTGCGCGGGTTGCGGCCGGTCTTGGCCTGGCGCAGCTTCGCTTTGAACGTCCCGAACCCGGCAATGGCCACGTCGTTCCCGGCGGCCAGCCCCTCGGCCATGATCTCGAAGGTCGCGTTTACGATTTCCGGCGCGGCTGCTTTGAACGTGCGGGACTGAACCGCCTTGATCAGATCGCCCTTGTTCATGCTGTCCTCTCTTGTGTTTAGGCCTGCGGCTTCAGCGCCTCGGCCGAGATTTCGATGTAGAACTGGTCCGCCACCTTGCGGGCCATGCCGCACGCCTCGAGCTTGCCGTCGGACCACTCGCGCATGGCCTCCTTGTTCACGGCCTCGCTGGTCTTGATGGCGTCGAGCCATCCCAGGTCGCGCAGCTTCTCCAGCACCTGGGCCATGGTCACCCTGGCCCTGGCCACCAGGCTGGTGGACTGCCGGAACCCCATGGTGCCGTGCGGCAGCTCCAGGGACTTCTTCTTGCTGAACAGCTCGGCCTTGTTCACCTCGGCGAAGCCGTTGAGCGCCGTGGTCAGCTCCTTCTTCCGCTGCTGGTGCGGCGCGGCCTCGGCGTCGGCGGTGGCCTTCACCTGGTCCATGGTTTCGTTCATATTCGCCTCGATCAATCCCAGTTCCCGTTCCACGGTGGCCAGCTCGGCGAGCGCCGCCTTGGCCTGGTCCAGGGTGGTGATGATCATGGCTTCCGGTTTGATGCGCGTTGCCATCCATTCCTCCTTGTTATTGATGATCTCTTGGCCTGGGCTGGACCTGCGCCGTGCGTTCCAGACCGGCCACCCGGTCGGTTTCCGCGAGGATAGCGTTGGCCAGACCCACCAGGATCTCGCTCTCCTGGCTGGCCGTCCGCTGCGCCACGACCTTGATCTCCAGAGCGCTCCGTTCCAGCTTGGAACTGATTGGCCCGCGCTGCTCCGAGGGCCAGCTGCGGTTTCGTGTCTGCCGTCTCGTTTCCGTGCTCATGGCGTCCTCCGGGGCTAGACCTGCTTGATGATGTCGGCGTTCACCTTCGGCGCGCCGATCTCCGCAGCCATGTTCATCCCGGCGATGAGCATGTTGCCCACGGCCAGGGGATAGACCAGGGACACGGAGTCCCGCGCGCCGCCGCGAGACGCGGGGCCGGTGAGCTTGGTACGCAGCGCCTCGATGCCGTCGGCGGTGATGATGTCGGCCACGTCGACCCCGGCCCGCTCGAACTTGAACTTCACATAGTCGCCCAGGCTGCCGTTCATGGGGCGCAGCTCCACCACCTCGCAGCGCTGCACCACCTCGCGCACCTCGTGGTTCGTCTCGGACAGCTTCTGCCGGAGCTCGGGCTGGCCGAGCAGGATCACGGACAGCAACTTGCTGAACCCGTCCTCCAGTTCCCAGAACCTCTTGAGGTGCTTGATCGTCGGCAGGGGAAGGCCATGCGCTTCCTCAATGATGAGGCAGTGGCTGTGCCCCGCGCGCTTGGAATCGCGCAGCACCCGGTGCAACTGCCGGAACCGCGCCTCCGGGCTCGACATGATGCGCTCCAGGGGGGCGACCACGGCCATGATGGCCTCGGCGATGTGCAGGGCCTTGAGGGTCTTGCCGGTCTTGTCGTTGTCCTCCATGCCGAGCACGTAGGGTTCGATCACATGGACCGGTGCGCCTTCCCGCGTGATCCTGTCCACCAGGTCGCGGCGCAGCGTGCTCTTGCCCGAGCCGCTCTCGCCGACCACGGCCATAAAACCGCCGTGCTTGGCGGTCTGCAGCAGCGCCTCGCGCACGTAGCGGATGTCGCTGGAAAGAAACACGTCTTCATGCGACCTCACCCCATCACCGAACGGGTCGGCGTGGAGCCTGAAGTGCCGCTTCGTTTCCGGGAAAAGTCCCTGCCGTCTAAGCAACATGGCGTCCTCCTTCTTCTGTTCGGCCACCGCAGTGGCCTTTGTCTTGCGCTGCCCGGCGCCGAGCGCCGCGCGGATCTCCGCTTCGGTCGCCCCTTCATTGCGCAACAATGCGCCCATCTTGTCCTTGATCGCCGCAGTGTTGCGTTTCGGCCACTGCCCGTGGTTCACGATGGCGTTCACCGCTGCGGCGGAAAGTCCCAAGTCTCTGGCCACTTCGCGCTGGGACAGGCCCGCGCGCTCCATCAGTCCCTTCAAGGTCATGACGCGCCTCCCACCGCGCGCAACGGCACGGCGTGCACCTGTTTCGCCTGCAGACGTCCGGCGATGGCATCCAATTCATCCTGCGGCACGCCCTGCGGGTAGCGCTGCACCAGCCAGCCGTACCGTTCCGCAGTCCACGCATCGCCCAGCAGGGCCTTGAGCGACTTGGCCGCCTCCACATGCGTCAGCGGGGCGATCTCCCGGCGGCTGGCGTCCAGGCCCAGGTCGCGGCCGCGACGCGGCATGTAGGTCGGCGCTTCCCGGATGTCGGCCATCACGTCGATGCCCTCTGGTGCGTGCACCTCCTTGCGATCCGTGCCGCCGGTGAGAGCCTCGATCTCCTTGATGCGCCTGTCCGCGACCGTCTCCGGCTGCGCCTTGAATTCCTGTCCGATGACCGGAGCGGTTTCCCAGAACCCGGCGTCGTTCTTCTGGATGGGCTCCACGGTCCAAATCTTCTCGCCCTCTGCGGGATCCACGACGATCACGTCGACTGCAGGGGCCCGGTAGGGATTGACCACGACCTGGACCTTGGCCTTGGGCACCAGGCCGGGCACGTAGCGCACGTCGTACTCGTTGGCCCCGTAACCCTTGACGCTGTGGCCGATGGTCATGTTGTCGCGCACCTTGGCATCCACGGGCTTGGTGGTGACCAGCTCGCGGCACAGATCCAGCGACGGGGCCAGGCGCAGCTGCTCCTCGGTGATGGATAGCCAGGCCTCGTTGCGGCTGCAGCGGGTGCGGGAGTGGACGGCATAAGCGTTGAAGTGCATACGCCACCGGTCAGCCTCGGCCTGGAGCTCTTCGAGGGATTGAACGCGTCGGAAGGCCAGCCGCCCCTCGAACTGTGTTTCAACGATGTTGTTGGCCACCTCCACCGAGCCCTTGGCGCGGGGGTTGCCCGGCATGTGCGGCATGTGGCGCACCTGCAGGCGGTCCAGCAGGTTCAGGAACAGATGGCTGGTGTTGGCGCTGCCGGGGTCCATGAGCATGTTGAAGGGCACGCCGTGCATGGGGTCATTCAGCCCCCGGCGGCCGATGGCGGCCAGGAACACGTCCACAAGCGACTGGGCGGATTCACCGGCGGCCTGCACGTACTTGACGTAGATCGTGCCGCTGTAGTGGTCTGTGAGGGTGTAGCGCCAGACCCGCTCCTTCTCGATCTTGCGCACGTTGGCGGGCTTGTTCTTGTAGAACTTGGCCTCATCCATGACGGCCAGCTGCCCTTGGGGCAGGTAGAAGAGCACGCACAGGGACGGGTCGACCTGCCAGACGTGGTTGGGATGCAGGCTGCGCATGGCCACGCTGGGCCGTCCGGCGCGAAGCTGTTCGGGATGGCAGCCGTAGCGGCGCATGGCGCGGGACAGGGTGGACACGGATTCGGGTAGCGTCACCTCGCCCGTTTTCGGATCCACCATGCCCTCGCCGTTGGCGCGTAGCACATCCAGGGCCAAGGACAGGGGCATGGTCCGCTTGCCGTTGGCGCGCGTGGCCTGCTTGACCATGGCGGCGGCCTTCACGGCCACGGCTTCGGGCACGCAGATGCGGCCCCTGTCCGCACGCGGCTTGCGGCCGCTGGCGTACCCCACCTCGCGCAGGCGGCGGTAGAGCTGCTGCTGCGAACAGCCGAGGAACGAAGCTGCCTCGGCCACGATGTCCGACTTGCCGCCATGGGATGCGCCCTCCAGGCGCGCCCGCACGGCCCGCAGATAGTCCAGCTGCCCGAGGTCGGCCTTCATTACGCATCGCCCCCTGCCGCCTGGTCGCGCGTCCATTCGGGCCGCACGATGCCCTCGAACTCCACGGCGATGCCGTACTTGGCTATGAACTCGGCGAACTGCTCGGCGAAGTAGCAGACCAGGTTGGCCGCGTATTCCTGGGTGGGGAGCGAAACGCCGTCGGCGGCGAGCACGTCGGCGACCTCGGCCAGGAATTCGTTGACGGCGGCTTCGGCCTTGATCTCGCCCTTGCTGATGCGTTCCGCTGCTGCGGCCTCGCGCTCCAGGCGCAGCCGTTCGTTCTCGTCGGGCGGCAGGCTCTTGAGCTTCTCCAACTCGATGTGCGCCTTGTCGAGCTGCTGGGCCTTGGCCTTCATGAGCTTGTCCCGCGCCTCCAGGTCGGCCGTGAGGCCATCGGCGGTCTTGGTGAGGGCGGCCTTTTCCGAGGCGTGGCGCGCGGCCATGTCCTGCAGCAGGTCCAACACCTGCTCTTTGCTCTCGCTGGCCAGGGCCTGCTTCATCACCTCCTGGTCCTCGGCTGGCAGGGCCTTGAGGGTGCGGTAGTCCTTGGCGCGGAAGCCGATGCGCTCGGCGGATTCGTAGAGGTCAGAACCGAGGAGGTGGAGGTTTTGAGAGAGCTCAAGGCAGCGGTTATAGGACTTGCCCAGGAACGCCTGGCAGAACTCTTCAAAAGTCCCGACGTGTCGGGTGATTCCCTTTTCGTCCCTGTAAGGCAATCCCTTGTATTGTTTTGAGTTGCGCACGTCGTTGAAGATTTGGGCAATGGCGACTTCCCCGACGCGTCGGGTAAATTCAATGCCCTCGATCCTCCCGATGGACTTCAAAATGTCGTATGAATCCAGCATGGCTGTATCCATCGCGACGGCCGCGTTCTGCATCTGCGCCAGTTCCGCCCCGCGTTCCGGCGTGATCTCGGGAATGGCGGGCTGCTGCGCGCGCTGTTCCGGCTGGGTTACGGCGTTGCACGGCCCCTCGGGCCGGGTGCATTTACCGCTTTGTCCGGGCACGATCTTGCCGGGGTTAGTGTTGCCCTTGGACTTGTGGAACTCGCAACTGCCGCACACACGAGGCATATGCGAGGCCGTAACGCTGTCGGTCTTGGGGATTCCATCCACCACCTTGCGCTGCCGAGCGCTTTCTTCTTCGTCCAACATGCGGGACATACGTGCTCCTACATCGCCCCTGCGGCGACTCTGCGGTTGATCTCCATCAGGCGGTCCTGGGCCGTGGCCATCTCGTTGGCGTGGGCCTGGGCCACCTGCAACATGGCCACACTGTGGGCGTAGCGCCCGTTCTCCAGTCGGGTGACGAGCCCCTCGGCAACGAGCGGCTCCAGGGCGCGGCAGATGTTCACCGGCGTCTCGTCCAGGCCCTGGGCCAGTTCCGTGTTGGAAAGGCCGTGCAGGCTGTGCCCCTTGAGCGCCTTGAGCACGCGCAGGGCCCGCCGCGCAGATGTTCCCGACTTCTTCTCCATGCGTGTCTCCTAAAGGACCGATCCCCGGTACACGGCCAACTCGGCCTCCAACTCGGCCACAATGGCTCGCAACCGCACGACCTCTTCCGAGTCGGGCTGCGCCAGTGGTTCCACTTCCAAAACTTCCGGCTCAGGCGCGGGCGTTGCGGGAAAGACCTCGGCCACCAGGACGTCAACGGCCTGGTAAAACACCCGGCCATCCCGATAGAGCTGCACCCGGCGACGGCCGGACCTGGCGATCTCGTATCCCGTGTCCGCCTTGCGCACCCGGCCCGAAGTGTTCATCTCGTAGCCGGGAAAGCTCGGTATGGCGCGCCAGGCGCTCATGCCGCCGCCGTACCCTTTCCAGAAGGTTCCCATCCGAAGTCGACGGTCGCGATCCATCGCCAGGGCGGGAGCACCAGCCGCCGCCGCGATGCACGGTGATTCGTGGTTCTGTTGATCGTCATCTGCATAGCGCCTCCTAAAGCGGTATCTTTTCAAGAAGTTCCTTGCGCTTCCTGGCCCGGCGCTTGTCTTCCGCCGTGATCCGTCCCAGGTCGTAGTAAGGAACCTGGTCAGGGCGCAGCACCACGACACCGGCGGCCTCAAGGGCTGCCTGGGCCAATGAGTGGTCGCCGGTGATCACAGTCAGCGCCGCGAGCTGTTCCAGGGGGATGGACCTGTCGCCCTTGCCGGGGGCGGCCCAGTTGTTGAGCTGATGGATGGAGACGTTTTCACCCGTGAGCCGCGTCAGCTCATCGGCCACGGTTTCGCGGGAAAGGCCGCAGTGCTTCAGGGCGTGGCGCAGGGCTTCCTTGACGGCCTCGGAGGTGCGCAGTTGCCCGGCCTTGAGCTGCTGACTGGGCAGGCTTGACAGGGGGAGGGTCAATTGGACCATCCCTTGGGCAATATTTTTCGGTCGGTTAGACATTGCGCCTTCCGGCTCGGGCATGTACAAGGTGGATCATAGGCTGACGCATGACGGGTTATGCGTTGATGGCGATGGCAATGTCGGAATCCTCAATGACCTTGCCGCGTTTGAGGCCGAGCTTCACAGCGATTTTGTGGGATTGTCCCCGGACTCCTTTTTTGCGCCCGGCCAGCACCTCGAAGACGAGGTTCGTGGAGAACCCGTTGGCCAGGGCCCATGCGGAGATCGAGATGCCCTTTTGTTCGAACTCTTTTTTAACGTCCTCGGAGGTTCTCGGAATCATAAGGTAAATCCTTTTTGTTACCCCGTATGGTGTGAACTAGTGTGCGTTTGTGTCAGCCCGAATATTCCCCAATCGGTCTCATATGTCAAGAGACCATTTGGGTCTGGAGACGTTTTTTATGCTGGAGTCGCTAGGAAGACGGATTGCGCATGTGCGTGGCACGATGCGACAAGAAGACTTTGCTCAACGATTAGGGGTGAGTAGAAAAACGCTTATCCGGTATGAGAGTGACGAGCGGATTCCTGGTGCTGATTTTTTACAGGCGGTAGCTTCTGCGTTCGGTGTAGATGGTACATGGCTTTTGCTGGGTGTCGGCACACCGCCCAAACTGGACTTGAGTCCACGAGAAGCCGCCCTGCTTGACAACTATCGCCAAAGCACAGAGGACGCGAAACGGAGCCTAGAAACGACGAGCGCTCTCCTCGCGCAATCGGCGAAGGGAGCCAAGGATGTAAAGAAGACAGGGTAGGGGCGACGTAGCGAGAACACACATTAGACTGGTGGTGATGAACATGAAGATCGCGCGCCTGTGCTTGGCGGTCATGGCCCTGGTTCTGGTGGCGACGTTTCCCGTGATGGCGAAAAGCCCAGAAGGACAGACTCTGGGCCTCAAGGCATCGGACTTCCAGACCCGCTTCAACGATGCCGCTGTCCGGGTGAACGCCAGTATCCGGGCCGACAACGTGGAGATCAAACAGGCGGAAGCCGGAATGATCTTGAAGACGGCCTTTTCTCCCTCCGTCAGGCTGTGGGGAACCATGGACCAGTCCGGAAACGAATTGAACAAAATGAGCATGCTCTTCGCGGGCGGCGACAAAAACGAGGCATCACGCTTCATCGTGTGCGCCGTGATCCTGGTGGAGATGTGCTCACCCGGCCTTGAGCAGAAAGGATGTCTGGCCCTCCTCAAGGACATGGGCTTCTTCGATCCCGACCACCAGAAAGGCGAGTGCACCCGTGACGGGGTGCGCTACACGTTTTCCAAGGAGTCCGGTGTAGGAATCATGTTCGTCGTGGCGGCGATCTAGTCTCACCGCTGGAGCTGAATATAACCACAGACACGATCTAGGAGGGGGGCTATGGCCAACGGTGACAAATGGAGAACGATGAGCTATCTCCGCGCGTCTTTCGCCAACACAAAGGCGCATTCCTTGTACGAGTATGTGGCCACCGCCCTGCGGAAGAAAAAGACTGTGGCGGATCGGACCGTTGAGATTGACGGCCAGGAAGTGAAGTGCTGTCATGAAAGAAAAGCCAAGGCTCAGGACACCAAGAACCCTAGGCTCTATCTCCACATTTCTGTTTCGACGCCGGGAGAGGCCGTTTCCCTAGTCCCGAAGGAAGGGAAAAACCCGGAGGTTGACCTGGGAACTGCCACGGCTCCGAAGGGCACGGATTTCATGGACGGCGACCTTATGCTTTTCATTGAGGGCAACCACGTCTTGTTTTGCTCAACAGGGTTGCGCGTGGGCAAGGCCAAGGAATACCTGATGCGCCTTTTTGAAGAGGCCGACCAGCCCGAAGACGCTCTCGCCTTTTCTCTCGTCAGTGTGGCGGACGTCGACAAGATCAAATTGATTCGGGAGCGGGGCGTCAAACGCCTGCATCTGAATGCGGGGTTGTACGTGGCGACCCAAGAGCATGAAGAACGTGAGGGTCGCACCGTCACGCAAAAGGTTGTCAAAGCCGTAACCAATGAAATATTGGCTCTGTTCGAAGAAGACGATGATTTCAAGGAATACGCCGACGCCGAGAATCTGACTGCCGAAGTGGTCATCAAGTTCGACAGGCGAGTCAAGGGAGGGGAGCTAGGTCAAGAACGTCTTGAGAAGCTCGCCCAAATGGCTGTTGACGACGGCGACGAAGGGTTTAAGATCATCACCAACGACGATGAGAAAATTTCCTCCACCTCCATCACTCTTCGCAAGTATGTCAGGGTTCCCCAGCACGGTAAGACCGTGAAGCACGCGGTGGTCTGGGCGGAAATGCGGTCGTACATGGGGGAACTGCGAGAACAGGGACTCTTGGCGCAATAAATGGCTTACGGACGAATCGCGTTTTTCATCGGCGCCATACTGGCCGGGATAGTTGCCGCCATCTGGGGGCAGCCGCTGATCCATGGCAATGATAACGCGGTCAACATCATCGTCACCGTTTTCTCCATCCTGTCCGGCTTCCTCATCGCGGTCATCACCATCATCGGCGACCCTTCCGGGGTGGCGGGCAGAAACAGCTGGCGGTTCTCCGAGCTCAACCGGAACAACATCAACCGCCGCCTCATCCGCAACAAGTGGATGTTTGTCCTCTACTTGGTCACGCTGACCCTCATCTTCGTTTCCGCCCTGATCAAGGATCATCCGGTCATCACGGTATGGGTCGAACGGGTTTACCTGGGGCTCGCCGTGACGGCCTTTGCCCTCTCGTTCCGTCTTCCTTGGGCGCTGGTGAGCATTCAGATGCGCCGGTATGACGAACTGATCGACGAACAAAGGAAGAGCGAGAATATCAAGGATCGTTGACCCTCCCGCCTTTGCCGCTTTAGGCCGCCCCCTCGGGCGGCCTTTTTCATGCCCGTTCCCCCTCGCAGATTCTAACGCCCGTTAGTGTTCCGCCTCTTTCTTCTGGCCTACGGTGATCGCGTTTCCAAAGGCGCTTCGCGCCGGAACCCGAACACAGGAGGCCGTCATGTCTCGTTTTGCCCGCCGTTTCCTTCCCCGTCTCAGTCCCGGCTGGATGGTGCTGGCCGCCTTGCTGCTGGTGCTCAACTGGATCGCGCCGCAACAGGTGCCCGTGGTGCTCTACAAGGCCGTGCTCGTGGTCATGGCCGGGGTATGCGGCTACCTGCTTGACCGTTGGGTGTTCCCCTATGCCCGGCCGCATGAGTACCTCAACACCGCCACGGGGCATCCCAGGGATGGATCCATATGGCTTTTCCTCGGTGCTTGTGGCCGCCGCATGGGCATCATCGCGGCCGCCATGCTTGCCGTGGGGCTGGGGCTGTGACCATGCACCGCCGCCGGGGTGGACTTGTTCGCCGCTGTACCAAAACGGCGCTGCTTGTGCTGGCTGTAGCGCTCTTCTTCCTCGCCCAGGATGCCGCAGGGTACGGGGCCTCAATCCCCACCGCCGCCCTTGCGCACCGGTCCACCCTGATCCGCTGCGCGCGGGCCGAGTGGGGGCTGGACGCGCCCACGGCCACGTTCGCCGCCCAGGTCCACCAGGAATCCGGCTGGCGCACCGACGCCCAATCGCCTGTGGGTGCGCAGGGACTCGCCCAGTTCATGCCCGCGACCGCGCGCTGGCTGCCCGAAGTGGCCCCGCAGACCGGCGAGCCCGCACCGTGGAATCCCGGCTGGTCGCTGCGCGCCCTGGCCGCTTACGACAAATGGCTCTGGGACCGCGTGGTGGCCGCCACTGCTTGCGACCGTATGGCCCTCGCGCTGTCAGCCTACAACGGCGGCCTCGGATGGGTGCGCCGCGACGCTCGGCTTGCCGAAAGCCTCGGCCTTGACCGCGCCCGCTGGTGGGGCCAGGTCGAAACCGTCAACGCAGGCCGCGCGTCCTCGGCCTGGACGGAAAACAGGGGCTACCCGCGCCGCATCCTGCGCACCCTCGAACCCCGCTATACGACATCCGGCTGGGGCCTGGGGGTGTGCCCATGATTCCCATCGCCACCCTCCTCTCCGCGCTCGGCCCCTCGCCCTGGCGCAAGGTCGCCCTGGGGTTGGCCGCCGTGCTGCTCGTGGCCGTGCTGTGCGGCGTGGCCGCCAGGCGCGCCTACGAGGCCGGATACGCCAAGGCCGACGCCGTGCGGCTTGCCGAAGTGCGCGAGGCGCAGCGGCTCCATGCTGAAGAGGTCGCCCGCCACGCGGCCGCCCTGGCCGCAGCCGAGGCCGAGGCGCGCAGGCGACTGGCAGCCGAAACCGCCAGAGCCGCCGAGGTGGAGCAACACTACCTGAAAGCGCGCCGCGACCTCGCGGCCGCCCGAAACACCATCACCAATCGGAGGATAGCCGATGCCTCGCGCGCTGTTGTCGCTGATCCTGCTGGCCGTTGCCGTTTCGATGGCGCCTGGGTGCGCCTCTACAACGAAGCCCTCGGTATCGAACATCCCGGTCACGGTGGTGACGCCGTGCCCGCCGCCGCCCCCGGCCCTGCTGGAACTGCCGGAACCGGCCAGGCCGCTGACGCCGGGGTACTTCACCACGATCCCGGAGCCGCAACCGTGACGGCCTATGTGACCCCGGCCGACATCCTCGCCCACGCCCGCGACTACGGAGGCCGCTGCCAGGATCTCGAAGCTCGGCTGCGCGCGCTCATCACCTGGGCCCAGGACCGGGAGGCGGCATGGAAGTGACCCTGCCGCTGTGGCAACTGCTGTCCCTTGGCCTCACCGTGGTGATCGCCTTCCTGGGATTCGTTTTCGCGGTCTGGAAGATCGTGAACAAGCTGCGGGACCAACGGGTGGAGGAATGCGTCGCCAGCCTGGTCAAGAGCGTGGCCGAGGCCAGGGAGCAGGCGGCGGACGCCGAACGGGAAATCTTGAAGCTCAAGGCCGCGCTGCCCCTGGACTACGTGCGGCGTGAGGACTGGATCAGAAACCAGACCATCATCGAGGCCAAGCTCGATGCGCTGGCCGCAAAACTCGAGAACATGGGAGGTCGGAATGGCTGTTGACCCCGCCAAGACGCGGCGCGAGCACATGCGCTGGCTGCTGGTGCTCACGCTGAACAACGCCCGCCCCGTGGGCGCGTACGAGGAAGTTGTGCTGGCCACAGTGCAGGGCATGT
Organism: Desulfovibrionaceae bacterium; assembly: GCA_050251715.1. Classification (GTDB taxonomy): domain Bacteria; phylum Desulfobacterota; class Desulfovibrionia; order Desulfovibrionales; family Desulfovibrionaceae; genus JBFWMG01. Next base: position 63,773 of record JBFWMG010000003.1, on the reverse strand, counting down.
ACCCCGACGCCACCCAGCTCGAGATGCGGCGCGAACTGGACTACCTGGCCGACCGCAAACTGGCCGACGTGCGCCAGGGGCCCGACGGCCGCTGGTTCGCCGAGTTGACCCGCTACGGCGTGGACCTGGCCGAGTACACCATCGACTGTGAGCCCGGCATCGCCCGGCCCACCAAGTACTGGAGCTGACATGCCGCCGCGCGCATCCGTGGAGCAGCTCCCGGCCGATGTCAAAGAGTGGCTGGACAAGGCCCTGGCAGAGGGCGGGTTCGCCGAATACCGCGCCTTGTCCGATGCGCTCCGAGATCGGGGCTTCGAGATTTCCAAGTCGGCCCTGCATCGGTATGGACAAAAATTCGAGGAGCGATTGGCCGTCCTCAAGCGGGCCAGCGAGCAGGCCCGCGCCATCGTCGACGCGGCCCCGGATCAGGAAGGGGCCATGAACGAGGCGTTGCAACGCCTGGTGCAGGAACGGCTGTTCACCGTCCTCCAGGACATCGAGGTCGATCCGGAGAAGCTCAACCTCACCAGCCTGGTGCGCAGTATCGCCGAGCTGGGCCGCGCATCCGTGACCCAGAAGAAGTACGCGGAAGAGGTGCGCAGGCAGGAACGGGAGCGCCTGGAGCAGACCGTGGACGAGGTCGGCGAACAGGCCAAGCGCGAACGGCTCACGCCCGAACAGGTGCTCGAACGCGTGCGGGCCATCTACCGAGGCGAGGCATGAGCGGCATCCTGCACCCGTTTCAGCAGCGGTGGGTGGACGATCCAGCCCGGTTCAAGGTGGGCATGTTCGCCCGCCAGACCGGAAAAACCTTTTCCACCACCCTGGAAATTGCCGAGGACATCCTTGCCCATGACGTGGCGAAGACCAAGACCCGGTGGGTAATCCTTTCGCGCGGCGAACGCCAGGCGCGGGAGGCCATGGATGAAGGATTGAAGTTGCACCTTCGGGCCATGGGGGCGGCCTTTGATCTGATTGAGCAGGACTCCGGTTATCGCGCGGAGGACGGTTCCAGCATCAAGTCCTTGGAGCTGACCATGGAGCACGGCTCTCGAGTGACCGCCTTGCCCGCCAACCCTGACACCGCCCGTGGTTTTTCCGCCAACGTCTTTCTTGACGAGTTCGCATTCCACCACGATAGCCGAAAGATTTGGAAGGCGCTCTTCCCGGTCATATCCAAGCCGGGCCTCAAGCTGCGGGTGGTGAGTACACCCAACGGCAAGGGCAACAAGTTCTTTGACCTGATGACCTCGAAAACTCTGGATGGCATTTGGTCGCGGCATCATGTGGACATCTACCAGGCTGTGGCCGAGGGGCTGCCGCGCGACATCGACGAACTGCGCGCGGGTATCGACGACGACGACGCCTGGAAACAGGAATACGAGCTCAAATGGCTAGATGAGGCGTCGGCCTGGCTGCCCTACGATCTGATCTCTTCATGCGAACATGAGGCTGCGGGGATACCCGGAAAGTACACGGGCGGTCCCTGCTATGTGGGGGTGGACATCGCAGCCCGCAATGACCTGTTCGTTATCTGGGTGGATGAAGTCGTGGGAGACGTAGCCTGGTGCCGGGAGATCATCACGGCCAAGGGAGTGTCGTTTGCGGAGCAGGACGCCCTCCTGGATGATGTGTTTATGCGCTACCGCGTGGTCCGCTGCTGCATGGACCAAACGGGTATGGGTGAAAAACCCGTGGAAGACGCCAAGCGTCGCCATGGAGAATACCGAGTCGAGGGCGTGCTGTTTACCACCCCGAACAGGCTTAGTCTGGCTACGCTGGGGAAGCAGCGGTTTGAAGACCGCCGTAAGCGCATCCCCTTGGGTGACACGGCGCTCCGCGCGGATCTGCACAAGCTGCAAAAGATCGCCAGCCCGACGGGTGCTCCCCGGTTTGTGGCCGAGTCCGACAGCAATGGGCACGCCGACCGTGCCTGGGCCTGTTTCCTGGCCGACATGGCCGGTGATTCCGGTGTCCAGGTCTACGACTACCAGCCCGTGCCCAAACGCTTTGATCCCGACACCGACCGCCAGCCCCGGCCCGTGCGCTGCACGGCAGGGTTCCGCAGGGGGATGATCTGATGCCGACATTGTACGACGCTCACGGCCGCCCGGTACGATCCGCCGACCTGGTACGCGAGCACGCCGCGCCCTCGCTCACCGGCGTGCGCCAGGCGTGGAGCACCGACACCATGGCGAACGGGCTCACACCCGAGCGGCTGGCGCGGATCCTGCGCAACGCGGCCGAGGGCGACCACTGCGACTACCTGATCCTTGCCGAGGAGATGGAGGAGCGCGAGCCGCATTACGCCTCGGTGCTGGGTACGCGCAAACGGGCGGTGAGCGGTCTGGAGCCCGCCGTGGAGGCGGCCTCGGACGACGCGCGCGACCAGGAGCTGGCCGACGCGGTGCGTGAACTTGTCGCCGCCCCCGCGTTTGGCGACATGCTCGACGACGCTCTGGACGCCCTGGGCAAGGGGTACAGCGCCACGGAAATCATGTGGGACCGCAGCGGCGCGCGGTGGACGCCGGAACGCTACGAGTGGCGGGATCCGCGCTTCTTTCTCTTCGACCAGGCCACGGGCCGGGAGCTGCGGCTGCTGGATGAACGGGACATGATGGGCCTGCCGCTACCGCCCTACAAGTTCATCGTGCATGTGCCGCGCCTCAAGTCCGGCCTGCCCGTCAGGTCCGGCTTGGCGCGGCTCGCCGCCACCAGCTTCATGTGCAAGAACTACGCGCTCACCGACTGGCTCGCCTTTGCCGAGGTCTTCGGCATGCCGCTGCGCCTGGGCAGATACGGTGAAAATGCCAAGCCCGAGGACATCGCGAAGCTAATTGCGGCCGTGGCCAACATCGGAACCGACGCGGCCGCCGTGGTGCCGGAGAGCATGCGCATCGAATTCGTGGAGGGCGGCAAGGCCACCGGCGGCCAGGAGTTGTTCGAGCGGCTTGCCGAGTGGCTGGACCGCCAGGTGTCCAAGGGCGTGCTCGGGCAGACCATGACCTCTGACGACGGGTCGAGCCAGGCGCAGGCCAAGGTGCACAACGAGGTGCGCGGCGACATCCAGCGGGCGGACGCCAAGCAGCTGACCAACACCATCAACCGCGACCTGGTGCGGGCGTTCATCGACCTGAACTGGGGGCCGCAGCGGGTCTATCCGCGCGTGACGCTGCCGATCAACGAACCCGAGGACGTCACGGCGCTGTCCGAAGCGCTCGGCATCCTGGTGCCCCTGGGCCTGGCCGTGGAGGCCAGCGTGATCCGCGACAGGCTCGGCCTGCCGGATCCCGAGCCGGGCGCGGAGATCCTCGGACAGCCCATGGCACCCGCTGCGGAACAGCCCCCGCAGCCGTCCATGGCGACGGCCCGAGCCATGAACCAGGCGGGGCTCGGCAACGAAGACGAGCTGGGCACCATTGCCGCCGACGCGCTCGGCGACTGGGAGCCCTTGATGGAGGGCGTCGTCAATCCCGTGCAGCGGCTGGCGGGACAGTGCGGCAGTTATGACGAATTCCTGGCCAGGTTGCCCGAACTGCTCGGACAGATGGATTCCACCGCCCTGATGGCCTCCCTGGCCGGGGCCGCGTTCAAGGCGCGCGGTCTCGGAGACGCGCCGGACGTGGAGGACTAGATGCCCATCTCGTTCGGCGCGCACCCGCCCAAGGACGCCCTGGCCTGGTTCCGGGCCAAGGGCGTGAAGCCAGGCTTCGACTACCGCGACGTGTGGCGCGAGGAGCACTCCAGCGCGTTCACCGTGGCCAAGGCCATGGAAGTCGATGTGCTCAAGGACGTGCGCGCGGCCGTGGACAAGGCGCTGGCCGAGGGCAAGACCTTTGCGCAGTTCTCTGCCGAGCTGGGGCCGAAGCTCCAGAAGGCGGGCTGGTGGGGCAAGAAGGAAATGGTGGACCCGCTCACGGGCGAGGTGCGCGCCGTGCAGCTCGGCAGCCCGCGCCGCCTCAAGACCATCTACGACACGAACCTGCGCACGGCCCGCGCGGCCGGGCAGTGGGAGCGCATCCAGCGCACCCAAGCCACGCATCCCTATCTCCTGTACGAGCTGGGCCCGGCGGAACACCACCGCGAGGAGCACGTCGCCTGGGCCGGAACGTTGCTGCCCGTGGACGATTCCTGGTGGCGGACCCATTACCCGCCCAACGGGTGGGGCTGTAAATGCCGTGTGCGCCAAGTCTCCCGCCACGAATACGAACGCCTCGGAAAGCAGGGCGGCATCAAGACGGCCGCCCCGCCCAGCCGCGACCGTGCGTGGAAGAACACGCGCACGGGCGAGACCCTGGGCGTGCCCGAGGGCATTGATCCGGGCTGGGACTACAACCCCGGCATGGTCGGCCGCGAGGCGGCGGCCCTGTCGCATCTTTCGGACACCCTGGACAGCGCTCCGACCGACGTGGCCAAGCGCGCGGTGGGGAACCTGGTGGGCGGCGACGGCTTCAAGGCGTGGTTCGCCGCGCCGCACGGCGACTACCCCGTGGCCATGCTTCCCGCAGCGGACAGCGAGCTGCTGGGAGCGGCCACCAGGGTGGTGCGCTTTTCGACGGCCTCGCACGCCAAACAACTGGCCGAACACCCGGAGCTCGGCATCGATGAGTACGCCGCGATCCAGCGCGTCCTGGATGAAGGCGAGCGGATCCAGGACAGCGACCTAAGCCTGATCCATCTCCTTGAGGAGGATGGGTATGTGACCGTGGTCAAGGCTACGCGCACCGGGCGGGCATTGTATCTGACGAGCTTCAGGCGGTTGTCGGGTCAGCAGGCAAAACGGGACCGCGAGATCCTGCGGCTGCGAAGGAAAGACAAGCCCCGCAGCTGACGCCACGGGGCTGATGTGAACGGCGGGGCCTCCCTGTCCGGGCTGTGCCCGGAAACCCCGCATGGCGCTCCGGAGTCGCCTCCGTGCTACGGCCGGGAGATTCATCACCGTGTCGCGTCCACATCGTCAATATAGCCCGTTGGAGGGATTGGGTCAAGATTCGCCCCCAGAAGCGCCGGAACGTCCAGAGACGACCCGATGCCCGGAGATGGAAAGAAAACGTCTGTGGAGGCGTTCATGAACGTTTTTGAACACGCCGGGCGCGTGGTGTCGCAACCAGCAGAGGAGAGGTGATGGCGAAGAGCGCGAAGTGCGACTTCCATGTCGGCCCCATCGGGGTCGTGTGCGACGTCTCCGTGTGGGACTCCTGGCCGCCGGTCTGGTTCTTCGTGGCGAGGGGTGCTGGCGAGAAAGTCTATCTCCCTTTTGGGCTCACCGTCACTCGGGAAAGGGCAAGCCGGTCCCTCCTCGTTGACTTGGTGCTTGGCCCGGTCGTGTTTGGGATCGGCATCTGTCTCATCCCACGCAACCCCGACGAAAATAGTAACGGCCGTTAGAAGAGGTGATTCATGCACCGTGCTACGTGTCCCCCCATGTGTACCGCCCTCAACACCATCGCCGCCCAGCAGGCGTCCCAGGCTGGCCAGTACGTGGCCCTCAACGTCGAGTTGCCCGCGACTGGCGGCGCACCTGAATGGGTTCAGCTCATTCCGGTGGGCGCCGTAAACGGCCGTGACGGCCGGGCCTGGCGGCTCGACAATCCGGACCAGCTCATCGCCGCGTTTCAGGCTGCGGGCATGGACGCCCCCATCGACTGGGAGCACGCGACGGAACTGGCAGCACCCGGCGGCGGGGAAGCTCCGGCGGCGGGATGGATCACCGCGTTGGAGGTGCGGGAAGGCGCCCTGTGGGGGCGCGTAGAGTGGACTCCTCGCGGCGCCGAGCAAGTCGCCCGGCGGGAGTACCGGTATCTCAGCCCAGTGTTTTTCTGGCTGAAGGCATCCGGCCAAATCGTCTCGCTGGCGAGCGCCGCGCTCACCAACAAACCGAACCTGCGCCTGGCGGCGCTGAACCGCAGTGCGCATCAACCCCCCATGGAGGAACCGATGGACTTGAGACTGCTGCAGGCGCTTGGCCTGCCCGCAACCGCGTCGCTGGAGGATGTTCTGACGGCGATCAACACCATGAGGCAGCCCGCAAGCGCCGTGCCCAAGGCCCTGTGCACCGCGCTGGGAGTGGCGGAAACCGCGACCCTGGAACAGGCCCTGGCCAAGGCCAAGGAACTGGCGACTCCGGGCGCGCCCGCCGCCGCTGATGTGGCCGTCGACCTGAACAAGTTCGTGCCGCGCGCCGACCTGGAGCTGGCCCAGAACCGCGCCGTCACCGCCGAGATGGCCCTGAAGAAGATCCAGGATGAGGGCCGCGAGGCCGAGATCGTCGCGGCCGTGGACAAGGCCCAGAGTGAAGGCAAGATCGCCCCGGCCAGTCGCGAGTTCTATCTGTCCATGTGCCGCAAGGAAGGCGGCCTGGAAGACTTCGAGAAGTTCGCCGCGTCCGCGCCCAAGGTCATCCAGGATCCCGTCATGCCCGCCATGCCGAGCGACATCTCCAAAGCCCTGAACGCCGAACAGGCGCACATCGCCGCCGCGTTCGGCAACACAGCCGAAGACCTGGCCAAGTACGCCAAGTAAGGAGGAACCATGGCCCTCTCCAAAGACCGCAACACCCCCTACAAGGACGCCGAGATCATCTCCGCCCCTGTGGCGGCCGACGCCAAGATTTACGCCGGGGCCCTCGTGGTGGCCAACGCCACGGGCTACGCCGAACCCGGCAGCACGGCCACCACGCTCACCTACCTCGGCCGCGCCGAGGAACAGGTGGACAACACCGACGGCGCGGACGGCGCCAAGTCCGTCCTGGTCCGTCGCGGCAAGGCGTTCAAGTTCCTGAACTCCGGCACCGACGCCGTGACCCAGGCTTCCCTGGGCAAGGCCTGCTACATCGTGGACGATCAGACCGTGGCCGCGACCAGCGGCACCAGCACCCGTTCCCAGGCGGGCATTGTGCTCGGCGTCGAATCCGACGGCGTCTGGGTTCTGTAACCCCTTAAGGAGTGACCCTCATGAAAACCGCATTCAAGACCCTGTTCGCCTGGGCGGTGCTGCTGGCCGCCTCCCTCGCGCTGGCCCCTCACGAGGCCCAGGCCGGTATCGGCGGGCTGGGGAGCTTCCCGCTCCTGGCCGTCGGCGGCCTGCTGGTCAACAAGTCGACCCTCGACAGCATCTTCGTCAACCTCAAGACCGCCTTCCACAAGGCGTTCGATGCCGCGCCTTCCCAGTGGGACAAGATCGCCATGCTCGTGCAGTCCACCGGCAAGCAGAACGATTACGCCTGGCTGTCCAACTTCCCCCGCATGCGCAAGTGGGTCGGAGCCAAGGCCATCAAGGCTCTGGAGGCCTTCAAGTACTCCATCGTCAACGACGACTGGGAGGCCACGGTCGGGGTCAAACGCAACGACATCGAGGACGACAACCTGGGCATCTATGGCCCGCAGGTGCAGATGGCCGGTTTCAGCGCCAAGCAGCTGCCCGACGAGATCGTCTTCGCCCTGGTCGACAACGGCTTCGCGTCTCTGTGCTTCGACGGGCAGTACTTCTTTGACACCGACCATCCCGTGGCGGGCGCCAGCGTCAGCAACAAGGGCGTGGCCGTGCTGAGCTGCGCCACGCTGGCCGCAGCGCAGGCGAGCTACGGCGCGGCGCGCACCGCCCTGCGCGAGATGAAGGACGAAGAAGGGCGGCCGATGAACATCACCCCCAACGTGCTGCTGGTCCCGCCCGCCCTCGAGGACATGGCCAACCTGCTCATGACCACGGAGCGGCTCGAGGATGGCAAGCCCAATCCCTACAGGGGCACCGCGACCGTCGTCATGTCCGCGCATCTGACCTCCAGCACCGCCTGGCTCCTGCTGGACACCACCAAGCCGGTGAAACCCATCGTGTACCAGGAACGCAAGAAGCCCGTGTTCGTGCAGCAGACCGACACCAGCTCCGACGCCGTGTTCAACCTGGCCGAGTACAAGTTCGGCGCCGAAGCGCGCGCCGCCGGCGGCTATGCCTTCTGGCAGATGGCCTACGGCAGCACCGGCGCGGGCGCCTAAGGGAGGTGAGCGATGAGCATCATCATCACCGCCAAGCATGACGGCTTCCGCCGCTGCGGCATCGCCCACACGGCCGAGGCCACCACCTACCTTGATGACGCCTTCACCTCCAAGCAGCTCGCCATCCTGAAGGCCGAGCCCATGCTCGTGGTGCAGATGGTCGAGGATGAACCCGACCATGCCGAGCCGGATAAGGCCAAGGCTCCGGCCGGGGCCGACGAAAACAAGACCGAGGCCGAGCCCAAGGCCAAGGCCGAAACCAAGAAGAAGGACAAGTAGATGTACGCCACTCCGCAGGACATCGAAGATCGCTACGGCCGCGATGCGCTGCTGACCGCAGCGGATCTCGACGGAGACGGTGAGCCGGACGCGGCGCTGCTGGACAGCGCCCTGGCCGACGCCACTGCGGAGATCGACGTCTACCTGACCGCCCAATACGTGCTCCCGCTGCCCGTGGTGCCTGCCGTCGTAACCCGGTTGGCCGTGGACATCGCGCTCTACCGCGTCGCGTCCACGGCCGACCGGGCCACGGAGGAACAGCGCAAGCGGTACGAGGACGCCGTGGGTTTGCTCACGAAGATATCCAAGGGCGTGGTGAGCCTCGGCCTGGCACCTGCCGAGCAGCCCGCCAGCTCGCCCGGCGTCGTGACAGTAAGCGGCCCGCCCCGGCGTTTTGGAAGGGGATCACTGTGAGCGGGGCGGCCATCGACCTGAACGCCTCCGAGCTGGAGAGCGTGATCGAACGACTGGAGGGCCTGGTCGATCTCCTGTTGGCCGACCGGCCGACGCTGATGGAATCCATCGGCGCCGAGGGCGAGACCCAGACCAGGCGTCGGTTGCGCTCCGAGAAGACCGCGCCGGACGGCACGGCCTGGCCCGAGTGGTCAACGCGTTACGCGGCCACGCGCCACGGCGGCCACTCGCTGCTCATGGGCGAGGGGCACCTCGAGGACGACATCACCTTCGACGCCCATGCGGACGGCGTGACCTGGGGAGCGAACCTGGTCTACGCCGCCGTGCACCAGGCCGGAGCCGATTTTTCCACCATCAAGGGCCGCCGCCACGTGAAGATCCCGGCGCGGCCCTACCTCGGCCTGAGCTCCGAAAACGAGGCCGACATGCAGGCCGTGGTCGACGACTGGACCCAGAACGTCATGGCGCGGGCCTAGGAGAAACAAGTGGCCATCAACGAACTGCTTGAAGCGATCTCCGGACGGATCAAGGACGCCGTGCCGGGCCTGCGCGAGGCCAAGCCTCACCCCGGCCGTTTCGACGCCACCGAGCTCAAGCGTGTGGCCACGCGATCCCCGGCGGTGATGAGCGCCTGCCTGGGCCTGTCCGTGGTGGGCGACCCCGGCACCGGCGAACGGGACGTGGAGCTGGTGCTGGCATCCTTCGTGGTGTCCCAGGGCGCTGCGGATCCCGCCGCCGTCAAGGCGCGGGAGATCGTGGAGGCCCTGGTGCTGCTGCTGGCCGAGGAACGCTGGGGGCAGGCGAACACCATGGCTCCGACGCGGATCAGCGCCGACAACCTGTTCGGCGCGTCCGGGGAATCGGGCGTGGCCCTGTGGGCCGTGAGTTGGCGCCAGGTCATCCGCATCGGCGCCAACGTCTGGGCTGAATCCGAGAATCCGTTGAAGCAGGCCCTCGTTGGCCGTGCGCCGAACATCGGGACCGGCCATGAAGGTGACTACGTGTTGGTCACCGGCTCCGAGGAGGACCCCCTGTGAGCCTGGACGCCCTGCTGTTCCGCCTGGCCGAGCTCGAAAGAAAGCTGCCCAACGTGGTGCGCGTCGGCACGGTGGAGGCAGCGGACTATCCGGCCGCTCGGGTGCGCGTGCGCACCGGCGACATCGTGACCGGCTGGCTGCCGTGGCTCACCGTGCGGGCGGGCATGGACCGCAGCTGGTGGGCGCCCGAGGTGGGCGAGCAGACCGTTGTCCTGTCGCCCTCCGGCGAGCTGGCCCAGGGCGTGGTGCTCTTCGGCCTGTACCGCGATGCCCACCCGGCCATCGCCGACGTTCCCACGATCCACCGGGTCGAGTACGCCGATGGCGCGTTCATCGAGTATGACCGCGAGCAGCACATACTGAGCGCATACGTGCCCGGCGACATCGTGGCCGTGGCAGATGGCAACGTGGCCGTAACCGCCGGTGGCGACGCCGGGGTGTTCATCACCGGCGACCTCGACGCCAGTGTGGGCGGCGACGTGACCGTCGCGGCCCAGGGCGCAGTGGCCATCAGCTCCCCCTCGAAAATTTCCCTGGCCGCGCCGGTGATCGAGATCGACGGCGCGATCCAGCATGGCGGCGGCGCGAACGGTGGCGGGGCTTCCATCACCGGCCCGCTGACCCAAACCGGCGGCGGCATCACGACCGACGGCGACGTGGTGGCGGGCGGGATCTCGCTCGAACACCACACGCACCCGGCCGTGGCCAGCGGCGAACCCGCGTAACCCAAGAGGAGGCATCATGGCCAAGACCAAGACCCAGCCCGCAGCGTCCCAGAAGAACGATACCGCGACCCGCTCGTACATCGCGCGGGCGATCACCCGCGTGGATGGCAAGTCCTACGCTCCGGGAGAGCCCCTGGAGCTGACGCCCCGCAAGGCGCGCTACCTGGTCATGTCCGGCCAGATCGTGGAGGCGTGATGCGCGGCATGGACGCGGCGACCGGTCGGGAACTGTCGGGGGTTGAGCACCTTCGCCAGTCCGTGTCCGACATCCTGAACACGCGCATCAACACCCGTGTGCAGCGCCGGGAATACGGTTCCCGGCTGCCGGAGATGATCGACCGCCCCATGAACGGCGACACGCTGGTCGAGGTGTTCGCGGCCACGGCCGAGGCCCTGGCCACGTGGGAGCCAAGGTTCAAGCTGCGGCAGGTGCGTGTTGCTTCGGCCGAGCCTGGTCGCCTGGTGCTCGATCTCGACGGCGAGTACCTGCCCGACGGGCAGTCCATCACCCTGGAAGGAATCGTGATCATATGAGCGGATTCGAGCCCATAGACCTTTCCGGGCTGCCTGCGCCGGACGTCATCGAGCAGCTCGACTACGAGGATATCCTCGCGGCCATGCTTGTGGATCTGCAGGCGAGGGACGCGGCCTTTACCGCGCTCCTCGAGTCCGAGCCCGCGTACAAGATTTTGGAGGTGGCGGCCTACCGCGAAATGCTGCTGCGCCAGCGCTGCAACGAGGCCTGCCAGGCCGTGATGATCGCCTACTCCGGCGGCGCGGATCTGGACCAGCTGGCCGCCCTGGTGCCCCTGCAGCGCAGGGTGATCGACCCTGGCGATCCCGACGCGGATCCGCCCATCGAGCCGACCTACGAGTCGGACGCCGAATTTCGCGCCCGCGTGCAGCTCGCGCCCGAGGCGTTCTCGAGCGCCGGACCCACGGGGGCATACCGCCATCACGCCCTGACCGTGGCCGAGGTGCTCGATGCCGTGGCCGAGAGTCCGGAACCGGGTTGCGTGTCCCTCTACGTGCTGGCCCGCGAGGGCGACGGCACCCCGGCCGCCGATGTCTTGGCCGCCGTGGATGCCATCGTGAACGCCAAGGACGTGCGGCCGCTAACCGACCAGGTCACCGTGCTGGCTGCGGAGATCGTGCCCTACAACGTCGAGGCCGTGCTGCACATCGAGCCCGGCCCGGATGCGACGGTGGTGGCCGCCGCAGCGCGGTCGGCGCTGGACGCCTATGCCGAGGCCCGGCGCGGCCTCGGGGTGCGCGTGCCGCTGTCCGGCCTGTACGCGGCCATGCACGTTGAAGGGGTCGCTCGTGTCGAGCTGGCCTCACCGGCCGCCGATGTGAACGTGGCCGCCAACCAGGCGGCGTGGTGCTCAAGCGTGTCGCTGACCACGGAGGATGCGTGATGGCTGATCTGCTGCCGGAATCCGCAACCGATCAGGAACGCGCGATCAGCGAAAGCGCCGCGCGCCTGGCTGAAGTCCCGGTCATCCAACGCGACCTGTGGAATCCCGCCACTTGTCCGGCCTACCTCTTGCCCTGGCTGGCCTGGGCGCTTTCCGTGGATCTGTGGGATGACGCCTGGCCCAAAACCCGCAAGCGCGCCGTTATCGCCGCGTCCGTGGCCGTGCACCGCATCAAGGGAACCCCGGCGGCCGTGGAGGCCATGCTCGCGGCCATGGGCTTTGACGCCGGGGTTGTCGAGTGGCCGGAGTTTGACGGCGAGCCGTACACCTTCAAGGTGGCCACCGACACCCCCATGCAGAGGGACGAGGACTACGCGGCCCTGATGGCCGGTGTGACGAGCGCCAAGAACACTCGCAGTCACCTGGCCGCCATTGTCGTTCCCGCGTCCGATTCGGGCGATATGGGGAGCGGCGGCCTGGCGCAGGTGGGCAACCGGATCGTGGCCAGCATCCGCGCCGACGTGGCTCTTGACGACAGCAGCATGTTTTCCGGCGGCGTGGCCAGGCTGGGTACCAGCATTGCGGCCGAGCTGCCCGCGCCCTTCATCCTGGCCGAGGCCATGCCCGAATATCTCGCTGGTGTGGCCCGGCTCAACATGCCCATAACCGCGACCGCAGAGGTGTAGCATGAGCGACTTCCGCCGCTTGCGTCTGACTTCCCAGGGACGGGAACTGCTTTCCCTCGCCCACCAGGGCGTCCCGCTTGAACTCAAGAACGTCGTTGTAGGCAACGGCGTTTGGTCCCAGGAAAACCAGGATGGCGACCCGCCCGCAGCCCTGGTGAACCAGAAGCGCGTGGTCAGCGTCACCGCCATTGAACAGAACGGGGAAACCGCCGTGGTGCGCGGCATGCTCACCAATGCGGGGCTTACCCAAGGCTTCGCCGCCACCGAGATCGGCGTCACGGCGCAACACCCTACCCTGGGCGAGATCCTGTACATGGCCGACTACTGCGAGGCCGCCAAGGCGAGTTACATCCCGGACAGTACGGGAGCCCCGGTGGAGATCCCGCTGGCGCTCAACGTGATCGTGGCCAGCTCGCAGGAAGTCACGCTGACCGTGGAGGATCGGTTCTTCTCGGCAACCAAGCAGGATTTGGTGGACCACGACGACGACGCCGAGGCCCACGGCTCGCTGGTGGACGTGCTCCACGTTGCCGCGCCGTCCATGCTCGCCCCGGCGTCGGGAGCCGTGGACGTGATTGAGACGCCCACCCTTCGGTCCAGCGCGTTCCTCACCCATTTCACCGGCGTCAGCCACGCGGCCACGCAGTACCAGGTCGACCTGTCGACCGGCGATTTCAGCGCGCCGGTCTACGACACCGGGGCGCTCGGTGCGGTTGTGCAGCACGTCCTGCCCTTGGGCGTGCTGGACGAGTCCACGGCCTACAAGGCGAGGGTTCGCTACCGCACTGCGGGGGGGCTGTGGTCCGCCTGGTCTGCGGCCGTGAGCTGGACCACCCGCCCGGAGTTCGTCTATGTGACGCCTCCGACCGTGATCAACCCGCTCGACGGGGCCACCGGCGTGGGTGAGACGCCCACCATCCAGACCACCGCCTTTGCCGTGCATGGGGGCAGCGACTCCCACATCGGCAGCCAGTTCCAACTCCAGGTCGCAGGCGGGGCGTGGGACAACCTGGTCTTTGACAGCGGCGAGGTGCTCACCCTGCTCACGCTGATCCTCGGTGCGGGCATCCTCCAGGTCGGCACGGCCTACGAGATTCGCGCCCGCCATCGGGGCACCACCTACGGCTGGTCCGACTGGAGCACGCCGATCACGGTCACCACGGCCGCTGCGTTCATCGTGGGTGATGAGGCCGCCGAGTGGTTGGCCACGGCCGATGATTGGCCTTACTCCGGCACTGCCCCCAGCGGTATGGCCTACAATGCCTCCGAGGCGGTAGAACAGGACGACGAACAGGGCAATTACAACTCGGCTATCGCGCGGGCCGTGGATACCAGCCCCGTGGCCCTGGAAGTGCAGCCCGAATCCACCACCGCCCAGCTCGTCGTCGTGGGCGAGGTGGAGACGGGCGACGAGCTGCTGGTCAACGACGAGGGCGGCGCGGCGTTGAGCAATATCACGGCGGGCGAGGTCGCGTGGGCTGGCGGTGTGAGCGACACCGAGGAGCATGTCAACACCTACAACACCTACGCCGCTTCGCCCAGCCACGTGTACCGCACGTTCATCCCCGCCAACTACTTCGCCGGGCGGGTGAAGAAGATCAAGTTCGCGTTCGCTTCGAATTCCTCGGGAACCTGCGCGGAGGTCTATGTCGGGCAGGGCAAGACCGACAACACCTTCGACTTCGCCGCCACTCCGGTGCATGTGACGTTCGATGGCGGGAACGACTCGAAGACCTTCGGCGGCACGCTGGCATATTCCGACCTCATCGACGTCGACCTCGACCATACCAAGCCCATCGTCCTTGCGGCTCATGTGAGCGGCACCTACATGAACGTCTACAACATCGCCGACGCCGAAGCGGCCACCGCGACCTGGCGGCAGGCCGCGTGGACCGCCGGAGCCAGCTCGGCGCTCGTCTCCACCGTGCCCTGGGCCGCCCCCGACAATCGCGTGCATTTCGGCAAGGTCTACGCCGAGGTGAACGCCAAACGCACGATTGAGATCGCCCCGGCCCTGGCCTCCGTGCCCGGCAAGGTGTTCGTGGGTGGCCATGAGCTGCTGCTGGCCTCCGGCGTGGCCGGTCAGGTTCTGCGGCCCGCCACCGAGGTGCTGCCGCGCGACGTCCTGATCGAGAACCTGGCCGCCGCCGGGCTGACCTATACCTGCGACACCGCCGACACCTCCGGTCATTTCAGCGCCGGGGTGGCCACGCCGATCAAGGGCGGCTGCCAGATCAAGCTCACGGGCGTGTCCGGCACCATCACCCTGGGCGCGATCACCGGCGACGGTACGGCGGCCAATGCCGTTCCCGTGTCCGGTGCGGCGCTCGCCCTGGGCACCTACGCCGTGGAGTGGATTCGAGGCCTGGAAGTGACCGAGGCCGGGGCGCTCAAACTGCTCGCCTGCGCCAGCGCCTATCAGGCCGCCATCGACCAGGGATTCGTGGGTGTGACCGCGATCAACGGCATCACCGTGACCGACACCCCGGCCGGGGAGGTTGCGGCCTACGCGATCACGGTTGACGGCGGTGCGAGCTGGCAGATGTGGGACGGCGCTGCCTGGCGCGTGATCGCGTCGAGCCTGGCCAGCGACCACGGCGGCGCGGACGATGACTGGTACAGCCGCAACGGAGCCGACGCCTGGACCACTGCCGACGACGCCTACGCCGCCCTGCGCGCGGCCGTGGCCGCCGGGGCGGCCAACCAGATGGCCAGCGCGGTGCTCAACGCCCGCGACACGTTCCCGGCCGTTACCGGCGACGTGGTCTTGGCCATCGTCCTCTGGACCGACAACACCGCCACCCTGCCGACGCTGACCAAGATCGCGCTCGACCTGACCGGTCCGGCCGAGTGGGTTGGTTTCGCGGCCGTGGACATTGTGACGAGGACCTGGGGCAACGACGGCGCGGATTATCTCACCCTGATCGGCGACGAGGTGGCGCTGCCCGAAGGCACCCGCCGCGTTGCGCTCGGCCTGGCCAGGCCGCAGGCAGGCGCGCTGCCCTCTGGTCAGATCGACCTTACCAGGCTCGGTTCGTAACAAGGAGAAGACCGTGGACGACAAGAACAACCCCGTGAAACTGCCCTTACCCCGCAAGGCCGAGGTGATCCTGGAGAGCGGCCGCCGCCGCATCCCCGCGACCTCGCGCCCTATCGACACCATCTATGTCACCGCCGAGCATCGGTCGCGCATCGTCGCGGGCTGCGCCAACGCCAAGGCCGCGCTGGACGGCGTGGCCAGCACGAGCACCGTCAAGCCCGTGGCCGAGCACCTGGTGGGAGTGGTGGAACAGATCACCCTCTTGCTGCTCGGCTCCGACGCCCTGGGAGGCACCGATGCGCCGTAACCTCCTCGGCCTGCCCAAACTCCCCGCCGGTGTACGGGTGCGCGTCAAGATCATCTGGCCTTGGTCCAGTGAGGGCGCGGGCCTGTGGGCGTGGTGGGATGGCGTGGCTACCATCACCTTGTTCCTGCGGCTCTGGCTCTGGCTGCTGGGCGTCTGCGCCGTGGTGCGCGGCTACGTTCTGCACGGCGCGATGCCGTGGGAGGCATGGGCCGCGTTCGCCTTCCTGGCCATGGCCACCTGGCTCGCGCTCAAGCACGACTCCGGCCACGCCCTGGGCGTCCCGGCTTCGGGGTGCCTGGGTGGCCATAAGTGGTGCGTCATGGCCGAGGAAACCCAGGTCGGCTGGCCCGACGGGTCGTGGATCGGCAAGGCCATGCTTCTGCCTTACCAGATCGTGCGTGGCCAGGGCCGCTACTGCCCGGCCTGCACGTCGAAGATAACCCTGTGCCAGAGGGCGCACGGATTGGATTCAACCCGGCGTTAAACGCCGATTAACCGGAGGCTAACCCCATGCCCGAATATTACCTGCACGGCTGCGAGGTGGTCGAGATCACCGACGGGATCCGCGCCATCCAGACCGTCAAGTCGTCGATCATCGGCCTGATCGGCACCGCGCCCGACGCGGATGCCGCGACTTTCCCGCTCAATAAGCCCGTGTTGCTCCTCGGTGAGCCGCGCAAGGCGGCTCTGCTCGGCGCCGACGGCACGCTCAAGGACGCTATCGACGCCATCTACGACCAGTGCAGTGCTCTGGTCGTGGTGGTGCGCGTCGAGGAAGGCGTCGACCTGGCCGCCACCATCTCCAACATCATCGGCGACGCCACCCTTATGACCGGCGTGCACGCCTTCAAGGCCGCGCAATCCGAGGCAAAGGTGATCCCGCGTATCCTTGTCGCGCCTGGATTCACCAGCCTGCGGCCGGAGGATGCCGAGAACCCCGGCACCTACCTAGCCAACCCCGTGGTGGCCGAACTGCAGGGCATTGCCGACGAACTGCGGTCGGTGATTATCGCCGACGGGCCCAACACCACCTACGCCGACGCCATCACCTATCGCGAGGATTGGGGCTCGGCGCGGATCTACGTGGTGGATCCGTTCGTCAAGGTCTGGGACACCGACCTGGCCGCCGCCGTGTCCTTGCCCGCCAGTGCCCGCGTGGCTGGCCTGATCGCCAAGATGGACAATGACAACGGCTTCTGGTGGTCGCCGTCGAACAAAGTGATCGCGGGCATCGTGGGCGTGGCTAGGCCCATCGGTTTCACCCTGTCCAATCCGAACTGCGAGGCCAACCTGCTCAACGAAAACGAGGTTGCCACCATCGTCCAGGCCGACGGCTACCGGCTGTGGGGCAACCGCACCACCAGCGACGATCCGCAGTGGGCGTTCCTCAGCGTCAGGCGGACCGCCGACATGATCTACGAGTCCATTGAAGCGGCCATGCTCTGGGCCATGGACAGGCCCATGTCCGCCAACCTGGTCCTGGACGTCCAGGGCTCGGTCAACGCCTATCTGCGCCACCTGCGCGCCCAGGGCGCGATCCTTGGCGGCAAGGTGTGGCTTGACCCCGAACTCAACACCGCCACCACGCTCTCGGCGGGCAAGCTGTACGTCGACTTCGACATCGAGCCGCCCGCGCCGCTCGAGCGCCTGACGTGGCGGGCCCATCGCAACTCCGGCTACTACGACGAGCTGGTCGACCAGGTGCTCAAGGCCACCGTGTAACCCAGGAGGAATGACATGCTTCCCAAGATTCTGAAAAACTTCGCCGTGTTCGTTGATGGCAAGGGATACGCGGGCCGGGTGGATGAGGTCGCCCTCCCCAAGCTGACCATCAAGGGGGAGGACTACCGTGGCGGCGGCATGGACGGGCCGGTCGAGATCGACATGGGCATGGAGAAGCTCGAAGCCACCGTGACCAGCGCCGAGTACGACGCGGAGCTGTTCGCCCTGTTCGGGCTGGTGGATGGTGCTGCGGTCGGCGTGACCTTCCGTGGCGCGCTGCAGGGTGACGGTGACGCCGTTCCCTGCATCTGCGAGCTGCGCGGTGGGTTTCACGAGATGGATCCCGGCGACTGGAAGCCCGGCGAAAAGGCCTCGCTCAAGGCCACGCTCAAGGCCCGCTACTACAAGCTGACCATCGACGCCCGCCCCGTCGTGGAGATCGACCTCGTCAACATGACCCGCATCATCAACGGCGTCGACCAGCTGGCCAGCCAGCGCCAGGCGCTGGGACTCTAGGGAGGCGACATGCTCATCAAACTGAGACACCCGGTCAAGATCGAAGGCCAGCGCATCGAGACGCTGACCATGCGTGCGCCGCTGGTCCGTGACGTGATCACGGCGCGCAAGGCGTCCAGGGACGAGATGGAACAAGACGCCGAGCTGTATGCCCGATGCTGCGGCCAGCCGCGTGAGGTGATCGACATGCTGCACATGGCCGACTGGGCGCAGTTGGACGCCGCGTACAACGAGCTGCTCGAGGATGACTTCACTCCGGAGGCTGGTGCCCCTGTGGGGGAGCCGCAGCCCGCCGCCGGGGAGACGTCCGCGACCTGATGGACCGCGCCACGCTGCTGGCCATCGCCATTCGCCAACCGCTCGGCGAGGTGCTTGACCTGCCCCTCGCCGAGCTTCCGGACTGGGAGGCGTCCGCCGTCCGGACCCTTGAACACCTTAAGCCCAAGCACAACAGATGAAAGAGTTCGTCGCATCCGTAGGCGTCCGCTGGCGCGACCGTAACCTCAAGTCCGGGGCACGCGCCGCCGCGCGCGACGTGCAGTCCGTGGGCAAGGCTGCCTCGGCATCGTCGCGGGCTGCGGAGGGCGCGGCCAGGCGTGAGGGCGCGGCCGCCCAGGACGCCGCGCGCAAGACGGACGCCTTCGGCCGTTCCGTGGAGCGGGCCGGGGCGGGGTCGTCCAGGCTGGCCCGTGGCCTGGGGGCGGCGAACAAGGCGATGCGCGCCACCGGCGGGGTGGCGGCCGGTGCGGGAAAGGTGCTGGACGGGCTCGGCGGCCGTCTGGCGGCGCTCACCGCCGGGATAGGCGCGGTGGCCACGATCCGGCAGGTCGGCAACCTGCAGGAGCGCATGGTGCGGCTGGGCATCCAGGCGGGCAAGAGCGACGAAGAAATCAAGCGGCTGAAGAACGACATCTACGAGGCGGCCAACGCGCCGGACATCCGGGTGGACCCCACGGAGATCATGGCCGCCGTTGACGCCATCGTGGAGAAAACCGGCGACCTGGACTACGCCCACCGCAACCTGCGCAACATCGCCGCAGGCATCAAAGCCACCGGCGCCCAGGGCGACGCGATCGGTGAGCTGCTCGCTGAGTTCGAGAAGATGGGCATCATTGATCCCAAGCAGACCCTGGAGGCCCTGGACACACTCACCAACCAGGGCAAGGCGGGTGCGTTCACCCTCCAGAACCTGGCCGCCCTGGGCCCGCGCGTCATCACCGCCTACACCTCGGCCGGTCGCGGCGGCGTGG
This sequence comes from Desulfovibrionaceae bacterium, assembly GCA_050251715.1. GTDB lineage: Bacteria > Desulfobacterota > Desulfovibrionia > Desulfovibrionales > Desulfovibrionaceae > JBFWMG01. Next base: position 44,388 of record JBFWMG010000003.1, on the reverse strand, counting down.
CTGCCCTGCGTGAAATGGGCGCGGCCCTGCAGCTGATGCGGCGCGGCACGGGCTCATCGGAGCAGGCGGCCACGGCGTTCGAGGCGGTCATGCGTTCCCTCACGGACCCCGTCAAGATCAAGCAGCTTGAAAGGCTGGGGCTGGTGCTGTTCGACCCGGCGGCAGCGGCTGAAGGCAAGCGCGTGCTGCGGCCGATCCAAGAAGTGATGGCCGAGATCATCCAGGCCACGTCGGGCGACAAGGTCGCCTTGGGTGAAATCTTTGATGCTGAGGCCGTGCGGGCCTTCAACGACGCGGCCGGAGAGTTTCAGCGCACCGGCGCGTTGGGCAACCTGGACCAATTCATGAAGGTCGCGGGCGACGGCCAGACGCTGTTCAACGACACGGCGCGGGCGGCCAAGACATTCGACTCCTCGCTGCAGGCGATCATCACCTCCTGGCGGAAATTCGCGGACAGCAGGCTCACCCAGCCGCTGGAGAAAGCGGCTGACATCTTGTCCTCACTGGGCTCCGAGGGAGCCGACAAGCTGTTCACCGGCCTGGCGTGGACGGGCGGCATCGTGGCGGGCCTGGTCGGTATCCGCAAGGCGTACCGTGGCGTCCAGGCGGTTCGGGGCTGGTTCGGCAAGGGCAAGGGGGCTGGCGGCGGCCTGGGCGGCGCGGGCGGCGATGTCATGGATGTCCGCGTGGTTAACTGGCCGGGTGGCGGGTTTGGTGGTGGCGGCGTGGGTGCGTTCTCGCGCGACCGGGCACTGGCCCGCCGGGGCATGGCTTCTGGCTCTGGGGGCGCGGCGGCCGCCACGAGCCGGGGCGCGGGATTTTTCAGCCGCATGCTGGGCGACGGCGCGATAGGCCGGACGCTGAAGCGCGGCGGCGGCCTGTTGGGTCGGGGGGGAAAGCTCCTCGGCAAGGCATTCCGCCCACTGGGTGCGGTGATGGCGGTGGCTGATCTCGCCTCGGCGGCCATGGACGGCGACTGGGCTGGCATCGGAGGTGCTGCCGGGCGTGCCGGAGGCGGCGCGCTGGGCGCGACGCTGGGTGGCTTGGCCGGTTCCATCGTGCCGGGCATCGGCACCGCCATCGGCATGACCCTGGGCGGCGTGGTGGGGGATTGGGTCGGCGACTGGCTGGGTAGCAAGGCTGGTGCCGCAATGGCCGAGGCCTCCTCGCCTTCGCCCGCCATGGCTGCGGCCGGGCCTGTCACTATCAACGTGCATCCCACGCCGGGCATGGATGAAGAGGCGCTGGCCACCAAGGTGGCGGCGAAGGTGGAACGACGCATGTCCGGTCCTTCGGAGCGTATGTATGACTAGCTCGGTAATGATGGCCCTGGGGAGCTATCGCTTTTCCCTGTCCACGGCGGCCTACCAGCAGCTGCGGCGGACCACGCCGTTCCGCTGGGCCGAGCAGCCGCGCTTCGCCCGCGAACCGGGCCTGCAGTTCACGGGGCCCGGCAAGGAGACCATAGAGTTGGAGGGCGTGATCCTGACCACCTTCAAGGGCGGCCTGGGCCAACTCGACGCCATGCGCGCGGAGGCGGGCAAGGGCGTGCCGCTGGTCTTGACGGACGGCCTGGGGAAGGCCTGGGGCAAGTACGTGATCGAAGAGGTCGCCGAGACCCAGACCGTGTTCCTGCCCGGCGGCATCCCGAAGAAGATCGAATTCAGCCTTCGCCTGTCGCGCTACGGGGAGGACGCCTGATGTCCACCTACTACGTGACCAAGGATGGCGACATGCTCGACGCGATCTGCTGGGCCCACTACGGTAGCCGCGCGGGCACGGCCGAGGCGGTGCTCAACGCCAATCCCGGCTTGGCAGCCAAGGGGCCGGTGCTGACCGCCGGAACAGTCATTCTCCTTCCCGACGTGGCCGCGCCCGTGGTCAAGCAGTCCATTAGGATGTGGGACTGATGCGCCCCATCTTCAGCATCGTCGCCGACAGTTCCGACGTGACAGCGCGCTTTCGCGACCGCCTTGTTCGGCTCGTGGTCACCGACAAGGCCGGTGTGTCCGCTGATACCGTGGAAATCGCCGTGGATAACCGCGAGGGCAAAGTGTCCGCGCCGCGTGTGGGCGTGGTGCTGGCCGTCAGCCTGGGATACCAGGCAACGGGGCTCCACATGGTGGGGACGTATGCCGTGGACGAACTGTCGGAAAGCGGCTGGCCACGGACTTTGACGATTCGGGGCACCGCCGCCGACATGCGCTCCACCATGAAGCAGATGCGCACCAGGTCGTGGGACGACGCGAGCCTGCGCAAGGTGGTGGCGGACATCGCCGCCGCCCACGGCCTGACGCCCAAGGTGGCGGCCAGCCTGGCCGACATTCGCATCGCGCACCTGGACCAGACCGAGGAAAGTGACATGCAGCTGCTCACGCGGCTTTCCAAGGACTACGGCGCGGTGGCCAAGCCAGCAGGCGGGTATCTCCTGTTCACGCCACGGGGCGAAGCGGTCAGCGCGGGCGGCAAGGCCATGCCTGCCGTGGCCGTGGCGGCCAAGCAAATACAATCCTTTGAGGTCACGGCCTCCGGCCGCTCCAAGTACGCCACGGTGGTGGCCGCCTGGCAGGATGTGGCCGCCGGTCAACGCCGCGAGGTGTCCGTGGGGTCGGGCGATCCCGTGTTCAAGCTGCCGGGCTGCTATCCCGACGAGGCGCGGGCGCGGGCGGCCGCGAAAAGCAAGCTGGAGGCGTGCGAGCGCGGGACCGGCACCCTGGAGCTGACCATGGAGGGCAACCCCAGCTTGGTCGCCGAGGCGCGACTGACGGTTTCCGGCCTGGGTGTGCTGGCTGATGGAACGTGGATCATCGAGCAGGTGCGCCACGAACTGGGAGACAAGAACGGATACCGCTGTATGGTGACCGCCACGGTCCCGAAAGGAAGCCCGCAACCCGATGTGTAGGGCTGCGGGCTCTTGTACGAGAGGGAGCAGGCAGGGGTGTTTGCCCACCCCCACTGGCCCGGCGCTGGAACGCCGGTCCACGGCCGAAGTCGCTGCCCCCATGGCCCCGCGCGGGGGTGTGGGATGTGTAGCAGGCGCAAGGCCACGACGTAAAGGACGTGAGATGATGAAAAGCCCGCTTTCCGGGTATTTGGGAGGCAAGTCGAGACTGGTTCGGGATATCCTGGCGAGGATCCCCGAGCACACCTGTTACTGCGAACCCTTCGCTGGAGCGGCATGGCCCCTGTTCGCCAAGGAGCCGAGTCGGGTGGAGGTGATCAACGACATCAACGGCGAGCTGGTCAATCTCTACCGGATCGTCCAGTGTCACCTGGAAGAGTTCGTCCGGCAGTTCAAGTGGATATTGACGGCGCGGGAGGAGTTCGAGCGCCAGCAGCGCACCCGGCCGGACACGTTGACGGACATTCAGCGCGCGGCATCGTTCTACTACCGGCTCAAGTGCAGCTTCGGGGGCAAGGTTGTGGGCCAGGTGTTCGGCACGTCGGCCACTACCCCTCCGAGACTGAACCTGTTACGGATCGAAGAAGAGTTGAGCGGAGCCCACTTGCGGCTGACCAGGGTTCTAATAGAGCACCGGCCGTATGCGCAGGTGATTGGCCAATACGACCGGCCGGAGACGTTCTTTTATCTCGACCCACCCTACTTGGGCACGGAAAACGCCTACGGGAAGGGTGTATTCTGCCGGGATGACTTCACCGCCCTGGCAGCCCAGCTTGAGGGCATCAAGGGCCGGTTCCTGTTGAGCCTGAACGACACCTCCGACGTGCGCGAGGTGTTTCGCGCATTCCGCATCGAGGCGGTCCGCACCCGCTACACCTGTGGTCGTGACAATGACCGCCAGGCGGGTGAGGTGTTCATCTCCAACTACAATTAGTGAAATCGCGTTACGAATAGTGTAATGGAGAGGCGGGGCGAATTATCGCGAAACGGGGCGCGATTTTTCGCGCGCCGCCTCACTTGGAAAAAGGGGTTTTCCCTCTCCTCTCTCCTTCCCCCGGGTCTTTGTTATTACGCCGCAGCCTTCTTGAAGCCTTCGGCGGAGCGCTCGATGACCTCTTCGCCCACACAGAACGTCAGGCGGAAGAAGCCGGGGCAGCCAAAGCCGCGACCGGGCACGGCGAGGATTTTCTGTTCCTGCAACGCGGCGCACAGGGCCACGTCGTCGCCCTGGAACTTGGCCGGAACCTCGGGGAAGAAATAGAACGCGCCCTTGGGCATGGTGTAGGCAAACCCCGCGTCGTCCAACACCCGGGCCATGACGTCGCGACGACGCGCGTAGATGGACACGTCCACCTGGGCGTCCAGGGCGGCGACCATGAGCGACTGGCCGATGGCGGGCGCGTTGACAAAGCCGAGGATGCGGTTGGTGAGCGCAAGGCCGTTCATAAGCAGCTGCTTGTCGGGCATGGCGGGGTTGAGCAGCACGTAGCCCACGCGTTCGCCAGCCAGGGACAGGCTTTTGGAAAAGGAGGAGATGACCACGCCGTAGGGGTAGTGCGGCAGGATGGAGGGCACGGCCGTGTCGTCGTAGACCAGGGTGCGGTAGGGCTCGTCCGCAATGAGGAAGATGGGGCGGCCGTTTGCGGCGCTCTTGCGGGTGAGCAGCGCGCCCAGCGCGGCGATGTCCTCGGCGGGATAGACCGCGCCCGAGGGGTTGTTGGGCGAGTTGATGAGCACGGCCCGGGTGCCGGGGGTGATGGCGGCCTCCAGCGCGTCGAAATCGATCTGGAAGGTGAGGGGCTTGGCCTGGGCAAAGGCGAAGGTGCCGCCGTGGTTTTCGGTGTAGAAGCTGTATTCCACGAAGAAGGGCGCGATGCCGAGCACCTGGTCGCCGGGTTCGAGGATGGCGCGCAGGAGCGCGTTGATGCCGCCCGCCGCGCCGCAGGTGATGATGAGATCCCCGGCGTCCACGGCAACGCCCTGCTCGCGGCTGACGTGCCCGGCCAGGGCGGCGCGGGCGTGGGGGTAGCCGGTGTTGGCCATGTAGCCGATGGCGAAGGGGTCGCCCGCCTTGTCGGCCAGGGCGCGCAGCCCGTGGGCAACGGCGGGCGGCGGCGGCACGTCGGGATTGCCAAGGCTGAAGTCGCACACCGCGTCTTCGCCGTATTGGGCCTTGAGCACGGTGCCCGCCTCGAACATCTTGCGGATCCAGGAGGCGCGGTCAAGGTAGCCGGAAATCTGCTTGGACAGAACGGTCATGATTCCTCCGAATGTCTTGTGCGCCGCGTCTCAGGAGACGGTGCAGGTGCGGCAGATGGCGCAGTGGGAAAAATCGCCGCGAAAGTATTCGCGGATGAGCTCGATGAAATGGGGGGCGTTCCAGATCTCGCCGATGGACCGCTCGCGCACGTTGCCCAGCACCACGGAGCGCCGCCAGTCGTGGCAGCACAGCACCATGTCGCCGTTGTAGAGCACGTAGGCCTGCTTGAGGAACAGGTCGCAATTGCGCTTGAGCTTGGTCTTGGTCATGGCCAGGCTGGAGATGTCCTCTCCGGAGCGGTTGTCCGGGTTGTTGATGCGGAAGGTCACGTCGCGCTTGCCCCAGTATTCCCGTGCGTAGTCCAGTTCCTTGTCAATGATGGAGGTGCGCACGGTGGAGATGTTGACCTTGGGCTTTTTGGTGCCCCGCCCGGCCTTGATGTCGAGGAAGCGGTCGATGTTGGTCAGGGTCCGGTCGAGGCTCAGACCCATGCTTTCCTTATAGGTCTCGGGCGAATAGCCCTGCACGCTGATGTAGATGGCGTCGAGGCCGGCCTCGATGATGCCCCGGCTCATGTCCTCGGTGAGCAGCGCGCCGTTGGTGGTGATGCGCGACTTGGTGCGGAAGCTCTTGCGCTTGGTGATGTAGGCGATGCGCTCCGGCATCTTCTTGTCAAGGAGCGGCTCGTTCATCAGATAGGGGCTGATGCGGCTCATGAGATGGCGGCCGCACTCGTCGATGATCTTCCTGTACAGCTCGTCGTCCATGGCGCCGTGGGGCAGGTCCAGGGTGTTCTTGTAGCCGCAGAACACGCACTTGGCGTTGCAGCGGCTGTCGGTCTGGATCTGGATGTGGCTGGGAAACGAGGGGCGGGCGCGGTGCTTGTGGCGGACAAGGCGGTACAGGCGTTTTATGGCGGACTGCCCCGGCTCGGGCATGTAGTATTTGCTCATGAAAGGCTCCGGTTGGTGAGGGGCCGCGCGCGGCCCGCAAAATAGACAAAGGCGCGAGAGCGCGCCCTGTTCAGATCGACTAGGCCAAGGCCCGTCACACGTCAAGGCCTTGGCTGCGGTACTCGTTGAGCTTGTTGCGCAGGGTGCGCACGGAGATGCCGAGCAGTTCGGCGGCCTGGGTGCGGTTGCCGGAGGTCTGCTCCAGCCCCTTGAGGATCATGATGCGCTCCAGCTCCTGCAAGGGGATGACGCCACCGGCGAGCATGTTGTCCATGGATACGCCGGGGTCGGCCCCATCCGCCGTGATGGGCGCGGTGGGAGCCGTTAGCGCGGCCTCGTTCGCAACGACGGCGGCGTCCTCGGGCAGGGGCCAGGCGTCGGGGTCGAGGAGGAAATGGCTCTTGGCGATGGGGCCCTTGCCAGCCAGCAGCACGGCGCGCTCCATCAGGTTTTGCAGTTCGCGCACGTTGCCCGGCCAGTCATAGCCCACAATCCAGTCCACGGCCTCCTGGGACAGGGCAATGGGCGCAAGCCCGTACTGGTCGCAGAACTTGCGGATGAAGAATTGGGCCAAAAGGATGGCGTCCTCGGCCCGGTCCTTGAGCGGCGGCAGGGTAAGCGGGATGACGTTGAGCCGGAAATAGAGGTCTTGGCGGAACTTGCCCTCCTTGACCCACTCTTCGAGCTTGCGGTTGGTGGTGGCCAGCACGCGCACGTCCACCTTCACGGTCTCCACGCCACCCACGCGGTCCAGTTCGCTTTCCTGGAGCACGCGCAGGAGCTTGGCTTGCAGCCCCAGTTCCATTTCGGAAATTTCGTCGAGCAGCAGCGTGCCGCCGTTGGCCAGCTCGAACTTGCCCAGTTTGCGGCTGATGGCGCCGGTGAACGAGCCTTTTTCGTGGCCAAAGAGTTCGCTTTCGAGCAGGTGTTCGGGCAGCGCGGCGCAGTTGATGGCGACGAACGGCTTGTCGTGCCGGTCCGAATGCTGGTGCAGGAAACGGGCGAACATCTCCTTGCCGGTGCCGGACTCGCCCGCGATGAGCACGGTGGCCTTGGACGGCGCGACCTGCCGGGCCAGGGCGAGCACGCGCGCCACGGCGGGGTGCCTGCCTATGATGGTGAGGCCGCCGGACTTGGCCTGGGGCGCGGCGGGCCGGGGCTGGCTGGCGGACGCCGCCGCCGGGGCCGCGCCCGACGCAAGGGGGGACGCCGGCTGCGCGGGCAGCGCGGCTTCTATCTTTTCCCAGGCCAGCGGTTCGAGCCAGTAGTCGTGCGCGCCCAGTTCCATAAGCCGCCGCGCGTCGTCGGCGGAGCCCTTTTCAGTGAACACGATGATGCGGGGAAAGTCTGGGTCCGCCGCGGCCTGGGCGAGCAGGTTCTCGATCTTGTAGCCGGGCAGCCACGGCCTGGACAGCACCAGCGCGGGCCGCGCCTTCTTGATGAAACCGAGCGCGCCGGACAGGTTTTCCGCCATGCCCGCTTCCAGCCCCGCCTCCTTGAGCAATGGGAATATGTTCAGGACCGCTTGCGCCGGGGCGATAAAGAGGATGCTCGATGAGGACATGAGACTTCCATACCGTTTCGCGCAACGCTTTTCAATCGTTGCAGGGCGTTGTTTTTATCGCCAAGGGGAGAAATATGCCATGGAGGGCCAAAAGGGGCGGCCTTGACCTGCCCATGCCCCTTTAGTAGACCCAGGCGGCGAGGAACCGGCATGGACGCATTGCACGTAAAGGAATTGCTGACGCGGGTGGCGGCGGGCGACATCGCGGTCGACGAGGCGTTGGCCGCCCTGCGCGGACTGCCCCTGGCCCAACTGGCCCAGGGGGTCACGCTCGACATGCACCGCTCCCTGCGCACGGGCGTGGCCGAGGTGGTGTTCGGCCAGGGCAAGGACGACGCCCAGCTGGAAACCGCCGTGCGCGGCCTGCGTGGCGGGCCGGAAGAGGGCGCCTTGCGCCCCGTGCTGGCCACCAAGCTTTCCCCGGCCCAGGGCGCGTTCCTGGCCGAACGTTTTCCGGACGGCGCGTTCTGGGAGCGGGCCGGGCTGTTTGCGCTGGGCAAACCGCTTGACCTTGCCGCGCCGTGGCGGGACCACGGCGAGGTGCTGGTGGTCTGCGCCGGAGCCTCCGACCTGCCCGTGGCGCTGGAGGCGCTGGGCACGGCGCGGTTCCTGGGCCTCGACGCCGGATTGATCTCCGACGTGGGCGTGGCGGGACTGCACCGCATCACCCCGCACCTCAACGCCCTGGGCGCGGCAAGGCTGCTCATCGTGGTGGCGGGCATGGAAGGCGCGCTGCCCGGCGTGCTGGGCGGCATGACCCGCGCGCCCATCGTGGCCGTGCCCACCTCCGTGGGCTATGGCGCAAGTTTTCAAGGCCTTGCGGCGCTGCTGGGCATGCTCAACGCCTGCGCGCCGGGCCTAGTGGTGGTCAACATCGACAACGGATTCGGCGCGGCGGCCTTTGCCGCCAAACTGCTCGGACGCCTGGACAGCGGCGCCGCCCCGGCGCAGACACCTCTCCCCGCATGAACATCGCCTGCGTCAATGCGACCCACAGCTGGGGCGGCGTCAAGACCTGGACCCTGGAGGTGGCCGACTTTCTGCGGCGGCGCGGCCACGGGGTCTGGCTGTTCGGCAGGCCCGGCCCCTTTGTGGACAAGGCCCGCGCCCTGGGCATCGACGCCCGCCCCGTCTCCTTCGGCTTCGACTTCAACCCGGTGTGCATCGCCCGCTTCGCGGCCTTTTTTTGGCGCAACAAGGTGGACGTGGTGCTGGGCAACGTGGCCAAGGACATGCGCAGCGCGGGCGTCGCCGCCCGGCTGTGCGGCATCCCGGTGGTGCAGCGCATCGGCGCGCAGGGCGACCTCAGCCCCACCGCGAAAATCCGTTTCCAGATGCGGCTCGTGCGGCCGCACCTGCTCACCAACTGCCACGACATCAAGCACAAGCTGGCCGCCAAGCTCCCCTTTGTCGCGCCCGGGGCCATCACGGTCATCCATCCCGGCAAGCCGCCCGTGGCCGCGCCGCCCCCGGCCCGCGTCGCGCCGGACGCACCGCTCGCGCTCATCGCCACCAACCAGCTGGTGGCGGGCAAGGACATGCCCGCCCTGCTCCACGCCCTGGCCATGTGCCGCGACGCGGGCCACGCCTTTACCCTGCACGTGGTGGGCAACGGCAACCAGGAAGCGCCCCTCAAGGCGCTGGCCCAAACCCTGGGCCTGGCGGAGCGCATCGTGTGGCACGGCTTCAGCACCGACGTGCCCGGCCACCTGCGCCGCGCCGACGTCTTTTGCCTGTCTTCCCCGCACGAGGGCGTGCCCCAGGGGCTGCTCGAAGCCATGGCCCACGGCCTTGTGCCGGTGGCGCGCCGCGTGGGCGGCATCCCCGAGGTCTGGCCAGCGGGCCTGGACCATCTTCTTGTCGACCCCGCCTCCGGCCCTGCCGGGCTGGCCCAGGCGCTTTCGTCGGTCCTGGCCGCGGACAACGCCACCCTGGCCGCCTGGAAACGGCTCGCCTGGGAAAAATGCGTGGCGGACTGCAACATCTCCATCCAGGCGGCGGCGTTGGAAGCATGGCTCGCCGCCCTGGCAACAAGACGCTAACCCGACAATCATATGAACATAGTCTACGTCACTTCATCGGACATCAAGAGCGGCGGCGCGCGCCAAGCCCTGGCCACCCTCCAGGGACTGCGCGACAGAGGCCATGCCGTCACCTTCTTCGTGCCCCAAAAGGCCCAGCTCCCCCTGCTGGACCCGGACTTCAACTGGCGCTACCTGCCCGAAAAACGGCGCGACTGGGGCAAGGCCATCGAACCCGAGCTTGCGGCCATGTCCCGCCAGAACCCCTTCGTGGTCCACGCCTTCCACAACAAGGCGGTCAAACTCGCCGCATGGTGGGGGCTCTTCTGGCGGCGCAGGGGCGCGGTCATGATCGGCCACCGGGGCGTGATCTACAAGCCCAACAACCCGCTCCCCTACTGGTCGCCCGGCCTCGACGCCTTCATCGTCAACTCCAAGGTCTGCGCGGACATCGTGCACAGCAAGGGCGTGAGCCGGTCCCGGCTGCATGTGGTGTACAACGGCATCCCCGCCGAACGCATCACCCCCCGCCGCACCCCGGACGCGGTGCGCGCCGAGCTGGGCCTGACGGACACGGACCTCGTCATCGGCAGCGTGACCGACGACAGCCCCAACAAGGGCGTGGACTTTCTGCTGCGCAGTTGGAAGGCCGCCCACCTGCCCCCCAACGCGCGCCTGCTCCTCGTGGGCGTGCACCACGAGGTCTGGCCGCCCATGGCCAATGAACTCGGCATCCCCGCCGACCGCCTGCTCGTGGTGGGGCGCACCGAATGCGTGGCCGACTACCTGCAAGTCATGGACGCCTTTGTCGTGTCGTCGCACACCGAAAGCATGCCCAACGCCCTGCTCGAAGGCCTGTCCTTCGGACTCCCCGTCATCAGCACCGCCGTGGGTGGCATCCCGGAACTGGTGGACGGCAACGGCCTGCTGGTGCCCGCCCGCGACGAGCGCGCCATGACCGGCGCCCTGGCCCAGCTGTGCCGCTCGCCCGAGCAACGCGAGGCATGGGGCCAGCGCAGCGCAGCCATCGCCGCCGTGTTCAGCATGGACTACAAGACCAGCCAGGTGGAAGACATCTACAAAGGCCTGCTCGCGGCCCGCTCACTGCCAGTGGCCTGAGGCATAAAGCACCGGGGGAAGGAGAGAGGAAAGGGAAAACCCCTTTTTCCAAGCATAAAAAGGGGTTTTCTCTTTCCTCTCTCCTTCCCCCGGACCCCCATCCTCTCTCCTATCTCTTTCCCCAAAAACTGCTGGTTGGGGAGGTGGAGTGGTTGGGATGAGCGAGACTCCCAGGCGGACGGCTGGCGGGGGAGATAGATGCGGCTGGGACAAGAGAGTTCCCCAGGCGGGCGGACTCGGTGTGTGTGGACGAGGGCATGGAGGGCGGTTCACAGTTCACCCGACGCCGTGAGCCGCAAGGATTCAAGAAGGAAACAGCGAGGAGAGATGGCGGTTTGTCAGCAGCCTGGACGGCGCGCCCAATGGCGCGCCGTTTTTTTATCGAGATCGTTCGCGGAAAGGCATGAGGGGCCGGTCCGCCCCCTCTTCCCTACGCCTGCGACTTTGTCAGCGCCTGGTCCAGGTCCGCGATGATGTCCGCCACGTCCTCTATGCCCACGCTGATGCGGATGAGGTCCGCAGGCACGCCCGCCTCCAGCTGCTCGGCCGGGGTGAGCTGGGCGTGGGTGGTGGTGGCCGGGTGGATGACCAGGGTCTTGGCGTCCAGGATGTTGGCCAGGTGCGAGCACAGCGCGACGCTGTTGATGAACGTGCGGCCCGCGTCGAGGCCGCCCTTGATGCCGAAGCCGAACACCGCGCTGGGGCCAAGGGGGAAATAGCGCTGGGCTCGGGCGTGGTCCTTGTGGCTGGGCAGGCCCGCATAGTTGACCCAGCTGACCGCGGGATGCTGCTCCAGGAACGCGGCCACGGCGCGGGCGTTGGCGCAATGGGCCTTGGCGCGCAGGGGCAGGGTTTCGAGCCCCTGGATGATGAGGAAGGAGTTCATGGGCGCGGGGGCCGCGCCTATGTCGCGCATGACGCCGGTGCGCAGCTTGACGCAGAAGGCGGTGCAGGGCGTGCCCTCCAGGGTGCACAGCGCATCCCAGAAGTTGATGCCGTGGTAGGTGGGGTCGGGATTGGTGATTTCCGGGAATTTGCCGCTGGCGGCCCAGTCGAAACCGCCGTGTTCCACCACGGCCCCGCCAATGGCCGCGCCATGGCCGCCTATGATCTTGGTGAGGGAATACACGGCGATGTCCGCGCCGTGGTCAAAGGGATTGAAGATGGGCGGGGGCGCCACCGTGTTGTCGATGACAAAGGGAATGCCGTGCCTGTGGGCCACGTCGGCGATGGCCGCCAGGTCGTCCACGTTGCAGCGGGGGTTGCCGATGCTCTCGGTGTAGACGAGGCGGGTATTGCCGTCGATGGCCGCGTCGAACCGGGCCGGATCGGAGGAATCGACAAAGCGGACCTCGATGCCGAACCGCTTGAGGGTGTGCTCGAACAGGGTGTGGGTGCCGCCGTACAGGTTGGAGCCGGACACGATGTTCTGCCCCGCGCTGGTGATGGCGGTGACCGCATAGAAGATGGCCGCCATGCCGGAGGCGGTGCACAGGGCGGCGGAGGCGTTGTGCAGGGCCGCCAGGCGCTTTTCGAGCACGTCGGTGGTGGGGTTCATGAGGCGGGTATAGATGTAGCCGGGCTCTTTGAGGGAAAAGAGGTTGGCGGCGTGGTCGGTGTCGCGGAACAGGTAGCTGGTGGTCTGGTAGATGGGCACGGCACGGGACAGGGTATCGCTGTCCGGGGTGTGCCCGGCGTGCAAGGCCAAGGTTTGCAGGCCTTTCTTGGTGTCGCTCATGACTGGCTCCCTTTCATGGGGTATGGATGCCGCCGCCCCGGTGCGGGACGGCGGCGCGGTATTGCTCCCTATGTGATACAAAAGCCGGGAAGCGGCGTCCAGTTGGGAAATGGAGGCCGGGCAATGAAGGCCGGGGGGAAAGACCGGGGGTCGGATGCCGGGTCAGGCGTCGATGAAATACGGGGAAAGCAGGTATTCCAGCAGGGTGCGGCGGCCCGTGTGCACGTAGGCCTCCAGAAGCATGCCGGGGTAGAGGCGGTAGCGGTGGCCGTCGCGCTCGAAAAGGGTTTTGCGGGTTTCCAGGCGCAGGACGTAATAGGGGCGGCCATCCTGTCCGGCAAAGGCGTCGGGGCTGATCTCGACGACCGTGGCGGCAAGGGTGCCGAAACGGCTGCGGTCGTGGATGGGCAGATGCACGTCCGCCACCTGGCCCAGCTGCACGAAACCGATGTCGTCGATGGGCATGTGGGCCAGGATGACAAGGGTGTCGTCCGTCGGCACGATGGTCATGATGGTTGCGCCGGGCGCCACCACCTCGCCGGGGGTGTCCACCTGCACGCTTTTCACGGTGCCGTCCACGGGAGCGCGCAGGACCGCGCGGGCGACGGCGTCATCGTACACCTTGCCGCGTTGGACGAATTCCCCGTACTCGCGCTGTGTCTTGCGCAAATTTTCCGCCACTTCCTCATGGAACAGGGGGAGGATGCGATGCAACTCCTCCTCGACGCCCACCAGTCCGGCACGCGCCCGCTCAAGGCGCGCCCGGTCGTTGGCAAGGGAGCCTCGCAAGTCGTTGGCCTCGCGGCGCAGGGCAAGTATGTTCATTTCCGAGATGAGTTCGTCCGCGACCAGGGATTCGCAGATGGCCAGTTCCTTTTCCATGATAGCCAGCCGTTCCTGGGTCTTGACGACCTTGAACTCATGCATCCTGATGGTCTGGCGCGCCTGCTCCACGCGGTGGCGCTCGATGGCGAGCTGACTGTCGAGGAGGGCGCGGCGGGCCTGCTGATGCGCGGTGGTGCTGGCGGCAATTTCGGGATGCGCCGCGGCGAAGCCTGGCGGGAAATCCGGCGTGTCACGGTCCTCGGCCTCGGCCCGCAGGCGGGCGATGTCGGCCTGCAACGCCACGAGGTGGACCTCCATCTCGCTTGCCCGCGAGCCGGACTGCACCCGTTCGAGCACAAGCAGGGGTTGGCCCGCCCGCACGAGGTCGCCCTCGCGCACCTTGATTTCCTGCACGATGCCGCCTTCCAGGTGCTGCACCCGTTTCACCTGGGTCAGGGGCACCACGCGGCCCGCCACCTTGGCGCTGATGTTCTGCTCGTGGATGGCGGCGAAGCAGGTGAAGGCCACACAAAACAGGCCGCACAACGCGAACAGGGTTTGCGCCAGGCGGCCCGACCAGGACGGGCCGGGGGCGGGCGCGGGCACGCCGTCCAAAAGCGACGCGGCATCGGGGATGTCGCCTCCGCCCGGCGCGGCGGCCGGAACGACTCTCGTCTCCTGGGGCGCGGCCGTCACGGAGGGCGTGGGCTTGACGCTCAAATCCACCAGCACGTGCGCCATGCGGATGATGGTGGGGTCATGGGAAAAGAGCACCATGGTCTTGCCCACGGCGGCCATGCGGCCCAGCAGGGCGTAGAGCATGGCGCACCCCTCGGCATCAAGGCCTTCGCTGGGTTCGTCCATGATGACCAGGGAGCCATTGGCGGCCAGGGCGCGGGCCAGGGCGAGGCGGCGCTTGATGCCCATGGGCAGGCTGCGGCCCGCATCCACCACCATCGTCTCCATGTGGCGGGGCAGCTTCATGAAGAACTCGGAAAGATTCACCGTCTGCACGATGGCGCGCAGGGACACGTCGTCCAGGGCCGGGTTGGCGATGCGGATGTTGTCCCTGAAGCTGGCGTTGAAAAAGGTGGGTTCCTGGGGCAGGTACATGAGTTGCCGCCGCCACCAGGCCAGGGACAGGGTGGCCATGTCCTGGCCATCGATCAGCACGCGCCCGCCGGTGGGCTCGATGAGTCCGGCGAGCAGCCGCGCCAGGGTGGTCTTGCCCGAACCGTTGAACCCGCTGGCCACGACCAGCGTGCCGGGCGCGATGTCCAGCGAAAAGTCCTTGAACACGGGCACACCGCTCGAGGCATAGGCAACGGCGCACGCCTCAAGGGCCACATGCCCGGCAAAGGCCTCGGGCCGCTGGCCGTCCTCCCGCTCGCAGGGCATGGCCATGAAGGCTTCGATCTCCTGCCGCGCCCTGGCCGCCTTGCCGAACTGCATGGTGGCCTGGGCATAGGAGGCCATGACCTGCACGGCGCGGGCCGTGAGAATGGACGCGCCGATGAGCGACCCCACGTTCATGTCGCCCCGCACCACCTCCATGGCGCCCTGCACATACACCGCCGTGGAGACCAGGATGAGCACGACGCGGATGACGCTCTGGTTGAGCCCCCTGTTTTCCGCCAGGCTGAACCGGACGGCGTTGATGCGCCGGGCCTGCATGTCCCAGGTGCGGCGCAAAAAGTTTTCGGCCTGAAAGGCGCGCACGGTGTCCACGCCGAACAGGGCGCTTTGGGTATGCCCCTGTTGTTCCGCGCTCATGTCGCGCAGGGACTCCGTGGCCGCGTCGGCGCGCAGATGCGTGGCCAGGGCGAACACGAACATGACCACCATGCCGCCCAGGCCGATGAAGGCCATGGCCGGGCTGATGTGCCACGCCGCGCCCAGGTAGATCGTGGCGAACGGCACATCCAGGACCGAGGTGATGGAACCGGCGTCATAGGCGGCCTGCACGGACTGGAGCTTGTCCAGGATGGACACGATCCGGCTCCGCTCCAGGCTTTCGGCCAGGGGCGCCTTGATGCGCGCCAGGGCATGGAACACGCGGTCGGCAAGCTCCTCGTCCGGGCCCACGCACAAGTCCACGGCCAGGCGGGTGCGCGCCCAGCGCATGCAGAAAAAAAGCGCCATGGCGCCGCACATGCCCAGGCTGAGCAGGTAGAGCGTGCCGTCCACCCCCGTGGAGATGTATCGCCGCAATATCTGCATGACGAACAGCGGCGAGGCGAGGTTGAGCAGCGCCACGAAAAAGGTGGCCGCCACCACCTCGGCGGTGATGCACGGTCGCAGCGCGAGCCTGCGGCACAATTCCCTCATGGCGTACCCTTGATCTTCACGAAATGCGGCCCCCGGCCAAACAAGCGCCGGGGCGGTCCCGGCCATGGGAGCAATACCCTTTTCGCCAGGCAAACGCCACTCCCGGCGCGTTGCCACGCCCCGCGCTTCCTGCTAGCGGATGGAGGCAAAAGGCCGCCGCGATCCTTCGCAAGACGGGTTGGCGGCCACGCAACCGCCCCGCCCCAACACGACAAGGAGCACCCATGAGCCACCACACCCTGCGTCCCGCGACCCGGTGCATCCATGCAGGCACCTACATCGACAGCCGCGTGGGCGGCGTGAACACGCCCATATACGCCTCGTCCTCCTTCAGGCATCCCAACCCGGAGGGCAACGCGGTCTGCTACCCCCGCTACGGCAACATACCCACGCAAAAGGCCGTGGACGACAAGATCGCGGCCCTGGAAAACGCCGAGGCGGGCATGGCCGTGAGCTCGGGCATGGCCGCCGTGGCCGTGTCGGTGCTCGCCTTTGTGGGCAAGGGCGACCATGCCGTGTTCCAGTCCGACATCTACGGCGGCACGCACCATTTCATCAGCGCCGAGTTGGAGCGCTACGGCGTGGAGGTGACCATGGTGCCGGGCGTGGACGCGCGGGCGGTCATCGCGGCCATCCGCGGCACCACCCGGGTCGTGTACCTGGAAACGCCCACCAATCCCACCCTGCGCATCATGGATCTGGCCGCCGTGGCCGCGCATTGCAGGCCACGGGGCATAGCGACCGTGGTGGACAACACCTTCGCCACCCCCATTTTCCAGCGCCCGCTGGACCTGGGCTGTGACGTGGCCGCGCACAGCGGCACCAAGTACATGAGCGGGCACAGCGACCTGTGCTGCGGCCTGGTGGCCGCCAGCCACGCCCATATGGAGCGGATCCGCGAACGGTCGGTGAACCTGGGCACCACGCTCAACCCGCAGGACTGCTCGCTGCTGGAACGGAGCATGAAGACCCTGGCCTTGCGCATGGAACGCCACGCGGCCAATGCCCAGGCCGTGGCCGAGTTCCTGGCCGCGCATCCCAAGGTGGCCAAGGTGTTTTACCCCGGCCTGCCCCAGCACGAGGGCCACGAACTGGCCAGGAAGCAGATGCATGGTTTCGGCGGCATGCTGAGCTTCGAACTCAAGGGCGCGCTTGCCGACGCCCAGGCCGCCGTGGCGCGGCTCGGCCTCATCTCCCCGGCGGTCAGCCTGGGCGGCGTGGAATCGCTCATCACCTTCCCTGCCCTCACCTCGCACGTCAAGATGCCCGCCGCCGACCGCGCGGCCATCGGCGTGACGGACACGCTCCTGCGCCTCTCGGTGGGCATCGAGGACGCTGCGGACATCATCGACGACCTGCGCCAGGCCATCGAGGGCTGACGCGACGTCGCAGTCTGAACGCCGACAGCACAACAGGCTAGTGTTATTGATATAATCATGAATGCTTGCCGCCCAAAAAAGACGGAATCGAAGCATGGTCAGACCCATGCGGGATTCCGTCTTTTTTGCAGCAACCAAGTGCCCTGGCCCTTTGCCGAGCCCCGCGAGGCTTTGGGGATAGAGACAGCAGCGATAAATGGGACTTTTGCAACAGCCTGACGGGGCGGCCACAGGCCGCCCCGCCCTTACTGCAACCGGCGCATGCGCCGGAGTGCCCGCCATGTGGCTGAAAAAATCCTAGTGCATTTTACCATTGAAGCAATGTGAAGAGTTGAAATGATGAAGCATCACTTCAACAAAATGCATAAGAGCATCTAAACTTTTTCAAAGTCAAGATGCTCTAATACGTTCCCAGCGCCAGCCGTTCCATGCCCAGCAGTTCGATGGGGCCGCCCTTGTCCGGCACGGCCACCGCGCGGATGGTGACCACATACCGATGCCCCTGGCCGCCGGAACAGGGCGGCAGATACGCCTTGTCCACACTTGCGGCGGCGCCCAACGCCCGGGGCAGGAAAAAACCCTCGGGAAGGGCCGACACGCCGCCCGGCAACGCGGGGATCACGGCCTCGCGCACGCCCACCGGCACGCGGAAGCCGATAACACCCCACCCGCCGTTGGCCGGGTCGTCGCCGTTGCGGTCACCGAATTCCAGAATGATGGCGTTGGCCTCGATGGGGATATTGCCCACCACCAGCGGCGGCGTGGCGCCGTGGCCGCCGAACCGGGCGCACTGCTGCCCCTCGGGCAGATGGACGCCGTCCCAGGCCGCGTCCGCGAACCGGGCGTCCAGGTCGGCCAGATAGGGGGCGGACGCATACCGGGGTTCGGCGCACCCGCCCGCCAGGGCAAGCCCCATCACCCCCAGGGCCAGCAGCGCCGCGCCCACGGCGCGCCGCATATCGACTCGCCACCCAACACGCCGATTTCCCTGTTTTTTAGGCAACATGTCCCGGTATTACGAAATCCCGCCATCCCCGTCAACCCGCCCCGGCCGCGACAAAAAAACTTTGCCTTGAACTCGGCGCACATAGCGTTTCATTGTTTGAAACACAGGCCCACATGGCGGCATTTCGCCTCCCACGGCGTTGCATTCCAGCTGTCAATCCAGTAACCGAAGGCGTACCGTCTTGGGTCGGGCAATTCACTTCGTCGAGGAGCAGGATGGTCACTGCCGTTTCGATCTCTCCCCTGCGCAACAAGGTGCTCATCGTGGACAAGGACGCGGGCACCTGCGAAATCCTTGCTTCCATTCTCATCGGCAACGGATTCGAGCCCATTGCCTATCTGCATCCCGGCAAGGTGCTGGATGATCCCGAGGGCACGGAATTCCTGCTCGCGTTCATCGACGTGCGGCTGCCCGAGATTTCCGGCCTGGATCTCGCCGCCATGCTCAAGCGCCAAAACAGGCTTGAAGAAGTGGTGTTCATGAGCAGCTCCGGCAGCGTGGACCACCCCATCCAGGCCATCAAGATCGGCGCGTACGACTACCTGAAAAAGCCCTTCAGCGTCAGCGAACTGGAGATGCTCGTCACCCGCTTCAAGGAGCGGCTGACCCTGCGCCAAAAGGTGCGCGTGGCCGAGGACAGGCGCATCGCGCTGATCCAAAACCTGCCGCTGCTGCTCTTCACCCTGCACCCCGATTTTTCGCTGGAATTCGTCAACCACGCCTGCCAGGCCATGCTGGGCTACACGCCCCACGAGGCCATGGCCACGCCGGGTTGGTTCATGGACCGCGTGCACCCGCACGATCGGGAATCCATTGGCCGCGCCTTTGACCGCTCCTTTGAGCAGGGCCGCCCCGTGGCGGCGGAATGCCGTCTGCTGCACCGCAAGGGCCAGGTATTGCACGGCATCATGCGCACCCTGCCCAGTGCCGGCACCTGCCCCGAGTGTGTGGAGGGCATCTTCGTGGACATCACGGACCGCGTGTTTCTGGAACGCTCGCTGGTGCAGAACGAAAAGCTCAAGACCCTGGGCGCCATCTCCGCCGAGGTGGCCCACGAGATCCGCAATCCCCTCATGTCCATCGCGGGCTTTGCACGCCGGCTCGAACGCCGCTATCCCAACAGCATGGAGATCGGCATCGTGCTGCGCGAGTCGCAACGGCTGGAAAAGCTCCTGGGCCGCATCATCGACTACCTGAAGCCCGTGGACACGGTGCAGCGGGAATGCACCGTCAACGCCATCCTCGCGGACGCTCTCAGCCTGCTTTTCCCCGAATTGGACGACAAGGGCGTGTGGTGCCAGCTGGATGTGGAGGACGGCCTGCCTCCGGTGGTGGCCGACGCCCACACCCTGGAGCAGGTCTGCATCAACATCATCCGCAGCGGCCTGCCCCTGCTGGCGCGCGGCGACGTGCTGACCATCAAGACCTTTCAGGGCGGCCGCACCGTGCACATGGAGTTCCGCCGCCCCCTGCACCCGGACGAACAAACCGACCCCGACCGCCTTTTCCTGCCCTTTGAGGAAGGGGGCGTGGACATCGGCCTGCCCCTGTGCCACCGGCTGGTCAAGAACATGGGCGGCATCCTCACTTTTGCAGTGGACGCGGGCCAGGCCGTGTTCATGCTCACCGTGCCCATGGTGGGCGGCGAGGGCGAAGACGAAACCCTGGCCGCGCGCCGGGAACGCCACGACGAAAACCGCCCCTGCTTCGCGCCGGGCGTGGACGCCCTGCTCCGCGAACGGTTCGACGACCTGTTCGAACGCCGCCTGCGCGCGGCCAACAGCGCGCGCACCCCACTGTCGCTCATCCTTGCGGGAACGGACGCCCATGCCTCGCCGGACCACGCCGCCACCGTGGGAGGCGTGCTGGCCGCGGCCCTGCCCCATCCCTGGCACCTGCTGGTCGCCTACGCTCCCCAGGAATACGCCGTGCTGCTGCCAGACACCGACCATGTGGAAGCCATGGCCACGGCCAAACGGCTCATGCTCGCCCTGGTCAAGGCCGCCGCCCTGGCGGAACCCGTCCTGGGCGTGGCCACGCTCATTCCAGGCGTGGACACAACCACCGAGGACATGATCGCCGCCGCCAGCCAGGCGCTGACCGAGGCGCGCCAGCATGGCGCGGGCGCCATCCGCCACGTCTTTGCCGAGCCGCAACCCGAGCGCTAGGCCGCCCGCCGACCATCCCCCCCCCGGCATGCCTGGGGCAGCGGCCCGGCGGCCCGCATTGCCTCCTCGCCCGCCGTGTGCTAGCAGGCGGTGACATCACACCGGGTCGGCCTGTCGCGGCCAGCACGCGGGGCGCGCCGTCCCGCCGCCGCGCCCCGCCCCAACACGGCGCACCACGCCCCAGGACACCGGACCAGCCCTATGAACATCGCGTATTGCATCGGAGGCCTGCCCTACGGAGGCGTGGAAAGCTGGCTCTTTGACCTGGCCACGCTCCTCAAGCGGCGTCCGGACGTGAAAGCCACCATCATCAACGTGTCCGGCACCGGCATACGCCACAACGACTTCGTGGCCGCTGGCTTCGACGTGCGCTGCGTGGGCGACTCCACCGACTGCCTCAAGACCTCGCGCCTTGGCACCGCCCGCACACTGCGCGCCCTCATCCGCGACATGGCCCCGGACATCGTGCACACCGTCCACTTCTCCGCCGACTACTTCGCACGCCTGGCCTGCCTGGGCCTCGACGTGCCCGTCATCACCCACATCCGGAACATCAAGCACGAACGTAAATTCCACCGCCGCCTGGCCAACAAACTGCTCTCCTTCCGCACCGACCTCTACCTGGCCGTGTCCCAAGGCGCCGCCGACACCATCCGCACCGACCACAACCTCGCCCGCCGACCGGTCAAGGTCGTGTACAACGCCATCGACCTGGACAAGCTGCACGTGCCGCCCGCACCGCTCCCCGCCCCCCCGGCAGGCCTGGGGCCGTGCAAGACCATCCTCGCCGTCAGCCGCCTGGTGGCCCAAAAAAACTACCCCTTCCTGGTGCGCGCCCTGGCGCGCGTGGCCGCCGTCCACCCGGCCATCCAACTGGTCATCGTGGGCGAAGGCAACGAACGTGACCGCATCCTGGCCGAAGCCCAGGCCTGCCACATCGCCGACCGCGTCCACCTGCTCGGCTACCGCACCGACGTGCCCGCCCTCATGCAGGCCGCCGACATCTTCGCCATGCCCTCCCTGTACGAAGGCCTGCCCATCGCCCACCTCGAAGCCATGGGCTGCGGCCTGCCCGCCGTCATCTCCGAACACGTGCCGTCCAAGGAAATCAGCGGCGGCTCCGCCTTCGTCTGCCCCCTGGACGAAGCCGCGTTCGCAGACAAACTGCTGGCCCTGGCAACCGACAACACCCTGCACGCCACCATGCGCGCCGCCGCCCTGGCCAAGGCCCAGGACTTCTCCATGACCCGCCACGCCGAAAATTTGCTGGAAATTTACCGCTCGCTGTGCAGCGGCAGGACGTAGCGGCGGGAAGGAAACGACGGAAGCGAAGATTTCGCGCTGCGCGCGACCAGGCTACGCGCCTGGACTGCGGCAGCGTGACGACGCTGCACCCGTTTGGGCGGATGAGGACGCGGAAAAGGCTGAAGTCGCGGCGCGATGAGGTTGGGCAGAGGGAAGGCGGGTCGGAAGGCGCGGTTGGCCCTCAGTCCAGACTTGGCAAAGAAAAGGTGGGGTTCGGCGGGATGGGAAAACGACCTCCCATCCCGCCGAACCCCACCTTCACTTTATCAACTCTGCACTGCCCCCCATGGGGCTACCGCCCCATACCCCGGCCCGTGCTGGCGCAGAGCGTTGGGAGAAAGACAACAAAAAAATGGATTGACCAAGGTAGCACTCAAAATACGAGTACTGCATAAGCGGTTCAACTATTTTTCAGAAGACCCTCCACCTCTCCCGCACGTCTTGCCGACCCGTTTCATCCCCCTCCCCCATACAACCGCGAACCGGGGTTTGGGGCGCCAGCCCCAATGGGGGCAGTTCACCATTTGCTGGAAGAGCCTTTTGGGTCTGAAGGGCGGGCGGCTTTTCGCGCCTGTCCTTCAGACCCAAAAGGCTCTTTCTTCAAAGAGTGGACTGTGGCGCACGCACACCTTCCCGCCACCACACCACCACCTTCACCTCTTCCCAACCTCATCGCGCCGTTACTTCAGCCCTGCCCGGCCACCTCATCCGCTTAAACGGGTGCAGCGTCGTCACGCTGCCGCAGTCCAGGCGCGTAGCCTGGTCGCGTCGCCCCGACGCGAAATCTTCCGTCGTTTTCTTCCAACGCGTCCCGCGTCGCATCACAGCATATGCAGCAGGCGTTTGACCAATATCTTGGGTGTGTGTGCCACGCGGCGGCGGATGGAGGGGGAGAGTTCGCCGATGCGACGCATGTAGGCGTGGTAGGCGGCCATGTCACCGCGTTTGGCAAAGGCGTAGGCGTCGATGACGGCGCGGCGGTGGAGCATGGCGGCGAACCATTTTTCCAGGGTGGCGGGGTCCACGAGTTTGTTGTCGCGGGCAAAGGCGTAGGGGCCGAGGATCTTGTCCAGGTTGGCGATGACCTGGTCGGCGTTCTTGAGGCTGGTGGCGTTTTGGCCGTGCCAGCGCCACACGGCGGCGGGGGCGGATACGAAGCCCACCTTGCCGGTGAGGATGAGGCGGTGCAGGGATTCCCAGTCGGCGCTGAGGATGGGGCGGCGGTAGAAGTCGATGGCCATGGCGTCGGCCCTGCGGTAGATGGTGGCGGCGTGGTACAGGGCGATGCGTTCCTCGGGCAGTTGCAGGAACACGTCGCGGCCGTCCATGATGTCGGGCAGGTCCGCGTTGGCCTTGCGGTCGTGGAGGGAGCCATCGGGGTGTTGTTCGCGCATGCGGCCCGTCACGGCCACGATGCCGGAGTCGCGCAGGGCCACGGCCATGGCCTGGGACACGAAATCCGGCGTGCACAGCCAGTCGTCGCCGTCGAGGTTGAGCGCCCAGTCGCCTTGGGCGTGGTCGTACAGCAGGCTGCGGTAGTTGCCCACGCGGCCCAGGTTGCGGGGCTGGCGCACGTAGCGGAAGCGGGGGTCGGCGGCAAAGGGGGCCAGGGCGGCGGGGGTATCGTCGGTGGAGCAGTCGTCGCCCACCACGACCTCCAGGTCGGGCCAGTCCTGGGCCAGGGCGCTGGCCACGGCCTGGGCCACGTACCCGCTCTGGTTGTACGTGGGGATCATGATGGTGACGCGCGGCACGGGCTATTCCTTGACCAGGACGAAGCGGATTTCGTAGGCCGGGATGAGGCGCGACAGGGAATCCTCGTAGAATTCCTGGGTGCGGCGGTTCAGGTTGACCAGCCGCTGCACGCCGCGCCGCACCAGATTGGTGAGCTTGAAGGGCGACTTGAAGCGCAGTTCGGCCTCGGCCACGCGGAAATCGACATCATTATAGAAGTGGGGCACGCGGCGCTTGAACGGCGCGCTGGACGAGGAAAAGTAGTTGAAGGTGTACAGGCCGAAAAAGGTGCGGTGGGTGTAGTCGGAATAGAAGTAGGGGTTGGAGAAGTGCGGCACCACATGCGTAGCCGTGCCGCCGGGCGCGAGCACGCGCCACATCTCGGTCGTGAACGCGCCCAGGTCGGCCACGTGCTCCAGGAAATGCGACGAAAAGATGGCGTCCACCGAGGCGTCGGCAAAGGGCAGGCCCGCGTCCATGTCCGCCACCACGTCCACGCTGGGCAGGTCCACGCGGTCCACGGTGATGGCGCCTTCGAAGGCGCGTTTGGGGCCGCAGCCCAGCTCCACGCGCACGGGTTGCCCCTCGCGCCTCATGGCCGCCAGCCGCTCGGCCACGCCGTCCTTGAACCGTGCCTCCATACGCCTCCTTCGCGGCCATGCGCCGCCGTGTGCGCGGAGTATAGGCCACGGGGGCGGGCTGTCAAGAACCGCGCCGCGCGCGAGGCACGGGCCGAGGCGCGGGCCGCACGGGTTGCAATCCCCGCGCGCCCGTACTATCAGCCTTGCTGCGCTGTTTCGCTGGTGCAACCCCATTCCACGCAAAGGACGCCCATGGCCCGCATCGCCCTCATCCTGCCCCGCTACAGCCGCTACGGCGGCGTGGAGGGCGTTGGCTACCGCCTGTCCGAGGCGCTGGCCCGCGACGGGCATGAGGTGGATTTCATCTGCGCCAGGGCGGAAAACGAACCCGCGCCCGGGGTGCGCCCCGTCACCGTGGGCCGTCACGGCCTGACCAGGGCGGGCAAGATGCTCTGGTTCGCCCTGGCCGCCGAAAAGGCGCGCAAGGCTGGCGGCTACGACCTGTCCATCGGCCTGGGCAAGACCCTGGGCCAGGATATCCTCCGCGTGAGCGGCGGTCCGCTCGCCACGTTCTGGGCCTTGTCCGAGCGGGCGTGGCCCCAGGGATGGCGCAGGTCGCTCAAGCGGCTGGCGCGGCGGCTGTCGCCCGTGAGCTGGGTCATCGCCCGCATCGAGGCCAAGCACCTGCGCGAAGCCCCGCGCATCATCGTGGTCTCCCACCTGACGCTGGACTGGCTCAAGGCCGCCTACCCCTGGCTCGACGCGTCCAAGGTGTCCATCATCTACAACCGCCCCGATCTGTCGCGCTTTGCCCCGTGCGACGAGGCCGCGCGCCAGGCCGCGCGCGCCGCGTTCGGCATTGCGCCGCAGGAGGTGGCGGTCACGTTTGCGGGCACCGCGTTTCCCCGCAAGGGCATGGCCACGCTCATCCCGGCCATGGCCAAGCTGCCGCCCCATTTCCGGCTGCTGGTGGCGGGCGAGCGCAATCCGGGCCACTACCTGCGCATGGCGCGCGAGTTGGGCGTGGCGGACCGGGTGACCTTTCTGGGCCGCGTGGACGCCATGGCCCAATTCTACCATGCCAGCGACGTCTTTGCCCTGCCCTCGCTCTATGACACCTGTTCCAACGCGGTGCTGGAGGCGCTGGCCAGCGGCGTGAAGGTGGTGGGGTCGGCGGACGACGGCAGCAGCTATTTCCTGCCCGAACGGTGGCGGGTGGCCGACCCGGCCTCGCCCGCCGAGCTGGCCGCCGTGATCGCGGCGGCGGCGGCGGAACCCGCGCCCGAGCCCTTTGCCTGGCCCGAGGACGTGGCCAGCGGCCTGGAACCCTATCTTGCCTATGTGCGCGCGGTGCTGCGGGAAAAAGGCATGGCCTGATTGCGCCGCGTACATGGTCCGGAGCTTGCATTCACACCTGAAATAAGGTGAGAGTGCCAGGCACCACGCCCAACCCGTGACCAGGACATCGCGCGGCATGAACCGGACCCGAAAATTTTTTCTTGCATTGCTTGCGCTTGCCGCGCTGGTGGCCGGGTGCGCCTCGCCGCGTCCGTTGCCGCCCGTCGCGTCCGGCCAGCCCGACACGGTCGACGCCGGTCAAAAAACCGCCGTCCCGGCCCAGTCCGGCTCCTTCAGCTTTTTCAGCGGCGACTACGAGGTGTCGGAACGTTTTGCCGCGCACCCGCCCGAATCCGTGGCCGTGCTCCCCTTTACCGGCAACCCCGCCCACTGGCGCAACGTGCCCGAGGATCTCGACCCCCCGGCCATCCTGCGCCGCGCCTTCTACAACCAGCTTGCCTCGCTGCGTTTCCGCGATTTGGAACTGGCCGACGTGGACGCGCGCCTGGCCCGGTCCGGCGCGGGCAACGCCACCACCGCCGCCTCGCTGCTCGCCAACGACCCGGCCCGGTTGCGGCGCATCCTGGGCGTGGACGCCGTGGTCACGGCCGAGGTCACCCACTTCGACCGCCTTTATTTCGGCATCTTTTCCCAGGTGGCCGTGGGCTGCCGCGTGACCATGACCGACCTGGCCTCGGGCGAGGTGGTCTGGCGCGCCGAGCAGGTAAGCCGGGGCGCGGGAGGCGGCCCCTCCATCTCGCCCTTTGGCTTGGCCATGTCCGCCCTGCAATCCATCTGGAACATGCGCGAGGTGCAACTGCTGCGCGAGACGGACGAAATCTTTCGGGAAATGGTCTCCACCCTGGCGCCCCATCTGACAGGGCAACCCGCCACCCTGCCCCTGGCGCCGCCGGTCATCGACCTCTTTGTCTGCCTGAAGGCGGACAAGACGTTCAGCGCCGGAAGCCCGGCCACCTTCCGGCTGGTGGGCGATCCCGGCGCGCGGGTGAGCGTGGATCTGGTGCGGTCCGCCACGGCCCAGGCCGCGCCCTTCCGGTCGGGCATCGCCCTTGACCCGCTGCCCCGCTCCATCCGCAAGGCCGTGCACCGCCAGACCCTGGACCTGCTCAAGGAACGCTACGCCCGGACCGGGCACGTGCTCGGCGCGGAACTCGTGGCCGCCGTGGACCGCGAGCTGGCTGCGCGTGAAATCTACGAGGGCACCTATGTGCCCGCTCCCGGCGAGGAAGGATACGGCCTGACCGCCCGCGCCACCCTGGACACCCCGGACGGCCAGCGCGCCGTGTCCTTCTGGTCCGCCCAGGCCATCAACGTGGACGCCCGCCCCCCGGACGCGCCCGGCAACCTGACCGCCCAACCGCTGCCCAACGGCCTGGACCTGGCATGGCCCGCCGTGGCCGACGCCGTGGCCTATGAGGTGGAAACCGCGCCCGAGGCCAACGCCACCTGGACCATGGCGCACACCACGTCCGCACCCCGCGCCCGGCTGGAAGGCCTGCCCGATTTCAGTACCATCCGCCTGCGCGTGCGGGCGGTGGATGCGGCAGGCAACCGGGGCGAGGCCAGCCCTGTCCTGGCCGCGGCCATTCTGCCCGACCCGGACCTGGCCAACCTGCCCGCCCTTGGTCCCGAACTGGGCGGCACGCTGGACACGCCCGTGCTGCTCACGCGCGAGGGTGGCCCCTACACCGTGCGCGCCACCCTTGTTGTTGGGCCGGGCGGCGCCCTGCACCTGGGGCCGGGCGCTGTGCTGCGCTTTGCGCCCGGCACGGCCCTGCGGGTGGAAGGCGGCGACATCTTCGCCCACGGCACGGCCCACGCGCCCGTGCGTTTCACCCCCTGGAGCGCCACCGGCATGGCCAACGCCCTGGCCCAGCCCGGCGCGTTCGAGGGCTTGGTCCTTGTTGACGCGGGGCAAGCCCTGTTGCGCCACCTGCGCATCGACCACGCCACCATCGGCATCCGCGTCCAGGGCTGCGCGCCTGTCCTGGACGGCGTGGTGGTGACGCACACCTCGCAGGCGGGCCTGCTGCTCCAGAATGGCGCACGGCCCACCATGACCTGCTCCCTGGTGCGCGCGGGCCAGGGCATGGGCGGCGTGGTGGTGGAAGGCGCGGGCGTGGATCCGCACCTCTATGGCAACAGTTTTGTCGACAACGAGCCCTTTCAGGTGCAGAATTACGCGCCAGTGGCCGTGGATCTGGGCGGCAACCACTGGGAAGGCGACGGGGCCGAGCGTTTTCTCGGCAGCATCCTGCGCGAACCGCGCCTTGCCACGCCGCCCGACTGCGCACCCAGCCCCTGAAACCGGAGCATGCCATGCGTTTTCTGAAATCCCTGCGCGCCGCATCCGTGCCGCGCCCCCTGCCGTATCTCCTGCTGGGCCTGCTGGTGTGCGCGCCGCTGCTTGCGCTCCCCGTGCTGGCGGCCCAGGGCGTCCCGGCGGGAAGCGCGGGCAGCGCCGTTCAGACCGCCACCGAGGCCGTGGGGCATTTCGGGCTCATCGATTGGCAGACCATGCGGGCCACGGCCACGGGCATCGGCGTGCCGCCCACGGACGAACGCGATCCGGCCCGCGCCCGCTACATGGCCGAGCGCGCCGCCATCCTCGACGCCCGGCGCAATCTCCTCGAAGTCATCGGCCAGGTGCATGTGGATTCCGCCACCACGGTGGCCAACTTCATCGTGCAGAGCGACACCGTGGCCTCGCGCGTGTCCGGCGCGCTGCAAGGCTCCACCGTGGACGCCACCCATCCCCTGCGCGACGGATCATGGCAGGCCGTGGTCAGCATAGCGCTGACCGGGCCATTGGCCGAAACCCTGCTCGCGCTCCCGGCGCAGACGGACCGCAACGCGACCGCCCAGATCGAGGGGTCGCCCTCCGGCGCGGGTACGCAAAACCAGATCGCCCTGCTCGGCCACCGCCTCCAAACCCTGGAGGAGCGCTTCGCCCTGCTGCACAACGAAAACCAGCAACTCCACAACCGGCTGGACGCGACCATCGCCGCGCTGCAAGCCGAACGCGCCGCCGTCCATGCCCGCGCCGCGCACCAACCCGCGTCCGGCACACCGGACACGGCGGGACAAATGGTCATGGCCACCCAGGACAGGGCCAGCATGGAGGCGCTTGCGGACAAGCTTGCGGCGCTGGCCAACCGACTGGCCGCCGTGGAGGAGGAAAACGGACGCCTGGCCGTGCTGGCCGCCACGGGTGCGGCATCCGCCCTGCCCCCTGCGGTTGCCGCGCCGGGCGCGGGGTTCGCGCTGGAATCCCCGGCCGCCGCCACCCTGTCCCAGGGGCCGCCCTCGGGCGCGGCCATCGCAAGCCAGACCGCGGCGGCCGCGACACAACACGCGGCCCAGGCCGCTGCCCAGGCAGCCGCCCAGGCAGCCGTGGCCAAGGTGGGGTATACCGGGCTGGTGGTGGACGCCCGCGACCTCGGTTTTCAGCCCAACCTCAAGCCCGAACTCTTTGGCCCGGCAGGCAGGCTCTACCCCGGCCCAGGCGCGGACACGGCCCAGGCCGCCACGCGCGGCTACGTGCGTTATTACCGCAATCTGGCCCAGGCCCAGCAAAGCGACGCCGCCGGACCGCTCCCCCTCACGGTCAAGGCCGCGAGCCTCGCGCCGGGCAAGAACGGCGCCCTGGCCCTGTCCCAGGAAGACGCCGCCACCGTGCAGGCGCTGTCCGGCCTGCCCGACAATGTCCTTGACCAGCTCAAGGTGGTTGTCGTCTTCTGACCGTACCCGATCCCCAGGAGCCGCCCATGCCCCTTGCCCCGCATAACGACTGCGACCGCGCCTACCGCCGCGCCTGCGTTCCCAGACCCGGCGAAGTGGCCTTTCAGGTGGTGGTGGAGCAGACCGACCTGTGGATAACCGCCGAACGCGACCTGAGCGGCGCGGCGCTGGATGTGGTCAACCGCCTGCGCGGCGAACTGAAGGCCTACATGCTGCTGGCGCCCGCCTTTGGCTACAGCCTCGCGCCCGTGCCCGTGCCGCCCACCGCGCCGGAAATCGCGCGCGACATGGCGGCTGCGGGAGCGGCCTGCCACGTGGGGCCCATGGCCGCCGTGGCCGGGGCCGTGGCCGAACGCGTGGCCCACGCCCTTGCGCCCTCCAGCCCCAACGTGCTTGTGGAAAACGGCGGCGACCTTTTTCTTTGCTCCACCCGCGAACGCGTCATCGGCCTTTTGCCCGACCCCGCCCAGGAGGTGGTGCTGGGCCTGCGCCTTGGCCCGCGCGACTTCCCCTGCTCCGTGTGCGCCTCCTCCGCCGTGATCGGCCATTCGCTCAGCCTGGGCCAGGGCGACCTGGTGGTGGTGCGCGGCGCAAGCGGCGCCTATGCGGATGCGGCGGCCACGGCCCTGTGCAATATCGTCAAAGGGAAAAAGGACTTGAACAAGGTGCTGGCCCGCGCCAAGGAACTGGCCGCCGCCGCGCCCAAGGGCGCCATAGCGGGCGTGCTGGCCCAGTGCGGCGGCGAGCTTGCGGTGTGGGGGGACATGGAACTGGCCGTGGTGTAGCAAGGAGGTATCAGCGTGCAGACAAAGCCCCGGCCCCTCCTCCTCTCTTCTCTCTCTTTCCCCAAAAACTGCTGGCTGGAGAGGTGGATACGGTTGGGACAGGCGAGTTCCCCAGGCGGACGGCTGGCTGGGGGTGGATACGGGAGGGACACGCGAGTTCCCCAGGCGGGCGGCCTCGTTGTATGTGGACGAGGACATGGAGGGCGGTTCAGCCGACGCCGTGAGCCGCAAGGCTTCGAAAAAAAACAGCAGGGATAGATGGCGGGTTGTCAGCAGCCTGAAACCTCCGCAAGGAGGTTTTTTTTATGCGCGGTTGGGAACGGCGCTACCTGCCGGGCCGCCGCACCATGTCCATGGTGCGGATGAGCTGGCGGCCCAGGGGCGTTTCCAGGTTCACCTCGCGTTCCACGTTGCTGATGCCCTTGAGCACGGTGGAATGGCGGCGGTTGAAGGTGTCGCCGATGTCCTTGAGGGACAGGGAGGTATGCTTGCGCGCCAGGAAAAATGCGGTGTTGCGCGCCAGCACGATCTCGCGGCGACGGCTTTTGGAACACAGCTGCATGCGGGTGATGCCGTAGATGCGGCACACGTAGTCCACAATGTCCTCCAACCCAAGCAGCGCCTCGTCGGGCGCGAAATCCCCCACCACCTGCATGGCCATGTCCATGGTGATGGCGCGGTTGAGCAGGCGGGCCTTGAGCACCAGGTTCTGCAGGCAGCTCTCCAGTTGGCGGATGTCGCTGTTGACGCGGTCGGCCAGCAGGTTGGTCACGTCCTCGGGCAGGATGACCTGGAAGGTGCGCGCCTTGGCCTCCACGATGCGCTTGCGCGTGGCGAAGTCGGGCCGGTCGAGCACGGCCTGGAACCCCGAGCAGAACCGCGAGGCGAGCTGCGAATCCACATCGCGGATTTCGCGCGGCAGGAACGAGCTGGTGAAGACCGCCTTGGCGCCCTTTGCCCGCAACGCCTTGAGCGTGGAGAGCAGTTCATCCTGCATCTTCTGCTTGCCCTGGAAGAAATGCACGTCCTCCATGAGCAGCACGTCCACGCCCTCGCGGAACTTGGCCTTGAACTCGGTGGTCTTGCCCGACTTGAGGGCCATGATCCACTGGTTGGCGAACTCTTCCGCCGAAAGATAGACGATGTGGGTGGATTGCAGGTTGCTCAGGTCGCACAGCTGCCGCCCGACGGCCTGCAAAAGGTGCGTCTTGCCCAGGCCCGGCTGGGAGCTGAGGAACAGCTGATCCGAGCACAAGGTCTGGTGGCACAGGCCGCGCATGGCCGCATAGGCCAGTTCGTTGCACGGGCCGACCACGAAATCATCAAAAGAGAACCGCCACGTGGGGCCAAGGGTCAGTCTGCGGCCACCAACGGGTTCAATGGGCAGGCCGCACTGTTCGGTGGCGCTGATGCGGTTCCCGCCCGCTGGCGCGGCCTGGGGCGCGGGGGCTGCGGCGCGCGGCTGGGCGGGCGCGGCCACGGAGCGCCCACCGGTGCGGGAATCGCCGTTGTGGCGGGTTTCCACGGTCAATTTCATGGTGCGCCCCAGGGCAACGCCCGCGGCTTCGAGAATGGCGGTCGTGAGTCTGTCGCGCACCCATGTGGCGACAAAGGGATTGGGTGCGAAAAGGGTGAGCCGATCCCCCTGGATAGAGGCGTCCAAGGGTTTGATCCAGACCTGAAACAGGCCCGGATTCACGGTTTTTCGCAGAATATCGACGATTGATGCCCACTCTCTGTCCATGGGGTGAAGGAATACAGCGTTGCGACGCTCCGGGCAAGGCGTGAAAAGAGGTTGCTTACCAGGGGGCGACTCACATGTTTTCCCAAGGCAGCAAACACAGATAACATACTGAAATATTATATACAACTCAGATTACTAGGCAGTACAACAAATCCTGCCAACAGAGGCCAGGCAAAGGCTGCGGGGTGTCAAGCACAATCATGTGCACATGTGTGCAAAATAGTTTTCCACAGGCAAAGTCATGCTTTTCGACGAATAACTGAAGAATAGTCCAATTTTTTCTTTTGTCACAAAGCCGCAACACGGACATTTGCTAGCAAAATAGTGGCAAATAGCCCGCAACCCGCATGGACGCTTGAACCCTCCTTCCTTAGGGCGCAATCGCGGCCACCGCCTCGTGCAAATGGTCGATCCAGATGGCGGCAAAACCCTCGTATTCGGCAGCGCCCTTGAGCACGGGCGTGCACGCGATACCCGCCGCCACAAGCTGCGATGCCCACGAATCCGAGCCCGTGCCGGCCATGTCGCGACGCACGTGCGCCCCGGCCACGGCCAGCAGCGGCAGCAGGTAGGCCCGCCGCACCCCGGCGGCAAGGAGCCGGGGGATGATGTCCTTGATGGTGACCGCGCCGTCCATGGTGCCGATGAAGATATTGGGGTCGCGGCAGGTGATGGCCCGCGACAGGAGCCCGTATTGCGCATCGCCCTGGTGGCGGGTGCCGTGCCCCATGAGCAGCACCGCTTCGTCGGGACGCCGCGCCGCCGGGACATGCCGCACCACGGCGTCGGCGACCCGGTCCACGTCCGCCTCGCTGGCCAGAAGCGGCGCACCCACCCCGACACGGGCAAAGCGCATGGTTCCCGGTTCGCCATCCTGGGACGCATTCGAGGCAAGCGCCCGCGCATCGTCCAGCAAATCATTGTATTCCCGGCCAGGCACCACATGCAGCGACTGCACCACCACATGGGTGAATTTTTCGTACCACATCTTTTGCAGCGCCTTGTTCACGGAGTCGGTCTTGCGCCCCTCGTCCGCCAGCCGCGTGCGGATAACGCCCGAGGTGAACGCCCACCGCACCGGCACGCCGGGAAACGCGGCGCACACCCGCGCCCCGAATCCGTGCAGCACCCGCTGCGCTTCGTCATTCCCGGCCCCAAAGGCGGCCAGCACGATCCCCTGCTTCATCCACGCTCCCTGTATGCGGCCCGCGCCGTGTATGCCGCGCCGCCCGCGCCCCTCGTATCGTTCGCACCGGGCGCAACGGTCGCAAACCTATCCTCTCTGGCCCGCCATTGCAACGCGGCGACACGGCGGCGGACGTGCGTTGGGCGTATCCGGCTGAAACGCAGGCATGCCCCCCGCCCGCACGAGCAGGCGTCCGCCCGCAGCATCCAGTGGGACGTCCTCGCCATCCCATGGGGGCGCGGGCAGCGTGTGCGCAGCGGGCGCTTGGGAACCGTCGCCTGCCCCGGCCATGCCCGCCTGCCTGCCCCGGCCATGCCCGCCTGCCTGGCCCGGCCACGCCGCCGCTGAAAATATTTTCCATTCCCGTCTTGACGCCTGGCCCGGCGTGGTTATTTACCATGACACAAGTTGATAACAACTCTCACTCTCAATACAAGGAGCACGGTCATGGCAAATATGGATTTCCCCGGTCCCTGCTGGACCTGCGGCGCGGACGACAGCTGCGAGCTGCCCGAAGAGCGCGACGACGAGGCAAAGGACGCGGCGAACTAGTTGTGGCGCCGCAAGACATTTTGCACAGGGTTCCACGTCGGTTGATGGGCGGCTGCCCTTCAACGCCTTGTGATTCCCTTAAAAATTGCACACAAAGAGCCAACGGGGCAACCCGTTGGCTCTTGCATTTGAATCGGCATGGCTGGCGAAGCAGGCATACTTGCCTCGGGCCGTCGACATGATGCGATCCACCATGCCGTTCGTTCGCGGCGTATGCAGCCTGTTGCGAATGCGCCGGGATCCGAACCGCTCATGGCAAAGAGCAACGGCATGGCCGAGGCCTTTGTGGAAGCCTTCGGGACAGGCGTTTGGCCTGTCCCCGCCCATCCAGACACGGCAAAGTTCCGGCCCCGCAGCTGGCCTGTTTCGAGGATGACAACGGGAGACTTTCCCGCAAGGGTCTACGGCTGAGGTCGCCAAGACACGCGTCATCCATTCTTCAGCAACCACAGGGTCTCCTGCCTGGCAGCGGCAATGCCCTTGAGCATGGATAGCCCCCTCAACAGCTTTCCCCCACGGTTGCCCTTGTTCCTATATTCTCCATCCGCTTTCCGCCACATGTCCCTGTGCATGAAGTTATTACACATTGCACGAGATTACATAATAGTTTAGGTATACTGACAATTCATATCCACCAAGCAGGGTTTTCAAATGAAAATATACCTCGCCGACCTCGTCTACGACACCATAAAGACAAACTACGTCATCCCGTTGAACATTGCATACGTTGCCGCTAAAACCATCCATGACCATGGGAAGGCGGTTGATGTAACTCTGTTCAAACATCCACTACAGTTACAAGATGCGATAAACGATTCGCCTCCCGACTTGATCGGCTTGAGCAATTACAGCTGGAATACGAATCTCAACATGACCATGCTCAAGCTTTCTCGGAAGAGGAATCCGTCTGTCATCACCGTCATGGGCGGACCGCATATCAGGCCTGACGACGAAGGACTGTTGCGGTACCTCACAAAGAATACAGATTTGAACTACTATATCCCTTTTGAAGGGGAAGAACCCTTTTCAGCCCTGGTCGGGAACGTGCTTGCGGGAGACCACGGCAACGTGCCTCCCGGCTGCGCCACATTGCAAAAAGGAAGCCTGCGCTACACCTCCACCAACTACAAGAAATCTCCGGCAACCATTGATGTCCCTAGTCCCTACCTTTCCGGCTTGCTCGACCCGTTTCTCGCCACCCCCGAGATGATTCCCCTGCTGGAAACAAACAGAGGGTGCCCGTTCGGGTGCGCTTACTGCACATGGGGGATCGCCGCTTTATCAAAAGTGAAACAGAGGGATCTCGAAGTCGTCTTCAAGGAAATAGACTACATTGCGGAACATTGTGCGGGGCAGGCCAGCTGGATATTCTGTGATGCGAACTTCGGCATGCTCCACCGCGACATCGAAATAGCGAAGAAGGTGCGTGAGGTCATGGACAGGCGCGGCTATCCTCTTCACGTAACCGTCTGGCATGCGAAAAACACAAGCGACAGGAACATTGAAATCGCCCGCATCCTGAATGACAAATCGGGCTATATCGCCATTCAATCGACAGACCCTGAGGTACTGAAGCATGCGGGACGAAGCAACATTTCCGTGCACGGCCTTAAAAAGCACATTAACTACTACAAATCGCAAGGGATGACCGTTGATACGGACATTCTCATCGGACTACCCGGCGAATCCGCACAGAGCCACCTCAATACGCTCATCGAGGCCTTTGAGATCGGTTTCGACGGCCTTTGCCCCACCAACATCAGGCTGCTCCCCGGTTCCAAGTACGAATCAGACCCATACCGGTCCAAGTACGACGTACAAACAAAATACAGGCCGATCTTCGGCTGTTATGGCATCTATGATGGAGAACTCGTCTTCGAGATTGAGGAATCGGTCCGCGCGACAAAGGACATGTCGGAAGAGGAGCTCGATTCTTTCAAAATAATCCACTGGATGATCTTCTTCTGCTGGAGCATGGGCGTATTCAAGCCCCTCCTGAAGTATGCGCACGCCCATGGCATCAATCCCATTCACATCTTCCATTCCGTTGCGCAGTCGGAAAACGTCCATCTTCGGGGCACATTTGCCGAGATGAGACGGCAATCCATGAACGAATGGTTCAATACCGAAGAAGACATGATCCAGCACTTCATGCGTGATGGTGGTTACGAATGGCTGACAACGAAATTCTTCAAGCTGATCTTTCTCTACATAGCGCTCGTTTACAATGACAAGGAGACCATCGCCTCACTTCAGGAAGAAATCATCCGCCACATCAAGGAGAATATCCCCGCTTCTCAAAAAGTCGCCAATGAAATCGACGCCATCGTCGACATAACCAAGCACGTGGTCTGCAAGGACATCCTTCAGGATCCGTTCAGCGAGGTTCTTGAATGCCCCGCAGCCATCCTTCCCTATTTTCTGAACGCTCCCCCTGGAGACTGCGGTAAAACCGTCATGATCCAAATTTCACGCCCCAAGGACGTCGTGTCCTTCTGCCATTTCCATCTGAACCAGAACGAGGACGGCCAATTCACCCTCCACGACCTGACACGGTTCCTCGAAATGGACGGCATTAAGATGCTCACCAATAGAATTCAGGTGGTTAGCTGAACGGTTCGCACCGAATGCCTGCCGCACTGTTCCTCCCGAGCGCTTTCCCCCGGAGCGCTCGATACGTGGCCTGACTCGCGCCAAACCGCACGCGAAGAGAGGCCGAGGGGAACATTCCCGTCAACCAGGTCCACCGCCGAGCGGGTATTCCCGGCTCGAACAGGGAACATGAGGCTCCGCCGCGAGGCGGAGCCTTTTTCATGGGCCGCGCAAGGCGGCGCCCCATGGCCGGGCCATGTCCCGCCGTTCCCCCGGGATGCATGCGTTCCTACCCTTTGTTTCCCCGCCCTCCCCTGCCCTCGTTTGCCTGTCCGCCCTCCCTTCCGCCCGTTTCCCTGTCCGCTCCGGCGGCGCCTGGCCGCAACAAAAAGCCCCGGCGGGTGGGCCGGGGCTTTGCGAGGAAGAAGCAGGACGCGGCTTAACGCAGCGCCTGCGGCAGGAACGTGATGATGGTCGGACACAACGTCAGCAGCAGCAGCGTGGCCAACAACGCATACAGGTACGGCAGCGTCGCCTTCATGACCCGCTCCAGCGGCACCTTGGTGATGGCGCTGGCCACGAACAGGTCGAGCCCCACCGGCGGCGTGATGCACCCGATGGCCAGGTTGACCACCATGAGCACGCCGAAGAACAGGGGGTCGATGCCCAGCTTGACCGCCACGGGCAGGAAGATGGGCGTGAGAATGACCACCGCCGCCGAGGCGTTGATGAGCGTGCCCACCACCAGCAGCAGGATGTTCATGGCCAACAGGAACATGAGCGGGGAATCGGTGAGCGACACGATCCACGCGCCGATGTGGTGCGGGATCTCCAGGTTGGTCAGCATCCAGCCGAACACCTTGGCCGCGCCCACGATGAACATGATGAGCGTGGTGCCGATGACCGCCTGGAAGATGATCTTGGGGAAATCGCGCAGCTTGAGTTCCCTGTACACGAACAGCCCCACCACAATGCCGTAGACAGCGGCCACGGCCGCCGCCTCGGTGGGTGTGAAGATGCCGCCATAGATGCCGCCGATGATGATGACCGGCGTCATGAGCGCCCAGAAGGAATTCTTGAAGGCGATGAGCAGTTCCTTGAAGGAGAATTTACCTTCGGCGGGAATGCCTTCCTTCTTGGCGATGAACCAGCTCACCAGGCACATGGTCAACCCCATGAGGATGCCGGGCGCGAAGCCGCCCACGAACAGGTCGCCGATGGACTCGCCCGCGATGACGCCGAACACCACCAGGGTGATGGACGGCGGGATGACGATGCCCACCGTGCCGCCCGCGGCCACGATGCCCGTGGCCAGTTCGCGGCGGTAGCCCTTCTTCTCCATGGCGTCCACCATGGTGGAGCCGATGGCCGCCGTGGTGGCGGCCGAAGATCCGGAAATAGCGGCGAAAAACATGCCCGACACCGCCACCACCTGCGCCAGGCCGCCGGTCAGCGAACCCACCATGGCCTGGGCAAAGCCGACCAGCCGCGTGGTCACGCCGCCTGCGGACATGAACGAGCCCGCCAGCATGAAGAACGGCACGGCCATGAACGAAAACGAGTCCACCCCCGAATACATGACCTGGGTAATCATCACCTGGGGCATGTCCATGTACTGGTACAGAATGAACGACACGGACAAGGCCAGGGAAAAGGCCACGGGCACGCCCACGGCCGTAAGGGCCAGGAAGGAAAGGAGCAGTGCGTATTCCATGCTATGCCTCCTCTTTGCGCGGCCAGGCGGCAAAGGCCTTCACGATGCGCACCGTGTCCTTGAACAGGTACAGCATCATGAGCGCGGCGCTCACGGGCAGCACCGAATAGACCCAGCTCATGGAAATGCCCAGGCCCGGCGCGGTCTGGAAGGTCATGATGGAGGTCATCTTGCCGCCCTGCACGAGCAGCAGCAGGATGAAGACGTAGCTGCACAGGTTGATGAAGGTTTCCAGCACCAGGCCGAACAGGCGGTCCTTGAACTTTTCGGGGAGGAACCGCACCGCCAGGTGCCCGCTCTCGCCCATGATGAGCGCCGAGCCGAGAAACACGACCCACACGAAGAGGAAGCGGGCCAGTTCCTCGGACCACTCGAAGGAGTGGCCGAAGCAGTACCGGAAGATGACCTGGACAAAGATGATGGCGAGCATGAGTCCCATGGAAGCGACACTCACACAGTAGAGGAGGGCGTGCAGCCCTTTGAACAGCTTATCCATGGCA
Source organism: Desulfovibrionaceae bacterium (assembly GCA_050251715.1). Taxonomy (GTDB): domain Bacteria; phylum Desulfobacterota; class Desulfovibrionia; order Desulfovibrionales; family Desulfovibrionaceae; genus JBFWMG01. Next base: position 6,332 of record JBFWMG010000003.1, on the reverse strand, counting down.
GTCTCCTGCGAAAAGGCCCGGGCTCGCGCCCGGGCCTTGTGGCGTCGGAATTACTGGGCGAGGGCTTCGATGCGCTTGATGTTGTCCGCGCCGACCTGGTCCGCGAACATGTCATACACGGGCTTGGTGGCCGCGATGAACGGGGCGCGGTCCACCTCGGTGACCGTGATCTTGCCGGTGGCCTTGATCTTGTCCCAGTACTCGGAATCCTGCTCTTCGGAAAGCTTGCGCTGCCAGGCCACGGCTTCATTGGCCGCTTCCTGGATGGCGGTGCGCTGCGCCGGGGTGAGCTTGGCCCAGGTAATCATGGAAATGACCACCGGTTCGGGGGCGTAGGCGTGCGCGGTAAGGGAGGCGTACTTCTGCACTTCAAAGAAACGCTTTGTCCAGATGTGGGCGCTGGGGTTTTCCTGGCCGTCCACGGTGCCCTGCTGCATGGCGGAATAGAGTTCGCCAAAGGCCATGGGCGTGGGGGACGCGCCGAGCGCCTTCATCATCTCGATGTAGATCTTGTTGGTCATGACGCGGATCTTGAGCCCCTTCATGTCGGCAGGGGTCTTGACCTCGCGCACGTTGTTGGTCAGGTGGCGGATGCCGTTCTCCATGTAGCCCAGGAGCTTGATGCCCTTGGCTTCCATGGGCTTGCCCAGATCCATGCCCACGGTGTCCAGGCTCTTGTAGGCGTGGGCGCGGTCCTTGAACAGAAAGGGCAGGTCGAACAGGGAAATCTGGGGCTGGAACTGGCCAAGCACCGCTGTGCCCACCAGAGCCATGTCAATGGTGCCGAAGATAAGGCCTTCGATGAGGTCTTTCTGGCCGCCCAGCTGCGACGAGGGGAACACCCTGACATCCACTTCACCCTTGGTCTTTTCCTTGACCAGGTTGGCGAAGTAGTCCGCACCCTTGCCATAGGGATGCACGGGTTCGGCGATGTGCCCCAGTTTGATGACCACGTTGCCCGCAAAGGCGGGAGCGGACAGACACAGCGCCAAGAGCGCCGCCACGACGAGGAGAAGGGAACGTTTCATGACTTCCTCCGGCTTGAGGTATGAGGGTTACGTGACTCCGGACCACGCATGGTGAAACGCAGTCTCTGGTCTTTGATGCTATGGTGAAAAGTATAGCCGGAGAATGGGAAAAAAATCCCAATACGCACGTAAACGTAATTTATCGCATTACGCACGTTTTGTCCATTTTGCTCACAAAAAAAGGGGGAACTAAAAGCAATAGACTTACAGTGACTTGCCTTTGAAGTAGCGCCGCTCGGGCCTGCCCACGGAGCCGTAGACCACGTCCGGCACCACCGCGTCCACGGACACGAGATATTCCAGATAGCGCCGCGCGGTGGATCGGCTTACCCCGATGCGCGCGGCCACGTTTTCGGCGGACAACCCGTCGGGCGCGTCCTCGCCCTGAAACACGGCGCGCACCTTGCCCAGGGTCAGGGAGTCGATGCCCTTGGGCAGTTCGTCGACCGCGCCCTGGGGGCCATGGCCGCCCCCGGCGCCGGCGGGCCGCAGCAGACTGTCCACGTCACGCTGCTCCACCGCGTCCGCACCGGCCAGCCGCGCCCGGTAGGCGCGGAAATTTTCCAGACAGTCCGCAAAGCGGGCCGCGATGACCGGCTTGATGATGTAGTCGAACACGCCGCCGCGCAACGCCTCCTTCACCGAGCCCACCTCGCGGGCCGCCGTGATGAGGATCACATCGGTTTCCAGTCCCTTGGCGCGCACGTCGCGCAAAAGATCCATGCCCGACCCTTCCGGGAAATAGAGGTCCAGCAGGATAAGGTCCGGCTCCAGGGCAAAGGCCATGTCGCGCGCGTCCGCCAGGCCGTGGGCAATGCCCGCCACCACGAATCCCGCCACCCGTTCCACGAAACGGCGGTGCAGATCCGCGATGCGCGCGTCGTCCTCCACGATGATGACCCGCAATGGGTTCATGCGTTCCCTCCCTGCCTTGGGCCGCTGGCCGGGCGATGCTTGGGAATGGCCACGGTGAACAGCGCGCCGCCCAGGTCGCTGTCGGACACGGTCACCTGGCCGCCCAGGTCGGCGATGCACTGCCGCACCAGATGCAGCCCCACACCCCGGTGTTCCGATCCCTTGCCCGAAACACCCCGTTCGAAAATGGCCTCGGTCCGGTCAACGGGCACGCCCGGTCCCGCGTCTTCCACCTCGAACAGCAATTCGTTGCCCAGATCGGTGAAGGACAGGGCGGCCCGGCGCTCCCCTTCGGGCTTATCCAGCACGGATTCAAAGGCGTTGTCCAGCAGATTGCCCAAGATGGTCACGATTTTTTCCTGGTTTATCCAATCCGGCACCTGGCCCAGCGAGCTGTGGCGGTCCACGGCAAAGGCGATGCGCAGCTCTCCGGCGCGGGCGTACTTGCCCATGACGATGGCCGCGATGACCGGTTGGGCAATGGCCTTCTGCACAAAGCGGATCATCTCCTGGTAGCCCGAGGACTCGCGCGCCACCAGATCCAGCGCCTCCTGGTGCGCCCCCAGTTGCAGCAGCCCCGCGATGGTGTGCAGCTTGTTGGAGTATTCGTGGCTCTGCACGCGCAGCAGTTCGGTATACTCCTGCACGCGGGACAATTCGCGGGCCAGGCTGTCCAGTTCGTCCGTGGGCCGGAAGGTGGCCACCGCGCCCTGCACGCGCCCCTCGTGCAACACCGGCACCACGTTGCCCACAAACTCCCTGCCCGCCATGGAGAAATCACGGTCATGCACGGCCTCGCCCCTGTGCAGCACCGGCCAGACATCCAGGCCGGGCAGGATATCCGCCACGGGCCTGCCGCCGGCTGGCTGTTCCGGGTCCAACCCCGCGTGGCGCAGGGCCGCCTTGTTGGCCATGGCTATGCCGCCCCCCTCGTCCACGGCGGCCACGCCCTCGCGGATGGAATCGAGTATGGCGCCGCGCTCCAGGTACAGGGTCGTTATCTCGGCGGGTTCGAGCCCCAGGGTCAGGCGTTTGACCCGATGGGCTATCCACGCCGCGCCGGTCAGTCCTATGGAGAGCAGCACGCCTATGACCAGGAGCGGCATGCCCATGTTGTCCCTGACGATGCGGCCCACGTTTTCGGTCAGGTAGCCCACGCTGACAAAGCCGATGATCGCGCCGGAGTCGTCGAAGATGGGCACCATGCCCCGGATGGAGCGGCCCAGGGTGCCCACGGCCTCGGACACGTAGGACTTGCCCTCGAGCAGGGCCGGGCCGGTGTCGCCGCCCACGAACTGCTTGCCGATGCGGTCGCGCACGGGATGGGAGTACCGCTTGCCCGTGGCGTCGCCCACCACGACGAAATGCGCCCCCACCTTGAGGCGCACGGTGTCGGCGATGGTCTGGATGACGCCGGAGGGATCCTTGATGAGCAGCGCGTTGCGGATGGCGGGGATTTCGGCCACGGTCTGGGCGGTTTGCAGGGCGCGGCGGCCCATCTGCTCGCGCAGCAGGTCGTACACCAGGTCGGACAGGAGCGCCCAGCTGACGGCCACCTGTATGCCCACCAGCACCGCCACCATGAGCATGAGCCGCCCTTGCAGGGTGGTGGGACCAAAACGGGCGCGGAGCCGGGCCAACACATGCATAACGCCTCCGAATGCGGCAATACGGCAAAACGACGGACGCGCAAAACGCGGCGGCCGCCTTTCCCATGCGTACAAAATTCCACGCCGCAAGGAAAGGCCGCCTTCCGCCCGCCCAAGAGGCCATGGACCGTTCAACCAGGCGACGCGCGCCCTTCCCATGCCGCCTCTTGACCGGAAGGAACAAGAGGCGGATGAAGGGGTTAGTGGCATCGTTGAAATAATTCCCGCCGCCAACCCCCTTTTGGGGCAGGGCACGGCGGCCTGGTGGACGATGCGCGCCAGCCATATGGAGGTGGTTATGCGGGGACGGTTACTCGGGCAGGTCATGGTGGCGGTGCTGCTTCTTGGAACGGCGCTGGGCCAAGGATGCGCCCCCATGCTCATGTCACGGGATGCGCTGTTGATGTCCGAGGCCCGGTACGGCGAGATGGTCGCCGAAATGGAACCGCGCTGGCGGGCCAATCCGGACATGCCCTTCCGCGACTACGTCCACCTGTGTTCCGCCTTGAGCGAGGTCAAACGCTACGACACCTTCTTCAGCTGCGTCGAGGGCATGCAGCGCCGCGTGGAACAAGGCGACGACACCTTTGTCGCCGGCATGCCCTTCCGCGACATGCCGTACATCCTGGCCAGCAAGGTCCACATCGAATTGGGCGACTACGATCGAGCCATCGCCGAAGCGCGGCGGGCGCTCACCCTCGCGCGCGAGGACGGCGGCCCGGCGATCAAGGGCAAGCTGGTGAACGCCTGGGAGATGCTGGGGCTGGCGTTGGCCCTGCGCGGCGACACGGGCGCGGCCGAGGAGGCGCTGCTCCAGTTGCGCGCCCTGCCCCTGGAAGATACCGAGAGCATCAACCGCAAGCCCCGCGACACGGCGGTGGCGCGGATCTGCCTCGCCATGGGCCGGTACGGGGAGGCGGTGACCGCCATGTCGCAACAGTATCCCGAATGGGAAGGGCTCAAGGCCATGACCTTCCTGACCGGCTTCACCAATGAAAACTTTCTGTCGTTCGACCTGCCGCCCGCGTTCATCAAGGCCAAGGCGCTCTACGGGAGCGGCCGGACGCAGGAGGCCAAAACGGCCATCGACGCGCTGCTGGGCATGGAACAGATCGCCTCCAGCGGCACGATGTACTGGAATCTCCTGCACGACAGGGGGCGCATCGCCCTGGCCGACGGCGAGCCGGACAGGGCCATAGGCCTGTTCGAAAAGGCCGTGGCCGTCATCGAGCGCCAGCGCGCGACCCTGGGCAGCGAGGCGTCCAAGATCGGCTTTGTCGGCGACAAGCAGACCGTCTATGCCGATCTCGTGGCCGCGCTGGTGGCCCAAGGCCGCGCCGCCGAAGCCCTGGCCTATGTGGAGCGGGGCAAGTCGCGCGCCCTGGTCGACCTGCTGGCGCAGCGCACGCAATTCGCCTCTTCCGCCCTGGCTCCCGCCGAGGTCGAGGCGCGGCTGGCCCACCTTCAGGGGCTGGAGGCGGCATTGCAGAGCGCCGGAGGCGAACCGGCGCAGGCCTTCGCGCAGCGAAAAGCCGCTGTGGAGGACGCGCGGGCCGAACTGGCGCGCACCGCGCCGCAGCTGGCCTCGCTCGTCACCGTGGAGGCGGAGCCTGCGGCCGCGCTGCAAGCGCGTCTCGCGCCGGGCGAGGTGCTGCTCGAATATTTTGCCCACGGCGATGCGCTGTGGGGCTTTGCGGCCGACCGCACGGGCATTACCGGGGCGCGCCTTGACGGCGCGGGCCTGGCCGATGCCGTGCGCGGCGTGCGCGCGGCGCTCGAAACGCCCCAGGGCCATCCCGACGAGGCCGCCGCCCGCCTGTCCGCACGCATCCTTGCGCCGTTGGCCCGTCCGCTGGCCAACGCGCGGCTCATCACGGTGGTGCCCCACGGGCCGCTGCACTACATCCCCTTCGCCGCCCTGCCCCTGGACGGCGACCTGCTCATCGACCGGGCGCCGGTACGGGTGCTGCCGAGCGCCAGCGTCCTCCGTTTTCTCCGCAACGCGCCCAAGCGGGGCGGCATGGACCGGCTGCTCATCCTCGGCAATCCAGACCTCGGGGACCAGCGCCTCGACCTGCCGGGCGCGGCGACCGAGGCCGCCTCGATCAAGGCGCTCTTTCCCGGCTCGGTGCTGCTGACGCGCGACGCGGCCACGGAAAGCCGACTCAAGACAGAGGGCTCCCTTTTTCCGGTGATCCATATCGCGGCCCACGGGGAATTCCGCTCCGACGCGCCCCTGGCCTCGCGCCTGCTGCTCGCGCCGGACGCCGCCAATGACGGCTCCCTGACAGCGGGCGAGCTGTTCGGCCTGCGTCTCGACGCGGACCTGGTCACGCTGTCGGCCTGCGACACGGGGCTGGGCAAGGCCGCCGCCGGCGACGACGTGATCGGGCTCACGCGCGGCTTCCTCTACGCCGGGGCCAACGCCCTGGTCGCCAGCCTGTGGCCCGTGGCCGATGCCGAGACCGGCATGCTGATGCGGGCGTTCTACGGCAACCTGCGGACCATGCCCAAGGCCGAGGCGCTGCGCGCCGCGCAGTCCGCCCTGCGCGCCACCGCGCCGCACCCCTACTACTGGGCCGCGTTCCAGCTGACGGGAAGCGCCGACTGACCGGACGCCACGGCCCATTTCCCCGGCACACACAAACCGCCGCGTGGCCGGTGGTGGTGTCCCTCCACCGGCCACGCGGCGGTTGCCTTGGCTGGCGGGCCGGACGCGCCGATTGGCCGTCGCCGACCA
>JBFWMG010000002.1:127871-266565 GCA_050251715.1 Desulfovibrionaceae bacterium | reverse complement strand
GGGGAAGGAGAGAGGAGAGAGAAACCCCCTTATACCAAGCATAAATTGGGGTTTTCTCTCTCCTCTCTCCTTCCCCCGGACCCCCATCCTCTCTTCTCTCTCTTTCCCCAAAAACTGCTGGCTGGAGAGGTCTATACGGTCGGGACAAGCTCATTCCCCAGGCGGACGGCTGGCAGGGGAGGGGTGGGTACGGTTGGACAGGCGAGTTCCCCAGGCGGGCGGCTTTGTTGTCTGTGGACAAGGGCTTGGAGGGCCGTTCAGCCGACGCCGTGAGCCGCAAGGTTTCGAGAAAGAAACAACAGGGAGAGATGGCGATTTGTCAGCAACCTGAAAGGCCGGGCGTCTTGCGACGCCCGGCCTTTTTGCGTGTCCGCCCCCTGTTCGGGGCTATTCGTCGTCGAATTCGATGCAATCCTCCGGGCAGCAGCTGATGACTTCCTGCGCCTCGTCCTCGGGCAGGCAGTCATGGATGAGCACCGGCAGCTCCCGGTCCTCGTCCCAGCCAAAGCACTGCGGCGCAAGCGACACGCAGGCCTGGCACCCCTTGCACCCGGCGGTGGTGAACGTGATGCGGCGTTCCTTTTCCGTTGCCATAAGCCCTCCTCGCGGCATGCGTCCCCGCATCCGCCACGGCCCATCAGGCACGGAAGCGGGCCAGACGGTCCAGGTCGGGGGGAACGCGGGCATTGAAGTAATCGCAGGCGCGGTAGTAGCGCATGTCTTCAAACCATGTTCCGGCATATATTCTATCGCGCAGGAGCCTTGCTGACAACCGAATTGGACTACCAAAGAAGTCTGAAATGGGTCCGAACAGCTCGGAAGGGTCGCGGAAACACTCCCAGTCGCACCTGCGGCAGTCCGGCTCCGGCAGCGAGGCCGTGTCCAGAGCCTCAAACGGCCCCAGATCCTCGGCGCCCCGGTAGCCGCAGGGAAAGGCATGCATGGTGGCCGCGTCGATGAAGAAGAAATCCTTGCCGCCCCGGCAGGGCCGGGAAACCGGCCTGCCGGGATTTTCCAGGTCGCGCGCCAGGGCGAGCAGCGCACTGCGCGGCGTGAACACGCGCAGCCGGTGCCGATGGCGCGGCACAACCGCACTCAACGCCCGGTACAGCGCGGCCCGCTCCGTGGGGGAAAAGCGGATGAAGGCATTGGACGAGGTGGCCGCATAGATGGCATCGCCGTCCGGCGCGTCCCCGTCGTGGCTCATGGGATAGCAGCAGTTGGCGATGGTGAACCCGAGTTCGCGCACAAAGGCGTAGAACCGGTCCAGCGCCCGCTCGCAGGCGTCCTGAAAGACGGACGCATCGCACGCCTGGCCGGGCATGGGGATCGCGCCCCTGCCGCCCATGAGCCGGTTGAGCCCCAGGTTGGCGGACGGATGGATGCCGTGCCGGGCCAATATGGGCAGCGCCTTTTCAATGCCCCGCACCACGCCGGGCAGCCCCCGGTTCTGCTCGTGCGTCTCCGGATCGGCCGAGTCGATGCTGATCCAGAACGTGGACAGTGGCGTGGCGGCCAGGGTTTCGGCCAAGCGGTGTACGCGGTCCGCGAAATCGGCCCGGTGCGCGCCCTTGAACATAAAACCGTTAGTGCCGGTGCGGATGTGGCGGATGCCCGCCTGGCCCGCGTGGCGCATGCACGCGGCCACGTCGTCCACATGGAGCAACGGCTCGCCCCCGGTAAAGGACACGGCCATGATCCCACGCGCGGCCATGGCGTCCAACAGGTTCCGCACCGCGTCCACCCGCATGGTGGTGCGCTCGAACCGGTTGGACACGCGCATGCCGCACTGGACGCAGGCCGCGTTGCATCTGTCCGTGAACTGGATGACCACCTGCCCCGGCGCGCGGCCCCGTGCCAGCGCCCGGAGGGCGGGCATGATCCCCAACCGGCGGCCCGGAACCGTTTCGCCGGGGCCGGGATGCCCGTGGGCGGCCACGGGTTTGCCAGCGCCTTGCCCTGGACAAACCAGGTTCGCGGCCCCGTCCGGCATCCTGGTCAACATGACGCATCCCTCCCCACCTGCCGGTACATGTTCCACGTGCGGTCAAAGGCCCGGTCAAAGGAGCGCCCCTCCATGGCGGCGCGCGCGTTGCGGCTCATGGTCCGCAGCCGCGCGGGGTCGGTGGCGAGTTCGATGATGGCGTTGGCCAGGGCCGCCACGTCGTTGGCCGGGATCACCAGCCCGGTTTCGCGGTCGATGACGTTTTCCCTGGGCCCGCCCTCGTTGGACACGATGACCGGCAGTCCCGACGCCTGGGCCTGCAACACCACGTTGCCAAAGGTGTCGGTGGTGCTGGGAAAGACGAAGAGGTCGCTGGAGGCGAACGCCTCGGCCAATGCCTCGCCGGAAAGGTACCCGGTGAAGAGGCACGGCGTACCCGCCAAATTGCGTTCCATGGTGGCGCGGTACGGTCCGTCGCCCACCACCACAAGATCCAGCGGCATGACCCCGTGCAGGGCGCGGAAGGCCTCCTCAAGGACCATGAGGTTCTTTTCGCGCGAGACGCGGCCCACATAGAGAAGCTTGAACGCCCCGTTGAGGGCGTACTTCTTGAAGAATCCATTGCGCTTGGCCGGGGTGAAACGGGCCACGTCCACCCCACGGGGATAGACCTTGATGCGCGCCGCGCCGATGCCCCGCGCGGCCAGTTCGTCGCCCACAAAGCGCGAGGGTGCGTACACGGTGTCCAGCTGGTTGTAGAACCACGCAACGTACTTCCAGGCGCCGTCCTCCATGGCCTCGTCGCCGGTCAGGTCGCGGGCGTATTGCGGGATGGCGGTGTGGTAGGTACCGGCTATGGGCAATTTCAGGATCGAGGCCACCAGCAGCGCGGCCAGCCCCATGGGACCGGGCGTGGCCGCGTGGATGTGGGTGAAGCCGTTTTCATACACATAGGCGAGCAGCTCCAGAACAGGCGGATAATAGACGGTTATTTCGGGATATTCGGGCATGTCGTACCCCCCCACCGGGGTGAACGTCCGCACTCCGGGCGTACCGTCGGCGCGGCCCGAGCGGCAGACCAGCACCTCGTACGCCTTGCCCGAGGCGCGCGCCGCGCGCACCTGGTCGCGCAGGGTGATGGCCACCCCGTTGGTCTCGAAAAAGGTGTCGGTAAAGTGGGCGACCTTGAAATGCCCGTCCGGGTTGCCGTCGCCGTCCGTGAACCGCCGCATGACCGAGCGGCAAAAGGCGCGGTCCTTGGTAAAGAGGCCGTAGGACACGAAATAGGGCGTCAGGGCGGAAGAGAGCGCCCCGATCTCGCCCACGCTTTGCAGGGCGGTGAAGATGTTGGCGTGGGTCAACGAGGTGAGCGCCCTGTCCGCCACCCCGGCCAGCACCTTGTTGGCCGCGCGGTTGGCAAAGTCGAACCAGAGATCTTCCGCCTTCTCCCCGCCAGGACTGCCCTTTTCCGCCACTGCGGCAAACCTTTTCTCGCCGCGCACCAGCGCCTCGGCCTCGTTGCGCAGCAGCAGGTGCAGCTCCTTGTGGTCCGTGCGGGCCGAGCCGAACAGGCGGCTGTTGTGGAGCATGCTCTTCACGCGCTTGGAAAACCCGGTCTGGGGCGTTGCGTCTATGGAGAGCAGCCTGTCCAGAAAGGTCACGAACCCGTCCACGCCCACATGGCGGGCGAGATCGTACTTGTGCTTGTAGTACTGGTAGCCGATGCCATAGAGGTTGTGCGCCATGGCCTTGGGATTGGCGTACGCGCCCCTGGCCTTGGAGCGCCCCTCGTCCACCCCGGCCCAGAAGGCGGCCATATCGTGCGCGCCCTCCACCTCGGTGTGGATGCGGGCGATGTTCAGCCCGCTGTGGTCGTCGGAGCCGCCTATCAGGCTCTTTTGCCAGGGTGCCGCGCCGTGGGGGGCGATGCCGTGCCGGTTGGCGAGCTGCTCCACCACGGTGGGCGACAGCATGCCCACGATGGTCTCAAGCACCCGGCTTTGCAGGCCGTCGCGGCTGCCGTTGATCTCGAACACGTCGAACAGCAGCAGGCACTTTTCGAAAATATCCTCTGTCAGCCGGTAGTTCACGCCGTACAAGGGGTGGGCGATGGCGTGGCGCACACCGGCCCCGCGCAGGTAGGCCACCAACTCGAACACGTTGCGGCGCAGGCGCTGCGCCTCGTCATGTACCGCCTCGTCGATGCCGTGCACCAGCACATGCACCTTGCACTGGCTGTCCGGAAAGCGGGCCGTCACCTCCTCGCTGATGAACACGCGGTCGAGGTGGGCGATTTCCAGTGCGCCGTCAATGGTGTTGTGGTCGCTGATGGTCACGGCGTCCATGCCCTTGGCCAGCGCCTCGCGGTAGATTGCGAGCGGCTCCACGAAACTTTCCGGGCATCCCATTTTCTTCAGAATCCACTCCGATGGCCGGGCGGAATGCTTGGAATGCACATGCAGGTCGATTTTCATGACCTCCTCCTTGTTATGGACGCGCCGTCGGCGGCCCAAAAAGAAGGGGCTTCCCAAGGGAAGCCCCAGATTGCTGACAAAGCCCCCGGACCCCCATCCTCTCTCCTATCTCTTTCCCCAAAAACTGCTGGCTGGGGAGGTCGATACGGTTGGGACAAGCGCGTGCCCCTGGCGGGCGGCCGTGTTGTCTGTGGGCGAGGGCATGGAGGTTCACCCGACGCCGTGAGCCGCAAGACTTCGAGAAAGAAACAGCAGGGAGAGATGGCGGTTTGTCCGCAACGTGAGGCTTCCCAAGGGAAGCCCCAATGACGCCAGGCAAGGGCACGGCGGCGGGGGAACAGCCCCCCCGCATCTGGATTCCGCGTCCTTTCAAAAAAACGTATGATTCCATGCCGCATACCGCCGTGTCCTGGTGTCCCGCCCTCCGCAAGGAGCGGCGTTTTGTGTTTTGGGCAACGCTAGCCTTGCCCGTTGACGGACTCGTGACGGCCGCGCCCATTTTATGTGACAAGAAGAGCCAATCCCACGCCCCGACGTTGACCGGACTGCGTGTGGTGGGATACTTTGCACGAAGCGTTGGCTATCCCCAACTTGGAGCCGTCATGACCAAGCCACACGACCCGCCCGCCGCGCCCGGCTCACGGGAAGAAAAAGCCCTTCAACGTATTGCGGAACTTGAAAGAGCCAATATGCTCCTGGCCGCCGAAGCCGAGGCGGCGGAGCAAATAGCCGACGCCTTGTCCATGAGCCAGGAGCGGCACAGGCTGCTGCTCGAATCGTGCCCCGACCCGGTTGCGGACTATGACCAGACAGGCGCGGTCATGTACGTCAACCCCGCCTTTGAAACGACGTTCGGCTTTGTGCGCGCAGAGGTCATCGGCATGCCTCTCGACAACTTCGTTCCCGAAGAATACGCGGCGGAATACGAACATGCACGCGCCATGATGCACGAGGGGAAAAGCGTACGCGGCCTGGAAACCAAGCGGCTGACCTGCCACGGCATGGATCTGGACATCATGCTCGGCATGGCGCCCTGCTACGACCGCAGCGGCGCCTACACCGGCCACATCGAATTCCTGACCGACATCACCGAAAAAAAGATGGTCGAGGATACCCTGCGCTCCACCCAGGAGCGCTACGAGGTGCTGCTCGAAGTCTCCGCCGACGCGGTTATCGTCTATGACTACGTGGGCGGCGTGGCCTATGTGAACCCCGCCTTTGAGGAAGCCCTGGGCTATGCCAGCGCCGACATCATTGGCCGCGAACTGGATATCGTACCCGACGAGGACAAGGAACGGGACGAGGACGCGACCCGCCGCGTGTTGGCTGGAGAAAAGGTGGTATATGAATCGCGGCGCACACTGGCCAACAGCGCCGTGCTCAACGTCCTGGTGTCCAAGGCGCCCTACGTGGGCGCGGGCGGCCAAATCGTCGGGTTCATGGAAATCATCCGCGACATCTCCGACCGCATCCGCGCCGAAGAGGCGAGCCGCCGCGCCCTGCTGGCCGCCGAAAGCGCCAACGCGGCCAAAAGCACATTCCTCGCCTCCATGAGCCACGAAATCCGCACGCCCATGAACGCCATCCTGGGCATGGCGGATCTGTTGTCGGAAAGCCCGCTCACCCCGGAACAGGACTCCTATGTCCGCATCTTCAAAAACGCGGGCGAAAGCCTGCTCCACCTCATCAACGACATCCTGGACTTGTCCAAGGTCGAGGCTGGACAAATCCATCTTGACGCTGTTCCCTTCTCCCTGAACGACGTGATGGAAAACGCCTGCGAACTCATGGCCGCCAAGGCGCACGAAAAGAACCTGGAACTGCTGTGCGACATCGCGCCGGAGTTGCCCTCCTCGTTTTTGGGCGACGCATCCAGGATGGGGCAAATCTTCCTCAACCTCATCGGCAACGCCGTCAAATTCACCGATGCGGGAGAGATTATCGTGCGCGTGATGCCCGCTGCCAAAGCCGCGCCAAGGCCCGACGGCGCTATCCCCCTGCACATCACCGTATCCGACACCGGCCGGGGCATAGAACCAGACAAGATCGAATCCATTTTCGACGCGTTTGTCCAGGCGGACAGATCCATCCCCCGGCAATTCGGGGGCACCGGCCTTGGACTTGCCATCTGCCGCAAGCTCTGTGCCCTCATGGATGGCTCCATCTGGGCGGAAAGCACGCCCGGCGAGGGCAGCACGTTCCACTGCCGCATCCGCCTCCGCCCCGATGCCGCCGCGCAACATACCGAGACCGCGCCCCATCCAGCACTCGTGGGAAAAAAGGTGCTGGCCGTCGCACCCCATCCCGACCTCCTGGATCTGCTGGCCGACATGCTCAAGACCATGGGCGCCGAGGTCCATGCCGCCGCCAATACCGCAGCCGGACTGGCCTTGCTGCACACCGCCGCAAAACAGGGACATCCCTTTGCCTGCGCCGTGGCGGACGCCGCATTATCCGCCATCGGCGAATCGGATTTTTCCGACATCGCCGCGGCCCAGCATGTCTCCTGCCCCACCATACTCCTGATGCGCACGGACAACGCGCGCCCCGACCACTCCGCCAACCGGCCCCACGCCCCCGTGGCGCAACTGACCAAGCCCATCAAGCGCAAAGAACTGCTCATGGCCCTCTGCCGCATCTTCGCACGCGACGCCGCACCGGCCATCAGCCCGGCGCCGGTCAAAACAGCGGCCATTCCGCCCCTGACCATCCTCATTGCGGAGGATACGGCCAACAACCGGATGCTCCTGCAATTCTTCTTCAAGGGACTGCCCTGGACACTGCTCATGGCGGAAAACGGCCTCCAGGCCGTGGAAATGTACCAAGCCCACCCCTGCGACATCATCATCATGGACATCCAGATGCCGGTCATGGACGGCCTTACCGCCACAAAAAACATCCGAGGCTGGGAAACGGCCCACGACCGCGCCCCCGTGCCCATCCTGGCGCTCACTGCAAACGCCATGCGGGACGACGAGATTGCGTGCCTGGCGGCGGGCTGCACCGCCTATCTGGCCAAGCCCCTGAAAAAACAACTGCTCATCGACGCCATCCTGGCCCATATCCATAAGCAAAACGCCGAGCGGACAAAAACCTGACCCAAACGGACTCCGCCTCCATCCCCGCCCCTCCCTCTCCCCCCGCCACGCCGCGCCCCTGGCGTGTTTTCGCTTGCCACCCCTTTTCAGAAAGGATACGTGAACCTTCGCCATACCCGAGGGCACCATGACCGCCACGCCGACACCCCACGCATCACTCCCCTTTTCAAAAGCCCTGCCCTGGCTTCTGCTCATCACGGCGGTCTTCTTCCTCAATTTCATCACCCGCATCATCTTCGCCCCACTCATGATCGCCATCGAGGCGGACCTGAACCTGACCCACATCCAGGCGGGCCGCCTGTTCCTCGACATCTCCGTGGGCTACAGCCTCACCCTGCTGTTCTCCGGCATCGTGTCCTGCCGCGTGACCCACCGCACCACCCTCGCGATCTCCTCCGTCATCATCGGCGTCATGCTCCTGCTGCTGGCCAACACCACCACCCTGCCCGCCACCGAACTGCTGCTCTGCGGCTTTGGCATGGGCTGCGGCCTGTACCTCGGCTCCGGCATCGCCGCGCTCACCTCCCTGGTCACGCCCAAGGACTATGGCAAGGCCGTGGCGGTGCACGAAATCGCCCCCAACGTCAGCTTCATCGTCGCTCCCCTGCTGGCCGAAGCCCTGCTGCACATCATGTCCTGGCGCGGCGTGCTGGCCTGCCTGGGCGTGACCGCCATCGCCATCGGCATCATCTATGCCCGCTTTGGCAAAGGCGGCGACTTCAAAGGCGAAATGCCCAATTTCAGCCTCGTGGGCTCCATCTCCCGCCGCCGCGAATTCTGGGTGCTCATCGCCTTCTTCTTCCTCGGCCTCGCCGTGAGCTTTGGCCCCTACAGCGTACTGCCCCTGTTCCTGACCGGCGAACGCGGCATGACGCCCGAAGCGGCCAATACCCTGCTCGCCATCTCCCGCCTGTCCGGCCCCGTGGCCGTGTTCGGCGCGGGCTGGCTCACCGACCGCCTCGGCCCCCGTCTCACCCTGGGGCTCTACCTCGCCCTGGCCGCCATCACCACCGCCCTGCTGGGCCTGACCAGCGGCGCAACCCTGCTCGTGGTCGTGGTCGTGCAACCCCTCATCTCCGTCTGCTTCTTCCCCGCAGGCTTCGCCCTCATCTCCGAGGTGTTCCCCGCCCACGTGCGCAACGTGGCCGTGTCCCTCATCGTGCCCCTCGCCGTGCTGGCGGGCAACGGCCTGGTGCCCACCACACTGGGCTACTTCGGCGAAACCAGCTCCTTCGCCCACGGCTTCCTCGCCCTCGGCATCGCCACCGCCGCCGGACTGGCGGGCATGCCCCTGCTGCGCCGCTCCTAGCCGCACGCGCCCAAAGAAACAGCCAGAAACGACAATGCAATGCCTCCGGCGGCCGGGGAAGGAACTTTTGAAAAAGTTCCTTCCCCGGACCCCATCCTCAAAACTTTTCGGTTGGGGGTGTGGTGAACGGGTACGATAGGCGCGGTGGCCCGGCAGGGGTAGGGGCGGTGGCGCAACGGTTGGAAAGGCAAAGGCGATGCATGCGGTGCGGCCACGATTGTCGCCCTCGCGACCTCTTTGCCCGCATACCGGCAGCGGCACCTTGCCGCCCCCATCCTCAAAATTTTTTGGTTGGGGGGTAACGGGGGGATGGGCGCGGTTTGTTGGCCGAAAGACGTGCCTGCGCCAAGGCCGGTTACGCCGACGATGCGCCTGCGGCAAAGGGGGACGACACATTTTTTTAAGGACATCCGATTCATTCTTTCCTGCCGTCCTGATGGAACAAAACATAGTGATCCGAAAGGTGGCGGGGGATGCCTCTTGTAGCGACTTCCGACGCTTCGTCGGCGGAGCAAAAGAGGCCTCCCTCGCCACCGGGCGATAAAACGAAACCAGCACGATCCACCAATCCCCCGTAAGCACATCCTCCAGCCGCGCCGCACGCCCCGTCAGCCTATCAGCCGCCCTTCCCCAAACCCCATCCTCAAAGCGATTCGGTTGAGGGTGTGGGGGGAATTGGCGCGGAGGGTGAGCCCCAGTCAGGAGAGCCGAGGGAGCAACGCGTGGAAAGGCAAAGGCGATGCATGCGGTGCGGCCACGATTATTGCCCTCCCGCCCCCTTTGCCCGCATACCGGCAGCGGCACCTTGCCGCCCCCATCCTCAAAACTTTTTGGTTGGGGGTGTGGGGTGGATTGGCGCGGAGGGTGATGCCCCGGCAAAGAGGAACGCCAACGCGGCGCTTGGAAAGGCAAAGGCGATGCTTGCTGTGCGGCCACGATTGTCGCCCTGGCGACCTCCTTGCCCGCATACCGGCAGCGGCACCTTGCCGCCCCCATCCTCAAAGCGATTCGGTTGGGGGTGTGGGGTGGATTGGCGCGGAGGTTGAACCCCGGCCAGGAGAGTCGAAGGAGCAACGCGTGGAAAGGCAAAGGCGATGCATGCGGTGCGGCCACGATTATTGCCCTCCCGCCCCCTTTGCCCGCATACCGGCAGCGGCTATGCGCGGATCACGGTTCCCACCGCGTCCATCACGGCATCGACCGCAATGCCCGCCAGGCATTCACGGCCATGCGGGCAGGGACGCTTGCCGTGCAGCGAGCAGGGACGGCACGCGAGCGGCCGTTCAAGCACCACGTCGCGCGGTCCGGCGGGAACAAATCCCCAGGCGGCGTTGGTGGGGCCGAACAGCGAGATCACGGGCGTGCCCACGCCGGAGGCGAGGTGCATGGGGCCGGAATCGCCGGTGACCAGGGCGGCGGCGTGGGCGAGCAACGCGCAGGTCTGGCGCAGATCGGTGCGGTTGGTGAAGTCGCGGGCAGCGTCGAGGCCGGGGATGGGCGCATCGGCGCGGCCTATGGCGAACCAGTTCACGCTTGCGGCGTCAAGCCGGGCGGCGAGGGTGCGCCAGTGGTCGGCGGGCCAGGCCTTGTCCGGGTGGGTGGCATAGGGATGCAGGGCGACGCAGGGCGCGCCGGGCCGCAGGAGGGGGGCAAGGGCCACCCTGCCCGCTTCCAGTTCTGCGGGAGCCAGGGTGATGGACGGCAGCAGTTCGGCGCGGTCGGGCGCGGCGGCTTCCACGGCCAGGGCATACCGTTGCGGCACGTTGGTGGCGAAGAGCGGTCCGGCCAGGAGGGGCCACCGCGTGGCCAGGTAGAGGCGGCGGCGCAGGGGAAATTTGGGATAGCGGCGCACGGGGCCGGTCCAGGAGCGGGCCAGGACGCGGGAGCGCAGGGTGCCGTGCAGATCGAGCAGTCCGTGGCCGGGAAAGCGGGCGGCGAGTGCGCGGCATTGAGCAAGCCAGGCCGCGCCGTCCAGGGAGGTTTCCGGCACGGCCACCACGGTATCGATGGCCGGATGGCCTTGCAGGAGCGGCGCGTTGGCGGCGCGGGTGACAAAGACGAAGCGCCAGCCGCGCGTGGCGTGCCACCAGCGCAGCACGCCGGTGGCCAGGGCCACGTCGCCCAGGTGGCCCAGGCGGACGACGCACCAGCGGTCGGGCAGCATGCGGGCGGGCGGGGCCACGGTCAGGCTCCCGTGCCCAGCAGGCCCATGGCGTGGGCCACATGGGGCCAGACGACGTCGGGCGTCATGGCCCGCATGCAGGCATGGGTGCCTTCGGGACAGGCCTTGTGCCCGTGCAGGCCGCAGGGGCGGCAGTCCATATCCACTTCCAGCACCTGGCTGTGGCCGCCGCGCGGGAAGAAGCCGAGGCGGCGCACCGTGGGGCCGAACAGGGCCACGGTGGGCACGCGCTGGGTCCAGGCCATGTGCATGGGGCCGGAGTCGTTGGTCAGGTAGCCGGACAGGCGGCCTATGTAGGCGGCGAGATCGGGCAGGGACAGCGCGCCGGACAGGTCGAGGATGCGTCCGGCCGACGCGGTGGGCGCCATGGCGGCGCGGGCCGAGGCGATGACCGTGCGGGCGAGCGTTTCCTCGCCGGGCCCGGCGAACACGAGGACGGTTGCGCCATGGGTTGCGGCGGTGGCGGCCAGGGCGGCAAAATTGTCGGCGGGCCAGCATTTGGTGGGCCACACCGAGCCGGGATGGATGCCGAGCACGGGCGCGTTGTCCAGGCCTTCGGCCTGCCAAAAGGCGGCGGCGCGTTCCTGGGACGCGGCGGGCAGCACCATTTCGGGCCAGTCGAAGAGTTGGGGCACGCCGAGGGGCTTGGCCAGTTGCAGCAGGCGTTCGATCTCGTCCAGCTGGTTGAAGCGGCGGGGCACGGTATGGGTGTAGCACCACCGGTTGTACCAGGGCGCGGCGTAGCCGATGCGGGTTTTGATGCTGGACCAGCGGGCGATCGCGGCGCTGCGCAGGCTGGCGTGGGCGGAAATCCACAGGCCGTAGCCTTGATTCGAGAGCGCCCGCCCCAGGGAATAGGCGGCGGCAAGCCCTTTTTGCGCGCCGCGCTTGGAAAAGGGGTGCACGGCGGCGATGTCGGGCTGGGCGGTGAACAGGCTCTCCAGCCCGCCACGGACAAAGAAATGGAGTTCGGCCTCGGGAAAGGCGTGCTTGACGGTGCGGATGAGCGGCAGCGTGAGAATGGCGTCGCCCAGAAACGCGGTGTTCCAGATGCCTATCTTGTTCATGGCTGGCGCTCGGCGTTATTGGGCCAGCAGCCAGGCGCAGGCGGCGGCCAGGTCGCGGGCCTGGGCATGGGGCCAGTCTGGCCGGCGTTCCGTGAGCGCTTGCGCGGGCTCGGCCTGGGGGTCGAGACCGGGCAAGCCCAGGGCGGCGGCCTCGGCATCGCCAAGGCCGGTGCGCACCAGCACGGAGGCGGCAAAGCCCGCGTTCAGGCCAAAGGCGATGTCGGCGCGCCGGTCGCCGATCATGGCGCAGGTGGCGGGATCGAGGCCATGGGCCTCGGCCAGTTCGCGCCACATGCCCAGGCCCGGCTTGCGGCAGTCGCAGGCATCGTCCGGTCCGTGCGGGCAATACGCCTCGCCCGCCACCACGATGCCGTGGCCCCGCAGGATGTCGGCCAGGCGATGGCTGCACGCCTCGAAATCGGCCAGGGGGAAATAGCCCCGGCCAATACCGGACTGGTTGGTGACGATGAACAGGTTCACGCCCGCCCCGGCCATGCGCCACAACGCCTGCCCCGCGCCGGGCAGGAGTTCCACGCCGTCCGGATCGCTCAGGTAGTGCTTGTCCACGATAATGGTGCCGTCGCGGTCCAGGAACAGGTTTTGAATGCGCGCCATGGGGTTCCATTCGCGTTGCGCCCTCACGGAGAGGGCATACGAGTTATGTATCCAACGTATCGAAAGACGTCATCGCATCGAACGCCTGCGGCCTGACCGGCACAACCGCCCCGCTCGTGTCGCGTCCTTGAAGAACATGACCGTGTTCTTCAAGGAAAAAATAATAAATTTTAAGTTATTATCCTCAAAATTCGTATCCACTCATTGCGAGGACGCGACGCTAGGAGACCTTGCCGCCGTTGGCCACAGGCGCACTCACGCCCAAGAGGCGCAGCGTGCCCGCGTCGCGCACGGCAAGCACCATGCCGTTGGATTCGAGCCCGCGCAGTTTGCGCGGGGCCAGGTTGGCCACGACGATCACCTGGCGGCCCACCAGTTCCTCGGGTTTGAAGAACTCGGCCAGGCCGCCCACGATCTGGCGCGGCCCCCCGGCCTCGCCGATATCCACCATGAGCCGCAGCAGGCGGTCGGCCTTGGGATGCGTCTCGGCGGCCACCACGGTGCCGCAGCGCAGATCGAGCTTGGTGAAATCCTCGTACTCGACGAGCGGCGCTTCGCCGGGCGCCAGGGGCTCGGGCTTGGCGGGCGCGGCGGCCTGCGTGGGCGCGGCCTGCGCGGCGGGCTTGGACGCCTTGTCCTTTTTGGGTTTTTCCGTCTTGGCGGGCGCGGCCTCTTCCTTGGCCAGGTCCACGCGGGGGAAGAGATTGGAGGTCTTGAGCACCGGCGTGCCGGGCTGCAGCACACCCCAGATCTCGCGCTCGGGGGTGAGCCGCATGTCGTGGGCAAAGGGCGCGCCCAGCTGCTCGAGCATGCGTTCCGCCGCCTCGGGCATGACCGGCCACAGATGCAGGGCGGCCTTGCGCATGCCTTCCAGCAGCATGTACATGACCGTGCCCAGGCGCTCCATGTCCTGCGCCTTGTAGAGCGCCCACGGGGCCGAGGAATCGATGTACTTGTTCATGCCGCGCACGAACTCCCACAGCGCTTCGAGGCCGCGCGAGAACTGCACGTTGGCGAAAAGGGTCTGGAAATTGGCCGCCGCGTCGAGCCCCAGGGTCTTGAACGCCTCGTCCTCTGCGGAAAGCGGGCCGGGAGCGGGGGTTATCCCTTCGAAATACTTGTGGGTCATGGCCAGCACGCGGTTGAACAGGTTGCCCAGGTCGTTGGCCAGGTCGGCGTTCAGGCGGTCCACCAGCGCCTCTTCGGAGAAGTTGGCGTCGCTGCCATAGTGCATCTCGCGCAGGAGGAAGTAGCGGAAGGCGGACAGGCCGTAGGTATCCTTGAGCGTGAGCGGCTCGACAACATTGCCCAGTGATTTTGACATCTTGGCGTGGCTCATCAACCAATAGCCATGCACGTTCAGGTTGCCGTAGGGCTCCATGCCCGCCGCGCGGAGCATGGTGGGCCAGAACACGGCATGGGGCTTGAGGATGTCCTTGGCCACCAGATGCTGCGCGCCGGGCCAGAAGGCGGCCAGCTTGTCGCCGTCGGGCCAGCCCAGGGCGGTGACGTAGTTGAGCAGCGCGTCGAACCAGACGTAGCACACGAAATCCGTGTCGAACGGCAGCTCGATGCCCCAGGAAAGGCGGCTCTTGGGCCGCGAGATGCACAGGTCTTCCAGCGCGCCGCTTTCGAGCAGGCTGAGCACCTCGTTGCGGTAGCGCTCGGGCCGGATGAAATCGGGGTTGGCCTTGATGTGCTCGATGAGCCATTGCTGGTGGCGCTCCATGCGGAAGAAATAGTTCTTTTCCTGAATGAACTCGGGCTTGACCTTGTGCTGCGGGCACAGGCCGTCCTCCAATTCCTTTTCGGTGTAGAACCGCTCGCAGCCGTAGCAGTAGTGGCCGCCGTATTCGCCGAAATAGATGTCGCCCGAGTCGTAGACCTTTTGCAGAAAGGCCTGCACGGTCTTTTTGTGCTCGTCCTCGGTGGTGCGGATGAAGCGGGAGTACTCGATGCCCAGCTGCGGCCACAGGTCGCGGAACAGGCCGCTTATCTCGTCCGCGTACTGCTGCGGGGTGCTGTTGTTCTTCTGCGCGGCCTGGTCGATCTTGTCGCCGTGCTCGTCGGTGCCGGTGAGGAAGAAGACCTCCTCGCCGCACATCTTGTGGAAACGCGCCATGCAGTCGGCCACGATGGTGGTGTAGGCGTGGCCGAGGTGCGGTTTGGCGTTGACGTAATAGATGGGCGTGGAAACAAAAAAGCGTTTCAACGGAAACTCCTTTTAAACGTAGCGTGGGGAAATGGTTTGGAGCGGAAAAACATGCATGCTTTTCGTGCTCCGCGTTATCAGTACGGCCCCGCCGCAGGCGTGGCCGGACGCAAGTCTGCGGGAACCCGAAGTAAAAACCGTGCGCTTCCCGTCACATGCCCGGCCTGAAGGCAATGGCGCGGCTGCGCCATTTGCCCCCGCCCGCCTCGCGTGTCCGGCCTATTCGCCCTGGGGCGCGGGCTTTCTGGGCTTGCGCTTGCGTCTGCGGCGCGGCCTGCCCGTCTTGCGGCTGCCCTCGCCCTCGCCGTCCTGCGCCTGACCCTGCGCCTGACCCTGGCTCGGGGGCTGCTGAGGCGCGTCGTCTCCCAGGGGCAAAGGCGTTGCGTCCTGGCCCTGGCCTTGCGGTTTGGGCTTGCGCTCCCCCTTGTCCCGGCGGTCGCCCTTGCGGGTGTCTCGCCGCGCCTGGCCGCCGGTTCGCGGCGGTCCCTCGGGGCGCTTGGGCTTGCCAAGGAAAATGGCGTCGTCGTCATCGTCGCCCTTTCCGGCGCTTTCGGGCCTGTCGGCGACAGCGTCAGCCGTGTCGGGGGCATCCGTGCCAGCCCCCCCGGTGTCGGGGTCAACGGCAGACGTGTCGGCACTGGCCGGAGCCTGCGCCGCATCGTCGGGACCGGCGGACGCGCCTTGTTCGGGGGCGACCGGGGCATCATCCCTGCTGGCGGCGACCGCGTCCGCATCGTCGTCACCCGCGTCACCCGCGGGATTCGCGTCACCTTCGGCGCCATCCCGATCCTGGCGCGGCGGCCGGGCCTTCCTGGGCTTTTCGACCTTGCGGGGGGGCTGGGGCGGCTGCTCGGGCCGCTTGGGATCGAGCTGTTGCCACTCTTCCAGCGTCACCTCGCGCTCCTCGCCGCCTTCCACGATGAGCGAAAGGCTCGACCGGAACAGGTTGGCGCGGAGCACCTTCACGGCGCCGATATTCGTGGCGTACCGCTTGCCGATCTTGGGACAATTGCGGTGGAAGATTTCGTAGTTTTCCTGCTCGTAGCTGAGGCAGCACAGCAGGCGGCCGCAGATGCCGGAAATCTTGGTCGGGTTGAGGAAGAGGTTCTGCTCCTTGGCCATCTTGATGGTCACGGGCGCGAACTTGCGCAGGAACTGGCGGCAGCAGCAGGTCATGCCGCAGTTGCCCACCGCGCCGATCATCTGCGTCTCGTGGCGCACGCCTATCTGGCGCAGTTCGATACGGGTGCGGTAGGTCTTGACCAGATCCTTGACCAGCTCACGAAAATCCACGCGGTTGGGCGCGGTAAAATAGAAGACGATCTTGCCCCGGTCAAAGAAGACATCCACGTCCACGAGCTTCATATCCAACCGCCGCTCGGACACGCAGCGGCGGCAGAAGAAATAGGCGTCGCGCGCCAAGGCCACGTTTTCCGCCTGCTTGGCCAGATCCTCGTCCGTGGCCACGCGGTCTATGGACTTGATGTCCCCGGTTTCCGCCCCTTCGGGGATGGCATCGCGCAGGACGACCACATCACCGAAGCCCAGCCCCTGTTCGGTGGACACGATGACGTGCTGCCCTTGGGCGATTTCGAGCTCACCGGAGTCGAAATAATAAACCTGTCCGTAATCGTTGAACTTGATGCCAAGAACTTGGCCCATTCCGTATTCCTTCACCAGACGCGGGGCGACCGGTTGCGAGTCTGTATGTCATGGGGCGCCGCCTGGGCGCAGCCCTGAAAATGCCCGGCGCAAGGGCACAACGCAGCGCCAGAACCACTTCTTTTCCGCTATTTGCCCCACCCTGTCAACAAAGGCGGGCCGGGCGCAACCTCGTCCCACGCCGCCACACGCGGGACGCGGGGGGCGACGCAATCGCCACCGCGCCGCCGCCAACCGAATGCGACGCGCTGCGCCAGCCCGCACCGGCAACGCGGCGTCTGGGCCCGCCGCCCGCGCCGCATGCCCAACGACCCGCCGCCGCACCGGCCTGTCAAACGCCCGCCGCCGCCAGCCACCCCCGCACCATGTCGCGGTAGCGGCCCAGCGCCCCGGCGTGGTCGCCGTCCGCCGCGCGGGCGGTCTGCATGATCCACGGTCCGGCAAAACCCGCGCCGGCCAGGGCGGCCACCGCGCCAGGCAGATCGGCCGCGCCCGTGCCCAATGGCACGGTCGTGCCGCCCCGCAGGCGGTCCTTCACATGCACGCCGATGATGCGCCCGCCATAGGCCGCCACCTCGGCGCGGCAGTCGTAGCCCAAGGCCGCGCTGTTGCCGATGTCGTAGTTGATGCCGCACGTTTGCGGGTCAAAACACGCGATGAACGCGGCCAGGTCATCAGGGGGGTAATCCGATTCAAAGGCGATGCGCACGCCCTGCTCGCGCAGCAGCGGGGCCAGCGCCTCAACGCCGTCCAGCAGGGCCGCGGCCTCCTCCTCGGTGGTGACGCTGCCGTTGTCCACCAGCGGCACCACGATGACCCCGATGCCCAGCGCGCCGCAGGCGGCCACCACGTCGGCGGCGTCCATGAGCAGGTTGTCCCGCGTTGCGCCCTGGGCCTTGTAGAACGGCGCCTGCATGAAATTGTCGCCCGTGAGCGTGGGGATGCGCAGGCCGTGGGCGGCGCTCAAGGCCCGGATTTCCTCGCGCCCGTCCTCGGTCATGAGCGGATTCTCGCGCAGCCGGTGCTGGTCGAGGGTCCACTCCATGCAGGCAATGCCCAGCGCCTGGGCCGCAGGGAACTCATCCCGCCAGGCGTCCCAGGGAAACGCCTGGATCCTGCCGTCCACCATGGGTGAAAGCCGCCCCTGAATAAAGCCGATTGCGTGCGACATGGCCGAGACTCCTTGTCTGTTGTCCGTGCGGCGCGCCGCACGGCCTTGTCAGGCTGTTGAAAAACAGCCTGTGCGCGCCAGGAAGGCGCGCCGAATCATGCACTGAACGAAGAGACGTTCATGATTCGTGAGGATCGGCAAAACCGCGTTTTCGCCGATCCGGGTTGAAAAAGGCCAGAACGGCCTTTTTCAACGGCCTGTTATGGGGAGCGCTTCCCCCATCCACTTGTCAAGATGCCGCGCGGGCGCTACCTTTCCTGCGGCTCCCCACCCTGCACATCATATCCCCACGGAGGCGCATACATGATTACCCGCGACGACGCCATTGCCCTGCTCAAGGCCCAGAACCCCGATGACCACCTGGTCTGCCACGCCCTGGAAAGCGAGGCCGTGATGCGCGGCCTGGCCTCCACGCTGGGCGAGGACGCCGAGTTGTGGGGGCTGGCGGGCCTGCTGCACGACGTCGATTTTCCACATACCAAGGATTCACCTGAAACGCACGGTCTGATGGCCATGGGCATTCTGGGCGACGCCCTGCCCGAAACGGCGCTGACGGCCATCAAGGCGCACAACGCCGAGTACACGCGCGTGGCTCCGTCCTCCCGGTTCGACTACGCCCTGCGCGCCGCCGAATCCGTGACCGGCCTGGTGCACGCCAACGCCCTGGTGCGGCCCGAGGGCATGGCGGGCATGGCCCCCAAAAGCCTGAAGAAAAAAATGAAGGAAAAGGCGTTTGCCGCCAACGTGGACCGCGAACGCATCCGCGAATACGAGCACCTGGGCATGGAGGCCACCGCCTTCTTCCAGGTGGCCATCGACGCCATCGCCGCCGTGGCGCCGCAGGTGGGCCTGGGCTGAACCGCCGTTTCCCGGGGTGTCCCTTGCGCGGCAGGGGGTTCTTCGCTGGCGCTCCCGCCCGTCTTGTGGTACCGCATTGCGTAGTGGAAAAAGCCTTGCCGGGCCACTCCCGGCGCGAACCATGGAGGTCCACGCATGCCCAAGAAGACCAAGAAAGCCGCGATAGATACCACCATCCAGACCCTTGGCCCGGCCAAGGTGGCCACCAACCTGAAATGTTGCCGCTTCGAGAGCGACGAACGGCCCGTACTCATCCATCTCAACGAGGATCTGCTGGAAGAGCAAACGGATACGCCGCAATACACGCACTTCGAGGTGGCGGGGCCACGCAACCACCTGTACTTCGACCCCACCAAGACCAAGTGCGCCATCGTCACCTGCGGCGGCCTGTGCCCCGGCCTCAACGACGTGATCCGCGCCATCGTCATGGAGGCGCATTACAACTACAAATGCTCCGCCACGCTGGGCATCAAGTTCGGCCTTGAGGGATTCATCCCCAAATACGGCCATGACGTGCTGGAACTGACGCCCGCTACCGTGTCCAACATCCACGAGTTCGGCGGCACCATGCTCGGCTCCTCGCGCGGCCCCCAGTCACCCGAGGACATCGTGGACGCGCTGGAGCGCATGAACATCAGCGCCCTGTTCATGATCGGGGGCGACGGCACCATGCACGCCGCCGACCGCATCACCCAGGAACTGACCAAGCGCAATCTCAAGATATCCATCATCGGCATCCCAAAAACCATCGACAACGACATCAACTTCGTAAACCAGTCCTTTGGCTTCGACACCGCCGTGGAAAAGGCGAGCGAGGCCATAAAGTGCGCGCACACAGAGGCGCAATGCGCGCGCAACGGCATTGGCCTGGTCAAGCTCATGGGCCGCGAATCAGGCTTCATCGCCGCCCAGGCCACCCTGGCGCTCAAGGAAGTGAATTTTGTGCTCGTGCCGGAAATCAAATTCCTGCTGCACGGCGAAAACGGCCTGCTGAAGCAATTGGAGGACCGGCTCGCGGGGCGTTCCCACGCGGTCATCGTCTGCGCCGAGGGCGCGGGCCAGCATTTGCTCAAGGCCAACAAGGACAAGGACGCCTCGGGCAACCCCGTGCTCGGCGACATCTGCACCCTGCTCATCAGCGAGATCAAGGACCACTTCAAGCAGAAGGACGTGCCCATCACCCTCAAGTTCATCGACCCCAGCTACATCATCCGCTCCGTGCCCGCCAACGCCAACGACCGGGTGTACTGCGGCTTTTTGGGGCAGCATGCGGTGCACGCCGCCATGGCGGGCAAGACGGGCATGGTGGTGAGCAAACTCATGGACCGCTACGTGCACCTGCCCATGGGCCTGGTGACCCAGCGCCGCCGCATGCTCAACACCTCGTCGGACTACTGGCGCGCCGTGCTCGAATCCACGGGCCAGGACGACATGGCGGGCATGTTCTGCGAGGTCGACAACGGCGCCCACAAGAAATAGCCGGACCCCGCGCCATTGACAGCCCTCCCTGAAAAAGGGATAACCGTATCGGAATCCTTACCAGGGGGTCAGCATGTCCAACATCCGGAGGTCGAAGAATATGAAAAAACATGTGCTCGCCATTTGCCTGTGCCTCGTGTTCGCCTTTGCCCTTGCTGCCACGGCCATGACTGCCCAGACCGCGCCCGACAAGGACATCACCATGTCCTACCTGCCCAGCAAGACCGTGGTCTTCAAGCACGCGCCCCATGTCCAGACGTTGGGGCTGGCGTGCGAAAAATGCCACCACAACAAGGTGGACGGCAAGATCGTGAAGTGCACCACCGCAGGCTGCCACGACGTCTTCGACAAGAAAAGCAAGAGTGAGAAGGCGTTATACGGCGCCATCCACGGCAAGGGCGAAGAGGTCGAGTCCTGCCTGACCTGCCACAAGAACGCGGCCAAGGACATGGACAAGGCGGCGGGCAAGGCGCTCACCGGCTGCGCCAAGTCCAAGTGCCATCCATAGCCATCCCCCCGCACGCACATCAGGGCCGCCTTGCGCGGCCCTCAGATTGCTGCAAAGCCCCGGGGGAAGGAGAGAGGAAAGAAAAAACCCCTTTTTCGGCGAAAAAAGGGGTTTTCTCTTTCCTCTCTCCTTCCCCCGGACCCCCATCCTCTCTCCTATCTCTTTCCCCAAAAACTGCTGGCTGGGGAGGGGGGTACGATTGGGACAGGCGAGTTCCCCAGGCGGGCGGTTGGGTGGGGAAATGAATACGGTTGGGACAGGTGCGTTCCCCAGGCGGGAGGCTGGTTGGGGAGGTCGATGTGGGTGGGACAAGCGCGTTCCCCAGGCGGGCGGCTGGCGCATGATGGCCTCCCGCTCTTGCCGTCGGGGGAAGCCTGGCTTGTCCGGCGTGGCGGCGAACGGCCCGATTCTTTTGGTGGCGCGTGTGGAGAGGCGCATGGCCGAGGCGCTTTCGACGGGCGATGCCGCCCACCCCGCGGACCATGCGGATGGGGCTTGCCCGGCTCTTGACGGAACGCCGTCTTCAGGCGCAAGTTCTTATCCCGTTGGCCACGAGTCCCGTGTGCGGCCTGCCGGCCTCCACCGTGCTCGTGCTGTCCGTGGTGCCCGCGCGCTCCGCCATGCCGGACGATTTTGGGCTCACGGCGATGAAAAAGAACCCCTTCGCATCATGAGGAGACATCATGCAGGTTGCGCAAGGCTCGCTGGGGCGGGTGTTCGTGCTCCGGCTGGAGGATGGCGACAGGCTACCTGATTCGCTGGAGCGGTTCGCCGCCGACAACCACGTGCAGGCCGCGTTCGTGGCCCTGCTCGGCGGCGTGGCCAGCGGCTCGCTGGTGGTCGGCCCCAAGGACTCGGACGCCGCCGCCATCGTCCCCGTGCTGCGCGCCGTGGCGGGCGCGCACGAGGCCGCCGCCGTGGGCACGCTCTTTCCCGACGCCACGGGCGCACCCCGCCTACACATGCACGCCGCGCTCGGCCGTGGCGACGACGCGCCCACCGGCTGCGTGCGGCGCGGGCTCGACATCTGGAAAATCGCCGAAGCCGTGGTCATCGAACTGCTGGACACCGGCATGGTGCGCACGGTGGATCCCGCCTTCGGCTTCGAGGTGCTGACCGCCGCCCCCCAGGAGCCCGCATGATCCCCACCGGCATCGCCTTCCCGCCCATGGCCCTGGTGGGCCAGACCTTTGACGCCACCGCCATCGCGGACATGGACGCCGCCGTGCGCCAGGCCGTCGCGCCCCTCGACCTCGCCGCCGCGGTGCGCCCCGGCCAAAGCGTGGCCATCGCCGTGGGCAGCCGGGGCATCAACCGCATCGACGAGGCCGTGGCCGCCCTGTGCGCTCTCTGCCGCGACCTGGGCGCGGCCCCGTTCGTCTTTCCGGCCATGGGCAGCCACGGCGGGGCCACCCCCGAGGGCCAAACCGCCGTGCTGGCCGCCCTGGGCGTGACCGAGGCGCGCGTGGGCGCGCCCATCCGCGCCACCATGGACACCGTGGTGCTGGGCACGGCGCTCCCCGGCCTGGAAACGCACCTCGACGCCTTTGCGGCCACGGCGGACCACATCATCCCCGTGGGCCGCATCAAGAGCCACACCAAATTCAAGGCGCCGCTGGAAAGCGGCCTTTTCAAGATGATGGCCGTGGGCATGGCCAAGCACCGGGGCGCCACGCTCATGCACCGCATGTCCCTGGCGCACGGGTTCTACGAATGCATCCGCGCCGCCGGGCGATTGATGTTGGACAAAACCCCCGTGCTCTTCGGCCTGGGCATGGTGGAAAACGGATTCGGCAACGCCCATACCGTGGCCGCCGTGCGCCCCGCCGCAATGGAGGCCCGCGAGGAGGAACTCCTGCGCCTGGCCAAGGTGCTGTCGCCCAAGATTCCCTTTCCGGACATCGACCTGCTCATCGTGGACCGCATCGGCAAGGACATCAGCGGCACGGGCATGGACACCAACGTCACGGGCCGCAACCGCGACATCCTGGGCGATTTCACCACCACGCCGCGCGTCAAGCGCGTGGTGGTGCGCGACCTCACGGCCAAAACCGGGGGCAACGCGCTGGGCATCGGATTCGCGGATTTTACCACCGACCGCGCGGTGGCGGCCATGGACTACGCCAAAACCGTGACCAATGCGCTGACCGGCGTGAGTCCGGAAAAAGCGGCCATCCCCATCCATTTCGCCACGGACCGCGAAGTCGTGGCGGCGGCGCTGGGGTCGCTGGGGCACTGGACGCCGGACACCGTGAAGGTGGTGCGCATCGCGGACACCCTGCACCTGGACCGCCTGTACGCGTCCGCCGCCCTGCTGGCCGCATGCCCAAAGGACGCTACGCCCCTGGAGCGGGCCATGCCCATGACCTTTGGCCCGGACGGCAACCTGCCGCCGTTTCCGGCCTAGAGCATCTTAACTTTGAAAAAGTTTAGATGCTCTTATGCATTTTGTTGAAATAATGCTTCATTATTTCAACTTGTAACATCGCTTCAACGTTACAATGCGCTAGACCAAAAGGAAGACCATGCACGACGTCCCCTCTCCCGCCATCACGGTCTCGGAACTCACGCAATGGATGGACCAGGGGCGCGATTTCGTGCTGCTGGACACCCTGCCCCACGACCATTTCGCCGCCGTCCACCTGCCAGGGGCAAAAAACGCCTGCCTGTACGAAACCACCTTCGCCGACCAGGTGGCCAGCGTGCTGGCCGACACCGCCGCCACGGCAACCGGCAGGCCCATCGTGGTGTACGGCCCGGACAACGCCAGCCGCAACGCCGATGTGGCCGCAGCCAAGCTGGCGCGGCTGGGGCATGCGGGCATCCACCGCCTGGAAGGCGGCCTGGCCGCGTGGCGCGCGGCGGGCCTGCCCTTGCACGGCGCCGCCCCGGACACCATCGAGCCCGAGCCGCCCGTCCTGCCCCTTGCCGACCGAACCTACCTGGCCGACTCCCATGACAGTGTTCTGGAATGGACGGGCCGCAACGCCCACAGCGCGCATACCGGCACCGTGCGCCTGGCGCGCGGCCTCATCAGCCGTTCCGGCGACATCATCGCCGGCCAGTTCGAAATCGACATGCGCACCATCGCCAACACCGATCTGCACGATGCGGACCTGCGCACGCAACTGGTCAACCATTTGCTGTCGGACGACTTTTTCCTTGTGGAGCAATTTCCCTACGCCATGCTCTCCATCATCTCGGCCCGTCCCAAGGTCGACGCCACCATCGGCGCGCCCAATCTCGAAATCGCCGCCGTGCTGGCCATGGCCGGGGTCAACGCGCGCATCCAGTTCGAAGCCACCATCACCCCCCTGGACGAGGGACGGCTGGCCATGGAGGCGCACCTGGACATCGACCGTACCCGCTGGCAGGTCATCTATGGATCGGGCCGGTTCTTCAGGCACCTGGGGCGGCACCTGGTCTTCGACACCATCTCCATCGCCACGCGGATGGTGCTGACCCCGGTTTCCAGCGAATACTCCATCATCACCGACATCCCTATCCCCTATTGCGCGTGCGCCTGAGCCCCACGCCACCCGACGCCCCCGGCCCCGCCCCGCTCTACCTGCGCGGCCGCGTCTGGCGGGGCCGCGCCGATGGCGGGGTCGCGTCCGGCCACTGCGTCCTGTGCCGTGACGGACGCATCGCGGCGGTCGCCCGCGCGGCGGCGTCGCCCCCGCCGCCCGGCGTGGCGGTCATCGACTGCGGCGACGGGTGCATCATGCCCGGCCTCATCAACGCGCACATGCACGGCGCGCACGATGCAACGGCGCGGCGCAACGCGTTTTTGCCATACGGCGTGACCACGGTCTGCGACATGGGCGCGCCGCTCGACGCCATGCCCGCGCTGGGCCAGGCGCACGACCCTGCCGGACGCCCGGCCGGGCGCTGCCTCATGGCCGGGCCGGTGCTCACCGCGCCGGGCGGCTATCCCGGCCCACGCCACGGCGCGGCATATGCCCTCGAAGTCGCGGACGCCCACACGGCGCGCGAGGCCGTGCGCCTGCTGGCCGCACGCGGCGCGCGGGTCGTCAAGATGGCCTTTGAGCCGGGATGCGGCCCACGGCCCTGGCCCATGCTGGACGCCGCAACGGCCCGGGCCGTGGTGACCACGGCGCATGGGCTGGGCCTGCCCGTGCGGGCGCATGTGGAGGATCTGGCGCAGCTGCCGCGCGCGCTCGACGCGGGCGTGGACGGCGTCGAACACGTTCCGGCGCGTTACGGCACGGGCCAGGCGCGGGCCGCCTATGCGTTGGACCAGGAATATGCCCGCCTGTTGCGCCGCATGGTTGACCAGCGCGTGACGCTCACGCCCACGCTCTCGGCGGCGGTGGCCAAGGTGCTGGACAACGGGCCGCTCCTGGCCGTGGTGGCGGCGTTCCACGCCATGGGCGGCGTGGTGGCCATGGGCACGGATTATCCGTCCGTCCTTGCCGCGCCCGGCACGCCCCCCGGCATGCCGCGGGACGAATTGGAGCTGCTGGTCCGGGCCGGGCTTTCCCCTGCCGCCGCCCTGGAGGCCGCCACGCGCGGCGCGGCCCGCGCCTGCGGCATGGCGGGCCGGTTGGGCGAACTCGCCCCGGGCATGGCGGCGGACATCATCGTGGCGGCGGAAAATCCGCTGGCGGATGTGGGGGCGCTGCGCACCCTCACGTGCGTCATCGCCGCCGGAGAGCCGGTGTCCACGCCCGCCGCGCCCTGGACAAGGGTCGTGGCCGCCGCTACATAAGAAGATATCAGGAGCGCGCCCATGGCCACGTTCATCCACCGCTGCCTGCGGCGGGCCGACATCCCCGCGATCTGCGGCCTGCCCGCGACTGAAGAGGAGGCGTATTTCGCCTTTCCCAGCGCCACGTTTCCGCTCACGCCGGACCATGTGCTCGAAACGCTCCGGGTGCGGCTGGAGCCCACCGTGTTCCTGCGTGGAAACGTCCTTGCCGGTTATGCCAACCTGACCCAATACGTGGCGGGCATGCACTGCGCCGTGGGCAATGTCATCGTGGCTCCGGCCCAGCGCGGCCAAGGACTTGGGGCGCATATCGTGCGGCACATGGCGCAACTCGCCTTCACCGCCCACGGCATGCCCGAGGTGCGCATCGGCTGTTTTGGGGCCAACACCCGCGCCCTGCTCCTCTACCACCGCCTGGGCTTCGTCCCCTTCACCATCGAGCAGCGGCTCAAGAACAACGGCACGCGCACCGCGCTCATCCACCTGCGCATGACACGCGAGGCATTCCAGTCCGGGGCGCTGGGCGTAGCCGCCGCCCGGCCCGTCTGAATGCGAAAGGACGCTCCGGCCTTGTACCCAAGCCGATACGAGGGCCACGCCGCACCGGCCGCCCTGCGGCCTGTCCGTGGTGCCCCGCCGTCACACGGCACGCGCCTGTTGCCGCCAACAACCGCTATTTCTTGAGTTTCTTGCCAGCGCGCGGATGCGCCTTGTCGTAGGTGGCCATGATCTGGGCCAGATTGAGATGGGTGTAGCGCTGGGTGGTCACGATGCGCGCGTGGCCGAGCAATTCCTGCACCACGCGCAGGTCCGCGCCCGCCTCCAGCAGATGCGAGGCAAAGGAGTGGCGCAGGCCGTGCGGCGAAATGGCCTGGGGCAACCCGGCCCGCTGGCACAGCCGCTCGATGATGCGGTTGGCCTCGCGCCGTTGCAGGGGCGCGCCGCGCACGCCCAGAAACAGGGCGTCCTCCAGTCCGTCCGGATCGAACGCCCTCCGCGCCGCCAGCCATGCGGCCAGCGCTTCCCGCGAGGCGTCCGACAACGGCGCGACCCGTTCCTTGCTCCCCTTGCCCATGACCCGCACCTCGCCCGCGTCGGGATTGACCCCGTACACGGTGAGCGACAGCGCCTCGCTGATGCGCAGACCCGAGCCGTACAGCAGCTCGGCCAGGGCAAGGTCGCGCACCATTGTGGCGTCGGGCGCGGCTTCGGCCTTGAGCAGGGCGAATGTCTGGTCCACGTTCAGGGAGCGGGGTTGCGGCTTGTCCTGCTTGGGGTTGCCCACGCCCGCCGTGGGATCGGCGTCCACCCGTCCCCGCCGGGCCAGATAGCGGAAGAACGTACGCAGGGTGGAGAGCTTGCGCGCCATGGAGCTTTTCCTGGCGTGCAGGCGGTGCAGTTCGGCCACGAACCCGCGCACCGCGTCGCGGGTGATGCCGCGTGGCGCGTCCAGGGTGTGGCCCGACCGCTGCAAGAACGCCTCGAACTGGCGCAAATCCTGCTCGTAGGCCGCTACCGTGGCATCCGAATATCCTTTTTCTATGGACAGATAGCCAAGAAACGCCCCTGCCGCGTCCGCAAGGGGCGGCGTCTCGGATGGTCCGTTCGGGGCAACGGCGGCGGGCGGCGTACGGCGTTTCATGCGCTCACGCCAAAGACAGGTCGGAGACTTCCAAAAACGTCTCGGCCAGATGGTTCATGACGCCTTCCAGGTGCGGCAGGTCGAGCTTGAGCAGCTTCATGGCCTGCTGGTCCAGGACGGGCAGCGCGTCGTCGCCGCTGTTCCCGAATTCGAACACCCGGACCACGAAATCCGCCACGTGCACCACGCAGGGCACGGCGGGGTAATGCTCGGCGTGGGTGGGCGCGTGGTGATAGGCCATGCCTTCCTTGATTTTCACGGGCAGGCGCCAATGCGTGGCCAACCACGCGTTCACGCGGTCGTGGCCAAAACCGTAGACCCGCTTTTCCGCCTCCAGGTAGGCAATATCCTCCGCCGCGACCAGACGGTCCACTTCCTTCTTGAGCTGCGGCAGTTGCAGCGCGGCCACCACCTTGCCCAGGTCGTGCAGCAGGCCCGGCACCGAGTATTCGTCCGCATCCTTGAATCCGGCGGCGCGGGCAATGGCGGCGCTGGCCATGGCGCACCCCAGGCTGTGCTCCCACATGCCCCGCATGGTCTGCTGCATGGCGTCGAACACCGAGGTGGAGATGATGATGCCCCGGATCACGTTGATGCCCAGCATGACCAGGGCGTGGTGCACCGAGGATATCTTGCCCGGCAGGCCGTACACCGGCGAATTGACCATGCGCAGCACCTTGGCCGAAAGCGCCTGGTCCATGGCGATGACCTTGGCGATCTTCTCGATGGGCGTTTCGGGGTTCTCCACCAGGGCGTTCACCTCGCCCAGCACCTGGGGCAGCGTGGGCAGGTCGCGCACGGCCAGGATAACATCCTTGCGCTCGGCGCGGAGATCAGCGGCCATGCGGCGCCTCCTTGCCGTTGGCGGCGTCGCCGTCGCCGCCGTTGTGCGCCCCGTCGGTCCGGGCCGCAACCCCTGCGGCCTTGACCGCGAAATACTCGTGCAGCCACGCCTTGACAGCGGCCATGTAGGGATCGCCGCCGTGATGGCGGAAGAGATGGTCGAGCCGCTCCAGCCGCTTGCCCCAGTCCGCGCCCGAGGCAATTCCTTCCGAGTCTCCCATGGCCACGGGACTGCCCTCCACCACCACGTTGTCCACGTGCATGTTTTCAAGGCGGAACAGCAGATTGTCCGTCAGCTCCGTGCCTTCGGCCACCAGCACGGTGCCGTTGTCGCGCATGACCGGCTTGGCCAGCACCATGCCCGCCGCAGCGAGATTGAGGGGAATTTTTTGCATGGATACTCCTTGGCGACAGGTTATCCACCTGATTTAGCATAACGCATGCCAGGCATGCGGCTGACCCGGCCCTGCACTTCGAGCACCAGCAACACCCGGCTCACGCGGCCCGCGTCCCAGCCCAGGGCATTGCCCAGCGCGTCCACATGCATGCCGTGGTCCTGGTCCAAGACGTCGAGCATGGCCCGCGCCTCGATCTCCGCCGCGTCCTGGCCGCACGCATCGGCCGCCGCCACAGGCGGAGGGACGCTGGCCCCTGGCGACGCGGCGTCCGGACGGATCCGGCGCGCCCGGCGCACCTTGACCGGCGGCGGTGTAGGCGTGGGCGCAGCGGGCGCGGCCACCTCGTCGGCGCCTTTCGCCACGGCTGCGGCCCGTGGCGGGGCTACCGGGGCGTCCGCCCCATCGCCGTTCTCCTCTCGAGGCTCCCTGCGCCGCTCCGGGGCGGCCCCCCGCTCCACGGGGCGCAGCAGCGGCGCAAGCTCCCGCAACACGTCCTCGGCGCACGTGATCGGCTTGGCGCCCTCTTCCATGAGCCGATGGCAACCGGAAAACGAGGGCATGTGCTCCGGCCCCGGCACGGCAAAGACCTCGCGGTTCTGGACCAGGGCATGCTGCACCGTGTTCAGCGCCCCGCTCTTGACCGGCGCCTCGGCCACCACCACGCCCAGGGACAGGCCGCTGATGATCCGGTTGCGGCGGGGAAAATTGAAGGGTTCGGGACGCACGCCGGGCGAGAGTTCGGACACCAGCAGACCGCGCTGCGCCAAGCGCATCCACACGTCGCGGTTGTCGCCGGGGTAGATGAGGTCAAGGCCCGTGCCCAGCACCGCTATGGAACTGCCCACCTCGTCCAGCGCGGCCAGGTGCGCCTGGCGGTCGATGCCCCAGGCCATGCCCGACACCACGGTCACGCCCGCGCGGGCAAGGTCCGCCGCCAGGGTGCGGGTTATCTCGCGGCCCCGGCCGGAACACTTGCGCGACCCCACGATAGCGACGCCGGGGTTCTTGAGCAGGGTCACGTCGCCATGCACGTACAGGAAGAGAGGGGGGTCGGGGATGCGGCGCAGCAGGTCGGGATAGGCGGGGTCGCGCCACAGCAGCACGCCGTAGCCGCAGGCCTTGGCCAGGCTCCATTCCTTGCCCGCCGGGTCGCGCCACGATTCCGTGCGGAAGGCGTCGGCCCTGGTCTGCGGCGCCAGTTCCTTGGCCGCCCAGGCGCGCACGTCCGACACCGCCGCCTGGGCCGAGCCGTAATGATCGAGAAGCCGCTTCCAGCCGCTGGGGCCCAGCCCCTTGGCGTGGCGCAGCGCCAACGATGCCCAGAACTCCTTTTGGTCATGTTCCGTCATCGCCGTGTGCCGCCCTCCACGCCCCGCGCCATCTACCGCATCTCGTTCAACTTGGCCTGGGCCAATGCCGCCGGGTCGCTGCCAGGGTAATCTTCGAGCAACGTGCGCAGATAGAAGGCGGCGTTGCTCGCATCGCCCAACTTGTCATAGGCGAACCCGATCTTGAGCATGGCCGCCGCAGCCTTGGTATGCTTGGGGAAACGGCGCGTGACTTCCTTGAAGGTCAGGATGGATTGGGCGAACCGCTTGTCGTTGTAGTAGGTTTCTCCCAGCCAATACAGGGCGTTGGGAGCAAGGCCGTCCTTGGGATAGGCGGCCAGGAAATCGTTGAAGCCCTTGCGCGCGTCCTCTATGCGCCCGGCCTGCATCTGCGCA
Source organism: Desulfovibrionaceae bacterium (assembly GCA_050251715.1). Lineage (GTDB taxonomy): Bacteria > Desulfobacterota > Desulfovibrionia > Desulfovibrionales > Desulfovibrionaceae > JBFWMG01. The sequence goes on along the minus strand of JBFWMG010000002.1, from coordinate 236,646 downwards.
TAGGCCTTGTCGTACACGGCCTTGGCGCCGCTGGAAAAAACCAGCTTCGGCTCGACCGCTGGAGGCGCGGGCGCGGCGGCCTGCGGCGCGGATGCGGCCATGACCTGCCGGGGCGCGGCCTGGGTCTGGGGCGCGGCGGCCGTGGTCTGGGGCGCGGGCGCCGTGGTCTGGGGCGCGGCCTCGGGGGTCACGGCGTTCTGGCGCGCCTGGGCGGATGACTTGAGCACCATAAGGCTGGCCCGCATGTCCTCGATCAGACGCCGGGACGCCTCCAGGGACGTGTCCGTGCCGTCCAGCCGGGCATCCTGGCTGTCCAGGCGCTTCATGAGCTCGGCCCGCTGGCTGCGCTGCTCCTCCTGGAACGCCATGAACGACGCCTCCAATTGCCGCAGCCGCCATTCCAGGCTTTCCAGGGACCGGGCCGCCTCTTCGCCCGCCGCATTCCTGTCCGCCGCCGCCAGCATGGCCTGGTCGGCGGTGGGGCGCGGTGCGGAGCCGCCCGCGCCGGCGCACGCGGCCAACAAGGCCGTCACCACACACATCATGCACAGTTTCGCATATGCCATCGCACCCCTCCGGTCTGGAGTTGGATGTTTGCAGCCACACCCCATAAGCAATAGGCGACAATACCCTTTTTATCAAGGAACGCGTGGATTGGATTGCGCCCTGCCCACGCCGTCCGGCCCGCCCGCCTTGCCTCTGCGTGAAAAATCAGGCATAACGCGCGCGTCCGGCCCGCCCAGGACTCACCTGCCGGACACCCAACGCACAGGAGCCACCCCCATGACCTTTTCCCTCAAGCATCTGGTGCTCGCCGGAAACCATCTGCCCGCCGCGCTGCTGGCCATGGCGCTGCTGGCCGCTTCCGGCGCGGTGGGCATCGCGGCCATCAGCCAACGGCTGGCCCTGAGCCGCCGCAAGGTGTTCTACGATAAATTCGCCCGCCAGATCGCCCGCATGGGTGTGCTGTGGGGAACGCTTGCCACTGTGGCCGCCTGCGCCACGGCCTTTGTATGGGCCACCCGGCCCGGGCTGTTGCACCTCATGCCCAGCACCCTGCCCAAGGCGCTCACCGGCGCTCCGGCCCTCTGGCTTCCCGCCGCCGCCGCCCTGGTGTGCGGTCTGGCGCTGGCCGCCATCCACCTGGCGCTGTGGCCGCGCATGAAAAATGCCCGCTCCCTGCACAGCCTGTGCGGCGGCGCGGCACGGCTGACAAGCCTGGCCGCCGCCTTTGGCCTGCTGGGCCTGGCCCGGCTGGTCTATGGCGACATGCCCGTGCCCGATGGCGGCGCCATGGCCCGGCTTGCCGCCGTGTACGCCGCGCCCCTGGCCTCGCCCCTGTGGCCGCTGCTGGCCCAGGCCGTGCTTCTGTCCTGTGGCGCGGCGGCCGCCCTGGGCCTGGGCTATCTTTTGCTGCGCCGCAACAGCGAGGACTTTGGCCGCGATTACTACACCTTTTGCCTGCACTACTGCGCCAAGTGGGCGTGCATCACCACCCTGCTGCAACTGGTTGCCCAAGGCTGGCTTTTCGCCCTGCTGCGTCCGTCCATGGGCGCAGTGGCCCTGACCAACCCGGCCTACGCGCTGTGGGGCATGGCGGTGGCGGCCACCCTGGCGGCCTGCCTGCTGTGGGGCGCGGTCATCAAAAGCCATACGCCGCTGCGTCACAAGGCCGCCATTGCGCTGGCCCCGGCCCTGCTGCTCGTGGCCATTGCCTGCCAGGGCACGGCCCTGCTCTACACGCTGATCTAAAAAGAATGCCGCCAAACAAAAAAGCCGGGCCCGCCATGCGCGCCCGGCTTTTTTTGTTGAACGTCACCCCTGCTACAGCGCCTTGGAAGTCGCCATCAGGTAGATTTCATGCGGGTCGAGGATGAGGATGACCGAGCCGTCGCCCATGATGGTCGCGCCGGAAATGCCCTTCACATCCCCCAGATAGGAACCGAGAGGCTTGATGACGATCTCCTGGCGTTCCTGGAGCTTGTCCACCACCACGCCCAGACGGCGGTTGCTGTCGTGGATGACCACCACGGAGAGGATATCCGCCGATGGCCCGGATGCGGGCAGGCCAAGCAGCTCGTGCAAATTGACCAGGCCAAGCACTTCGCCGCGCAGGGTCACGGCCTTGCGGTTGTTCACGTCGGTCAGGCGGCTCGCCTCGATCTTGGTGGTTTCGCTGACCGCATCCAGCGGAATGGCGTAGGTCTGGCCGGACACGGTGACCATGAGCGCGTCGATGATCGCCAGGGTCAGCGGCAGCGACAAGGTGAAGGTCGTGCCCTTGCCCACTTCGGAGGCAATGGCCACCGTTCCCTTGAGGTTCTTGATATTGGTGCGCACCACGTCCATGCCCACGCCGCGCCCGGAGATGTCGGTAATGACCTCCGCCGACGAGAAGCCGGGCGCGAAAATAAGCTCGCGCGCCTCGCGGTCGTCCAGCGCCTTGGCCTCTTCCGGCGTGATGACCCCCTTGCGGATGGCCACTTCACGCATCTTGTCCGGGTCAATGCCCTTGCCATCGTCCTCGATCTCGATGGCCACGGAATTGCCCTTGTGGTAGGCGCGCAGCCATACCTTGCCGACCTCGCTCTTGCCTGCGGCCGCGCGCACGTCGGCGGACTCCACGCCATGGTCAACGGAGTTGCGGATAAGGTGCACCAGCGGGTCGCCGATAACCTCGACCACGCTCTTGTCCAACTCGGTCTCCTCGCCTTCGGTAATCAGTTCCACGTTCTTGCCGCTCTTGCGGCTCAAGTCGCGCACAAGACGGGGAAAACGCGAGAACACCGTGGAGACGGGCACCATGCGCACATTCATGATCGTGTCTTGCAGATCGTCGGAGATGCGCGCCATGGCGTCGGTCGTCTCCACCAGATCCTGCGCGATCTGCGGCACGTTTTCCGGCACGCCTTCCTCAAGCTGGCGGGCAAGCATGGAAAACCGATTGCGGTTGATAATCAGCTCGCCAATCAAATTCATGAGATGGTCAAGCTTCTCGTGGTCCACGCGGATGGTGGAGGAAACCTTGGGCTTCTGGGCATCGGCCTGGGCTGCCGGCGCGGCCTGCGGCGGCGCGGGCTTGGGCGCGGGCGGCGCGGGCTTGGGCGCGGGCGGCGCAGGCTTTGGCGCGGGCGGCGCGGGCTTGGGCGCGGGCGACGCAGGCGTGGGCGCGGGCGGCACGGGTGGCGCGGGCTTGGGCGCGGGCGGCACGGGTGGCGCGGGCTTGGGCGCGGGCGGCACGGGTGGCGCGGGCTTGGGCGCGGGCGGCGCGGGAGGCTCCGGCTTGGACACGGGTGAAGCAGGGGCATCTTCAGCCGAACCGCCAACCAACTTTTCCACGGCGGCCGTGACCATGTCATCCAGAATGGCGCATTCCTGGGACAGGATGTCCAAGAAGGGTTCAAAACCCAACCCGGCGTTGCGCGCCTGATTCACCAATCCAGCGGTACGCTCGGCATACACCTTGAGGTCGTCAAGCCCCATGAAGCCCGAGGCGTTCTGCACCGACACCAACGAGCGGTACAGGCCATCCACGGAATCCTTGTCGTCGGGATTCTTTTTGAGTCCCTCCATGGCCAGGTCGATATTGCGGCGCTGCTGATCCACCGTGCTGCGGAAGATGGCGATGTCTTCGTCATCGCCCCCCTCGGAAGCCGGGGAGGCGGTAGCCTCTGGCGCGGCCTCCGCCGGGGCGGCCTCGGCTTCCTCGACGGCTTCCACCACGCCGTCGGCAATGGCCTTTTGCAGGCGCGCCAAAAGATGCGACGGATCAAGCGGGGTGACCTTGCCCGACTCCGCGTCCACATTGCCCGTCAACGCTTCAATAAAGTCCACGGTGGACAAAAGCAGGTCGATGAGCGGACGCGAGGACGCCATCTCGCCCTTGCGCACCATGTTGAGCAGGGTTTCGGCCTCATGGGTCACATTGTTCAGCTCGTTGAAGCCGATGATGCCGCTGTTGCCCTTGAGGTTGTGGAAGTAGCGGAACAGGTCGTTGACCAGCTCGCCGCCCTGGCTGGGCTCATGCTCCAGTTCGAGCAGTCCCTTGTTCAGGCTGGCGATGATCTCGGCGGCCTCTTCCATGAAATCGTTGAGGTGTCCCTCGCCTATCACGGTCAGGGCATATGGCTCCAACTCGACGGGCGCGCTCCCGTTGTTCGCATCCGCGCTGCCGGAAACAGCGGGCGCGGCGGCTTTCTCCGGCGCCGGAACCGTTTCGGCGGCGGGCTCCGGTTCGGGTTCGGGTTCGGGTTCGAGCGGGGCGGGGGCCGGAGCGGCCTCCCCGGCCAACAGGGCGTCAATGGTCTGGACAATGGCGGCAATGTCGACATCGCCTTCCGTACCAGTGGCCTCCAGATTGTCGATCATCTTGCTCAAGAGGTCTGTGGACGACAGGATGACGTCCATGATCTCTGCCGAGACCGCCAGTTCTCCCTTGCGCAACTCATCCAAAATGTTTTCGGAACGGTGGGCGAGTTTATTGATGGTGTTGAGGCCGAGAAAACCGGACGCGCCCTTGAGCGAATGCATGGGCCTGAATATGTCATTGAGCAAACCGAGGTTGTCGGGGCTCTTTTCCAGCTCCAACAGGTTCGGCTCAATGGTTTCGAGGTGCTCTTTCGCCTCGACAATGAAATCCGCAAATATTTCCGGATCCATGAAATCCTGGCTCATGCGTCGATCCTTATCTCAAAATGGAGCCCACGTACAGCGTTGGAACCACAACAACCCACACCTATTGGGGGGCGCCATGCCTTCGGGATAGCGTCACAACCCATCCTAACCAAGCAACATCTTGACGTTCTTAACCATTTTTTCAGGCTGTGCGGGCTTGACCAGATATTGGTTCGCCCCCAGCCCCAGACCTGTCTGGATATCCTTCTCCTGGCCCTCGGTGGACAGGACAATGATCGGGATATCCCTGTACGCTTCCTGCTCACGCACAGTCTTGATGAAGGTGAAACCGTCCATGCGCGGCATGTTCACGTCGCTGATGATGAGGTCCACCTTGTCTGCGGAATACAACTTTTCAAGACCGTCGATGCCATCCTCGGCAGCGGTAACCCTGAAGCCTTCCTTCTTCATGATGAAGGCGACCAGATTGCGCACGGTCTTTGAATCGTCCACTATCAGAATATGTTTAGCCATGGCCATACCTCATAGTTTCAGAATGGTGTCCACTATCCTGTCCACGGAAAGAATCCCTACCAAGCGGTCATCCGACTGCAACAGGCCGGACACGAGTTCTGCATTCGCACCCAACGTGGATTCGATACCCCAGTCTATCATATCCTGGCGCACCCGGTACATGGTATGCACGGTGGAAATCACCAGCCCCATTTGCAGCCCCTTGCGGCTGCACACGATGATAAAATCGTCCCGGGCGGCCTCGCCGCTTTTACCATGCAGAAAATACCGCAGGCTGACCAACGGCGTGACCCGTCCGCGCAGGTTGATGACGCCCGGAATGAACGCCGGAGCCAGCGGCAAACGTGTGGGCTGCTGGAACCGGATGACTTCCTGCACCACGTTGATGGGAATCGTAAATTCTTGCCCCTGCACGAAAAAGCTCACCAGCTGCAACTCCGGCTGCACCTTGAGTTGTTCCTCAAGGCTGGGCTCCTTGGCCACGGCAGCGGCAATGCCCTCTTCCTCCAGCGCCTCGTCGGGCACGTCAATGCCCGTGCCGCGCAAGGCATCCTTGCCTTCAACGCCCAGGTACTTTTGCAAAAAGGCCTTTTCCGCAGCGGAAAGTTCCTCACCGGCAGAGCCATCGGGCGCGAATTCCCGCTCCTGGAAATATTCTTCTAGCGTTTTCATAATGTCAGTATTTCGTTGGCCAGTTCCGCATATTCACGCGCCCCCCGGCAGTCCGGCGCAATGTCGTAAATGACCTTGCCCTGGGCGCTCGCTTCGCGAAACTTGGTATCCATGTCAATGACGGCCTCAAACATCTTGTCGCCGAGTTTCTGCTGCAAAAGCTCAAGCACGCGCCTGCATGCGCTCGCCCTGCGGTCGTACATCGTGGCCAGCGCCCGGTAGCTGATGGGACGCGGCACCACCCTGTTTATCATGCGCACCGAGTCAAACAACAAACGGAGCCCGTGCAACGCCAAAAAATCCGTCTGGATCGGGATAATCAGCAAATCCGAGGCCACAAGCGCATTCACCAGCAGCACCCCGATATGCGGCGGACAGTCCAGCACAATGAAGTCATACCCATCCGCCACCAACTCCAGCGACCGCTTCAGGATGACGCCCTTGTTGCCTCTTTCCCGTAAATCCACCTCCAGTTCCGACAGGCGGATGGAACTGGGCACAAAATCAAAGAGCATGTCCTCGCGCGTGTACCGGATGGCCTCCCACATGGCTGCCCAGTCGTCCTCCCCGGTCTGGAAGATGTCATAGGCCGAGTGGGACAGCGCCTCGGGGTAATAACGCATATGCACAGAGGCGCAGGCATGCGGATCCAGATCCATCACCAGCACCCGTTTGTGCTGCAAGGCCAGCGCCGCGCTCAAACTGAGCGTGGTCGTGGTCTTGCCCACGCCGCCCTTCTGGTTGGCGATGGCCAGGACACGGGCGCTCATTCGCCCTCCGGCCACTGCGCACCCGCCGCCCCGCCACGACGCGCAGGGGCCATGTCCAGAGTGATAGGCGCACGCAACCGCCTACTCCTCCTTCTTGTAGACAATGGCCCCGGGGTGGTGCACCGGCTTGAACACGCGCGTGATATTGTGCAACGACTCCGAATGCCCGATGAGCATTGCCCCGCCTGGCAGCAGATTATCGTAAAATGCGCCGATAACACGCTTTTTCATCTCGTCGTCAAAATAGATAATGACGTTGCGGCAAAACACGATCTGCGACCGTTCCACCCGCTTGAGCTGCGCCCGGTCATTCAGGTTGATCTGTCCGAACGACACCAGCCGCTTCACTTCCGGCTTCACCTTGAAGGTGTCACCCTCCTGGTCGAAGTAGCGCTGCACAATGTCCTTGGGCGTGGTGCGCAACGAGTATTCGCTGTACGCGCCCTTGCGCGCGCTCAAAAGCACCGCCTCGGACAGGTCGTTGGCCGTTATCTTGATGTTCCAGGTCGACAAATCCGTCTTCAGCACCTCATGCAGGATGATGGAAATGGTGTACGGCTCTTCGCCCGTGGAACAACCTGCCGACCATATACGCAGGGATTTCATACCCCTGGCGCGCTGCTTATCCAGCGCCTCCTTGAGCACGTTCTCCTGGAACACCTTGAGCTGCGGCGGATTGCGGAAGAAACTGGTTTCGTTCGTGGTCACCACCTCGAACAAACGGTTCAGCTCCTGCCGCCGTCCCACATCATAGCGCAAATAGTTGTAATATTCACCAAAGCTCTTGAGATTGAGTTCCTTGATGCGGTTGGCCAGCCTGTTTTCGAGCAAATACTTGCGGTTGTCGGCAATATATATGCCGCTTTGCTCATAAATAAAATCACGCAGCTGCTTGAACTCCTCATCTTCAATCTTGAAGTTCTGCCGCAGGGTGACCGTTTTGGCAAACAAAGAAGACATCTACCCTTCCACTCCTTGTTCTTCCTGGATGTTGGCAAGGGCGTCCACTGCCGCGGCCTGCAGTTCGTCATCCTCGGTTCCGGCGATGTCGAGCAGGGCATGGAAGGCGGCCTGCCCGCCAATGCGGCCGAGCGCCTCCACAGCCTTGAGCGCAACCAGCTTGCTGGCGCCCGACAAGAATCCCACAAGCTTTTCAATGGCCTCGTGCGCGCCCCGCGTACCCAAGGCCTCGATGCCGCGCACCCGCACCCAATCGTCGTCATCGTCAAGCATCTGCAACAGATGCGGCACCACCGTCGGGCTGTCGCATTGTCCCAACAGTTCCACCACGGTAAGCCGCACGTCACGGTTCTCGTCATTGAGGCGGGGCAGGATGAGTTCGAGCCCCTCGCCATCCACGATATCCGCCAGCGCCTCCAGCGCCACCTTGCGGATATCCGGTATCTCGTCCTCCAAGGCCTGGGTCAACTCTTCCAGATGCTCGCGCACACCAAGTTTGCCGATGGCATAGACCGCCATCATGCGCTGCACCGGATCAATGCTGGTGAGCATGTCCTTGAACCGCCCCACCATGGCGTCGCCCCCAATGGTGATGCAGGCCTCGAGCGCCGCCTCCTTCACATCGTCGAAGGGGTGTTCGAGCAACAGGAACAGCTTGCCACCGTCCTCTTCCGAGCACGAAATCCCGCCCAGATAGTTGAGAGCACCCTTGATGATGGTGCCGTCCTGATGCCGGTCCAGGATATTCAGAAAAAAGTCCTTGGCGCTCTCGTCCGCCACCTGAAGCAACGCGGTGACCAATTCGCGCTGCATGTCCCGCTCCTTGTGCCAGAACACATCCATGAGCAACGCCGCGCACTCGGCGGTGCGTACGCGCGCCAGCGTATGCACGGCGGTAAGCGCCATGAGATACTGCATGCCTCTGGTCACATGGTTGCGCACGGCATATTCCATGGCCGCGTTGAGGCCGATGGAGGCCAGGGACTTGATGGCGGCGTCCTGCCGCTCGGCATCGCGCTCGGGATCCATGCCCGCGGCGATGCGCAGGATGGCGGTGGTGGCGTCGTCGCCGCCCACGTGGGCCAATCCCTGGATGGCGGCATCCTGGATATCGTCGTCCTCGTCGTTCAGGGCGGCCAGCATGTACGCGTGGAACTTTTCCCTGTCCTTGGCGGACAACAGCGTCAGGGACTTGCTGCCCATGATGCGCACGATGGCCTTGACGATGATGTTGCGCAGCGGCGTGGGCGAACGCTCCATGTGCTTGAGCAACACGGCCACCGCCTTGATGTTGCCCATTTCGCCCAGCGCCTCCACGATCATGGAGGCCACCAGGTCGGAACTGGACTCCAGCGCCTTGGCCAAGGCGTTCACCGACGACTCGTCGCGGATCTTGGTCAGCGCCTCGATGACCGCGAACTGCACCCATTCCTCGTCCGCCATGGCCTTGTTGAGGCATGCCGCGGCCTCGGCAAAGGCGAGGTTGCCCAGGCTGACGGCGGCCTGGTAGCGGACATTGACTTCCGGATCGCGCAACAGCGCCTCGCACAGAGGTTGCACGGCCAGGACGTTGCCCGTGGAACCAAGGATGTCGGACACGAAAATGCGGATGTCCGGATCAGCGTCCCGCAAGAGCGATATGAGCGACTGAAAATCGTGCCTGCCCACCTCGCGCAGAATATCCATGGAAATATTGCGTACCGGGGCGTCGTCATCACGCAACAGCGGCATGATCGCCTGTACGACGCTGCTCCCGCCGATCTGTCGGAGGGCACGGTCGGCGGCTTCCTGTACGCCCAGATTGCGGCTATGGATATGGCGCACGAGAGCCGGGACGGCATCTTCAAGGCCCAGTCCGCCCGCTTCGTACGCGCCTTCGCGGATCTGATCCGGATCGTCGCTCTCCAGCAATTGCATAATCGACTGGTTATCGGCCATCGCTCCACCCGGAAAGGTTATTGCCCGACGGGGCAGGTGGCACCGCCCCCAGCAGCGGCGTTATTTATAGAGATTTCCCAACATGGCTTCAGCCATGTTGTCCAAGTCGACAACTTCGTCCGCGAGATTGGCGTCCACAATGGCCTTGGGCATGCCGTACACCACACAGGTGGCGTCGCTTTGGGCCAGGGCGCGGCCGCCCTTTTCCTTGAGCGCGCGCACGCCCTCCATGCCGTCATTGCCCATGCCTGTCAAAATAACGCCCAGGGCGCGCTTGCCCATGCGCTCGGCCACGGAACCAATGAGCACGTTGGCCGAGGGCTTGTACAGGGCATCGGCCGGTTCTTCGCAGACCACGATCTCCAGCCCTCCACCCTTGCCGCCCAGCTTGATATGCTTGCCGCCCGGGGCGACGAAGCAGGTTCCGGGCAGCACCTTGTCGCCGGTCTCGGCTTCCTTGACGCTGATCTTGCAGGAACCGTCGAGCCGCTTGGCGAACGGGCCGGTAAAGGCGGCCGGCATGTGCTGGGCAATGAGGATGCCCGTGGGAAAATCCGCAGGCAGGGCGGCCAGCACCTTTTGCACGGCGGGCGGCCCGCCCGTGGACACGCCAATGGCCACGACATCGCGGACAAGGCGGCCTGTGGCGGGGCGCACCAACGGTGCGGCAAGGGCGTCGGCCCTGTGGAGTCCCTCGCCAGCGGCGGCGTGCGAGGGCAAACGGCGGGCGAGCGGCATGCGCACCTTGCGGTGGGCGATTTCCTTGACCTTGGCCCGCAGGTTGTCCTCGATCTTGACGATTTCAAGAGAAACCTTGGACAGCTGCTTGGGGATGAAATCGACGGCTCCGAGCTCCAACGCCTTCAGCGTGGCCTCGGCGCCTTCGGTGGTAAGGGAACTGACCATGAGCACCGGGCGGGGCATTTCCATCATGATGTGACGCAGGGCGGTCAGGCCGTCCATACGCGGCATCTCGATATCGAGCGTCACCACATGGGGGTTGTGGCGGCGCACCATTTCAAGCCCTTCCTCCCCGTCCCGCCCCGTGGCGACGACCCGGATTTCCGGGTCTTTTTCGAGCATGGAACTGAGAGCCTTGCGCATGAAGGCTGAATCGTCGATTACGACTACTGAAATCACTGACATCTCCTCCGCAAAAATTCTGCGAACCTCGACATGTGGTATGGTTGCCGGGCCATGTACGGGCGCACGACGAACGCTCCACCACAGGAGCCCCCGGACGCGGGCCGTACACACCATCTTAAGCCAGTATATGGCACAGACACGACCCCTTGTCCATCCATGCGGACACATTGAACTCTCGCAGCAAGTTCCCCGCCCGCCGTGCACTGCACGGCACGCGTCACATTGCATGGTAAGCTATTTCAACCCGTAAAAAAAGCCTCTTTTTTTCACCGTTCATAGGCATTTCCCTCTTGCCAAGCCAAGAAGGCATGGGCTATAGACCACCTCTCCACGAAACGGGATGTGGCTCAGTCTGGTAGAGCGCTGCGTTCGGGACGCAGAGACCGCTGGTTCAAATCCAGTCATCCCGACCAGAGATTACAGGGGGTTACGAACTAAATCGTAACCCCCTTCTTTTTTGCTCATACAAGGTGCTCATACGGACGCCGCGCCCTCTCTCCTCTATTTCGCCCCTGAGGCCTCCTGGGATGGCTCTGTTCTCGCGGCCCCCATCCCCATTTACGTTCTATTCACTTTCTCCCAGCAGCACCCGCTTCAGCCACGCCACCACGTCGGCCACGGTGGTGCAGGCGTCCAGTTCCGCCCGCGACGCGGCGCTGATCCTGCCGCCGTCTATGATGCGCATGGGCCGCCGGGTCAGGCGGCGCGCCCCGGTCCGTTCGATGATGGTTTCCATCACGCTCCCTCCTTCCACAGGTTGATGCGGCCCGCGTCAATGCCCGCGCCGCCCAGGTTGGCCACGCCCATGGCCACGGCGCGGAAACCCTCCAGAATGTCCGTTTCCCCGCTCGTCACGCGCACCACGCCGTTGCCCTGGTTCTCGTAGCCAGCGGTGGCCGTATCCGCAAAGCACGTCTTCTTGGCAATGGCCGTGGGTGCGGCGGCCTGTTCCGGGATGGTCAGGGTGTATTCGTACGTGGATGCGTCCTCCATCTCCACGTAGATCTTGGCGAACATGACTTTGCCATTCCCCGTTCCCGCAATGGTTGTTGCCAGTACATCGTTGCCCACATCCGTCACGCGGTTGTATTCCCATCCGGACTTGGCGTACCGATTGGGCGCGCCCCCCACATACGCAGCCACAATGACAGGCTTGGACGGGTCGAGTTCCACGTCCGTCAGGTCGGTGTAGACGGGCGTTGTCCCGATGGATGCGCTGTTGACGCCACTGAACAGGAGGTGTGTCGGCGTGGCGTCGAACGACAGGCTGTTGGCGGCGGCGGTTGCGTTGCCGACATACACGTTCTGATAGGTGGTGGTGCTGTTCGCCTGGAACGCCACCTTGATTTTCGTGACGCTCATGGGGAAGAAGTCCGCCGCAATGCGGCTGCGCATGTTCACGGCGTCGGAAAGATACGTGTCATAGGCAAACCCATCACCGGAGCCGTCATAGACTTCATCCGTTCCGGTATCGCCTCCAATCGTGTCCTCTTCGATCAGGGTGGGTACGATCTCAACCGGGCTGCCGCCCACGGTCACGTAGAACGCACTGTTGGCGTTGCTGGCGTAGGCGTTGAGAACAGCGAGTCGTGTGTCCGAAGAGACCACCACCGAGGTGGTCGTCGCACTCTCAAACGTCAGGTCGAGTTCCGGGTGCAGCGTCTCGCCGTCGTTGCCCGTGGCGAGCATGAGCACGGGTTCCGTGGCGCCGACGTAAAACACCGTGTCAGGGACGGCGGCAAGCGCCGGGGAGATGGTGCAGGTGTAGGGGCCGGTTCCGGTAACAGACCCCACCTGGATGGCCTCCAGGTCGGTGCCGAGGGCACCATCGTTGATCAGAAGGTAGTCACCCTCGGTGATGGCTGCGCCGGTGAGGACCAGGCTGGACACGGTGCTGGCGCCGTCCACGGTCAGGCTGGTCAGGGCCAGGTCCACAGCCGTCTGCACGGTCAGCCAGTCCGTCTCTTCCGCGTCCTGGGACTCGGTGTCGCTGTACGCCGCCGCGCTCAAGGCCCACGGCCAGTCCGCAGCCACGGTGTCCGCGCCAAAGAGCACGGTGTCGTCGGACACGATGGGGATGGCCACGACCGTGATCCAGTGTTCCGTTGTTTCCGAGCGCAGTTCGCCGGCCCGGGTGGCGAACACGGCCAGCATGTGGTCCGTGTCCGCAGCCACGGCGGGCATGGTCCAGGTGATGGCGTCGCCGTCGCGCGCAAACGTGCCGCCCGTCACGTCCACGGCATAGGCCGCGTCCGCGTCGTGGTTGGCGATGGTCACCACCGCGTCCAGGTATTCTGTCTGCGTGGCCGCGCCCGAAAGCTGCGGCGCGGGCGTGCGGTAGGCGTCCAGGCCGTCCTCGGCAATGGCGCGGGCCTGGCGCGCCCAGTGATAGGCGCTGTACTTGCCGGGTTCCACGGCCACGCCCTCGGCCTCCTGCGCCCATTTCGCGGCCTTGGCCTGCGCTGCCGCCGCCGCTGCGGCGCTGGCCGCCGCTGCGGTTACATTGCCTGGAATGCCGCCGATGGCGCTGTTGGCAAGCCCGCTGCCCGCCGCGTTCCACACCAGGGCCGCGCCGGGGCTGGCCATGGGCAGCTCCAGGTTGTCCAGGCCGGACGAGAGGGCGGATTTGACGGCGCGGCCCAGCTTTTCCTCCTGGGCCTGGTCGATCATGGTCAAAAGGTCCAGGGCCGCCTCATACTCTTTAGGATCAAAAATATCCGCTCCCCCAAAGCTCCGCCCCTGCACAATGTCTGGGTTTCTGGCAACGGTCAGTTTCTGGCCCACGGCCAGCACGGAACTCGCCGAACTCGCCGCAGGAAATTCCAACGTACCTCCCTGGTCTGCTCCCGCTCCGGTTACGGTATAGTCCGTATCCTGCACCAAGGTCACTTCGACGCCGTCAACCCTGGTCAACACAACCCGCAGGTCCCCGCTCTTGTCAAAGCGGTAAGGAAAGGCGAAGCTCGTGCTGCTCCCGTTGCCCGCATAAATCTTTGTCGCCTCTTTCGTCTCGATCGCCATTACTTCGCCTCCTTGAACAGCAGTCGTGTCGGATCGTTTGTCTTGCCGTGGGCCATATCCAGCAGGCCATCCATGGTTATGACGGCCTGTTTGGACGGCAGACCCCACACATACCCGGCGGTATCAATGCCGGCGCGCAATACCTTGCGGCCTTCCGGCTTGTCTTTGGTCAGGGCGCGGGCAAGTGTGATGAGCGATTCAGGGCCTTCCACCGTAGGGCTCACGCTATAATCAAATCCGGTTATCATCGGCCCGGCCACGTCGCGCACATAGGGCAGCCCAGCCACCAGATACGACCCCACGGCCCTGGCGGCCTCCTCCTTGGACACAGGCCGGCGCTTGTTGATCATATCTCCCAGCAGAGCGGGCGCGACCAGCAGCCACCAATAGGACTTCATCAGCCCGAGCAGCGAGATCTTCCCCGCGCCATACTTAGCGTGCGCCTCGCCAAAGCGGTTGGCGAACACCGAGAAGAACGAATAGAACATGGTCAGGGATTTCTTCATCTCGCTGCCGCGCTGCACCGCCGCCAGATCCTTGGGCGAGGCCGTGGGCTGCGTGGTGCGCACGATCATGTCCGCGTACTCGATGGCCTTGGCCTCGTCCCACCCCTCCGCCTCCATGCCCTTGGCATAGGCGGCCAGCCAGGTGGGATAAGTCGCAGCGGCGTCCACCAGGCCGATCATGGCGAAAAAGGCGTCCTTGACAGCCTTGGCCCCGCGCAGCTCCTTGGGATCAAAGCGGTCATACATGGCCTTCAACTCCCGGTCCCAGGCCGTGCGGCGGTTGGCCATGGCCTTGGACCGCGCATCCACAAAAGCCGCGCTCTCCCACGGGCTGGAGTAGAACGAGGACAAGGCCCGCAAGGAATGCGGCAGCCCCACGGCATCAATGGTCTGTGTGAAGGACAGAAACTGCTTGGCCGCGACAGACACCTTGGCGCCCAGCATGACGATGGTGGTGTTGCGCCGCAGCCGCCCGGCCCACGCCTCGATCTTGGAGAGCGGTTCACGGCGCGGCTTGGCGATCTCCTGGAGCCACGGCGTTATCTGCCGATAGACCTCTGCGCCGCGCGTGTCGGTCACTGCGGCGCGGAAAGCGGCGTGGCTGGTCAGTTTCTGCACATCGCGCACCGGGATGGCGTGAGTGATGTAATGGATGGTGTCGGACAGATGCCGGGTGATGACGTTGAACGATAGCAACGGGGGCATTTTGCCGCCCACGCGCGTGGTAGTGAACCCGCTTTCCGTCTTGGGCTTGGCGTAGGCGGTGGCAAAAAAGTCGCGCGCCTCCTGTTCCGCCGCGTTGCGGTCGGCCCGCCACGACAGTTCCCGGTCGAACATCAGGGGGAAATAATCGCCCTCCACCTTGCGCAATTCGCAGCCGGTCAGATCATAGTACACCCCGGACAAAGCGGAGAAGCGGCGGTCGATGACCCTCCACACGTCGCGCACAAGCTGCTGCTCCCGGTTATCCAGTCTGCCCACAATGGCGTCAATCTGATCGTCGGACCATTTGAACCCGGCCCGCAGTGCGGCGCGGTTGCCCTCGTTGCCAGAGTTGAGCGCCACCATGACCATCTCTTCCTTGGTCAGGCGCTGTGGCACTCCACCGATCAAGTAGGACCGTTTTGCCCACGCTCCTTCCAGGCCGTCAAAGGCAAAGGCCAGCTCCTTGAACACCTTTTCCGCCATGGCCAGCTCGGCGTCCTCGGCCTTCTTGAT
This sequence comes from Desulfovibrionaceae bacterium, assembly GCA_050251715.1. Lineage (GTDB taxonomy): Bacteria > Desulfobacterota > Desulfovibrionia > Desulfovibrionales > Desulfovibrionaceae > JBFWMG01. The sequence continues at coordinate 221,267 of JBFWMG010000002.1, read as the reverse complement.
GGGCTGGAACAGTTCGGACCATACCGGGCCCATGTCCTCAAACCCGTCCAGATTGCGAATGATGAATTCCGGCTTCAGGATTTCCGCGTGGTACTCAGAAACCTCGGCAACGAATTTGGCGAACGGTGACAGCTTGCGTTGCGAAGGCGCTTGGGGCAGCCCGCCACCGCCCTTGCCTGGCTTGGATGTGGCATAGATGCGGTCGGTGACCGTGCCAAGCACCTGTTCAAAATCGCGCTGGCGCTTACCTGCTATAAGCGTGTTCTTGAGCCTGCCCAGCTTGACGATCATCTGCACGGTGTCGCGCACCTCGCGCAGCTGCTCCATGGTCATGTCGCGGTAGGCGATGCGGCCCAGGCGGTCGAGCTGATCCGCTGGAATGTAGACGGTTTCTCCCTGGGCCTCTTTGCGGGCCAGCCATTCGCGTAGCGAGTCGGTGCGGTATTGGCCCTGCTTGCTGGTTTTCACCATGTCGAAACGGGACAGGTATTCGCGCAGCCTGGCCTTGTACTCGCGGGGCAAGGCCTCGTCCTTGAGCACCCGGGCGAGCTGGCCGCGAATCTGCTCCACCTCTTGCGACGCGGCCTTTTTGTCGCGCATGCGCTGGGCAATCTCGCGCTGCTTAATCTTTTCGGCCAGGGCGCCATCCCTGCGGCCTTCGGCAAAGGCCTTGCGGCTCGCCTGGGCGGCTTTGGTGAACGCGGCTCGCAGGGCCTCGCGCTCAGTCACGGTCTCACTCACCTTGATTTGCCCGGTGTTCTCGCGGATGGCCTTCTTGAGTCCCAGGGCGGGGCGCGGCTTATACTTTCCGGTCATCTCGGCAAGAATATCCATCTCCGCGTCGATTTCCTCCAGCATAAGGTCCATGCCCCTGTCACTGTCAGGTCCGGAGTGGATACGCCACTGGCCTTCCACATAGTCGGCCACGATCTGCGCCTTGGTGGGCGCGTCCAGGAACGCCTGGATCATGGCCTCGCCCCCATCGTAGAACCCGCGTTCCGTGGCCAGCACGTCGGGGCCATAGGCAGCGTCCTTGCACACGATGCCGGGGCGCTTGCGCATGAGTTCCTTAACGGTTTCCGCGTCGAACATCCCCATCAGGGCGGCATGGTTGATCCCCCCGCGCGCCACGATATCGGCCATGGCCTGCTGCACCGGGTCGCTGTCCGCCACCTCGCGCCCTCTCTGCCGCCAGCCCGCGAGCATCTGCGCCTCGTTGCGGCTGCGCTCGGCGTCCAGGCGCGCGGCCACGCGGCGGCGCGCCTCGGAGGCAAGCTGATCGTAACTGGCGATGTCTTCCGGACGGAGCGGTTGGGCGTCGGGGTCAATGGCCAGCAGTTCGCCGGAAAACATGGGGTCGGCGTGGCGGGCCTCCAGGCGGGCGATATGCTCCTGTCCGGGCACCCCCAGGGCCGACGCCGCCGCGTGCAGGTCAAAGAGCCAGCGCTTCATGGTGGACAGCGGGCCAAGCAACTTGAGGTCCGGCGACAGGCCGCGCTCCATGTAGTAGGTGAACAGGTCGGCCAGGGCCGCTTCGGCCTTTGGGCTCCAGTCGTCGGAGGACGCCGCCCCGGCCCAGGCGTTCATGGCCTCGCGTTCCTTGGGGCCGAGATACCGCCGCAGGATGCCCGCCGCGCTGCGGATGGTGGTAGTGGTGTCGCCGCGCTTGAACAGCTCCAGCAGATAGGCGGTTTCTTCCTTGGGGGGGCGCACATGGGCGCGGGCGGGCAAGGCGTCCGCCCCCGCCGCGTCGCCCGGCTCAAAGATGCTGCGCACGATGCGCGCCACCTGGCGCTCCAGCTCTTCCTCGGCCAGGGTGAAGCGTGCGCCAAGCTTGCGCAGCCAGTCCTTGACCAGCTCCACAAAACGCTGCCAAGCGGTGCGTTCCGGCTCGGACAGATCCTGGCCAAGGTCGATGCGCGCGGCGATGCGGCCAATAGCCTCTTCCGCAGCAATCAGGATGTCGTCGGGGTTGGACAGATCCAGGTTGTAGATGTCGGCCAGTTCGGACAGGCCGTCCTTGCCCAAGGTCTTGGCCACCTCTTCCAGCCAGACCACCGCGTCGGCGTCGTTGGCGAAAAAGGTGCGCAGGCCCTGATGCACACCCTGCTCTTCGATCCAGATGTCCAGGGCCGCTTCTGGCGAGGGAATGTGGTCGGCGAACAGGTGCACGCCCTGGCCATCCCATATGGCGGCCACCGGGCCGGGCTGTTCGGCCACAAGAGCCTGCACGGATGCGGGCGCGTCGGCTATGGACTGGTGGACGTGGAGCGGCAGGGCGCGGGGCGCGGCGGCCTGAAGCGACGCAAGCGCCGCCTCGACATCCGCCATGGGCATGCCGTAGCCGCCCCCCTCGGCAAGATGCGCCTTGCCCTTGATCGGTTTTCCTCTCTCGCCCGCAATCGGCTTGCCTTCTGCATTCTCTTCGCCTATTATAGATTGTGCAGTCGTCGCCTGGTGACGTTCACTGGACGTTTCTTCGGGGCGCCGAGCCAGACGGGCAGGGGCATTGAGGACGCCGGGCGCGATTGCATCTCCAGGCTGAACCACCACCGGCCTGCCGTCTTCGATCCTGACATTGCCCCGAGACACCTTCCAAAGGGTTCGAAACTCCAGCTTGCCTTTTTTCGCCTTTGTGGCCTCCACGGCCACAAGATACCCGTTAACCCGCTTCCAAAGCTGCACTGAGCCGGGATTGCCCTGGCCTATGTAGTCCGGAGACTCCAGCAAATCCGGCAGAAGCAAGAAATCATCCTTGGTGACGGGGAGCAGGTTTGTGGCCTGCCGCGCCGATGGGCCATGCCGTTCCCACGCGTGCCGGATGTCTTCGGCGTTGATGACTCTGCGATACCCGAGAACGCCCTCAAGGTTTCCCTCGATGCGCAACCTGGCCGCGAGTTCCGGGCCGACAACGCCGTGATATAACGGTGGGGCCGATTTGCCGCGCGTCACAGAGTCCACCATCCCGCCAATGGCCTCGCGCATCTGGGCGGCGGGCATGCTCACGCCCTCATGGAGCATGACTTGCCATTTCTTGGGACCGACCTCGACGGCTTCCGCCTTGGCGCCGAGCGCGTTCAGTTCCGCCGCCACCTCCTCGGCGCGTTTCTGGTAGAAATGCGCCGCGTGGCCGGAGCGGGGGGAAATGGCCTGGGCGTCCTGATCCGGCTGTACCTGAATTTCTTCCGGAACCGCGCCGCCTGACCTGGCCCGAATGCGGTTGAATTCCTCATGCAGCTTCGCGGCGATCTCGGCATCGGCATCAGCCGCGGGCTCCTCCCGCCCGGCCCAGCCCTCCGGCCCATTCAGATCCTCGCGCACGTCCTCGGGCGTGCGCGCCTCGCCCGTCCGCTCCGGGATCATGCCCTGCCGCCCCCGCGCCGAGGGCTCACCCGGCCTTGTCACGGTCACCCGCTCATAGGGCGATGCCTTGACCATGCCCTTGACCAGGCGCCACCAGGGCCGGTCCGCCCAGGTGACCACCTGTTCCACAGGCACTTCAATATCCACGCCGTTGTGCACGGCGTCGCGCAGCCCGTTGCCCAGGGTGTTGATAAGGTCCAGTTCCTCGGGCGTGACGCCCTGAGGCGCGTCGCCCTCTCCGGTGCGCAGCACCTCCTTGACCTTTTCCGCGTCGATGAACACGGTGCGCGGCATGTTGTATTCCACGCTCTTCTGGCGGATGAGCGTGGTCAACGCCTTGTCCCCCAACCCGGCCACGGACTTGTTGAGCGCGTGGATGACGCCGCCCTTGGCGATAAAGTCGGCCATCTCCACCACCAGCGCCGCGCCTGTCGTGGGTGTCTCGGGTAACACATAATCGCCCAGGCCCTTGGGCTGGCCGAACTGGTACGCATTGCCCCTGGCCTTGGCGTCTATGAACGACACGGCCTCGCCCAGGGCGGCGTACTCGGCCAGGCCCACGCCCAGCTTGCCCAGCATGTGCAGCGGCGCGGACGCGCCCAGGGTGGTGGACATGAGCCCCGCGCCAAGGCCAAGCTCCAGCATCTTGGCGTTGGTGGGCTGGCCGCGCAGGCCAAGCTCGCTCGACAGTTCGTCATGACGGGCAAAAGCCTCGGCAATGGGCAGGGGCTTGCCCTCCCCGGCCAAGGCCTCGTGCATGGACACGGCGTTGTCGGCGCGGGCACGCTCGGCGGACGTGTCCCGCATGGAGTCCATCATCCGCGTCCAAAAACTTGGCGCATCGCCCTGGCGCAACGCCGGGCCTCCGCTGTCATTGGCCAGCACGGCGGGCGCAACAGGCGCGGCGGACCGCTCCTGTGCCGCGTCGGGCAAGAAGGAAAGATCGGTCGCCCTCTCGCCCTGGCCCGGTTTGTCCGGCAAGAAGGAGAGGTCAGGGGTGGCGCTGGCGCCGGGCTGGTCGGGCAGGAAGGAGAGATCAGGCATCACTTCTTCCCCGCTAGGCCCTTGTCGATGACGGCCTGTATGTTCGCTGCGGTCACCGGAGCGCCGTGGGCGGCAAGCCACGCCATGGCCGCCTCGCGCTGCGCGTCGGCAGGAGCGGCGGACGGGGCGGCATCATCACCATCGTCCAGGAACGGCTTAGACAGTTCGTCTTCGTAGCGCAGCTTCTCCGGGTTCACGAACGGAAGCCAGTCAAGAGCCTTCTGGAGCGTGGTCAGCTCCATGGGCTCCATCAGTTCCTTGGCCTTCTTGTAGATGGCCGGCCCTTCCAGGCTCTCCTTTTTCACATGGCTTTCCAGCAGGGCCAAGAAGTCCGGCAGTTTGGCCAGCTTGTCGTCGTCGCCTTTGAAGGTACGCTTGAAAAGGTCTTCGCCCAGGCCAAAATAGTCCACATTGCCTTTGCTGCCCTTTCCTGCCGCCTCGCGCTGCTTGTCGATGTCCCCGGCCCGCAGCTTCATGTCGGCCAGGGTCAGCTTTCCGTCCTGCACGTAGGGCAGCAACTGCTCCTCGTCCGTGATCTCGCCCGCGCGGATTTTCGCGCCGACCATGACCCATGTGGCCGGATCGGTCTTGGCCTTGCCCTCGCCGCCTTTGGCCGACGCCTTGATGGCCGCAAGCCAGTGCTCCTGTTTCTCCCACGGGATGGGCGCGGCAAGCACCTCCTGCACGGACAGCTTGCCCGACGCCGCCTTGGACAAAAACCCACGGTTGACCTGCCGCACGCGCTCTTCTTCTTCCCGCGCCGTCGCCTCGCGCTGCTGGGCGTAATGGGTGGACACGGCCTTGGAGGTCTTGGCGTGGGCCTCTCCGCTCAAATGCTGGTCAATGATGGCCTGGGCCGCTTCGGGACTGCCCGCGCCGATGGCCGCGTTGTAGGTGGATTCCGCGTTGCGGCGGGCAACGCCCTGCTCGAACGAGGCGCGAAAGCCTTGCGACTGGTTGACCGCCTCCACCTCGGAGATGATGCCGAGCTGGCGCTTGCGGTCAATGGCGGTCAACCCGTCGGTCATCATCCTGTCAAAATCTTCCGCCGTCTTGGCCGCAGGGATGCCTTCCAGGTAGGTGTTCAGCGTGGTGGCCAGCCCCGCGCGGCCCTTGTCCACCACGCGCTGGCTGCGCACCTTATCCACACCCACGCCCAGCCGCACCGCCTGGTCATCAAAATAGACCTGCCAGGCGTTGAGCATCTTGCCGTCGCCCGCCATCCGCTCCCCGTAGCGGGACCGGATGTCCTCAAGCCCGCTGTTCCAGGTGGTGGCCACCGCGTCCGGATCGGTCTGCTGTTCCACGGTAACGGAAAGCTGCACAAGATCCCGGTATGTTTCCGTGCGCGCCCGCGCCCAGGTTTCCTCGCGTTCGGCCTGCTTGTACTCCTGGCCAAGCTCTCCCAGCGCCCCCAGCACCTGCGACGCGGCGGCCAACGGCGTGGCGACGTCCACGCCTCTGGCATATGGGGTCATTGCGCCGCTCACCATGGTGCCGGTCGCCCGCACGATCTCTGCTTTGGGTATTTCAGCCATGGCTATGCCCAGTCCTTGAGCAGGTTCAGGCCGCCCGTGAGAATGGTCGATCCCGTAGACCAGGCCGACCCTTTTTTTGCTGCTGACGCCTTGGAGGCATACAGGTTGGCGTCGCTGGTATAGGCCGACGACGTGGTCTTGCCACCGTACAAAATGGATTCGACCTGGCTGTCGTGGTTATAATCCAGGGTCAGCATGTTCAGTTCGTTGGTGGCGCGGGCGATGGCCAACTGCTCAAGGGGCGACCCCGTGGAGAGGTCCACGCCGCTCGCCGTCATCCGCACGATGCGCGCCGCCTGCTGGCGCTCAAATTCCGCTGCGGCTTCCGACTTCTCCTGCTCGCCCTGTATCCTGGCCGTCTCGGCGTTCCGCTTTGCTTCCGCCTCGGCCTGCGCGGCGTTTCGGGCGGCGACACTGGCGTTATACTCCGCCCACTGCGCGGTATTGCGCGCCGTCTGCTGCCCCTGCACCACATCCGTGGCAATCTTGCCCACGGTGGCCACGCCGGATATGACAGGCATGGCCGACTCCATCATGCTGCCCGTCCAGGCCAGCGACCCCCCCACCCCGAAGAGCCCGGCGGTCGCCGGCGCGCCGCCTTCCGCCGCCAAACCAACGAGAAAAGAAGCCATCAGCGCACCCTCGCGTACAATATGTAATCGTCACCGTTCAAAAAACGGCGCATGCGCCCCTCTGGTTCCAGCCCCAGCCGCCCAAGCCACGCCTGGCTCACGGTATGGTCCGCGTGCACACAGGTTTGCAGCCGCCGCAGTTGAGGAAAATCATTCCACACCGCCTCGATGTGCCGCCGAAAGGCCTTGTGGAACGACAGGGCGTGAGCCGCGACATGCGCACTTGTCACCGCCCAGCCGTGGGCCAGTTCCCGCCGCTCGAACCACACGCCGGCGCAGGCAACGACGGTATCCCCGTCCAGGCCGCTCCAGGTTGGGCCGCCGCTTTGGTAGAACCGGGCCAGCTTGTAGCGCGAGGCAAAGGCGGGCCAGGCCCGCAGCCCCTTGGCGTCGAAATCGCGCAGGTCTATGCGCACCAGGTGTTCCGGCTCCATGGGCACGATAGTCAGGCTAGCCATTGTCCACCTCGGGCATGAAGGCGGTAACGGTCATGGGCAAGGGCTCGTCCTGCCGGATCGTGTACAGCCCGGTGGTGTCCGAGCCTCCGGCCAGCGCAATCCGCTCGTCGCCCGTGCGCAGCGATGGCGCCTTGTTCGGGCCGCTGCGCGACACCTTGACCGTCTCGTACTTGTCCGCCACGTCATCCCCTGCGCAGATGCGCCCGCCCACGGTGTGCAGAAACCGGACAGTCACACCCATGATGCGCTTGCGCCGCCCCTGGAATGTCGCGTACTGGTTGCCCACCTCCATGGGCATGGGTTGCAGCAGGGCCGAAAATCCCAAGCCCACATGCACCCGCGCCGCCGCACGCGGCAGGGTTGCGCGGCCATTCCGCACGGCAACTGACACCACGGCCCCGTCGGCCAGGCATTGCACGTCGTGCCCGTTCAGGTGGTTCAGGCCCGCAACTTCCGTGATCTTGCCGTACACCACGCCGCCGCCGTCCCAGTGCGCCCAGGCCGCGCCGTCCACATCCGCGCCCGCCGCGTCGCGCAGGGTAAAGGATTCATAGTCCGCCACGCCCACTTTCCAGTCGCCATTGATTTCCGTCATGCCTGCTGCGTCGGCGATGGATATGGCGCGGCCTTGGGCCAGCCCATGGCCAGGGGCGGTCACAAGCACCGGATCGGCCCGCTCCACGCCCGTGATGAGGGTGCCCCCGGTGGACAGGCCGCAGTCCACGCAATAAGCGGCGCGGGCGTCCACCTGTCCATATCCGTTATACGAGGCTTCCAGCAGCTCCACGGTGCGCACCTGCTGCCCGTTCAAGGTCCGGCGCACCACAAGCCACACGTCGCCGCCTTTTTCGCCCGGCGTCACGCACAGGGATTCCACCTTGCCGCCGCCGCCCAACTCGTGGGGGTGCCAGGCAATGACCTTTTCATCCACAAGATAGGTGCAGCCCACCAGCGACCCGTCGGCCAGCACGCACCACAGTATCCCGTCAGGATCTGCGGCGTAGTCCATGGCCACGACGCCCGCCTGGATCAGATGTTCGGACAGGATGGAAAATTCCGGTGCCTTGTATTCGTCGCTGGTGTAGTCGAACAGGACGTGGCGCACCTTCTTCCGGCTTTGCGAGACGAAAACAATGGCGTTGGCCACCAGCAAGGGCCTGACCGCCGCGCTGCCGTAGGTGCTGACACGGGTGCTCTGGAACGCATCGGGCGTGAGAGGCTCACCTGACGAACCGGACCAAATCTTGACCTCTGCGGACGCCGTTCCCGCAAACAGCGCGTCCTTGTCCATCAGCCACATGACGCCGTTCATCTTCTTGCCGGTGATGGTAATGATGATGGAATCCGTGGCCAGGGGGTCAGCCCCTTCCTCTGCGGTGTTGGTGCGGAAATCGTTGTACGCGCTGGTGCGCGACATCCATACCGTGTATGGCTTGGACGACGCGGCGGCCAGGGTCAACCTGTCCTCGAATATGGTGACCAGCCGGGGCCAGTTGCCTGCGGTCCAGTCCTCCGGCGCACCGGTAAAGGTCATGGCCGCAAGGGTCCAGTCGGCGTGGCCGTTGCGCACCAAGGTGTGGGGCTGCACCTGGCCGTGCGCCAGATATATGGTGTCTGCGGTCTGCACCCAATCAAGGCCAGCAAGCTGGTCTTCTGTCCAAGGTGAGGAAATCTGGTAGTAGCCGAGCACGAGGGACACGGTGTCCACGCGGCGGGTGTCCGCGTTGCGGTTGCCAAAGCGGATATGCACGGTCGAGGACGCGGGCGTGATCTCCATGCTGTGCTGGCCGCGCGCAAAAGGCGCTTCCGCAACGATCTCGCCACCGCCCTCTGTCTCACCCACGCTCACGAGCACGTCGTCATCGTCGGTCAACCCGCCGCCGTCCTTGATCTCAAAGGTCAGCCGGTACGGCTCTCCCGCCACGACAGCCATGGACTGCGAGGCAAAGCCCCCCGCCACGCCGTTCCCGGTCAACGCCAGGCAACCTTCCTCCGCGTCATGGGCAATGCCGCCGCCGTCTTCGCTGGCGTCCGTCCAGCCGGATATGTCCGAATCAAACCCGCCATTCACCATCAGCTGCGCCGGATCCAGAATGAGACCGCCCGCGTGGTAGAAGCGGATGTACTGGTGCCCGAACTCCAACGCGTAGGCCTGTCCGGCGTCGTCGTTGAAATCGAATGGCACAAGGCGCGCCTTCATGGACGCATAGCGCAGCCGCCCCACCATGCGCGAGCCGCCCCGCGACGTGGCTCCGCCCTGGGGCAGGCTGATCATATTTTTCATTTTCCGTGCGCCACCATAGTATTTCTCATGGTCGGTGCGGCCATACATGCGTGGCGACAGTTCTCCGGAGGTGAATGCGTTGACGATGGGCCGTATGGTGCCGCTCATGCGTCCTCCTCATTGCTGCCGACGCGGCCACGGCGGGAGGCCACGTAGGCGTTGGGCCGCACGGCCTGGACCGACCCGCCGCCCGTGCTGTCGGCTGACCGCGCGGCGGCCTTGCTGCGCGAGGCCAGGACCTCCATGTCGCCTTTCTTGTCCGGCGAGAGCTTGGGGGCCACCTTGGCCGCGATGAGCGCCGCCAGGGCGGCGCGAAACGTGGGCGGCATGAGGTTGGAATCGGTCACGTCGCCCACGTATTGGATGCTCACCTGCTTGCGGTTGCATAGCAGCTTGCGGCCCTCGATGCGGTATTCCGTCGTCTCCGGATTGGTAGCCAGCACGCGCAGGCAATCCACCGGAAGCTCAAAGGCCGCCGCATACCCAAAGTATGGCGTTTCAGCGAGCAAGGGCAGTTCGCGCCGCCTGGTCGCAAAGTTCCAGGGGTGTTCCTGCAGGAGCGTCAGGCGCAACTCGTCGTACACGTCGTTCACCACACGGGCGGCTTCGGTGTCCTGGTCAAGGCTGGTGATGCGGTCCTGACCCAGCTCCACCAATGCGGCGTTGGCAATGCCCACCTTTGAGGCCATGGGTTACTCCTTGGCGTTCGCGTCGGCCTTGGCGGTTTCTTCGGCCCTGGCCAAGGCGTCCAGAATCTTGTCCAGGCCGGAGTTGTGATGCGGGATGTCTGGCCACTGGAGCTGCCGCAGCCGTTCCAGGGCCGCATTCTTGCGCAGCCGCTCCACTTCCTGGTCACAGTGCCGCGCAATCTCCTCCTCGGGCAGCCCGTTCCACTCTTCCACGGTCAGGCCCGCCCGCTCGTGGGCGCTCTGCACAACAAATACCGCCTGGACGCTGGTGCCTCCTGGAATGAGCGTAACCTCCGCAGGCAGCGAATCGGCCCCGACCAGCCAGTTGGGATCTTCGGGCGCTGCGCTGGCGTCTGCTTCCCCCGCCCCCATGTTGGTCCAGTTTTCCAGGTGCGGCGCATCGGATTCGGGAAAGAACTGCGTCTGTCCCTTGAAATACAACTTGTTGCCGTGTGTGGTGTCCTTTTTTGCCTTGAAGATGGGCATGATATCTCCTTTCAGGCCGGGCCGCCCAGGGCGGCCCGGCGTCTTGGTCCGCTAGCGCGGCAGGTAACGGGGGTAGATGTCCACCGCGCCCGTGGCGGCGACGTCGGTGGAGGTCAGCACGGTCTTGACGTTGTTTGCGCAGTTCGTGGGCAACACGAAGGCAAACAACTCGGTGTCCACGTCCACACTGGCGGCCCCGGAGGCGGTCAGGGTGTACAGGCTGGCCATGAAGGTATAGGAGCCGGGCTCGCCGTCCACGTCCGGCGCCTGATGCAGATCGATGGAGAGGGACTTGGTGTCGGCCAGGGCAAGCGCGGTGGTCACCTTGCCCACGATCTCCACAGCGCCGTTGTTCCCGGCCAGACGCCGCCCGCCGCCGTTTCCGTCGGCGCTTGCGTTCTGCGGCACGGCCTGCGCCTTGGCGAGGTATTCGCCATGCGGTTTCAGATCCTGATTGTACATGCTGTATCCTTTGCGTGCGGGGCGGCCAGGGCCGCCCCGGTTGTGCGTTACAGAGCGGTGGCCGCCTCGCCGGTCTTCAGGAAGTTGCGCGAGGTCACGAGTTTTACGCCGTCCCAGTCGTTGAAGGGCTGCTCGATGTTGGTCTCGTTGCCGCTGTAGCGGACCTTCTCGCGCTTGTACTGCTTGAGCAGGGTCCGCACCTTCTGCGAGCTGAAGATGAAGGAATTGCCCTCGTCGGCGTCGATTTCAGCCAGCGCGTCGTCAATCTGTATCTCGGTGGGGATGTGCGTGGCGTCGATGTTGACGATGGCGCGCACGTAGGGCGTGCCCTGGGCCAGGAGCATGCCGAAGTAGCCCTTGTAGCGGACGCCATACCCTTCCACCCCGGTATCGGGATGGGTGTACAGGTTGCCGCCGTTGATGGGCTTCACGTCCAGCAGCTCGCCGCTCTTCTTGAAGCCGTTGGGGTTGTAGATGCCGCAGCATTCCCCCTCCTCGAAGTGCACGAAGAGCATGGTGAACGTGTTGGGGCCGCTGGCGCCAGCGGACACCACCTGCCCGGTGTTGATGGCGAAGGCCTTGAAGTTGTTGTACAGGATGTGCCGTTCCGCGTTCTTCAGGGATTCGCGCAGAATGACATCCTCGTGCTTGGCAAAATACTTGTCCGGGCCGCCGAATTCCACGGCGGTGTCCTCGGGCACGAACCGCTTGCCGCCGATGACGCCCAGGTCCACGCGCAGGATTTTTCCCTCGGCCTTGACTTCGCCAAGCGGCGCGTTGAAGTCCACGAAAGCCGCGCCGTCAACGCTTTCAAGCTTCTCGTAGGCGTGCCACATGCCATGCGTGGATTCCATCCACTTGATGTACTCCTTGAGGATGGGCGATTTGTTGGTGATGTTGTCCACCACCTTGGCCTGCAATTTGGCCTGGTGGATGGCAATCTCGTTGAAGGTATCCATGGGGCGTTAGCCTCCTTTTTGATTGAACATTTCGCTGTAGCGTTGTTCCTTTGTCGGGGTGCCGCCACCTGGCCCGCCTCCGGGCGGGGTGGCGTGTTCCGCCTGGGCCTTGCCGAGGGCGTGGAAGATGCGGAGAAGCACGGGATGGTCGCCAAGCTTGGTGCTTTCCATGAAAGCCTTGGCCTCTTCGGCGTCCACGCCCGCCATCTGCACGGCGAGGTCGAACCCGCGCATGCCTATCTCCGCATTGCGTTCCTTGTCCTTGCCCCACAGGGTGTCCAGGGTCTTGACCACCTCTTCCTTCCTGGCCTTTTCCGCCCTCTCTTCCTCACCCTGCATAGCGGCCTGGGCCTTGCCCCAGTAGTCCTTGATGAAGTCGTTGTAGCGGTCGCTGAACGTCTGGGCCTGCTGCGGACTCAAGCCGAGTTCGTGGGCCGCGCCCTTGAAGAACCCCATGAGCGCCGGGTCGGCCTCCATGCCCTTGGGCATGGCGATCTCATAGGCGTCCGGCGCGTCAGGCACGCCCATCACCTTGCGGAACTCCTTGTCCCATGCCGCCTTGGCCTCGTCGGGGGCGTCCTTGTCGGGGGGAGTGATGCCGATCTGCCGCTTGCCGATCAGCTTTTCCGCGTTGGCATAGGCCTTGGCCAGGTCGCCCACGCTCTTGAATTCCTGGAGCTTGGCGTGCTCGCGCAGCGGTTTTGCCACCACTGCGCCGGAATCGTCCGTTGTCTCAAAGGTCAGGTCATCGGAAAGGCTGGCGGTCCAATGCTGCTCCTGGGCCACGGGGGCGGGAGGTGTCCCAGTGTCTTGCCCGGTTTCCGGGGACTGCGGGGCTCCGTTCGGGTCCATAACTACTCCTCGGTTTGTGCGGTTGACGGAAAATTGCTTGCATCCATATAGAATTGCATGAGCTGGAACAGCCGCATGCGCGACAGTTGCGCCTCGGGCGGCGCGGCCCCGGTCACGGGCATGCCGTGCTGGCCTGGCAGCATGAAGCACTGCATCCGCAGCCAGCCCAGCACGCGCTTGCCGTCCGGGGTCTCAAAGACACGCACCATGCAGCGGTGCAGCCGCCGCTCCGCGTCCTGCGCCTCGCGGGCCGCCTTCAGCTTGCTTGCCGCGCTCACGCCGCGCCTCCCAGGGCGTCCATGACCATCTTGCCGGGGCTGCCTTCCTCGGGCGCCTTGGACAGATTGGGGGCCATGGCCGCCACGCCCGCCAGCTCCTGGTTCATCTTCGCCGCCTGCTCCTGCTGGGCGCGCTGCTGCCGGATGGCCGCAACCGCCTTGGGGTCTTGCAGCCCGTCGGCGGGGAATCCGCTCTGCTCCGCAATGGCTCGCACGTTCTCGTCATGCTTGAAATTGTCCAGCACCTGCGGCCCGGCCACCGCCGCAATCTGCTGCGCGTAGGCGTAGCCCTGCATGATGGCCTTGGTCTTGTTCGCGGCCTGGGCCAGCATGAGCGGGGAAACGAACTTGACGCGCAGGGTGTGCCCGGCCAGTTCGCGCGGCGGCGGCGGGATCTCGCGCCGGCGCCACATCAGACTGAAGATGCGGTCAAAAATGGTGTTGAATTCGCGCTGGTAGTTGTCCAGCATGGGCCCGAGCAGAAACATGCGCTCGTTGTTGAGCTGGTAGACTTCCTGGGCCGTGGGTGTTGATCCGGAGTTGATGCGCTGGCGCAGGGAGAGGAAGAGATCAACCATGAACGCCTCATCGATTTCGCGCTTGGCCTCGTTGAGCAGATCCACGCCAAAGCGCGGGTCGCCGCCTACGCTCAAGGGCTGAAAATCCGACGCGCTGGTGGTCTCGTCCTTGCGGTAGTAGTTCAGTGCACCGGGTTCCATGGAAAATTTTCCGATAAAGCCGTCGTCCGGAACCATGTAGGCCGGGCGCACGGCCATTTGCCCGGCCTCCAGGATGTGCGCCTTGATCTCGTTGAGCATGCGGTTGTCGGCCAGCGCTTCCGTGCCCGGCGAATACGAGTACGCCATGCCGGGCAATACGAACCACCGTGACACGGAAAACGGCATGTGCTCATAGCCGCCTTCCGCCATCAGGTGGGAGTTGTCCAGGTCCATGATAAAGCTGGCGTACGGCAGGTTGTTGGCAAATGGCCCTCTGTTCCCGTTCTCGCGCGGGAAAACGGCGTGCAAGACCTGCACTTCCCCTTCATCCCCCCCCTTGTCGTAGGCCTTGCGCACGGTCTCATGCAGCGCCTTTTCGCCATACTCGTGCACCAGATCCGTGGGCGACATGCCCATGACGCGGTAAAACACAGTCAAACGCTCTTTCGAATCAAAGGAGATGTTGGCCTGGTGCATCGGCATGGCCATGAAGCGCATACCGTCCTGCGCGTCCTCGTCGATGTACAGCGAGTTGACGCCAAACAACCCCAACTGCTGATAATTCACAACCAGCGCCTGGTAGAAATTGGAGCGCCCGAACCGGGCGTAGTAGCGGTCCTCCGAGCCTTGCAGCCAACGCGCAGCCGGAGGCCATTTAGCCATATCATCATCGTCCAGGCCCAGGTTGAACCACCTGTCAGCCGGATTAGACATGCCGTTGCGCAACCCTGCGGCCCAGATGAGGGACGCCCGCCGCGCCGTGGAGTCCAGGTCATTGTCGCGCCGCTCCTGCGGCGTGGTCGGCTTGGACAAAAACCCCCTGTAGGCAGGCCCTATATAATCGGCCACCTCTTCATATATGGGGTTCCATGGCCGCCGCTTGGCCTGCAGGACGCCAAGACGGCGCTCCAACTCCCGGGCGATGTCCTTGCTGTCGTTGGGGAAGGTGCGCATGGCTTATCCCAGTGTTTTTTTGAGCGACCCCGTGAGCACCGACTTGCCCACGCTCGCATCCCCCAAAATCCCCGTTGCCCCGGTGCGCATGGCCCCGGAGCGCCCCTGTGCCGCCTTCAGACGCGCCAGCTCCGTCTTCTTGGCATCCTCGATGCGCGCCTTCCGCTCATCCTCTGCCAGTTGCGCCTTGCCTTCCTCTGTCTGCTCCCATGGGATGGTGACCGCAGGCGTGGTCTCCACCGCAGCCGGCGCGCTTATGGATGGTGATCCGCCAAACAATACTGCCATGCTTATCTCCTTATCTCGCGTGGGTTTGGCGGCTGCCCTGGGGCATGATGCGCCCGCTGGCCACGGCGTGGGTCTGGCGCGCCGTTTCCACCGGCTTTGTGCGGGCCTGCGCTATGCCGGACATCACCGCGTAGCGGGTTTCGTCCATGCAGTGATCGTTTTCCTTGACGATCCGGCCCTTGTCGTCGCGGCGGTAGAGGCGGAATTCCTCGAACCAGTGGCCGCAGGATTTGAACACCTTGAGCCGCCCGGTGCTCATGCGCTGCCAGGTCTCGAAAATTCCGGCCTCCACGGCGTTGTTGGCAAAATGCAGATGCAACCCCCGCTCCCGGTATTTCTTGACGAGCTGTTCCCCATCATGCTGCGACCGCCCGCGCGAGGCCGGGTCAATGACGCCGTGCAGCCACTCGCCCCGCGCCCGGATGGCCGCCGCGTGCACGTCCGGCTCGGCCTGGCCCCGGTAATGCTCGGCGTAGCGGTAGAGGGTGTCCGTGTCGCGGTCGAGGGCGTACCAGCCCACGGCGGTGCGGTTCCAGCCCACGTCCAGCGCGTAGAAACGCGGCCAGTGCGCAGGGATGGCGAAATCCGCCACCACCACGTCATCTTCCGGAATGGGATAGATGGCCCCCGCGCCGAGCTGCGGCACACCCTTGGACCTGGCGTCACGCTGGTGCAGCGGGTAGCTGGCCAGCAATTCGGCCTTTTCGGTCTCGGAGAGGTGCGGCACGTCGTCCCAGGTGACCGAGACCACGTACTTTCCGGTGGCGCTGCGCTCTTCGGGCAGCTTGCCGCCGGGCAGGAACGCGAGCACCACCTCGCTCATGCCCATGAGTGGGGTGAAGGTGAGCAGGATCATGCCGCCCTCGAAGGTACCGGTGGCCATGGTGCGCGTCAGGCACTCCACGTACACGTCGAGCGGCGGCTCCTCGTCGCACCAGATGACGTGGATCTCCGTACCCTCGAAGGCGCTGCGGCCCTGTTCGTAACTCTTGAACTTGAGCACGCTGACGTCGCCCGAGACGTGGCGGACCTTGACCACCTCCACGGCTTCGGGAACACCGGTGTACATGCGCGTGCCCAGGATGGCGTCGGCGGGGATGTTGCCCGTGCCCATTCTGTCGATGGGGCCGAGCATCTTGAATTGGATGATGTCGCGGGTGGTGTATTTGGTGTTGCCCGCCGCCCAGGCCTGAATGCCGTGGCTGAACCGCCTGCCGGTCCACCAGTCCGGATAGCGTCCGGTCAGGTGCAGGGACATCTCGTAGCCGCCCACGTATTCGGTCTTGCCCACGCGGTTGGCGGCCAGGATGAGTCGTTCTCGGTGCGTCGGCCCTGCCGCGAAGTATTGCATATGCTTGGGATAGAGATGCCGCGCCACGGGCCCAGCCTCCGGATACATCCGGAACAGCTTGCGTCCTTCCAGCCTGCGCCGCTTTTCAGCCAACAGGTTGTAAAGCGCCAACTTCGCGTTCGAGCTCTGCAATGCGGGCGTCGAGTGCGTCATCATCCATCCCTTCGGGCGTGTCATGTTCCGGTGCGTCGTCGGTCAGGCCATACGCCTGGCGTTCCATGCGGATGAGCTTTTCAATGGTCTCGGCCAAGCGCTTGATCTCCTGGCCCTTGATTTCACCATCCACCTGGCATTCCTTGATGTGCTGTATTTCAACAAGCACGATGCCATGCAGGTCAGAGGTCAAGGCGCGGTGCCCCTGCACCACCTCCACGGCGCCGCGCGCGGCGGCGCGAACCACGTCCGCTGCGGGCAGCAGGTGCAGCTCGTCGGCGCTCGTGCCCAGCACGCGGGCTGCGTCCTCGGCCTGGAGCTGGGCGTTGGTCTCGCTGCGGATGTCCTGGCCGAGATCCTGCTTCCAACCCTGGACGCGGGCGCGCTTGAGGATGGCGGTGTGGCTGGGCGAGTCGGGCACGGTGCGGGCTATCTGCCGGGCCGGAGCCCCGGCGCGGTAGAGACGCTGCACCTCATCCCACACGGCGGGCGAATAGCTCATTTGCTGGCCTCCATGCGGGTAATGCGCGTCTCGTGATCGTCCATCCGCTTCCACAATTCCTTGGTGTCCTCGCGGGTAGCGCAATTCGCAGCCACGGACAGCGCCGTCTTCTGTTGTTCGGCCTCGATGCGGTCAAGCCTCGCGGTGATGGTGTCCAGCTTCTCGTCGGACTTGCCGAAGCGGTCCTTGATGAACCACAGCACGAACCCCGCTCCCACGAACGGGGCCGCGTACTGTGCGAAGAGCTGTTCCATTACCGCAGCTATGCAGTGGGAAGGTCGGGCAGTTCGCGCAGCGCGGCGGCGGCGACGCGCAGATCGTCGCCCCCGGGCACATCGTATCCCTCGGCGGACAGGCGCTCGGCCATCTCAAAAAGAGTGGGCGACCCTGCCTGCCACGCGGCGGTAATGGCCATGAGAAGTTTGAGGAAGGTTGTCATTCGGGCATCTCCTTGTCATGGTCGGCGTTGGAGGAGGACAGCCCGCAGTCGCAGGGGACCACGGGAAGCGCCGGGCCGTTGTGGACAGCGCAATCACTCAAGTGCAGCCCTTCGCGCTTACACGCGGGACACTGGCAGGTCAGACGCTCGGCAGTCGCCATGGTCACTCCTTGGGCATCCAGGTATCGAGGATTTCGGTCACGTCGCCCATGGCGCGCACAGCGGCGGCCAGCAGCGCGGCAAGGTCGGGCGGCTCCTGGCTGGTATCCTTGTAGACGGCGGCGGCCTCGCAGTAGGCGGCGATGGTGTGCTTGGCTGTGTTGAGCGCGGGGGCGATCTTGTCGCGCATGACGTCCCGCACGCCATCGTCGGACACCTCGTAGACAGCGAGGTATTGCGCATGCGCGGCGGTGTAGGCCTGGGACAGCTCGTAGCCGATGGCCGCCGCCTTGTCCGGAGCGGCCAGGCTCTTCATGGCGCATCCTGGCAGCGTGACCGCGCCCGCCATGCCCGCAACGATGAGCAGCATGCCGATCTTCCTGCCTGTCATGGACTGGAGCGCAGCCTTGATGCCGTCCACCACGATATCGTCCCAGGTGCAGGGCGATATCTTGACAATCTTCTCGGCCACGAACAGCCCGAGCAGGATCCACTGCCAGTAATCAATGATGTACGTGATAGGGTCCACCGACGCCTCCTAGGAGTGTGCGGCGGCGGGGCGGGTAGGTTGTCGGGACAACGGCCCCCGCCGCCGCAGGTTGTGGAAGTGCTGGACGGCAGGTTAGCCCGCGCATGACACGCGGCCCATGATATATGCGGTATATGTGGGATTATGTGGACGTTACGCGCTCACGCAGCGCCCAACGTCACACGCCCCCCGCGCCTGGGCGGGAAATGAGGGATGAAATGCAAATTATGCAAAACTCGCAGCCAAAGTGATTCTGGCGCAGGGATTGCATATTTCCCAAATAGTGATAATTTGACAGATAAGGGCTATCGCGGGTAATGCTTGCGAACGCATGCGCATGGCATCCACGTATTGAGCATGTATGAAAACCTTAATTATTGAGCGCGGAGGTGCACAATGTCAGTACCCGCACCGGCACATATCGGATTAGTTGACGAAATCAGCGTACGCCTCGGTGAAGGGCAGTTGAGCGAATTTGAAATTGCCATGTACATAAAGAAGGCCGACGCCTTGATGAACGTCTCCCCCGAAGTGGCTCATTGCGCCTTGGGCATCCTCGCGTGCTTGTCCAATGATGAAAAACGCGCAAGAGAGCATCACAAAATAGCTATCAAATTGAGCTCACAGCCTTGCTTCTTGTTCAATTATGCTTGTTCGTTGTCATATCTCAAACACTACGAAGAGGCATTATCTTATTTTTTACAGGCCGTTGAGAAGGCACCTGACGTTCCGAGACATCTCAACTTGGCCATCAAGCTGGCATTTGAGCTCGACAGCCCTGCCCTTGAGAGGCTGCTTACCTTGTGGGCAAAGCTCAACAAGGGTGAGGACCACCCCGCCCGGTACGAAGTCGAATCCCGTGCCCTAACCCGGATGTGCACGGACATGTCCTCCGCTTCGCTTGACGAGGTGTGGGGAGGTGAAGAGGAATCAGCGGCATGGGCTCATTTGCAGTAGGTACCGTCGTCACGGTTCCCTACACTTACTCAGACGGCAGTAAAACAGAACTACGCCCGGCGGTCATTGTTGCCGACCTGCCGGGCGTGGATAGCACCGTCTGCGCCATCACCTCGCAAAGTCGAGGCATGGCCCAAAGAATCTTGATCAATAATTCAGATCTTGTCTCAGGCTCATTGCGAATCGAACCGAGCTATGCGGTGCCGTCCAAGCTTTTCACAGTGGAAAACTCTCTGGTCAAAAAGACCGTCGGCCAGCTCTCCGAGGCCAAGAAGTGTGAAATCGTGTCCGCAGTGATCCAACTCTTCCAGTAGCCCCTTCCCTCTCCATTACCAGGCCGCCACCACAGGCGGCTATTTGCGCTTGCCCGAAAGAAACGCCTTGACCTCTTTATCATACAGACCCACGGCAATGCCCGCCACGGCGAGCAGGAAGACGTCAAAGCCCACGGACGTGGCCAGGACCACGCCGAAGCAAAACAGGGCCAGCCCTATAAGGTCGCGCCTGGTGCTGTCCTCGGGAACGCCTAGGAGCCGGGCGATCCTCTTGGACACGATTGCCGACACCACCCCCAGAAGCAAGCCCACAAGGATGGAGAAGAGGTGGTTGCTCACGTTCTTTTCATCCCATCCACTATTTCCCGCAGCAGCATCCTGGCAATGGACTCTGGCGGGCTGTTGCCCTGTTGCGTTGCGATGTCTCGGAAATGTTCACCTATCATCGTCTTGACCTGCACCATGCCCCGGTCAAGAGTGTAAGTCGCCTTGAAGGTCTTGCCGTCAATGGTCACCTCAAAGGGAATGGGGGTTGGACCGGGCCTCTTAACCATGTTTTCCTCCGGTTGTTTCCCCCTACATAGCCCGGCCACATTTTCTCGGCAACACCACACAACTTCCCACCCCACGCGGGTTTCCGGTTCCCACCCCATGCCCAGGGTTTCCGCCGTAAACCTTTCCGCCCCCCCACCCGGAAACCCGAAAACTCCTCAAAGGACAATCAAGGACACCAGCGCCCCCGCCCGCCATCCGGGGAATTTAGGGGGCCATCCGTTATCGTCTTGTGAGGTTTTGGAAAAAGTTTGCATTTATTTGAAGATACACGTAACGGCATGTGCATCTTTTCTGGGAGGGGAACATGTGGAAAAAGGTCGTGGCGGTCTTTAGCTTGGTATGGGCGTACAAAATCCCTATCTGCATTGTACTTTTTGGTGCCACACCCGCATCGACAATGCTGTACTACTACCAATCGCCTTCGTTCCAGACGTTCCTCCAAACCTCGTGGCCAGCCGGGCACACCTTTGCTTCAGGGCACGAAATAATTATTCCTTTTGGGGCGTTCGGCATTATTGCCCTGTCGTCAATAATCATGCTCTTCCCAATCCGCAAAGCCTACGTGGCTGGTGATAACATCCCGCTCAACCAGCGAGAGATTCTATTCTATCTACGTAGCCTTGAACTCCCTGTCGGGAAAAAACTCAAACGCTTCTGTGATCATGCCTGTGAAGTGAAAAGGCTTCTAGATGGACCTACGCCGACAAAGGAAAAAGGCACGGAACTTTTCTTAAGTATTTCACGGCCTCGTCAGCAGATGATACGAATCCTTGAATCCATTCATGGTTTCTATCTTCAGACCACAGACCCAGAATGGGATCTCGACTTGCATGTCGTCCTCTTCTTCGTCACCGACAACGCTCTGGACACATCCCCAGAGCTTACCCCTTTGGCATGCCCGGAGGATTCACCGCTTCTTCCTCTCGACATGCTCATGGACCCGCGCACGCCCATTTCAAAGGCTATCCGGACAAAACAACCCGTGATCATTCCGGACACGGCAAAACCTGGACGTGGCATGATTTTTGTTAGGGATGAAGATGAACCGACGGAAGGATCATTACTGCTCTGGCCCATCGAGCCTCCCAGGATGCCGGGAATTCGGATGGTGTTGAGCCTGTATACCCCAGGGACACCTAAGTTTTTCAAGAAAAAAGTGACCTGGGTATATAAATTTATCCTTGACAACTTTGCCAGAAGACTTGCATTGGAGTATGGTCTATTAACGTTAAAGCTGGCTCTGGTAGCCAAATTGGACGCAAAAACCACAGAAGAGGAGGAAGGACATGGCGGACACCAATAGGAAAGAAGCGTGCACTTGCGCGTCAGAATCCGAAAGGGAACGTGAACGCCGCGCGCAGGCTGAACAGGTCAAGAAGGACATGCAAATGCTCTCCCAGTACAGCTTGGCCAACGGTGGAAAACAGGTTCGCTAGATATGGGACGACATCAGTTCCAGCCTCTTTCCAGAAAGGGACGCGGATAATTCCGCGTCCCTTTCTTTTTGCTCATCGAGAAACCGCCCCCGCCACCATGGCCTCATACTCCTCGCGGGTGAAACGCAATCTCCCGCCCACCTTGCGGCAGGGCAATTCACCCCGCGCCACCATACGGTACACGGTTTTGACGTGCCGGGCGCGGATGGCGTCACGCACCTCCTCCGGGGTGTACAGCCGGGGCAAATCGTTGACAGGCGCGGCGGCAGATTTTTCCCCGGCCACAGGTTCACCCTCTGCCTTGGGATTTGCCCCGGTGGATTTGATGCGCTTGCTCATAGGGCACAAATGGCCTGCTCGATGTCCGACACCAGAAACCCCAGGTACTGATCGGTACTCTTGATGTCCTTGTGCCCCAGGGCCTTGCTTGTCAGCCGGAACGCGTCCACCGGCTCCCCCGCCGCCTGCCTGGCCAGTAGCGTGCGGTATATCCGGTCGGCAAACGACTTGCGCATGGCGTGCGTCCCTCTGCTTGGCGCTCCCGCCGCGACCTGCGCCGCCGCGAGTATCCGCCACGCCTGGGAGATGGAAATAGGCCTATCCCCTGCCCTGCTCCGAAACAGGTAGTTGTATCCGGACACAAACCCCCGCGCCCGCATCAGCGCCACATGCGCCGCAAGGTATGGCCGCGCCTGGGGGGCTATCATCACCGTGCGGCTTTCCGTCTTCCGCTTCATGTGCCGCCTCGCCACGGTCACATGCGTGGCCACGCGCCCCCCGCTCATCACGTCGCGCACACGCAACGAGCACAGCTCGCTCACCCGGAAACCGGAATAGCAGCCCAGCATGAACAGCGCCCGATTCCGCGCCCGGTAATAGCCGCCCATGGCCTCGCGCGCGGCGAGCAGCTGGGCGTCCGTCAGCGGCATGCAGCCCTTCATGCGGCCCTCGGCTTCATGCGCCCTTCGCTCTTCACGGTCTCGGCCGTGGTGGCCACGTAGCCGCACCCCTTCGAACATTCCCGCGTCCGGACGATCCTGCCCGGCTTGGCCTCGGTGCGCACGGTCATCAGCCGCGCCCCGCAGTCGGGACACACGCTGGGCGGGCCGTCGGCGTCGTATCGTTTGCCCATGCCCCCTCCTACGCCGCCCGCACCGAGGCGCCGGCCAGCGCCTCGGCCAGGGAGCGGTGACCGTACCTATACGTCGTGCCCTGCCGCTGCACCCACACCACGGCGGGCATGTCGGGCCGCAGGTCCACGTGCCACCCCGGGCGCGGCGACCATTTCGGGTACCAGCCGATGCCGCCGAACCCGAAACGGGCCAGCAGCGCGAACTCCTCCATGGGTGACAGGTACCCGTCGGGCCCGGCCCCGAAGTGGAAGTCCCCGGCGTCGGCCAGCGGCCTGCCCTTGGTCGCGTAGTGCCGCGACGCCGAACTGTGCCCGCCGTGGTCAAACGCCACATGCACATGCAGCGGCACGCCGGCCGCCTCGCGCACGGCGTCAAGCCGCCGCACCAGCTCGCGGCTCACCCGCGCCGGGTCGCGCCCCCATTCCGTGGCCGCAAAATGCTTGATGGTTTTCCAGAACGCCGCGTCAGGCGGCAGATGCAAATCATCAACGCTCTTCATGGCCCGCCTCCTTCACTGTTTCCGGTTACTCGGCGGCATGTCCGCCGCAGCGGCTTCCAGCTCCGCGACCTTGGTTTCCAGGTTATAGACGCGCGCCCCCAGGGCCGCCACCTGCGCCTCCAGGCCCAGCGCCAGCGTTGCCAGCGCCATGATGGCCCCCCCCGGCGCAGTATCCAGGGCTTTCGCCAGATCCCCGTCGGCCAGCGTCACCCTGTCCGGGTCCAACGCCCCGGCCTCCAGAAGAAACTTGTTCACACCGCTTCCTGTCGCCATGCCCCACTCCTTTCTGTTTCTGTCCGTACCGGCGCCGCGCCCTCGCGCAGCCAGAGCCGCTTGCCCATCGACATGTGCACGGAATAGTGCGGATCAAAATGCCCGCCTTGCACGCCGTTCGTTTCCCATGCCTTGCGCATCCATGCTTCCCGCTCTTCCTGTCCCAGCCGTTCCCATTCCCCGGCCTCTTTCGCCTTCTGCCTATCCCCATTTTCATGGGTATCCCCGTATTTGGGGATACCCTCATGCGGCAGGTGGTTTTGCCTTTCTTTCTTTTCTTTTTTTTCTTTAATAGATGTCTCCCCATTTTCGGGGATACCCCGTATCCCCGTATTTGGGGATACCTTGTCCCTTTTTTCGGGGATATCCCCCCCTTTGGGGGTATCCCTTTTTTTAGGGATATCCCCATTATTGGGGGTACCCTCCAGCCCGCGCCACTGCTCATAATCCTTGTTCAGGGCCACAACGGCGTGGGCGCGTGGGCCGCTGCGCTCCACCAGCAGCACGCCTTTGTCCGCCAGGCCGTTGACCAGCTCGGAGCACGCCTTTTTTGTCAACCCGGTGCGCGCCGCATAATCCGCATTGGCGATACGGGCGCTTTTGCGACTCCAGCCATAGGTCTGGCGCAGCACAACGTCGATGATCCGCCGTTCGCGGCCCGACAACTGCGCCCTGGCCAGGGCCTCCAGCAGCTCGTTGGCCAGCGGCGCGAATCCGTTTTCCTTTTGCGGACAGGCCATCTATGCGGACCTCGCAAAATCGCGGCACAACACGGTGCAACGACTCACGCCGTAGCCGTATACCTGCACGGCCCACTCGCGCGACTCGGCCAACTGGAACACGTGGCTGCATGTGGTCACGCTGCGCCGCCGCTCGTCGTCGCCATCGCCCAGCCACACCGTGCCCCGCGTTCCCTTTGGCAGATCAGGCGGCGGCGGGGCGTCCATGGGGATGGCCACGCCCAGCGCATCCGCCACCTCGGCCATGACAATGGCGGTCACGGCGCGGATGTCGAAGAATGAGACGCGCTCGGCAGGGCGGCGCACCCAGGCGTCGCCGCGCATGACGCGGAACTCGCCGGGACACCCCCACCCTTCCCACTGCTCGGCGGGAAAAAAGAGTATTTTCTTGCCACCCTTCCCCCGAAAGGCCGGGAGCGTGGCGCACGGTATTTTGTCTGTGGTCGGCACTTTCCCACACACCTGATATCTGTTACGCGTTTTCCAAACACTCAAACTTGGAGGAACTTATGGCTGACGGACATTATTCCAATGCTGCGTTTGCGGGGCAGATCACGAGTGACCAGGACGACCTGTACAAACAGGCTTTCCTGCTCACCCTGGCCCAGGCGGGAGCACTCAATCAGAGCTGCAGCGCCATGATCGGAGACACGTTCGAATACACCCTGGAAAAGCTCAAAGAGCTCGCCGCCAAGCATCCAGCAAAAGCCAGCTAGCTGGCCGCTGACGTATGACACGCCGGGCCTGGACCTCTTGCGTCCAGGCTCTTGCCGCCCGCCTACGCACCCCGCAACAGATCTTCAAACGTCATATCTTTATCCATGACCGCGTTGGCGATCCTGATGAGCGCGGGATGCTCCTGCAGGATGGGCAACCCCACAAAGATGCAGGCGCGGATGAGGGCCGAGCGGTCCACGTCGCGCCCGGCAGCGCCGCAGGCCCGCAGCAGGGCCTCGTGCTGCTCATAGCCCAGGCGCACCGACGTGGACGTCTTCACGTCGTCACTGACGTGGAACCGCGCCCCAACGGGCAGACGGCGCGCCCGGCCAGCAATGGCCAGCCGGGCCAGCCACACCAGCCCCAGCGCCACCGCGCAGCCAATGGCGGATGAAAGCAGAATGGTCATGTCCATGGAGCACTCCCAGGGTTGTGCATCAGGTGATGCGGTTTGCGGCGGCTGTTCCGCGCGCCCTCTCCTGCGGGTCATGGCCCGCCACCGGGGGCAGCTCGCCGCCGTAGACAAAGGGCGTCAGCTTATCCAAGGTGGCTGTCAGCATGGATGCCTGCCGCCCGGACAGGTAGCGCGACAATACCGATGGGTTGATACCCGCAGCCCGCGCCAAAGCGGAAGGCTTTAGATCATTGACGGTCAGATACGTCTGTATGACGTCTCGTAGTTTCATGCGCGCATGGTATTGCAAGTTTGCAAACAGTGTCAAGGGGAGGCGTTGCGCATACGCCAAGACGCACATCGTGCGATGGGATAAGGGAGTAAGCATGTCATTCGCCGATGATTTCAAGAAGCTGCTCGAAACAGCCCTGGACGCGGACCACTTCCAGAACCCGTCCCGCCTCGCGTCCACTATTGGCCTGGAGCCGAGCACCATCATGCGCCTGCTCAAGGGCACGTCTGCGTCACGGCTCGACACCCTCGGCAAGGTCATCGACGCCGTGGGCGGCCGTCTGGTGCTCGGTGACCGGATTGCCCAGGCTGTCGGCAGGAGCAAGCGCACCGGCAAGCGCCCCATCGCCGACGTCACCGCCCGCGAGTTCCTGGCCGCCGTTCAGGAGGCCGTGGCCGACCTGACCGGCGAGGAGTACGCGGTGCGAGGCCAGATTGCGTTCCAGGGCGACAAGGTGTGCGAGGTCACGCTGCGCATCGCCCCGAATGATTACATCCATTGGCCTGCCCAAAAGATCGACGACGCCCTGCACGACTCCCACCTGCACGAGCCATCCGCACCGTTCCGTAAAGATAAATAACGCCCCCCTTGCCCCCCAGAGTCGCTGACCGGGGACTACTTTGCGCCCAATGTATTGCAAGATTGCAATGCATCCCTTGACTTGTCTTTGCAAGTTTGCAAATATCTCCCCCATGGCGCGACGCCACACCCGAACACGCCGCGGCGCTTGCCCGGCAAGTAGGAGCACGGCGGCGCGCAAAGACAGCCCAACCCCCGAGCACGGCAAGCCGCAAGCGAAAATGGACCCACGGGCCGGACGGCCCGCCAGGAGCAGCGGGAAGGCACGCGACGGCAGGGAGACGGGCAACACGACGACAGGGGCTAGCGGCCCACGCGCTGGAGAATGGCGCCTACCTGCACGGCGATGTCATCCATATTCCGCTCCAGGCCGCGAACGGTGCGTTTTTGGTCCATCAGGTGACCAAGACACAGGGCGAGCAGCAGGACGTTGATGACGAGCAGGACAGTGACGTGACGATCTTTGAGCCAGCGAAGGAGTTTCATGGGGTCTCCGGGCCCACGGTCCAGACGTCGATGTCCAGGCCGTGGTCTTTGATGGTGCGGCGCAGCCGGTCCACATAGCGGATGTCTCGCGGCGTGCGCAGGACAAGGACGATGCCGGCGCGCTTGCCTGTCACCCCTGCGTAATGCAGCGCCTGTCCCACGGCCTCGTAGAGCTTGAACCCGGCGAACTCGACCTCCACCGCGTGCGTGGCGGTCAGGCAGTCGCAGCGGGTGCCGTCCGGCAAGACGTACTCGCGCAGGCCAACATGCGCCGTACACCACGCATTGGCAAAGACGGCCTCATGAGCCCCGGCCCAGGCCGGGCAGGCTCCAAGCAGGATGAGCAGCACCAGTGCATATCGCATAGGATTGCATATCAAATCGTGCGTATGTGTAAAGTGAAATGTGCCCCAGCTCCAAAACGGGACGGGTGCGCATCAGGAACCACAAAACGCCGCAAGGAGGCGCAGGATGCCCAACAACGAACAAAAGTCCCAATGCCCCATGTGTCTGCTCAAAGGCCGCCACGCGCCTTTGCAACGGTTGTCGGACGGCACGCGCTTTTGCGGCGTGTGCGGGGCGTTGCGCAGCCCCACGCAGCTGGCGGCGGATTTTCGGCTTGCTGCGGCGAATTTTTCCCTGCGCTGGCAAAACGCACAAGTGGCCCGCCGAACGGGCACGGGCGCATAGGCAAAGACCTCGTGGGCGAGTCCCGACCAGGCCCCTCGACCGGCATATGTAGGGGAGCGGCGACGCGCATCGGGACCGGGGTTGCATGGCCTCGTAAGTTCCCTCCATTCCCGCCGCCAAGCCGGGGCGGCGGGGAAAATAAACCACAAGGAGTGCTCATGAGCACAGTTAGACTGACCGCCGAAACGCTGGATGCCCTGGCCGAAGAGGCCAACAGCGAGATCAATGCCGCCCTGCTGGGCGAGGCAAGCCCGGCCTTTGCCGATGCCGTTGCCCGCGCCGCCCTGCCCGTGCTGGCATCGACCCTGCGCATGGTGGCCACCATGTTGCGCGGCACGCCCTACGAAACCGGCGACACCCTGCTCCGCTGCGATGTCTGCGGCAGGACAATGCCCTTGGCCGATGTCCGGTACGATGCCGCCGAGGGCGGCGATCTCTGCCCGGCCTGCGCCGAGGACGACGAGGAACCAGCCCCATGAGCATCGGCCCGGTATATTTCGCCCCGCAGTACAAAGAGGACGCCTCGTCCCTTGTCCTGTTGCGCAGGGCCAGGGACGAGGCCGAAGCGGGCGCGTTGCGGCTGGCCAAACGGTCAACCAGGCAGGCGGCGTTCATCGCGCAACTGCTTGCCGCAGGCTGCGTGCCGCCGCACCTGGAGGCCCAGGCCCGCGCCCTGGCCATTCCGCCCGAGGAGGTGGAGGCCAAGGACTGGGCGGATGGCACAAGTCCCACCCCTGCCGACAACGGCGACGAGGCGGCTTGATGGCCCATTGCCGCCGCTGCCGCCGCAAGCTGACCGACCCGGCCAGCATCCGGCGCGGCTACGGCCCGGAGTGCGCACGCCGCGTGCAGGGTAACGAGCAATACAACCTGCTGCCCCTGACAGCGGGCGAAGATGAGGTGACATATGGACAGCGAACGGATGGAGTTGTTGCTCCTGGCAAAAAGCATTGAAGGCCAACTGACCTTTGTGTCTGGCGCGGACCTCACCATTGCGGAACGTGACAAGGTGTCCGGCGCCCAGCATCACGTCCGGGGGCTCATCACCCTGCTGTCAAGGCCGGACGCGGGCCAGCGGGGCGTTGACTCGGAGTCATCCCCGTTGTCGGCCACTCCCGCCGCGCCTCGCGCATCGGACCTTGCCCGCCACGCCCCACGCCCTGCCGCGCAAAAATCGTCGCCCGCCACAACACCGTCACGCCCCGCGCCAGGCCCAGCCCCCCATGACCCCATGCTGGCCAGCACGCCCAGGGGAGACAGATAGCCATGTCCCCCCGCACCCACGACACCCTGGCGTGCATCGCCTGGGCCATCATCATCACCGCCATCATGCTCGCCGCCGGAGCGAAGTTTTAGGGAACAAGGAGAACAGAAATGAGCACAACCCAAACATCTGTTCCCGCCTTTACCGTGTGTGTGCAGTACACAATCGATATCAACGCCGGGATGTGCCCGTGGTGCGGCGAAAAGTGCGCAACTGAACAGGTTGCGCAGCGCCTTGAGCGCGTACTTGGGCGTTCGAATGACTTGTCCGCGCAGATCTCTGATACCTGCTCCATCTGCGGCCTGCCCATACTCTGGTCTGTGGGGTGGAAAGCTGACGGCGATGACGTAGGCGTTGACATCTACAGGTGGTGGACGCGCCAAGCCAAACGAGAGACAGGCCTCGACTTCGGTCCTGATTTGGTCTGCGGCCATTGCGGACATGTGCACCGTGCGGGGCGGACAGTCCTATCGTCAGAGCTGCCCGGCCTTGGATGGGATATTCGGCCTTGGTCCAAGCTGGAAGGCGCTGGGAAAAATTCTTTGCGCTGCCCCGAATGCGTGCGGCTGGGATTCTAGTCATGCGCACCACACGGCAGACAGAGGACGTGCATTGCGATCTGTGCGGCAGGCCCATGAGCCGCGACCCATACGCCAGGAACTACACCGTGCACGGCGGCGTGGAGCGCCTGTTCGCCCATCCGATGGACGGCGACGAGCGCGTCGTGACCATCGACGTGTGCGGCACATGCCAGCGCGGGCTGGCCAGGCAGGCCCAGGCCACGCGCGAGCGGCTGGAAAAATCACGCGAAATCGCGGGTGGTCCGCGACCGGGGACGCTCCTGCACACCCGGTAGGCGCCGGGGCGGGGGGCATTAAGGGGCTCCCGCCCCGCTCGCGGGCCGCGAAAACAAGGAGGACTAGCATAGTGAACGAGCACTCTATGGTTTTGTACAGCTCCGATGAAGCCGCTGTCTATGAGACCAGGACCGTTACATGTTGGTGGGACCGGCACGGACGCGGTTGGGGCGACGGGGCGAATGGGGAACATAATGCTAGGTGGTCTGGCTGCACGCACAAGGAATGCCCCGACTGCGGAACGGTATACGACAAGGTAGGCTACTGCCGCGCTTGTGCTGAGTTGAAGAGGAAGGCGCTGTTTGAGGCCATGGAGATCGTGGAGTGGGACGGCAAGTCCGCGCTGCACCTGTATGGCACCGACAGATTTTTCTTCGACTACGAGGAGATTGAGGAATACTGCGCCGATCACGACATCTCGCCGACTGAACTACATCTTGTGCTTTGCGAGCCAGTCTATGCCGGGCACCTCGACGGCGAGGATTTCTGGCAGGACGCCATGCCCGAAGACGGCGAACTGCCAGAGGAATTGGCCGCAGCCGTGGACAAGGTCAACACCGTCATCGACAGCCTCGGTCCGCTTTCGTGGCGGCCCGGGAGAAAGCGCGTCCTGCTTCCTCCGTTTTAAGAGGAGCGTAACCATGCCCACCATCACCGTCACCATATCCACCCCGGCCCATGTGAGCGAGGCTGACCTGCTTACCTACGTGCGGGAGAGCTTTTGCTCGGCGGTCGAGCAGTCATCCCTGCCAGACGACGTGTACGACACGCTCGCGGATCCCGACGTGCCTGTGCGTGTGGTGCGCCAGGTAGTCGTGGGTGGGCCAACACTGCGCCTCCCTGGGGGAGGACTAGCCATGTCGATGAAAATATCACTCCCTGGAGTCCTGAAAAGAGCGGCCAACAGCGTCAGGAAGTCAAAAGACGCCCAGCACCTTGAATTGCCGCTGCTGACACTTTTGGAGCACCTGCAAACCGTGCGGGAGCGGTACGCCCTGGGCGACACGAGCGTGGTCGGTGAATTTTTCAACGTGTGGAGAGACTAATGACCAAGATCGAATGGACCGACGCCACGCTGAACCCCATCATCGGCTGCACCAAATGCAGCCCTGCGTGCGACCACTGCTATGCCGAGCGCATGGCGGCGCGGTTGGCGACCATGCCCAATGCGCCCAAGGAATACCGCGAGGTCATAACGGATGGCCGGTGGAACGGGCAGGTGCGGTGGGTTGGCGGCGTGCTGGACAAGGCGCTGCACTGGCGCAAGCCGCGCAAGGTGTTCATCGGCTCGATGACCGACATCTTCCACCCCGCCGTGCCCTTCGAGTGGGTGGACAAGATCATGGCCGTGGCCGCGCTCACGCCGCATATTACGTGGCAGGTGCTCACCAAGAGGCCGGAGCGGATGCGGGAGTATATGGCCGACGGCCTTCGAGGGATGCACATACGATTGGCTACATCGCAGTATTCAGCGTTATGCCGCGACCGGACATCCCCCATACCGTTCCCCCTGCACAACGTCTGGCTCGGCACCACGATATGGGACCAGGACAGCGCGGACAAGTCCGTGCCTGTACTGCTCGATACGCCGGCGGCGCTGCGGTTCGTGAGCGTGGAGCCGATGTTGGGGGCGGTGGATTTGCAGGACCACATAGGGGTCTGGGGTGATCGGAGGTGCCCGTGTTGTTTGGGGAGTGGGCAGGATGATTACAGCCAATGCGGGTGTTGCGAGGGGAAAGGTAGGTTCGGCCTCGATTGGGTAATCTGCGGCGGCGAAACCGGCCCCGGCGCGCGGGCCACGAAAAGCGCGTGGGCAAAGTCACTACGCGATCAGTGCGCGGACGCTGGGGTTCCGTTTTTCTTCAAAAAGATGGGCGGAAAAGACAAGTCAGACCTGCTCGACGGACGCCAGCACCACGAGTTTCCGAGGGAGGAAGAGAGATGACAAGCACGACTACCCCATGCCTACACATCGACACCCACCACGAATCGTGGCCCGATGGTGGAGGAATAGAGGTGTGTAATGTCTGCGGTATGTCAAGGCACCATACTGAGTTCACCACGTCCCCGTGGATCATGATCGAGAACATCACGGACGAACGGGACGATATGCAAGCGGAAATGGACCGGATAGCGAAGGGAACGAGGTAGCCCATGCCAGCCTACAACTTCAAGAAGCAATTCGCCCAGGCCGTCGAGTCCGGTGAGAAGCGCCAGACCATCCGCGCCATCGGCAAACGTCGCCATGCCTGGCCCGGTGAGCGCCTGCAACTCTACACAGGCATGCGCACCAAGGCCTGCCGCAAGCTGGTAACGCCTGACCCGGTGTGCAAAGATGTTGTCCACATCGTCATGAACAAATTCAATGGTCAACGGGAGTTGGAGTTTGGCAACTCCCCATGCCTTGTCTTTCTATTTGCCGACGGTACGTACCGCAATGCAACGGCAGACGAACAGGAGGAAATCGCCCACGCCGACGGATTCGCATCGTTCGACGAGATGTATGAGTGGTTCGAGCAAGCCCACGGAATGCCGTTTCGCGGCGTGATGGTGAGGTGGTGACGATGAGCAAGAACAGAGTCACCCTTGAGCGCGTCAAGCGCTCCCCGGAAATGCGGCAGAGATTGGCGGACAGACTCGTCCGCATATACTCTGGCCAATGGAGCGCATGGTGGCGGGAGAACGCCTGCGGCTACACGGACGATGTGCTCCAAGCCGGGGTCTACACCTTTTCCGACGCCCTGGCAGTGAGCGACCATTGCGGGCGGGAAAAACGCATCGTCTACGAATTCATGCCCAAGGCCGAGCGCGAGGAAATAGTTAAATTCTGGTCGCCGTTACGCGGTGATGACGGACTGCCCATTTTCCCGTCCTGTGAAACCTGCGTGAATTTTGGGAGCAACGATGACGGAAACTATCCGGAGTTCGCCGTTTCATGGCCCTGTTGCGACAGGTTTTCCGGATACGAGAACTTGAAGTCGTTTCCTTTTAAGTGCCCGATGCCGTGCTTTAAACCAAGCTATTGGGCCACGGGGTTCGCGTGTCTGATAACCAACCGCGAGGTTAATGCCACCAACCGCCACGGCTTTTGCGGTACCGTACGCGCATTTTGGGCGTTCCTGCGGTCACACGGTCTTTGGAAGGGGTGCTCCACATGAACCTCCTCCTCGACCTCAGCCCCCCGGACGCGCCGGAAATCATCGTTGACCTGTTCGCCGGAGGCGGCGGGGCGAGCACGGGGATATTTCAAGCCCTGGGCCGCCACCCCGACGCGGCGGTCAACCACAATCCCGTGGCACTGGCCATGCACCGCGCCAACCATCCGGACACCGAGCACTGGGCAGAGGACGTCTGGCACGTCGAGCCGTCGTGGGTCACGCGCGGGCGGCCCGTGGGCCTGCTGTGGGCGTCGCCGGACTGCACGCACTTTTCAAAGGCCAAGGGCGGCGCTCCCATCCGCGACGACAAGGTGCGCAGCCTCGCCTCGGTTATCACCGAGAAGTGGATACCCTACGCCAGACCCAGGGTCATCGCCATGGAGAACGTTGAGGAGTTCCTGACATGGGGGCCGCTGGACTCGCAGGGCCGCATCATCGAAGCGGCCAAGGGCCAGACGTTCCGCGCCTTTGTCAACCGCATGCGCCGCGCCGGGTACGCCGTGCAGTGGCGCGAGCTGCGCGCCTGCGACTTCGGCGCGCCCACGATCCGCAAGCGGCTGTTCCTGGTCGCGCGCTGCGACGGCCGCCCCATCGTGTGGACAGATCCCACGCACGGCGACCCCAAGGGCATCGCCGCCGTTCCCGGCAAGATCAAACCGTGGCGCACGGCGGCCGAGTGCATCGACTGGAGCATCCCGGTCCCGTCCATCTTCGAGCGCTCCCGCCCCCTGGCCGACAACACCCTGCGCCGCATCGCCAAGGGCGTGCAGCGCTATGTGCTGGACGCGGCGAGGCCGTTCATCGTGCAATACAACGGATGTTCAGAGTCTCATGGTCTGGTTGATCCCATGCGAGTATCGACCAGCCGGGACCGCATTGGATTGGTTGCGCCGCACCTGGTCAAGGCCAACCACGGGTACGAGCATTTCCGGGGCAACACCCTGGAGGAACCGCTGCGCACCGTCACGGCCAACGAGCCGGGATTCGCACTGTCGGCTCCGGTGCTGCAAAAGGAAGGCGGCCCGTTCGTGCTCAATCTGACGCATGGCGGACGCAACGAGCCTATCGAAGAGCCGCTGCGCACGATCACATGCGCCAGGCGCGGGGAAAAAGCCATAGTGACTCCCGTCTTGGTCGGAGCAGGCGGCCCTGTGTACGCGGGCAAGCCCATTGCCGTGGACCGGCCCATGAACTCGATCATCGGGGAGAACCACCAGGCCGTTGTCGCACCTCTCCTGGTCAGCCCCGCGCACAGCACGTCGACAGGCAGGAGCTTGCATGCTTGGCCCCCTCTGTCGCCGCTGCGCACGATAACCACGAGCAACGACTTTTCCGTGGTTTCTGCCTGCCTCGAAGCCCACTACGGCAGCAAGGGTGGCAAGGACAACCGCGTCCACGACATCGAGGAGCCAGCGCGCACGGTGAGCACGGAAAACCGCTTCGGCGTGGTCGCAGCCAGCCTCGTCAAGAATTACGGCGGCGTGGTGGGCCAGGACGCGCGCCAGCCCCTGGGCACGGTCACGAGCGTGGACCATCACAGCGTGGTCGCGGCCAGTATCCAGCGCGATTTCGGGCACAGCGTGGGCCACGCGGCGGGCGCGCCCATGGGCACCATCACCGGAGGTGGAGGCGGCAAGTCAGGCGTGGTCGCCGCGCACATGACCAAGCTGCGCGGAACCTGCCGCGACGGCCAGCCCATGGACGCCCCCGCGCCCACGGTTACGGGCGGCGGACAGCATCAGGCCGTGACCATGGCCAGTATGGTCAAATACTACGGCACGGGCGGCCAGCATTCGGCGGTGGGCGAGCCCATGCACACGGCCACGGCCAAGGCCCGCATGGGGCTGGTCACCGTGGGCACGGGCGGCGACCACGCGGCAGAGGTGCGCGAGCTGCTGCGCGGCTTCCTGGGCGACGTGGAGACGGTGGTGGACATCGACGGCGAGCGGTACATCATCCGCGACATCGGCCTGCGCATGCTCCAGCCGCGCGAGCTTTTCAACGCCCAGGGCTTCCCGCCGGACTACATTATTGACGTCATCAACCCGGTCACCGGCAAGCCCGTGACCAAGGCCGACCAGGTGCGAGCCTGCGGCAACAGCGTCCCGCCGCCCTTCGCCCGCGCCCTGGCCCAGGCCAACGTCCCGGAGCTGCGCCGCGTGGGCGCGGAGGTGGGGGCGTGATGGCCTGGACAACAAGCAAGCCACGAAAGTGTATTTACTGCGGAAAGCCCGGTGCCAGAATATCAGGAATACGCGGCCACATTGTAGGTTACGCCCACAGAAGATGCATTAAACGGTTTGGTGATTTTGAAGAATGGGAGGAAACTCGCAAAAAGATGGAGGCCAGCGCGTAATGGCCATCATTCGCAAGAACACGGCTGCGCTGCCTGTCGCGCCGACCAAAAAGCGCAGCGACACGGCCCACGCCGCCCTCGTCGAGCGCGGCCTTCGCTGGCTGCGCAACCGCTGCTCCGTCGCCTTTGCCGAGCTGGTGACTATCGCCGGAGAGATACCGGACGGGTGGGGGTACAGCGCCGACGGATCAATCCTTGTCGAGTGCAAGGCAACACGCTCCGACTTCCTGGCCGACGCCAAAAAGATTTACCGCCGACTCCCAGAAAAGGGTATGGGCAACCATCGCTATTTCCTGTGCCCTCCCGACCTCATCAAGCCCGAGGAACTGCCCGCGTCATGGGGTCTGCTCTATTGCTACCCCAAGCAAATCAAGGTGGTGGTCAAGGCCAAAAGCCAGCCCGCTAACCTTGTCGCCGAGCGCACTCTGCTGGTGTCTTTGGTCCGCCGCTGCGCACTGCGCTGGGACATCACGGATGTGCAGAAGATGGAGGCCAGCGCATGATCCAGACCGGCGACACCCTGACCGCTTACACGCCACCCCAAAAGGGCTGCCCGTTCGATGTGCGACAAACACATGGCAAAGATGAATGGCTCACGCCTCCGGAAATCATCCGCGCGCTTGGTCCGTTCGACCTCGACCCGTGCGCGCCAGTAGCACGCCCATGGGATACTGCACGGCTGCACTACACGATCCAGGACAACGGGCTGTCGCGGACTTGGACGGGGCGTGTGTGGCTGAACCCGCCATATGGTCGAGACGTCGTTCTTTGGATCCGGCGCATGGACCGGCACAATAACGGCTGCGCTCTTGTCTTTGCGCGTACGGATACCGCGTGGTTTCAGAAAAACATCTTTCATGGGAACGCCCTAGCCGTGTTTTTCCTGGCCGGTAGACTGAATTTTCATCACGTGGATGGGCGCAGATCGAGCCACAACGGCGGCGCACCTTCCTGCCTCATCGCGTGGGGGAAGGGCAACGTCTCCAGCGTGGAGCGGTCAGGGTTGGAAGGGGCTATGGTCCGCATTGACCCCATGGCCGAGCGCCGCATCCACGCCGGGGATATGAGGGAGGTGGGGTAGATGCTCCTCACCACCGCCGAGGCCGCAGAACTCCTGCGCACATCCCCAGGTGCGGCACGCAACGTGCTGGACCGCCTGTGCGTGCGCCCGGTAAACTTGGGGCGCGGGCGCGGCCTGGGCCTGCGATGGTACCGTCACGAGATAGAAGAGGCTCTTGAGCAATCCCGCACACCAAAGGCCAAGCGCAAGACTGTTCCCTCCACGCCGCTCATATCTGGACGCTCGGTGTCCGATGTCGTGGCCGAGTTGACAGGTGGGCAACACCGGCAGTAGGCAGCACCATGGCCATCCGCAAAATCAATCGCAAGAAGCCGTACCAAGTATACTGGCGCAATCCGTATACCGGGAAATTGCAGACAGCCCACTTCTCCACGCTGGCAGAGGCTCGCAAACACGACAGCCTCGTCAAACACCGCCTTGCCCATGAGCCAAAATATTTTGCGCCATCAGAAGAGCAGACTCCCGCCTCCGACCTCACTGTCGAGTCGATCATCTGGTCCTATCTCAACGACCGCAAGCTCAAGCCGGCATCATTGCGCGATACAATCTACCACCTCAAAGCTGTGTTACCACATGTGGGCCATGTTTCTGTGGTGGACCTGTCAAAATCACACATGCGCGGGCTGGTTGACGATCTGCGCGGACACGGTCTTAAGCCGAACGGGATCAACCGTAAGATAAGCATCATCAAGGCGGCGTTGAACTGGGCCGAGGAAAGAGAGATCATCACGGCCAACCCGATACGGACCTTCTCTTGCCCCCGTGGGCAAGACGAACAAATCCCCCCTCCGACACCGGAAGAACTGCGGGCCATGTTGGCCGTTGCACAACCCCATATCCAAAGGGTTATCATCCTGGGACTGTCGATGGGTATGCGTGTGGGAGAATCGGAGATGTTCGGAATGGTGTGGGACGATGTGGATATATCACGCTGGAAACTCCGCGTTTGGGCTGCGGAAAAAAACATGCGGGCTCAATGGCGCGAATTGGACATAAAGCCCTCCTTGCGCCCCTTGATCAACGAATGGCGTAATGCCGATGCAGCTCTGGGCATGGACAGAATCATCCATTGGCGGGGGAATCCGGTCACGACCATCAAGCGGGCGTGGAAAGCTACACTGCGCCGGGCTGGAATCAGGCGCCGCATCCGCCCTTATGACCTTCGCCACGCCCACGCCACGGAAGCCCTGGCCGCTGGGGCTGATGCCAAGGCCGTTGCCGAAAACATGGGCCATGCGGACACCACGATGATACTCAAGCACTACCAGCACGTCATGAACCGCCAACGCCAAGCAGCCATCGAGGCTGTCCCTGATCTGCTCATACAGGGTGTTCATACAAACGAGGAATTTTCGACCGTTTTTTGTATGAACATGAAAACTAAACTTCAATAATATCAGCATATACAACATAGGTCTCCGCCTTCGGGACGCAGAGACCGCTGGTTCAAATCCAGTCATCCCGACCAGAAAGACCAAGGGGTTCCGCAGAGATGTGGAACCCCTTTTTCAGTACGGCAAGACAAAACGGCACGACAGATCGTGCTTGCCGTTAAGCACGTGCCCCTCGTTCCTCCCGTATCCGCCATGACAAAAACCGCCAAAATCTCTGCCCAAGCCGGCGCCCCTGCCGCAAGCAGGGAATATGGCCTCATGATTCTTGAGGATTGGCAGAACCACGTTTTTTACCAACCTGGATTGAAAAGGACAGGACGGCCTTTTCGACAGTGTGTCAGAGGGCGTGGGACACACGGCTCAACCTTCGCAACGCCGGGGGAAACCTCACATCACCCCCTTGAAAACGCGCGCCCCAGGACATACTATGCCAGCGGCAAACAGCAACACGCAGCGCAAAAGAAAAGGGGAGTTCAATGCCCAGTTTTGGTTGGATCGAGGTACATGCCGTTGACC
Organism: Desulfovibrionaceae bacterium; assembly: GCA_050251715.1. Classification (GTDB taxonomy): domain Bacteria; phylum Desulfobacterota; class Desulfovibrionia; order Desulfovibrionales; family Desulfovibrionaceae; genus JBFWMG01. The sequence continues at coordinate 183,476 of JBFWMG010000002.1, read as the reverse complement.
ATTGCAACAATTCCTGCTCCTATTGCAACAACAGCTCTCCCTACGCCACGCCGCGCGTATACACAGCAGACGATTTTATCCCCCATCTCGAACGCCTTGCAGCGTACAATATTTCCTACTACTGCATCTCAATTTTGGGCGGGGAACCATTTCTGCATCCCAACCTGACCGCCTTCACCCTCCCCTTCAATACGTTCAACAAGTCGCTCATGCTCACCACAAACGGTTTCTGGTTGAGCCCAGACGCCATCCAGGCCTACGAACCCCTCTTTGCCGCCATCGATATCCTTTGTATTTCACTCTACCCCAGCATCATAAAGAAATTCTCCTCAAAGGAGGCCATGCTCGGCCTCATCGACACTATTCGCGACGCCCACCCTACCCTGCGTATCGATGTGCGCGACATCACCACCTTCAGCGCCTTTGATTTCCTTTCCCAACCCATTCCGGTGGACCAGTTCTGCGAGGCGTCCGACTGTATCGCCCTGCTGCCGGACGGACGTTTGGGGCGCTGCGGCGTGGGAGCCTTTGCCCACTGCAACCCCCGCGCCACCCCACAATTCCTCGCCTGCAAGGACGTGTTCTACGATCTGGCCACGTTCGATCCCAAGACATTTTGGATGTGGCGCAAGCAATGGCCCATGGACGCCTGCGCCTATTGCACCAATTTCCAGAGCACGCCGGTGGGTTGGGAATACGAAAAACGCATCCCACCCCGCGCCCGAAAAGCCTGAGCCTGCGCCGCGCCCGGCTGTCTGCGCCCCCCGTCGCACCCGCACTTGCCACGCCCGCGCCTTGGGGGTAACCAGAGGGCGTGGAGGATGGCGCAACCCTACCGGAGGCGCCATTATGGAAAAGATTCTCATTGTCGGCTGCAAGAAAACCATGGACGACGTGTGCATCGGCTGTTCGCGCTGTCTCGTGGGCTTCAACCGCCGCGAGGGCGTGTTCGAACTGTACGCCGACACCGAGGCGCAGGTCATGGGCCTGCTCAACTGCGGCGACTGTCCCGGTGCGTCCGTGGTGACCAGGCTGGCCCAGCTCAAATTGTGGAACGCCCCTTTGGGCGAACGGCCCACGGCCATCCACATCGGCCCCTGCCTGACCGACCATTGCCCCCACGCGGAAACGATCATCAAGAAGATCCGCGCCAAGGCGGGCATCCCTGTCTACGAGGGCACGCACCCGTACATGCCCGCCGACATCTTCGCATCCTGACAGCCATGTTTCCGGGGTTGCGGCCCATGCCGCAGCCCCGGACAGCATGATGCGGGCCGCCTCCGTCCCCCCTCCCCCATCGGTTGGCCCGATATATTTTCACACGATCATCACACATCCGTCACGTCCACACCACACGGCCGGGCTACACCATGCCGGACGCATCGTGGCGGCCGTTCCTTGTTTACCTGTTCACGCGAACCGCCCCCTGCGGACGCGCGACGGCCAACACGGCGTCCTTGCCCCGGCGCACGTCGGCCATGCCGCGCTCCAGGGATTGGCCCACGGCAATCGTGCCGCCTGCTGGACATACTCGTTCTATCGGAGAGCACCATGAGCAAAAACAAAGTGAAAGTGGAAGGCATGCTGGATCTCGGACGTGTCATCGAATACCTGGAAAGCGTGGTGGCGTCGCTCAAGGCCGGTGTCCTGCGCTTTGAAAGCGACGACCAGGCCATCACCCTGACCCCGCCCAGCGTGGTGGACGTGGAGATGCAGGCATCCCAGAAAAAGGACAAGGAGAAATTCTCCTTCGAAATAACCTGGCGCCACGAATACGCCGCCATGCGCGGCGCAGCCGTGACCATATCGAGCGACGAACCCGCCCCCGAGGCCTGATCCCTCCCTCCCTCCCGCCCGCCCGCCTGCGGACGCCAAAACGCCCCGCCCTTGTCACAAGGGCGGGGCGTCTTCATTGCCATGCGGCACAACGTTTCCAGGCAAACGGCGGAAAGCGGGCGGGCCGCTAGGCCTTTTTTCCCTCCGCCAGCCAGGCGCGCAGTTCGGCGATCTGCGCGGCAACGGACTCCGGTCCCGTGCCGCCCGCCGTGCGCCGCCGCGCCACGGCGGCGTCAAAATCCAACACATCGTACACGTCCAGGCCGATGAGCGGTGAAAAGGCCTTGAATTCGTCGAGCGTCAACGCTTCCAGCGTCCGGCCCGTCTTTTCCGCGTGGGCCACGGCGGCGCCCGTGAGATGGTGCGCCTCGCGGAACGGAATGCCCTTGCCCACCAGGTAGTCGGCCAGTTCCGTGGCGTTCAGGAATCCGGCGCGCATGGCTGCGGCCATGCGCTGGGCGTTGTATTGCAGCGCCGCCGCCATCTCCGCCATGATCGCCAGCGACATGGATACGGTGCGGTCCGTGTCCAGGAAGGGTTCCTTGTCCTCCTGCATGTCGCGGTTGTAGGTCATGGGCAGCCCCTTCACCAGGGTGAGCAGCGTGATCAGCGCGCCGTACACGCGGCCCGTCTTGCCGCGCATCAGCTCGGCCACGTCGGGATTCTTCTTCTGCGGCATGATGCTCGACCCTGTGGCGTAGGCGTCGGGCAGAATGATGTAGCCAAAACGGGGGTTGGCCCACAGGATGATTTCCTCGCACAGGCGCGACAGGTGGGCCATGGCGAGCGCGCCCGCGAACACCGCCTCGATGGCGAAATCCCGGTCCGACACGGCGTCCATGCTGTTCTTGAACACGTCGGGAAAGCCCACCGCCTCGGCCACTGCGGCGGGATCGAGCGGGTAGGTGGTGCCCGCCAGGGCCGCCGCGCCCAGCGGCGACACCCGCACGCGCACCAGGCAGTCCTCCAGGCGGTCGAAATCGCGCCGGAACATCCAGGCATAGGCCAGCAGATGGTGCCCCAGGCTCACGGGCTGGGCGGGCTGCATGTGCGTGTAGCCGGGCAGGAGCGTATTGACGTTCTTTTCGGCCTGCGCGGTCAGCGAGGCGACGCAGGCGCGCAGCCCCTCCTTCCACACCTCCAGCCGGACGGACACGAAAAGGCGGAAGTCGAGCGCCACCTGGTCGTTGCGGCTGCGGCCCGTGTGCAGCTTGCGGCCCGCGTCGCCCACCAGTTCGGTCAGGCGCTGCTCGATGTTCATGTGCACGTCTTCGTAGGCCTCGCGCCACTCGAACACGCCGGATTCGATCTCCTCGCGCACCGTGTCCAACCCCTCGACAATGGCCTTGGCGTCGGCCTTCTTGATGACGCCCTGGCGGGCGAGCATGCGCGCGTGCGCCTTGCTGCCCTCGATGTCCTGGGCATAGAGCGCCCGGTCGAAACTGACGGATTCGGTGTACTGCTCCACAAGCGCGGCGGTGCCTTCCGTAAACCTGCCGCCCCACAACTTCTTCTCGGCCATGCTGCCTCCAAGGGCGCGCCCGCCGGATGGCGGGCAAGCGTCACAATGAGGCGAAGCGGCGCGGAATCGCTGGACGCGCTCCAAGCCGCCTCGCCTTCGGAATCTCTTTGTTTGCTATGCCTTTCCGGACGTTTTCACATCCCGCTTGTACCCGCGCAACCGCAGCGACTGCAAGCGGATGAAGCCGGTGGCGTCCTTCTGGTCGTACACATGGTCCTCCTCGAAGGTGACCATCTCCTCGCTGTACAGCGAATAGGGCGAGGTGCGCGACAGCGGCACCACATTGCCCTTGTACAGCTTGACCTGCACGGTGCCGGTGATCCGCTCCTGGGTCTTGTCGATGAACGCCTGCAACGCCTCGCGTTCGGGCGCGAACCAGAAGCCGTAGTACACGCACTCGGCATACTTGGGGAGGAGCGAGTCGCGCAGGTGCATGGTCTCGCGGTCCATGCACAGGCCTTCCAGGTCGCGGTGCGCCGCGTGGATGATGGTGCCGCCCGGGGTCTCGTACACGCCGCGCGACTTCATGCCCACCATGCGGTTTTCCACCATGTCCAGGCGGCCCACGCCATGCTTGCCGCCCAGCCGGTTCAGTTCCTTGACCATGGCCGCCGGGCTCAGGCGCTTGCCGTCAATGGCCACGGGGTTGCCCTGCTCGAATTCCAGGGTGATGACCTCGGCCTTGTCCGGAGCCTGCTCGATGGGCACGGCCATGGCGTAGCAATGCGGGCCGGGGGCGTTGCCCGGGCTCTCCAGCTCGCCGCCCTCGAAGCTGGCGTGCAGCATGTTGCGGTCCATGGAATAGGCCTTCTGCGCGCCCTGCACCACGGGAATGCCGTTCTTCTCGGCAAAATCGTTCAGGTCGGTGCGGGACTTCATGTCCCACATGCGCCAGGGCGCGATGACCTTGAGCTCCGGGGCCAGCGCGGCGGCGGCCAATTCGAAGCGGACCTGGTCGTTGCCCTTGCCCGTGGCGCCGTGGGAGATGGCCTGGGCGCCCTCGGCCTTGGCGATGTCCACCAGCCGCTTGGCGATGAGCGGCCGGGCGATGGAGGTGCCGAGCAGATAGCGGCCCTCGTACACCGCGCCGGAGCGCATCATGGGAAAGATGAAGTCGCGGGCGAACTCTTCCCGCAGGTCTTCCACATAGGCCTTCACCGCGCCGGTGGCCATGGCCTTGGCCTCCACGCCGCTCAGATCCTCGTCCTGGCCCAGGTCGGCGGTGAGGGTCACCACTTCCAGGCCCATCTCCACCTGCAACCATTTCAGGATGATGGAGGTGTCCAGACCGCCGGAATAGGCGAGAACGACTTTCTTCATGGTGCTCATATATATCCTCTCAATATGTATTTTTCAGGCAATGCGCTCAGCTGAAAATGCGCTCAAGGATGGCCATCTGCATGTGCAGGCGGTTCTCGGCCTGATCCCAGACAATGGAGGCCGGACCTTCCATGACCGCGTCGGTCACTTCCTCGCCCCGGTGGGCGGGCAGGCAGTGCATGAACGTGGCGTCCGGCGCGGCAAGCGCCATGAGCGCGTCGTCCACCTGGAACGGGGCAAAGACGTTGGCGCCGCGCGACACGTCGCCTTCCTGGCCCATGGACACCCACACGTCGGTGTTCACGTAATGCGCCCCGGCAATGGCCTCGCGGGGGTCGCGGGTGGTGACGATGCGCGCGCCGCGCGCACGGGCGCGTTCCAGCACCTCCGGGTCGGGGTCGAAGCCCTCGGGACAGGCGAGCGCGAGCTCAAAGGGGAACACCGCCGCCGCGTTGATGAACGAGTTGGCCATGTTGTTGCCGTCGCCCAGCCATGCCACGCGCAGGGAGGCCAGGTCGGGGGTGCGCTCGTACATGGTCAGCACGTCGCTCATGACCTGGCAGGGATGGAGCTGGTCGGACAGGGCGTTGACCACGGGCACGGAGCCGTACTTGGCCAGCTCGACCAGCTTTTCCTGGCCAAAGGTGCGCACGATCATGCAGTCGGCGTAGCGCGAGATGACGCGCGCCGTGTCGCGCAGGGGCTCGTTGCGGCCCAGCTGGGATTCGGCGGGGGTCATGAAGATGGTCTGCCCGCCCAGGCGGCGCACCGCGACCTCGAAGGACAGGCGGGTGCGGGTGGAGGCCTTTTCAAAGACCAGGACGGCGATCTTTCCGGCCATGGCCGTGCCGCGGTGGCAGGACTGTTTCATGGCGTGGGCGCGGGTGACGAGGGAAAGGGCGCTGGCGCCATCCAATGCGGCAATGCTGAGAAAGTGTGTGGTCATGCGGTGTTCCTTGACAGTATTCGCGTCAAAAACAAGCAGTATACCGACAAGGGATAGGACTTGTAAAGCGTTGCGGGGCATATGCCCCCGCCCCGGCCACGCCTCCCCCAGGACGCGCCACCGGCACCAGCGCCTACCGCACCGCCGCCACCGCGCGTTCGGTCAGCGCCTCCATCTCCTCGCCGTGGTCCAGCCCGGCCAGGTGCAGCAACCCGTGCGCCAGCAGGCGCGCAAAATGCGCATGCGGCTCCTGCCCGTACAGCACCGCCTCGCGCGCCACGGTCTCCAACGAAATAACCAGCGCACCCAACGCCCACGCGCCGTCCTCGAATCCGTCGCCGCCAAAGGCCTCGTCGTCCAGGTCGTCGCCAAACAGCGCGCCCTCCCCTTCGCCCGCCACGCCGCCGGGCAGATGGTCGGCGGCGTCATCGTCCTCATCATCATCCTCGACGGCGTCATCGTCCGCCCATGCGTCCAGGCCGTCGGGGTCGTCCTCGTCGTCGAACACGTCCGCGTCCACGCCCTCGTCCGAGCAGTCGCACAAGAGGTCGTCAACGGGCAGGGAACGGGCCGGATCATACGGCCCAAGCGCCACGCCGGGACCGTCCTCCCAGGCCGCCTCATCCAGGCTCTCGCCAAACACCAGGGGGCCGTCTTCGCCGCCCTCCTCGTCCAGGGGAAAACTGAGCACGTTGGTCGGACCCACGCACCCCAGATATTGCAGGTTCAAATCCGCAATGGCCGCGTCGTCCACCAGCGAAATCTCCACGTCCGCACCGCCGTGGTCCACGGCCTCCAGCATGGCCTCGGCCATGCGCGCCACTTCCGCGCGCGCCACAGCCAGATGCCGCCCCGCCCCCGCCTGCCGCATCACCGTAATCATGCCTTGTCTCCCGCGCCCTTGCCGGACGCCTCAAACGCCTCGTATGCCTGCACGATGCGGCCCACCAACGGATGCCGGATCACGTCCGCCTCCATGAACCGCACGAACCGCACGCCCTCGACACCATCCAGAATATTCATGACCTGCACCAGTCCCGAACGCGGCGCGCCGCCGTCCCGCCGCCCGCCCCGCACCGCCTCGCGCGGCAAATCAATCTGCGTCACGTCGCCCGTCACCACCGCCCGCGACCCAAACCCGAGCCGCGTCAAAAACATCTTCATCTGCTCAGGCGTCGTGTTCTGCGCCTCGTCCAGGATAATGAACGCGTCATTGAGCGTGCGGCCGCGCATGAACGCCAACGGCGCGATCTCAATCACCCCGGTCTCCAACATCTCCGTCACCTTGCCAAAATCCATCATGTCGTGCAGCGCGTCATACAAGGGCCGCAAATACGGGTTCACCTTCTCCACCATGTCGCCCGGCAAGAACCCCAGCCGCTCGCCCGCCTCCACCGCGGGCCGCGTCAGCACAATGCGCTTCACCCTGCGCTGCGTCAGAAAATGCAAGGCCATGGCCACCGCCAGATACGTCTTGCCCGTGCCCGCCGGACCGATGCCGAACACCATGTCCAGCTCGCGCATGGCCCGCACATACTCGCGCTGCGTCACGCTCTTGGGCGCCACCGCCTTCTTGGGCGACACCACGAACACATTGTCCGTGAACATCTTGCGCACATCCGCCCCGGGATCGTGCGCCAAAACGCCGTATGCCCGCTCCACATCCCGCGCAAACACAGGCTGCCCCTGCTTGAGCAACCCGTAGCTCTGGATGAGCGCCTCGGCCACCGGCGCAATGGCCGCGTCGTCCGCCGCGCGCAACACCACCTCGTTGCCCCGCGACTGCACGTCCACCCCGCTCCTGCCCGCCAGCCGCAACAACGTATCGTTGCACGGCCCAAACAACGTGCACGCCAGCGCCTGGTCGTCAAACGACAACGTCCTCTCCACGCCCGCGCCCGCCGCCGCGCCCGACGCCGTTCCAGCCGCCGCGCCCGACGCCGTTCCAGCCGCCGTTCCCGCCTGTTTGCCGACCTGATTGCCAGCCTGGCCGCCAGGCTTGCCAGCCCGCTGCGCCTTCTTGCTCTTTCCTTCCGCCATGGGCGTCATGTACCGCCTTGCTCATTATTTTGTACTGGCCTAAACTATCTTTTTTACCCGGCCCCGTCCATCGCGACGCGCCACCCCAAAAAACATTCAGGAGCCCCCCAACCCATGGATTGGAAACTCTTTTTCGCCACCTTCGGCACCCTCTTTCTCGCCGAACTGGGCGACAAAACCCAGCTCGCCTGCATCCTCATGACCGCCAAGACCCAAAAACCGCTCACCGTGTTCCTCGGCAGCGCCGTGGCCCTCACCCTGGTCAGCCTCATCGGCGTGGTGTTCGCGTCGGCGGTCTGCCGTTTCGTGCCCGTGGAAATAGTCAAAAAAATCGCCGCCGTCAGCTTCGTGGTCATCGGCAGCCTGATGTTTTTTGATAAGCTGTGATGCGGTGCGTGGCGGGACGAAAGAAAAGAGAAGAGAAGAAACGGCAAGATTTCGCGCTACGCGCGACCAGGGCTGCTCGCCCTGGACCTCGGCAGCGTGACGACGCTGCACCCGTTTAGGCGGGTGGGTTTGCGGTTAGGTCGCGGTGATTGCCGCCGAAGAGCGTTTGCTGGTGGGTGGTGGGGCGGATGATGTGCGTGCGCCTCAGTCCACTCTTTGAAGAAAAGGGGGTTGCAGGGACGGGACAGACCTTTTAAATAAAACGGTGGATTTTGAGGGAATGGGAATCAACCTTCCATCCCCCCAAAACCCACCATCCTTTATGACGCATGGCCCAAGGCGCTACCGCACCGGCCTAGAAGGAGACAAAGACCTCGCTCTTGATATCGGAAACAAAGAGGGGGTTCTGCTCCCGCCCGCTCAAGCGCCGCGACTTGTACGCAACCTCGCCCGTCACATACTTTTCCAATTCAGCGAGGGTCACCTTCCGGTCGCTGTCCAAATCAGCGCCGCCCTGCATGCCCTCCAGCAGGTAGTACGTGAACAGCCCATGCCGCTTCTCCGCATACCAGTTGCTCACCTCGCCAACGGATGTGCTGGTTATCAGGCACGATTTATTCATATTCCTGACATGGCTCGTGGTCTTGAGAAGGGCGGGCGACATGTTCTTGTACAGCGGTCCGGCGCCGGAATCGCCGCTGAAACACGCGTCCAGAATGATGACGTTGGCCACGGACGGCAGCTTGCCCACATTGTCATACAGCAAGTCAACGGAATACCCGGTTTCGGAAAGATAGTTCGTGGCCGCGTCAACCGGCACGAGATACGCGCCGCTGTTGGCCAGGCTCGGCGCGCCATGCCCGGAATAGTAGATGAAGACTTCCGAGACCCCCGGCTTGATCCAGTTGTACAGCTTTCCCTTGTGGTTGTTCGCCGAACCAAAGATGGCGATGAGGCTGGCCTGCGTCGCATCCTCGGCAAAGATCACGTTCTCGGGCTTGATCCCCAGCAGGCTGATGAAGGCATCCTTCATGGCCTGCGCATCCGCGCGGGCATACGCCACATCCGGAATGCCGTTCTTGAACGCCGCATACCCGGCATTGCCGATGACTACGGCAATGGCGTCCGGCCGTTGTATCGACCCCTTGCGCACAATCGCCGCGGGCGCGGGCTCCGCCTCCTGGCGCAACGCTACCGGGGCAGGAGGCGCAACCACCTGGCTGGTCGCCGCCGTCTGACGGGCCTCCAGCCGCTGGCGAAGCGCCGCGTTCTCCTGAACGCCCGGCTTGAGGGTTTCCTTTTGCGGTTCCTTTGTTTGTTCCTTGTCCTGGTACTTTTCGTTGTACTGTTGTGACAGCTGTGTCACTCGCTCTTTTGCCGTATAATTGCTACGCGACGCACACGCGGCACACAGAAGACACGCCGCGAGAGCAACAAGAAAACACGAGCGGATCATTGTTTTCCCTCCTTCGCATTGATGATCTCTTCAAAAACATATTCCATAAGGTCATATGCGGTAATGACGGCGTATCCCTTCGGTTCTGAATAGTACGATTGCGCGGTAGCCTTCATTTTGTCCCGCACCTCCCCTGTCCAGGTGTTCCAGTCTTCCGCCGAGTCGAACGATATTTTTTTGCTCACCAGGGACGTCCTGGGATTGTAGATCGTTATCAATCCCGCCCAGTCGTTTTTGGGCACTATGATAAACAACGCCTGCGTCACGGCCTGTTTTCGTACGATAACCCCGTTGGCAACGGGAACACCATCAACATATTTCGCATCGAATTCCATGTTGTTTTCGCTATCGATTTGGCCGCCAAAAATCAGATAGGTAGTCAACTGCGTGAAATCATGCTTGATATGCAACGACACGATCTTCCTGAAATCCCTGCTCGGCACGCCATTGATGGCACATTTGGCTTCAAGCAACACGCCGTAATGCACATTGTGGCGCGTGTGCCCCTCCTGCGGCGCAAAAGGGACCATGTAGGACTGGTTGCTGTCTTCGGAAGCCTCTTCCACGACGGCTTTCAGTTTAGAAATCTCCACGGACACGGCATAATCCGCAGCGGAAGGCGTTGCCACGACTTCCGCTCCGTTTTGCTTCAAGATCGCGATCATCTTGTCTTTAAGACACTCGGATTTTACGAATACCTCTTTATCAACATAATCAGATATAAAGTAGTATGTCTGCCATGTGAAATCACCACCGGAGGCGTAGGTAACGTCCACATAGACTTTCATCCCCTGGAGGGAATGAAATGCGAAATCTCTTTCAGGCAAGACTTTTTCGATGTCGGAAGAGAAATCTTCGGGGGTGAAGCGAGGGCCATTGGGCATGGCGCACCCGGAAAAGAGGGCCAGCACCATGCATGCGAGGAACAGTCTCTTCACGGAAATCTCCTTAAACTGTGCCGTAATGCGTTTGTCCATCATAAGACACCAAAGCAGTACATCAAGACACAACCAAGAAGCGAAGAAAGAGACATGATAAACAATGACCGTCCACGACGCGATGCGCAGACACAAAGACCTGTACTACGCGCGCCAATGGCGGTCAATAAAAAAAACCTTTATCTGCCGCGATGATATCACATCATACACCTGTTTGGCGACAAGGCTCTTTGCAGCCTAAAACTGAAATACCGCCACATCCCCCCCGCCATGACCGTCACGTCCCGTGCCCTGCCCTGGCGCGAACGCCTCATCCGTTCATCCGCCTCCCCTCCCCCATCTCACTCGATGCGCAGCCGTTCCTCCAGCGCCTCGTCCACGACCACGGTCAGCGCCTCTTCCATGGCGTCCACGGCAACCATGCCGAGCGGTGCGCCCTTGATCTTTCTGACATGCTTCACCAGGGCGCAGATCACGTTCGCCTTGGGGTTTGTGGCCTGGGCGCTCTTGAGGGCCGCGAGGATGGCGGCCTGGATGAGGCTTTGGCGGGGCACCTCGTGGTTGGGGTGGTCGCGCTTGAGGATGAGGTGCGCGCCGGGCGTGCCCTGGGCGTGGAACCAGAGGTCGAACGGATTGGCGGCCTGGCTGAGCAGCTTGTGGTTGGCGGCGCTGTTCTTGCCGCGCAGGAGCAGGAAGCCGTCGTCGGTGCGGAAGCGGTGGATGGCCAGCGGGTTGGCCTTGGGTTGGGGCTTGGATTTGCCGGGGCGTTCCTGGGCCGGGGGCGCGTCGCGCTTTCCGGCCAGAAGGTCGGCCAGTTCGAGGGAGAGCGCCTCCCGCTTGGCGGCCAGGGCGGCCAGGCCGCGCTTGGCCTTGGCGGCCAGGCGGAAGAGGCGCTCCATGTTGGCGCTGATGGTGAGGCTGGGGTCCAGTTCCACGGTGCGCTCGGTGCCGTCGGGGAAGAGAAGCTCCAGCTTGTGCAGCTTGTCCGAGGGTTTCAGGCGATAGAGATTGGCTTGCAGGGCGCGGCCCTGGGCTTCGCACTGGGCCTGGGTTTCAAGACGGGCGATGTCGTCCTGCAGGCGGCGCAGGGTGCGGCGGATGCGCTTGGCCCGGGCGCGCACGCGTTCCTCGGCGGTATCGCCGCCGCGCTCGGGCGTGTGGGTGGCGTGGGCAAAGGCCACGGGTTCACCCACGGCGCGGGCCGCGTCGAGAAAGGACGCATAGGTGCGGGGCGCGGCGGGCGCGATGTCGTCGGGCAGGGGCCAGGCCAGCGCCTCGGCGGCATCGCCGGTCTTGGCGGCGTCCTTGCCGGTCTTGGCGGCGTCCTTGCCGGTCTTGACGGCATCCTTGCCGGTCTTGACGGCATCCTTGCCGGTCTTGACGGCATCCATATAGACATGGGCGGTGGGCAGGTCCGCAGTGCGCACCCGCGCCAGCAGCGCCGCGCCTTCGCGCGGGCCCAGGGCTTCGAGGGTGCGGCGCAGGGGCGGCGAGACATGGGGAAAATCGCGCCACACGTCCGGGTCGGCCATGATGCGGCTATAGGGCGGCCAGTCAGGCTCGGCGTCAAAGGCGGCGTCCAGGGTGTCGGCCAGGATGAGGCCTTGGCGCAGGTCGCAGAGAAGAAAGCGGCCTGGCGCGTCCTCGTTGCCGGAGAGTTCCCAGGCGATGCGCAGGCCAGGCCAGTCCACATGCGGTTCGCGCAGCCAGCGGCCCATCAGGCGTTTGCGCAGCCACATGGTCCGGCTGTCGGGCTGGGCGGGATTGGGCGGTTTTTCCTGGGACAGGAAAAGCGTACCCTGTGGTCCGGCCTTGAGGATGAGGTAGTGCTTGAATCCGGCTGCGCCGAGGCACAAGGTCTGCACATCGGGCGCGGGGTGGAAGATCTTTTCGATGCGCTTGCCGCACAGCAGCGGGCCGAGTTCGCGGGCAAGCAGGCGGAAGAAGGTGGATTCCATGCATGGGCCTTGGCAGTGGGCCGGGTTCCAACCGTTAGGATTCGGAAAATTACGCCATCACGTTGAGGCATCGCCCCGGTTGGGCCGGAAAAATCGCCCCGGTCGGGCCGGAAGCATCGCCCCCGCAACGGACAGCCATCCCCTGCCGCGCACAGCCCAGGCCCATCCCGGCCCAAGAAAAAAGCCGGAACGGAAGAACCCGTTCCGGCCGTTCAGGGTCGGTCGAAGGTAGCGGCGCGCCGAGCCGGGGCTAGTCGCCGCGCAGAGATTCTTCCTGCTCTTGTTTGCTCTTGCAGTCGATGCACAGTTTGGTCACGGGCCGGGCCTTGAGCCGGGGCACGCTGATGTCCGCGCCGCATTCGTCGCAGATGCCGTAGGTGCCTTCCTCCAGCCGGTTGAGCGCGCCCTGGATCTTCTTGATGAGTTTCCGTTCGCGGTCGCGCAGACGCAGGGTAAAGGACCGATCGGACTCCGCTGTGGCGCGGTCGGCCGGGTCGGCGAACACCTCGCCGCTGTCGGTCATGTCCTCGAGGGTGTTCTCGCCCTTGGTCTGGGCTTCCTCAAGCATCTCCGTCAGCATCTTGCGGAAGAACTCAATATCTTTTTGTTCCATATCCTTTAACTCCTTCGCAAGGGCTCCCCCGTATCAGGGGCGGGGCGCACCATGGACATCTGCCCCCCAATTTTCGAACCCGTTATTAAAACAAATACGACCCGAAAGTAAAGCCCTTATCGCGCACTTCGAGGGGGGGCCGCCACCCTGGATTTGACGTATTCGGATTCCGTTATATACAGGGCATATGAACCAACACACACAGCCCCAACCCAGCCCGGTCCCGGTAACAAAAAACCATGTGGCGCTCTGCGCCGCCCTGCTCGACCAGGTGGCGCGCTCGCCCCACGCGCGGGATCCGGTGGACGCCGCCGTGTGCGGCAGCCACCTGGCGGCGGTGCGCACAGCGCGTCCCGGCCACATGCCCCGTCTGGGGCTAGCCGCGCGCGTCATACATAATGCGTCCGAAATGAAACAAGTCAAGATGGACGGGCATGAAGGGCCGCCTCCCTCCGGCACGAGCGCGCTGGCGATCGCCCGCGAACTGGGCGCCCTGCGGCGGGACGCGCCGCTCGCGCCGAGTTGGGCGCTGGCGGCGTGCAACGCCCTGTTGCCGACACCGGATGCGCGGGACGAGGTGTCCGGCCAGGAATTGATCTACCGGCATGGCGCGGGCAAGCGCGTGGCGGTGGTGGGCCATTTCCCGTTCGTGGAAAAGATGGGGCCGGAATTCGCGGCGCTGTGGGTGCTCGAAATCAACCCCCGGCCGGGCGACCTGCCCGCGTCCGACGCGGACGGCATCATACCGCGCGCCGACGTGGTGGCCATCACGTCCATGGCCTTGCAAAACGGAACCATGGGCGGCCTGTTGGCATTGTGCGCGCCGGGGGCGTTCGTCATGGTGCTCGGGCCTGGCACGCCGCTTGCGCCGGTGCTCTTCGAGCACGGCGTCCATGCGCTGGCGGGCGTGGTGGTGACGGACGCGGGCATGGTCATGGACGGCGTGGCGCGGGGCGACTCGTTCCGGCAGTTGTCCGGCGTGCGGCGCGTGGTGCTGGTTCGCGGATGACCGCGACGGGAAATTTGAAAAAAATGCATCGTCTCGCTTGACACCTGATGGGCCTGCGGTTAGAGACATTTCCTCGCGCTTGAGCGCACCACGTGAGCGGGAGTAACTCAGTGGTAGAGTGCAACCTTGCCAAGGTTGAAGTCGCGGGTTCAAATCCCGTCTCCCGCTCCACACGACACCAAGGGCCGGTTTTACCGGCCCTTTTTTGTTTTGGGCCAGCAGGCCGCCGATGGGGATCGCCATGCCGTTGCCTGTGGCGTGCACTCTTCCGGCAGCCCTGTTTTGCCCACGCGGCATCGCACGGCCCCATCGAGTCGCCAGCATCCCCTTCTCCACTCCCCCCCTTTCCGGTCTGCTTCGGGAACGCCTGAGCGGACAGTCAACGGCGTTCGCCCGGGGCGTTTTTCCGGCGCGGCGCCCACCGGCAAGCGGCATATGGCGCGTCCTTGTCCGCCTGTGATGCCTTTCCTTGCCCGGATTTATTGCCTTTAGCCGCCCGGCGCCCAGGACAAAATAACCGGCGTCGTTCTTTTCCCCCGCTTTTTCCGTTGACGGTGCGCCCGTTTTTTTGCTAGGTACCCCTCCTCGGCAACACGGGCGTTTTTTTGTGAAAAGCGGATCGTTCGAGTCGATTGAGGCGGCATAGCCAAGTGGTAAGGCAGAGGTCTGCAAAACCTCCATTCTCCGGTTCAAATCCGGATGCCGCCTCCACCTCTCCGCGGGAGTAACTCAGTGGTAGAGTGCAACCTTGCCAAGGTTGAAGTCGCGGGTTCAAATCCCGTCTCCCGCTCCACGACATAAAAAAAGCCGGCCCTTGCGCCGGCTTTTTTTCGAGGCCCACGGGCCGCAATATGGCCCGCCCGGGCGGGCAGACACCTTGGACGGAGCCACACATGGCCGATATGACCACCGCACAACTGGAAGCCGCCACCCTGGACGACCTGCTCGCCCACGCGCAGGGCAAGTTCCAGGTCGCGTTCGAGCCCGTCAGCGTGGCCGGCGTGACATTGCACATGCTGCAAATCACCAACATGACCGAATACGTGGACCGGCTGGCCGAAACCACACGGGACGAGGCGCTGCAATTGCCGTTTTGGGCCATGATCTGGCCCTCGGCCATCCTGACAAGCTATTTCCTGCGCCGCATGCCGCTTGAGGGCCAGCGCGTGCTGGAACTTGGCGCGGGCGTGGGCGTGGCGGGCCTGTTCGCCGCCGCCTGGGGCGCGCAGGTCACCCTTTCCGACATTGATCCCGACGCCCTGCTCTTCACGCGCATCAACGCGCTCACGAACAACCTGGGGGATCGGGTGCGCGTGCGCCGCATCGATTTCATCAACGACAGGCTGGACGAACGCTTCGACCTCATCCTGGGCTGCGAGATCATGTACAAGGAAGCCTTCGGCCGGGGGCTGGTCAAGTTCCTGCTGCACCACCTGGCCGCCACGCCCGAGGCCGAGGCCGTGCTGTCCCACAACTACACCCGCAAAGGGAAAAAATTCCTCAGTCTTGCCGATGAGGTGTTCCACATTCAGGAAAAAAACATCGGCTTCAAGGAAAAGACGGACGCGGCGTCCCCGGAATGCCAAATCGTGACCATCCACCGCCTGCGTCCGCGCCAACAAATCTCATGATGCGACTGACTTCCTGCGCCAAGGCGTACACATCCGACCAGGACAAGGCCGTTCCCCCCGAGGAGACCGTGGCGCGCGTCAAACGCGTGCTGGGCCAGCAGGGCAGCGACATCCTCTCCGAAATCCGCCGCATCGATTCCGGCAGGCTGGGCATTCCCGTCTTTGTCTCCGAGTGCGGCGACGCGGCGCGGCGCATCATGCCCACGCGCAAGCAAATGGGCAAGGGCGCATCCCCCATCCAGGCCGAGGCCTCGGCGCTCATGGAACTGGTGGAGCGGTACAGCTTCTTCACCTTCTGGGCCGACGAAACCCATTTCGAGCCGCTGACCTATAGCGAGGCCCAGGCCAGGTGGCCGGGCAAGGTCATGGACGTGGCGCGCATCATCCAGAGCGTGGGCGAGACCATTGCGCCCAAAGACGCGGTGCGGGTGCTGGACACGGTGCGCTGGCGGTTCTGCCCGGCGCTCAACCTGGCCGAGGAGCGCGAAGAGTACGTGCCGCTGGACTGGTTCAAAAAACTCAACGAATTCAACGGATCGTCCGCCGGAAACACCTTTGAGGAATCCATCTTCCAAGGCGCCTGCGAACTGGTGGAACGCCATGTGTGCGCGCGCATCGACCGCACCGAGCCCGAACTGCCCACCCTGACCCTGGAGGGATGCGACGACCCGGTGCTGGCGCGGCTTATGGGGTGTTTCGCGGCCAACGGCATCCAGGTGGTGCTCAAGGATTTCACCCTGGGCATGCCCGTGCCCACGGTGGCGGCGGTGGCGTGGGATCCGGCGACATTTCCCGGCGTGTCCGAAATCGTGTACACGGCGGGCACGGCGGCATCACCGGAAAAGGCGGCCATCCGGGCGCTGACCGAGGTGGCGCAGCTGGCGGGCGATTTCGACTCCGGCGCGGTATACGAGGCGTCGGGCCTGACCAAATATACGGAACTGGCCCAGATCGACTGGCTGCGCAACGGCCCGTGCGTGCCGCTCTCGTCCCTGCCCACGGTGGCGCGCGAAGACATCCTGGCCGAACTGCGCTCGCTGGCGGCGGGGCTCATGGAGCGGGACTTCACGCTGTATGCCGTGTCCACGGCCCACCCAACGCTCGCACTGTGCGCCAACTACAATTTCGTGCCCGGCTTCGGCTTCCGCGAGCGCGACCACCACGCCAGCCTGGGGCTCTTCGTGGGCCGCATCCTGGCCGAAGAGGCCGACCCCGGCGAGGCCTTCGCAGGGTTCGAGGTGCTGGACGAGGTGTATCCGGACGCCCATTTCATGGCGTTCTTCAAGGGGGTGCTCAGCCTGCGCCTGGACGATGCCGCCGAGGCGGCCACCCAGTTCGCCCTGGCCGAGCCGTTGCAGCCCGATGACGAGAAAAAGGCCATGGCCGCGTTCTACACCGCCTACGCCCGCACCCAATTGGGCGCGTGGCAGGAGGCCATCCCCTCGCTCGACCGCGCCATAGCCCTGTGCCCCGAGGTGAAAGAGTACCATAATCTGCGTGGGGTGGCGCGGTTCAAGCAGGGCGATTATGCGGCGGCGGCGGCGAATTTCAACAGTGCCCTGGGCATCGACCGCGGCTCGGTCATGGACCTCGCCAACCTCGGCGTGTGCTGCAAGCACCTGGGCCAGACCGATCAGGCCCGGGATTATCTGGAGACGGCGCTCAAACTCGACCCATCCCTTGACTTCGTTCGCAACCACCTGGATGAACTAGAGAAACAGGCCACATAAGCGCACACTTTCCCGCGCATGTGCCTTCTGTCACAATTTTTGGATTGACAACGGTTTGCTTACAAATTAGGGAGATATAATGTTTGCGGGTGGAGCACTGCCACCTTCCATCAGATAAGAACAGCGCCATCGCTGTTTTTTCAAAGGATCTGCGTGGCAGATTGCTTTGGTTACAGGCTCAGGCAGGTTACAAAGACTACAGACACATCCCTTAAGGAGGTTTGACATGGCAGTTGTTGATTTCAAGGGCAAACAGTTCGATGTCGACGAAGACGGCTTCCTGCAAAAGTTTGACGACTGGAGCACCGAGTGGGTCGACTACGTGAAGGAGTCCGAAGGCATCAAGGATCTGACCGAAGAACACCAAAAGGTCATTGACTTCCTGCAGGACTACTACCGCAAGAACGGCATCGCCCCCATGGTGCGCATTCTGTCCAAGGTCACCGGCTTCAAGCTGAAGCACATCTACGAGCTGTTCCCGTCCGGCCCGGGCAAGGGAGCTTGTAAGATGGCTGGTCTGCCCAAGCCCACCGGCTGCGTCTAGACCGCTCTCGTTTTACAAGTTGAAGGCGGAAGGTTTCCTTCCGCCTTTTTTTTTGTGCCCGCACCCTGTTCCCCACAGCAAAGAACCATGCCCTGAGCCTGGCCGCAGAGGCGCACGGCCAGTACCGTCCGTCCCCCGCGCCGCCTACGCTCCGGAAGCCAGCATATCCACCAGCCGCCCCACGTAGCCGTCAACGGCGTCCGCCTCGGGCAGTCCCAGCACGGACGCGTCCGTGAGCTGGCGCGCCGCCAGTCCCGCCAGCGGCGGGATGGGCACCACGCGTTCGGGCAGCCCCGGGCCCAGCGGCGGCACGTCGCCCGCGTGACGGTTGAGCACCAGCGCCTGGTTGGCAAGCCCCAGGTCGGCGGCCATGCGCGACACCTCGCGGGCCGTGTCCAGCCCCCGGCGGCTCGGCTCGCTGACAACCACCAGCGCGTCCACCGCAGCCACCGTGCCCCGGCCCAGATGCTCCACCCCGGCTTCCAGATCCACCAGCACCCACTCGTCCGTGTCCAGCACCAGATGCGCGAGCAGCGCCTTGAGCAGGGCGTTGGCCTCGCAGGCGCAGCCGCCGCCCGCATTGGTCACCGTGCCCATGACCAGCAGCCGGACAGTGCCTCCGTGCCGCGTGCCGGGCATGGGCACAGGCACGGACAAGGCGGCGGGCAGGTCGGCCACCTCGGGGTTGAGATTGATGATGCCGGAGCCTATCCGTTCGCGGATAAGCGTTTCACGCCGCACCAACGCCTCGGGCAACGCCCGGGGATCGAGGCCGCACGCCTGCCCCAGGGACAGGGCGGTATCCGCGTCCACGAGCCAGACGTCATGTCCTTGCGCGGCCAGATACCGCGCGGTCCAGGCCGTGAGCGTGGTTTTGCCCACCCCGCCCTTCCCGGCAAAGGCTATCTTCATATCCGCTCCTTGCAGATGGCTTGCCCATGAAGGCGGCGCGACATATGTCCGGCCGCGCCTGGCCGCGCCTGGGCGCGCCAGTGCGTCACCGGCCGGAGCGCAAGCGGCGCGCAACGCGGCGGGCAAAGGCGCGCCACATGGTCCAGCATGTTTTCAATGAGGAATTGCGCGACGATGGCCGGTCGCCAGGACTTTTCGAGCAGTGCGGCGTCATTGCGTCCGGCGCGGAGCCACGCCTTGGGTCGATCAGGCGCCGTAGCGTTCGAAGAGCTTGCGCTTTTTCTTTTCAAATCCCACGGCGGCCCGGAAAGCGCCCAGCGCCAGGGCGCCGATGCTGATGGCCATGATGAGCCCCTTCTGGATCTCCCACTTCTGCTTCACCACCAGCCCATCCGCCCACGGATACCCCATCTTGGAGCCGTAATAGATGGTCAGGGGCAAAAGCGCCAGGGACAGCACCAGGCCGATGAGTTCGAGCCAGAAAAAGGTCTTGCCCATGATGAGCATGAACAAGGTGGCGTCACGCACGATCTTGAGGGTCTTGAGCCGCGACTCAAGCAGCTTGATGGTGCTGGTCACGCTCTCGGACAGATCCTGGGCGCGGCGGAAGGTCTCGGCCACCTGAAAATGCTGCTTCAAGGCCCAGTTCACGTTCTTCGCGCAAAAATTGAAGTCCCGGTTGAAGTCCACCAGCAGCTTGGGAAAGGGGAACCACGCCGATTCGGCACGGATATCGCGCAACCGGTCCATAAAACTCTGGAACTGTTCCTTGAGCCCCTTGCTCTCCTCCTCGATCTTGAGCTTGAAATCGCGGGCGAGCTGCTTGCGCCCTCGGATCATCCGCTGATAGCCCACAAAATTGCCGCTCTCCGCCAGCTTGTGCATGTTGGCGATGCGCTCGAACATGGTCTGGGCAAAGGGATGGTCGTCGGAGAACCACCGCTCCGCCTCCTTGTGCAGGTCGATGAGCGCAAGCTTTTCCTCGGCGGACGCGGTCTCGGCATCCCTCCACAGCCCATGCAGGGACATGAGCAGGTGCAGGTGGCCGCGTTCCAGCTCCGGATCGATGAGCGTGCGGTTGAACATGTGGGGATCCTTGCGGATAAGATCGCTGAAAAAGCCCATGGCCTGTTCCGCGAATCCCATTTTGACCAGGCACACCCCCTGGCGGTACAGGGCGTCGAGCCAGCGGGGGGAAAGGTGCAGCACCTGCTTGTAGATGGCGATGGCACTCTGGTAGCGCGCCTGCATTTCCAGGGCGCGGGCCTGCAAGTACATGTGGTAGGATTGCAGGATGGGTGAACTGGAGAGTCCTTCCGCCTCTTTCCAGCACGCCCCGGCCTTGGCCGGATCGCCCTTTTCCATGGCCACGAAGCCTTGCAGGGTACGGGTCTGGAAGCTGCGCGGCGCCTTGACCGTGGCCTGTGACAAAAACTTGTCCGCGTGCAGCAACTCGCCCGACAGCAGGCTGTCCAGCGCCGGTTGCAGGTTCACGCCCATCTCTTCGGGAGCCATGAGCTGGGTCAGCCCGCCCGGAAACTCCTTGCCCCGGCAGCGCCACATGAGGAACATCATGCGGTGCTGCACCGGCGCGTTGATCTCGAAAATCGCCTGGACGAGCCTGTGCTGCGGCTCCTCCCCCACCACGGCGTCGCGCAGCCCCTCCGACGCGGTGGGATATTTGGCCAAAAACTCCTCGACCTTGGCAAACCCCTGGTTGATGTCGTCAAAGGTCATGGCGGAAATCTTGTCCCATACCCCCGCGTTGAGCCGCTCAAAGGAGCGCGTGGGACAGTCGGGAGCCGCGTGGTTGCGCAGGCCGCAGTAGAAGCAGGCGCTCTCGACCCCGGCCACCACGCGCTTGGGCAGCTCGATGGCGATGGTGCCGTGCTGCTTGGTCTGATCGTCGGACAGGCTGACGTTGCACCAGTCGTCTATCTTGCTTTGATCCACGGAAAAGCGGACATCGTTGACCTTGAACCCCTCGCCCAGCAAAAAGGCGCTGCGGTAGCTCATGTGCGGATAATCCGGCATGAGCATTTCCCAGTCCAGATGGATCTTCTTGGGCAATTCGTTGTTGAAATTATAGCCCTTTTTCCCCACCGTCGCCATCACGCACGGCCAATACTGCGCAACCTCGGCCTCGTCCTCCGAGTCCTTGAGCGTCTGCACCATGGCCAAAAATTCCTTGCAGAACAGACGCAGCTCGCGCAGGCGGCCCAGCGGGAAGATGACGAAGTTGTCGTGGACCAGGTACTTGAATTTAAGCAGTTGCAGTATCTCTTCAATCTTCCTGAAAAAAGCCCGCCAGCCCGACTGGAAGTTCTTGTCCAGGGGGTTGCCGAGGGGCTTGAGCACCATGTACCATCCCAGGGAAGAGTCGTACGGCAGGCGCGGGTCGGCGGCAAAGGTCTGCCACATGGCGGCGGACAGGCCGCGCACCTTGCGGGGCTCGCTGAACGTGAGCCCCGGAATCCGGCGCGCATCCTCGGCGGCCTTGGTATGCACCCAGGATTCGAACTCCTCGGGAATCATGGCCTCCTGGGACGACAGGGCCGAATCCACGACCATGGTCAGATTCAGCTTGAAACCCAGCAGCAGCTTGGCGGGAATGATCTGCGAGAAAACCGGCAGCGGATTGAGACGCGCCCAGATTTCCAGGCGCGCCACGGACAGAAACACGTCCTCGTTGAAGAAAAACCACAGGGACTGGTCGCGCGCATCCACAAGGCGTATGCCACCATAGTCGGCAAGCGTCTGCGGCACGGCGGGGTTGAGGTCGCCCCGCCAGGCGAGCCACACGGCAAAGCCGTTGGTCACCATGCGCGATTCCTTGAGAACCGGCAGTTTCATCAACAAGTCGTTTATTGACGGCATGGCATGATCCCACGGAGCGCGGCGCGTCTGCCGCCCGCCCCTGCCGCTCTTCGCGGCCATTTGATACCGCGCGCCTTGCGGCGCGCATGAGTCACTCCAACCCACAAGGAGCGTCGGATGGATATTTCACAAACCATAGCCCGACTCAAAGCGGAGCCGGGATTCGCCGAAAACGTCGGCATGATCCTGGTCCACAACGGCGTGGTGCGGGCCTGGTCGCGGGCCGACCATGACGCGGTCACGGCCCTTGAGGTCTCACCCGACCTGGAAAAGGTCGAGGCCATCCGCCGGGAAATCGAGGCCCGCCCAGGCATCTGGCGCGTGGTCGTGGAGGCCAAATCCGGGCGGTTCATGCCCGGCGACGACCTGCTGTTCCTCATCGTGGCGGGCGACATCCGCGAAAACGTCAAACCCGCGCTCGCGGACCTGCTCGACCGCATCAAATCCGAGGCCATTGCCAAGCGCGAAAACAAGGCCTGACCATCCAGCGAATTTTTTGCAAGTATGATACCACCCGGCGCGGCTGAACCGCGCCGGGAAACCCTCTGCGGCCAGGCTCAGGCAACACACCGAGATGCCACATCTTTTTCACAACAAGCCCATACACCGTACCCCGCACCCCGAGCCCGCCGCAACGGTTGCGCCGCCCGGAGCGGCCATTTCTGCCGGATAATCGACACCGCTCCCGTCTGGCAAGGCGCTGGCGTCCGAGAGGCCCGGTCCAGCGAAAAAGTTCCCCTCACGCCCAGCACCAGAGCCCGGGATACGGCCCACCTCTCCTCACAGCTTGCCATTCTCACCCCCCTCTGTCATGCTTTTTTGTCGGCCACGGTCCCAGGCGGCCCTCAACGCAAACAACACCGCCCATCCATGCAACACCACATCCCCTGTCCCGCATGAGAATACTCCAGGTCATCAACGTGCGCTGGTTCAACGCCACGGCATGGTACGCCCTGTACCAGAGCCGGCTGCTGGCCGAGGCGGGCCACGACGTCCTCATCGCCTGCCTGCCCGGCTCGCCCGCCGCACACACGGCCAAGGCGTGGGGGCTGACCGCGTATCCCATGGATCTCAATGCCCGCAACCCGTTGCGCATCCTGGCGCTTGCCCGGGACATCCATCGGCTCATCGCGGCGTGGCGGCCCGAAGTGGTCAACTGCCACCGGGGCGAATCCTTCATTCTGTGGGGATTGGCGCGCCGCCTGGGCGGTTTCCGGCTGGTGCGCACGCGCGGCGACCAGCGGCCGCCCCGCAACAACCTGCCCAACCGCTGGCTGCACCGCCACGTGGCCGACGCGGTGGTGGTGACCAACACCGCCATGGCCCGCGTGTTCCGCGACGCGCTGGGCGTGCCGCACAACCGGCTGCACTGCATCTACGGCGGCGTGGACACCAAGGCCTTTGCCTTTGATCCCGCCGGACGCGACCGGGTACGGGCCGAATACGGCTTTGGGCCGGGCGACGTGGTGGTGGGGCTGCTGGGCAGGTACGACCGGGTAAAGGGGCAAAAGGAGCTTATCGAGGCCGTGGCGCGGTTGCGCCACGGGCGCGGCATGCGGCAGGTCAAGCTCATGCTCATCGGGCACGACTCGGCCATGCGCACGGCGGAGATGGAGGCGTGGATCACCGAGGACAACATGGCCGACGCCACGGTACTGACCGGCAGGCGCAACGACGTGGCCGCGTGCATCAGCGCGCTGGACGTGGGCGTGGTGGCCTCGCTGTGGTCCGAGACCATTGCCCGGGCCGCGCTGGAGATCATGGCCTGCGGCAGGCTGCTGCTGTCCACGTCGGTGGGTGTGATGCCCGACCTGCTGGACCGCGCCGTGCTCGTGCAACCCGGCGACGCTTCGGCGCTGGCGGGCCTGCTGGAGCGGGTCGCCACCGACCCCAAATTCGCCGCGTCGCAGCTGCGGGACCAGCAGAACCGCATCACCCAGCTTACGGGCAACGATTTCCTGCGCCAGTGCGTGGCGCTCTATCAGGGATTGGTGGACGGCTAGGCCGTGTGGATTTGCCGGACTGCCGGGCAGTCCGGACGCGGCGGACGGCTGGCCTGGACTACGCGCCCAGCATGGCCAGCATCTCTTCCAGCACCCGTTCCGGCGCAAGGCCGGTGAGGCAGGCGAGGTCTCGGGGGCAGTCGTTGCGGTTGCACGGCTGGCAGTCGAGGCCGAGCGCCAACGCCTTGTGCGCCACGCCCGGATAGCGGTCGGACGGGAAGGTCCACGCCTGGCTGGTCGCGCCCAGCACCACCAACGACGGCGTGCCCACGGCCACGGCCATGTGGCGCGGGGCAGAGCAATTGCCCACATGCAGCGCCGCCGCGTCCACGCACGCGGCCAACTGGCGCAGCGAAATGCATGCATCCGGCACCACGCACCGCGCGCCCAGTCCGGCGGCCTGGGCCACGGCGCGGGCGTCGCCCTCCTCGCCCGGTCCCCACAACACCAGGAAACGCAGCGACGGATCAGCGGCGGCCGCGGCCGCGATGAGCCTGCCATAGGACGACGCGGGCCACCGCCGCGTGGCGCGCCGGTGCGACGGGTCCACCGTGACCAGCCGGTGCTCCAGCCCAATGCCCCGCGCGGCCAGCCATTGCCGCGCCCACGCCTTTTCCTTGTCCGTGATGACCATGAGCGGCCGCTCGCCCTGCCACGCCAGGCCCAGGGGGCCAAGCGAACTCGCCTTGGTCAGGGCGGAATAGCCGTGCACGGGATCGGAGGCGTGCGTGAACAGCCAACGGGTGTACCACGGCCCCTTGTACGACAGGCGCAGCGGCGCGCCGGAAAAGGCCACCACCCAGCGGCAGCGGGGCAATTGCTGGAAATCCACCACGATGTCGAACCCCTGCCGCGCCACGCGCCAGTACCAGGCCACCTCGCGCAGCAGCCCGAACGGGCCGCCGAACGCCTTCTTGTCTATGGTCCAGACCGTGTGGATGTGCGGATTGTGCTCCAGCACCTGGGCGCATTTCTTTTCGGTGAGAAAATGGATTTCCGCGCCGGGAAAGCGCTCGGCGAGCATGCGCGCCGCCGGGGTGGCCAGCAGCACGTCCCCGATCTGCCGCAACTGGCAGAGCAGGATTTTGCGCACGCCGCCCTTGGGCAGCGCGGCGGGAGGCGTGGCGCGGGCAACCATGCTTGCTCCTAGCACACCCTGGCCACGTACCGCTCCAGGCGGTCCATGCCCTCGGCGATGTTGGCCAGGGAATTGGCGTAGGAAAAGCGGATGTAGCCGTCGCCGCCAGGGCCGAAATCCGTGCCGGGGGTCACGCCCACATGGGCGCTTTCCAGGATGTCGAAGGCGATGTCGTAGCTCGACTTGCCCGTGGCGATGCACAGGTGGCGGGCGTTGGCCAGCACGTAGAACGCGCCGGTGGGCTCCACCTGGATGCCCAGGCCGATCTCCTTGAGCCGCTTGATCATGAAGCGGCGGCGCTCGTCGTAGATGGCGGTCATGCGCGCCACGTCGTCCGCGCATTCGGTGAGCGCGGCAATGCCCGCCCATTGGACCACGGAGTTGGGCGAAATGAAGAAGTTCTGGGCCAGCTTCTGGAAGCCGCGCATGTAGGGCCGGGGCGCGATGAGGTAGCCCAGGCGCAGCCCGGTCATGGCGTAGAGCTTGGAAAAGCCGTTGAACACAAAGGCGTTGTCCGTGAATTCGAGGATGGAGTGTTCCGCCGCCGCGCCCTCGCCGTACACCAGGCCGTGATAGATCTCGTCGGACACCACGGGCACGCCCAGCCCGGCCACGGCGCGCATGCGGTCCTCGGACAGCAGCGTGCCCGTGGGGTTGGCGGGCGAATTGATGAGGATGGCGCGGGTGCGGTCGTTCATGCGGGCGCGGATCGCCTCGGGCCGGTACTGGAAGCCGTCCTCCTCGAACACGCGCACCAGCGCGGGCTCGCCGCCCGCAAAACGCACGAAATTGGCGTAGCAGGCATAGCCGGGGTCCGAGATGACCACCTCGTCGCCGGGCTCGAGCAGGGCGGCGAAGAGCATGAACATGGCGGGCGAGGTGCCGTTGGCCACGAGCACCTGATCCGGGTGCACGGCCACGCCGTAGCGCGCCGCGTAGTGGGCGCAAATCGCCTCGCGCAGTTCCACCAGGCCCAGGCTGTGGGTGTAGTGGGTCTTGTTGTCGGCCAGGGCGCGCTCCATGGCGCGCTTGACCGGCTCGGGCGTGTCGAAATCCGGCTCGCCCACCTCCAGGTGGATGACGTTTTTGCCCTCGCGCTCCATGGCATGGGCGCGCTCCAGCACGTCCATGACGTAGAACGGCTTTATTCCTTTTATCTTGCTTGATTCCATTCCTTTCTCCTGTGGCGTGCGGCGCGGGAGGCACCGCTGAACAAGGCCCGCTGTGTACCCCAAAAGCGGGCCGGGTGCAAAGGCCCGGGCATGGTCCGGGCCGGGTTGACCACGCCCCTGAAAAAGACTAAAAACTAAAAGGAGAAGACACATTCGCTCTACATGGAAGTAGCAATTCTGCCAGGGGGTGAACGACATGTCCTTGCAAGCGCTTCAAAAAAAATGGCGGCTTGTTGAAATGTCCGCCGAACACAGCAACTCGTACACGTCGAAAACGCTTCGGCTGGAATCCCGCTCTTTCCAACGGTCCAGCGAATGGGGCGAGTCGATGCCCATGGGCGTGGGCTACGCCGAACATGTGCCCAGCCGGGGCATGTGGGCCTCCCTTGAGGTGTCGAGCGGGCAGATTCTGAACACCGAGGCATAACAGCGCATCATGCTCTTTCAACAAAACCCGCCCCTGGCGGGTTTTTTTATGCGGCGCCCCCCCCCGGCGGATTTTTCTCCCGCTCCGGCGCCGCGCCATGACATCAAGGCATTTTCAACCACGCCCTTTTTCTGCTATCGTATGAAAAAATACGGAACATCTTACCGATTGACACGTGCGCCATGCCCGACGAGTTGAAACGGCTGACGGAAATTTTGGGCACTTTCAGGGGGGATTCCCAATCCTTCTACGAAACGGGCGGCCTCAAAGCCATGAGCGACCTCGCCGACGAGGCATTGGCGCTCATCGCATCGGTGCGTCGCGCCACGGGCCGCACGCCCGTGCAGGCGTCGCTCATCGCCTATGCCCTGCAGCAACCCGCCGAGGCGGACATGTCGGGCAATCTGCTGCGCGCCAGCCTCGACTTCTGGCTCAAGCTCGGCCCTCCGGGATGGGTGCTGGCCATCGAATACCTGCGCCGCAACATCATCCCCTTCAATCTCCTGGAACCGGTGCTGGCCGCCCTGCCCCAGGATCTGCTGCTCATCCTGCTGCATCAATACGCCCGCCAGACGCGCCCCATGGACCAGGCGTTCGTCCAGTGGTGCGACGCGGCCCTGACCACCCCCCGGACCTGGGATGTGGATGCGGCCATGCGCTTCCTCGCGGTCCTGCACCGCTGGGGCCACACGGCCACCATCCAGGCGCGCGAAACCCTGGCGCGCGCCAAAATCCCCGCCGCCCTGGCCGTGCGTGCCGCCTCGGGCACCACCGAGGCCTCCGTCGCCATCCGCGCCCTCACCGCGCTGGGGGATACCGCTGCCACGCCCCTGCTTGTGGACGCGCTGTCCACGGCCACGGCCAAGACCCTGCCCCCGCTGCTGGACGCCCTGGCGCTTCTGCCGCCCCAACCCGGCGCGCCCAGATCGCTCGGGCCGCTGCTCAAGCACGCTGACCCGGGCATACGCCTGCGCGTGCTGCACGCCCTCATCGCCCAGCAATCGCCCCGGCTCGATGCGGTCTTCGAGTTCCTCATCAAGCACTGCCCCACGGAACGCACCGCCATCTATCCCCGCATCCTGCTGCTCGATCCCGTGAGCCACGCCCGGCTGTACAACCGCTTTCCGGCCAAGTCCCGGAACGTACTCGGCGCGGTGCTGTTCGCGCTCATCGCGCAGGCGTTGCCCGACGTGACCGCCGCCGGCCTGCGCGCCACGCTCAAGTCGGGCCGCATCCGCGCCGAGGCGGATGACCCCGCCGTGGAGGCGGCCAAGGCATTCTACCAGCGCTACCGTGCCGAACGCCATTTCCTGAAAGCGCCGCCCGCAAGCCCGGTGGCGCCGCGCGAACAGCGGCAAGCCAAAAAAAAGGGCGGCCTGTTCGGCGGCAAAAAGGCGGACAAGGGCAACGAGGTCTTCCGCAAGGCGCTGGAAGTCCCGTTCACCGTGGAGGAGCTCGACGTTTCCGGATATGACGTGAGCGGGTTCGACGTGGGCAAGGTGACCTTCAAGGCGCCGCTGTTCAGGGATGCGCGGCTCAAGCAGATGTCCTTCAAGAACGCCGAGTTTTCCAAGGCGTCGTTCGACGGCTGCGGCCTGATGGACATCGTGTTCGACACCTGCCGCTTCGACAAGACATCCTTTGCGGGCGCGGCGCTGGAAAACGTGGCGTTCATCAATTGCACCTTCAAGAAGACCGATTTTTCCGGCGCTTTTTTCGACACCTCACCCTTCAGCGAGTGCCAGGCCGCCCGTTGCCGGTTTGCCCAGACGGGCTGGCGCTCCTCCCGGCTGGAGGCCTGCCTCTTCCGGGACGCCCCGTTTTCGGACGCGGTGTTCGAGGACTGCGGCCTGTCCGGCGTGCGCCTGGAGTGCGTGGACCTGACCGGGTCGCAGTGGCGGCACTGCGCGCTGGGCGGTGCCGAATGCGTGGACTGCGCCGTGGACGAGGCCTCCTTTGAAG
Source organism: Desulfovibrionaceae bacterium (assembly GCA_050251715.1). Lineage (GTDB taxonomy): Bacteria > Desulfobacterota > Desulfovibrionia > Desulfovibrionales > Desulfovibrionaceae > JBFWMG01. The sequence goes on along the minus strand of JBFWMG010000002.1, from coordinate 155,055 downwards.
GCATCAATATGCGCGAGACAACCTTTGACGGTTCCTCGTGCCACGGCGCCCGCTTTCTGGACATGGCGCCCGACCACCCCGTCCTGATGCAGGCCGTGCTCGACTATCAGGATGCCGCCCTGCGCGCCGCCGCCGCAAACGGCCTGCCCCAGCCCCCGGCCTGGACGCGGACTCCCGCGGGCGCGGCCATGGCCCAGGCCGTGGTGAACTACTGGATCGCCAACCGCGATCTGGCCCGCCGGGAACAGACCATGCTGGCCAACAACCACCGGCGCACCAGCATGGCGCTCGCCACGCTTGGGCAGCAAAAAAGCGAATTCTACCGCATGCTGCCCCACCTGCTGCAATGCAACGCCTTTGAGCGCACCCACGCGACCGACAAAAACTATCCCCTGTGCCGCGTGCACGGCTACGAGCCCGGCTATTCGCTGCTGGACAGCGGACGCAGCCACCTGCCGGGGTTCTCGCTGGCGCCGCCGCCCACCAGCGGCCCGCGCGTGGAGGCCATCTATACCATAGGCTCCGTGGGCTCCATCGCCATGACCGACGCCTCGGACCTGGACTATTGGGTCTGCGTGCACCCGGACGACGCCACCCCGGACGTGCTGGCCCAACTGCAGGACAAACTCGTGCGCATCTCCCAGTGGGCCGACACCGTCTTTGACCTGGAGACCACCTTTTTCGTCATGAACATGGAGGCGGTGCGGCGCAACGACTTCGGCTTCAGCGACAAGGAAAGCTCCGGCTCGGCGCAGGCGCTCCTGCTCAAGGAGGAATTCTACCGCACGGCGCTCAAGGTGTGCGGCGGCAACCTGGCCTGGTGGCTCGCCCCTCCCGGCGCGGACGACGCGGAATACGCCCGCCGCCTCGACCTGGCAGCCAACGCGCCCGGCGGTCTGGGCGAGCGCACCACGAACATGGGCAACATGGCCTCCATTCCCCCTGGCGAATTTTTCGGCGCATCGCTGTGGCAACTGGTCAAGGCGTTCAAGAGCCCGTTCAAATCCATCATGAAATTCGGCTTGCTGGAAAAGTATGTGGCGGGCAAGGAGGGTGACACCATGCTCCTGTGCGACCGCATCAAGGTCAACCTCATGGCCGGGCGGCCCAGCCTGTTCGGCATCGACCCCTATGCCGTGCTGTTCAAGGAGGTGCGCGACTATTACGCCACCGGCGGCATGCAGCAGGCCGCGCAGCTCATGAACCTCGCCTTCCTGTTCAAGCTGGGCGACCGCGCGTCGAGCCTGGACCGCACCGACGAGCACACCCTGCGCAAGCGCAAGCTCCTGGGCGAATTCTTTGGCAGCGACAACGGCGCGACCCAGGAACAGATCGACCGCGTGCTCAAGCGGCAGGGGTTTGCCGAGATGCTCAAGCTGGGCGACCAGGTGAACGCCTTCATGGTCACGACCTATGGCCGCGTGCAGCAAAGCCTGAAGGATCGCAAGATCGAGGTGAAGATCAACCCCACGGACCTGACCAAGATGGGCCGCAAGCTCTTTGCGGCCTTTTCGCGGCGCACGCACAAGGTCGAGCGCATCCCCTTCGTCAATCCGGTCAAGGGCGGGTTCCAGGAACTGCAATTCATGGCGGAAAAGGCGCCGGGCAAGAAGGCGGTGTGGATCGTCAAGGGGCTGCCGCCCCGCGTGCCCTCGCGGCGGGAAAACTATGTGGAGGTGCGCCGCGACACCAACCTGCCCTATCTGCTCGGCTGGATCATGGCCAACAAGATCTTCAACCCCAAGGCGCTCATCGACGTGGACAAGACCATGGCCCCGGTCTCGGCCCAGGACGTGACGCAGCTTCTGCCCGCTCTCTACGACTTTTTCCCGGCCAAACTGTTCGACGTGGACCTGGACGAGACGCTCAAGGAGGAGCGGGTCACCCGCGCCTTCCTGGCGCTCAACCTGCTCTCGGACCGGGGGCAGAACAGCGTGCGCGACGTGGCCATCCTGTTCACCAACAACTGGGGCGAGCTGTTCTGCATGCACGTGCCCGTGAAGGACGACATCATCCGCCGCGACCCGCGCAAGTTCCTGGCCCAGCACGTCAAGCTGGATGTGGCGGACTGCGAGCTGGCCCACAGCGTTCCCCACCGTTCCAAATGCCCCCGCCTGCCCATGTGACGCGCCGCGCCCGCCCCCCCCGCTCAGTGCGTTTCTACAGTAAAGCACTGTGACACGTTGGGATAATGAAGCGTTATTTCAACGAAATGCACGAGAGCTTTAGACAGTATCAAAGCTGAAACGCTCTAGTGCCCGGCCACCGCCCTGCCGCGCCGTACCCGCTTGAAAAAGATGACGCAGGGAATGCACAGCAGGCACATCACGGCCAGGGATCTGAAATTATCCAAATACGCCAGCATATTGGCCTGCTGAGTGAGCACACGGTACATGACCGCATAGGCCTGCTGGTCCGCCAGCACCGGGTCGGCATGGTATGAGAACACGCTGCCCAGATGCTCCATCAACCGCGCGAACTGCGGGTTGTCGGGCGTCATGTGCTCGGCCAGCAAGGTCTGATGCGTCTGCGCGCCACGGGCCAGCATGGTGGTCACCACCGAGATGCCTATGCCGCCGCCCAGGTTGCGCATGAGGTTGAACAGCCCGGCGCCGTTGCCCATCTGCTCGTTGGGCAGGCCGCCCATGGCCAGGGTGGTCATGGGCACGAACACGAACCCCAGGGCCACGCCCATGATGACGTTGGGCCACACGATGCGCATCATGTCGATGTCCAGGTTGATGCCGCTGAACAGGTAGGTGGAATAGGCGAGCAGCGTGAAGCCGAAACCGATGAGGTAGCGGCTGTCCACCTTGCCGATGAGCCTGCCCACCAGCACCATGGCCACCACCGCGCCCAGCCCGCGCGGGCTGAGGGTAAGGCCGCTGTCCAGGGCGGAATAGCCCATGAGCCCTTGCAGATACAGGGGCAGCAGGGTCAAGGCGCTGTACAGCACCACGCCCACCACGCCAATCATGGCCGTGCCCAGGGCGAAGTTGCGGTTGGCCAGCACGCGCAGGTCCACCAGCGGGCGCTCCACGTGCAGTTCATGCCAGATGAAGGCCAGCATGGCCGCGCATGAGACCACCGAGAACCAGCACACCCACGCGGCGTTGAACCAGTCGGCCTGCTGCCCCTTGTCCAGGACGATCTGGAGCGTGGCGAGCCACAGGGCCAGCAGGCCAAAGCCCACGAGGTCCATCTTCTTGCCGCCGTTGGCCAGGGACTCCTTGAGGTACGGCGGATCCTCGATAAAGGCCCGGCACATGAGCAGGGCCGCGCCGCCCAGGGGCAGGTTGATGTAGAAAATCCAGCGCCAGGAATAGGTGTCGGTGATCCACCCGCCCAGCGTGGGGCCGATGATGGGGGCGCACACCACGCCCAGGCCGAACACGGCCATGGCCATGCCGCGCTTGTGCGGCGGAAAGCTTTCCATCAGGATGGCCTGGGACAAGGGCTGGAGCGCCCCGCCCGCAGCGCCCTGCAACACGCGGGCAACCACCAGGAACGGCAGCGACGGCGCGGCCCCGCACGCGGCCGAGGACAGGACAAACCCCGTCACGCACCACATGAGGAACCGCTTGCGGCCAAACCGGCGCGCCAGCCAACCGGTCATGGGCAGCACAATGGCGTTGGCCACCAGGTAGCTGGTGAGCATCCAGGTGCCGTCCTCGGGCGTGACCGACAAATTGCCCGCGATGTGCGGCAGGGCCACGTTGGCCACCGTGGTGTCCAGCACCTCGAGCACCGTGGCCAGCATGACCGCCGCGGCGATGAGCCAGGGATTGGCCTGCGGCCGCCACGCGGCGGCGGAAGGAGAAGGGGCGGCGCTCATGTCACATGCTCCTGGTCAGGCGCGCGGCGCCCTCACTTCTCCGGTGCGGTCAGGCGCACCTCGGGCTCCACGGACATGCCGGGCGCCAGGAGATAGCCTTTCAAGTCCGCCACGCTCTTGAACACGATCTTGACCGGCACGCGCTGCACGACCTTGACGAAATTGCCTGCCGCGTTCTCGGCGGGCAACAGGCTGAAACGGGAACCGGTGCCGCGCTGGATACTGTCCACACGGCCCGCGAAGGACACGCCGGGATAGGTGTCCACGGTGATGTCCACGGGCTGGCCGGGGCGCATGGCCTCCAGCTGCGTCTCCTTGAAGTTGGCCACCACCCACACCTCGGGTTCCACAAGGGACAGGAGGGTCTGGCCCACCTTCACATACGCGCCCTGCTCCACGGACTTGCGGGTGACGACGCCGTCGCACGGGGCGTATATCCGGGTGTAGGACAGGTTGAGCCGGGCCTGTTCCGCCTGGGCCTCGGCCTTGTCCAGCTCGGCCTTGGCCACCTCCATGCGGGTGCGGCTCTGGGCCACCTGCTGCGGCGCGGACCCCGTGGCCGTCAGCGCGGCCTGGGCCTGCGCCACCTGCGCCTTGCGCGCCCGCACCTGCGACGTGGCCTGGCGCCGGTTTTCCTCCGCCGCCTGCACCATGGCAATGGACTGCGCCACCTGCGCCTCCTGGGCTTGCACCTTCTTGCGCGCCGCATCCAGCAACGCGGCGGCCACGCGGGCGCTGGCCACGGCGTGGTCCAACTGCTGCCTGCTCACCGCGCCGGTTTCGGCCATCTCGCGCATCCGCGCAAGATCCTGCGTGTCGCGTTCCGCATTGGCCTCGGCCTGGATCACGTCCGCCTTGGCCTCCTCCAGTCCGGCACGCGCGGATTGCAGCTGCGCCATGGCCTGCTCGCGCTCGCTCGCGGCGGCGGCCGCCGCGGCCTGGGCCGTGGCCACCGACGCCCGCACGGACGCCACGTTGGCCTGGGCGCCCTCCTGGTCCGTGGACGAGGCAATGGACGTCAGGTCCACGCCAATGGTCTGGGCCCGGTAGTTGGCCCGCGCAGCCTCCAGGGAAGCCGTGGCCGCAGCCAGCGCCGCCTCGTCATCGCGCGGATCCAGTTCCACAAGCAGGTCGCCCTTGCGCACCTCGCCGTTGTCCGCCACGTGCACCTTGGCCACGTGCCCGGCGACCTTGGGGCTCACGGGCACCACATGGCCTTCCAGATAGGCGTCATCCGTGGATTCGTGCGTGGCCGCATGCCAATAGGCGGGTATGCCGGCCACCGCCACCAGCACCGCCACCGCCAGAACCGCCATGCGCAATGCCTTGCGCCGCCTGCCGTTGCGTCCCGCAATCTCTTGCGGTTGCGTCTGTGTATCCTTCATGTGTTCCCTGCTGTTCCATTCCAGTGCGTATCAGAAGCGTCTCGCGTCCTTGCAGCGAAGCGCTCCACGCACGAATTGCATGATATGGTTGCACAACCCTTCCTCGTTGAGGGGCATGGGCTGAAAAATGAACGAACTGCGCACGAGCCCCGGGATGAGCCGGGCGGTGATCTCGGGATACGGGTCGTGGAACTGGCCCATGGCCACGCCGCGCCGCAACACGGTCTCCACAAGTTCGCGCACCTCGTCGCGGTGGCGCAGGCAGTGCTTCCTGCCCGCCTCTTCCCCGTTTTCACCGCGCATCAGTTCAAAGAGGTGCGGGTTCTTGTAGCCGTAGCCCACCAGTTCCCGGATGATGCGCTCCAACACGAGCACGGGCGGCGTATCGCCCCGCGTCACAAAGGGCCGCAGGTGTTCCAGCATTTCCGCGAACCCCTTGCTCACCGCCGCCACATACAGGGCGTCCTTGTCCGGGAAATAGAGATATATTGTTCCCTTACCAACAGATGCCGCAGCCGCGACCTCGGACAGCAGTACCTTGTGGTAGGGTTTTGAAGCGAACAGGACGCCTGCCGCCTCAAGGATCCTCTCTCGTTTTTCGTCACTCAACACTTGCATTGCAACCCTCCGTCATATGGGCTTGTCTGGCCCGGCGATCGCGCGCACCACACGCTCGATCACGGCCAGCGCCGCATCCATGCCCCGCCCGTCCCTGTCCAGCCGCCCCATGTCCAGGCACAGGTCATAGTTGCGGGCGTCATGCCATTGGGCGCTCGTCACCTCGCGGATATACCGCGCGCGCTCCGCGTCGGCCTTCAGAATCATGTCCAGCGCAACGGCGCGGTTGTCGGCGCGGCCATCTTGCTCCAGCCTGGCCACGCGGTACGCCTCGGACGCGTGCAGGAACACGTTCACGCACCGCGCCACCCCGGCCAAGGCCTTGAATCCGCCCCGGCCCACCACCACGCAGTCGCCGCATGCCGCAAGCTCCCGCAAGGCCTGTTGCTGGGCCGCGAAAAGTCCCTGTTCCGTGGGAATCAACTGGGGCTGGGGGCTGAATACGTCGTCCGGCACACCCCGGGCAAAGGAGTCCAGAAGTCCCTGCCAAAACGTGGCCACGCGTTCTTCGCGCACCGCCACCGCATCCTCGTCCACGCCCAGCGCATTGGCGGCGCGGCTCAATATCTGCCTGTCAATGAAGACAAATCCCAACCGCTGCGCCAGCCGCGCGCCCAATGCCGCCCCGCCGCTGCCAAACTGCCGGGCAATGGTCACGGCCACGGGTCTTGTGTCGTGCATCACGCCATCCTCCTGTTGTGGACAGGGCTCGCGCCCCGCCTCAATACTGACCAGCCAGTACTGAAGAAGTGGTGATTTACCTTCCGCCTGCCCGGCTGTCAATATCTTCCACGCAAGAACGCGCGGAAAAACATGCGGTTCGGCACAAGGCAGCTGCCCCGAGACATGGACCTGGAGGCCGTGCAAGGGGAGCGGCGGCGATGGGATGAAACGGAGACGAAAGGTGGCAAACGGCCCTGGCGGCATGGGGCTGAAAGGAAGCGGCCAAGGCCGCACAGCCGACGTGAGGCAATGCCCCTCGCCGGTCCATGCGTTCACCATGGCACGGCCGCACGCGGCCTGGGATGCCCCCGCCCTAGAGCATCTTAACTTTGAAAAAGTTTAGATGCTCTTATGCATTTTGTTGAAATAATGCTTCATTATTTCAACTTGCAACATTGCTTCAATGTTAAAATGCGCTAGCGCGGCCGGGCCAGCGCGGAGGCGATGATGCGCTGGAGCATGGCCTCGTAGTCGAGGCCCGCCGTGCGGCAGGCAAGGGGGAAGTAGGAGGTGGTGGAGATGGCGGGCGGAATGAGCCCTGCGGGCGAATTGACCTCCAGCACATAGGGGTTGCCGTCGCGGTCGCAGCGCAGGTCGATGCGGCAGAAATCGCGCATCTCCAGGGTGTCCCACACGGCAAGGCAGATGGCGTCGATGCGCGCCTTGAGCCGCTGCGGCACCTCGGGCGGGCAGCGGAGGTAATCCGAGCCGCCCGCCTGCTCCTCGAAGACCCATTTCACTTCCAGGGAATCGATCTTGTGATACCCCTCGGGCAGGGCCGCGTGGTTGGGCTCGATCCACGGCAGCACCGTGGGCGCCCCGCCGTCCGCCGCGCCCAGCATGCCGATGGAAAACTCGCGGCCATCCACGAACGGCTCCACGAACGCCTGGCCGCCAAAGGTGTCCAGCACTGCGGCGAGTTGGGCGCGCAGGGCCGCGTCGTCCTCGACCACGCTCTTGTTGGTGATGCCCGCGCTGGATCCCTGGGCCAGGGGCTTGACGATGAGCGGGAAGCCCAGCCCCGGCGCCAAGGGCTCGTCCGCCGAACGAAAGACCTGGTGCGGCAGCACGGGCACGCCATGCGCGCCCAGCAAATCCTTGGCCTTGGCCTTGTGCAGCACCAGCGCCTGGGTCAACGGCGTGGAGCCGGTATAGGGGATCTGCAACATCTCCAGCATGGCGGGCAGGTGGCATTCGCGGTCATGGCCATAGATGCCCTCGGCATAGTTGAAGGCCACGTCGATGCGCTCGCGCAGCCGGTGCAGCGCCAGATACGCCGCCCGGTCCGCCTCGATGGGGATGACCTCGTAGCCGCAGTGTTCCAGATGGGCGATCATGGCCTCGATGGTGGCGGGATCGTCGAAATCCGTCTCCAACTGCGTGCGCGGATCGGCGGGATCCGGGTAGGTGTGGCGCACATTGTAGAGAAAGGCGACGGTCAGGGGCTTTGCGGTCACGGCGCGCTCCGGGGGTTGGGGCCGCACGGCGCGCCGCCGGGCACACGCCCGGCGGCCTGCATGCGGCCCGGTGTGGCATCCTCTCTAGGAAAAACCGGGCCGCTTGTCGATGGATTTCGCCGTAAGGGCGATCAGCCCACCAATACCTTGCGGCCAAAATGGTGCTTGTAGATCTGGAGCATCGGCGGCACCAGCAGCAGCAGGATGACGCCCCACAATATCTGGCAGGGCGTGCGGGTAAAGAACACGGAATAGCTGCCGTGGCCGATGATGACGGCCTGGGCGAAACCGGTTTCCGCAATGGGGCCAAGAATGAGCCCCAGGATGAGCGCGCCGAGCGAAAAGCCCGTTTTTTCAAGGAACAGCGCCGCCACGGCGAAAAGCAGCATCACCCACACGTCGAACAGGCTGTTGTTCATGGCGTAGGAGCCGAGCACGGAAAAGAGGCATACCCCGGGAATGAGCAGCGAGGTGGGGATGAGCGAGATGCGTGCGAAATAGGGGGCGAAGAACAGCCCCAGGCCAAGAAAGACAAGGTTGGCCAGGAACATGGACAGGATGAAGCCGTAGGTGATGACCCCGTGCTTGGTGAACAGTTCCGGGCCGGGAATGAGGCCGTGGATGAGCAGGCCGCCCAGCAGGGCCGCGGCCACGCTGTTGCCCGGAATGCCCAGGGTGAGCGTGGGCACCAGCGAACCGCCCACGCAGCCGTTGTTGCCGCTTTCGGCGGCGGCGATGCCCTCGGGGTTGCCGTGCCCGAAAAGCTTGCGGTTCTTCGAGTTCTGCCGCGCCACGTTGTAGGACACAAAGGCCGCGATGGTGGCGCCCTCGCCGGGCAGGATGCCCACCATCGTACCCACCGCCGAGCCCAGGGCGATGAACTTGCCCAGCCCCTTGGGCATGGGTTCCTTCTTGATGGTGGTGGTCAACCCCGTTGTCTCGTGCATGATGCGCTTGACGCTGGTCAGCTTGAGCATCTGGGTGATGGAGAACATGCCGATGAGCGCGGGCATGAACGACACGCCGTCGAAAAGGTCGCGGATACCCAACGTGTAGCGCAGGCTGCCGGAGATGGGGTCCGTGCCGATGACCGCTATGGCGAGGCCCAGTACGCCCGAGATGAGCGCCTTGACCAGCTTGCCCTCGTCGGCCAGGGACACGATGCCCACAAGCCCCAGAATGGCCAGAAGAAAATACTCGGGCGGCCCGAACTTGAGGGCGAAGATGGCCAGGGCGGGCGCGGTGCACAGGAGTACGAAGGTGGAAAAAATGCCCCCCAGGAAACTGGAAATGACCGAGACCTTGAGCGCCATGCCGCCCCGGCCCTGCTGGGTGAGCGGGTAGCCTTCGATGGCCGTGGCCGCCGCCGCCGGGGTGCCCGGCGTGTGCAGCAGGATGGCGGGGATGGACCCGCCGTACATGGCGCCGCAATAGACGCCGCCCATGAGGATGAGTCCGGTGAGGGGTTCGAGGGCATAGGTGACCGGAATGAGCAGCGCCACGGCCATGGTGGCGGTGAGTCCGGGCATGCCACCGACCACCACGCCGGAGACCGTGCCGAGGAACACCGCGAACAACGCCGATGGCGTCAGGAGTGAGAGTGCGGCCTCTACAATCATGGGCATCCTTTTACAGGAGCGTCCCCTTGGGCAGATGGACCTCCAGAAGCTTGGCAAAGACAAAATACACAAAGAGCAGAATCCCGGCGGAGGTGCATGCGATGGGCAGTGGACGCCGGTATCCCATGGCGAGCATGGTCAGCGGCAAAAACACGATCGAGGCCGGAAAAAAGCCCAGGGGGTCAAGCGCCCAGCTATAGGCGCACAACAGGATGAGCAGCGCCCAGAACCGTTGGGGGCTCTTGGCGATTTCAAGTTTCCTCCCCGCGTCCTCGCCCCTGTGGCGCAGCACGCCCAGCAACAGGTCCACGCCGCACAGGATGCCCAGCGTCCAGGCCAGAAAGCGCACATAGACCGCCGTGGACTCTTGCACAAAGGACGGGTAGCCCGCCGTGCTGCGGTACAGCAGCACGGCGAGCGCCAGAAAACCGAACAGAAAAAGCAATTCCACGAAACGTCTTGGCATTACCAGGGGCTCTTGTCGTAGTAGCGTTGCGTGTCAATCTGAAGAGCCTTGAGATAGTCAAGGTATTCAGGGCCGTTCATGGGCAGCAGGAACAGGTTGTCCTTCTTGGCGGCGGCAACGAAGTCCGCATCGCCCTGCACCTTGAGGAACAGGTCATCCAGCTTGGCCAGGATTGTGGCGTCCACCTTGGCGGGAGCCACAAAGCCGCGCGTGGCGGTCATGAGCACGGGGTAGCCCTGCTCGATGCCGGTGGCCACGTCGGGCAGCAGTTCGCTGCGTTCCTTGGTCAGGATGCCGATGATGCGCGCCTGGCCAGCCTTGTGCTGGGCGAACATCTGGGACAGATTCATGAAGCTCGCGTCCACGTGGCCGCCCAGGGTGGCGGATTTCTGCTCGGTGGAACCCTTGGTGGGCATGAGGTTGAAGGTCACGCCGGCGGTATCCTCGAACTTCCTGGCGGCCACGAAGTCGTCGGAACCAATGCCGTTCACGGACACGGTCAGGCTCTTTTCCTTGGCGGCCTTGGCGAACTCGGCCAGGGTCTTGAAGGGGCTGGTCGGCGGCACGACCACGATTTCCGGGTCGTCGTTCAGGTTGCCCATGACATGGAAGCTGTCCAGGGTGTAGCGGGCGCGCTTGGACACGACATGCGCCACCACCTGGGTGGTGAAGACCATGCCGATGGTCAGGCCGTCGGCCTTGGCGTCGGCGATTTCCTCAAAACCCTTCTGGCCGCCGGAGCCGTCCACGTTCTTGACCACGAATTCCGCGTTGGGCCAATATTTTTTGGCCGTGAGGATGAACAGGCGCGCCGTGGCGTCGGTGGAACCGCCCGCCTTGGAAGGCACGATGATGGTAACGGGGCTGGAGGGATACTCCGCCTGAGCGGCTAGGGGCAGAGCAAGACAAAACGCCAGAACCAGTAGCATGATGCGTTTCAACACGGGTGACCTCCATCGTTCTGTGTTTGTTGCGGATACATGACGTTTTTGAGACGTTTTCATGACATTACCGTGTTAAGCCCGCTCCCGCCACGGTGTCAACCCGGCAGAAGCAAAAGAAGAAAAGCCACAGGGCGCGGCATCGGCAACGGGACGGCGGGTCATTCCAGGTCGCCCTCCTCCAAGCCCACGCCCGGACGGATCACCCCGCCCGCGAAATCCTTGGGCAAGGTGCGCGCTCCCGACACCTCGGGGCTGTATTTCCAGGCCAATTGCTGGATGTTGTCCAGGTATTCCGCCGAGGTGTTCAAATAGAACGACAGTGCCCGGGCGAAATCCTTGCCCACCAGCCCCTGCACCAGAAGTTGGGAGATTTCCTCGTAGCGCAGCAACACGTACTGCGACATGAGGAATATCTGCCGCTCTTCCTGCGGCATGGCGCGCATGCACCGCTCCAGGGCGATGGGCGCGCGCGGCTGGCACATCCAGATGTGCAGGAAATCCAGCGCGCTGACGATGACCACCTTTTCCAGGCCATACTCTTCACCCGCAGTGTCGCCGTGGCCGCCCGCCTCGTCCCTGGCCATGGCGCCCCGGATGAACTCGCGTGGGGATTCGAGCAGTTGCAGCACGTCCGCGTGCGGATATTGCAGTTCCAGCCGGGCATGGGTCTCGAAAAGCTGGCCCAGCTTCACCGCGTAGTCCCACATGCGCATGCGGATGTTGCGCGCCCGGTCGGTCATGCCTTCAATGAGTCCGGCCACGCAGTCGGACGCCAGCTTGGAAATGATCGCCGCCCAGCGTTGCAGCACCGCGTCCACCGCCGCCACCCCGGCCATGCCCAGCAACGCCCCGGCCACGGAGTTGCAGGCCACGGCGATGGGAATGGACAGCACGCTGCGGAAGAAATTGGCGAACGCCACCCGCTTGGGCAGTCCCCGGAACAGGTTGTGGCTGGTCAGGTAGACGCCGTTGGCCAGGGCCATGACCGCGTAGAGCAGCGTGGGATTGCTGGCCGTGGTCACGCCGCACCCCTTTTCCAGAAGTATGGTCTTGACCAGCCAGTCGAGCAGCGGCACGGAAAAACCGGTGTAGAGGAGCGAATCGGACAACCGCCGCCAGCTCACCAGATCGTTCCAGCGCAGGAGCGGTGAACGGCGCAGGCCGCCGGACCCCAGCACCGACTGGATCACGTTGCGCACGCCGGTGATGCCGAACCAGATGAACGCGCCGCCATAGGCGAGCACCCACCAGTCCTTGGTCAGGGCAAAGGTGAGAAACGCGGGCACGAACCCCACGAAAATCTTGAGCAGATTGAGCAGGGCGCTGTTCATGTAGGCCAGGGGAAGACGCCCGGCCTCCTTGGCCGCCGCCTTGGGCTCCAGGTCGATGCCCGCCCCGCACGGCATGTGGATGCCGCCCAGGGTGCGCAGGTTGCTCCGGCCCACGGGAGCGGGGCGCACGGCCCGTTCCTTCCACTCATGCACCGTCCGCCCGGTCAATCGCCGCAGCAGGGGGATGCGCCACGCCATGCGCTTGAGGCCACTTTCGCCGCCAGGCTTGTAGGTTATCCGTTCGTAGACCTCCATGCCCAGGGGCAGGATCACGGGCGCGGCGCCACTCGTACGGCGCAACGCCTTGCGCGCCCGCAGCGGCAGGGTGTCCTCCACCACCAGCCCCATGCCGTACATGCGGCACGACTGTCCCGTGGAGTCGGAGCCCAGGGAGGACTTGATCCGGGTGCGGGCATAGAAGGTGCGCAACCGCGCGATGCCGCCCAGGATGCCCCGCAGCTTGGCCAGCCGGCCGGGATCCATGCCCGAGGCTTCGGCCTCAACCACAATGCCCCTGATGAGCCGTTTGAGCGTGACCACGCTGCCGTCGTTGAGCGCGGCCTGCAAGGCCAGAATGGTTTCCCAGGCCGATGAGCGCACGTGCATGTGCTCCTTGAGGTTGAATACCTCCAGGTGGGTAATCATGCCCTCGCAGTCGTAGAGCAGCTCCAGCACGTCGGCGGCGTCCAGGCCCGCAAGGGTAAGGCGGATGCGGCTCTGGGAATGGGCGTCGCGCACCTGGCGCAGCAGGGTGGGCGCGTCCAGGCGCAGCATGTCCGGCTGCGCCGGATCATCGCCCGGCACGTCCGGATTGGGGATATCGGGGTTGGCCTGCGGCGCGAGCCACCGCTCCACCACATGCAGGGGGTCGAGCAGATTCATCTCCGTGAGCAGGGAGCGGGTACGCTCCCGCTCCTCGGGGGACAACGAGGCAAAGGATGCGGCCTTTTCCTGGAAAAGGGCCATGAGCCGCTGGTGGATGCAGTTGCCCAGGTGGAAGAGGGAGATCTGCCCCGTGCCCACGAACTGCATGAACTCATCAAGCGCGACCGGTTCCAGGGCCACGCCGAAATGGTCGTTCACCGTGAGGCGATGGCGGTCGTTGAAGGCCTCCAGCGCCTGGAACACATAGCCCCGCTGGTAGACCGACACCTGGCGCGCACGCTCCATGAATGCCTGCACCCCGGTCTGGTTGAGAAACGCCCTGGCGCTGCGGGCGTCGAAAAGCCCCTTGGGCACCCAGATGAAACGCACGAAACGGCCATGGAACCGGGCGCACAGCTCGATGCCGATGCGCACCTTCACGTCCATGATGGCGGCCGCCTCCAGCAGTTCCGCCGCCACTTCCGGCCGCACGGCGTTGTAGTAGATCACGGTCAGGCTGCGGATGCCCTTGATCCAGGCGTCCATGACCAGATGGGTGGCGGACTTGCGGCCCTTGGTGTTGGCGTCGTGGACGTGGTCGTCAAAGGCGAGGTGGTTCCATTCCTCCGGGGTCTCGATGAGGTGGTAGCGTTCCAGCTGCTCCAGCACGAAGGTGGGTTTGCCGGACACGGCCATGCGGAAATCGTGGGCAAGCTGGAGCTGGCGCACCGGATCGTTGTCGCTGCGGATAAGCTCCTTCATGATCTGCAGGAGCAGGCGGCCCGTATTGAGGCGCAACCCCAGTTGCGGAGTGGCCAGCACCTCGTCGCGCACGGTGCGCAGGGCGTCCAGCCTGTCCTCGGCCTCGCCCGCTTCCAGCGAGCGCAGGAGATGGGCCACGGCGTAGGCGATGCGCAGCCCGTGCGTGGCCGCCAACTGCTTGATGCCGTGGGGGTGGAGTTGCGGCGCGAGTAGCCGCTTGAGGCCGGTGTAGCCCGCCCGCGCGCCCACATCGCGCACTATGTGGATGAGGTCGTAGTCGTGCCGGTCAAAGTACAGGGGCGAAACCCCTTCCGGCCTGTTGAGCGCCGCACGCGGCCTCTTGGGCATGGTTCCAAGCGAGGAAAAACGAGCCATGTACATCCATGACGCACCCCGCCGCCCACCAGGACGCGAGGCTGTCGGCCAACGATGCCGCGCGGCGCAAGAAGCCCCCAACGCGCGCCACCAGTTCGTAACACAAACGTAACATTAGCACGCGAAAAGCAGCGTTGTCACGCCGATTTTTTATCAAAAGACATTATATAACAATTTGATACATATTATTGTATAGCGTCATGGGTTCTGGATCTTTGACACACAATCGTGATAATCGCCGCCCACGCACAACACGGCGGCGCATGCCGCGCCGCCCGCTACCCGCTGGACCACCATGGACAACCTCCCCTTCCTGCTCGTCATTCTTTCCGCCCTGGCGCACGGCTCCTGGAATTTCCTGTTCAAGCAGGCGCTGGACAAGGACGCCTTTCTCGGCTGCACCAAGATCGCGGAACCCGTCATGTACGCCCTGCCCTTCGCCTTTGCCGCGCAGCGCTGGGAACTCGACCTGTCCATGTGGCTGTACGTGGGCGTGGGCGCGGTGTTGTCCATTGCCAACTATGTGCTGCTGGCCAATGCCTACAAGCGCCTCGACCTGGCCCTGGCCTACCCCATTTCCCGTTCCAGCACCCTGTTTCTGCCCCTGCTCGCCTACATGATCTTCGGCGAGACCATCGACGGCGCGGGCTGGGCCTCGGTGCTGCTGGTCTCGGCCGGGGTCGTGGTCATCCAGCGGCGCCCGCGCCACCGGGCCGCCCCCGCGCCCCACGAACGCGCCAGGGAACGGGCCGGGGTGGCGCTGGCCGTGGCGTCCGCCTTTACCGTGGCCCTCTACACCCTCTGGGGGCGCGTGGCCGTGACGCACATGCACCCCTTTCTCTACATGTATTGCTACACCGTGCTCACGGGCCTGTATTTCTATCCTTCCCTGGCGCGGTGCGGCCGCACGGCCGTGCGGCGCGAATGGCGGGCCAACAAGTGGCGCATCCTCGGCGTCTCGTTCCTGAACACCTTCTCCTACGTGCTCATGCTCTTTGCCCTGAACATGAGCAAGCTCGCCTATGTGGGCGCGCTACGCCAGCTGAGCCTGGTGTTCGGCGTGGCCCTGGGCGGCTGGCTGCTCAAGGAGGCCATCACCCTGCCCCGCCTGCTCGGCGTCACGGGCATCGTGGTCGGCGCATGCCTCACCTATTTCGCCCGCTAGCGCATGTTCGCATTGAAACAATGCGGCGATTTGAAATAATGAAGCATTATTTCAAAAAAGTGCATAAGAGCATCTCATCTTTTTCAAGGTTAAGATGCTCCAACCCCGTTTCTCCCGGCTCCGGCATATGGTAGGCTCGTGCCATGGACATGAAGGACGATGCGGCGCGGCGCGTCCACCCGGACCGCCTGCGCCTGTGCAGGGAGGGGCCGCCCCCACAAGGGCCGGTCATCCTTTGGATGTCCCGCGACCAGCGCGTGCATGACAACTGGGCGCTCCTGCACGCCCAGGACGTGGCCCTGGCCGCGCACGTCCCCCTGGAAGTGGTGTTTTGCCTCGCCCCCGCCTATCCGGGGGCCACGCTGCGCCATTACCACTTCATGCTGCACGGCCTGCGCGAGGTGCGCGAGGCGTGCCTGGCGCACGGCATCGGCTTCACCCTGCTCCCCGGCCACCCGCCCGAAACCCTGGCCGCCCACGCGGCGGCCCGCAAGGCCGGGGCCGTGGTCACGGACTTCGATCCCCTGCGCCTCAAGCGGCAATGGCTGGACCAGGCCTGCGCCCGGCTCACCGTTCCCGTGGTCGAGGTGGACGCCCACAACATCGTGCCCTGCCGCCGCGCCTCCGGCAAACAGGAATACGCCGCCGCCACGTTCCGGCCCAAGATCCATCGCCTGCTGCCGGAATTTCTGACGCCGTTTCCGCCGCTTTTGCGCCACCCCTTCCCGGCCCCGGCGTCCGCCGCCGTGGACTGGGACGCGGCGTGCGCCTTTGCGCGGCCCGACCCGGGCGTGGGGCCGGTGGAGACGCGGCCCGGCATGGTTGCGGGACGTGCCGCGCTGGACGCGTTCGTCGCGGAGCGCCTGGCCCGCTACGCCGCACAACGCAACGACCCCAACGCCCACGCCCAGTCCGGCCTGTCGCCCTATTTCCACTTTGGCCAGCTCGCCCCGCAGCGGGCGGCGCTGGCCGCGCATGAGGCGCTGGAACGCACAGCGGGCACGGACGCCAACGCGCTGGCGTTTCTGGAGGAACTCATCGTGCGGCGGGAGCTGTCGGACAATTTCTGCCTGCACAACCCGGCCTATGACCGCCTGGAGGGCGCGGCGGACTGGGCGCGCGCGACCCTGGCCGCGCACAGCGGCGACACGCGGGCGGCCGTATACGACACCGCCGCGTTCGAGGCCGGCGCCACGCACGAGGCGCTGTGGAACGCGGCGCAGACGGAACTGGTGCGCTCGGGCGGACTGCACGGCTACATGCGCATGTATTGGGCCAAAAAGATTCTGGAATGGTCCGCAACCCCGGAGGAGGCCGTGGCCACGGCCATCCGGCTCAACGACAGATACGCCCTGGATGGCCGCGACCCCAACGGTTATGTGGGCGTGCTGTGGTCCGTGGCGGGCGTGCACGACCGGGCCTGGGCCGAACGCCCGGTCTATGGAAAGATCCGCTACATGAACGAGCGCGGCTGCCGCCGCAAGTTCGACGTACCCGCCTATGTGGCGCGCTGGCGGGGGGATGCGCAGACGGCAGCGCCATGACATCCGCCCCAGCCCGTGCGCGGCCCCATGCGAAACCGAAAAGGCTCGATGCGTTGCGGCGAAACCCACCACCCCCATGGCGGCGGCAGGTGAACACCGTGGCCGTCCCCCCAATACCCTGTGGGGGCTGCACTATGGATAAAACCGTGTTATATTGGCTGCGGCGTTTGTAACGAGGCGTACTCATTCAAGCTCCACTGGAAACAACGTTTCTTTTGATCGAGGGAGACATGGGAGATCAACCGAAAAGGCCAACGGTACTTGTTGTTGACGATACACCGGCAAACATCGATGTATTGTCAAACATATTAGCCGAGTACAATGTGAAGGCCGCCAATAGCGGCACAAAGGCCTTGGCGGTGGCATCCCGTTTTGTACCGGATATCATTCTGTTGGACATCATGATGCCGGACATGGATGGGTACGATGTCTGCTCACGGCTGAAGCGGGATCTCAAAACCAAGGATATCCCGGTCATATTCATCACCGCGATGAACGATGTCGCCGACGAGGCACGCGGGTTTGCCATTGGAGCCGTCGATTACATCACCAAACCAGTCAGCGCTCCCATTGTTCGGGCAAGAGTAAAGACCCATCTGCGATTGTACGACCAAAACAGGGATTTGGAGCATTTGGTTCATGAAAGAACAAAGGAGCTGAACGAAAGCAGGCTGGAAATCATTCGCAGGCTTGGCCTCGCCGCCGAATACAAGGACAACGAAACAGGCATGCACGTTGTCCGCATGAGTTATTACTGCAAAGTCGTGGCGCAAGGCATGGGGATGAGCGACGAAGAGGTGGATCTGCTGTTGAACGCCGCGCCCATGCATGATGTGGGGAAGATCGGCATACCGGACAACATTCTCCGCAAGCCAGGATTGTTGGACAACCATGAAAGATTCATTATGCAACAGCACACTGATTTTGGTGCGAAAATCATTGGCGAACATGATACGCCGCTCCTGCACCTGGCACGGATTGTGGCCTTGACGCACCACGAGAAGTGGGACGGGACAGGTTATCCGAAAGGCCTCAAGGGAGAAGACATTCCCCTGGCCGGGCGCATCGTCGCCATTGCGGATGTCTTTGATGCCCTTACCAGTAACCGCCCCTACAAGGAGGCGTGGCCGTTTGACAAGGCCGTCGCGCTGGTCAAGGAAGAAGCGGGGAGACATTTCGACCCCGCGCTGGTCTCCATCTTTTTGAATCATCTGGACGAAATACGGGCACTCGCCAGACAGCACGCCGATCCGGAGTAATGTTCATCCTTTTCGCCGTACATGCCACACAAAGTGGCCTCCTTCGCGCGCTGCGCGCGGAGGGGATGTGTTAGACCGAACGCGAGGGTAGCCGTGAAGCTCCGCACCTTTTCCATAGTGGGCATCCTGGTTGTCATTGTCTCTTTCACCGTCTTCCAGGTTGTCATATCGAAGATGATCGTCAATAGCGGATTCAAGCATCTGGAAGACGATCAAACGCGCCAGATGGTCAAAACCGCCACAAGGGCTTTGAATTTAAAACAGAGCAACCTGGACCGGCTGTTGGTGGATTGGGCCAGTTGGGACGACGCCTATCAGTTCGCGCAAGACCGGAGTCCGGAATTCATCGATTCAAACCTTACGCTTGACACGTTCCAGGCACAGTCCCTCGCCTGCCTCGCGGTTTTGAACCGTCAGGGAGAGGTGATCTTCTTGAACGGCATCAATGGCGAAGGAGCATTTGACGAAAGCCTCGCCACCAAAATCTATCACAATGTCGCGGAAATGCTGCCAGGGGTGTTCGAAGGTCCGGGGGGGCAAGGAGGACTCCTCCTCCTGGATAGTGGCGAGCTGGCCCTGGTTGCCAAAAGGCCGATCCTGACGAGCGAGGCCACTGGCCCGACCATGGGCAGCTTGGTATTCGCGCGCCTGGTGACAAAGGAGATGGCCCAGGAAATTTCGGCGCTGCTGGGTGTGCGTGTGGCCATTGTGCGGCCAGAGGACGCAATAAAAATGTATACCGGGGCCAAAGGATCCAAGGACAACGTATACGTTTGCTCCGAGCGGGAGGATGTCTCAACGGGTTCAGGCATTCTCTACGACATACGAGGCAATCCAGCAGCGCTGTTGCAGGTATTCACCGACAGGCATTTTTCTCAAGATGGACAGCGGCTTTCCACATATTATTTGCTGATCGTCGGTGCCGCGATTTTTTTGTTGAGCTTCGTCGGCTATCTCTTGCTCCACCAAAAAGTCCTCAAACGGCTGGAGTCGCTCATGCGGCAGATCTCGCGCCGCGAGAATGCCCCAGGCGAGGCGCACCTCATAGCCATCGAAGGCAACGACGAAATCCATGACCTGAGCATACGCATAAACAGCATGGTTGACCGTATCGAACATGCGAATCAGGCCATCATGCAGAAGTCGGAAGAGATCTCTACAAATGAAGAGTTCCTCAGCCAGCTGTTCGATGCCATCGAGGCGGGCATACTGCTGGTGGACCCGGAAAGCAGAGTCATCGTGGACATCAACAAATTCGCGCAACAGCTTACAGGATACAGCAAGGATGACGTTGTCGGCAACATATGCCACAGGCTGACATGTCCGTCAGAGGCCAACCATTGCCCCATCCTCGATCTTGGCCAGGCACGGGACATGTCAAGGCGGAAACTGCTGCACAGGGACGGACACATCATACCGATCATGAAATCGGTGTCATTCATCACCAAGGGTGATCGCAAGCTGCTGCTGGAGACGTTTGTGGACATCTCCGCAGCGGAGCAGGCGCGCATTGAATTGGAGAAAGCCAAAAAGGAGCTGGAGGAAAAGGTCGAGGAGCGGACAGCATACCTGCGCGGCATCATCGATACGGCGAACAGCGGTATCATCGTTATCGACGCGCAAGGTCTCATCAACGAATTCAGTCCGGCGGCGCAGGAGATATTCGGGTACACCAGGGAAGAAATCCTCGGGAAGAGCATCAAGATGCTGATGCCCGAACCCTACCGCAGCGAGCACGACCAGTACATCCGCAACTACCTCAAGGGCGGCCCGGCCAAGGTGCTCGGCACATTGACCGTGGTGCCGGCGCTGAGGAAGGACGGCACGCAATTCCCCATGGAAATCGCCCTCAATACCGACATCGTAAATGAAAAGTCGATATTTGTTGCCGTGATGAGCGACGTCACGGAACGGATAAAAATGGAGGAAGGCATTGCCAAGGAGCAAAAGCGCCTGCGGGAATTGCTGGAAACAAGCCCGGTTGGAGTAGGCATCACCGTGGACGGCGTCGTAAAATTCGCCAACACGAGCATGGCCCAGATGGGTTTGCACCTTGGCAAACACGTGACTTCCGCCTACGCCGACCCCTCCATTCGGCGATACATGCTGGATATTCTCGACAAGGAAGGGAGGATCACCAATTTCGAAACGCAGCTGTTCAATCAGGACGGGCACGTTATCGACGTCATGATGAACATGTACCATTACGATTATGAAGACAAGAACGGCATCCTGGGCTGGGTCATCGACATCACCGCCCGCAAGGCCATGGAAACCGCCATACGGGAAAGCCAGGCGAAGTATCAACGGCTTGTGGATGAACTGGGGGGCCGATTCACCATTTTCAGTTTCAAGCCGGACGGCGAAATACTGTTCGTCAGCGAGGGGTTCAACTCTGTTTTTGGCCTGAACCGCGATGACGTCACAGGGCAACGGTGGCAGGACGCCATCGCATGGCTACCGGGCGAGGTCGAGCGTGGCATGGAGGCCTTCAGGGATATCCTGGCTTCCGGGAAGACCTTCCTTGAGCTCGAATTGAAGTTTACGCACGCCCATGGCGGCCTGCGGTCGGTGCTTGTCTCCGAGCACCCCGTCTTTGATGCGGCAGGCCAGCTGGCAACCATTGACGGCATCCTGGAGGACATCACCATGCGAAAGGCCGCCGAGGCGGCACTGGCCCAGGCCAAGAGCGTGGCCGAAGAGGCGACCAGGGCAAAATCGGATTTTCTGGCCAACATGTCGCATGAGATCCGAACGCCGATGAACGCGATCATAGGGTTGTCCTATTTGGCGCTGCAAAACGAACTCAACGAGAAGCAACGCCGCTACATCGAAAAGGTGCATAACTCCGCCGAATACCTCCTCGGCCTTCTGAACGACATTCTCGATTTTTCCAAGATCGAGGCTGGCAAGCTGGACATGGAACGGATCAACTTCTTTCTGGAGGATGTCTTCGACAACATTGCCAGCGTGGTGGGGGTGAAGGCCCAGGAAGCGGGCCTCCAGCTGATGTTCGATCTCCCCTGCGACCTGCCCACGGCGCTTGTCGGCGACCCGCTGCGGTTGGGACAGGTGCTGCTCAATCTGGGCAACAACGCCATCAAATTCACGTCAGAGGGAGAAGTCGTCATGTCGGTCCGGGTGTCAGCGGAAAGCGAAGGGGAGGTCACCCTGCATTTCTCGGTGCGCGATACCGGAATCGGCCTGACAACGGCGCAGCAGGGAAAGCTCTTCCAGCACTTCAGCCAGGCCGACACGTCCATCACCCGCAAATATGGCGGCGCCGGGTTGGGGTTGGCGATTTCAAAGAAATTGACCGAGATGATGGGCGGCAAGATATGGCTGGAGAGTACGCCCGGCGTGGGCAGCACCTTTCATTTCACCGCGCGCTTCGCAAGGCAGCCCCAAAACCTGCGGGCAAGCGGCTGCGTAAGGGAATGCACCCCGCTGCATGTTCTGGTTGTTGACGACAATGCCACTGCGCGGACCATATTCTTTGAGATGCTGCATGGGTTTGGATTCACTGTCGACCTGGCGGACTCGTCCGAGTCCGCGCTGCACCTGCTCGAGATGCAGGACGAGAACCGCCCCTATGACCTGGCGATACTGGATTGGGATCTCCCGGGCATGACCGGGGTCGAGGTCGTACGCACCATGCAGGCCGATGCCGCCATCAAACACATGCCCATGGTCATTCTGGTGTCGGCATACAGCCATACGGCCCTGCAGCATGAAGTCGAAGACACACCGGCCATTGTGGATGTCCTCAGCAAGCCGATCATGCCTTCGACCTTATTCGACGCGATCATGATAGCGCGGCAAGGCGAGGTGTGCAGGGAAAGCAGAACCATGATTCGGCGTGGCGAATTGCAGCAAACCACTGCGAAGCTGACAAACACCACGCTTTTGGTGGCGGAGGACAATGAGATCAACCAGGATGTGGTGGCGGACTTGCTTGCCAGCCATGGCATCGCCTGCAAAATGGCCTCGAATGGGCAGGAGGCCATCAGGATGCTGGAAGAGGAGGATTTCGACGGCGTGCTCATGGACTGCCAGATGCCGGTGCTGGACGGGTACTCCGCGACCAGGAAAATCCGCAAGCAGGAACGGTTCAAGGATCTTCCGATAATTGCCCTGACGGCAAACGTCATGGTCGGGGACAGGGAGAAGGCGATTGAAGCCGGCATGAACGACCATATCGGGAAGCCCATCCGCATCGAGGAACTGCTCATGGTTTTGGGGAGGTGGATACGGCCTTCCGTGCCCTTGTCTCCCTCTCCCCGAAAAAATGACCCGGCAGGGCTGGGGGAGATCCACGGGATCGAAGTCGCGGCGGGCCTGCATACGGTTGAGGGCAATGTCGCCCTCTATCGCAGGCTTTTGCTCAAATTCCGCGAAACCTACAAAGACTTCGCGGCACTCTTTCGCGCCGCGCAGCAGGATCAGGATGAGGATGCGCCCTTGCGGTGCGCGCACACCCTCAAGGGAGTGGCGGCGAATATCGGTGCGTATACCATCCTGGAGAAGGCCACGATTCTGGAAAGCATATTCCTGGGGCATGCTCCCGGACAGGACATCGAGCCGATACTCCGTGAAATAGTGGACGAAATTTCGCACGTGTGTGCGTCATTGGACGCTCTTTTCGAGCACAACACCGTTGAGAGCCCACGTGACATGCCGACTGATGCACCAACGAACGGCGAGACGTTGGCCTGCCTCAAAGAACTGCGGGCCATGATAGATGAGGCTGATATCAAGGCGTTGAATGTTATCGAGAAACTGCGTTCCATGCCTGGACACAGGAAATATGAGCGGGAGATAAGAAACATAGCGGCGGCGCTGGAAGATTACGACTTCGACGCGGCGCTGGAGGCGTTTGATACGATTACCATGCCATAGCATGGGCTACGCATAATGATGTCTTGATAGTGCGTTGGCCAGCACTATACGATAGATATTGGCCTCTTCCATCAAGACTCTCTATTTGCGTTCATAATGCGCATTGGTATAGCCTTCTCTCCACACTGCCGCCCATGGCGGGCTGAACACACGCGATAGCCCCGCAAATCCATCTTTATGCGGCAGCCAGCACATGTTCCGTGAAGTACATCCATGCCGCATCCAATACCAGTCCCTGTACGGAGAGCCCCCTTTCGTCAAATCAGCTGCTGGTTTTGGGCTTCTCTTGTCTGCAAAAAGGTGGTATTTGTTCGCTACAACGGTGGAAAATGCCATTCATCAAACTGGGCAGCCTGAGGAAGAACGGCCATAAAAGAATCTCAACGGCACGTTGCGCGACGAACTGCTTAACGGCAAGACCTTCATGACGCTGAAGGAGGCGCGGTACTCGATCGAACAATGGAGCTGGGAGCACACGACGTTCAGACCTCACAGATCTCTGGGCAACAGGCCGCACACGTCCGTGCCAAGCACTGCCCTTGTGCGGGGTTCAGACAAATGGGGCAAGGCATGTTTTCTTGCCTCTTATGCTTGCAAAAATGTACAGTATATGCGAGAATATAACCGTCAAGTATAGAGGCTTGGCGTGAGAATGTGGGGGAGGCGCCTGGGCGCTATAGTATAATAGGTTTTCTTTATTGAAGTTATCCAAGGGGGGAGGCTGCCAACGCAGCCTTGATGATGTCACATGGCCGATCAGCACCTGACTACATTGCAGACTCCGGGGGACGGCAAGGCGGTCGTCGTTGACGTAAAGGCGGACGCCGAGCTGCAGGCTCTCTTCGATTTTTCCAAGACCACCGCCGAACAGAAAGGGGATGATCTGGTCCTCACGTTCGAAAACGGCGGCACCATCGTCCTTCAGCATTTCGTCGCGCTTGCCGCGACGGGGCAGGCGCCCCAGATATCCCTGGCGAACGGAACAGTGCTTGCGGGCGACGTGTTGCTCATGAGCTTGGGCATCGACCAGCCCAATGACGGCCAGCAGGCCTTTGCCACGTCAGCTGGTCCCGGTTCGGACGGCGGTGGCGGCACCTATGACGACGACTTGGCCGGTCCCACTGGCGGCCAAGCCGGAGGCTCTGACAACGGCGGGTTTGGCGACGGCGGGTTTGGCGACGGCGATGCGGAGATGGCAGGCGGCGTTGGTGGCCCAGACGCCCCGGGTCAGAACGGACCCGGCATGGGCGGCTTCGACACGCCCGGCCCGCGCAACCGCGACACGGTGACCGAAGTGGTCGACGCCGACGGCGCGGCCAATACGGTGGGGGAAAACGCGGCCGAGGGCTCGCGGGTGGGGTTCACGGCGTACGGCAGCGACACCGACGCCCGGGACCGCGTGACCTACTCCCTGCAGGACGATTTTCACGGTGCGTTCACCATCGATGCGGCCACGGGCGTCATCCGCGTGGCCAATGCCTCCCTGCTCGACCATGAGACCAATCCCCACCCCACGGTCACCGTACTGGCAACGTCCACGGACGGCAGCTCGGCCACGCTACGGGTGACCATCGATGTCGCGGACGGCAACGACGCGCCGGTCATTGATCTCGCCTCGGTGCGGGAGTTCAGCAACGCGGTCATACCCGCTGTGGTGGCGGACGCGGACGCTTCCGACCCCGATGCGGGCGCTGTTGTCACATACGCCCTGTTGAACGGTCCCGTTGACGATGCGGGCACATCGCTCTTCACCGTGAATGCGGCCGACGGCTCCATCGCGTTGACCGACGCCGGACGGGCGCTGATCACCAGCGGCCAAGCCATGAACGAGGCGGGCGGCGCCATGTCCTTCGAGCTTACGGTGCGCGCCTCCGACGGCACCCTGACCGACCAGGCCGTGATCACCGTGAACGTCTCTGACGATTTGGCCCCTGAAGTGGAAGGCATCGCCAGCCTCGTGCGCATCGTCACGGGCGACGTGCGCGAGGCGGTCATAGAAGGCACGGGCGAGGCGGGCGCAGCCATAACCGTACTGTACGACGGCCAGGAACTCGGCACCACCGAGGTGGCCGACGACGGGTCGTGGACCTTGACCGTGCCCTACCCTTCGGGCTCCATCACCGTGGGCAATCTCGCAATGCTCCAGGTGGACAAGGCGGGCAACGAGCGCTTCACCGGCGGTTCCGGCAACGGCGACCTGTCACTTGAAGGCGGCGAGGGCGTGCTTGACGGCGGTGCGGGCAACGACGTGCTGCATTTTTCCGTGAGTGGCCAGTGGCCCGCCCACGACGTAGACAGTCCCACAGGCGCGGGCACCAGCGACAGCGTGGACCTTGAGGGCGTCAACCGCACCGGCGCCGTCTACATCGGCGGTTCCGGCACCGACGTACTGCAGGGCACGGACCAGGCCGACGCCATCTTCCTGCATGACAGCAGCAGTACGCCCGGCACCGATGCACCGCGCCTGGTGGGTGTGGAGATCATCCGCGCCGGGGGCGGCGACGATGTGGTGGATCTGTCCAGTTCGCTACTGACCTACGGCAACGTGACCATCCAGGGCGACGCGGGCAACGACGTCATCTGGTCCAACCAGGGCGCGGACAAGCTGTACGGCGGCACCGGCGACGACCAGCTTTCCGGCGGCGCTGGCAACGACTACCTCTACGGCGAGGCCGGGAACGACACGGCCGACGGGGGCGAGGGCACGGACCGCGTGTACGGCGGCGACGGCGACGACCTGGTCCAGGGCGGCGCGGGCACCGATTATCTCTACGGCGGTACCGGCAGCGACGAGTTGCAGGGCGGCGACGGCAACGACAACCTCTTTTTCGAGGCCGAAGACACGGACGGCGATGGCAACTCCATCAGCAACGACGTATTCGACGGCGGCGAAGGCACGGACTACCTGCATTTGACCTCGGGCGACGACGCCATCTCCCTGACGGACGAGAGCGGCAACGTGCGGGTGTCGAACATCGAGTACATCAAGGCCTACGACGGCGACGACGTAGTGGACATGCGCGGCGGCGACAGCATCATCGTGGATGCGGGCACGGGTGACGACAAGGTCACGGGCGGCGCGGGCAACGACAGGATCTATGGCCGCGAGGGCGCGGACGTGCTGGATGGCGGCGAAGGCAACAACTACCTGTACGGCGGCGCGGATGCGGACGACTTGAGCGCAGGCAGCGGCGACGACCGCCTTTACGGCGAGGACGGCGACGACGTGCTGGATGCCGGGGATGGCAGCAACTATCTCTACGGCGGCACGGGCAACGACAAGCTCTCCAGCGGCACGGGCAACGACCGGCTGTACGGCAATGACGGCGACGACGAGCTCAACGCCGGTGACGGCAACAACTACCTGTACGGCGGCGACGGTGGCGACGTGCTCAACGCGGGCGACGGCAACGACTACCTGAGCGGCGACGCGGGCAACGACGAGCTGAATGCCGGGGCGGGCAACGACCGGCTCTACGGCGGCGACGGCGACGACGTGCTCAACGCGGGCGACGGCAACGACTACCTGTACGCCGGGACCGGCACGGACGCACTGCACGGCGGCGACGGCAACGACAATCTCTACTTCACCGCCGAGGACGTGAACGCGGACGGCACCACGTACAGCAACGACCTCTATGACGGCGGCGACGGCGTGGACTATCTGCACATGTCCGAGGGCAACGATGTGATCGACCTGGACGGGAGTTTTAGCAGCGCCCAGGTCTCCGGCATCGAGAATTTCAAGACGTATGGCGGCGACGACGTGGTGGACCTGAGCGGTGACGGCCTGCCGGTCGTGGACGCCGTGGTGGATGCGGGCACGGGTGACGACAAGGTCACGGGCGGCGCGGGCAACGACAGGATCTATGGCCGCGAGGGCGCGGACGTGCTGGATGGCGGCGAAGGCAACAACTACCTGTACGGCGGCGCGGATG
>JBFWMG010000002.1:0-127861 GCA_050251715.1 Desulfovibrionaceae bacterium | reverse complement strand
GTGGATGCGGGCACGGGTGACGACAAGGTCACGGGCGGCGCGGGCAACGACAGGATCTATGGCCGCGAGGGCGCGGACGTGCTGGATGGCGGCGAAGGCAACAACTACCTGTACGGCGGCGCGGATGCGGACGACTTGAGCGCAGGCAGCGGCGACGACCGCCTTTACGGCGAGGACGGCGACGACGTGCTGGATGCCGGGGATGGCAGCAACTATCTCTACGGCGGCACGGGCAACGACAAGCTCTCCAGCGGCACGGGCAACGACCGGCTGTACGGCAATGACGGCGACGACGAGCTCAACGCCGGTGACGGCAACGACTACTTGAGCGGCGGGACCGGCACGGACGCACTGCACGGCGGCGACGGCAACGACTATCTTTACGGCGGCACTGACGACGACGAGCTCTTTGGCGACGCTGGCGTAGATCGGCTGTATGGCGAGGACGGCAACGACGCACTGCACGGTGGCGACGGCAACGACTACCTCTACGGCCAGGACGGTAACGACATCCTGGACGGCGGTGCGGGCGCGGACGTGCTCTACGGCGGCGACGGGGCCGATATCTTCCGCTTCTCCGAAGCGGACGGCAGCCGCGACATTATCAAGGACTTCCAAGTCTCGGAGGGCGACGCGCCGGGCGACGTGCTGGACCTTTCGGATCTACTTACCGCAGCGGATAGCTCCAGCGGCGAGACCCTTGACGATTACCTGTCCTTCTCCAAGTCGGGCAGCAGCACCCTTATCCGCATCAGCACCAACGGCGACGGCAACGTGGAGCACGAGGTGCTGGTGGAGGGCGTGGACCTGACCGCGAATGATGGTGGGGCCGTGATGAGCAGCGCGGACATCATCAACGACATGCTTCTGCACAACCAGCTTGTGGCGGGCAGGGAATAGACGAGTGAAGACAAAAAGGCGCCTCCCGTCCATCGCGGAGGCGCTTTGTCATGTGCAACGCCCGGCGGCAAGCGAAATGGAGAACAGGATGTTTTTTTCGGCCAGGAAGATGGTGCCGCTGGTGATGCTTCTGCTGCTCGTGGCGACGGGACAGGCGTACGGCGAGGCGTCCGACGCGCTCAAGAGAACGGTTGAAAACTGCCTTCAGTACAGTCCGCAGCTCAAATCTGTGCGGCACAACCGCGAGGCCGTGGCTCAGGATCTGCACAGCGCCGAAGGCGAATTCTATCCCAGCCTGGACCTCCGCGCCGGGATTGGCGCCCAGACCTACAACGACGCCACGACACGCAGCACGGGCACTGAGTACGATTCCCACGGCCGCACCCAGGCCACGGCCACCATCACCCAACGGCTGTACGACGGCCAGAAGACCCTGAGCCGCGTGGAGGTTGAGGAGGCGCGACTGGACGCCGCCGACCGCAAGCTGCTGGACAACGCTGCCGCGCTCGCGCTCCAGGCCGTTACCGCGCACATGGACGTCTATCGACAGCGCGAACTTGTGGCGCTGGCCGAAAAAAACGTGAATAAACACTTGGAAATAACCAAGGCTCTTGAGGCCAACCAAATCCAAGGCGCGGGTAGCCTGGCCGACGTGACGCAGGCCAAGGGGCGCTACGCCCGCTCGCAAACCACGCGAAACGCAGAGCGCAACAGACTGTGGGTGGCCATGGCCACCTACCAACGGCTAACCGGCCAAGTGCCCATGGCCTATGGCGCCGAAACGCCACCCACGGACGTTTCCGCCGACGTGGACACCGCCATCGCCACAGCCTGGGAGCGCAATCCCAAGCTACTGCTCAAGAACGCGGAGATCGCCGAGGCCGAGAAGACCGTGACCCTGCGCGAGGCCGGATTCTTCCCCGCCGTGGACCTGGAGTTGGAATCCGGTTTCAAGGACCACGTGGATTCCGCCACCAGCTATGCCCGGTCGCACTCGGTCATGGTGGTGGGCACATGGAACCTGTACAACGGCGGCGCAACCACGGCGGACCGCAAGGCGGCCAAGGCGCGCGTGAACCGCGCCAAGATGGAACGCGGCGACCTGAGGGACTCCCTGGCCGAAAACGTGCGCGAGGTCTGGAGCAACTACCGGACCGAGGGCGACAACATAGGGCTGTACGCCCAGGCCATTGACTACAATACCCAGACCAGGGATATGTACGAACAGCAGTTCATGGTCGGCCAGCGCAGCCTGCTGGACATGCTGGACGCGGAGAACGAACTGTTCGTGACCCAGGGGCGGTATATCACGGCCATGACCAGCGAAGTGATACTGGGCTATCGACTGCTGGCCCTGGAGGGCCGCCTGCTCTCCATCCTCGGCGTGAACGCGCCGCCCGAAGACCATCAATAGCACGACGATACACCGGCCGCTGACGGCCCGGTTGCAAGGGCACGGAGCACCATGTCGGACTGGAAGCACGAAGCGCGACCCGCATCGGTTGATGACGGTGAGGCCGCAGGCTCGCGTACCGCCCCTGAGCAGCGTCCCGATCCTGCGCCTTCCGGCCCCGCCGTGCACACAGGCGTGGCGTCTGGCGACGTGGACTATGAGTCGCCGCTCCTTTCCTGCCTGTCACTGCTGTTTTCCCTGCTGGGCAAGCCAGTGCCCGTATCCGCGTTCGCCTCGGGCCTTCCCCGGTCCACGGCGGGTGGGGTGCCACCCGCCGTGGCCGTGCGCGCCGCCCGGCGCGAAGGGGCGTCCGCCAAGCTGGCGCACAGGCCCGACCTTGGTCGCATTTCCCGGCTCACACTCCCCTGCATCCTGCTGCTGAACAACGCCAACGCCTGCGTGCTCACTGCCGTGGACGATGAAACCGCCCAGGTGGTACTGCCCGAGGTGGGCGAAAAACCGGTGGGAATGCCCCTGGATGCGCTACGCAAGGAATACGCGGGCTACGCCATCTTCGCCAAGCTGCCCGACGGCCTGGATCGCCGCGCCCACGACCTGAAGCTGCTCAAGGCCAAGCGATGGTTCTGGGGTACCATCGCCCATTTCTGGCCCATCTACCGGCATGTGTGCCTGTCCAGCGTGGTCATCAATCTGCTGACTATTGTCATGCCCCTCTTCTTCATGAACGTGTACGACCGCGTGGTGCCTAACAACGCCACGGAGACGTTGTGGGTGCTGGCCGTGGGCATCGTGGCGGCCATCCTGTTCGACTTTCTGCTGCGCAACCTGCGCAGCTATTTCGTGGATACGGCGGGCCGCAACGCCGACGTGGTGCTCGCCAGCCGCCTGATGAGCCATCTCATGGGCATTCGGATGGACAACAAGCCCGACTCCACGGGGACCATGGCCAACAATCTGCGCGAGTTCGAATCCCTGCGCGAGTTCTTTAGCTCCACCACGATGCTCGGGCTCATCGATTTGCCATTTTTGCTGTTGTTCGTCGCCATCATCGGCTTTATCGGCGGCCCGCTGTTCTGGGTGCCCGCCATGGCGGTCCCGGCCGTCATCCTGGTCGGCCTGCTGGTGCAGTACCCCTTCCAACGCGTTGTGGAAAAGGGATACAAGGAATCGGCCCAGAAGAACGCCCTGCTCATCGAGATCCTCAACGGCTTGGAGACCGTGAAGACCAGCGGCGGCGAAGGAAGGCTCATGCACAAGTGGGAGAGCGTCATCGGTATGAACGCGGCCTCCAACGCGCGGGCCAAGACCCTGGCCAACTTCTCCATCACCTTTTCCATGGTCGCTGCGCAACTGGTGAGCGTGACCATCATCGTGTGGGGCGTGTACCGCATCACCGAAGGCCAGTTAACCATGGGCGGCCTCATCGCCTGTAACATCCTGGCGGGCCGGTCCATGGCGCCACTGGGCGCGGTGGCGGCCATGATCACCCGGCTACAGCAATCACGCATGGCGCTGAAATCGCTGGATTTTCTCATGTGTCTCCCCACCGAGCGCGTGGACGGCGACGCCCCCTTCGAATATGGCGCGTTACGCCGATCCATCCAATTCGAAGACCTGACCTTCAAATATCCCAACACCGCACGCAACGCCCTGGAGGGCGTGAACCTGTGCATCGAAGAAGGCGACCGGGTGGGCGTCATCGGCCCCATGGGCTCGGGCAAGACCACCCTTGGCCGCCTGTCCGTGGGGCTGTATCAGCCGCAGGAAGGCGCGGTGAAGGTGGGCGACGTGGACATCCGGCAGATGGACGTGGCCGTGCTGCGCCGCAACGTGGGCTATGTGTCGCAGGACAACTACCTTTTCTACGGCACGGTGCGAGACAACATCACCTTGGGCATGCCCGGCGCGGACGACCAGGCTGTCTACCGCGCCGCGTTCGTGGCCGGAGCCATGGATTTCGTGCAGGCGCACCCGGCCGGGTTCGGCATGCCCGTGGGCGAACGGGGCATGGGGCTTTCCGGCGGCCAGCGGCAGTCCCTGGCCATCGCCCGGGCGCTCTTGTCCGATCCGAAAACGCTGGTGCTGGACGAGCCCACCTCAAACATGGATCAGGCCGCCGAGCACCTCTTCAAGACTCGGCTTGCGCAGACGCTGGGTGGCAAGACCCTGCTGCTCATAACCCACCGCATGAGCATGCTCGATCTTGTGGACAAGCTGGCGGTCATCGACGGCGGGCGCGTGGTGGCCTTCGGGCCCAAGGCCCAGGTGCTGGCCGACCTGCGCGAACAGAAGGTGCGAACCGCCGCGGCGCTGCAGCGGCGGATGGACGGATAGGTTATGGCGGACGATTTCTACACACGCGAGGACATTGAATTCATGAGCGACGTGGATGCCGCCATCCTGCGGCGCGGCCACCCGCTGGCCTATCTTCTGTCCACGGTGGTGTTCGTGATGTTCGCTGTGGCCTTGGTCTGGGCCCATTTCGCCGTGCTCGACGAGGTGACACGCGGCATGGGGCAGGTGGTGCCCTCGCGCAAGGTGCAGGACATCCAGAATCTCGAAGGCGGCATCCTGGCGGAACTCATGGTGGCCGAGGGGCAGATTGTGGACCAGGGCGACATCCTGGCGCGCATCGACAACGTGCTCGCCCAGTCCAACTACGATGACGCGGCGGCTCGTGCGCTGATGCACCGGGCGGCCATCGCCCGGCTCACGGCCGAGGTGGAGGGCGGTTCTCCGATTTTTCCCGAGGACGTGACCGCCAAGGCGCCGCAGGCGATGGCGGACCAGCAGGCGACCTTTAGGGCGCGGCGGGAGCAGCAGGAGCACGAGTTCCGGGCGCTAACTTCGCAATACGAACAGAAAATGCAGGAAGTCGAGGAAATGCGCAGCCGCAAGGCGCAACTGGAGCAGAACCTCAAGCTCGCGGTGGAGCAACGCGACATCGCCCGGCCGCTCATGGAACGGCAGGTCTATCCCCGTGTGGATTATCTGGTCCTGGAAAAGAACGTGCTCACGCTCAAGGGCGACATCGAAGCGCTGCGCCTGGGCATCCCGCGCATGCTGCGCGGGGCGCAGGAGGCTCAGGAGCGCATGGCCGAACGCCGAGCGGAACTGCGCGCCAATGCCTTGGAAGAACTCAACGTGCACCGCAATGAGTTGCGCTCGCTGGAGCAGACGCTGGCCACGGGAGCGGACCGAGTGACACGTACGGACATGCGCTCACCAGTGCGTGGCACGGTGAAACAGATCAAAAGCAACACCATCGGCGGCGTGGTCCGGCCCGGCGAATCGATCATGCAGATAGTACCCATGGACGACTCGCTGCTCATCGAGGCACGCGTCAAACCTGCGGACATCGCCTTCCTGCACGCGGGGCAGAAAGCCACAGTCAAGATCACGGCCTACGATTTCGCCATCTACGGCGGGCTGGAGGGGTTTGTGTCCCAAATCAGCGCCGACACCATCGAGGACCAACGGGGCAACACCTACTATCTGGTCAAGGTGCGCACCACCTGCAACACCCTGAACTACAAGGGCGAAAAACTGCCCATCATACCCGGCATGACAGCCAGCGTGGACGTGCTGACCGGGCACAAAACCGTTCTCGACTACCTGCTCAAGCCCATCCTCAAAGCAAAGCAAAATGCCCTGAGGGAACGCTGATGGCCCGCCTCCCCGCCATGAGCCATATCCTCGCCCGCGCTATCGCGCATGCCCTCGTCGCCTGCGCCCTGTGCGCGCCATTGGCCGCCGCGCCCGCATCGGCCGGCGTGCTCGGAAAACCCAAGGCGGTGCAGCTCTTCGGCACCATGGAGTTCAAGGGCAAGCTCACGGCGTTGCCGCTGTGGCTGGAAGTGCTTGGGCGGCTCGACCAGAACCCCACGCTCATGCCCTCTCCCTCGTTGTCGGCGGCACGCCAGGCCAAGGCTGAAAAGCTATGGAAAACGCTCAAGGCCAAGGCGGCCAAACTGTCGCCCATGGACACCCTCAAGGAGATCAACTCCTTCTTCAACAAGTGGCCGTATCGCCTGGATACGGAGAATTGGGGACGGGCGGACTACTGGGCCGCGCCGGGCGAGTTCATTGCCCGATCCGGCGACTGCGAGGACTACAGCATCATCAAATACTACGCCCTGAAGGAGCTTGGGTTCACTCCCATGAACCTGCGGATCGTGGCGCTCAAGGATTCCATACGCGGCATCGGGCACGCGGTACTCGCCGTGTATCTGGAGGACGACGCCTACATCCTGGACAACGTCACCAACCTGGTGCTGCCACACGAGAGATACACGCACTACGTACCGCATTATTCAGTCAACGAGCTGTTCCGGTGGGCGCACATCCCGGTCAAAAAGGGCGGGAAATAGGCAACGAACAGGAAAGGCGGGACGAGACATGAAGCAGGAATACACCGCACTCATGGCGAAGCGGCGCAGAAAACTCATCTGGTTCGGGGCATTGTTCACGGCCATCGCCGTGGGCGTGGCCGTGACGCTGGTGCAGGTATCCATCAGGGGCAAGCGGGGCGAGTTGGAGGCCTCATTGCAAAAACAGCAGACCATCCTGTGCAACGGCCGGGTGGCCCTCACCATGTCATGGCTGCAAACGTTGGTCAAAGACAGCGGCCAGTTGGCTGATTCGGATCTCTTCCGGCTCTTCGGAGCAGAGGTGGATCTGCTCAAGGACGACGTGGCCGTGCTCTTCGGCGGCATGGGGCTCAGCGACGAGGGGGGCAACACCCTGGCCGAGCAGATGCCCATGATGCGGCAACTCCTGGCCGAGTTCACCACCTATTCCGGCTTTCTGGCGGGCCGCGTGCTCAACGCGGACGGCACCACCTATCTGGCCACGGATGCGGGAACCACGGCGCTGACCGAGGCGCAGCGGGCCATGGTCATCTGCACCGTGGCCGAATCCGGACCGCATTTTTCGCCGCTGCGACATACGCCCAACGGGCTGGTGCTGGACATGTTCCTGCCCATCCACAAACCCGCGCACGAGGCTGCCGCCGACGACAGGCCGGTCAGCGTGCTCATGCTTACCAAGGCCGTGACCGGCTCCATCGGCGACATTTTGTCCACCTCGCCGCTGGCGGACGAG
Source organism: Desulfovibrionaceae bacterium (assembly GCA_050251715.1). GTDB lineage: Bacteria > Desulfobacterota > Desulfovibrionia > Desulfovibrionales > Desulfovibrionaceae > JBFWMG01. The sequence continues at coordinate 120,444 of JBFWMG010000002.1, read as the reverse complement.
GGATTCCGCACCCGGCTGGTACAGCAGGACGGAGAGACCTTCGAGGAGGTGGCGCCCTGGCTGTCCGAAGGCGTACGCAAGCTCCATCCCGAGGCGGGCTTCACCACCGACGAAGCCATGCCTTTCGGCCTGCGGCGCTCCATCTCCGGCACGCCAGGCATGTATTCCATGGCGCTCAAGGTGCCAGGCGTGCCTTGGTGGATCGTGCAGGAGATAGAGGCCGCGCAGGCGCTGGCCCCCATAAGCGCCTATGCCGAGGCCGCCTACACCATTTCCGGGTTGCTGACCCTGGCCGTCATCTTTTTGCTGGCCGTGCTGTGGTGGTGGCTGGTGGGGCAGGAGAACAAACAGGAGGCCAACGAGTTCAAACAGCTGGCCGAGCAGTTGGAGGCAAGCAGAGCGTTCCTCGATTCCATCAACGCCACCATGCCCGAGTACATCGTGCTCAAGGACGAGCGAGGGCGTTACACTTACGCCAATCCCGCCTTTGCCGAGGTACTGGACCGCACACCACAGGAGATGGTCGGCCTGGATGACTACACGGTCTTCGGCCACGCCACGGCCAAACGGCTGGCTGTTTCGGACGCAACCGTGCGCGAGAAGGGCAAGCGGGTCACGGTCAACGAAACCATCTACCTGAAATCCGAGAAGCGCCATTTACAGATATCCAAGGTGCCCTTCAACGTGGGCGAGGACGGAGCCATGGGCATCCTGTCCGTATACCGGGATATCACCGAGATCGTGCAGGCGCGGGAGCAGGGACAACGGGTGGTGCAGCAAACCATCCAGGCGCTGGTGCACACCATCGAGAACATCGACCCCTATCTGGGCGGCCATACGCGGATCATGGGCGCGTTTTCCGCAGCCGTGGCCCGGCGACTGAACCTGGAGCCATTGGAGGTCACCACCGTAGAGGCCGCAGCCAACCTGTCCCAGGTGGGCAAGATGTTTGTGGAAAAGAAAATCCTCAACAAGCCAGGCCGGTTGACGCCTGAGGAGATGGCCGCCATGCAGCGGCATGTGGAGCACGCCTACAACATCCTCAAAGATATTGATTTCGAACTGCCTGTTATGGAAACGATCTGCCAGATGAACGAGCGCCTGGACGGCACGGGCTATCCCCGGCGCATCAAAGGCGACGAAATCATCCTGCCCGCGCGCATCCTGAGCGTGGCCAACGCCTTCTGCGCCATGGTGCGGCCCCGCGCATACCGTGGCGCCATCTCCGTGGACGAGGCTCTGGCCACCCTGGAGCGGTTCCCTGAGCAGAACGACATGCGCGTGGTGCAGGCACTACGCGAAGTGGTCCACTCGCCCACGGGCGAAAAATTGCTGGAGATCGGCTAGCGCATGTTCGCATTGAAACAATGCGAACATTTGAAATAATGAAACATTATTTCAACAAAATGCATATGCCCATCTGATCTTTTTCAAAATTAAGACTCTCTAATGCGCGATGTCCGTGGGCGGCGACAGGGCCGGGAAATTGGCGGGCAGATCACGCTCGGGCACCGCGCCCGGCCCCAGGCGCGTGGGCGGCGCCACCTGCGTGGGCGGTTCCAGGATGGCGGCGGGCGCCACGCGCCGCGCGGCCTGGACAGGGGGTGTCATGGCCGACGCCGCCATGGCGGGCGCGGCAAGCACGGCCTCGGGACGGCGGCGCACATGCGCGCGCCACAGGGCGTCCGTGGGCGTGGTGTCCAGAAGGCGGTGGACGGACAGGTCGTTGGCCAGCGTGTACTCGTAGGCCGCGATCACGGCGCGGGTGTCGAGACGGGCAAGGCGCAACGAAACATACACCTCGTCCCGAGTGGCTTCATAAAAGCCCAAGAGGGCGTATTCGGCGCTGAACGTGTCCTGCGCGATCTGGGCGGCATCGCGCGAGAGCAAAAATTCCCCCTGGCTGGGGCGCAGGGCCATGGACTCGCGCATGCGCATTTCCACGACCTTGAAGCCGTGCTCGATGAGCCGCGACGCGATCTGCTGGCTGACGACACGGCCAAAGGGAACCTCGTTGTCCAGGGACGTGAGGTTGACCAGGGTGGCCGCCACGATGAGGCCGCGCGCGTCCATGCGCCCGGCCATGTTGGCGGCCAGGGCGTCGGCGGCGTAGAGATTGGCGGTCAACAGACCCGCGGCGGGGCTGGGCTGGGCCGACGCCGCATCATATCCCTGCACCACGGATTCGGGCTGTCTGGCCATGGCCACGGCGGCGAACACGGTGACGCACAGGGCGGCCAGAACGAGAAGACGGATTATGCGGGCCATGGCAGGCTCCTTATTGCGCCACGATCTTCATGGTGCGCGGCGTGAAGGCTTGAGACTTGAACGGCTCGGTGTACTGGGCCATTTCCGGTTCTTCGATGTAATAGATGTCGGACGTGTGCACCACATACTTATTGTTATAGGTCAGGTCGGTGGTGATGATGATCTCCGTGGCCGGGAAACCCTGGTAGTAGCCATTGGCCATGTCGAACACGCTGCCCATGGCCGATGCGGCAAGAAGGAAGGCGTCCGCGCCGGGCATGTTGCGCAGCACGAGGATGCCCAGCGGCAAGGCCGTGCCCGTGCCGGGCGGCAGGCTCTTGATCGGGTTTTGCCCCTCCTCGTCGTGCTCCACACCCATGACCCGGTAGTGGACGGTCAGGCTGTCCTCCTCTTCCACGGACACGAGTTGGCCGCGCTTGACGAGTTCCGACGTGAGCAGCTCGTGGAATCCGCGCGCAAAGGGGGTTTCGTTGGGCGGCACCACGTAGAGGGGGCGGTAGACGATGTCGTCGCGATCCTTGACCGCCTTGACGATTTGCGCCGCCACATCGGCGGCGAGCACCTCCCAGTGGTAGGCGGACTGCATGCTGTGCTGCTCGGTATTTTTGTAGCCGATGCCCACGGGCTTGCGGGTATAGCAGCCCGAGGCAAGGAGCAACGCCAGGCAAACGGTGGCGGCCAGCAGCCGGGAGGTCGGGGGCATCTTCATGGCAGCATCCTGTAATCGTTGATGTTCATCGGCGGCACGCCCAAAGGCATGCGCCGTGTTCTCCTTTCAGTTCGGTTGGTTTCGGAAATACTTAAGGGCGGGCGGCATAATGTCCCTCGTCGCGGCCGCCGCCGGGCCATGCCCCCGCCACATGGAACGCACGGCACGATGGTGCCACATCCCCCCGGACACGGGAAGACGCCGACCATCGGCTCCCTGGTTCAGATGCATCCGACCTCCCCCGCCTGACGCTGCAACATACCCTACCCGATGTGAAGTTGGACATCTTTTCCCGCCGTGACAGGCTACGGCACACCAACGGCGCTGCATGGCCCGTATTGGCATGATTTTGGCATTGCGTCGGCAATATAGCCGAACCAATGGGAAAAACCGGCATGGGCCAACAGTCATGAACAAGATCATTTTCGACGTTGACGGAACGTTGACGTCCCATAGCGACGCCGGATACCCGGACGCGCCCCCCCGGCAAGAGGTGATCGACGTATTGCGCGCCTACCGGAACGAAGACCAGGCCAGGGCGCGGGTCGCCGCGCTGTACGGCGGCCACGCATCCCTCAGGGACATGCCCCTCGATGAAGAGGAGGTGCGCGCCTTGTACGGCGGCATGCTCAAGCGGATGGAGGTCTACGGCAGCGAACAGCCCTATTATTACTACCAGATACTTTCCATGTTCTGGAAGGTCGTCCGATGCGACGCACTGCGCGGGAACCACGAAAAGGAGCACGGGTTCACGTACGATCTCGTCATCCGCCTGCGCAGCGACGTGCTCATCTGCACGCCGTTCGTGCTGGCCCCCTTTTTCGGCAATCCAGGCGTCGTGTTCCAGAGCTGGCACCACCTTCCGGCTGCCCCCAACATTCTCAAGCCATTGCGCCAGGCCATCTACGCGCCCCACATCCCCATAGCCTCCATCATGCCGCACTTCGACGTGGGCGGGAAATTCTCCGACATCATGTACTGGGGGGATTCCGAGACAATGGCCAGGATGGACGGCATACTGGATTTCTTCACCTTTGTGCTGAACAGGTACCAGGCCGACGCCGGGCTGGAACTGTTCGAGCCGCACAAGGCTCCGGCGGCATACGGCGGCACCCCATGCAGCTGGGACATGCTCACCAATCTCGCCATCCATTTCCTCGGGATGCGGCCGGTCCTGGGGAAAACGTTCTTCAGCTTTCTCGTCCTGCACCTCGTCCTGGAGCAGGGGGTGACCATCAGGCCGGAAGAGGTCTCTGGGGATTTCAGACGGGCGCTGCTCGATGCCTTTTTCGGGAATACGCCCTTTACCTACGGCCTGACAGCGCGTCCTTCATGACGGCCGGGTGCGCACGCGCACCTTGCCCTCGCCTTCTCCACCCCGCCCCCGCGATGCCCCGTCACAGTGGTTTCCTGATCGGTTCCGCGCCGAGGCGCATCAGCAGGCCGCCAGCCACGCGACAAAGGCGGTGCGGGCGCGTTGCGCGTGCATGGCCTTGCGGTCGCGCTTCTTGCCGCGCATTTCCAGCGGCGGCATGAGGCCGAAATTGACGTTGGAAGGCTGGAACGGGAGTTGCTCCGAACGCAGGTGGCCGAGCAGCGCGCCCAGGGCGCTTTCTTGCGGCGGCTGGGGCAGGACGCGGCCCGTGAGTTTGGCGGCCAGCAGCATGCCGCACCACAGGCCGCAGGCCGCGGATTCCACATAGCCCTCCACACCCGTGATCTGCCCGGCCAGGAAGACGCCGGGCCGTGCCAGCAGTTCCAGGTCCGGGGTGAGCACGCGGGGGGCGTCCACAAAGGTGTTGCGGTGCATGCTGCCAAAGCGCAGGAATTCGGCGTTCTCCAGGCCGGGGATGAGGCGGAAGACGCGGTCCTGCTCGGGATAGGTGAGCTTGGTCTGGCAGCCCACCAGGTTGCAGGCGGTCTTTTCCTTGTTCTCGGGCCGCAGCTGGACCACGGCGTAGCCCCAGCGGCCGGTGCGCGGGTTGTCCAGCCCCACCGGCTTGAACGGGCCAAAGGACAGGGTGCGGTCGCCGCGCTCGGCCAGGGCTTCGATGGGCATGCACCCCTCGAAATGGATCTCCTTCTCAAAATCGCGGCTGGGCACTTTTTCCGCAGCGCGCAGGGCTTCCAGAAAACGGAAATACTCTTCCTTGTTCATGGGGCAGTTGAGGTAATCGTGCTCCTCGGGCGCGTAGCGCGACCCCCAGAAGGCGATGTCCATGTTCACGGAATCGGTGCTGACGATGGGGGCTATGGCGTCGTAGAAATAGAGGGAGTCCGAGCCCACGGCCACGGCCAGGCTGGCGGCCAGGCCGTCGCCGGCCAGGGGACCGGCGGCCACGACAACGGCCTCGAATCCGGCCAGGGCCGGGTCGTCGAGGCCCGCGATCTCCTGGCGCACCAGGGTGATGCCGGGTTCGGCCCGCACGGCGCGGGTGATGTGCGCGGCAAAGAGGTCGCGGTCCACGGCCAGGGCTTTTCCGGCGGGCACGCGCGTGGCCTCGGCCGCTTCCATGACCAGGCTGCCCAGCTCGCGCATTTCCTGCTTGAGCAGCCCCACGCCCGAGGCGAGTTCGTCCGACCGCAGGGAGTTGGAGCAGACCAGCTCGGCCAACGACTCGCTGGTGTGCGCGGGCGAAAACCGGACAGGCTTCATTTCGAACAAGGTGACGCCCACCCCCTGCCGGGCAAGGCGCATGGCGCATTCGCAGCCCGCCAGCCCCGCGCCCACCACCGCCACTCTCGCCGTCGACACCATAGCGCAACCTCCCTGCATGCCTTGTACTCCCGGGCTGGCGGTTTTTCACCAGCCCGCACGGCGCCCAGCGCCGTCGGGAGTGCTAGGGGTATGCCATCCGGCCCTGCCACGCAAGGGCTTAATGCCCCTTGACCTGGATGCCCAAATGGTAAATATTCTATTAAGAAATTGAAGAAATGTCGTGATGGCCGCGCAAGCGGCATCCCGCGGGGGGAAGAATCGGCCGGATGTCTTCGCACTGCACGCGCCGGTCCATGTGACACTGCCATAACCAAGGAGCAACGCCGCCATGTTGGGTGAAGAGCTAGCAAAAGCCTGTCCCATTGTTAAAAAAATCCCCGAAGGCCAGGATATGACGGAAAGCATATCATGGCACATCGTATCGAGCATGGGCTTTGACTGTGAACGGGCGGGAAAGGCGAATGTCTATTGGGGACTTTCCTATGCCGTGCGCGACTACATGATCCGCGAGTGGATACGCACGCAGCAGAGCTATTACCAGCACAAGGTCAAGCGGGTGTACTACATCTCGCTGGAGTTTTTGCCCGGCCCGTTCCTCATGAACAACATCATCAACATGGGCCTTGAAAAGATTGCCGAGGACGCGGTGAAGAATTTCGGCTTCACCCTTGAGGAAGTGGCGGAGGTGGAACCGGAACCCGGCCTGGGCAACGGCGGCCTGGGGCGGCTCGCCTCGTGCTACACCGACTCCATGGCCACGATCAAGATCCCTGGCTATGGCTACGGCATCCGCTATTCCTATGGCATCTTCCGCCAGCTCATCGAGAACAACGCCCAGATCGAGCAGGCCGACAACTGGATGCGCTTTGGCAACGTGTGGGAGTTCAGCCGCCCGCACAACCTGTTCACCGTGCGCTTCCATGGCCATGTACGCCACTGGACCGACCCCGAAGGCCGCGACCGTTTTGCCTGGGAAGGCGGCGACGAGGTCAAGGCCATGGCCTGCGACATCCTGGTGCCGGGCTACCAGAACGGCTACGTGTCCAACATGCGCCTGTGGGCGGCCAAGTCGAGCAAGGGGTTCAACCTCGACTATTTCAACACCGGCGACTACGTGGGCGCGCTCCAGGCCACCATCAAGAGTGAAAACATCTCCATGGTGCTCTATCCAAACGACGAGTCGGACGAAGGCAAGGAGCTGCGCTTCCGCCAGCAATACTTCCTTGTTTCCGCAACGTTGCAGGACATCATGCGCCGCCACCGCAAAAAGGTGAAGAGCCTCAGCGAAATCCCCAACGAGGCGGTCATCCAGCTGAACGAGACCCACCCGGCCATCGCCATTCCGGAGCTCATGCGCATCCTCTTGGACGAGGAGATGCTCGACTGGGACAGCGCCTGGGACATCTGCGTGCGCACGTTCGCCTATACCAACCACACCATCCTGCCGGAAGCGCTGGAGAAATGGCCTGTCGACATGGTGCAGCGCCTCCTGCCCCGGCACATGATGATCATCTACGAAATCAACCGCCGTTTCCTGGAGGAAATCGCACAGCGCTTCCCCGGCGATGTGGACAGGATGCGCAAGCTGTCCATCATCGAGGAAGGCCCGGTGCGCTATGTGCGCATGGCCTATCTGGCCGTTGTGGGCAGCCACTCGGTCAACGGCGTGGCCGCGCTGCACACGGAAATCATCAAGAAGGTGGTGTTCCGCGACCTGTACGAAATCTACCCGGAGCGGTTCAACAACAAGACCAATGGCATCACGCCGCGCCGTTTCCTGCTGCAAACCAATCCCTCGCTCGCCGAACTCATCACCGAGTCCATCGGCGACTGCTGGATCAAGAACCTGGACGTGCTGCGCAACCTCGAGCCCATGGCCGAGGACCGCGCCTTCCGCCGCAAGTGGATGACCCTGCGCAAGCAGAACAAGCTCAACCTCGCAAAATACCTGAAAAAGGAGTTCGGCTTCACGATTCCCGTGGACGCCATGTACGACGTGCAGGTCAAGCGCATCCATGAGTACAAGCGCCAGCTGCTGAACATCCTGCATGTGGTCACGCTCTACAACCGCATCAAGGCCAACCACAAGGCGCCGCGCGTGCCCCGCGTGGTCATGCTCGGCGGCAAGGCCGCTCCGGGCTATTGGATGGCCAAGCAGATCATCCGCCTGGCCTGCAACGTGGCCGAGGTCGTCAACAACGACCCCGTGGTGGGCGATCAGCTCAAGCTGATTTTCCTGCCCAACTATTCGGTCAGCTTCAACGAACGCATCGTCCCGGCCACCGACCTGTCGGAGCAGATATCCACGGCGGGCATGGAGGCTTCGGGCACGGGCAACATGAAATTCGCCCTCAACGGCGCCCTCACCATCGGCACCCTGGACGGCGCGAATGTGGAGATCATGGAAGAGGTGGGCGCGGACAACATCTTCATTTTCGGCCTCACCACCGACCAGGTCAACGCGCAACGGGCGGGCCTGCACAACCCGCGCGGCGCCTACGAGGCGGATCCCGAACTGCGCCAGGTGCTGGACATGATCGCGGGCGGCGCGTTTTCGCCCGAGGATCCCAACATGTTCAAGGGTATCGTCTCGAACCTCCTCGACGGCGGGGACTGGTACATGACGCTGGCCGACTACCGCTCCTATGTCGCGGCGCAAGAGCGCGTGTCGCACCTGTATCTGGACCAGCACGAGTGGACGCGCCGTTCCATTCTCAACACCGCGCGCATGGGCAAGTTCTCCAGCGACCGGGCCATACTCGAATATGCACGGGACATCTGGGACGTGACGCCCCTGCCCTGACCCGACCCACCCCTAGGTGGCGCATGGGCTGCACGTTCAAAACGGCCGCCCATGCGCCACAAGTTTGTGGCGCACGATTTGGCGTTGCAACGCACTCCCCATCGTATTAAACGTATCCACATGAACTTCTGGAGGATATCATGGATCGCCTGCAGGAACTGACCCGCACCCGCAAGCTCGCGCATCAAAAGCTACTGAAGCGCGGCTCCAAAACCTATGCCGCCTTTCTCAAGATGGAAGAGGCGGCCTATGCCGATGGCGCCCTGGCCCGCAAGGCCAAGGAACTCATCGCCGTGGGCATATCCGTGGTCATTGACTGCGAGTCGTGCATGCAATGGCACATCGAGCAAGCCGCGGCCCATGGCGCGAGCTATGAGGAAGTGCTGGAGGCGGTTGAGGTGGGCATCGAGATGGGCGGCGGCCCGGCCACCGTGTCGGCGCGCTTTGCCCTGCTGGTCATGGACGCCGTGTTCGAAAACGCCGCTGAACGCTGACGCCCTGAGGAACACCGTGGACAGGCGGTCTGATGGCGGCCACAGCCGTGGCAATGGCCGCCAACGTCTTGCCACGAATCCGGGAAGGGTTGCGAGAAACCGGCCCGTGGCGTATATAATGAGGGGCCCAATCGCCTGACAGGTGTACAACGGGGAGAGAGCAGATGAAAATCATGATCGTTGAAGACAATGCGTCGACCAGCAAATTCCTGGAAAAAGTCCTGAAGACGTACGGGGATTGCCATATCGCCATGAACGGCCAGGAAGCTGTGGAACAATTCAAGGAAGCCCTTGAAGCCAATGCCCCCTTCCAACTGGTCTGCATGGACATCATGATGCCGGTGATGAACGGCCAGGCCGCGCTCAAGGCCATCCGCGCCCTGGAGACCGAGCACAAGGTCAAGCCCGGCGACGAGGTGCGCGTCATCATGATTACCGCGCTCGACGACACGCGCAGCGTGTGCGAATCCTTTTTCCAGGGCGGCGCCACCAGCTATATGACCAAGCCGATCCAGATCAGCACGTTGCAGGAAAAACTCCGCGAGGCCAAGCTGATACCATAACCCCTCTCGCACCCCCGCGTTTGACTTTCAGGCGGGCCTGTGGCCTCATGCGGCCACAGGCCCGCCTTGCGCGTGACCGACCGGAGACCCCGCATGACCGCACCCTTGCTCGACATCCAGGGACTTGAAACCCACCTGCACACGCCCCAGGGCGTCGCGCGCGCCGTCAACAAGGTGGACCTGCGCCTCGATGCCCGCGAAACCGTGGGCGTGGTGGGCGAGTCCGGCTGCGGCAAGACCATGCTCGCCTTGTCCATCCTGCGCCTGGTGCCCGACCCGCCCGCCAAGATCGTGGGCGGCTCGGCGCTGTTCAAGGGGCGCGACCTGCTCGCCCTGCCCGAGTCCGCCATGCGCGCGGTGCGCGGCAACCAGATTTCCATGATCTTCCAGGAGCCCATGACCTCGCTCAATCCGGTCTTTCCCGTGGGCGAGCAGGTGGCCGAGGCCATCCGCCTGCACCGCCGCCTGCCCGAACGCGAGGCGCTGGCCGCCACGGCCGAGCTGTTCCACCTGGTCGGCATCCCCAACGCGGCCCAGCGCCTGAAAAGCTACCCCCACGAGTTTTCCGGCGGCATGCGCCAACGCGTGGTCATTGCCATGGCCCTGGCCTGCGACCCGGACCTCATCCTGGCCGACGAGCCCACCACCGCGCTGGACGTGACCATCCAGGCCCAGATCCTGCGGCTCATGCTCGACCTGCAGGAGCGCAAGGGCGCGGCCATCCTGCTCATCACCCACGACCTGGGCGTGGTGGCCCAGACCTGCTCCCGCGCCGTGGTCATGTACACCGGCCACATTGTCGAGTCCGCCGCCGTGGGGCCGCTTTTTGCCGACCCGCTGCACCCCTACACCCAGGGGTTGCTCCATTCGCTGCCCCGCGTGCCCGCGCCCGGCCAGCCCCACGCCGCGCTCACGCCCATCGCCGGGGTGGTGCCCAGCCTGGCCGCGCTGCCCTCGGGCTGCTCCTTCCACCCCCGCTGCCCCCAGGCGTTCGACCGTTGCCGCGCGGAAACGCCACCCCTTGTCACGCGGGGCGACCGTTCCGTGCGCTGCTGGCTGCACGCCTGACACCGGCCCAGCCCTGCCCGCGCCGCGTCCCAGCCGCCGTCATCCGTATCCCGTGCCGCGTCCGTATCCCGTTCCGCGTCCGTATTTCGTTCCGCGTCCGTATTTCGCCCCGCGTTCTGGGCACGAGCCGCGTTCCCGTCCCGGGCCGCGCCCAGCGGCCCGGGATGCCGCCTGGCCGCGCAAAGGCTGGTCTTGCGCACGGTTTTCCCGTACACTCCGCGTATCAAAAACCCGCAACGTCCGGAGACGCCCATGCGCACCCTCCTGAACACGCTGATCCTGCCCGCCCTGGCCATCGCCACCCTGCTTGCCGCGCCCCAGCCCGTGCTTGCCGACGACGGCCTCAACGCCACGTTGGCCACGCTCAACCAATCCCTGGGCGAGGTCGAATCGCTTTCCGACTATGGCGGCGGTTTTTCCAGCTATTACAAGAAGAAATACGTTTTCGAGGCGCATGAGGGGTTTCTCATCATCGGCGAGGCCTATGTGGGGGAAAACCGCGACAATGAGGGGGTGAACATGCAGTGGGACGGGCGCTACGTCTACCGTATCGAGCCCGCCAAGGTCACGCTGGGCGCACCGGACTACGCCAACGAGTTTTTCGAGATACAATGCCCAGGGCGCGCCCAGTGCATCGAATACCGCTCCATCGACGCCTCCACCTGGTCGCGCGGCCAGTCCAAAAGCCGCCCCCTCACCACGGGCGGCCTCATGAACTCCATCAAGATACAGGCGGGCAAGGACAACAAACGGCTCAAGAGCGCCCATGCCTACCTGTCGCACGTGCTGGGCCAGATGCGCACCCTGGTGCAATAGGCTTCCCCAATAAACCGCAACAGCGCGCCCCGGCTGATGCCGGACACCTGTCTGGATGGGAGGCTCGTGAGGCGGAAGGACGGCGGACGCGCGGGCGGCAAACCGTCCGGCGGGCAACGCGCGGCGGGGTGTCAGCGGCCCAGCAGGGCCAAGAGGACCGACTCGCTGCGCGCCACGAGATGGGGGATGGTGAAATGGTCCACGATGCGCGCCCGCGCGGCCTGGGCCAACGCCTCGCCCTCGGCCCCGGCGCGTTGCAGCATGGCGGCCATGGCCTCGGCCAGCGCAACGGGATCGCCCGGCGCCACGGCACGGCCCGCATCGCCCATGATGACCGCCGCGTCGCCCACGTCCGTGGCCGCGCACGGCGCACCGCACGCCATGGCCTCGGCCAGCACGTTGGGAAACCCCTCGCCATAGGCCGATGCCAGGCAGAACAGGTCGAGCGCGCTGTACACGGCGGGCAGGTCGGTGCGCGGCGGGCTGAACACCACCCGGCCGCCCAGCCCCAGCTCCCCGGCCAGCCGCCGCAGGTCGTCCACGGCCCGGTCCGGGCCGCCGCCCACCACGACAAAGCGCATGGCGCGCCCTTCCCCGCCCTTTTCCCGCTCCGCCAGCAGTGCGGCGGCGCGTAAAAAGGTGGGATAATCCTTCATGGGGTCGATGCGCCCCACCGCGCCCACCAGCACCGCGCCGTCCGGCACGCCCCACGCGGCGCGCACCGCCCGCCCGGCCTCCGGGTCCGGGACAAAGCGCGCCACGTCCAGGCCGTTGGGAATGACCGTGGTGCGCGCGGCGGGAAACCCCTTGTCCAGCACGAACGCCCGCCCGGCGTGCGAATTGGCGATGACGAAATCCGCGCAGCGCGAGAGCAGGCACTCGGCCCGGAACGACCAGCGCGACAGCCGGTCATAGCGGGAAAAATCCACGTTGGAGGCGCGCACGCCCCACACCATGCGCGTGCGCGGAAAAAACGGCTTGAGCAGCGCGGTCAGGATGTTGGGCGTGCCCAGATAGCCGTGCACGATGTCGGGGCGCACCCGCCGCACGCAGCCCACCAGCCGGGCCACGAACCCTGGCGCGTCCCACCGCCCGCGTTTTCGCAGATCCACGAACCCCACCCGTTCCCGGTCCAGCTCCCGCTCCAGCCCGCCGCCCGCGTAGAACACCGCCACGGTCACCGCATGCCCGCGCCCGGCCAGGCCGTTGGCCAGGTTGATGAGCTGGCGCTCGGCCCCGCCAAAGTGCAGGTCGCGGGTCAGGAAGAGGATGTTCATGCGGGCCGTGGGCCTCCGGGGGCGGCGCTGGGGCGTCCCGATATTGGAAACCGTTTGAAGTCCTTGTGCATTACCATGAAACGACAAGAACGTCTTCCAAGGAGCCCGTCCCCCGAGACGCACAGGCGCTACAGGATGCGGACGTTGTACTTCTTCATGAAGTGGTCAGGATAGTACGACATCTTGGCCTTGCGCAACCCCTCGTCATCCAGATCCTGCTCGCGGTTGACCAGGGCGTACCGCGCCCCGGCCTCATGCAGGAACATCTGGTTGATGGCCTGGTACACGCCCTTGACGCCGGGCTTGCCCTTTTCGAAATGGATGACCAGCGTGTCGTCGGTGAGCGGCTCGGCCACGGTATAGGCCACCATCTCATCATTGATGCGCAACGCGCCGCCCAGCAGCATGTCGAAACGGTCCCACCCCTGCAACACGCGGGCAATGGCCTGGTTTTCCGCCAGCAGCGGCGCGCTGTCCTCCAACTCCTGCCACTTGATCCACTCGTGCTGCATGTCCAGGGTTTCCTCGATGCAGTCCGTGGTCAGGTCGCGGTACTCGAAGAGGTAGTTCTTACGGAACTGGTTGACCTGGTTCTTCTTGCGGTGGAACTTGTTGCCCTTGAGCTCGGCCAGATCCTCCACGCGATACACATAGTCCCAGTGCCCGCGCGCCTCTTCCAGCACGCAGCGGTCGCCCATCTGGGCCTTCCACAGCAGGGCAAGCTCTTCGGGCACGCGGGTGAATTCGTTGATGGTGGTCACATGGGGGCACATGGTCCAGTCCGGCCCATGCCACGGCCCCACGGGCGCCCAATACAAAAGGCGCGGCTTGGTCTGGCGGATGAAGACGCAGGTTTGGCCCCACGACCATTCCAGGCCGTAGTGCTCGGCCCAGCCCCAGATGTTGGCGAAACTGTAGTCCGACACCTTCTGCGGGGTGGTGGCGAACCGTTCACGGTATTCGCGGAATCTTCCCGCGGAAACAGGCTCAAAGTGCGGCTGGCCCATTACGAACTCCTCCCGGCGGGACCGGGGGTTGCTGGTTTCTTTTTTTGCGCATCCCATACTTGCTCCAGCGGCCCGACACAAGCACAAGGAACATGACCGAGGCCTGGATGATTTGGGAGACGAGCATGGCGGCCCAAATGCCGGTGGACGTGCCCCACCACACATGGCCGAGCAGGTAGGCCAACGGCAGGCGCACGAGCCACGTGGCCCCGCCGTAGACGATCATGGTGAAGAATGTCGCGCCCGCGCCGGTCATGACCCCGGCCATGGTCACGCTGCCCACGGTGAACGGGATGGCCAGGATGTTGTACCAGAGATAGCCTGTGGCATGGGCCTGCACCTCGGCCTGCGGCGCGATGAAGGCCACGATGGGCGTGATCCATTGCCAGACCAGAAAACCCATGACGCTGACCATGGTGCACCCGAATCCCACCAGGCGCAACGCGGCGCGCCTGGCCTCGTCGGGCCGTCCCGCGCCCAGGTAATGCCCCACCAGCACCGAGGCGGTCATGTTGAAGGCGAAACCGGGCAGGAACAAAATCGATTCCACGCGCATGCCCGTGGTCATGCCCGCCAGGGCGTTCACGCTTTCCGTGGGCAGCGATGCGGTGATGGCGTACAGCACCATGTACCCGGTCTGCCAGAGCACTTGCATCAGCCCCACGGGCCAGGCCACCTTGACCAGGTACGGCAGCGCGGGCCGTATCCAGCGCAGGGGCGGAAACGAGGCGCGGCGCAACAAGCCCTGCCGCGCCAGCACCAGCACGTTGAAGAGCATGCCCATGGTCACGGAGCCGAAGGTGGCCCACACCAGCCCCCGGTAGCCCATGTTGGGCAGCCCCCACCAGCCAAGGCCCAGGCCGAAATCGCCCAGGGTGTTGACCACGGTGATGACGATCATGGTGTACAGGGGGATGTGGACCTGCTTGAGGGCGCGGAACACCGCGTTGGTGATGAGCAGCAGCGAATAGGCGGGCAGCGTCAGCAGGATCACGCTGAGCATGTAGCCCGCGACCGGGGCAATGGCCTCGGGCACCTGCAGGGCGGCCAGAAACGGGGTGTGCAGGGCGAGCCCCAGCACCACGATGACCCCGCCGCCCGCCACGCCCGCCATGAGGCACAAGCCCACATAGCGCGCCACCCGGCGCGGCAGTCCCGCGCCCGCCGACTGGCTGATGGCGGACACGCTGCCGTTGGCCACGGCCTGGGCGATGATGAGAAAGAAGAACAGGCTTTGCGACACGATGCCCATGGACGCCTGCACGTCCTTGCCTATGCGCCCGGCCACCAGCACATCCATGAACCCGATGAGAAAATGGAAGACCATCATCAACATCTGGGGCCAGGCCAGTCGCCAGATGGTCCGGTAGGTGGCGCGGTCGCCTATGGGGCGGGACGGGTCGTTCATCATGGACGGCATGCCGGTTTGGGGGTGCAACGGGGCGCCCACTATGCAGAAGCCTGCGGGGGCGGTCAACAGCGGTTGACAGGCTGTTGAAAAACAGCCTGTGCGCGCCAGGAAGGCGCGCCGAATCATGAACCGAACAAAGAGAAGTTCATGATTCGTGAGGGCTGGCAAAACCACGTTTTTGCCAGCCCGGGTTGAAAAAGGCCAGGACGGCCTTGTTCAATAGCCCTTTAAGATAAGTCTCATTCGCCACTTGGGAAGGGGCATGCCGTCCCATGGCGCGCCCGCGTTGACAGGAAGGGCGCGAAGCACTAGTTGTCAGCACGGGTGCGGGCCGGACACGGCGGTGCGCTGCCGCGCGGCCCGGCAATCCTCTATACCAGGGAGAACATCATGCGAGCAAAAGTCGAAGCGGCATTGGCCAAGGTGCGCCCCATCCTGCAATCCGACGGCGGCGATATCGAGCTGGTGGATGTGACCGAAGACGGCGTGGTGAAGGTGCGGCTGACCGGCGCGTGCAAAGGCTGCCCCATGGCGGCGCAGACCCTGAAAGGCGGCGTGGAGCGCGTGCTGTTCAAGGAAGTGCCGGAAATATCGCGCGTGGAAGCCGTCTAGCGCGTTTTCGTCTTGAAACAAGACGTGTTTCCGAGACAATGCCCCATTATTTCAAGAAAATGCATAATGGCATCTAAACCTTTTCAAGGTTGGGATGCTCTAGACCACGGACTATTCACGGCGCACCGGACCAGCGCCCGCGGCACGGCGGGCCATGGCGGCGCGCACCACAAAGGGAAGAGTGCATGACCAAGATAGTGACCCGTTTCGCTCCCAGCCCCACGGGATTTCTGCATATCGGCGGCGCGCGCACGGCCATCTTCAGTTGGCTGCTGGCGCGGCAGAGCGGCGGTGAATTCCGCCTGCGCATCGAGGACACGGACCGCGAACGCTCCACCCAGGAGATGACCGACGCCATCCTCGAATCGTTGTATTGGCTGGGCCTGACCTGGGACGGCGAGCCCATCTACCAGAGCGAGCGGTTCGACCTGTACAACGCCCACATCGACACGCTGCTGGAAACCGGCCACGCCTACTGGTGCGAATGCACGCCCGAAGAGGTGGAGGCCATGCGCGAAGAGGCGCGGGCCAAGGGGCAAAAGCCCAAGTACAACGGCCGCTGCCGCGAGCGCGGCCTTGGCCCCGGCGAGGGCCGTGTGGTGCGCCTGAAAGGCCCGCTGGACGGCCGCACCGTGTACGACGACCTGGTCAAGGGCGCCATGGGCGTGGACAACGCGGAGATGGACGACATGATCCTGCGCCGCTCCGACGGCTCGCCCACCTACAACCTGGCCGTGGTGGTGGACGACCACGAGATGGGCGTGACCCACGTCATCCGGGGCGACGACCACGTGAACAACACCTTCCGCCAGATCCAGCTCTACCGCGCCTTTGGCTTCGACCTGCCCGCCTTTGGCCACGTGCCGCTCATCCACGGCCAGGACAAGAAGAAACTGTCCAAGCGGCACGGCGCACGCTCGGTCACCGAATACCACAAGGACGGCCTGCTGCCCGAGGCGCTGGTCAACTATCTGGTGCGCCTGGGCTGGTCCAGCGGCGACCAGGAAATCTTTTCGCTCGAAGAGCTCATCTCCCTGTTCACCACGACCGGGCTGTCCAAGTCGCCCGCCGCGTTCGACCCGGAAAAGCTCCTGTGGCTCAACAGCCACTACATCAAGGAATGCTCGCACGCCCGCCTGGCCGGCCTGCTGGCCGAGCAGCTGTACTTCAAGGATGTCCTGGACCTGGATCCGCTGTATCTGGAGACCATCGTGCCGCTCTACCAGCCCCGGGCCAAGACCCTGGCCGAGATGGCGGACATGTGCACCTTCTTCATCATCGACGACCTGGCACTGGACTATGCCGAAAAGGACGTGGCCACATTCCTCGACGCCGGGGGCAAGGAGCTGCTGGCCGCGGCGCGCGACGCCCTGGCCGGGGTGGCGCCCTTTACCAAGGAGGCCATGGAGCCCGTGTTCCACGCCCTGCTCGAAGAGCGCGGCATCAAGTTCAAGGTGCTGGCCGCGCCCATCCGCGTGGCCCTGGCCGGGTGCAACGTGAGTCCCGGCCTGTTCGAGACCATGGAGGTGCTGGGCAAGGAGCGCGTCATGGCGCGCATCGAACGGGGGCTCGCGCTGTAGCGGCATCCCGACTCCGTCGAAAAAATATGGCCGCGTCCCTGTTGGGGCGCGGCCTTTGTGTTGTGTAGGACTCGCGGCGGCTAGCGCATTGTAGCATTGAGACAATGCGATGCGTTGAAATAATGAAGCATTATTTCAACAAAATGCATAAGAGCATCTCATCTTTTTCAACGTTGCGATGCTCTAGAACCGTTCCAGCACCTTGCGCAGCATCTCGGAAAAACCCTGCGCGTCGTCCGGGCCCAGGGCGGCGGCCAGTTCGGCGGTCAGGGCCAGGTGCAGCGTGTGGTGCTCGGCAAAGCGCGCCGCCCCCTTGGGCGTGAGCGCCACCACGTAGGAACGGCGGTCGGTCTCGTGCGGCGTGCGCGCCACCAGTCCCTTGTCCACCAGCCGGTCCACCAGCACGGTCAGCGTCCCCGTGGTCACGCCCATCTTCTGGGCCAGTTCCTTCATGCGCAGCCCCTGGTGCACGCCCAGGATCTCGATGGTGTGCATCTGGGGCAAAGTGAGCCCCTTGCCGCGCACCACGGCATGCTCCCACGAGGAAAGCCGCTCGTAGAACTCGATGAGCCTGTGGGTCAGTTCCTCCATGGCTCCCTCCCCCGCCGTTCGGCTGTCAATGCCCCGCCATGAACCCGTAGACGCCGAAACTGGCCGTGAGCAGGCCCGCCAGCCGCATGAGCAACTCCTCGATCCACACCTGTTGCAGCTTGCGCACCAGCGACGCCACCCGGTAGATGGCATAGATGACCAGGGCCAGGGCGAATCCCGTGCCCAGCGCATACACCGCGAACACGATGGTGCTGTGCGCCACGCTGCCGGACTCGACCGCATAGGAGTACATCATGGCCACTGTGGGGCAGGGGATAATCATGTTCACAAAGGCCAGGGAAAACAAACCGATGGCCGACATGCGCCCCACCACGGACCGCCGCGCGCCGCCGCACGCCCCGCATGCCGCGTCCGGCACGGGCGCGTGGGCGTGATCGCCGTGGGCATGATCGTGGCCGTCGTGGTCATGGCCGTGGCCGTGGCTGTGCAGCAGGCCGGGCCGCACGATGAGCAGCCCGCCCAGAACCACCAGCACGGCGTCGGTCACCACGTCCGCCCAGTGGCGCACGGTCTCGGTCATGATCGCGGACACCGCGCCCAGGCTCACGCCCAGCGCCACGCACGCCACCGCCGTGCCGCCGATGAACGCCGCCGTGAGCAGCGCCACGCGTCCGCCCTTGCGTTCCCCGGTCACAAAGGGCGCGAGCACGGGCCAGGAATGGCCGCACGGATTCACACCATGGATGAGCCCCAGCATGAGGCTGCTCTGCACCGCCAGCCAAAACATGTGATTATCCACAAGATACCTCGTCGCATTTGGTATGCGGCGGGTGTGCCTTTTTTTGGCTTGATAGTCAAGAGTCTTGGGTGTCAAACTAACTTGGTTTGCCTTGGCGCGCCATTAAGCCTATGTAGGCAACGGGTGACGCGGTCGGCCGGCGGGCCCCGGGGGAGGGATCAGAAACTGGCCGACGGGCACGCGCAACCCGCGCTACGCGTGCCTTCCCATCTCCATCGGCCAATACCGGACGCCTCGCCGCAGGGACAAGCGGCACATCATCCTCGTCGCCCCCCCTTCCGCCCGGGCGGGGCCGCACCGATCGGGCGAGGAAAGCGCAAAAACACCGCGCACCGCCCGGTATTGCCGCTTTTCAAGCCCTCCGCGTTACGCTAGGGTCTGGCGCACCTGCGCGCCGCCCCGGCCATCTTGGGCCGGACGCGGCGACACTTTCACAAGCGAGGACGTATGGCCGACACCGGCACGCTCTATATCGTGGCCACGCCGCTGGGCAACACCGACGACCTGTCGCCGCGCGCCCGCGAGGTGCTGGCCGCCGCCGATCTGGTGCTGGCCGAGGACACCCGCCGCACAGGGCTGCTGTTCCAGCGCCTTGGCATTGCCGGACGCGGCTTCTTGAGCCTGCACGAGCACAACGAGGAAGGCCGCGTGGCGCAGGTGGTGGCGCACCTGGCCGAAGGACGCGACGCGGCGCTGGTGTCCGACGCGGGCACGCCGCTGGTTTCCGACCCCGGTTTTCTGCTGGTGCGCGCCTGCCGCGAGGCAGGCATCCGCGTGGCGCCCGTGCCCGGCCCCTCGGCGGCCATGGCCGCGCTGATGGCGTGCGGGCTGCCGCCCTACCCCTTCACCTTTCTGGGCTTTTTGCCGCACAAGGCCGCCGACCGCCGCAAGACCTTGGAACGCCACGGCGGCCCGGACGCCCCGGACGTGACCCTGGTCTTTTTCGAACGCAAGAACCGCGTACGCGAAACCCTGGAAGCCGCCCATGCGGTCATGGGCGTGCGCCCCTTCTGCATCGCCAGGGAATTGACCAAGGTGCATGAGGAGTTTATCGTTGGCACGCTTGACCGGTGGCGGGACGTGCCCGAGGATCTGCTGGGCGAGGTCACCGTGGTGGTGGGGCCGCCGGACAAGGACGCGGTCACGGACAAGGCGCGGGTGGCGGCGCTGCTGCGCGAGGAAAGCGCCGTGGGCGGCAAGCCCCGCGAGGTGGCCAGGCGCGTGAAGGACAAGGTGCGCGGCTGGAGCGTCAGCGGGGTGTATGAACTGCTGGAGGCCATTCGCCGCGATGGATGAAGGCAAACCCACTTTCGGGGGACCGGTGCATTGACGGGCCGCACGCTACTTGCCTGCTTTTTGCGCACCTATCTGGTGGGCGCCGCGTTCAATACGCGTGGCATGCAGAATGTGGGCATGGTCTATGCCATGGAACCGGGCCTGCGCGTCATCTACCCCGACCCCGCCGAACGGCGGCGGGCGCGGCGGCGGTACCTGCAACACTACAATACCCATCCCTTCTGGACACCGCTGCTGGTGGCCGTGTTCCTGTCGCTGGAGCGGCAGATAGCCATGGGCCTTTTCCCGCGCGGCGTGCTGGACAATGTCAAAAACACCACTACCTACACCCTGTCCGCCATCGGCGACTCGGTGTTCGGCGGCAGCCTTCTGGTCTTCTGGTCGCTGTCCACCAGCCTGTTGCTCATGCACGGCGAGCATCGCGTGGCCTTTTGCTGGGCGCTGCTGTGGATAACGGCCTTGCAGCTTTTCAAGCTGGCCACCTTTTTCGTCGGATTCAAGGAAGGTTTCAAGGCGCTGGGGCACCTGAAACGCTGGGATCTCATAAACTGGGGGCATCGGCTCAAGGTTTTGAACGCGGTGCTCCTGTGCCTGGTGCTGTCCGTGGCCTGGCCGGGCATTTTTTCGCGGCCGCTGTGGGCCACGTCGGTGGGGCTCTTGTGCATGCTGGCCTATATGATTTCGCGGCTGCATGTGTCGCGCGAGATCATTGCCGCGTGCATCCTGGCCATCCTGGCGTTGCATCCATGGCTTGAAAAGCTATGGGGTCATCTGCTAAAGTAACGAGTTTTTGCCGCAAGGCGGACCGCCCGCTCCGCCCGCCAGCGTTCAGGCAAAACGCCGGGCACGGGGCGAGGCCATACACGGTGCATGACTCACACGGCATGGCGAAGATTTTTCTGCCAGGCCGCGTTGAAAACCATACAGCCTTCGCATCGATCGCCAACCAAGAGTTCCCCTTGGACAGGATGCACAGGACACGGTACAAGAAAGGATCGACCACGTGGAACAAAGCCAGGACCAACAACTGAACGCCATCCGCGAAGTATGCGTGCGCAACAAGATGGGACTGCATGCCCGCCCCGCGGCGCGGTTGGCGCAGGAAGCGCAAAAGTTCGCGGCGGACATCTCGCTGGCCACGGGTGAACAGGTCGCGGATTGCAAATCCGTGCTCGACATCCTGTCGCTGGCGGCGGGACGCGGCTGCGGCCTTTCGCTCCAGGCCAGCGGCGTTGATGCGGAAGAGGCGGTGGCCCATCTGGCGGACGTGTTACAGGACTGTCTAGGCGAGGATTGATATGCCTCAAAAGGTGTTGCACGGCATCCCGGTTTCGGCGGGCATCTCCATCGGCAAGGCGTTTTTCGTCAACCGCAGCCGATTCGATCATATTCCGCGCCAGACCATCCCCGCCGAGGATCTCCTCTCCGAAATCACACGGCTGGAGACCGCCTTTGCCACCACCGCCGCCGACCTGCGCAAGGCGTTGGACAAGGTGCCGGACGACCTGAAGGAACAGGCGTCCATCATCAATTCGCACCTGATGATAAGCGCCGACCCCAAACTCATGGGCGCGGCCAGAAAAATCGTGTCCGAGATGGCCATCACCGCCGAGTGGGCCCTGGAAAAAGCCGTGGACGACATCGCCCGCGCCTTTGCGGCCATCGAAGACCCCTACATCCGCGAGCGCATCCAGGACGTGCGCCTGGTGGCCAGCCGCGTGCAGGCCCAGCTCCTGCGCCAGGCGCGCAACGACACCGGGCCGACCGCCCTGCACGGCATCCAGGAACGCGTGGTGCTCATGGCCCACGACCTCTCCCCCGCCGACACCATCGGCCTGGAGAGCGACAAGATCATGTCCTTCGCCACGGTGCAGGGCGGCAAGACGTCGCACACCGGCATACTGGGCCGCAGCCTGCAAATCCCCGCCGTGGTGGGTGTCAGCGGCCTGGAAGAGAGCGTGAACGACGGCGATCTCGTCATCGTGGACGGCCTCAACGGCAAGATCATGGTCGAGCCGGACGAATCCGTGCTCGCCCTGTACGCCGACCTCAAATACCAGTTCGAGGCCTACCAGCAGTCCATCATGCGCTCCTGCGTGCTGCCCGCCGAAACCCAGGACGGCTTCCGCATCAAGGTGCTGGCCAACATCGAGCTGTTCGAGGAATGCACCTCGGCCCTGGACAACGGCGGCGAGGGCATTGGCCTGTACCGCACCGAATACGCCTTCATGAACAAGCGCGACATGCCCGACGAGGAGGCCCTTTTCGAGGAATACCGCGACCTGGCCGCCATCATGAAACCCCGCCGGGTCATCTTCCGCACGCTCGACATCGGCGCGGACAAGGTGTTGGACGGGCAGGAAAAGCTCAACGAGTCCAACCCCGCCCTGGGCCTGCGCGCCATCCGCTACAGCCTGCGCAACGAGGATCTCTTCCGCCGCCAGATCCGCGCCATCCTGCGCGCCAGCAGCTACGGCAACGTGGCCATCATGTTCCCCATGATCTCCGGCCTGGCGGAACTGGCGCAGGCCAAAAGCCATCTGCGCGTGGTGCAGAACGACCTCAAGGCCCATGGCCGCGACTTTGACCCGGACATGCCCGTGGGCATCATGATCGAGCTGCCCTCGGCGGTGATGATTGCCGAGCAGCTGGCCAAGGAAGTGGATTTCTTCAGCATCGGCACCAACGACCTCATCCAGTATTCGCTGGGCATCGACCGCACCAACAAGCACGTCTCCTATCTGTACCAACCGCTGCACCCGGCCATCGTGCGCTCCATCAAGCACGTGGTGGACGCGGCACACCGCGAGGGCATCGAGGTGACCGTGTGCGGCGAAGTCGCCTCCGACCCCTACTGCGTGCCCATTCTCATGGGCATGCAGATCGACGGCATTTCCATCGCGCCCCAGGCCATTCCCGGCATCAAGCGCATCATCCGCCAGACCACGCTGGAGGACTGCAAGAACCTGCTGTCCGAGATTTTGTCCTACTCCACCGTGTCCAAGATCAACCGCCGCGTGAAGGAGACCGTGTTCCGCCGCTTCCCCGAGGAACTCATGTTCTACTCCTCGCTGATAGACCAGGAAGAAGCATAATTCATGAGCAAGAAAGGCAAGACGTCGCCCGGCGTTCTGGCGACGAACAAGAAGGCCCGCCACAATTATGAACTGCTCGACTTCTGGGAGGCGGGCATGTCGCTCATGGGCTCCGAGGTCAAAAGCG
This sequence comes from Desulfovibrionaceae bacterium, assembly GCA_050251715.1. GTDB lineage: Bacteria > Desulfobacterota > Desulfovibrionia > Desulfovibrionales > Desulfovibrionaceae > JBFWMG01. The sequence goes on along the minus strand of JBFWMG010000002.1, from coordinate 97,248 downwards.
TGCGCGCGGGCAAGGTGAGCTTCATGGACGGCTACGTCGCCTTTCGCGGCGGCGAGGCGTTTCTGGTGGGCGTGCACATCGCGCCCTACGAGAACCAGGGCTACGCGGGCCACGTGCCCGACCGCGACCGCAAGCTGCTGCTGCACGCCCACGAACTCAAGGAAATGACCACCCAGGTGGAGCAAAAAGGGCTGACCATCGTGCCCACCAAGATGTACCTGAAAAACGGCAAGATAAAGCTGGAGCTGGCCCTTGGGCGCGGCAAAAAGCAGCACGACCGCCGCGAAGACCTGAAGGAACGCGCCACCGCCCGCGACACGGCCCGCGAGTTGGCCGCACGGTAGCGCATTCCCGTTTTGAAACAACACACCGCATTGAAACAATGGCACATTGTTTCAACGGAATGCACAAGAGCCTCCCAGCCTTCTCACGGATAGGTTGCTCTTGCCCGGCACAACGGACGTCCCCATGCCCAACACCCGCCCCCTCACCGACGCCCAGGCCCGGTTCCTGCGCGCGCTCTTCCCCGACAACGAGGACGACTGCTGCGTGCTCGCGCCCGAGGCGGCCGCCATCTACGGCACCGACGGCAGCCGCATGGAGGCCATGCCCCTGGCCGTGGTGCGGCCCAACAGCACCGGCCAGGTCAGCGAGTTGCTGCGCTGGGCGCGCGCCGAAAAAATGCCCATCTACACCCGCGCCCGCGCCACCAACCTGGTGGGCGACTGCGTGCCCGATCCGCCCGGCGTGGTGGTCTCCACCCTGCGCCTCAACAAGATCATCGAGGTGCATCCCGAGGATTTCGTGGCCGTGGTCGAACCCGGCGTGGTGACCGCCCAGTTCCAGGCGCATGTGGAAAAACAGGGCTTGTTCTACCCGCCCGACCCGGCCAGCCTGAAAATTTCCACCCTGGGCGGCAACGTGGCCACCTGCGCGGGCGGCATGCGCGCCGTCAAGTACGGCGTCACCCGCGACTACGTGCTGGGCATGGAGGCCGTGCTGCCCGGCGGCCAGGTGCTCAACCTGGGCGGCCGCACCCACAAGAACGTGGTGGGCCTCGACCTCTGCCGTCTCATGGCCGGGTCCGAAGGCACCCTCGGTTTCATGACCAAACTCATCCTCAAGCTCCTGCCCAAGCCCGAAAGCACCGCCTCGGTGCTGGCCGGCTACCGCACCCTGGCCGCCAGCATGGAGGGCGTGCGCAACGTGTTCGGCGCGGGCATTCTGCCCACGGCCCTCGAATTCATGGGCCGCGAGGTGCTGCGCACCCTGGCCGGAGCCTTTGCCGTGCCCTGGCCTGCGGACACAGAGGCCGCCCTGCTCTTCAAGATCGACGGCAGCGCCAAGGCGCTGCCCATCGAACTGGACCGCCTGCGTGCGGCCCTGGCGCCCAGCGCGCCCTCCTATCTGGCGCACGGCCTGGGCAAGGACGAGGAAGAGCCGCTCTGGGAACTGCGCCGCTCCATCAACCCGGCCTCGTTCAAGGTCGCGCCCAACAAGTTGAGCGACGACATCACCGTGCCGCGCGGCTCCGTGGCCGCCGCCCTGGCCGCCTTCGAGGACATCGCCGTCCGCCACGGCCTGCCCATCCTCACCTTTGGCCACCTGGGCGACGGCAACATCCATGTGAACATCATGTTCGACAAAAGCGACCCCAGGCAGAACGCCGCCTCCCAGGCCGCCAAGCTGGAGGTTTTCGACGTGGTGCTCGGCCTCAAGGGCAGCCTGTCCGGCGAACACGGCGTCGGGTGGTCAAAGCTCCCCTACCTGGACCGCCAGGTGGGCGCGGCCGAACGAGCCCTCATGCGGACGGTCAAGGCCGCATTCGACCCGGACGGCATCATGAATCCGGGCAAGGCGTTCTGACGCCCCCACCAGGAACCGCCATGACCGACACGCCCCCCGCCCCGCCCGCCTGCGGCGCCTCCGCCGCACCCGACACCCCCAGGGAATGCATCCTGTGCGGCCGCTGCCTCGACGTGTGCCCGCTTTTCCGGGCCACGGGCCGCGAGGAGTTGTCCCCCAAGGCCAAGCACTATCTCAACAAGTTTCTGGACACGCGCCCCGGCGAACTGGACACCAAGCCCGCCGCGTCCCTCGCCTCGCTGTGCCTGGCCTGCGGGCGCTGCGAAAAGGAATGCCCGCAAGGGCTGTCCGGCCCGGCGGTGGTGGCGTCCTTGCGCGGCAAGCACGCCGCCTGGGAATCCTGGCTGTGGAAAACGTGGATCGAACGCGGCGGCGTGCTCTGGCCCGCCCTGGGCGCCCTGGCGCGTTTCGCCCCGGACGGGCTGGCCGGGGAGCGGTTCGCGCCCATGCTCAAGCTGCTCAAGGCCATGACCCGCCGCAAGACCGAACCATGGCTCGCCGTCACGCGCTACGACGTCATCCCCTCCTGCGCCAACGGGCCGCAGGCCGCCCTGTTCCCCGGCTGCACAGCCCAGCATGCCCAGCCCGCCTGGCTGGGCACGGCGCGCGCCCTGCTTGCGGGCGTGGGATATGCCGTGCTGCCCGAACCCGACTGGGCCTGCTGCGGCCTGACCCTGGCCCACGCGGGCCTGCCGGACAGCCACGCCCTCATGATGCGGCGCAACATCGACCTGTGGCGCAAGGCGGGCCGCCCCCAACTGGCCGTGTTCTGCGCCACCTGCCTGCACGGCTTGACGGCCTATGCCGACCCGGCCAACGCGCACGTGACCGCCTGGGAACCCGGCGAGGCGCAGGCCTGGCTCGCCGCCCTGGCGCCCCTGTCCGGCCTGCTGCGCGGCACCCAGTTCACCCCCACGCCCAGCGCCCCTGACCGCGTGCTCTACCACCGCCCCTGCCACGGCGCGAACACCACCGCCGACCTGGATCTGCTGCGCGCCATCCTGGGCGACCGCCTTGTGCGCACCTCCACGGACGCCTGCTGCGGCATGGGCGGCGTCATGCAGCTGGGCGCGCCCGAACTGTCCCGCCAAGTGGCTGCGGCCTGCTGGGACTTTTTCGACGCGCAGCCCGGCGACCACCTGCTCACCGGATGCAGCGGCTGCGTCATCCAGCTGCGCGCCACCGCCCCCCAGGGCGTCACCGTGAGCCACTGGCTCGACTGCATCGCGCCCTGACGCGCCCGCCGCGCGGTGCGCCCGCCGCGCGGTGCGCCCGCACGAAAAGACCCGGGGGAAGGAGAGAGGAAAGGGAAAACCCCTTTTTCCAAGCATAAAAAGGGGTTTTCCCTTTCCTCTCTCCTTCCCCCGGACCCCCATCCTCTCTCCTATCTCTTTCCCCAAAAACTGCTGGTTGGGGAGGTGGATACGGGTGGGACAAGTGGGTTCCCCAGGCGGACTGCTGGCGGGGGATGTGGGTACGGGTGAGACAAGCGAGTTCACCAGGCGGACTGCTGGCGGGGGAGGTGGATACGGGTGGGACAAGCGAGTTCACCAGGCGGACTGCTGGTTGGGGAGGTGGATACGGGTGGGACAAGCGAGTTCACCAGGCGGACAAATCCGAAGTCTATAAACGAAGGCATGAGGGACGGTTCACACCGGCGCCGTGAGCCGCAAGGCTTTGGGAAAGAAACAGCGGGGAGAGATGGCGGGTTGTCAGCAATCGGAAGCCCCGCGCCGTTTCGGCGCGGGGCTTTTGATTACGGACCGAGGGGATGCGATGTCACTTCTTGCCGAAGATGGCCTCGGGCTTGGTGGTGTCGCCCTTGGCGTTGGGATAGGTGGGGTACACGTAGGCCTTCTTGTTGTGTTCCACCAGGTCGAGCGCTTCCTCCATGAATTCATTGAAGCGCTTCTTGCATTCGTAGAAACCGTGCCACCAGGTGTAGTCCGGGGCCATCATCATGGCGCCCATGCGGGCGCGGCGGCCTTCGTGGTGCCACAGTTCGTAGAACTGATTCTCCAGGTGCTCGTCAAAGAACGAGGCCTTGGAGAGCAGCCCCTTGTCGTACAGCTCATCCAGCTTGGCCTTGGCGGGCTTGAAGTACACCTCGCCGTATTCCTGCACCACGTTGTCCAGGTTGGTGTAGAAATCGTCGATCCACACCTTGCCGTGGCACTGGCCGCAGACGTCCTTCATCTTGTTGCGCTCGGTTTCCCAGTCGGTCTTGGCCGGGAAGGGCTTGAAATCCTGCGGGCGCACGGTGAGCGGCGCCTGGGTTTCCCAGGACAGGCGCTCGGTCACGTCATGGGAGGTGAGCACCTTGCCGGAGCCGGACATGTGGCAGGCGGCGCAGGTGGGCGCGCGGTAATCGGTGCCGGCGGTCCAGGTGCCGGGCGCGGCGTTCCAGTTGTAGGTGTCCTTGAACGCGGTGTAGATGTCGCCGTGCTTGGATTCCATGAAGATTTCGATCTGCGGATGGTCCGGGCCCAGGTGGCACTGGCCGCAGGCCTCGGGCTTGCGCGCCTCCATCACCGAGAAGCGGTGCCGGGTGTGGCAGCTGGTGCAGGAACCCAGGCTCCCGTCCATGTTCGCGCGTCCCACGCCCACGTTGGGCCATACGGCGGGGTCAAGCGTGCCGCCGGTCATCTTGAGCACGGTGCCGTGGCACGCGTAACAGCCCACCTTGCGTTCCGCATCGGAGTTCATGCCCTTGTTCAGCCAGGGGTCGATCTTCCAGATAATTTCCAACGTATTGGCATGCTTTGACTTGCCATACTGCATGGCTTCGTCCGGATGGCAACGGCTGCAATCCTTGGGCGTGACCACGCCGGAAACCGGGATCTTGTACTCGGGCTTGCCCATGGGCGCGTCGCCCCGCTCGTACTGCTTGTAGTGTTCCACGGCCACATCGGGGTCGTGCTCCTCGGCCTGGTGGCAGTCGAGGCAGGTGACGCCCGCCGAGGCATGGCGGCTGGCCGCCCAATCGGCAAAGATGCCGGGATGCTCGGCCTTGTGGCATGCGATGCACGCCTTGGCCTGTTCGGGCATGGCGCGTTCCATGCGGAACTCGCGCGGCTTGGGATAGTTGGCCGCGCCAGCGGCCACGGCACACAGCCCCACGGCCAGCATGGCCGCCAACAGCGCCTGGAACACGGTTACCTTTTTCATGAGGTGCATCCTCCTCGGTCTGATGGTTTGCGCCGAAACACGCTCGCGCATTTTAGCATTGAAACATTGCGATGGTCTGAAATAATGAAGCATTATTTCAACAAAATGCATAAGAGTATCTCATCTTTTTCACAGTCAAGATGCTCTAGAGCCCCGCAAGTCCTGTGGCGCGGTAGGGAACCGCATACTGCTTGTAGTTGTAGCCCGGCCTGTCCACATGCACCAGGTTGCGGTGGCAGTCGGTGCACTTCTTTTCGTAGCCGGGCCGGGGATAGAGCACCGTGCGGTGGGCCAGCATGGCCCCCCGGCTCTGGGGCATGCCCAGCAGGTTGCGGTGGCACTTCTGGCACTGCTCGTTGGCGAATGAGGCATAGGCGCGCCCGCGCATGACGGCGCGGTCATAGGTCTGGGCACCGCCCGTGAAGTGGGAATACACGTCCTTTATGCCGTGCATCGTCTTTTGGAAGAAGAAATTGTAGGTGTCGTGCGGCGCGGGCAGATGGCAGTCCATGCAGTCGGCCACCACGCCCACCTCGTTGTTGACGTGCGTGGAGGTTTTCCAGGCGTCGTAGGCGGGCTGTATCTCGTGGCATGAGGAACAGAACTGGGGCGTGGAGGTGCGGACCATGGTGTAGTAGGTCATGCTGAACACCGGAAAGGCGAGGACAAGGCCCAGGGCAATCAAGACCAGCGATTTGAATCGTCTCATGACCACGCTCCCATGCGGCAGGGGTTTGACCCGGCATACGCAGCCACCACCGGGTCCGGAGGATTCCGCCATGCTATAACCTTTACCATATGGCAGCGTTGGTAAAGTGAAATATCACTCCTTACGGTTTGGCACAGGACACGGGAGCCTTGGCAAAGGTTGCCGTGTCAGCGATGGGGAACAAGGGCGCAGAGGCGTTGGGCGAAGAGCGGCGCGATATCGTCGCCGCGATGGTTGTAGCGGAAGGCGATCTCCTTGAGGTAGAGCGGGTAGGTTTCGGGCGCTATGGCGTGGTACTGGGCGAGCCACGGCTTGGCGAACCGCCAAAAGGCGCTGTCGCGGTCAAGATGCACTGTTTCGAGCTGCCGCACCGGATCCCCCCGGTACAGGCGGCGCACGGTCTTGCAGCAGGAAAACAGCAGACTGTCATGCCCGGCGAAGGTGTCGGTATACAGAAAGGTGCGGCACATGTTCACGGCCACGGGGTAGGCCATGACCTCCCGCGCCAGCAGATCCCGCGCCACGGACGTGTCCACCGCGCCCCCCCCCTCCCGGATGGAGAACACCGGCGAACTGCACGCGGCGCAATGCTCATAGGGCGACCGGTCCGCCCCTCCGGAACAGAAGACACCCAGCTCGTTTTTTTCGTTGAGCAGATAGGCGGCATCCGCCGTGTCCTGCGCCAGGATGGCGAGGCGCAGCGTGGTCAGCGCCTTGTGGATGGTGTTGTAGGTCAGGGGCATGCGCAGGGCTATCCGCTGCGCGGGCAAACCCTCGGCAAAATGGCCGACCAGGGTCATCCAATGGGCAAAGGCAAGGCCGCCCCGGTTGATCCAGCGCAGGGAAAAGGCATGGAAGGTGTAGCCGCACCGCGAACAACGCAGGCGCCCGTCCTTGAGGCCGTAGTTTTTCCCCTCGCCGCACTTTGGGCACCCCTGCGCGCCCTCTTCGCACCAACGGGCAAAGTACGCCCGCGCGGCCGCCTCATCGCCAGCGGCCGCAGCCATATGCGCCCCTTCCCGCCCCAATGCGGCCGCAACCCGGCCCATGGCGTCCGTTTTTTGGATCATTGCCACTCATAGCACGCGCGACAGCCCATCTCAACCCTTGGCGCGCACTATCGCCTCTGGGCCGCGACAACGCGGGGGGCATGGGGCGCACGCGTCCACACCGGGGCTCGCCCACACGAGCCGCCCGAAGAGCCACGCGCAATGCGGGCTATTGCACGGGATTGACGCTGGACTGGATCAAGGGATCGGTGTGCAGCGCGCTTTCAATGGTCGGCAGGTTGGTGCAGAACACCTCGACGAGCCGGGCATCGAGCATGCCCAGGCGCGCCTCTTCGCGCAGAATGCGCACCGCCATGCTTTCGGAAAGCGCCTTCTTGTAGTGCCGGTCCCGGCGCAGGGAGTCGTAGATGTCCACAATGGCCATGATGCGGCTTTGCAGCATGATCTCGTCGCCCTTGAGCCCAAAGGGATAGCCGGAGCCACCCAGCCGCTCATGGTGCTGCACCACTATGGACAGCAGGTTGGGGTAATGGCCGGTAAAAGGGATGTTGCGCAGGATGCGGTAGCTTTCAGCGGGATGGCGTTTGATTTCATCCCATTCCTCGGGCGTCAGGTTGCCGCGGGGGGTCAGCAGCCTGATGCGCTCTTCCGCCGACAGAACCGTGATGGCGTTGCCCGCGACCTCAAGGTGGAGGCTTGCGAGCCGGTCAATGACCTGGACGTCGTCCTCGCTCAGGTCGTAGGCCGTATTGATGATCTCCAGCCGGGCGTATTCATCCTGCCAGCGGGGCGTTCCGGTAATCTCGCCCCACAGGGCAAGGCGCATGCCAATGAGTTCCAGGTGGGTGCGCGGCAGGCGCGACGCCTTGGTCAGCACCTCCTCACGCACACCGATCTTGCCCACGTCGTGCAGCAGGCCCGCATAAAAGATTTCATGCAGCTCATCGTCCGAAAAACCGAGGTCCGCGCAGGTTGCGTCATCCATGTTCACGGCCTGGGCCAGACCGAGCGCCAGCGAGGCCACGCGCTGCGAATGGCCCGCGGTGAGGCTGTCCCGCGCGTCGATGGCCGTGGCCATGGAGCGGATGAGGGCGGAAAGGATGTGTTGGATCTGTTCGAAATGGATGGCGTTGGCAAGGGCTGTGGCCGCCACGGTGGCCAACATGGTGGCGCGTTTGAGATGGACGGCGGCAAAGCCCCCTTCCCGGTCCGTACTCCCCAGCACAAAGACGCCCAGAAACTGGCCGGACGCAAGGAGCGGCACGAGCAGCACGGATTGAAGCCCCGGCACCTCGCCCGACCACCGGGATTCCTGGGACAGGTGGTTGACGATTTCCGGACGCCGGTTGTCCACCACGTCGTGGAACAGGTTGCTGTGGGGCATTTTGCGATACTGCGACCGGGTCACGCCGCCAAAGGAGCCTATGCACCGGGGCACGCCGTCCGCTGGGTTGGCGATGAACACCGCGCCGCAGTCGGCGGGTTGGTTGCCGTGCTGGTTCTCCGTGAGCAAGCCGCGCACCACATCGGCCAGCTTCATGCTCCCGTTCAAATCCGCCACGGCGCGCTGCATGAGCGCCACCTCGCGATACTGTTCCAACGTCTCCTCACCCAATGCGCGCTGCACATGCTCGCGCTCCATGAGCGATTCCATGGACAACGCCAGAAACGCCGCCGCCTTTTGCAGCCGGGACACATCGCCCCCGTCACCGTTCCGCCCGGAATAGCCCACGGCAAGCCTGCCCAGGGGCCGCGCATCAAAAAAAAGCTCCCTGACCACGACGGTTCGGGAGACTCCATTTTCGGGATTGAAACCCTCTGGCACGCCACCGGCTGAGGCAATGACCCCTGCCGCTTCCGAGACCACTAAAAAGATATCCTGCCCCAGCATTGCCACGGCATGCCCCAGGTACGCATCCAGGAATGACCGTTTAAGCAGCTTGGTGAGTGACGTCATGGGGATCCCAGCCGCAACGGCTAGTCTGACAGTTGCAACAGTTCCTTGGCCAGCCCCAGCACTTCATCCGGGTCAAAGGGCTTGGTCATGTAATCGTAAGCCCCCAGTTCCAAACCCTTTTTCCTGTCGGCCTCCTGCCCCTTGGCCGTGAGCAGCACAATGGTCGTTTCCTTGATGTCCGGATCTTCCTGCACGGCGCGGCACACTTCATACCCATTGAGGCGCGGCATCATGATATCCAGAAACACGACGCTCGGGTGCTCCCTGCGAATCGTTTCCAACCCCTCCTCTCCGTCCGAGGCGGTCAGGATCTCCACGTCATGGTCATCCTCCAGTTCTTCCAAGGTCTGGGCCAGCAAAGAACGGATGTGGACTTCATCTTCAACGATCAACAGTTTCTTGGTCATGTGCCTTTCCTTTCTACAGCCTTGCCGTTGTGGAGACGAGACGTTCGTGCCGCCCCTGGACAGCGTCCGGAGCCGCCGCGCTCAATCCGCGTCCGGTGTTTCCAACTCCGGAACGACGACCACCTGAATTGCCTTATTTCCCACTAGCGCCCCAAGGTCAAGGACTTTGGTCAAATTGGCAGGCACGAGCACCGTGCCGGAAAAGCCTTCATTGATATGCGTTGCCAATGTTTCCGGAGTACAGTAATTCACGGCCGCCGTATTGATGACCACCACTGCGGGGGCATCCCCCATTTGATCGGGCAGCAGCACGAGGCACGGCCTGGTGTTGGGCGACTCGCGCAGCAGCAGGCTGTCCAGGGTATCCATGAGCTGGTTTTCGTCTATGGGCTTGTGCAGGGTGGCCGAGCCGCCATCGAACTCGGCGTCCGGCAACGCGGAGATGACGAGGATGGGGATATCGCGCAGCCAAGGATTTTCCGGGTCGTTGCGCAACGCGGCCATGGCCTGCTGGCCGTCCATGTTGGGCATGAGAATGTCCATGGTGATGCAATCGGGGTGCAACTCCCTGGCCATGACCACGGCTTCCGCACCATCCACGGCCGAGGCGGTGCGGTATCCTTCCGACTCGAAAAGCTGCGTCAGATAACTGCGCACATGCTCTTCATCATCCACAATGAGCACAAGAGGGGCATCTCCCGCCGCAACCGATCTATCCCTGGACGCGTACAACGCGGCCACGTCCCCGCTCGGCAGTTCCTCGCCCGGCTGGGGCTTGAAGACCGGCAATTCGAATACCACGTCCGAGCCCTTGCCATAGTCGGATTCGGCCCAGATGAGACCACCATAGTGGCGCACGATGTTGCGGCAAATGGCGAGTCCGAGACCGGTGCCCTGCGGCTTCTGCTTCAGGGTGTCTCCGGCCACGGCCTGGTGGAACTTGTCGAACACCTTGAGCAGATCCCGCTGGGGAATGCCCGCGCCCGTGTCCTTCACGCGCACCTGGAGCCACTCATCGCGGGCGCATACGGATATCACCACCCGCCCCTTGGACGTGAACTTGATCGCGTTGTTCAGCAGATTGAGACAGACCTGCATGATCCTGTCCCGGTCGGCAAGAATATAGGGCGCCTCCTTCCCCACCTCGACCTCAAGCGAAAGAGGCGTGTTCTTGATCTGGCCCCGGATAGTGGCCACCACCTGCCGCACGACGTCACCCACGGGAAACACGGTGTCGCGCCATTCAAATCGGCCGGATTCGATCTTGGCGAGGTCGAGCACGTCATTGATGAGCCGCGTCAGCCGGTCGCCCTCCTGGCATATCACGTCCAGATTTTCCTGCACCCTCGTGGCCTTGGCGGCCAAAACCGAATCAGCGGCGGCCGGTCGTGCGAAATTGCGCGAAAAATCCTTGGCGATAAGCTTGGCAAAGCCCAAAATCGAGGTGAGCGGCGTGCGCAATTCGTGGGATACGGAGGAAAGGAACGCGCTCTTCATCGAATCCAGCTCCTTGAGCCGGGTGTTGCTCTCCTCCAGAAGCCGCGCCTTGCGCTCCAGCGCCTTGGTGCGGATGGCGACCTTGCGCTCCAAATTCCGGTTCAGATCCTGCAATTCGTTCCGCCGCAATTCCTCCTTGCGATACAACTCGCGCAAGGCACGCACCATGGCATTGAAATGACGGCACAGGAATCCGATTTCGCCGGGCACATCCTCAGGCGCCTCTTGCGACAAGTCGCCACGCCTCACCTCCTGGCACACGGCGGTCAACGTCTGCACCGGGCGCAGCAGATTGCGCAGCAGCATGGCCAACGCCCCTCCCAAAATGAGGATGGAAACAAACGCCGGCAGGAAAATGCCCGCGAAAAATCGGGGCAGCACGGCCTGGAGATCCTGGACATACGCGCTGACGCCCACATACCAACCCGTGGTGGGTTCTCGGACCATCCAGGCTATCTTCTCATGGTTGTAATCGGAATCCGCCTGCGGCAGGCTCCAGTTGTAGACCAGTTTATTCTGTCCCCACGGCCTTTCGGCGGCATCCTTGAGCGTTTGGCAAAGGAGGGTGTCGCCGCCCGGAAGCAGCAAGCTCGAAAATTCCACGCTGCCGAGCGTGGGGTGGGCAATCATGTAACAGTCCTCGTCAAACGTGAACACATACCCCAACTCCCCAACCTGGATCTCCCGGATGCGGGCGCGTAGTTCGGACAGGAACCCGACCCGCGTCTCATTGAGATCCCTGTCGATATCCTCCAGGTTGACGTCCGCATAGAGCACCAGGTTCCACGGGACATAGTGCCTGGCCACGGCCAGCCTGACCGGTCCCTCCCCATTATCCGGATAATGCCACCGGATGAGGGCATAGACATCGTCCTTGGTTCCGTGCGCCGCCTCAATGAGCCCGTTCAAAAAAAAGGCGTTCTCGGCGTCCGTGAAATCCGTAGCCTTGGCAGACACCAGGTCCGTGCGCGGATGCACCAGAAAGTATCCCCGCGAATCGATAATATGTATCGGATTGGTGGGGCTGGACATGGCGTTCAGCCTGCCCAGCGCCTGGGCGCGGGCCGCGTCGTCATCCTTCTTGGCGCAGTCGTTGCGGTAGGAATCGAGAAACTCCGACATGAAGGCGTTGAGGCCGCGCAAGGCCTTCTTGCGGTCCTGCATAGCCATGTTGCGCAACTCGCCCAAGGCGATCTGGTGCCTGCCTATGAGTTCCACGGTGCTGCGCAGCGTGGTATAGGCGGCCTCTTCCTGGATGGAGTTGACCATGCCGCGCCCCACCCACAGTGAGACGGCCAGGGCGGCGGCGCTGGTAACGATCCCGATGACCAGGGCGTAAAGGAAAAAACGCCTGAACGTGGATTGGGGCAACGACGCCATGAGGCGGCGCCACAGAGAGGCAGGCTGGCTGCTCACGGGTCGGTCTCCACGTCCTCGAGATTCGGAGGGAGTCCCGCCTCACGCCGCAGTTGCCGCCATTCTTCCGGCGTACGCACTATATCCTCGCCGGACTTGCGGCCGATGATGGAAAAATAATCCAGCCTGAGCGGGGTGGACAACACCGTGAGTTTGTCCGCTCCCTGAACCAGATACACGGTCTGCACGGACTGGTGGTCCAGGGCGCGCCAAGTCTGCCGGTCCTTGAGCAGCATGTAGTCATGTCCTTCCAGCGCGCGGACGAGATCCGCGGGGGCAAAGCTCCCGGCACGTTCCACTGCGGCCTTGAACTCGTAGACAATGGTGTAGGCACTGGCTCCGGACGTGCTGGGATAGCGGCGGAAGCGCTGGGCGAACGCCTCCACAAAGGCGCGGCCCCTGGGGTAGTCATAGACGTAGGGAACCTTCCAGGTCCACGGCACCGTGCCCACCACGCCTTCCATGGCGTCCAGGCCGGCCCTTTCCGCCATACCCAGCGTGATATTGGGCACCACGATGCGGCTGTACCGCTTCAGCCCCATGGCCGTTGCCTGTTGCAGGGCATAGGCCATATCCTTGCCGAAAAGGCAGAGCACCAGCACATCGGGACGGTGTTCCTTGACCACGGCCAGCGCCGGACGAAAATCCGTGGCGCCCAGCGGCGTGAGCAAGCCGGGGTAGACGCTCCTGTCCTGCGTGCCGGTCACCACGCGCAGGCTCTGCTCCGTGGCCCAGCCCCACGAGTAGTCCGCCGTAATGTAAAAAAACTTCTTGCCCTTGTACCGCACGTTGAGCCACTCCGCCATCACCTTGGCCGACATCCACGAGTCGTTGCACTCCCGGAAGGTGTAGCGGTGGCCGTTTTCAAGGGTGGTCTGGGTGGCGTAGGTCAGCGTTCCGAAAAAAAGCACCTTGCGACGCTGGCATATCTCGGACACGGCTATGGCCACATCGCTGGACGAGCCCCCGAATATCATGCGGCATCCCTGGTCGATGAGATCCTCCACGTTCATTCTGGACGTGACCACATCCGAAAAGGAGTCGCGCACCACAAGCCGCACCCTGCGCCCCATGATGCCCCCAAGGGCATTGATCTCGTCCACCGCCATGCGCGCCGCCCGAATCTGGTCCAGGCCTTCCACCGAATACGGTCCGGTGAGCGGATAGTTCATGCCCAACAGCACCGCGCCCTGCTGCGCGCCCAGGGCAACGCAGGGAGCCATGAGCAGCAACCCGGCGACAGCCAGACTGGCCGCCACGCGCCGCAACATGCCACCCGCAACGCATGCATTTTTTGAAATGACAGCATGAACCATGATAGTTGCATATTGTCATGCTTTTTCATTTGAGGCAATCCGCTGCGACAATTCATGCCCATCTTTTGACGGTCATCCGCGACGAGCGGGCTCTTGACAGGCGTCATGGCGTGGTTAGGTGACAAAACAGCCCTTTTCCCGCGACCAACCGCCAACAAGGAGGAGTGACGTGCTGACTGTCAACAAGGAGCAATGCGCCCAAGACGGCCTGTGCGCCGCGGCATGCCCCATCGGCCTCATCCGCCTGGAGGCGGATGGCGGCTATCCCGCCATGCGCGAGGGCATGGACGCCGCCTGCATCCGGTGCGGCCACTGTGTCGCCATCTGTCCCAAGGGCGTGCTCGAGGTCGATGGGGTCGCGCTCGGCGACTGCCAATCCCTGCACAAGGATCTGGCCTTTTCCGCCGAGGCGGTGGAGCAGTTCATGAAATCCAGGCGGTCCGTGCGCGCCTACAAGGATGCGCCCGTTGACAAGGCGCTCATCGCCCGGCTTCTGGACACCGCCCGTTTCGCGCCCTCGGGGCACAACGCCCAGCCTGTCGAATGGGCTGTCGCGGCCACGCGGCCCGCCGTGGTGCGCGTCATCGATGCCACCGTCGCCTGGATGCGCGAGGCCTGCGGCACCCAGCCGGATCTGGCCGCCATGCTGCACATGCCGGGCATCGTGCGCGCCTGGGAGCATGGCAAGGACATCGTGGGCCGAGGCGCCACCGCCATGGTGGCCGCCCACCTGCCCCAACGCGGCGTCACGCCGGACACCGACGGCCACATCGCCCTGGCCTGGGTGGAACTGGCGGCCCACGCCCACAACCTGGGCGCGTGCTGGGCGGGCTACGTCTCCATTGCCGCGCGGCACTGCCCCGCCGTGGCCGCCGCCTTCGGCATTCCCGGCGACCGCGTGCTGGGCGGCGCGCTCATGCTGGGGCACCCCGCCATGCGCTATGCCCGCATCCCCCCGCGCATCCCCTTGCGGGCCATTTGGTCCGAGTAGCGGCTCCCTTTCCCCCCAAAAAAATCAAACGACCGGAAAAAATCCGGTCGTTTTCCTTTTTTTTGTCACCAACCGCCGCAACCGTCAGGCACCCTTGCCTTTTGCCTGTGCGCTCTCAGTCCAACCTGTGTTCCCGGCCTGTTCCTTCGTGTGCGCAAACAGCATAACTTATCGATATAATTGCTTTTATAAACACATACCTCCCCGGTACGCAGCCTTGACATAAAACAGCTTTGATGCATTATCATAGAGGTAACTCCCCTATTTTTCCCAGTGCGAGGAGGACGCCATGAAACGCCATGAGCTGGAAAGATGGTTGTTGGAAGAGGACGACAAAGCGCGGCAGGCGCTTGTGGAGGACATCTTCCGCGATGCCTTGGATGAACCATCGGCGGAAGTGACCGAAGAGGAGGTGCTGCGCGAAATCTTCTTCAACGGCGCGCTGGCGGCGGCCGGTCTCATGCGGGAGGAGGATTTTTGCTACGAGGAGTAACGGGCCGCACCCTTGTTGCAGTCGCCGGGCGCCTCTCCCGGCGCGGCCTGACCAGGGGAGCGACGCCGGGGGCCTTGCGCATGGCTTGAGGCCCGGCGAGCGCTCCCGCATATTCTCTTGAGCCCGGCCTCTGGCCGGGCTCTTTGCATGGCATGCGCCAAGCCCTCTGAAAACCGCGTGCTTGGGGGCGCCCCGGATCGGGCGGTGACATGGCCGGGAGCGAAAGAACGCGGCGCAGCAACGGGACTCCCCCCTCTGGGCCGCACAAGGCACAGGACCGCCGGCAGCGGCCCGCCCTCCCGCAAGAGGCTAGTCCACGGTCTCGAACTTCTCCGACACCGCGTCACACACAGGGCATCTGACGGGCAGGGTGTTTTCCGCCACATAGCCGCAGATGGAGCAGACATGGTACGCGGCCACCAGGCCGGTATCCATGTCGCGCAAACAGTCGCTGTGGCTGCGCGCCGCATCCAGCATCTGGCACAGCACCGCGGTCGCGGCCTTGTCTCCGCTGCCGCCCGCCTCCTCCACCGCGTCGGGGAGCGCCTGTACGAGACCGCGCCTGTTCTGGATGCACTCGGCAAGGTTGTCGCCGGTGCCGCCCACCGTGCCCCGCAGCAGCAAAAGCGCCTTGTGGGCATGCACCTGCCCGGCGCGGGCCATGGCCCGAAACATTTTCGCCTCGCCTTCCCTGCCTTCCAGAACCGCCTTGTGCGCGAACACCTCGCACCGGGCCGCCCAGATGGATTGCGCAATGAACGCCCCTGCCAACGGTCCCTCGATGCGGTCCATAGTTCCCCCTTGGGGCGCGCCGCGCCCTGTCAGACCGTTGAAAAAGGCCGTCCTGGCCTTTTTCAACCCGGATTGGCAAAAACGTGGTTTTGCCAATCCTCACGCATCATGAACGTCTCTTCGTTCAGTCCATGATGCGGCGCGCCTTCCTGGCGCGCACAGGCTGTTTTTCAACAGCCTGCTATGCCGTTGCGACCTCCACCACGAATTCCGGCGGGGTCAGGATATGCTTCTTTACTGTACACAAATCCACGGCGCGCACAATGGCGCCACGGTATTTTTCGGGAAAGGCGGCGGGCAGGCCCAGTTCCATGGTCACCTTGCCGATGCGTTTGCCCGAGGCATCCAGTTCCGTGCGCATGACCAGGCGCAGCCCCGTGGTGTCGATCTTGCGGCTCTCGCAAAAGCGCAGGGCGTAGATGCCCGAACAGGTGGCCAGCGAGGCGAGAAACAGCTGAAACGGGTTGGGCGCGCTCCCCTGGCCGCCCTTGTCCGCGCTCTGGTCGGTGGCCACGGTATATTCGCCGACACGCGCATCCACGCGCATGCCGCCCTCAAATGAAACGACGATCTCCTCATTCCGCATGACGTCTCCCTGATTGCCGGTTTTGTATCCGGCCCGTGTCCGGACGGTTGGTGCGCACACCAGCATAGCGGCTCCACCGCCCCTCTTCAAGACCCCTTCGCCCGCCTTGGCCCATGCGCGCCAAAACGCCCCGCTCCCGCCAGGGGACCGGGGCGCACCACGCAGCCGCGCCAACACATGGCGGTGCCGCTACTGCAACCGGGTAATGACCACCCGCCGGTTTTCGGCGCGGCCCTCCTCGGTATCGTTGGACGCCGACGGCTTGGTCTGCCCATACCCACGCACGCGCAGCCGGTTGGGCGCAATGCCGTGTTTTTGGAGCAGGCGGTCGCGCACCGCATTGGCGCGGCGAAGAGACAGGGCCAGGTTGTAGGCCGACGTGCCGCGATTGTCCGTGTGGCCGCCGATTTCCACCACGGCCTTGTCCAGCGCGGCGGTCTTGAGCGTTTCGCCCAGCCTGTCCATCGCCTCCAGCGAGGCCGTGTCACGGATGCGCGCCGAACCGCTGTCGAACACGATATACAATTTGATGGCATCGCCGACCGCAGCCAGTCCCTCCTGCATGTCAAAATCCGTCAAATGGCCCGTGCTTTCGCCCACCAGCACCTTGTCCGCAGCCGGGAACACCGCCGCGCCCGTCCCTACCGTTCCCGCCAGCGGCGGCGTTTGTCCCAAGGCCGCACCACCCGCGCGGGGCGCACCCACCACTCCGGGCAATGGCGCGCCGCCGCCCACGGCCCACGGCGCGGCCATGCCGCCCGACATGCCGTCCGGCACAGGGTTGGCGGGGGCGGCGGGAGATGCGGCCGTGGCCATGCCGTCCATCCTGTCCGGCCCGCCCTGCGCGCCGCCCGCCACTCCGTCCTCAGGGGCCAGCAGACGGCGCACGGCGCCCGCGTTGGCCACCGTGTATTCATACGCCGCCACACCGGCCCGGTCGGACAACCGCACCAGCCGCAGGGAAACATACACCGCATCCGGCGTGACCTGATACATGCCCAGAAGCGCGGCGTGCGCGCCCAGGGTGTCGTGCAGCAGGGCCGCCGTGTCCCGCGACAGGAGCAGTTCGCCCTTGTCCGGCCGCATGGCCAGCGCCGCCCGCAGGCGCGGTTCCAGCACCGCCAGCCCGTGCGCCGCCAACCGCGACCCCACCTGATGCGCCACCAGCCGCCCAAAGGCCGAGGTGCGGTCCACCCGCCCCGCCTCCACAAGGCTGGCCACCAGCACCGTTGCGCCCGGATCCAGGCGACCAGCCAGATTGGCGGCCAACCCATCCGCCGCATACAGGCTCGACGCCATGAGCGACGCGCCGGATCCGGCGGGAGCCGACAGGTCGTATCCCTGCGGCTGCGCGGGCGCGGTGGCACGGGCGGCGGCAGGCGATGCGCCCGGCAGCGCCAGGGCCACGACCAACACAACCATGGTGGCTGGCAGCCGTATCCTGACGGCGGCCAGACATGTCATGGCGGCGACCCGTTGCCTCATGGCGGCGGTCAGCAAAACAATCATGTTGCGCATTGCCCACTCCTTACCGCCCCTCATCGGCCACTTTGCCAAAATCTTATGGCCTTCCGCTCTTTTCCCTGCCACGGCCTTGTGTTATGCGCCTTGTGCAAGGAGGCTCCCATGCCCGACACCACCCCCCCGTTGCTGACTGCGGCTCTGGCCGCCCAGGACGGATTGGCCTTGGTGGACCGCGATGCCGTGCATGTTGCGATCAACCCCGCCTATGCCGCGCTGTTCGCCAGCGAGGCGCACACCATTTCCGGGCGCGGCCTGGCGGCCCTGTGGGGCGACGAGCAATTTGCCTCCACGCTGCGGCCCTGCCTGGACCGCTGTCTGGAAGGCCACACCTCCCGGTGCGACGCCTGCCCCCCCGGACAGGACACCATGGTCGTGGAACTCGCCTTTTCCCCGGTGCGCGGTGCAAAGGGGCAGGTGGACGCCGTGGCCATCACCTGCCGCGACACCACCGACCGCTATGATGCGCATCTGCGCGCCGTACGCACCCTGGACCAGAAACGGGTGGCGCACATGAAAGCGGCCGCCGCCGTGGACGAACTGACACGGGAGCGGGCCACCCTCCTGGACAGCCTGCCCGTGGGCGTGCTCATCGCCGACCGGCGCCTGCGCCTTGCCGAGGCCAACGCCATCCTGCTGTCACAGTGCGGCCTCTATACGGACCAGGAGGGATCGCCCTCCGTGTCCGACGCCCTGAACGTCCTGGCCGCATCGGACTGCCCCTGGCATGATCTGGTGCGCGACGCCTTCATCAGTCGCGCTCCGGTTGCGTCCAAGCCCGTGGCCTGCCCACGCGGCGGCAAGCGGTGCGTCATGGCCGCCACCCCCTTTCTGGACGATCTGGGCCGTTGCACCGGCGTGGTGCTGACCGTGCAACCGGCCTAGCCGTCCTTGCTATGGATAGTGGATAAACAGAAAGAAAGAGACGCCCCCGGCTAGCGCATTGCAGCATTGAAACAATGCGGAAATTTGAAATAACGAAGCATTATTTCAACAAAATGCATAAGAGCATCTCATCTTTTTCAAAGGCAAGACGCTCTAGATGCGGGCAACGCCCAGAAAAACGGCGTGCAGGGCAACCACCAGGACGATGAAGACCGTGCGGGCGGTGGCCGCCGACAGGCCTGGGAACGCATAGGCCAGCTGCCCGTGGGGACAGCCCGCCACGCAGTCGCCGCACAGCGTACAGCTCATGCCCGGCCTGCCCCGCTCGATGTCCGCCTTGGTCAAGGCGCCGTACCGGCAGACCAGGGCGCATTTCCCGCATTGCGTACACCCGGACAGCATGCGCATCCGCCACGGATGCAACCTGCCGCAGAGAGAGGCCAGAAGGCCCATGGGGCAATACATGGCGCAGTGGGTCATGGCGCCCATGCGGCGCGACCAGGTGGCCATGAGCGCCACGCCGCCCAGGCCGAACGCCGCCGCCAGCCACACCGCCACGCCCATGGACACGCCCGCCTTGCGCAATCCCACAGCCGTTCCGAACACCAGCAGCGCGATGGCCCACCGCACCCCGGCCCGCCAGCGCGGAAACCGCTTGGGCCGCGCCTTGGCCATGGCCCCCCAATTGTCCCACACGCCGATATAGCACAGGTGGCTGCACCAGGCCGGACCGACCAGCACCACGGTGGCCGCGAAGAGTATGAGCATGAAATAGCCGTCACCGCGAAAGAGCGGCCCGGCGATAATGAGCGCGGGAACGGGCAGATGCAGCGTGCCGGTCATGAGAAACCGTTCCGCCCCGGCCAACCCCAGGACGAGCTGTCCGAAAAAGACCAGCGTGAACACGCTCCATATGCGCCGCCGTATGAGGGGCGCACGGACGGGATCCCGCATGGCGCCCGTTGCCCAGGCGGCGTAGACGCCCAGCCCAAAGACCTCCACCCAGCCCGCCCCAGGCAGAAAGCGGTCCGCCATGAGCACGGTCAGGGGCGTCTTGACCGTGGCCAGGGCAAGCCCTCCAACGGTCAGCAAAAACGCGGCGGCGCGCGCCGCATCCCCGCTGTTGCGCCGCGCCAGGCCGTCGCGGGCCAGCCACACGCTGGCCGTTGCCGTGGCCAGCGCCACCGCGCCCATGATGCCCCCCAGCCGCCACCAATCCTGGCCAAAGGCCATGCGCACCTGCGCCAGCCGCCACCCCAGATCGAACCAGAAGAACATGCCAAAGGCCAGAAGGCCCGCCGCCGCGAGCCGGGCCCATGCGGCCCGCCCCATGGCCAGGCCGCCCGCGAGCAGCCAAAAGGCCACGCCGCCGTACGCGCCCACCCGCATGGCGTGGGCGGCCAACAGCGCAAAGGCCAATGCGGCGGCAAGGCGTCCGGCCATGGCGGACCTCAATCCTCCCCTTCCACGCAGCGGACGCGGAACGCGGCTGCCGCCTCGGCCCTGTCGAGCAACGTGGACAGGCGTTCGCCGCGCGTGGCCCGTTCCGCATGAAAGGCAAGGGCGCAGTCCAGAAATGCGGCGCACTCGGCAGCGGAATGGATGCCTCCCACCTCCTCGGCCAGCCGGGGATGGCGGCCAAGCTTGCCGCCGAACTGGATGCGCCAGCCCCGCGCCCCCTCACCCAGCGTGCCCGTGGGGCACACGTCGATGCACTGGCCGCATGCCACGCATTTTTCAAAGTCCAGCACGGGGCCAACGGCATCGGTGCGCATCACAATGGCCCGCTCCTGGCAGCGCTTGGCGCACTGGGCGCAGTCGGCGCAGGGCTGCGAGGTCAGCATGGGCCTGCGCGCGCCCAGAAAGCCCACGTCCGCGATCTGCGGCTGCGAGCAGCCGTTGGGACAACACGAGACCGCGATCTTAACGGTCCTGTGGTTGGGCAGCACGCCGTCGCGCTCTTCGGGCGCGAACCGCGCGGCGTGGTGGCGCTCCACCACGGCCGCGACACGCGCCTCCAGGTCCGCCGCGTCATCCACCGCCGCATTGGGGCACCCCTTCCGTCCCCGGCAAAACGTCACCGCATATCCCTTCACGCCGCGCCTCCTTTGGCTGTCCGCCTGTCCATGGCCCCACGCTAGCACACCCGGCCCGGCCAGGCCTTGATCCAGGTCAATTTGCCGCACGCAATGATCCACGCGGCCCAACCACCGTCCCGTCCGCAACCCGCCGCGCATGGGCCGGTGCCCGCAAAAAGCCGCCCCGCGCACGCACCCTGGCGCACGCGGGGCAGCGGCAAGTCACCCTGTCAGACTGTTGAAAAAGGCCGTCCTGGCCTTTTTCAACTCGGGTTGGCAAAAACGTGGTTTTGCCAACCCTCACGAATCATGAACGTCTCTTCGCTCAGTCCATGATTCGGCGCGCCCTCCTGGCGCGCACAGGCTGTTTTTCAACAGCCTGCTATCCCAAACGGCCCGAGCCCGCTACTCGCCGAGCACGCGCGCCGTGTTGCCGCCCACGAACGGCTCCTGAAGGTGGTCCGCGCCCATGCGTGCGGAGACCTCGCGCACGTTGCGCTTGAGGAACGCCTCCATGTCGCCCACGGCCACCCGGTCGTCCAGCAGCGATTCGGCCAGGAAATACGAGAACAGGCGGTGGCCTTTTTCCTGGTAATAGTTGGCGAACTGATCCCCCTGCCCGGCAAAGAACGCGGTCATGTTGTCCGGCAGGTTGTAGGGCGTGGTCTTGAAGATGGGGGCGATGCCCTTCTGGAGCATGGTCTTGCCGTCGGCCCGTCCCGAGAAGCAGGTGTCCAAAAAGGCGTAGACACTGCCCGCGCGCGCAAACGTCTTGACGAGAATGCGGTTGAAGGCAAAGTCCTCGTCCTCCAGCGCGCCCTGCACCGCGTCCACCGGCAGCAGGAACACGTCCTTGCCGTCCTTGCCCGCCAGGCCGTGGCCCGCATAGTAGAAAAAGAGCCTGTCCTGGGTCGTCACGCGCGCGGCCAGATTGCGCATGTTGCCGCGAATGGCCTGCCCGGTGGCGGCGTTGCCCGCAAGCACCACCCGGTTCGCCTGGGGAATGCCGTATTTCCTGGTCAACAGCTCCACCACGGTGCGCAACGAATTTTCCGCAAAGGGCACGCCAGGGACCGACGTGTAGTTCTCGATGCCCACGGCGAGCAGATAGGCATGGGAATCGGCCTTGGCCGTGGCCATGCGCTTCACCCGCGCGGCCATCTCGGAATCGCCGGCCACATGGATCACCCGCCCGTCGTTGTACGTGAGGGTCACGGCGTCGTTGTAGTCGGCCAAATCCGGCGCCTGCATCTGCAAGGCGGCGATGGCGGACAGGTCTTCACCGCTGGTCTGGGCAATGGTCACGGACCGGGGGCTGCCCTCGGCAAGCATGGTCGAGCCCTCCACCTGATGGAACACGACATCCCGCAGGCTCACCTCGCAGGTCACGTTGTCCAGCACAAACCCGTTGCCCTCGCCCCGGAACACCGCGCGCCATTTGCCCTTTTCCGGATGTTCGGCCAGGGTTTGCACCAGCTCGGGGTCATCCAGCCTGATGCCCACGCGTTCGCTGTACGCCGCGCCGGAGGCCTCCAGGTCAAAGGACAGCAGCGCCGTCTCCCGGTCATAGTGGGGCTTGCCCACGCGCACGCCCTGAAAGACGTCCTTCACCGCCTCGGCGATGAAAATCTCCCGCATGCCGGGCAGTTCCTTCAGCCGCTGGGCATGGAGTTCCCGCAGCGCCTCGATCCTGGCATTGCGCTCGTCAACACGCTTTTTGTAATCGGCCTGTATCCGCTTGATCTCGATCTTGCGCGAGCCCTGCTCTTCCTTGACGCGGGCGTCGAACCGGGCGTTGGACTCGTACTTGCCCTGTTCGAGCTTCAGCGCCGGAGGCATCCTGGGCGTGGGAATTTCGGGGGGGATGGGCTGGTCGGCCATGGCGACCCACTCCTTTTCCCGCGCCGCCACGCGGCTCGTAATGGCGGCCAGGGGATCCTTCACGACCTTGAGCCGCCGCGTGTCGGCGAACAGCACGGCGGTCTTGCGGGCGATCAGGTCAACACGCGCCTGCTCCTTGTCCAGGATGGCCTGGGCGCTCCGCTGGACGCGGCCATCGTTGCCCGCCCCCGCAAGCTGCGCCACCCTGTCATGCAGCGAACCAGGAGCCGGTTGCGCCACCTGGCCATGCCGCGCACCCCGCGCCGACGGATTCCACGTCTCGTATATGGTCACGCTGGATCGGCCATCGTTGACCGGCTCTTCAACCGGCGCCATATTGCCGCGTATCGAGCCCAGCAACGCCTCGTTCCCGGCAATGAGCCGCAACCCGTCCAGAACGTACCGGCTGTCGTCGCTCCGCAACAGAAAGGCCGCCCGCTCGCCGGGATCGGCCTCGGCGCCTATGTCGCCCCGCAAAAAGGCATTGACGATATCGGCCTGGAATGCTGGAAACACATCCGCCAACTTGTACATCCACTCCACGCTATGCGTGAACTGGAGCGGCGCGCCGTGCGGCGGCTGGATGGTCATGATGAAATCGATGTCCGTCTTGCTTTTCACGCTCGTCAGGGGAGGAGGGATGATGCCCAGGACAATCTTCGTCTGCCCCCTGAAGCTGTTGACCTGGTAGTCGAAGCTGATGGCGTACTCGCAGTCATCGCATTGTGCGGACGCGGCAAAGGTCATGCCTGACAAGCTTTGCATGTAATAGCTGAAGATATTGCTTATCTCGTATGTTTCCTTGCTGGCCTGCGACGTGGGAATAATAACGACAACGCCGCCCGTATAATCCATCTTGCTTATGACAGGCTGCTCCTGGAACGTCTTTCCCAGAGAGAACGTGGCCTTGATGGGAATCTTGGCATCCAGATGCGACATGTTGATGTGGTCTTGCGCGTACTTGACGCCGATGGTGCTCTCCTTGTTCGAGCAACCGCCGGTCCACGCCAGCAGCACCACGAACACCGCAACCACACACCAGTTTTTCATCCGTTCTCCATCATACCGCATGACGTCTCTCGCCCCCTCTGCGTCCCGGCGCGGATCATTCATCCGTGAACACCTCATAGGTCAGGATCACGTCCTCCCCCTCCCCAGCCAACCTGGCATAGCGGGCAAAAAAGTCCGTCAGCCCCATGGGCTTGCCAGGCACGAACACGTCGCTCCAGAACGTTCTTGACGCGGCGGGCAACGCCGCCACCAGCACGGCCTCGGTGTCCCGCTTGTGGCCCGGCAACGTGTCCAGCCGCATCTCCACGCCGGAATCGGGCACGGGCAAGACCGTTTCCAGCCCCTTGCCCGCGCGCACCTCCGGCGTCCGGTCATCGGGATAGAGCATGACCACCGCGTCATTGGCCATGATGTTGAACACCGCCACCCGCACGGGCGCGGCGGCGGACACGCGCAGGGAGAGCGCGTCCTTGCGGGCGCGGAAAATCGATTGGTTGAGCGCCGCATCCAGGCCAAAGGCGGGGCGCGGGCCATCGGGCGTCTCCACCACGGCGTCGAGGCGGACCCGGTATTCGATGAGCGGCGGCCGGGACGGGTCGGGCTGGTACTGCCCCACGGGTTCCCACTCCACCGCCTCGTGGACGATGTAGCCGTGGGCAAGACTCTTGATGAACGCACCGGCCAGGCGGCCATCCGTGACCAGCGTGGACGAACTCACGGCCACGCCCGCCGCCGTTTCCACGGCGGCGGCCCGCGCCCGGCGGACAGCCAGATGTTGCGCCTCCTCGGCGGTCACACCGGCAATGGCGCAATATCCCTGGGCCGAGGCCCGCACCTGTTTTGCCTGCGCCATGCCCGGCCAGACGACGCACCACGCCGCCAGCAGCGCGGCGCAGAGCGCGCAGCGGCCAGGCACGCCCCCGAGTCCACGCCGTTCCCTGCTTCGCGATGCCGTGTTCATGCCGCAACCCAGCCAGTGTCCGAACGTGGTATGACATACCAAGAAAGCAAATGCCTGCGACCGGTTCCGCACGGTGCACGGTGGAGTATCCATGCCGGTTTTCCTAGCAAATCCCGTCCAGCTATTCAAGGTATCATATATATATCCCGGTCGATCCCCAAGGGCGTCCATGGCGCTACGCCGCGCCATGGCGCGCCCCGGCCAGGCCTTCCATCGCCTGCCGCCCGCATTGCGGGGGGACATGCGGCGGCATGCAACATCGGCCTCCACCACCCACCACCTCCCGCCCGCATTGCGGGCTCATGCCTGGAGAAACATTGAGCAGGCGATGTTCCCCATCTCCTCCTGCGCGCATTGCGGGCTCATGCCGCCCGCTCCAGGGCCGTTCGCCAGCATAACCTGCCGCAGTCCGCAGTGGCCAGCTCATGCCGTCCGCGCTAGGACCGGTTCCCAGCATCACCCATCGTATACCCCCCCCCCGCCGCCCTCGCCGCCTCCCCATCCTTGCCCCCTGCGCCGCCCCACCGTACGCCACGTCCCCGCCGCCCTCGCCGCCTCCCCATCCTTGCCCCTGTCCTCGCCTTCACCCGTGCCTCCCCAACGTTGTTTCTCCCCCCGTTCGCCCCCATCTTGCCCCCTCTCCGCGCCGCTTCTCCCTCTTTCTCGCCCCTTTTTCCCCACCCGCCGTCCCCTTGCCCGACGCCGTAAATCGTGATATTGCCATATGACGATATGGAGATACGAGCATGAACCAATTCGTCAAGGTAATGAAGGCGTTGTCCGACCCAGGCCGGGTCAAGATCATCAAGATGCTTGGGCAGGGGGAAATGTGCGTCTGCGAAGTGACGCCCACGCTGGGGCTGGCGCAGCCGACCGTCTCCAAGCACCTCAAGATTCTTGAGGAAGCGGGGCTGGTGGTGTGGCGCAAGGAAGGCTCATGGGCCATGTACCGTCTGGCCGACACGCCGCCGGTTCCCTATGCGGCAACCATGTTGGAGCTGCTGTCCCATTGGCTGGACCGCGACCCGCAGATTAGTGCCACGTTGGACACCGCGCAGCGGATCCGTAGCGAGGCGCGGTGCGCGCGGGAGAGCGCCCCATCCTGTACCGGAAAATGACTTTTTCACACAATAAATAAAGATCGGCACATGACCTCGACCAGCCACGACACCGGACGCCAGGGATGCCCGCCCCCCGCACAGCGGCTGCCGTGGCGGTGCGCTGGAAGCCGCATCGATCCGTACACGTAACCAATAGACGACAGCAAACACCGCCGGAGGCTCCATGAGCAATTCCCTGCTGCATAAACTCTCCTTCCTGGACCGTTTCCTGACCGTGTGGATCTTTCTGGCCATGTTCATCGGCGTCATGGCCGGTTATCTGTACCCCGGCGTGCGCGAGGGCATAAACGCCTTCCAGGTGGGCACCACGAACATTCCCATCGCCGTGGGCCTCATCCTCATGATGTACCCGCCCCTGGCCAAGGTGAAATACGAACGGCTGGGCGAGGCGTTCCGCAACACCAAGGTGCTGGCGCTGTCGCTCACCCAGAACTGGATCATCGGCCCGCTGCTCATGTTCGGCCTGGCCATCGCCTTTTTGGCCGACAAGCAGGAGTACATGGTGGGACTCATCCTTATCGGCCTGGCGCGCTGCATCGCCATGGTCATCGTGTGGAACGATCTGGCCGGGGGCGACAGGGAATATTGCGCCGGGCTCGTGGCGTTCAACTCCATTTTCCAGATCGTGCTGTTTTCCGTGTACGCCTGGGTGTTCATCACGGTGCTGCCGGGCGTGCTGGGGCTCAAGGGCATGGAGGTCGACATATCCATGGGCCAGATCGCCCAGTCGGTCTTCATTTATCTCGGCGTTCCCTTTCTGGGCGGCATGATAACCCGCCTCATCGGCATCAAGGCCAGGGGCGTGGAGTGGTACGAGAACACCCTTGTGCCGCGCATCAGCCCCCTGACCCTCATCTTCCTGCTCTTCACCATCCTGGTCATGTTTTCGCTGAAGGGCGAATACATCGTGCAACTGCCCATGGACGTGCTGCGCATCGCACTGCCCCTGTGCATCTATTTCCTGGCCATGTTCCTGGTGTCGTTCTGGCTGTCCGCCAAGGCCAACGCCACCTACGAGCAGGCGGCCACGCTCAGCTTCACCGCCGCGTCCAACAACTTCGAACTGGCCATCGCCGTTGCCATCGCGGTCTTTGGCATCGACTCCGGCCAGGCGTTCGCCGCCGTCATCGGCCCGTTGGTGGAAGTCCCCGTGCTCATCGGCCTGGTGCACGTAGCGCTTGCGTTCAAACGCAAATACTTCCCCCATACCGTCGCCACGGCGTCCGGCCCCCGCCATACGCGCGGTCCCGCAACGTAGGCACCACCGCCGTGCCGCGCCCTCAGGGCGCGAGAATGCGCGTTTTGAGCATAAGGCATTAAGGCTCCCTATCTTATTGAAAAAAATATAACCATTTTTTTCAAGGACGCGGCACAAGACGTGCACGGGGCGGTCCGGCACAATGGCACATCGACCGACCGCCCCCCTTTCCCCTCCTCATGCCCGTGCCGGTCACGCCTTGACCAATCCTCGCCCACGGGCGTACCTTCCAGCATGACATCCACGTCCGCCGCGCCACGCGGCCAGGGGGAGATCTCCATGCGCATTCTGATCGTTGACGACAGCTTGGCGTCCCGATGCATTCTCACGGATGTGCTGTCCCGGCATGGCGTGTGTGAACAGGCCGAAAACGGCGAGCAGGCCGTGGCCTTGTTCGAAGCCTCGCTGCGGGAGGGCCGCCCGTTCAACCTGCTCATCATGGATGTCATGATGCCGGGCATGGACGGCCTGGAGGCCACCCGCCGCATCGTGGCCATGCAGGACGCGGCCGCCGTGCCGCCGGAAGACCGCGCCCGCGTGGTCATGGTCACCTGCCTGGACAACTCCAGCACGGTCATCAACGCCCAGTTCGACAGCGGTGTGGATTACTTCCTGACCAAGCCCTTTGACCTGGAAACCCTGACCGAGGCATTGCGCTGCCTGGACATCGAAACCGACTGCGCCACCATTTTCAAGGAACTGCGTTCCTGACCAAAAACAGCCGCACATGAAACGCATTCTGGACAATTATCCCGACGCCCAGACGCACTATCTCGGCATTGCCGAAGGTGGCGTCTACATCGTGCCCACCGCCGTGACCACGGTGCTGGGATCGTGCGTATCCGCCACGTTTTTCTGCCCCCACACCCACATCGGCGGCACGTTCCACGCCCTGCTCCCCCGCGAGCGGGACTTCAAGGAGAAAGGTACGATCGTGCCCTACCGCTATGTGGACACGGCTATCGCCGCCGTGCTGGACGAGATGGAAGACATCGGCGTCCGCATGGGCTCGTTGCAATGCAAGGTGTTCGGGGGAGGCAGCGGCCTGATCAATGGCGAGGTGGGCACGGGCCGACGCAATGTGCAGACCGCCTTTGACGTGCTCGAAGCGCGGCGCATACGCGTTCTGGCCTCCAGCGTGGGCGGCGTGTTCGGCCGCAAGCTGCTCTTCATATCGTCAACGGGCGACGTCTATATCAAGCGCCTGAACGCCACCGCCTGCCATCCCAGACCCTGATCGCCCATCCCCGACGGCGCCCTCTCCGATACGGACCAGGGCACGCCCCATGACGCGCGGACCGCGCCCCCGACGCAACGGGGCACGCACGACACGGACAACGCCGCCCGCCGCATCCGACAACGGCACGCGGACGGCGTATTCCGGCAATGACCTCTTTCTTCCTGGCTGACGGCGCGGCACGCGCCAATGAAATCCTTACAGCCCGCCAGCCCTGTTCGCACGGAAGCACGGACAGGGCGCGGTCAATCGCTGGCGGCGGCAATGCCCCCCTTGCCCTCCAGCGCCAAGCGCATGGCCCGCACAACCGCCGCGACCTCCTGCCGCAATGCCGCCACGGCGGGCGCCATGGCCGCAGGGTCACCCCGCCTTGCCGCGCCTTCCGCGCGCCGCGCCATGTCCACCACCCGCAGGGAGACGATGCCCAATGCCGAGCCAGCCATTGTGTGAGCCAACTCTGCTATATCATTATCCAAACATTCTTCAAAGGCAACATCCAGGGCGTCAAGGCGCAAGGGCAGATCGTCCAGAAGGGTGGTGTACAGGGTGGCCACATCACTCGGATCCAGATTGTATTCGGCGCGGATGGCGTCCATACCGCGCAGGGGATCGGCTAGGCAAGTGTTTTGTGTGAAATTGACATTTTCAGAGCTGCCGGGCGCAGCGGTCGACCCGTCCAGCGGCACGGGCGGCAAGACCTGCTCCTGCCGCCCCGCCAAGGCCTGGGCCAAGGCATCGCGCAACGCCTTGGGCGCAAACGGTCTGGCAAGCCAGGCATCGCACCCCATAGCATCGGCGAAATCAACCACCAGGTCTCCGGCCAGGCCCACCACCGGTACGGTGGGGTCCACCCGGCGGGTGCGAGAGGTGCGGATGGCCCGCACCGTAGCCGGACCGCCCACATCAGGCTGGCCCATATCCATAAGGATGACATCGCAAGGCGCGGCGAGCAGGCGGCGCATGGCATCGCGCCCGTCCAAGGCCTCCACGGCCTCGTGCCCTTCCGCCACAAGCATGGCCAAGACCGCGTGGCGCGTGGCCGCGTCGCCATCGACCACCAGCACGCGCAGGGGCGGCACACCATGGGGCGAGGGAAGCGCCGCGTCACAATGCGCCAGCGCCTCGGAAGCCGTGACGGCTATCTCTTCCAGCTCGGCCTGGCCGCAGCCGTTGCCGCTGCCGGACAGCCCGCGCCGCGCCGCCGCTTCGATGGAACGCAACGCGGCGCGCATCTCCCGCATCAAGGCATACCGTGCCGTATCGTCCTGCCCCGCCATGCCGCTCCCACGCCATCAGGCCAGATAGGCCTTGGTCATCCGAAACAAGTCCTCATAGGTCAGCCTGTGCCGGATGCCCATGCACAGCTCCGCGGACATGTCCATCTTCAGCCGCGCCTCGTCCAGAATCACATCGCGCTGCACGCGCATGCGTTTGCGCACGAACGGCGCTTCAAAGCCGTCCGCCACCAGCGACAAGCCCTCGGCAAAGTACTCCGACCGGATGTGGCGGAGAAAGGGTTGCAGGGCCAGCTTGCCTTCCCGGCGCGCCCACATGACGTAGAACAGCAGTGTCACCATGAGCTTGTCCGGCTTGAGCCGGTGGTCCACGTTGAAGAACGCCGCATGATTGTTGCTTTTGCCGGATGCCACCTTGGCCAGATCCTGCGCGTAGGCAAAGGCCTTTTCCTCGGTCAGCTCCTGCACGGTGAATTGGGCGCTCATCTTGGCCAGGGTCTTGCGCGGGTTTTCGCTGTCCGCCACGTCCACCAGCGCCATGCGCATGAGGTCGAACTTGCGGCGGATGGTGTCGAGCTGCACGTCGCGGCGCACGGCCATGAGCATGCGCACCCGCTGGTCGTCCAGATCGGAAAAACACAGTTCCAAAAGGTACTTGATGTACGGTTCCGAGGTATAGGCCGCCTCTTCCTCCAGCGCCTTCACGTTGCGCTTGGCGCCCACCAGCTTCTTGATGGACAACCAGTACGCGGCCACGCCTACAAAGGGGAACTCAAGGATGTCGAAATCTTTTTGAACGTCCATGCTCGCTCGCCGGGATCGGGTGGATCGCAAGTACATCGTTTATGCCATGTTTTCAGACCCTAACGGCATAACGCCACTTTGGCAAGGCGGCGGCAGTGGCGCATCGGCCCGACTTGCGCTACAAGGCGGCTCTGGAAACAACCATGCGCACCCTGCCCACTCTTTTCTGCCTGCTGGCATTGGCCGTCCTGCCCGCCTGCGCCATGCTCGACGCGGTCAATCCCTGGTCCGGCGACAACGCCCCGGCGCGGGACGAGACCGACCGGTCCGGCCAGGCCGACGCCCCCGCCCCCGCCCCCGGCGCATCCGGCGAAACCCAGGCGGACACGCCCTCCCGCTCGTGGTTTTCCTGGCTCAATCCCTGGTCGGACGCCGAACCGGAGGGCACGCCCACCGCGACGAGCGGCGACGCGCCGTCCACGCCCGCGTCCGCACCAGCGGCAACGGGGGGTGCCCCTTCAGCGTCGGGTGACGCGGCACAGCCCGCCCGCTCCTGGTTCTCCTTTCTGAATCCATGGTCGGAGGAGACGCCGGAACCCGCGACGGCTCAACCCGCTGCCGCGTCCGGCCAATCCGCTGCCGCGCCCAGTCAAACCGCTGCCGCGTCCGGCCAAACCGCTGCGGCTTCCAAGACCGCTGCCCGGCCCGCCACGGAACCCGGCGTGGCCGCACCGTCCGCGCCCACCGCGCCCGTGCCCACTGCTGCCGCGCCCATTGCTGCCGCGCCTGACCATGCCGCCCCGGTTGGCAAGGAAAAACCCTGGTACGCCTTTTTCACGCCCTGGTCCGACGACGCCCCGGCGGCCGCCGCACCTGCCGCCGCGCCGGTCGCCCCCGCGACAGCCGTTCCCGCGTCAACCGACGCCAAGCCCGTCGCCCCCGCGCCAGTCGCCCCCACGGTTGCCGCCCTGCCAGCCGCCGGCAACGTTGCCGCCGCCGCATCGGGCGTGCCCACTACGGCGGGCCGCTACGCCTACCGCTACTATCCGGACGACCGGGTCTACTTCGACCTCCAGCGCAAGACCTATTTCTATTATGACAAAGGCGACTGGCAGGAGAACGCCGTGCCTCCCCAACAGGTGGGCGCCTTTCTGGGCCGCTACGTGATCCTGCGCTCTGACGCCTTTCCGCCCTGGGAGGCGAACCGCGACCACATGCGCGCGCATCCGCCCACGCTCAAGACCCGCGAAGGCCTGCTGCTGAAGCCGTAGCCCGCCACAACGCGCCTGCCTTCTTCGCCCTTCTCTACGCCTTTCTCTGCGCCCGCCGCGCGCCCATCCGCGCCCCCCCGCAGGTGCGAAGGCAAAAAAAGCCGGAGCGCGTATGCGCCCCGGCATCAGGCTGCGGGCAACCCGCCATATATCTTTCTCTTTCTTTCTCAATACGTTGCGGCTCACAATGCCGTCTGAACCGCCCCATCCCCTCGCCCTCAGACAACGAATCCGCCTGCCGGGGGACCGCGCTTGTCCCACCCGTATCCGCCTACCCAGCCAGCAGTTTTTGGGGAAAGAGAGAGAAGAGAGGATGGGGGTCCGGGGGAAGGAGAGAGGAGAGGGAAAACCCCTTTTTATGCTTGAAAAAAGGGGTTTTCCCTCTCCACTCTCCTTCCCCCGGTGCCTTGCGATACGGCCTAGCCCACGATCAGCTTGAGGAACCGCTTCTTGCCCAGCTTGATGATGTACTAGACCCCCGCCATTTCGGCATCGGCGTCGTCGCACCGCTCGCCGTCCAGGGAGAGCGCGCCCTGCTTGATGAGCCGCCGCGCCTCGCCGCGCGACTTGGCCAGCCCGCTGTCCGCCAAAAAGGCATAGGGACGGCTCGTCTCGCCCACGGCCACGGCAAAGGTCTCGATGTCGTCCGGGATGCCGCCCTTGGCGAACACCGCGTTGAACCCGGCCAGCGCCTCGGCCGCGGCCTCGGCCCCGTGGTAGCGGGCGGTGATCTCGGCGGCCAGTTCCTCCTTGGCCTTCTTGGGATGCAGCCCGCCCGACGCCACCCGTTCCCGCAAATCCGCGATCTCGGCCAGCGAGCGGTCGGACAGCAGTTCGTAATAGCGCCACATCAGGTCGTCGGAAATGGACATGAGCTTGCCGAACATTGCGGCGGGCGGCTCTTCGATGCCCACATAGTTGCCCAGCGACTTGCTCATCTTGTTCACGCCGTCCAGCCCCTCCAGGATGGGCACGGTCAGGATGCACTGCGGCTCCTGGCCATACTGGCTTTGCAGGGTGCGGCCCATGAGCAGGTTGAACAGCTGGTCCGTGCCGCCCAGTTCCACGTCGGCCTTCATGGCCACGGAGTCGTAGCCCTGCACCAGGGGATACAGGAACTCGTGGATGGCGATGGGCCGCTCCTCGGCGAAGCGCTTCTTGAAGTCGTCGCGCTCCATCATGCGCGACACGGTGTAGCGCGAGCACAGCCCCACGAAATCCGCCGGGGACATGGCGTTCATCCAGGTGGAATTAAAGCAGATCTCGGTCTTTTCCGGGTCGAGGATCTTGAAGATCTGGCGCTTGTAGGTCTCGGCGTTCTCGGCCAGCTTCTCCTTGGTGAGCATGGGGCGGGTGTCGCTCTTGCCGCTGGGGTCGCCAATGAGCCCGGTAAAGTCGCCGATAAGGAACATGACGTGGTGGCCGAGCATCTGAAAATGCTTGAGCTTCTGAATGAGAACCGTATGCCCCAGATGCAGGTCCGGGGCCGTGGGGTCGAACCCCGCCTTCACGCGCAGGGCTTTGCCGCGTCCAAGTTTCTTTTTCAGTTCCTCGATGGCGATCAGGTCCACCGCACCGCGTTGGATAAGCTCCAGGCTTGCCTTGCTGTCCATGTCCTTGCTCTGCACTCCGGATTGTCTGGGTCGATGTGAGGGGGGCAATAGTTTAGAAAAATGTTAAACAGTTGCGAGAAAGCCCGTCAGGCCTCGCGCGAAAAGGGCGTGACGCCCAGGCAGCGCCCGGTGTCCGGGTCCACCTCCACCACCGCGCCCTGCAACAGCACCGGGCCCGCAGCCAGCTCGAAACGGGTGGGCAATCCGGTCACGAACCGGGCGATGACAGCCTTGATGTCCATGCCGAGGCTGGAGTCGTGCACCCCGCACATGCCTATGTCCGTCATGTAGCCCGTGCCGCCGCGCAACACCTGCGCATCCGCCGTGGGCACATGGGTATGGGTGCCGAGCACTGCGCTTACCGCGCCGTCCAGGAAATAGGCAAGCGCTTTTTTCTCGCTGGTGGCCTCGGCGTGCAGGTCGATCAGGCGCACGCGCACGTCGGCGGGCAGGGCGTCCACCATGGCCCGCCCCACCTGAAAGGGGCAGTCCACCGCATCCATGAAGGTGCGGCCCAGCAGGTTGCCCACGGCCACGCGCACCCCGTTGCGGGCCTCGAACACGCCGCACCCCGCGCCAGGCGCGCCCGGCGGGTAGTTGGCGGGCCGCAGCAGGCGCGGCTCGCCGTCAAGGTAGGCGTAAATCTCGCGGTATTTCCAGATGTGGTTGCCCGAGGTGAGCACGTCGAGGCCCATGCCCAGCAGTTCCGCAGCGCCCTTGACCGTGAGCCCCACGCCGCCCGAGGCGTTTTCCACGTTGGCGATGACCATGTCCGGGGAAAATTCTTCGCGCAGGGCGGGCAAGGCGCGGCGCAAGCCCTGGCGGCCCGGCCTGCCCATGATGTCGCCCAGATGAAGAAGACGCATTGTCGCCATGGCGTGTCCTATGCCAGCCACACGGAGACGGGCGCGCCCTTGCGCACGCCTTCGGCCTCGGCGGGGATGCGCACCAGCCCGTGGGCGCGCAACATGGTGCCCAGCAGGCCGGACTTGCCGAACAAGGGCACGGCGCGCGGCAGGCCGCCGTCCGGCGCGGCCTGTTCCAGCCGCACGCGCACAAAATCCTCGCGCCCCGGTTTGGACGCGGCGTTGCGCGCCATGACCGCGGGCACGCACACGCGGCGGTCCAGGGAAAAGGCGTCCGGCTCGCCCTGGAGATAGCGCAGAAACGGCAGCGCCAACACCTGCATGACCACCATGGCCGAGGTGACCTGGCCCGGCAGCCCCCACACGGCCTTGCGCCCCACCCGGCACAGGATGGTGGGCTTGCCGGGGCTGAGCGCCACCCCATGGGCCAGGAT
The DNA here is from genome assembly GCA_050251715.1 of Desulfovibrionaceae bacterium. Lineage (GTDB taxonomy): Bacteria > Desulfobacterota > Desulfovibrionia > Desulfovibrionales > Desulfovibrionaceae > JBFWMG01. The sequence goes on along the minus strand of JBFWMG010000002.1, from coordinate 62,924 downwards.
GTCCGCGTCGGGCATGGCCTCGATGGCGCCCAGCGTAAAATCGCGCACGCCCACGGAGCTGCCACCGGACAGGAACACCACGTCGCACGACTCCAGCGCCTTGGCCAGCGCCGCTTTCAGCGCGGCGGCGTTGTCCGGCACAAGGCCGAAGCAGGTGGCCTCGGCCCCGGCGCGGCGCGCCAGGGCATACAGGGTGGCGCTGTTCACGTCGCGCACCTGGCCCGGCACGGGCGTGGCCTCCACTGGGATGAGTTCGTCGCCCGTGGACACGATGCCCACGCGGGGCCGCGCAAACACGGGCACACGGGGATACCCCAGGGCGGCCAGAAGGCCGATCTCCTGGGGCCGCAGCACGCAGCCCGCCGGCAGTGCCTCGGCCCCGGCGGCGGCGTCCTCGCCGCGCAGCATCACGTTGTCGTGCGGCGCCTGCGAGGTACGGATCTCGATGGCTCCCGCGCCCATGTCGTGGGTGTGTTCCACCATGACCACGGCGTCCGCGCCGCGCGGCAGCAGCCCGCCCGTGACAATGGCCGCGCACTCGCCCGGCCCGACCTCGAAGGCAGGTTCGGTCTCGATGCCCACCGCGCCCACCTGTTCCAGGTAGGAGGGGTTGGCCTCGCCCGCGCCAAACACATCCCGCGCGCGCACGGCAAAACCGTCCATGCAGGACCGGTCGCGCAGGGGAAGGTCCTCGCGCGCGGCCACGGCGCGGGACAACACCCGGCCATCGGCCTCGCCCAGCGGCACATCCTCGCCCCCCAGCGGCGCAAACGTCCGCAGCAGGCCGACAAACCCGTCCACGCTCACGACATTGAAAAAACCCTTCACACGCACACGCTCCTCATACATCGCATGGGACAACATGGCCACGGCAAGGGACTGCCCACCGGGCCGGACAACGGCGGGAACCGCCCGCCAAGGCGGCAGCCGCCTATTTCTTGCCGTTCTTGCGGGTCCACCAGGAGCGCTCCGGCCCCAGGAACCACCAATCGGTATGGTCGGTCTCGCTCACGGTCCTGGCCAGTTCGCGGCCCTCGGGGGTGCGCAGCCGCTCCAGGGCGGACGCCATCCACTTGGCCGCGTACGTGTTGCCCAGGTCGAGCTGCTCCTTCAGATTGCAGATCAGGTCGATCTGGTCCGCGTCCTGGGCCAGCTTGGCCTCCAGGGTGTCGGGATGCTCAAGCTCTTCCCACATGCCAAGCACGTCGTCGGCCAGGCCGGTGCCGGACAGGCAGTCCTCCAGGGCGCGGGTGCGCTCGGAGGCATTGTACATGCGGTTGACGTAGTTGAAATCGCCGGTGCGCGCCTCGTGCAGGTCGTGGAAGAGCATGAGCAGCGCGGTGCGGGCCGGATCCGCCCCGGCCATCTTGGCCAGCACGTAGCCGATGACAGCGGCGCGGAACGAGTGCTCGGCCACGTTTTCGCTGCCCGTCCCCAGGAACTGGAACCCGGTGCGCGGGGTCTTGCGCAGCATGCCGACCTCGAACAGGAAGTCGGCCAGCCGGGTCTTCCGGTCGCGGTCCTTGGTGTTGGCGTGGGCGTCGGGAGGCGTGCTCATGAGCGGTAGTCCGCGTTCACGCTAACGTAATCGTGGGTCAGGTCCGAGGCGAGCAGCGTGTACGCCCCCTGCCCGCTGCCCAGGGAGATGTCGATGCGCACCTCCTGCCGCTCCAGATGCGGGGCGAGCAGCGCATCCAGGTCGCCGGGTGCGGGCATGCCGTTCTCGAACAGCGTGACCCCGCCCATTTGCACGACCACGGCCTGGGCGTCAAAGTCCGCGCCGGAACGGCCCACGGCGGCCACGATGCGGCCCCAGTTGGCATCCTTGCCGTAGAGCGCGGTCTTGACCAGCTGCGAGTGCCCCACGGTGCGGGCCACGGTCTCGGCCTGGGCGTTGTCGCGCGCGCCGGTCACCACGATGCGCGCCACCTTGGTCGCGCCCTCGCCGTCCGCCACCAGCATGTAGGCCAGCTCCTGGCACACCTTGTCCACGGCAAAGCCGAGTTCGTCCACGTAGGGCAGGGTGTCGCCGGGGGTCGCGCCCACGCCGGAGGCGCCGTTGGCCAGGGCGTAGACCGTGTCGTTGGTGGAGGTGTCGCCGTCCACGGTGGCCGCGTTGAAACTGCCCGCCACGGCATGGTTCAGGATGTCCTGCCAGGTGTCCGCGTCCACGGCCGCGTCGGTGAGCACCACGACCAGCAGCGTGGCCATGTTGGGGCAGATCATGCCCGCGCCCTTGGCCATGCCCAGCACGGAAAATTCGCCGGACAGGGTCTTCACGCGCTCGGAGGCTATCTTGGGAAAGGCGTCGGTGGTCATGATGGCGCGGGCAAAATCCTCGTGCGAGGACGTGCCGAGCGCGGCGGCCAAGCCCTGGGCGCCTGCGGGCCACTTGTCCATGGCCATGCGCGCGCCAATGACCCCCGTGGAGCCGGGCAGGACGGCGCCGGCGGGCACGCCCACGGCCTCGGCCACCAGGCGCACGGACTCGCGGCAGTCCGCCAAGCCCTGGGAGCCGGTGCAGGCGTTGGCCTGGCCCGCGTTGATGAGCACGGCCCTGGCCGTGCGGCGTGCGGCAAGCACGTCCTGGCCCACAAGCACGGGCGCGGCCTGGAATTTGTTGGTGGTGAACACGGCGGCCGCCGTGGCTTCGGTCTCGCTGACGAGCAAGGCCACGTCATTGCGGTCTTTATAGCGCAGCCCGGCGTTGTGGGCCGCGAAGAGGAATCCCTTGGGAATGGCTGTCATAAGGCTCTCCTTTCACGCAGAGGGGAGAGCACGCCGCAGCCCAAAAGTCAAGACCGCCACTCCATGCGCCCCGTTGGCCCGCGCAGCGGCCATGGGAGCGCATGGCGCGACGGTCCGCACGGCGACGACGCCCTGTCGCGGGCTCGCAATCAGGCCGCCCCGGTCAGCGGACGATGAGCACCGGGCAGTGCGCCATTTCCAAGACCCTGTGCGCCACGCTGCCCACGATAAGCCCCTCGGCGTCGGACAAGCCACGGCTGCCCATGACCACGAGGTCGCACGCCTCACGCGCCGCCGCCTTGATGATGACGTCGGCGGCCCGCCCCTCCTCCACCAGCTCGGTGGCTTCGAGCCCGGCCTCGCGCACCAGGGCGCGGTAGGGTTCCATGCCGTTCAGGGCTTCAGCCGCGAGTTCATCCAGCACCTCGCGCCTGCCCTCGCCGGTGAGCAGCATGGAAATGGAGCCATAGGCGTGCAACAGCACAACGGACGCGCCCAACTTCTTGGCCAATCCCACGCCGTAGGCGCAGGCGTGCCTGGAATGTTCCGAACCGTCCACCGGGAGCAATATCTTCTTCGCAGCCATGCCGCCACCTCCTGTAAGTTTTGGTACGGTCGAGCGCCGCAGGGCGCATTCCGCCCCCTTTAATAATAATACATTCGCCACCAAAAACAACCAAATGCGCGGGTCGGGCCTCGGGGTTTTCGCGGTGCGCGCCCTGGCTGCGCGGGCACGCGTGTGGGCGAGGGTTGCCGTTGAGGGGGGATGGAGGCCACAGCCGCGCCCTGGCCGCCTTGAGCGGGCCATAAGGAGGAATAAGGGGAAAATACTTCGAATAATTGCACCCGCAGGGCAGATAGTGACGTGATTCAACATAGTTGGCCCATACAGGGCATTAACCGTACAGAGTAGGCGAAAGTTGAATTTTGTTGACAATAGTTGATTGATGATGGTAGAAGGGCGGCATTCATTGGGATGGATGTGCCCAATGCAGTGCGACTGAACCGGGACGGGGTCACGTCGCGCAGGGGTCTGGGCAAGCCGAAGCGGCACGCACCGGCTGTTTGAACAAGGTGCGCCATGCCCCGCAAAGAGCCGGATCACGGGGCTGACAGGGATTTGAGCAAGGTTTGGGACGAGCGGCAGCCGGTCAGGCCGATACAACGGCGACGCCCAACAACAACAGGGAGCAACCGACGGCACGCCATGGTTGATAAAACCACCTTCACCTTGAGCGAAGCGGCTGGCCTGCTCAGTTGCCACACGGAAACCTTGCGCCGGGCCATCAAATCCGGCGCACTCAGCGCGGCGAAGCTCGGCAAGGGCTACCGCATTTCAAAGACGGATCTGGAAGTGTTTTGGCAGAAACAGGGGGGCGGGGCGCTGTTTGAAGACTCGCCACAGGCCAGAAAGACCGGGACGCCGACCGAAACGGAACCAGCGCCCCGGCAGGCGAAGAAACAGACGGGACCCGAGCAACTCAAACTGCCGACGTAGGGCGGCCATCAGGAGGAACGGGCATGACCAAGGCAAACGAGCACATGGACGCGGCTCAAGACGGTAAAGCCACCATGGAAGACGTCACGCTGCAAAACGACAGTGGTGAGGATCTCACCTTTTGCGGCAAGCTCTATGCGGAACACTCCTTCTTTGACGATGAATCCCGCGTGCTGACACAGCAGCGGTTGTACATCACCAGCGAAGGCCATCAAGCCTATTCCGTCATCGCCAGCGACGGAAAGATCAAGGAGCGCCGCGCCTATCTCATCAAGAGTGAAGGCTCCCTGTGCAAGATCAACAACGGTCTGTTCGACGTCACGGTCAAGGCCGACGACCTGTTGCGGGTGGTCAAGGGGCTGTGCGGCATCAGTGAATCCATGCGCACCGCCGACTTCTTCGTGGAAGTCCAGGACGCGCTGAAGAACGCCGCCAACGGATAACACGCCCTCTTCACTGGGGACGCCATGGCGCTGAAGAAGCACTTTCTGAAAACCAGGCCCGCGTGCAAGGTGACGTTTCACGTCAGTCCCGCCCAGGCCCAGGGGGCGTTGTCGATCGTGCTTGCCGGCGACTTCAACCAGTGGAGCGTGCGCAGGCATCCCATGCGGCGGCTCAAGGATGGCGGGTTCTCTCTCACGCTCGAACTCCCGGCAGGGCGCTCCTTTCGTTTTCGCTATTGCGCCCATGGCGATCGCTGGTTCAACGACGACGCGGCGGACGGCTACTCCTTTTGCGCCCTCGCCCAGGACGATAACAGCGTCCTCATCCTGTCATAGGGACGCACCGGCACCATGCGGTCCGCTTGGGCCGATGAGCGGTCACGGAGGCAAGGCCATGGATCGAAACGACGTGCGCAAGCAGGCTCATGCCATGGGGTGCCCTACCGGCGCCATGGCATCCCTGACAGAGACCATCCGCTGCATCCAGCGCGCGCAAGGGCATCCCCCCTGCTTCGGCGCCCTTTCCCCACGCGACTGCGCCCGTTACCTGTGTCCCTTCAGGGCGGAGTGCGTGGTCTTTACCACCGGATTGTAACCCGCCGATGGCCCCCCTTTCAGGGGCCGCGGCGCACGATGACAGGGCATACTGGTTCCAGACATAGGCGCGGCGGCACGCGCCAAAAAAGAGTGGTCATTGCGGAGGCCACTCTTTTTTTCCCCCGTCCCGGCGCGGCGCGCGGGCCTATCCCACCCGCATGGAACGCCCGCCTCGCCACCCTTCCAATAGGCGGCGGCCCGCCCGCCCACAAAAGTAGTCCACTCCATTGCCGTTTCGTGCCCAGTGTTATATCCTTGCCAATAGGGCAATCGATTGATACCCCCCCGTCTTTGCGCCGGGTAGCGGTGCCCATCTGCAACCATGACCGTCGAGGTCGAGGACTGTACCTATGCGGATACAGGTTTTACTTTTGACCATGCTGTTGTGCCTGGCGGCGGGAGCGCCCATCACCCTTGCCGCCGACCCCCTCCTTGCGCCCATGAAACGGGCCAATGGGGAAAAATGGCGTATCGGCTACATGGAAGGCGGCCATTACAACGACTACGTTCCCGTGACCAAGGCGACCCTGGCCGGCCTGGAGGCCTTGGGATGGCTGCGCGTCACGGACACGCTCTGCGTCGAACACGCGGAGACGGCCCGTGAATTGTGGGCATGTCTGGGGCATGGCGTACAAAGCGAGTATCTCACCTTTCCGCAGGATGCCTTCTGGTCCTCAGGCTGGAACGAGGCCAAGCGGGTGGAAAACCGCGAGACGTTCTATGAACGGGCCAACACAACGGGGGACATCGACCTCATGCTCGCCCTCGGCACCTGGGCGGGCCAGGATTTGGCCACGAACCGGCACCATGTTCCCACCGTGGTCTGCTCCACCTCCAACGCGGTGGCGTCGGGCATCATCAAGAGCGCAACCGATTCCGGGTTCGACCACGTGCACGCCCGCGTGGATCCAACGCGGTACGCCCGGCAGGTCAAGTTGTTCCATGATTATGTGTCCTTCAAACGGCTTGGCATCGTATACGAAAATTCCGTGGAGGGGAGGTCGTATGCGGGCATCGACCAGATCGCCCCTCTGGCCCGGGAGTATGGCTTTGAACTGGAGGCCTGCCACGCGCCCTTTGGCGGCGTGTCCCTGGCCGAGGCCGAGGCGAGCGTGCGTTCCTGCTACGAATACCTGGCGCCGCGCGTGGATGCGGTCTACATCACCATCCATCGCGGCGTGAATCCGACCAATATGGAAGCGATCATTCGCCCGCTGCTTGCCCACCGCCTGCCCTCCTTCGCCATGGGCACCCTGTATGAGGTGCGCTACGGCGCGCTCATGAGCATGGCCCAACCCGACTTCTCCTATGCCGGCGAATTCTACGCCCATACCGTTGCCCGGATATTGCACGGAGCCAAGCCACGGGATCTGTCCCAATTGCTCGAAGATCCCCAGGATATCAGCATCAATCTGGAGACCGCCAAACGGATCGGCTTCCATTTCCCGTTGGAGGTTATCGGCAGCGCCCGCATCATCCATGAAACCATCGAGATCTACAAGGAATAGGCTGGCGCATGGGCAAAGGACCGACCATGTTCCATTCGGTGCAAACCAAACTGCTCGGGGTCATTGTGGCGGCCATGGCCATTATCGCCGTGCTGCTGGTCGTGGGCTCGTCCATCACCATCCAGCGGGTGACCAGGGCGCAGCAGTTCACCAACGCCCGCAACGTGCTCCAAATCATCAAGCACGAGATCCAGAACGAATACGACGAGCTGGTGGCGCACCAGATCGACACCCTGGCCCGTTACCGCCAGGTCATGCGCGAAGTCGTGCCCCTTGTGCTCGGACGGATCGGCCAGTTCCATGACGAAACCGTACGCGGGTGGCGCACAGAGGACCAGGCCGTGTCCGCCTGTCTCGACTGGGTGCAGGACTTCAGCTACGCGGATGGGCAACGCTTTTTCGTGTTCAACAAGGATCTGGTGTTCCTGGCCCATGGCGACCGCACCCGCATAGGCACGTTTGGCAGTGACTACATAACGCTGAACGGGAAGAACGCCCTGGAAGTCATGCGCGACAACGCCTACAAGGCCAAGTCCAGCTACCTCGTCTTTGTGCGCAAGGCCTCCGGCGGCGAGGAGCAGGCGCCCAATGAGAAATACATGGCGCATTTCATGGCCTTCCCCCAATGGGGATGGGTGGTTGCCACCGTCATGCGCATTGATGTCATCGAGGCGGAAGTACAAAGAAAAATGGACAAGATCCTTGCCAAGCTCAAGGACATCTTCTACGCCATCAGCCGCGCCAACATCGGGTATGCCTTCCTGTTCAGCGGCGACTACAAAACCATCGTCCACCCCCACTTGGCCACTGTCGGCGCATCCAAAGACCTGATAAACCCCTTGACGGGCAACCGCCTCGTGGATGACTTTGCCCACAGTTCCGAACACCCCGCCACGCCGCTCGAATACGCCCTGCCCAACCCCTCGGGCGGGCACGAGACCAAATTCGCCTTTGTCGACTACTTCAAGGCGCTGGATTGGTATTTCGCCTATACGATTGCACAAAAAGACCTGGCCTTGCCCGCCCACAACCTGGTCAGCAAGTTGTTGCTCATCATTCTGGCGGTGCTGTTCGCCTCGCTCTTTGTGCTGTATTTCCCCATCAAACGATATACCCAGCCGCTACGCGCGCTCACCGGCTATGTGCGCGACCTGCCCGCCCGCGACTTCAGGCCCGGCGCCCCGGAGCAGGAAAACGTCGTGCGGGACGCGGCCCGGTCGCCGGATGAAATCGGCAAGCTCGCCTCGGCCATTGCCGCCATGCAGGCGCGGCTGCTGGCCTATGTCAACGACCTGAGCCGCACGTCCGATGAAAAGGAACACTACGCGGCCGATCTGGAAGAGGCCAATGCCTTGTTGGAACAGCGGGTCGCCGAACGCACCCACCAGTTGACCACAGCCAACACCGACTTGCAGCGCGAGGTGGAGGACCGCACCAGGGCGGAGGAACGTTTGCGCCAATATGAACGCATCGTGTCCACCACGCCCGACCTTTTCTGCCTGTTGGACGTGCAGCAACACCATCTGCTGGTCAACGACGCCTACCTGGAGACCTTGGGCAAGGACCGCGCCGCGGTGCTTGGCAAAACCCTCACGCAGGTGGTCGGCCCCCTCGAATATTCCCAGCTTCAGGGCGTGATCGAGCGCTGTCTGGCGGGTGAGGTCGTCTTTATTGAACGGTGGCGCAACCACCCCACCCAGGGCCGCCGCTTCCGCAGCACGACCTACTACCCCTACCGCACCAACATGGGCGCCATCGTGGGCGTGGTCATCAGCTCACGCGACATCACCGACCTGAAAAGCGCGGAAACCGCGCTCCGCGCCAGCAACACCCAATTACAGGGCATTCTCACCCACTCGCCATCCACCATTTGCCTCACCAAGGCGGACGGCGCGATAGAATTGGTCAACCGCCGCTTCGAGCAGGTGCATGGCATATCCCTGCAACGCATGAAGGACACCTCCTACTACGATCTCCTCCTCCCCGACGAGGCGCAGTGTCTACGCGCGATAGACAGCAATGTGGTGCGGACGGGCGCCTCCATAACCCAGGAGCTCGGGCTGACGGCGGGTGGCGTGCGCAAACTGTTTCTGGTCACGCGGTTTCCCCTGTTCGACGAGGAAGGCAACGTGAGCTCGATATGCGGCATTTCCACCGACGTCACCGAAAGCAAACGCCTTGAGGTGGAGGCCATGCGCGCGGCGCAACTGGCGGCGCTGGGTGAATTGGCCGCGGGCGTGGCCCACGAGATCAACAATCCCATCAACGGCATCATCAACTACGCCCAGGTGTTGTCGGGCCGCGAACAAACCATTGTCGACGGCGCGGACATCCCGGAGCGCATTGTGGAACAAGGCATGCGGGTGGCCGCCATCGTGAAGAACCTGCTCGCATATGCGCGCCGCGACACGGGGCAGGCGCAGCCATGCAGCGTGTCATCCATTCTGGACGACGCCCTGGGGCTCACCCGCATCCAGCTGAAAAAGAACGGTATTACCGTGGAAATCGTTCTTCCGGAAGATCTCCCCATGGTGCTGGCCCGTGCCACGGAAATCCAGCAGATATGCATCAACCTGCTGGCCAATGCCCGCCACTCGCTGAACCTGCGTTTCCCCGCGCACGACAAGGACAAGTGCCTGCGCATCACGGCGTCCACCGTTGCCACGGAAGACCGCCAAATGGTCCGCATCGAATTTTACGACCAGGGCGCGGGCGTGGATCCCGACGTCATCGACCATATCTTTGATCCATTTTTCACCACCAAGCCCGCCCACAAGGGCACCGGCCTCGGCCTCTCCATCTCGCGCCGCATCGCCCGGGACCACAAGGGGGAGTTGTGGCTTGAAAGCGTTCCCGGCGAGTATGCCCGCGCCGTGCTGGAACTGCCCGCCCACACGCCCACCCCAGTCGCATGACGCGGGCCGTGGCGCATCCCCTTCCCCCCATGAGCGCTCGCTTGCGCGGACGTGGCTCCGGACCGGCCCATGGCATCGCGGTGCGCCGTGCGGGACCGCCCGTTGAAGGCGCGGTGTCCTTTCCATAGAAAAAGGCGGCGGACACAGGTCCACCGCCTTGGCGTCTTGTTGCGCGTCGAGCCGGGCTACATGAAATCGTAGAGGTCGAGTTCCTTGCCCTGCTTGGAGAACAACACGGGCGTAATCATGTGCTTGCCGCGCGATTCGCCAAGCACCCGCTCCATGTCTTTGCCGTCATAGCGCATGCCGGTTATCAGCATGTCGTCCAGGAAGAAATCCTCGAAGTTATCGATATCCACGCACAATTTTTCGGGGTCAAAAGCGCCTTCCACCCCTTCCAGCACAAAGGATTCCGATCCCGTGTCCACCGAGCCCATGAGAATGACGACCTCGTCGTCGGTGATCTTGGGCAAAAAAGAGTCCAGATCGAGCCTGTTCACACGGGTGTCCAGGGTGGACACGGTCAGCGAGGTCACCGCACCGTCGAGTTGCGCATTCATTTCCAGGTCATTGTCGAAACAATAGGCCGTGCGGTGGTAATACTTGTCCTCGTCGCTCCAGGTGGTGTAGGCGTGGCCGACCTTCTCGGCAAATTTCTGGGCGAGTTCCCAGTCGAAATACAGCACGCCCTTGAAGCAGTTGTTGGCGAAATAGGGCGTGTTGTTCTTGCCCATGCAGTGTTTGAACACCTTTTGCACAAAACTCTTGGGCAATGTGGATATCACCACCTGATCCATCAGGCCGCGTACCGTGATCGTCAGCTTCACGATGTTCTCTCCCAGGCTGAACCGGCCGCGTTTGCCGACGCGCCAGTCGTTTTTTCCATCATAGGCGGCTCCTGCCCTCTGCCGAGTCCCCGGCCCGCACGTGCGGGCCAAGCCGCCACCTCTTCACTGCCGCCAGCGGCGCAACCGCCGCCCCGGCCTCTGGCGCGCTCCGGCCCTTTGCGGGTCGTCCCAGGAGCGCCACCCGCCGCGACGCGCATCCGCGCGTCCGCGCCGCCGCAGCCCGACAGGCTGCCCGCGCTACGCCTGCCCGCGCCATGTGCCCCCCCCGCCGCCATGCGCCACAACAGCGTGGTCCATGCCGCGCGGGAGCCTAAAGACGCGTGCGCCCAATCGCGCGCCGCAACAGGCCAAACGGCCAGGTGCGACAATCTCTTAAGGGAATATATACTTCATGCCGAACGCATACGTCGAGGATTTTTTTCAGGAAGCCGCAGCATGCACCCAACGGGTCAGGCCGTTTCCGCCAGCAGAAAGGCCATTTCCTTGGCCCAGGAAACCAACTGCGCCAGCGACCCCACCTTCAGCTTATGCATGATGTTGGAGCGGTGTTTTTCCACGGTCTTGGCGCTGATGAAGAGGCGCGCCGCGATATCCTTGCTCGTCAGGCCGTCCGCAACCAGGCACAGCACCTCGCGCTCGCGTTTGGACAGGCTGGCCGCGCCCTCGGCCGGAGATTCCCGCGATGCCCGGCTGAAACGGGAACACACATACCCCCCGTTGGTCACCACGGCATGTATGGCGTCGGACAAGTCCCGCTTGCCCGCGCCCTTCAGGATGTACCCATCCGCCCCGGCCTCGCTGGCCATGCGGAAAAGCAGGTCGTCCTCATAGCCCGTCAGGATGAGCACCCGGCACTCCGGGAGGCGGCGCTTGATCTGGCGGGTGGCCTCGATGCCGTGCATGCGCGGCATGTTCACATCCATAAGCACCAGGTCGGGCCGGGCAAGATCCACGCCTTCGAGCAACTCAACGCCGTCGGAGGCCTGAAGCACTATCTGGATGTGGGGATCATAGGCCTGAAGCAGGTGGGACACACCCTCGCGCAGGATGGTATGGTCCTCTGCAATGGCCAAGCGGATGGTTTTGCGGGGCGGCACGTCGGTTATGCTCATGGCGTTCCGAACACACGCCCGCCACAGTCTCTCTGTTCAACAACTCCGGAGTGGTGCCCCGCCCCCCTGTGACGCTCTTCAAACCTGTGGCGTAACGCGCATCAATTTGGCTGCATAGTACGCCAGATTGAATCGCTTTTCAACACGTTCCGCGCATTGATGCGGCTCGCCCGGCCCTTCCAGACAAAAAAAAGCGGGCGCTGGCTTGTGCCGCGCCCGCCGTTCACTCAGCCTCCTCGCGATGTCACCCCCCCATCGGGGTCGTCATGACTCTGGCACCGCGAACAGGCGACTGGAATGTGTCTTTGTCTACCTTTACTCATGTCTTACGCGAACCGTTTGAAACAAACCATGGGGGAAAGCATGTATTATGGAGAAAAAGGCGGTTGTCTTCGCATTTTTCCGATGGTATGGCGGCATTGCCGCAACACCAACCCCTGGAGCCTTCATGCCAGCCGCCCCCATTGCCCGCATCGACATCCAACTGCGGGAGATCATTCCCTCCTTTTTCGAAAACGTGCGCAACGACGTAGCCGCCATACGCCGCGCCCTGGCCAATGCGGATATGAACACCGCGCGCACGACCAGCCATGGGGTAAAAGGCGCGGCCGCCGGATTCGGTTTCGCCGAACTGGCGGACATGGGCGCCGCCCTTGAGCGGGGCGCGCGCGACAACGCACCGCCACAGGAGCTTGCCAGCCTGATCGACGCCATGACGCGCTATCTGGACACGGTATGCGTCATCTACGTGGACACCGGCGAATTCTGATTTCTCCCCGCCCCAGGCCGTGGTTTGCAATCCACTTGCCGCCGGGCTACACTTGCCGCGTGCGCATGCGTGCGCCATCCCGCAACGTCGCGCCAAGAGCGCGGCCTCTCGCATCAACCCTCCAACAGCAAAGGATTACGCATGAGCACTCCCAGCAACGGCGACACCGTTACCGTCAAATACATCGGCACCATGACGGACGGAACGGTATTCGACGCCTCCCCCGACGACTCGCCGCTCCAGTTTGTCGTGGGCGAAGGCAGCATCATTCCCGGCTTTGAAAACGCCGTGCTCACCATGGTCGTGGGCGACAGCAAGACCGTGCACATCCCCGCCAACGAAGCCTACGGCGACCGCTACGATGAAATGGTCTTCGAGGTGCCGCTCAAGGAGCTGCCCTCGGAAATCGAACCCCAGGCGGGCATGATGCTGCAAGCCGTGGGCGAAGGCGGCCAGGTGAACCATTTCACCATCACCGAAATCACCGAGGACGCCGCCGTGCTGGACGGCAACCATCCCCTCGCCGGCAAGGATTTGACCTTCGAGATCACCCTGCTGTCCATTGGCTAGCGCATGTTAGCATTGAAACAATGCGGGACAACGCCGTGGCGTTGTCCCGCATCGTTCATTCCACGCCATGAAAAAGGGCGGCTTCCGACGCCGCCCAAGCCCGAAGCATGTTCCCCCCGCGGCCGTGCCATCGCGCGAGCCTTCCGGCTCGCGCCCGCCACGGCACGAAAATCGCCATGCCCAGCCGACGCGCCCGGACGCTTACCGCGACCAGGAACGCGCCGCCAGGCCGCGCCCGCCCCACCCGTGAGCCACATCGCCACCGGCCAGAGCCGCGCCCAGGCTAACGCATTGTAGCATTGAGACAACGCGCGGATTTGAAATAATGAAGCATTATTTCAACAAAATGCATAAGAGCATCTCATCTTTTTCAAAGTCAGGATGCTCTAACGGTCGCGCAGAAAGGCCACGGCGTCATCTTCCGTGCCAAACAAATTGAGAATGCGGTCCATTTGGGTGAGGGACATGACCTGGCCCACCTTGCCCAGGATGCAGCACAGCGCCAAGCTTCCTCCCTGCGACGAACGGCTGTGCAAGGCGAGCAGCACGCCCAGGCCTCGGGAATCGATGAAATCAACCTTGGCCATATTCAGCACAATGCGGGTCTTCCCCGCATCCAGAAACCGGATAATGAAATCCTCAAGCACTTCGGCGGTATCAAACGACACCCCGTTACGGGGCACGTCGATGACCAGGATATCATCTCGTTCTCGTATGCCGTATTCCACATGACACCCCGTTTTTTCTATCCTCCCCCCCAAAAGACGACTTGGAACAACACCCATACTGTTGCATCTACACCATTTTCCACCCTTTTGAAAGTAGTTCCTTGCCCAGCCAGCCTCTTGCCAAAGCGTGCACGCACCTTATCATGTGAGACAGATGCCCTCAGGCATCTGGCCGCTCCAGACAACAAGCCGCTCCCCCACAAGGAAAAAACGCCATGCCCACCACCCCCATGACGCTTGTTTGCCCTTCCTGCGACGCCCTGAACCGCGTCGTGCCCGACAAACTGGGCCATGGCCCGGTATGCGGCAAATGCCGTACCCCCCTCACGCCCACGGTTCCGACCGTGCTTGACGGGCCGCGTCTGGCGCGGCTCATCGCCAAGCACCAGTTGCCCATTCTGGCCGACTTCTGGTCGCCCGGATGCGGCCCCTGCCTGATGATGGCGCCGGCCTTTGACGAGGCGGCCCGCCGCCTGGCGCCGCACGTGCGGTGCGTCAAGGTGGACACCATGGCCCACCAGGACGCCGCCATGCGCTACAACATCATGGCCACCCCTTCGCTCGTGCTGTTCCGCAACGGCCGCGAAATCGCACGCCAGCCCGGAGCCATGGCCGCCGACGCCATCACCGCCTGGGCCCGCGCGCGCCTCTAGCCCCGCCGGCCGGGCAGGCGTGGCTGGTGTCGCGTCCCTGAAAAACATGGCAATGCTTTTTCGGGGAAAAAATAATATATTTTAATTTATTATCCTCAAAATTCGTATCTACTCATTGTGAGGACGCGATACGAGACGCGGTGCGCGCCCTCTCTGTTTCCGGAAACGCACCAACAAGCCTCCCGGCCATGATCCGCATCGGATACCGCACGCGGCGCGGCGTCCGACGCCGCTCCCGGGGGGCGTCCGAGCCGCCCCCCACCCTCTTGCCGCCCCCCACCCTCTTGCCGCCCCGGCCCGTCTCCAGCCCCCTCTCTTTTGGCACGAACCATGCTTTCTGACCCTGCAAGGGAAATATTTTCCGGGTGCGGCGCAATCGCGCAGGGAGCGCGGCCGGAAAATCGGTCATCGGTCAAGGAGACTGACATGAGTTTCGAATCGCTCTACATCGGTGCGACGGGCATGATCTCGCACGGTACGGCCATGAACAACATTGGCAACAACATCGCCAATGTGAACACGGTCGCCTACAAGTCGAGCTCCACCCTGTTCGCCAACCTCTTCAGCGAATCCGTGGTCACCGGATCGGGTACGGCCCAATCTGGGCTGGGCGTCTCGGTGGCCGACATCGTCACCAACTACAACCTGGGCACCATCACGGAAACAGAGGACGTGCTCGACCTTGCCATCAGCGGCAAGGGCTACTTCCAGGTGGAGCAGAACGGCGACACGCTGTACACGAGGGCAGGCAACTTCCGCTTCGATTCCGACGGCAAGCTGGTGAACCCCAACGGCTATGTGCTGCAAGGCAAGGAAATCACCGAGGGCAGCCTCAGCGTGACCAAGGACGTGCAGCTGAACCTTGGGGACGACGGCACCATCACCATGCCGGCCCAGGCCACCAGCGCCATGACGCTCATCAGCAACCTGGGCACCTATGCCGACGCCACCACCAGTTCCACCAACCCCTATTTTTCACTGCTCGAAACCTGGGACGGCACAAGTGACACGCCCCTGGGCGATGGGGCGTACTCCTTCAGCCAGAACATCACGGTGTACGATGAAAACGGCACCGCGCAGACCCTGACCGTGTACTATGACGGCGCGGAATCGGAAGGCGGCACCACCATCTGGGAATACCTCGTCACCATGGATCCCGCCGACGACGGCCGGTACTCCACCAGCAACGCGGGCGCGGGCCTGCTCATGGCGGGCACGCTCACCTTCTCGTCCGCTGGCGAACTGCGGGACATGACCGCCTACACATTGAATGCGGACGCGGCCGACGACGCCACCCAGGCGCTCTCCAACTGGAGCCTCGCCTCGTTCGACGCCAACGGCCTTCCCGTTTTCTCCGCAACCTTCGCTGCCGACGACGGCGCGGTCACCGACACCATCGGCCTCAACTTCGGCATCTCCAGTTCCACGGGCACATGGTCCATCGCGGACGGAGGGGACACCACCGCCGCCACGACCTACGGCTCCAACGCGAGCCTGCCCTCCATGGACGGCGTGACCATCGACGACCTGGTCTCCACCGCCTACTCGGGCACCGCCTCGACCACCATCAGTTCGCAGGACGGGTGGACCGAAGGGCAGCTTTCGTCCCTGACCATCGACAGCGCCGGCGTCATGTCGGGCAACTACACCAACGGCGAATCTCAGGAATTGTACCAGCTGACGCTCTACGTCTTCACCAACGAATACGGGCTGTCGAGCGAGGGCAGCAACCTCTACCGCGCCACCGCGGAATCCGGGGAGGCCATCGAGGGGTTGCCCGAGGAAGGCGCGCGCGGCTCCATCGAGTCCAGCGCCCTGGAAAATTCCAACGTGGACCTGGCCAAGGAATTCGTGTCCATGATTACCACCCAACGCGGCTTCCAGGCCAACAGCAAGGTGATAACGACCTCGGACGAGATGCTGAGAAAGGCCATGGAACTCAAGCGCTAGCGCGTGTCCCCCCCCAAAAAAACACACGGCCCGGCCGCGCGAGCGGCCGGGCCGTTTTTTTGCGTACCAGCGCCTACGACGCCGCGACACGGGACACGGGCGGCACGCCCGCACGCGAAGGAGCGGCCAGCGCCGCGCCCTCTTCCGCCGCACGCTCGCGATACCGCACCAGATCCGCCACGCTGCACACCGGCATGCCGTGCCGCGCCCCAAAGGCCACGATCTCCGGCAGCCGGGCCATGGTCCCGTCGGCGTTGGTCAATTCGCACAGCACGCCGCAGGGGCGCAACCCGGCCAGACGCATCAGATCCACGGTGGCCTCGGTGTGGCCGCGCCGCTCCAGCACGCCGCCAGGACGCGCCCGCAGCGGGAACACGTGTCCGGGCCGCCGCACCGCGTCCGGCCCCGCGCCCGTGGCAATGGCCGCACGCACCGTGGCCACCCGGTCCGCCGCCGACACGCCCGTGGTCACGCCCACGGCGGCCTCTATGCTCACCGTGAACGCGGTCTGGTAGTGGCTGCTGTTGTTCTCCACCATCATGGGCAGCCCCAGCGCGCGCACCATGTCCTCGGGCAGGCACAGGCACACGATGCCGCTGCATTCGCGGATGAGCATGGCCATTTGTTCCACGGTCAACGACTCGGCGGCGAAAATGAGGTCGCCCTCGTTTTCGCGGTCCTCGTCGTCCACCACCAACACGCCCTGGCCGCCGCGCACGGCGTCCAGAGCCCTTTCCACCCGCTCCAGCGGGTCGCCACAGGAAGAAAGCAAAGACTGATTCATGGTGAATCTCCATGCAGTAAGAGTACCAGAATCAGGGCGCATGGAATGACAGCCGACCGGCAGGCGCGCACGCGCAAGCGGACAGCCTCGTCGGGAGAAAATCTCCGGCGGGGATGCGAGCTGCCTTATCCTCTTCCATCCGGACTGTTACCGTCGGCCCCGGCCTCTCACCGGGTCTGCTGACCCCTCCCCCCGATGGGGAGGGCGCTCGCGGGCTCCCCGGTGCATGGCCGGGATACCGCCGGTGGGGAATTGCACCCCGCCCTGAGAATAAGCGGCAAAATCATACGGCCGCACCGCGCGCGCGTCAACCGCCTCCACGCGGCGCTCCCCGCCGCGTGGGACGCGGACGGCACGGCGAACCGGGGGAAGGAGAGAGGAAAGAGAAAACCCCTTTTTCCAAGCATGAAAAGGGGTTTTCTCTTTCCTCTCTCCTTCCCCCGGACCCCCATCCTCTCTCCTCTCTCTTTCCCCAAAAACTGCTGGTTGGGGAGGTCGATACGGTTGGGACGAGCAAGTTCCCCAGGCGGACGGCTGGCAGGGAAGATGGGTAGGGGTGGGACACGCGCGGTCCCCAGGCGGGGGGCTCTTTGGTTGAGGACGAGGGCATGAAGGACGGTGCACCCGACGCCAAGAGCCGCAGGGCGTCGAGAAAGAAACAGCAAGGAGAGATGACGGGGTGTCAGATGCAAAAAAGCCCTGCGGCATACGCCGCAGGGCTTTCAATGCATAGGAACGACGAGAGGTTACTTGTCGTTCTTGGCCTTGATGGCGGCCTTGAGCTTGTCGGCCAGAAGGCCCATGCCGCCGCTGGCGGGCTTTTCGGCCTTGGGCGCGGGGGCGGCGTATTGTTTCCAGTTTTCCGCCTCGCGGGCGTCGGTGGGCGTGAGGGTGACCTTGCGCTCCTCGGGCTTGACCGACTCCACAGCCACGGTCACGGACGCGCCGGGGGTGAGCTTTTCCAGCTCCTTGGCGGTTTCGGACTTGGCCATGAGCGACTTGGGCATAAGCCCGGTGATGCCGGGCGCCAGGGTGATGAACAGGCCGAACTGCTCCATCTTCTCCACGGTGCCGGGGTAGGACTGGCCAGGCACGAAACGTTCGGCGACATCGGCCCACGGATCGCCTTCGGCGTCCTTCATGCTCAGGGAGATGCGGCGCTTGCCAAGGTCGATTTCCTTGATGACCGCCGTGATTTCCTGACCGGGGGCGACCACGTCCTCGGGCTTGTGCACGCGCTTCAGGTAGCTCATTTCGCTGATGTGCACGAGGCCGTCCACACCGGGAGCCATTTCCACAAAGGCGCCGAACTTGGCCAGGCGGGTAACGCGGCCCGTGATGGACTCGCCCACCTTGAACTGATCGGCCACGCCGAGCCACGGATCATCCATGGCCTGCTTCATGGACAGGGATATCTTCAGGCGGCCTTTGGCGTCGTGGCCGACCTCGAGGATCTTGACCGTGACGGCGTCGCCAGGAGCCACGACGTCCGCCGGGTCTTCCACGCGGGCATAGCCGAGTTCCGAGATGTGCACGAGGCCGTCCACACCGGGGGAAAGCTCCACGAACGCGCCGAACTTGGCCAGGCGCGACACGCGGGCTTCGACCACGTCGCCGGGCTTGACCTCGGCGAGGTAGGCGTCCTGCGCCTCGGCCTTTTCACGCTTGAGCAGGTCACGGCGGGAGACCACGAGGTTGCGCCCACGGTCTTCGAGCTTGATGATGCCGAAGCGGTAGGTGTTGCCCACATAGGCCGCCGTGTCCTCCACAAAGCTGTCGTCGATCTGGCTGACGGGACAAAAGGCGCGGCGGTGCATGATCTCCACCGTGAAGCCGCCCTTGCAGGTGCCCGTCACCTTGCCCTCCACCGGAAGGCCGTCGCGTTTGGCCTGCTCCAGCAGGGCAAGTCCGCCCTGGCCGCTCATGGCGCGGGAGAGCTTGATTTCGCCGGAGGTGCGGGAGACGACGTAGAGTTCGATCTCATCGCCTTCCTTCACGGTCAATTCGCCGTTTTCATCCAGCAGTTCGGCGCGCTCGACCACACCGTCGACCTTGGTGCCCGTATCCACGAACACGTTGGAAACATTGATGGCGATGACGCGGCCGCGCACTTGATCGCCGGTGCGCAGATCGGCGTTCATGCCGTCTTCGTAAGAGGCGAGCAGATCCTCGAAACTCTCTTCTTTTTGGGTGTCTGATTTCATCTCGTCAGCCATGCCGCAGGCTCCTGATAATCGATTTCCCGTAAGGGGTTCTTTCCCATAGTGGACATTTGCCCCCACATCAAGCCCTCTGCCCCCTCTCATCGCGCTTTATTTTTGCCTGACCGCCTGCGCCCCGCGCACCGCCTCTTGGCTTTTGGGCGCACATGGCGTAGAAATTTGCGGTTGTCTCAGACCGTATACAATAAGGATACACCATGCCTGTGCGTACCAAGGATACCTTTCTCATATTCGGTTCCCCGCTCATCGGCGAGGAGGAAATCGACGAAGTCGTGGCCAGCATGCGCTCCGGCTGGCTGGGCACCGGGCCCAAGGTGGCGCGGTTCGAACGCGAGTTCGCGGCCTACACGGGCGCGCCCCACGCGGCGGCGGTCAACTCGTGCACCGCGGCGCTGCACCTGTCCATCCTGGCGCTGGGCCTTGCGCCGGGCGACGAGGTCATCACCACGCCCATGACCTTTTGCGCCACGGTCAACGCCATCATCCACGCGGGCGCCACGCCGGTCCTGGCCGACGTGGATCCGCAGACCATGAACATCGACCCCGATGCCGTGCGCGCGGCCATCACGCCGCGCACCAGGGCCATCCTGCCCGTGCACTTCGCGGGCCGCCCGTGCGACATGGACGCCCTGACCGCCATTGCCTCGGAGCATGGCCTCAAGATCATCGAGGACTGCGCCCACGCCATCGAGACCGAGTACAAGGGCCGCAAGGCGGGCACCATCGGCGACATCGGCTGCTTCAGCTTCTACGTGACCAAGAACGTCATCACGGGCGAAGGCGGCATGGTGGTGACCGCAAGCGAGGACATCCGCTGCCGCATCCAGATGCTGGCGCTGCATGGCCTGTCGTGCGACGCGTGGCAGCGGTTTTCCGATTCGGGATACAAGCACTATTTCGTGGCCGAGGCCGGGTTCAAATACAACATGATGGACATCCAGGCCGCCATCGGCATCCACCAGCTGGCCAGGGTGGAGCAAAACTGGCTGCGCCGCCGCGAGGTGTGGAACATGTACGGCGAGGCGCTGGCCGGACTGCCGCTCACCCTGCCCGCCGCGCCCGAGCCCGGCACCCGCCATGCCCACCACCTGTACACCGTGCTGGTGGACGAAAGCGCGGACGTGACGCGCGACGAGGCGCTGTCGGCCATGAACGCCAACAACATCGGCGTGGGCGTGCATTACCTCAGCGTGCCCGAGCATCCGTACTATCGGCAGCGCTTTGGCTGGAACCCCGAGGATTATCCCCATGCCATGCGCATTGGCCGCACCACCATGAGCCTGCCCATTTCCGCCAAGCTGACCGACTCGGACGTGGCCGACGTGGTGGAAGCCATGGGCATCGCCCTTGGCGCGGCGTAAGGGACCACGGCGCACCATGAAATGCATCATCCAGATCCCCTGCTTCAACGAGGCCGAGACCCTGGCCGTGGCGCTGGCCGCGCTGCCCCGCGCACTGCCGGGCGTGGATGTGGTGGAATGGCTGGTCATTGACGACGGCAGCGAGGACGCCACCGTGGCCGTGGCCAAGGCCAACGGGGTGCACCATGTGGTCTCGCACCGCAAGAACCTGGGCCTGGCGCACGCGTTCATGACCGGCATGGCCGCGTGCCTGGAGCGCGGGGCGGACATCATCGTCAACACCGACGCGGACAACCAGTACGACGCCGCGTGCATCCCGGACCTGATCGCGCCCATACTGGACGGCAAGGCCGAGATCGTGGTGGGCGCACGGCCCATCGACGACATCGAGCATTTTTCGCCCATCAAGAAGATGCTGCAAAAGCTGGGCAGCTGGACCGTGCGGGTGGCCAGCAACACGGACATCCCGGACGCGCCCAGCGGCTTCCGCGCCATCTCGCGCGACGCGGCCATGCGCCTCAACGTGTACAACGAGTATACCTACACGCTGGAGACCATCATCCAGGCCGGGCAAAAGGACATCCCCATCACCTGGGTGCCGATACGCACCAACGCGGACCTGCGGCCCTCGCGGCTGGTCAAGTCCATCAGCTCCTACGTGCGGCGGTCGATCCTGACCATCCTGCGCATCAGCGTGGTGTACAAGCCCTTCAAGTTCTTCGCCGGGATCGGGTGCGTCCTGTTCGGGCTGGGCGCGCTGCTGGGCGTGCGGTTTCTGGCCTACTATCTGACGGGCGGCGGCGACGGCAAGATCCAGTCGCTCATCCTGGCCGCCATCCTCATTCTCATGGGCTTTCAGACCATCATCGGCGCGTTTTTGGCGGACCTCCTGAGCGTGAACCGCCGCCTGCTGGAGGAAATGCAGTACCGGGGCAGGCAAAAGCGCTTCGGCAAGGGCGACCGCGAGGAGTGATGCACCCGACCCGGACAAAGCGGCTGGCGCGGACGCGTGGGACGGACCGGGCAATGGGCCCGGCGAGTAAGAACCACATCCTTGCGTGGGCGATACGGGCGATGCATCCCAGGCGGGCGGTCGCGCCATGACCGGCAAACGGCTTCTCCACTACGCGGGCAACCTGCTGAGCGCGGCCTCGGCGGCCTATGTGGCCTATGTGCTATGGCGCAACCACGAGGCGCTGTTCGCCCATGCCGCGCCGGGCACGGCGGTGGCCGTGGCCGTGGCCGGGGGAATCGTGTACGGCGCGGTGTGCGTCTGCCTTCCGGCGGCGTGGTGGCTCTTTTTGTCCGGCCAGGGCGTGGCCGCGCCGTGGCGGGGGGTGTATGGCATGTACGCCCGCACGCAGATCGCCAAATACCTGCCCGGCAACGTGATGCACATGGTGGGCCGCCAGATGGCGGGCGAGGCGCTGGGACTGAGCCAGGGCGCCATGCTGCTGGCCACCTTCTTTGAGATCGCGCTGGTGGCGGCTGCCGCGTTGGGCATAGCCCTTCTGGGGTTGCAGGGAGTGGCCGCGCTGACCCCGGAATACGCCACCGTGCTGCGTGGCGCGTCCTTCGTGGCCGTGGCCGGGTTGCTGGCCCTGGTGGGCGGCGGCAAGTTCTTCTTTGCCCGGTTCCCCTTCCTGGCCCGCATGGCCGGGGCGGTGGCGGCCTTTGACATGCCCGCGTGGCTACGGTTTCTCATCTGGCCGTTCTGCGCCTATCTGGCATTCTTCCTGGCCACGGGCGGGGTGGGGTATGCGGCGGGCCGTCTTGTCCTTGGTTTTGCGCCCGAATCCATGAATCTGCTGTTCTTTACCGGCGCATACGCCGCGGCATGGACCCTGGGCTTCGTCACGCCGGGCAGTCCGGGCGGCATTGGCGTACGCGACGCGGCCATGGCCGCGCTGCTCGCCCCGGCCCTGGGCCAGCCCATGGCCGTGGCCGCCGCCGTGACCCTGCGGTGCATCACGACCCTGGGAGACGTGGCGTTTTTCGCCTCGTCCTACCTGCCCGGCCTGCATCAGCCGTCCCCTGGCGGGACGCAACCATAGGGGAGTTTTCATGGGAATCCAGACCGGCGGCACACTTTCGCCCTGGCTGCGCGCCCGGCGCATCAACGCCGTGCGCCCCCACCTGCGCGGCCGCGTGCTCGACGTGGGGTGCGGCACCGGCCTCCTGAGCGAATGCGCGCCACGGGAAGGGTATCTGGGCGTGGACCACGACGCCGCATCCCTTGCCGCCGCCCGCCGGGAGCACCCGCATGCGGCGTTCGCGCCCGGCCTGCCGGAAAACGGCTCGTTCGACACCATCGCCCTGCTCGCGGTCATCGAGCACATCCCCGACCCCGCCGCGTTCCTGCGCCGCCTGACAGGCCTGCTGGCACCAGGCGGCCGCATGGTGCTGACCACCCCGCACCCGGCCTTTGAAATCATCCACACCATCGGGGGGCGGCTGGGCCTGTTCAGCCGCGAGGCGGGCGAAGACCACGAAACCCTCATCAACGCCACGGCCATGGCCGCCCTGGCGCGGGACGCGGGACTGACATTGGCGACCGCCCGGCGGTTCCTCTTCGGGGTCAACCAGCTCTTCGTGCTCGAACGGAGGTAGGCGGTGTCCGCCCCGACCACCTCCCTGTCCGGGCGAACCCCTTCGCCAGATGCGCGTCTGACGCGCCGCACCGCTTTTCTCGTCCTTTTCGGCGCGCTGGCCGCCCTGGCGCTGGGGTATCTCCACCGCTACCCCAACCCCGTGGACTGGGACGGCATGGAACGCTTCAACAGCGCCATCATCCTGCATGACGTGCTGCGCGACGCGCTGGCCGGCAAATTCGCCACGCTCCACGACATCGTGGACCGCCTGCTCTTCTACAAGGACACGGTACGCTCCGGCGCGGGCCTCGCCATATGGCCGCCCCTGCAAACGGCGCTGCTGACCGGATTCGTGACCATGTGCGGCACGGGGTACGCCACGGTCTTCCTCTTTTCCTTCGCCATGCTGGCGGCGCTGGCGTGGACCACGGTATCCGTGCTGCACCGCATGGAACGGCTCACGCCCTATTCGTTGCTGCTCATGGGCGCGTTCTTCTCCAATCCCATTTTTCTGCACCACATCTTCACGCTCAACCTGCGCTATGGCGAAATCCTCGCCCTGGCCCTGTGCGCGGACATCGTGGCCCGCCACGCCCAGGCTCCCCGCCGCGCCCATCTGTACGCCTACGCGGCGGTCTCGGTGCTGGCCGTGTTCTACCGCCTCACCGCCGTGGTCGTGGTGGCTCCGGCCTTTTTCGCGCTGTTCGCCACCACGCCGCGCAAGCGGGACTGGCTTGGCCCGCTGGCCTGCATCGGCACGGGCATCGCGGCGTTTTTCGGGCTGCATCTTGCGGAACAACGCCTCATCGGCATGTCCTTTCTCGCCCGCATGGGCGAAAGCGGCAACGGCAGCGCCAACACCCCTGGATTCTACACCTTCTACGACTTTTCCACCTACTACAAGGGGCTTGCCTCGGACGCGTTGCACACCCTTTGCCGCAACCGCTACGACCTCGGCACGCCGCAAAAATGCGTCTACGCGGCCAGCGCCTTTCTCTGCTCCGGCCTCGTCCTGTTCCTCCCCCGCACCCTGCAGCGGATGAACCGCGCCCTCTTCTGGTCTCTGACCGGCGCCGTCGGCCTGTCCCTGGCGCTTTTTTCCCTGCATGGCTCCAAGCCCGACTACCTGCTGCCCATGCTCTTCGGCGGCTTTCTGCTCGTGGCCGGACTTACGGCGCGGCCTTGGCGCATCCTCGCGGCCGCCGCCCTGTGCGCGCTGTTCGCCTGGAACCTCCATGCCACGTTCACCCGGTCCATCCATCCCTATTACGAAGACATCAACATGACCCTGTTCGCCGAGCAAAAAGAGGCTTTGGCAGGGGTGGCGACCATGCACGTGGCCTATACGCCCATGAAGCACGTGAGCCACTGGGCGCTCACGCATCCGCCGCTTGCGGTCAAGGAATTCTACACGCCCGGCGAGGTGCGGGACGTGCTGCGCGCCATGGGTCCGGCCGATCTCGTGATCCTCAACAACGGCCTGGATTACCGCCGCGAAGGCCTGAACGTGGCCTCGCTGGGCATCCTGCCGCTCGGACCCGGCTACGCCGCCTTCCCCATCCGGTCGGAGGGCAGCGACTACCTGCTGGTGCGCCGCGCGCCGCCCGGGCGCGAATAATTCCCACGGGCCTTGACATCATCGCCCCCATCTGGTTCTGAAAACAGGCAAACGGCACAGCGCGCCGCCAGACGTTCCCCAGGACGCCGCACCGCCGAAACCCGCCCGGAAGCACACCCCATGGATACACGCATCGCCGTCCTCATACCCTGCTACAACGAAGAGCAGACCGTGGCCCGGGTTGTGGACGACTTCAAAAAGGCGCTGCCCCAGGCGGCCATTCACGTCTACGACAACAACTCCACCGACGCCACGGCGGCCCGCGCCCGCGAGGCCGGCGCCATCGTCACCCGAGAGACCAGGCAGGGCAAGGGCAACGTGGTGCGCGCCATGTTCCGCGACGTGGAGGCCGATGCCTACGTCATGGTGGACGGCGACGCCACCTATCCCGCCGCCCACGTGCACGCCCTGCTCGAACCCGTGCTGCGCGGCGAGGCGGACCTTGTGGTGGGCGACCGCCTGTCCCACGCCTACGACGCCCAGAACACCCGCCCCCTGCACGGCTTCGGCAACCGGCTGGTGCGCTGGCTCATCAACCGCTTCTTCGCCTCCGGCCTGACCGACATCATGAGCGGCTACCGGGTCATGAACCGCTTCTTCGTCAAGACCATGCCGGTCATGAGCGGCGGATTCGAGATCGAGACCGAGATGACCCTGCACGCGCTGGACAAGCGCTTCCGCATCGCGGAGATGCCCATCGACTACCTGAGCCGCCCCGAGGGCAGCGAGTCCAAGCTGAACACCTTCCGCGACGGCTTCAAGGTGCTCAAGACCATCGCCATGGTCTTCAAGAACTACCGCCCCATGCACTTTTTCGGCATCTGCGCCGCCCTGTTCTGCCTGCTGGGCCTGCTGGCCGGGTTGCCGCCGATCATGGAATACCTGTCCGAGCAGTATGTGCACCGCATCCCCCTGGCCGTGCTGGCCGCCGCCCTGGAAATCCTGGCCATGCTCTTCTTCTGCTGCGGCCTCATCCTCGAAACCATCGTACGCCACTACGGCGAGCAGTACGAATTGTACCTCACCGCGTACAAAAGCCGGGAGCGCGGGTAGACCGTGAGCCGTACCGCCGTCCTGTCGCTGTGCGTCGCCGCCGGGTTCGCGCTCCGCGCCGCGTACATCCTGCTGTGCAACACCGGCATCGCGTTCCCCGACGAGGACCGCTACTGGGCCCAGGCGCTGTCCGTGGCCCAGGGGGACGGCGTCACGTACAACGGCGAATGGGCGCACGACATGCCGCTCACGGCCATGCTCTTCGGCGCGGTGGTCTGGCTCGCCGGGCCCAACATGCTGGCCGTCAAATTGGCGAACGCCCTTGTCGGCGCGCTTACCGCGCTGCCCGTGGCCCTGCTGGCCGAGTCCCTCTACCCCGCGCGCCGCACGCTCGTCCTGGCGGGCGCGGCAACCGCCGCCTACCCCTTTCTGGTGTACAACGCCTCCCTGCTCATGACCGACGCGCTGTTCGCCCTGCTGGTGGCCGCGCTGTTCTGCGCCCTGGCCGCGCCGCGCCGCCCGCACGCGGGCTCCGGCATGGGCAGGGGCGTGGCCCAGGGCGTGGTTGCCGGGCTCGCCTATCTCACGCGGCCCACCACCCTCTTCTTCATGCCCTGCATCTGGGCCTGGAACCTGCTGGCGGACAAGGCGCGGCTGCGGGCCGTGTGCGTGGCCGCCCTGTTGTTCTGCGCCTGCTGCGCGGCCTGGGGGCTGCGCAACCATGCGGTGCTCGGCTCGTTCCTGCTCACCACCTCCGGCTCCGGCCACGCCCTGTACGAGGGCAACAATCCCTGGAACAAGGACGGCGGCGTGTCCGACCTGTCCTGGGGCTGGCTGGACGAGATGCCGCAGGGGTTGGGCGAACTGGAGGCCAGCGCCTGGAAAAAGGCGCGTGGCGAGGCCTGGATCACGGACCATCCCGGCGCGTTCGCCAGGCTGGCCTGGAAAAAATTCCTGCGCTTCTGGAGCCTGTGGCCCAACGCGGCGGGCTATGACCGGGGCGTGTACCTGTGGGCGTCGCTGTTGAGTTTCGGCCCGGTGCTGGCGCTGGCCCTGGCCTCGCTGTGGGTGCTGCGCGACCGTCTGCGCCGCACGGCGCTCATCTGGCTGTTCATGGGCTACTACACCGCCCTGCACATGGTCATCATCGGCTCCATCCGCTACCGCCTGCCCCTCGAACCGCTGCTCATCGCCCTGGCCGCCGCCACCTTGGCGCGGCTCACAGGCGCGAACGAAACAAGGAGCACCCGCCTTGCGTAAATGGCTCTCTCTCGCGCTGCGCGCCGTGCTGGTGGCGGGATGCGCGGCCTATGTGGCCTGGGATCTCGACTGGGCGGCGTTCGGCAACGCACTGTTGCGCTACGACCCTATGCTGCTTGCCGCAGCCCTGGCCATGACCTTTCCGCCTTACGTGGTGCAAGGCTACCGGCTGCGCTACCTGACCCGCCACGCCGCCACCTTTTCCAACTGCTTTGCCGCCGCCCTCTTCTGCCTGGGCGTCAACAACATCCTGCCCGCCAAGCTGGGCGAGGTGGCCAAGGCGTTCTACCTGCGCCACACGGCGGGCATCCCCCTGGGCCAGGGGTTGGGCATGGTCTTTTGGGAGCGATTCTTCGACCTGAACACCCTCTTGCTGTTCGGCATGTGCTCGGCCTGGGGCATGGGCTACACCATAGCCGTGGCGCCGCTGGGCGCGGTGGTGGGCGGCATCTGGGCCTGTCTCGTCATGTTCCGGCTCTTTCCGGCCACAGCGGCGGCCATGGAGCGGCTCATACCAGGCGAACGCCTGCGCCTGCTGTTCCGCGAGGTCATGACCCAGGTGCGCGAGTCGTCCGGCTGGGGCTTTTTCGTGGTGCTCGGCCTGTATTCCGTGGTGTTCTGGGCGGCCAACGTCCTGTTCATCTACGCCGCCGTGCAATGGGTGGGGGGCGCGCCCCTCACCATGGCCCAGGCCGTGACCGTGCTGGTCATGTCCGGCGTGGGCATGGCCGTGCCGTCGTCGCCGGGGTCGCTCGGCGTGTTCGAGGCCGCCGTGCTGCTCTCGCTCAGCTGGTTCGGCATACCCAAGGCCGAGGCGCTGGGTATCGGCCTGGTGCTGCGCGTGCTCACCTTCACCCCCACCACCCTGGCCGCCCTGGTCATCATGGCCCGTTCCGGATTAAGCCTCAAAGGCATCCGCGCCTCAGACCCCGAAACGCTGTAACCCCCCACACACAAGGAGTCGCCATGGCCATTCCGCCCACCATCTGCACCATTGCCGGCTCAGACTCCGGGGGCGGCGCGGGCATCCAGGCGGACCTCAAGGCCATTGCCGCCCTGGGCGGCTACGGCGCAAGCGTCATCACCGCACTCACGGCCCAGAACGGGCTTGGGGTGACCGGCATCCACGCCCCGGACGCCGCCTTCGTGGCCCTGCAACTCACCACCGTGCTCGACGGCTTTGCCGTGGCCGCCGCCAAGACCGGCATGCTCTTCGACGCCGCCATCATCCAGGCCGTGGCCGACGTGCTGGACCACCACACCTTCCCCCTGGTGGTGGACCCCGTGTCCGTGAGCACCAGCGGCCACCAACTGCTGCGCGACGACGCCGTGGACGCGCTCAAAACCCGCATGCTGCCCCTGGCCGCCCTGCTCACGCCCAACCTGCCCGAGGCCGAACTGCTGACAGGCATGCCCATCGAAACCCACGCGGACGCCGCCAAGGCCATCCGCCGCCTGCTGGACATGGGCGCACGCGCCGTGCTGCTCAAGGGCGGCCACCGCGCGGCGCAAGAAGGCACGGTCACCGACCTGCTCGGCCTGCCCGGCCACACCCCCATCCCCCTGTCCATGCCCCGCGTCGACACACCCAACACCCACGGCACGGGCTGCACCCTGTCCGCCGCCATCGCCACCGGCCTGGGCCAGGGCTTGGCGCTCGTGGACGCCGTACGCCGCGCCCAGACCTACCTCCACCAATGTTTGGAAGCATCCTACGCCCCCGGCAAAGGCCACGGCCCGGTCAACCACATGGCACCGCTGCTGGGGTGATGCGGATAGAGGGAAACGGCGAACGGCGAACGGAGAAGATTTCGCGCTTACGCGCGACCAGGGCGCTGCCCTGGACCCGGCAGGGGGACGCCCCTGCACGCGAGTGGGCGGATGAGGACGCGGGCAGGACTGGCGTGACGGCGCGATGAGAGCGGGCAAGGGGAGGCGTGGTCGGAAGGCGCGGTTGGCCCTCAGTCCAGACTTGGCAAAGAAAAGGTGGGGTTCGGCGGGATGGGAAAACAACCACCCATCCCGCCGAACCCCACCTTCACTTTATCAACTCAGAACTGCCCCCCAAGGGGCTTAGCCCCAAACCCCGGCCCGTGCTGCCGCAGAGGGTGGGGGGAGAATGAATAAAAAAATTTGTGGGTGAGGCTGTTCTTTCACTATGAGCATGGCGTAAACTGGCCAGCTACATATTTCTGAACTCAGTCTATCGTTCCCGCAGGCCTTGCCAACCCGTTTTCCCCACCTCACCCATCCCACCGCAAACCGGGGTTTGGGGCGCCAGCCCCAATGGGGGCAGTTCACCATTTGTCGTTAAGGAGCGTTTGGGCGGATGGGGCAGGCGGCCTTTCGCGCCTGCTCCATCCGCCCAAACGCTCCTTAACGGCGAAGAGTGGACTGTGGCGCACGCACACCTTCCGCCACCACACCACCACCTTCACATCTTTCCAACCTCATCGCGCCGCAACTTCAGTCCTGCCCGTACCCTCATCCGCCTAAACGGGTGCAGCGTCGTCACGCTGCCGAGGTCCAGGGCGAGTAGCCCTGGTCGCGCGCAGCGCGAAATCTTCAGCCGTTCTCTCCCCATCACCACGGCTGCCAGCCGCCGCTGCTTTCCATGTCGATGACGTTGGTGAACTGCTCGATGACCGGTTCGCCATCCGGCACGGGTGTCACGGCCACCAGGTCGAAGCGGCAGGGCTTGTCCCAGGCGTTGTTTTCGGACAGCCACAGGCCTGCCGCGCGTACCAGGTTGCGTTGCTTGGCGGGGGTGAGTGCCTGATCGGGGCGCGCCAGGCCGCCTGCGGCGCGGGTTTTGACCTCCACGAACACGATGGCCCCTTTGCGGCCCTTTTCGCGGCACACCAGATCGAGTTCCAGGCTGCCCTGGCCCGCGCGGTCGCGGGGACGCCAGTTGCGGGCCAGCACGGTCCAGCCCTTGTGCGTGAGATGGCGCTCGGCCGCGTCCTCTCCGGCGCGGCCCGTGGTCAGATGCCGGGCAGCCACAGGTCGTGCTCCTTGTGGGGTTCGGGCAGCACGCCCCGGAAGGTCATGCGGTGCATGCGGCACGGCCCATGCTCGCGCAGGGCGGCCATGTGGGTCTTGGCGCCATAGCCCTTGTGCCCGGCAAAGCCGTAGGCCGGATAGCGGGTGTCCAGGCGGCGCATGATGTCGTCGCGGAAGGTTTTGGCCAGGATGCTGGCCGCCGAGATGGCGGGTTCGAGGGCGTCGCCACCCACCACGGTGCGCTGGGCGATGCCCAGGCCGGGGATGGTCTGGTTGCCGTCCACCAGCACCAGGCAGGGTTGCGCGCCAAGCCGCGCCACGGCCCCGCGCATGGCGGCCAGCGACGCTTGCAGGATATTGATGCGGTCGATGGTCCAGGGCCAGACAAGGCCGAGATTCCAGGCCGTGGCCTGGGCCAGGATGGCCGTGCGCAGTGTGTTGCGCCGTGCCTCGGTCAGTTTCTTGGAGTCCGTGAGACCGGGCAGGTCGAAGACCGGGGGCAGGATGACGGCGGCGGCGACCACGGGTCCGGCCAGGCAGCCGCGCCCGGCCTCGTCGGTGCCCGCCACGAGTCCGGTGTCCGGTCCGAGCAGCGAGGCCTGGCCGCCGTCGCGCCGGGCCTTGGGCGCACAACAACCCACGGCGTCCCCTTCCCCTTGCGGGGATCGGCCCTGCGGGCCGGGGACGCCGTGGGTTTTAGCCATGCGTATGCGTGGGCGGCCCTTACCGGGCGCGCCTTACGACCACTGGTTCTTGACGCGGATCTTGGCGGCCTTGCCCTTGAGTCCGCGCAGGTAGTAGAGACGGCTGCGGCGGACGCGGCCTTCGGTGACCACTTCCACGCGCTCGATGAACGGCGAATGCATGGGGAAGATGCGTTCCACGCCGATGCCGTCGGAAATCTTGCGCACGGTGAACGTGGCGTTGGTGGTGCCGTTGTGCATGCGCATCACCGCGCCCTGGAACACCTGAATGCGCTCTTTCTCGCCCTCGATGATCCGCATGTGCACTTTCACGGTGTCACCGGGCTTGAACGGGGGGATGTCCATGCGCATCTGTTCCATCTCGATTCTTTTGACCATATCCATTTTCAGGTCCCCCTTTCTCCTTAATGTATTGTGTGGCTTGCTGGGACGGCCTAAAAGGCGTCGCCCAGCAACCTGTCCACCAGCACCGCGGCTGCAGCGCGCACGGAAAGGTGGTTGTAGGCATCCATAAATCGCACGGGCCGCAACATGCCGTCGGCCCTGTCCACTACCTCGGGAGCCAATCCCGACCCCGTGCCCAGGACGAGCAGCACCGGTTCGTGGTCCAGCCATGCCCGCGCCTGCTCCGGGGTCAGGGTTCCCGCGCCCCTGGCGCTGGTCATGACCAGCTTGGGTGCGGCGCCGGTGCGGCGGGCGATGTCCGCCACCGCCTCGTCCAGCGAATCCACGGGACGCACTGTGCCCAAGGCCTCGGCCCGATCGGGAATCGCCTCCCTGCCCGGCCCGGACACCCAATGGTCCAGGAGCGTATCGAGCAACCGCCGCTGGTCTTCCAAGGGGGTGGCGATGTAATAACCACCCAGACCATATGTGCGGGAAACGCGGGCTATATCGTGTATGTCCAGGTTTGTCAAAGACACGGCCACGGTTTTCCCAAATTTATTTTGCACCGGGTAGTGCACCAGCGCGACGTACAGGTTGCGCCCCAGCCGGGGCCGCGCCGGACGGGCGTTTTCCGCCCGCAGTTGCGCGGCGTCCGTCTCGTCCAGGTGCGCGTCCGGCAGCATGTCGGGCCGCGCCGCCAGGGTCGTTCTCACGGCCTGCGCGCGCCGCCACGCCGCAATGCGGCCATGGTCGCCGGACAGCAGGATGTCCGGCACGCGCAAGCCCTCGAAGACCTCGGGCCGCGTGTAGTGCGGATATTCCAGCAGGCCGGAGGAAAAACTCTCCTCGTCGCCCGAGCCCTCGTGCCCCATGAAGCCGGGCAGCAGCCGCGCCGCCGCCTCGATAAGGCACACCGCCCCGGCCTCGCCGCCGTTGAGCACGAAATCGCCCACGGACACGGATTCCAGCGGAAACAACGCTTCCAGCCGCGCGTCCAGCCCCTCGTAGCGGCCGCAGACAAGGGTCACCGCCTCCTCGGACGCCAGCTCGCGGGCCAGAGCCTGGGTAAGGGGACGCCCCTTGGGCGACAGCAGCAGCAGGCGTCCGGGCCGCTGGATGGAGCGCAAGGCCTCGGCCGTGGGACCGGGCAGCATGACCATGCCGGGCCCGCCGCCATAGGGACGGTCATCCACGGTGCGGTGGCGGTCCGTGGCGAAATCGCGGGGATTGACGCAGGCAAAGGACACCAGTCCACCCTCGCGGGCCTTGCCCATGAGGCCGCTGGACAGCGGCGAGTCGAAAAATTCCGGAAACAGGGTGACGATGGTGAACTGCATGCCACGCCGTTGCACATCCAGGGGCCGGAGTCAAACCCAAAACAGAAACGTCACGCGCACGTCTCGTCCGGAAGGCCGGGATCGAGCTCCCACACCTCGGCCAGCACGTCGAGCATGGCGCGCATGCGGCGCTCGTCCTGGCGCTCGCGCAGGTAGCAGAAGGAGAGCACGGTTTCCAGGCGCACGTCGCCCCAGATGAACACCTCGCCGTTGGCCTGGGCGGCCAGGGCATCGTCCTCGCGCAGCAGGGACATGCCGTTACCTCCGGCCACCAGCGAGCGGATGATGGCCTCGTCGTCGGCCATGACCACCACGTTGGGCGCAAGGCCGTTGTCGCGGAAGAACCCCTTGCCCAATTCGCTGAACGGGCAGACGCACGAGGTCAGGATCCACGGCTCGGCCGCCACTCCCTCCAGGTCCATGGCGCCGATGCGCTCCTTCCACGCCGCCGGGCCCACGATGCGCAGCCAGGTGGGGCACACGGGCAGGCACACGATGTCCGGCGCGTTGCGCGCCATGCCGAAACGGTAGGAGGCGTCGTATTCGCCGTCGCGCAGGCAGCGGGCCACGTGCTCGGTGCCGGTCATGATGAAGTGGGCGTACACGCCGGGATGGCGCCGCATCATGCAGGTGCTGAACGCGCGGGCGCGCAGGAAATCCGGGTTGGTGTTCATGCCCAGGCGTACCGGGCCGGTCATGTCGGTGCGCAGCGCCTGGGCCTGGAAGGAGATGGCCTCGGCAGCGGCCAGCGCCTTGACCGCGTATTCCTTGAGCACCCGGCCATCCTCGGTCAGGCGCATGCCCTTGGGCGTGCGCACGAAAAGCGCCACGCCCAGTTCCTCTTCCAGCGCCTTGACGTGCGCGCTCACCGAAGGCTGGCTCGAATGCACGCGCTCCGCCGCGCGCGTCAGGTGCCCTTCCTCGGCCACGGCCACAAAACTCCGCAACTGGTACAGTTCCATGGGCATCCTCCTTCCCTTCGGTTTTTCCGAACCATCCGTTCCGATCATGTGATTGGACCACAACCCCGTCCCTGGCATAGGGTCGCATCACTTCAAGGCGAGGCATACAAGTGCGGGGCATGCGTGTCAATACTGTAGCGCGGCATGCCATCATGACAAATGCATTGCGGCATGCGATGCAGAGGGAGGTTCTTTGCCATGAAAAAGGCGTCCATCATCGCACTCGGAGCAGTTGTGTCCATGCTCTTGCTTTGCAACATGACCATTGCCACAAAAGATGCAAGAGATTTGGAGAAAGAACGCATAAAAGTCTTCTGTGGCAACAAGTACGGTTCAATGGACACACCCATGGCCGTTTTTTGCATGAAATACGACATGCTGGCCGCCCACATGTCCATACAATCGCTGCCCCCTCTCACGCATCCCATGACGCCGTGCGACGCCTGCATCGCCATGTGCCAGCCCGGCACCACCGACTATACCCAATGCGTGCAGCCCTGCGCCCGAGCCTGCACCCTCTAGCGTCGCGTCCCCACAATGAGTAGATACGAATTTTGAGGATAATACAGTAAAATATATTATTTTTTCCTTGAAAAACATTGCCATGTTTTTCAAGGATGCGACACGAGCGTCGCATCCCCCCTGCCCCATTGTTCGCCGGGCGGCCCCGCGCAAGGCCGTCCGGCGCACGCCGCCCCACGGACGGCCCGTGCAACCCGTTGCACATCGTTGTGCACCTTCCTGTGCAACGGGTTGCACAAATCCCCCTCGCCATTTCCATACCATTTTAGTATAACATAGCGCAGCCGTTGGCCATGCCCGTTCCGGCACGGTTCCGGCATATCCCGCAGCGCCTCACCTCCCCCATACCCGGGAGCGTCCGGCCCAGCCGGGCGCTCCCGAAAAACGCATCAAGGAGCACCACATGCCACACCGCCGCACCGCCGCCGCAACGGCCCTGCCCCACCCCGTCCGCGCCGCCTTTGCCGCCGTAGCATTGCTGGCCGCCTGCCTGCTCGTGGCGGGCAACGCCCAAGCCTGGTCCCTGTTCGGCAAATACGACACCGTGGACGCGGCCAACGGCGTGGTCACCATCCCTGTGGCCGACATCGCCGACGGCTCGGCCCACTATTTCCAATACATGCACGACGGCCGCCCCATCAAATTCTTCGTGGTCAAAAGCACGGACAACGTGCTGCGCGCCGCGTTCGACGCCTGCGACGTGTGCTATCCCGAGGGCAAGGGCTACGCCCATGACGGCGACTACATGGTGTGCAACAACTGCGGCCAGCGCTTCCATACCGCCCGCATCAACGAGGTGAAGGGCGGCTGCAACCCCGCGCCCCTCAACCGCGTCTACGACCAGGCCACCCTGACCATCAGCGTGCGGGACATCGTGGCCGGCGCGGGCTATTTCCCCAAACGATAGCGCCCGGTCCTTTCATGAACATCCTCACCATTCCGGTCCGCAACTGCCGCCGCAAGTGGGCGCGCACCCTGCTGCTGCTGGCGGTGTTCTCCCTTGGCGTCACCTCCATCGTGTCGCTCAACCACGTGTCGCGCGAAGTGGGGCACAGCCTGGAGAAAAAGCTCACGGCCTTTGGCGCGAACATCCTCATCGCACCCCGCACCGAAGCCCTCACCGTGAGCTACGGGGGCTTTTCCCTCGGCTCCATGCTCTTTGACATCCGCTATCTGGACGCAGCCGCCGTAAGCCAGGCCGCCCATGCCATCGGCCTCAAGGACCGCATCAGCGCCGTGGCGCCCAAGCTCGTCACCATGGCCGCTGTGGGCGATACCCATGTGGGGCTCGTGGGCGTGGATTGGGCGCAGGAAAAGCGGATCAAGAACTACTGGGCCGTGCAGGGCCGCTACCCCGGCGCCCCGTCCGAACTGCTGGCCGGGGCCACGGCGGCCCGCAAGCTGGGCCTTGCGCCCGGCACGGCGGTCACCCTGGCCATGGGCGACGGCTCCCCCGCCACCGCCACGGTCGCGGGCGTGCTCCTGGAAACAGGCAGCGAGGACGACAACGTGCTGCTCGGCGCATTGCCGTTCGTGCAGGATCTGGCCCACAAGCCGGGCCAGGCCAATTTCGTCGAAGTCGCGGCCCTGTGCTCGGGGTGCCCCATCGAGGACATCGTGGCCCAGCTGGAAACCGCCCTGCCCACCGCCAAGATCACCGCCCTGCGCCACATCGTGGAGCAGCGCATGTACTCGGTCACCTTTGTGCAGCGCCTGGTCATGACCGTGAGCATCGTAATCCTGTGCATCGCCTGCGCCATGGTCGGCCTGTCCATGCTCTCCAGCGTGGCCGAGCGCAAAAAGGAGATCGGCATCCTGCGCTCCCTGGGCTATGCCCGCCGCCACATCTTCATCATCTTCACCGCCGAGGCGCTGTTCATCGGGTGCCTGGCGGGATTGCTGGGTTATGTCGCGGGCTATGCCGCCAGCTTCAAGATCCTTGCCCTGCTCGACATTACCGACACGGCGGCGCTACGCCTCGAACCGGCGCACATCGCCCTGACCGTGGCCCTCATCGCCACGGTATCCGTGCTTTCCGCCGCCGTACCCGCCTTCAAGGCGTCGCGCGTCGAACCCTCCGAAGCCCTGCTTTCCCTCTGACAAGGAGCACCCCATGCTTGAAGCACGCGACATCTGCAAACGATTCACCGGCGAGGGGAGCGCCGCCATCGCCCTTGACCATGTCTCCCTGACCGTGGAGCAAGGCGCGTTCGTGGCCATCATGGGCAAATCCGGCTCGGGCAAGACCACCCTGCTCAACACCCTGTCCACCCTGCTCGCCCCGGACAGCGGCGCGTTGCGCTACCAGGGCCGCGACATCGCCTCCTTTGGGGAAAACGAGCGCAACGCCCTGCGCCACAAGGATTTCGCCATCGTCTTCCAGTTCCACCACCTGCTCCCCTACCTGACCGCGCTGGAAAACACGCTGCTGCCCTTCATGAACGCCCTAAAACCCGTGCCCGCCGCCACCCGCGCCCACGCCATCGACTGCCTGCGCCGCGTCGGGCTCGAAGACAAGCACGACCGCCTGCCCGCCATGCTCTCCGGCGGCGAACAGCAGCGCGTGGCCATTGCCCGCGCCCTGGCCAAAAACGCCTCCATCCTCTTTGCCGACGAGCCCACCGGCAGCCTGGACAAGCAGACCGGCGAAGACATCATGCGCCTGCTCACCTCGCTGCACCGGCAAGGCCTGACCATCGTCATGGTCACCCACGACCCGGACTACGCCGCGTGGGCCGAACGGGTGGTGCGCATGCGCGACGGCGTAATCGTGGCGTCATGATCGCGGGGCGCACAGCCTCGAAATGCACGAAAAGGAAAAGCGAAACGCCACGGGGGACGGGTTCCGTCCTCCGGGCTTGTCGTCGTTGCTGACGTCGTGGCTTCAGCCCTGCTGTTCGCTGGGGCCGTAGATGGTGTCGAGTTCTTCGAACGCGGTGCAGTAGTTGAGGAACGCGAGGTCGAGGTCGCCGGTGGGACCGTTGCGCTGCTTGCCGATGATGATTTCGGCGGTGCCCTTCTTGGGGTTGTCGTCGCGCTTGTTGTACACATCGTCGCGGTAGATGAACATGATGACGTCGGCGTCCTGCTCGATGGCGCCGGATTCGCGCAGGTCGGAAAGCATGGGGCGCTTGTTGGTGCGCTCCTCGACCTTGCGGTTGAGCTGGGAGAGCGCGAGCACGGGCACGTGGATTTCCTTGGCCAGCGCCTTGAGCGTGCGCGAGATGTCGGAAATTTCCTGTTCGCGGGAGTCGATGCGGCGGCTGGAGCGCATGAGTTGCAGGTAGTCCACAAGCACGAGGCCGAGGTCTTTTTCCGCCTTGAGGCGGCGGCAACGGGCGCGCAGTTCCATGGTGGTGAGCGCGGGCGTGTCGTCGATGAAAATGGGCGCGAGCGAAAGATGGTTGGCCGCGTCGTGCAGGCGCATCCAGTCGTCGTCGTCCAAAAATCCCCGGCGCAGGCGCGACAGGTCCACCTTGCCCCAGGCGCAGAGCATGCGCATCATCAACTGCTCGGTGGACATTTCCAGGGAAAAGATGGCCGTGGGGATCTGGTGCATGACGGCCGCGCGCATGGCCACGTTGAGGGCAAAGGCGGTCTTGCCCATGGAGGGGCGCGCGGCGATGATGATGAGGTCGGTGGGCTGGAACCCCGCGGTCAGCTCGTTCAGGCGGTGGTAGCCGGTGTTCACGCCCGTGACGAGTTCATTGCGGTTGACGCGCTGCTCCAGATCCTTGAAGACCTGCGAGATGATGTCCTTGCTGCTGCGGTAGTTGGACCCGGTGGCGCGCTCGGTGATGGCGAACACGGCCTGTTCGCTCTCGTCCATGAGCTGTTCCACTTCGGGACCGGCGTCATAGCAGTTGGAGATGATTTCCGCCGCCGCATCGATGAGTTCACGGGCAAGCGCCTTGTCGCGCACGATCTTGGCGTAATATTCGGCATTGGCCGCCGACACCGTGGCCTGGGCGAGCTCGGCCAGGTAGACCGCG
Organism: Desulfovibrionaceae bacterium; assembly: GCA_050251715.1. Lineage (GTDB taxonomy): Bacteria > Desulfobacterota > Desulfovibrionia > Desulfovibrionales > Desulfovibrionaceae > JBFWMG01. The sequence goes on along the minus strand of JBFWMG010000002.1, from coordinate 24,849 downwards.
CCGCCCACGTCGTCAAGCTTGCCGGTGCCGGACAGATAGTCGGCCACGGTGACAAGGTCGAGGGGCGCGTTCTGGTGATACAGTTCCAGGCACGCCTCATAGATGTCGGCGTGCGCCGGAAAATAAAAATCATCCGAGGCGAGCGAGTCCGCCAGGGAATGAAAAATGGAATTTTTGAGAAAAATGCCGCCGAGCACGGCCTGTTCGGCCTCGGCGTTGTGGGGGGGAACCTTGCGCAGCAGATCGGCGGTCGCCTTTTCGGCGCCGTCCAGTTCGCGGCGCCCCCAGTCGGAGGCGCCGGAACCGGAAAAAGGCTTACTCTGCGTCTGGCGCTGATTCCGTGGCTTCTTCACTTTCCGCCTCGGAAGTTGCCGTCTGCTCGGCCATGTAGTCTTCGAGGCTCTGTCCCTCGCGCAGCACATGGACGTTCAGGTCCACATGCACGTCGGGGTGCAGGCGGACAACAACGGTGTGCACGCCCAGCGAACGGATGGGCTCGTCCAGGTCGATCTTGCGGCGATCCACGTCGGGAGCGCCTGCGGCGACCAGCGCCTCGCTTATCATGGGGGTGGTGACGGAGCCGTAGAGCTTGTCGCCTTCGCCCACGCGGACATTGATGACCACCTTGGCGGCGGCGATCTTCTGGGCGTCGGACTGGGCCGCGGCGCGCAGGGAATCCACCTGCTGCTGCAGCTTGCGGCGTTCCAGCTCAAAGACCTTGCTGTTGGCCTCGGTGGCCACCATGGCCAAGCCCTTGGGGATCAGGTAGTTGCGGCCGTAGCCGGGCTTGACGACGACGATATCGCCCAACCTGCCCAGATTTTCCACGTCGGAACGGAGAATCAATTTCATTGCAGCCATATTCACCTCCTACAGCGTGGACTTCTTTTTCACGTCACTGGCGTGGGTGGCCGTATAGAACAGCAGGGCCATCTGGCGGGCGCGCTTGATCTCGATAGTGAGCTGGCGCTGATGCTTCGCACAGGTGCCGGTGATGCGGCGGGCAATGATCTTGCCGCGCTCGGTGATGAAGTCCCGGAGCACTTCGGGGTGCTTATAGTCCAGGGGCAGGTTCTTGTCGGCGCAGAAGCGGCAGAACTTCTTGCGGGGCGTGAATCTTTTCTTGAAGGCCATTAGGCAACCTCCTCGGCGGCTTCGTAAGCGGCATCAAGCAGCACGGTGACGAACTTGAAGATGCCGTCGGTGATCCTGATGATGCGTTCGACTTCGGCCACGGCCTTGCCCGGGGCGACGTACTCGAAACGGATGAAGTAGCCGCGCATCTGCTTCTGGACGGGGTAGGCAAGATTGCGCATGCCCCAGTCGTCAAGGGTCAGGATCTGGCCTTCCTCGCGGGTGATGACGCCGGTGAGGTTTTCCACGATCGCGGTGCGGTTCTCGCCCGACATTTCGGGGCTGAACAGCACAAGTGTTTCATATTTCCGCATAGATCCTCCTTTTGGTCTAAATGGCCCTTCCCACCACGGGAAGAGCAAGGCGGAGCCGAATTACTTAATAGCATGCCGTTACGCTGTCAAGGCGTTTTCGCGGCGGCTCACACATATGTCCGGGGATTCATGCCCAGCAGGCAGAAGGCCTCGTAGGTGATGGTGCCCCACCAGGCGGCCAGCTCCTCGGCGGCGATGGGCGTGTCGCCCTCCCCGCCCAGGATGTAGGCGAGGTCGCCCGCGGACACGCCGGGCACGTCCGTCACGTCCAGCGCGCTCATCTGCATGCATACCCGCCCCACCAGCGGGGCGCGCAGGCCGCGCACCTCGCACCACGCGCGGATCCGCTGCCCGGCGCTGGACAGCCCCCGCGACACGCAGTCCGCATAGCCCGCGCCGATGATGGCGACAGTCATGTCCCGCTTGGCCACAAAGGTGCGGCCATAGTGGATGGGCGTGCCCTTGGCCAGGGCATGCACCTGCAACACGGGCGCGCCGACCCGCATGGTGGGCCGCAGGCCCGCGCCCAACGCCGCCTTGTCCGTGCCGTGCAGGGGATTGGCGCCGTACAGGGCAATGCCGGGCCGCTGCATGTCAAAGCGCAGGCCGGGATAGGCCAGCGTACCGGCCGAATTGGCAAGGGTGCCCCGCACCGGAAACCCCGCCTCGCGCAGCGCCGCCACAATACGCCCGAACGCCGCGCCCTGGGCCAGGGTGAACGCCTCGGCGTCCTCGCCCGCCTCATCGGCCACGGCCAGGTGCGACGCGGCCAGGACCGGGCGCACGCGCCCCTCCAAACCGCGCAGCGTTTCCACCACCTCCGGCACCTGCGCCTCGGTGAACCCGAGCCGGGCCATGCCGGTGTCGAACTTGAGCGCCACGGCGGCGGGCGCGTGCGGCGAGGCGGCGGCGGCCATCATGCGCAGCTGCTCGAACCGCCCCACGAACGGCACGATGCCCTGCGCGTGCGCGGCCTGGCACTCCTCGGGCGAGGCCACGCCCAGGAGCACGACAATCCTGCCGTCATAGGGCATGGCGCGCAGCTTGAGCGCCTCGCCCACCGTGCCCACGGCCATGGTGTCCGCTCCGGCGCGGGCAAAGGCGGCCGCAGCCTCGTACAGGCCATGCCCATAGGCGTCCGATTTGACCACGGCCATGCAGTTGCCCCCGGCGGCCTGCATGAGGCGGAAGTTGCCCGCCAGGGCCGCCGTGTCCACAACAACTTGTATATAGTTGTAATCAATAGTCATAACGACATCCTTTTGCACACATTCCGGTTTGTGCGCCGCAGGCGCAGGCGTGGATGTAGCACCGCTCTCCAGCGAAGAAAAGCACCCCGCGCCGCCTTGTTCGCTGCGGGGTTTCATGCTATGTGCCCATGGTTCATGGTCGAATGCGGGCAATTCCCGCCCAACACGCTCAACGCCGGATACCCGATTTGCGCCACCGCCCGCTTTCAGCCCTTCGCCGCCTGGCCCGCTCGCGCCGGGGCATGGTGCTCATGCTGCTGCTCGCCGCCGCGGCGTGCGCCCAGCTCTCCGTGCTGGCCATGACCGGCCAGGCCACGCGGCTGGTCATGCATACCGACGACCAGAGCGAGGCGTGGGTGCTGCAAGCGGACCGGCTGGTGGGCCAGGGCGACTCCGAAATCGTGGAGGCCCACGGCAACGTGGTCATGCGCCACGGCGACGACTATCTCAAGGCGGATTTCGCCCGCTACTTCCGGGGCACCAACTGGGTGTTCCTCAAGGGCGAGGTGCAGGCGAGCTGGAACGAGGACAAACTGCACGCCGACGAGGCGGAATTCGACCTGACCAACCAGGTGGGCTGGCTCAAGAACGGCCAGCTCTACGTGGCGCGGCCCCACCTGTTCTTCAAGGGCGACTACATCCACAAGCAAAGCGGCGACACCTACGCCTTCAAGAACGCCAAGGTCACGGCCTGCGACGCCGCGCCCGGCGAAAGCCCGGCCTGGTCGTTCACGGCCCGCGAAGGCGACATCACCCTTGACGGCTATGCCCGGCTGTGGAGCGCCAGCTTCAACGTCAAGGACCAGACCGTCGCGGCCTCACCCTATCTCGCCGTGCCCATCCGCACCACGCGCTCCAGCGGCCTGCTCATGCCGGAAACCAGCTACAGCTCGCGCCACGGCGTCTCCCTCAACGCGCCGGTGTTCTGGGCCATCAACGACACCTCCGACATGACCCTGTACGAAAACATCATGAGCAAGCGCGGCGTGATGCAGGGCGTGGAATACCGCATGGCCCCGGCCAAGGGCGTCAAGGGGCTGTGGCGGCTCGACTGGCTGTATGACCAGGAGACCGCCAAGACCGAGGCCGACGCGGAATCCCCCCTGGACGAGGACGGCCTGGTGCGCGCCAACGCGCAACGGTGGTGGCTGCGCGGCATGTTCAACGGCCGCCTGGACGAATGGGACGTCAAATCGGACGTGGATGTCGTGTCCGACCAGGACTACCTGCGCGAATTCAGCTCCGGCCTGTCCGGCTACGACAAGAGCCGTGGCGCCCTGCTTGAGGAATTCGACCGCGACACCAACGCCGCGGACCAGAACCGCACCAGCACCTTCATGGTCAGCCGCGACTTCGAACGCGTGGGGCTCATGGCCAAGGCGGAATACAACCAGGACGCGTCCCTGGGCCATGGCAACACCGACTCGTCCACCGACGCCTCGGTGCAGCGCCTGCCCGAGGTCACGGCCTATCTCTTCAAGAATACCGTGGGCACGAGCCCGGTGGAACTGGAGGCCGACATGGCCGCCGCGCACCTGTGGCGGCAGTACGGCGCCAAGGGCGGCAGAATCGACGTCCACCCCCGCGTCTCGCTGCCCCTGCGCAACGCGTACGGCTCCGTCATCCCCACCATCGGCTGGCGCGAAACGGTATACGCCACGGACTGGCACCCCTCGGACGACGCGGCGGGCCGGGGCTCCTACACGGCGCGCAGCCTGCCCGACCTGGATCTGGCGACCTATACCGAGGCATGGAAGGTGTTTGACGTGCAGCGGCAAAACGGGCCGGACCTGAATCTGGCCATGGCCAACCTGGGCAACAGCGCCTGGACCAAGATGCGCCATTCCGTCCAGCCCCGGCTGTCCTATCATTACATCCCGTCCGTGGACCAGCGCGACAAGCCCTATTACGACCACGTGGACCGTATCGGCGCGGTGAACGAGCTGCGCTACAGCCTGACCAACGTGTTGGGCCGCAAGCGCGAGACCGTGGCCGCCCGCGAAGAGGACGGCAAGCCCAAGCCGACCCTGCAGGTGGATTACAACGACTTTCTCAAACTTCGCCTGGAGCAGACCTACAGCATCCGCGAGGCGCGGCGCATGGACGAGTTGGGCACCTACCCGCGCCGCCCCTTTTCCGACGCGCTGGCCGACGTGACCCTGGCCGTGAACAGGTACGTGGATCTGTTCAGCCGCACCTGGTATTCGCCCTACCGCGCACGCATCACGGAGCACGAGCACGGGCTGAAGGCGCTGTGGCCCGGCCAGGCCACGGCCTCCATGAGCATCGACTTCCGGGGCGCCATTGACGAATACACCCGCCAGGACCAGGATGAGATGCACATCCTGTGGCTGGAGGCCAGCACCTCGCCCCTGCGCAGCTGGACCCTGGGCCTGCGCTACGGCGCGGACATCCACAGGGGCCGCGACCTGGAAAAGCAGGTGGTGCTCAGCTACCTGCACCAGTGCTTCGACTTGAGCGTCATCATGTCCAAGGACTCGTTCGAGGAGCGTTTCGAGATCGTCATGGGCCTTGCGGGCATCAACGTCTTCTAGACGCCTCCCTGCCTCCCGCACCGCGCCCCGATGGACACCACGGCCCGGACAGGGTAGAAAGGGGAAGGCCCGAAGACCCGCAACGCGGCCGACCGCGCCGCCACCAGCCCAACGCAGAGCCCGACCGGAGAGCACGCATGACGGCAAAAAAACCGCAAAAGCTGAAAAAGCCCCCCAAGACCCAAGAGGACATCTATGTCCAACGCTTTGCGGAACTGGGCATCGAGTTGCCTGAAATCGTGACCGCCAGCACGCCCACCATGGCCCATGTGGCCCAATTCCTCATCACCCACCGCGTCTTCGACATTGATGAGGAAGAATTGAAACGCCGCCTGGAGGGCTAGAGCATCCTCACGTTGAAAAAGATGCGATGCCCTTATGCCTTTTGTTGAAATAATGCTTCATTATTTCAAATCCCCGCATTGTTTCAACGCTACAATGCGCTAGCGCATTTAAGTCTTGAAACAAGACTCGCCCCTGAAACAATGTCCCATTGTTTCAGGGAAATGCACAAGAGCATCTAAACCCTTTCAAGGGTAAAATGCTCTAGCCGCTCGTTGCCGGGAAGGGCGACCTTCCAGCCGCCTCCGTCCCCGCGCGCCACGATTCCCCATGGGACCGCCGCGTTGCGCAAGTGCCCTACGCCTCCCCCCGGCATCTCCGGCACTGAATCTCCGCCCTCACCATGTGAACCGTTGCCAGGCGCCGCCCTTGGCCACGCCCTCGCGCGGCACAGGACGCGCCCCCAACCGCACAGGCCGCCGGGAGGAGCCCGAGCGCATCACTCGATGGCGAACCGCCAGGAGCAGAACCATTCCTCGGGATGGGGATCGGGCGGACAGCCCAGGCAGGTCACGACAAGGCGCGGATCGATCTGCCGGGCGAACCCGATGTATTCGGCCATGCCACCGGATTTGCACGGATAATCCGGCAAACCCTTGCGCTTGCGGGCGTTCTGCACCCGGCATTGGTTCATGCGGAACACCAGTGAGGTCGCGGTTTCCTCCACGATCTCCCAGGAATTGATCCGCCCGTACAGCCGGTGTTCAAGCGCTCTCCGCAGGGCCGGAATCCCCCCTGGCTCGGGCAATCCCAGCCGGGATCGGATATGGCTCGCCTCGATCGGCGCGAATCGGGTCCAGCAGGTGTCGTTGCACCGTTTGGCCGCGTCCATGCCTTCCAGGTTTTCCACGGCCTGGAACCAGAGGCCGTCCACGGCCAACCAGTTCACGGCCACGCCCTCGGCCAAGCGCGCCACGTCCTCGCGGTCGAGTCCGGCCAGCGCCTTGGGCAGATCGCCTTCCAGCTCGAATCCCAATATTTTCGACAACCGCTTCATATACAGAGGGAAAATGGCGTCTCCAGCGGTTTTCTCCGCTTCCAGAGCCTTTTCCAACCCGCAATGATGCACGGTTTCGGCAAACCACAGTCCATAATGCAGGGCGGTTTGCCGCACGCCGTCGGCAATCAGACCCAGCAATGCCTTGGTATCCATTTCTTCCGTCATGCCACTCCCCTGATCCGTTGCGTGTCTTTTCGGCCCGCCCCCGCGCCGCGCGTTCGGCGCATGCTCGCCAAAGGGCGCGGGCCGGGCTTGTTTCGCCGTCGTCCCCCGCCACTGTGTAGCGCCGCCCTGTTTTGGGCAAGCAAAAACAGGCCGCCACGCGGAGGAACCGGCGTCCTGAGCCGTGCAAAAACAACGAAGCAACGCACGCGAACGCGCGCCACGGACGGATGCGGATGGCGGGCAGGCCCGAGGTGCGGTTGCAAGGCGAACGCGGCCTGCGGTCGGCTCGGGCGCTCCCTGGGACGGCGGATCAAGGATGGGGCACGGTTGGGACGATCCCTCGCGGCGCAAGGATCGGGAATGGGGCGGCGGGGGACAGGAGGGCGGACGCGGGGAGCGGGAATGACACGGCTGAAGAGGGCGGCGGGCGCCCGCACGCAGGGTTCCCCCTACCGGTCAGCGCAGATGGTGGGCCACGATGCCCTTCAGCTCGTCCACGGCATACGGCTTGCTGATGACGTAATTGAATCCGGCGCGGGCGAACCGCTCCGGCTCGAACTCCTGCATGTAGGCCGTAATGGCGATGATGGGCGTGGAGGCGTTGGCCGAACCGGAGCCGCGCACGGTCTCGGACACCTCGAATCCCGTCAGGCCGGGCATCATGATGTCGAGCAGGATGAGGTCGTAGGCACCTTCCCGCAACGCGTCGAGCGCCTGAAAGCCGTCGTTCACAGTCTCCACGCTATGACCGGCCTCTTGCAGCACGAGCTGCGCCAACCGCCTGTTGGCTCTGTCATCTTCCGCGATAAGGATACGCGACATGTTCCCCCCCACCACAAACGGCTCCACCTGCCTCACTCGGCCCCAAAACGTCCTTGGTGACGCACTGGACAGGTACGCTTAAACCATACACCAGAAATCAACGTGTCACAACGCCACCCCCCAATTACCGCCGGCGGTATTGCGGAATAACGTCATTTCCCGAGGGAGAAGTGACGCGTTGTGCAACAACCCAAGGGTGTTGCCCTCTCGCATATCTTTGGGAAAAAGGTGAAGACGCGGGGGCGGCCGCCTTGCCCCGCCCGCGCCCCCGTCAGGAGGGCTTTGCCTGGCGTTTTTTCAATTCCAAGGCCACATGCCGCAGGAACGTGGCGCCTTCTTCGAAATCAGGCTTGATTTCCACTGCCTTCTTCAAAAAGGCGCCCGCCTTGAGCAGGTTGTCCTGGGCATGGTAGATGCGCGCCACGTTATAGAGGAGGTGCGGGTCCATGGGGCCGGTCTTGAGCGCCTTGGCGTAGTATTTGAGCGCCTGCTCATACATTTCCTGCTTGCGCAGGTTGATGCCGAATTCATTGAATAAATGCTTGTTTTCTGGTGTGAAGGCGTCGTCAAGGGCAATGAGCCGCTTGAAGATGTCGTCCGCCTTTTCCTTGTCGCCCCGTTCCATGTAGGAGAGCCCCAGGCCAAACGTGGCCCTGACATTGGTGTCCTCAAGCTTCAGGGCGTTCTTGTACTCGTATTCCGCGCTGAAATAATCCTTTTGCTGGCGGTGCCTGTCCGCGCGGGCCAGGGTCTTTTGCACCTCGCGCATGGCGGGCAGCATCTTCTTGGCGTATATTTCCAGCTCAGGCTTGTAGTTTTCCAGCACATCCTCGCGGGAGACGGTCTCCTTGGGGCCAAAGGGAATGAAGGAATTGTTGAGCATCTGGGCGGTAAGGCCGCCCGCGTCATCCTCTTCTATATAATAGTGGTTGGTCTGGGTGACCTTGCGCGTGGTGGTTCCCGCCCCTATTTTCAAGGTGACGTCCCTGGAAAACACCCCCTTGATGGCCGTCTGGCCGTGCGGCCCCTCGTCGTGCGTGTCGGACATGGCTCCTCTCCCCATGCTATGGCGTGGATGGAGACCTACGGATACCAAAAGCGCCCACCTGCGGCAAGCCGCTCCATGGCGCCGGTATCACTCCCGCCCGCCCACGGGCAACGTGATGCGAAACGTCGTTCCCTTGCCCGGTTCGGACGAAACCGACATGTCGCCGCCGTGCGTCCGCGTAATGATGAAAAAGGAGATGGACAGGCCAAGCCCCGTGCCTTCGTGGGAATCCTTGGTCGAGAAAAAGGGCTGAAACACCTTTTTGCGCACATCCTCCTCCATGCCCGGCCCATTGTCGCTGATGGCGACCACGACGGAGCCTTCGCCCGGCATGATGCTCACATCGATGCGCGGCGCATCCTCCGCCGTGCCGCCCAGATACAACGCCTGGGCCGCATTCTTGATACAGTTGAGGAAAACCTGCACCAATTCGCTGGCCACGCCCATGACCACCGGCACGTCCGAGGCATAGTGCCGCTCAATGGTCAGCCGCCGGAAATCGTACCGGCGCACCAGGTCGTACTCGCCGCCCGCCAGTTCCAGGGCGCGGTCCAGCAGCACGTTCAAGTTGCAGGGCTGCTTTTCCGGCGCACTCTTGCGGCTGAATTGCAGCATGTTGGCCACAATGCTTGACGCGCGCCGCCCCGCGTCACGGATATTGCCGATATACGACGTGACGTTGCGCTTCTCCAGGTAGCTGGCCAGCCGCCGCAGGTCCAGCCCTTCCCGCTGGGCCAGCGCCGTGTTGGGGCCAAAATCCGGGTCGAGCCTGCGCTGCACGCCCTGCACGGACTGCATGACAATGCTGAGGGGATTGTTGAGCTCATGGGCCATGCCTGCGGCAAGCTCGCCCAACGACAGCAGCTTTTCCGACTGCACCATCATCGTCTCCAGCGCGGCGCGGGCGGTCACGTCCGCCACCTGCACCACGGCGCCCCGCGCGCTGCCGCTGCCCACCGGGCACACCAGGACATCCTCGTAGCGGACGCCGCCGTCCGGCATGCGCCGCTCGGTCTGCTCCAACTGGAGGTGCTCGCCCTTTGCCAACGCCTGGGCCAGTGCGCCCCGGTGCCGCCAGTCATCAGGCCACAGATGCAACACCCGCCGCTCGCCGGCGTCATCTTGCACCAGCCCGAACCGGTCGGCGGCGGTCGTGTTCCAGTGCACAACCCGGCCCAGCCCGTCGAGCCCCACGATGGCCGAAGGCAATGCGTTCAGGACGCTGTCCAGGTACTCGCGCAGGTATTGCGCCCGCTGCTCGCTCCCTTGTATGGACCGGATGTTGCTTTTGATGAGCGCATACAGCAGCAGGGAGGTGATGGCGATAAAGAACCACCCCTTGACGATCTGGATGCGTGTCAGCATGTCGGCGTCCTTGATGAAAAAGGCCACCGCCTGATCGGAAAAGAGAATCCACGCGCTCCCAAAGATCGCGTACCAGACCACCGTCTTGAATGCCCTGCTCCCTTTCCAGCGAGACAACAGGCTGTTTTTGCTTCGTCCGGCCACAGCGCTCCCTGACCATGCCATACGGCGACGGTCTGCATATCATACTACAACTCATTATCCCAATTCATGGCCTTTTGCAAAGCCGCCAGCCAATCCACGCGGTGCGTTGACACGTATTTGTCGCTATGCCACAACGTTAGGATCAAGAATGGTTCACATTGTTTCACGTTTCGCCATGCGGGAGGACGAATGAACGGAGCGGAACTGCTGGTTCGCTGCCTGGAAAGCGAAGGCGTGGAATACATTTTCGGTATTCCGGGCGAAGAGAACCTCGCCTTCCTGGAGGCGCTACGCACCTCGTCCATCCGGTTGGTGCTGACCCGGCACGAGCAGGCGGCCGGGTTCATGGCCGCGACCCTCGGCCGCCTCACGGGCAGGCCGGGCGTGTGCCTGTCCACCCTTGGGCCGGGCGCGGCCAACTTCGTCACCGCCGCGTCCTATGCCCTGCTGGGCGGCATGCCCGTGCTGTGCATCACCGGGCAAAAGCCCATCACCAAAAGCAAGCAGGGCCGGTTCCAGATAGTGGACGTGGTGCGCATGATGGAGCCCATCACCAAGTTCACCAAGCAGATCGTACACGCCGGGGCCATCCCTTCCCTGGTGCGCGAGGCGCTGCGCATCGCGGAAGAGGAAAAGCCCGGCCCGGTGCACCTGGAACTGCCCGAGGACATCGCCGCCGAGGAGACCGCGGCCCTGCCCTATCCCGTCACGACCCTGCGCATGCCAAGACCCCACCCCGAGGCCATCCGCGTTGCGGCGGACATGCTGCGCCGCGCCAAAAGCCCGTTGCTGCTCATGGCCGCCGGAGCCAACCGCCACGCCAACCACGACGCCCTGCGCGACTTCGTGGACACCACGGGCATCCATTTCTTCAGCACCCAGATGGGCAAGGGCGTGGTGGACCAGCTCCACCCCCACAGCCTGGGCACGGCGGCGCTGTCGGACCACGACTACATCCACTGCGCCATCGCCCGCGCCGACTGCATCGTGAATGTGGGGCACGACGTTGTGGAAAAACCGCCCTTCTTCATGACCAGAGGCGGCCTCACGGTGATCCACGTCAACTATTTCAAGGCCCAGATAGACGACGTCTACTTTCCGCAGCACGAGGTGCTGGGCGACATAGAGGAAAGCCTGCGCGCCCTGACCAGGGCGGTGGGCCGCCTCGAACATTCGGGCGCGGAGTACTTCCAGCGCATCAAGGAGGAAATCGAAACCCAGGTCTACGGCAGCGGGGCGACGGACGCCTTTCCCAACACGCCGCAACGCATCGTGCGCGACGTCCGCGCGGCCATGCCCTCCGACGGCATGCTGTCGCTGGACAACGGCATGTACAAGATCTGGTTCGCCCGCAACTACAAGGCCCACGAGCCCAACACCGTCCTGCTGGACAACGCCCTGGCCACCATGGGCGCGGGCCTGCCCGCCGCCATCGCCACCAAGCTCGTCCACCCGGCCCGCCGCGTGGCCGCCGTGTGCGGCGACGGCGGCTTCCTCATGAATTCCCAGGAATTGGAGACCGCGGTGCGGCTGGGGCTTGACCTTGTCGTCATCATCCTCAAAGATGACGCATACGGCATGATAAAGTGGAAGCAGGCCGGCATGGGCATGCCCGGATTCGGGCTCGATTTCGGCAACCCGGATTTCGTGCGCTACGCCGAAAGCTACGGCGCGCGCGGCCACCGCGTCACGGCCACCGGCCAACTGCCGGAATTGATGCGCCACTGCTTCGCCGCCGGGGGCGTGCACTGCATCGAGATGCCGGTGGACTACTCCGAAAACGAACGGGTGCTCATCGAAGAGCTCAAAAACAAGACATGCCTGCTGTAAAGGAGCGGATGGATATGCTGACCGTATACAACCCCTATGACGGCAGTGTCATCGAATCCCTGCCGCGCACCACGGAACGGGAGGCGTTCGACGCCCTGGAAGCGGCCCACGAGCTCTTCCTGGACCGCGCGGCCTGGCTGCGCCCCCACCAGCGCATGGCCATTCTGGAGCGGGCCGCCGCCATCATTGACGAACGGGCCGAGGATTTGGCCGTGGCCGCCGCGCGCGAGGGCGGCAAGCCCCTGGCCGATTCGCGCGTGGAAATAGCCCGCGCCCGCGAAGGCATGCGCATCGCCGCCCGCGAGTTGGCCTCTTTGGGCGGCGGCGAGGTGCCCATGGGGCTCACGCCCGCCTCGGACGGCCGCCTTGCCATGACCGTGCGCGAACCGCGCGGCGTGGTCATGGCCATTGCCGCGTTCAACCATCCCTTCAATCTCATCGTGCACCAGGTCGCCCCGGCCTTTGCCTCGGGCTGCCCCGTGCTGGTCAAGCCCGCCTCGGCCACCCCGCTGTCGTGCCGCAACCTCCTGGACATCCTGCACGAGGCGGGCATGCCCCGGGGCTGGGCGCGCATGGTGCTGTGCGAAAACACGGTCACCGAAAAGCTGGTGGCCGACCCCAGGGTGGCCTTCCTCACCTTCATCGGCTCATCCGCCGTGGGCTGGCGGCTGCGGTCCATGCTGCCGCCGGGCGCGGGCTGCGCCCTGGAACACGGCGGCGCGGCCCCGGTCATCATGGAGGCGGACGCGGACCTGTCGCTGGCCATGCCCGGCCTGACCAAGGGCGGTTTCTACCATGCCGGGCAGGTGTGCGTGTCCGTGCAGCGCATCTTCGCCCACGCCATCATCGCCCGCGACGTGGCGGAACGGCTGGCCGAGTCGGCGCAAGCCCTGGTGGTGGGCGACCCCCTGGACGCATGCACCGACGTGGGGCCGCTCATCTCGCCCAGGGAAGTGGAACGCGTGCACGAGTGGGTGGAACGCGCCCAGGCCCAGGGCGGCAAGGTGCTGTGCGGCGGCGGCAAGATATCCGACACCATGTACATGCCCACGGTGCTGTTCAACCCGCCGGACGACGCCCTCATCTCCACCCGGGAGATCTTCGGCCCCGTGGTGGCGGTCTACCCCTTCTCGACCATGGACGAGGCCTTGCGCCGCGCCAACCAGACCGCCTACTCCTTCCAGGCCGCGGTCTACACGCGGGACATCGACACGGCGCTGTACGCGGCCACGCGCCTCAACGCCACCACGGTCATGATAAACGACCACACCGCCTTCCGCGTGGACTGGATGCCCTTTGGCGGTGCGCGCGACTCGGGCCAGGGTGTGGGCGGCATAGGCTATTCCATGCGCGAGATGACCCTGGAAAAACTGCTGGTCATCAAATCCGGGGCGCTGTAGCCTCGCCACCGCCACCGCCACCGCCATACGCGCCGGGCCATGCCACGACGGGCAAAGGCCCGCGCGGTTCGTGGCGGCCAAGGCCAAAAGGGAACGCGCATGCACGCCATCTTCTGCTACGGCGACTCGAACACCTGGGGGCTGGACCCCGCCACCCGCAACCGCCATCCCCGCGCCGCCACCTGGCCCTATGTCATGGCCCGCGCCCTGGGACCGGCGTATGACGTGGCCGTGGACGGCCTGCGGGGCCGCACGGCGCTCCTGGACGACCCGCTCAAGCCGGGCCGCAACGGCCTCGCCTCCCTGCCCGAACGCCTGGCCGCGCACGCGCCGCTCGATCTGGTCATCATCATGCTCGGCACCAACAACTGCAAGCATGTCTACGGGCTTGACGCCCACGACATCGGCCTGGGCATCGAGGCGATGGGGCAGCTTGTGCTGGCAAGCGATGCGGGCCGCGACGGCACGCCGCCCCGCCTGCTGCTGGTCGCGCCGCCGCCGCTGGAGCATGAGGCGGGGGCCGGAGGCCGCTACCGGGGTGGTTTGCAAAAATCAAGGGAACTGGCGGAACAGGTGCGCGCCATCGCCGCCACGCTGGGATGCGCCTGCTGCGACGCCCCGTCCGTGGCGCGCGCCTCGGACGTGGACGGCATCCACCTGGGTCTGGACGCGCACGCGGCGCTCGGCAACGCCATGGCCGACGCCGTGCGGCGCACGCTGGTGTCGCGTCCTTGAAAAACATGACTATGTTTTTAAGAAAAAAATATTATAGTTAGGTTTATTATCCTCACAATTCGTATCCACTCATTGTGAGGACGCGACATTGGGTTGATCCGCCCGGATTTCCGGGGGGCAAGCGGGGCGTAACGTCAGGGGGAGTCAAGGGGCGGCAGCACCGCGTTCAGCTTGTCGATGACCTGACGCGGCACCTGCCTGCTGCACATGATGTACCTTTTTTCGCCATACGGCACGCCTTCCAGGAACATCAGGCGAAAATCCACTTGCGGCAGGCCCGCGCTGTCGATGAGGTTGGCCGCCTCTTCCGGGGACACGAAGAAATAGTCCGCCCGCCCCATGTGGATCAAGCGCAGCATGGTCAGGTTGTCACCCGTGACCTCATGCGTATTCGGCCCCTCCCGCCGGATGGCGGCATCGAGAAAGGCGCCGTAGGAATAGCCGGATTTGACGAGCAGCGTGAGCGCCCTGTCCCGCAAAAGGCCGTCAAGGGTCAAGGCGGGGTCGATTCGGGGGTTGTCGGCCCGCATGAGCGCAACGGCGGGGCGGTCCTGGTACAGCGGAACCGTAAACCGGGCGAACCGCGCCCGTTCGGCATTGCGGAACCAGCCCAGCCCGCAGTCCAGGCCGGTGTTGGCCTGTATCATCATCAACTGACGCGGGGCGGGCGTCTCCACCCAATCCACGGGAATGTCGGCGGCCTCGAAGGCGCGCGCGGCAGGCGCACCCGTGAGACCGGCCATGCCGGCATCCGTCATGTACATGTAGGGCACACGCGGATGATAGTGCATGGTCACCCGCACGGCCACATCCTCCCCCCACGCGGGAAGCGCCAAGGCCACGAGGCACACCACCACGGTCCATGTGAGCGCGGACCCGAGCCGCGCCGACCAAACGTGCATGAGCCACCCTCAATCCCGGTTGCCTGTCACCGTATAACACGTCGCGGAGCCTAATTATTCCCATATTTGTTACGCTATTTCTCCTGCCGAGGCCAGAAGAATTTCACACCGGGCCGCCATTTGCCTTGGGAGCAGGTTGCCAACCGCATGCGCAGACACTACATTGGGGCATGTTCATCAAATTGCTCCTGGGCTTCACGCTCATCCCGTTGGCGGAAATGTACCTGCTCATCGAGGTGGGCAGCCGCATCGGCACCCTCAACACCATCTGCCTCGTGCTGCTCACGGGTATCGCCGGGGCATGGCTCGCCAGGCTGGAAGGGTTCAATACCATGGTCCGGGTGCGCGAGTCCCTGAACCAGGGGCTCGTGCCCGCCGAGGAAATGCTCGACGCCATGCTCATCCTGGTGGCCGGCATCCTGCTCTTCACCCCCGGATTCATCACCGACACCTTCGGACTGGTGCTCCTTTTCCCGCCCTCGCGCAACGCCTTCAAGCGCTGGCTGCGGCGGCGGCTCGACACCTGGATCAGCGAAGGCAAGGTCACCGTCATCCGCAGGATGTAACGGCACGGCGGCCCACCCACGACCATGTCCCTGCCCCGCCTACGCCGCCCGCCACACCGCGCTGGCCGTCCCGTGCGCACCGCGCGCCGCCGACCGGTTGCGCCGGACGCGGCCGGGCCCGGCGACGCGCCCCCGCCCCCCCGGCCCGGGCCTGCGGCACGGGAGCCTTCCGGCGCTTCGTTGCTCTTTTCCGGCCGTTCCGGCGGCTGGTCGCTGGCGTGGATAGACGTGGCGCCGCACATGGCGGCCGATCTGGCCGCCCATGCCCCCCATGACCACCATGCCCCCCATGTCCACCACGACCACCACCACGACCACCACCCCGCCCCCCTGTCGCCCGCTCGCGGACGCGAATGGGCGTTGGTGCTGGCCGCACGCCTCATCCCCCACCGCATCGAACGCGGCGGCTCCGGGGCGTCCGGCACCGGCGCGCCTCCCGCCTGCCCGTTCCGGCTGTTCGTGCCGCCCGCCTTTGCCCAGGCGGCGTGCGAGGAAATCGCGCACTACATGGCGGAAAACCCGTCCCGCCCCGAACATGGAGAACCGCCCACCCTGCCCGTGCCGCCCGGCGATGCATGGGTGCTGCTGTGGGGACTGGCCGGACTCGTGCTGTTCAACGCGCTCACCCTGGGGTTCGCCATCGCCCCCTTGCCCGCCCTTCCCTGGTATGCCCTGGGACAGGGGGATTCCGGCCTGGTGCTGGCCGGGCAATGGTGGCGTCTGGCCACGGCCCTGACCCTGCATGCGGACGGCGCGCACCTGCTCGGCAACGTGGCCATTGGCGGGGTGTTTCTCTTTGCCCTGGCGCGGGAGCTGCGGCCCGGCCCCACGTGGTTCGTCGCGGTGGCCTCGGGCGTGCTGGGCAATCTGGGCAATACCCTGGCCCATGGACCGGGCCATTACAGCATTGGCGCGTCCACCGCCGTCTTTGGCGTGGTGGGGGCGCTGGCGGGCCTGCGCGCCCTGCGCGGCCAGGGGATCGGCGGGCGCACGGTGTTCCTGCCCGTGGCGGCCGGACTCACCCTGCTCGCCTTTCTGGGCGCGGGCAACGGCGACGGCCTTCCCGGCGCGGAACACCTGCCCGGCTCGTTGGAAGACCGCACCGACCTGGGCGCGCATCTCTTCGGTTTTCTGGCGGGGCTGGGCCTTGGCGGGGCAGGCGGCCTTCTGCTCAACCGCTTCGGCCTGCCGGGCCGGTTCGTGCGCCATCTGGCGGGCGCAACGGCCCTGGCCGCCATGGTGGCTGGCTGGTGGGCCGCCACGGCGGCCCTGCCTTGACATTGCCGGGAACCGTTATCATATTTACCGCCACGGAAGTATCGGAATTTTCCATAGATCGGACAACATCCCTGGAGACTGGCATGCGCCGACGCCTTTCCATCCCGCTTCTTGCCGCCCTTGTCCTGGCCTGCCCCCTGGCCGCGTTCTTCCCGGCCCCCGCCCTGGCCGCGCAGCTCACCGTGGCGGTCACCGTGCCGCCGCAGGCCTACTTCCTGCGCCAGATAGCGGGCGACCTGGCCGAGGCCGTGGTCATGGTCCCGCCCGGCGCGGATCCGCACGCCTATGAACCCAAGCCCAGCCAGATGCGCGCGCTCACGCGCGCCACGCTCTACTGCACCATCGGCCTGGAGATCGAACACGCCTGGCTGCCGCGCTTCCAGGCCGCCAACCCCGGCCTGCGCGTCGTGCCCACGGACGCGGGCATCGAGAAGTTGCCCATGGCCGCGCACCACCACGGCGAGGCGGATCACCAGGGCGCGGGCCGCGAAACCGCCGCCCAGCACGCCACGAACGCCCCGCACGACGGCGCCCCGCACGGCGACGGGCACCACCACGGCATGGATCCGCACATCTGGACCGCGCCCGCCAACGCGGCGGCCATCGCGGCGCACATGGCCAGAGCCCTGGCCGAGGCCGACCCGGCCCACGCCGTCGTGTACCGCGCCAACCAGGCGCGCTTCAGCGACGACATGCGCGCCCTGGACGCCGAACTGCGCGACATCCTGGCTCCGGCATCGGGCAAGGCCTTCATGGTCTTCCACCCGGCCTGGGGCTATCTGGCCCAGGCCTACGGCCTGACCGAGGTGGCCATCGAGGCGGAAGGCAAGGAACCCGGCCCGCGCTCCCTGCAAGGCCTCATCGAGGAGGCGCGCGAGGAGCGGGTGCGCGCCGTGTTCGTGCAGCCGCAGATGTCCCGCCGCACCGCCGACATCGTGGCCCAGGCCATTGGCGCGCGCGTGGCCGTGGCCGACCCGCTGGCCCCGGCATGGCGGGACAACCTGCTGGCCGTGGCCCGGGCCATGGCCGACGCGCTGCGCTGACGCGGGGGGCGCGCCCGTTGCGGCGGCCCGTCCAGCGGCACGGGCCGCACACATTGACTCCGCCTCCCTGGCGGGTATAATGCCGGTTCCCGCACGCGCCGCCACGCGCAACCGGACACAACCCCAATGAACGACCTCGCCATCGACATCCAGGGCGTGCAGTACGCCTACAACGGCGCGCCCGTGCTCAAGGACGTGACCCTTGCCCTGCCGCGCGGCGAATATCTGGCCGTGATCGGCCCCAACGGCGGCGGCAAGACCACGCTGTTGCGCCTCATTCTGGGGCTGGCCACGCCCACGGCGGGCACGGTAACCGTGCTGGGCGTCACGCCGCGCGAGGCCGCACCGCGCATCGGCTACGTGCAGCAGCAGGTCTTTGCGCCCACGGCCTTTCCCGTGTCCGTGTGCGACGTGGTGCTCATGGGCCGCCTGGGTGCGCCCGGCACCGGGTCGCGCTTTTCCGCCGCGGACCACGACAAGGCCCGCGCCGCCCTCGACCGCGTGGGCATGGCCGCCTTTGCCGAGCGCCGCATCGGCGCCCTGTCGGGCGGGCAGCGCCAGCGCGTGTTCATTGCCCGCGCCCTGGCCGCCGAACCGGACATGCTGCTCCTGGACGAGCCCACATCGAGCATCGACCAGGAAGGCAAGCTCACCCTCTTTTCCCTGCTGCGCGAGCTGCACAAGACCATGACCATCGTCATGGTCAGCCACGACGTGGGCGTGGTCTCGCGCGAGGTGACCTCGGTGGCCTGCGTGAACACCACGCTCTACCATCACCGCGAACCCGCCATCACCCACGACATGGCCAAAAACATGTTCGGCTGCCACGACGACATCTGCCCGGTGGAGCTTATTGCCCACGGCCTGCCCCATCGGGTGCTCGCCCCCCACAACGGCCTGTCCGTGACCCTGGCCGACCTCCGTCCGGCGGACCGGGGCGGGGATTCGGCTCCCAAAGCCGCAGGCCAGGCTCCCAAAGCCGCAGGCCAGGCTCCCAAGGCCGCAGGCCAGGCTCCCAAGACCGCAGAGCCAACGCCAAAGGACGGCTCCGATGCTTGAGGCGCTCCAGTTCGAATTTTTCCGCAACGCGCTGTACGCGGGCCTGCTGGCCAGCGTGGCCTGCGGCGTCATCGGCTCGCTGGTGGTGGTCAACCGGCTCGTGTTTCTGGCGGGCGGCGTGGCGCACGCGGCCTATGGCGGCGTGGGCCTGGCCTTTGCCTTCGGCCTGCCCGTGCTGCCCACCACCGTGGGCTTTTCCGTGGCCGCCTCGGCCATCATGTCCCGCCTCACGCAAAACGCCTCGCACCGCTCCGACGCCCTGGTGGGCGTGCTCTGGGCCACGGGCATGGCGCTGGGCATCCTGTGCATCGACCTGTCGCCCGGCTACGCCGCCGACCTCATGAGCTACCTCTTCGGCTCCATCCTGGCCGTGCCCCTGGCCGACGTGCGGCTCATGGCCGTGCTCGACGCGGCGCTCATCGCCGTTGTCTGGCGGTTCTACACCGGCCTTTTGGCCATGAGCCTGGACAGCGAGTTCGCATCCACGCGGGGCGTGCCCGTGGCCGCGCTGCACCTGCTGCTGCTCACCATGACCGCCGTGGCCGTGGTCATGCTCATCCGGGTGGTGGGGCTCATCCTGGTCATGGCGCTCCTGACCATCCCGCCGTTTATCGCCGAGCCCTTCTGCAAGTCCCTGGCGCGCATGATGGTGGCCTCCACCCTGCTGGCCGCGCTGTTCTGCACCGTGGGCCTGGGCCTGGCCTATGCCTTTGACCTCACCTCGGGCGCGTGCATCATCGCCGTGGCCGCCCTGGGCTTCTTCCTGTCCCTGCCCCTGCGCCGCCTCGCGGCCCACGCATAAAAAAAACCGGGGGAAGGAGAGAGGAGAGGGAAAACCCCTTTTTCCAAGCATAAAAAGGGGTTTACCCTCTCCTCTCTCCTTCCCCCGGACCCCCATCCTCTCTCCTCTCTCTTTCCCCAAAAACTGCTGGCTGGGGGGAGTGGTGAATACGGTTGAGATGAGTGAGTTCCTCAGGCGAAATGCTGGCGGGGGAGGTGGATACGGTTGGGACAAGCGCGGTCCCCTGGCGGGCGGATTCGTTGTCTGTGGACGAAGACATGGAGGGAGATTCCGCCGACGCCGTGGCCGCAAGGCGTTGAAAAAAAACAGCAGGGAAAGATGCGGTTTGTCGGCAGCCTCACGCCCCGTCCAATACGGACGGGGCGTCGCAGTAACAGCAATGCCGCAGCGGTGCGGGAGCCTGATGGTTATGGCCTGATGGTTATGGCCTGATGGTTATGGCCTGATGGTTATGGCCTGATGGTTATGGAATGAGACGACCGGCGGGCAGGATGGTGATGGCCTCCATGCGCCAGCGCAGGTCGCCTTCGGGGTCGAAATCGGGCAGTTCCAGCCCCGGCTGCAAGCCCGTGACCACGGCCTGGCCTATCACCGCCCGGCCCGGCCCACCGCCGGGCCGCACCGTCTTCACGCCCCAGGTGTTGTGGAACACCACGGCCCTGCCGTCGCGCCTGCCCACATACAGCATGATGTGCCCCCGCAGGCCCACCAGGGTGCGGAACGGCTTGCCCTTGGCCAGCAGCAACGCCTCCCGCTCCGGCGGCTCCAGGCCGCGCACGTCGATCATGTCGCCCGCGATCGCCTGTTGCGCCGAATTGCGCGGCAGCCACAGGCCGAACGGCGTGAACAGGTCGCGCAGCATGGCCGAGCAGTCCCGGTTCTCATACAGCCCGCCCCAGCCATAGGCCTGGCCCAGCAGCACATTGCCCACCCGCGCCACGTCCGCCTCGGTCAGGCGCATGGGGAACGGCGCGGCGTCCATCCGCGCCAAATGCGCCACGCCCAGCACCGCGCCGCCCGCCGCGTCGGCCAGGGGCACGTACACCGAATAGGCGTCGTCGAACACCCGCTCCACCGGGAACAGCGCGCCCACGTGCGCCGTGGCCACGTGGCGGCCCTTGGGGCCGGCCAGGGCCACGCCGTCGCGCAGCACCGCCACATAGCGCCCGTTCGCATAGGCGCGCATGAACGCCGCATCGGCAAAGGCCACATCCCGCGCGGGCAGCCAGCCCCACACGTGCGCGGTCTCGGCCAGCAGCCACGCCCCGTCCGCCGAGGCGTGGGAAACGAACACCGGCGTGCCCGCCCACAAGGCGGAATTTTGCAGATAATCAAAGGGATACCCCTCCCCCGCCCGGGAAAAGTCCAGGAAGAAGGGGTGGTGCGTGGGCAGCACGCGCAACGAGGTGTTGCGCACCGTGATGGCGGGGCGCGCCTGCGAGGGAAAATGCTCCTGGTCCGCCGCGGCCACCAGGGCTTCGAACCAACCGGCGGGCCGGGGCCGCAGGTTTTCGCCCCAGGCGGTCTTGTTGCCCAGGGTGGCCACGCCCCAATATATTTCCGTGGCGTTGTAGGCCGAGGCGGTGCGCCGCCAGGGGCTGAAGAACAGCGTCTCGAACCGCGCCGCCTCGCGCCTGGCCGTGGCCGGGGCCAGCAGCGGCAGGTTGGCGCGGATGGGGTCCACGTAACGGGTCAGATCCTGGGGCAGCACCGCCATGTCGCGCACGGGCGGCGCGCCCGGACCGGGCACGGCCTGGGGCGCGGGAGCCGCGACGCCCTGCGGCGCGGGCTCGGCGCGGGATTCCCCGGCAACGGTCCCCGTCGGCGCGGCGTCCGGCGCGGCCGGCTGCCAGGGCCACGCCCAGGGCCGGACGCACGACGCGCAACACGCCAGCACCACCCACAACACAAGGCGAAGACACGCATGCCTGTTCACAAATGACCTCGACAGCCGTGGCGGCGCATGGCCGCCGGACAGGGGTTGCGCGCGGGGATCAGTCGGCCAGGCGGTGGGCGAGCCAGGTGTGCCGTTCGCGCATGGAGGCGTTGCCCACCGCGATATTGAGCGCCTTGACCGTGCCCACCAGCACCACCAGCCGCTTGCCGCGCGTGACCGCAGTGTACAGGAGATTGCGCTGCAAGAGAACGTAATGTTGCGTGGTCACGGGCACCACCACGGCGGGGTATTCGGAGCCCTGCGATTTGTGGATGGACACCGCATAGGCCGGGATCACCTCGTCCAGCTCCGAAAACTCGTACGG
The DNA here is from genome assembly GCA_050251715.1 of Desulfovibrionaceae bacterium. Taxonomy (GTDB): domain Bacteria; phylum Desulfobacterota; class Desulfovibrionia; order Desulfovibrionales; family Desulfovibrionaceae; genus JBFWMG01. The sequence goes on along the minus strand of JBFWMG010000002.1, from coordinate 2,834 downwards.
CACCTCACGCTCGTCGATGCGGATGGTGGCGGTGCGGGCCTTGGCGTCGATGCCCGTGATGCGGCCTATGTCGCCGTTGAACACGTCTTTTTCATAGTTGTTGCGCACCTGCATGACCTTGTCGCCCACATGGAAGCGCCGGTCGCCACGCTCGATGCCAAAGGAGTCGGGATTGAGCGCCCGCTGCAAATGCACGTTGAGATTGGCCGCGCCCACCACGCCCTTGTGCATGGGCGTGAGCACCTGCACATCGTCCACGGGATCGAACCCGAACCGGGCCGGGATGCGGTTCCTCACCATGTCCACGATGGTGGCCAGCGCCTCGGCCGGGTCTTCCTTGTGGATGAAGTAGAAATCGGACAGCTCGCCCGCCGGGGGACGCAGGTCCGGCGGCACGCCCGCGTTGATGGCGTGGGCGTTGCGCACGATGGCGCTCTCCTGCGCCTGCCGGAAGATATGCTTGAGCTCCACCACGGGCACGGTTTCCGAGGCGATGATGTCGCCCAGCACGTTGCCCGGCCCCACCGACGGCAGCTGGTTCACGTCGCCCACCAGGATGAGCGTGGCCCCCAGCGGCACGGCCTTGAGCAGATGGTGCATGAGCACCGTGTCGATCATGGACGCCTCGTCCACCACCAGCAGGCCGCAGTTGAGCGGATTGGCCTCGTTCTTCACAAATCCCACGGCCTGCGTGTATTCCAGCATGCGGTGGATGGTCTTGGCCTCGCGGCCCGTGGCCTCGGCCATGCGCTTGGCCGCGCGGCCCGTGGGCGCGGCCAGCAGAATGCGCGCGCCCTGCTCCGAAAAAATGCGGATCACCGCGTTGATGATCGTGGTCTTGCCCGTGCCGGGACCGCCGGTGATGACCAGGATCTTGTCCCGCGCCGCGCGCGATATAGCCTCCATCTGCCGCCCGGCCAGCTCGATGCCCAGCTTGGCCTGCACCCAGACGATGGCCTTGTCCGCCTGCACGGCATGCACCGACTTGGGCGTGCCCGCCAACGCCTGCATGCGCGCGGCAATGGACTTTTCCGCCACCTGCAACGCCTTCAGATACACGGCCTGCCCGCGCCCCTCGTGCTCCTCCACGGCCACCAGCTTGAGCGCCTCCAGGGATTCGAGCGCCTCTTCGACCACGGCCCGGTCCACGCCCAGCACCCCCGCCGCCTGCCCCACCAGCTCGTGCCACGGACAAAACACATGCCCCTGGTCCGCCGTCTGCTGCAACACATACAACGTCCCGGCCTGGGCGCGCAGCTCGCTGTCCTTGGGAAACCCCAGCTTGCAGGCAATGGCGTCCGCAATGAGAAACCCGATGCCCGAAACCTCCATGGCCAGGCGGTACGGGTTCTTGGTCACCACATTCACCGCGTCGTGGCCGTACTGCTTGAAAATGCGCAGGGCATACGCCTCGCTGATGTTGTGCGACTGCAAAAACAGCATGACCTCGCGCGTGTCCCGATGCTCGGCCCACGCCGCCTTGATCTGCTCCAGCCGCTTCTTGCCGATGCCCTTGACCGAAAGCAGCAGCTCCGGGTTCTCGTCCAGCACCACCAGCGTATGCTCGCCAAACGCATCCACGATGAGATTCGCGTTCTTCTCGCCAATCCCCTTGAACCAGCTGGAGCCCAGATAGTTGCGGATGCCCGCCTCGGTGGCGGGCGCGGCGGGCACGCAGGTGGCGACCTTGAACTGCTCGCCATACTTGGCGTCCTGCACCCACTGGCCGGTCAGCGTGAGAAACTGCCCCGGCGTGGGATCCATGATGACACCCACGATCGCAATTTCGCGCCCCCGCGCCCGGGGATCCTGGGTGCCCTGCTCGGGCCGCAGCCGCGCCACGGTCCAGCCCGTGTCAGGGTTGGTGAACACCACGCGCACGATCTCGCCCCGCAGGGCGACAGGGGCGTCAAGGGCGTCGGAGGACGGGGAACCGGCAAGAGCCGGACGGACGGCATCGGCTTTGAGACGTGGCATGGCGCGCAAGATACCCGCATTCGCCCCAATGCGCCAGCCCCGTGCCGGGCGTGGCGGGGTGTGGGAAGAGAAGAAACGGCAGGAAACGGAGGAAGATTTCGCGTTTCACTCTCTTCATCCCTAAAACTCACTGCGTTCGTTGAGGGCTGAAGGGCTGCGCGCGACCAGGGCTGCGCGCATCTCTGCTCTCGATATCCGTAAGGTTCGCCTTGCTCACCTAACGGCTAATCGGCCTGGACTGCGGCAGCGTAACGACGCTGCACCCGTTTAGGCGTATGAGGAGTCCGGCCAGGTTGGATTGGTTGCCGCCGCAGAGGATGCGGGGTGGGGAACGTGGTGTGCGGAAAGCGTGCGTGCGCCTCAGTCCATTCTGGGATGCCTCGGCTTTGCAGCGGGCCGAAACGGCTGGCCCGCTGCAAAGCCGAGGCAAAACCAGTATGAACTGTCCCCCTTGGGGGGTGGCGACCCCTGCGAGGCTATCGCCCCAAACCCCGGATTCCGGGGGGATGGGGGTGGAAAAACAGCCGTTGCAACGGCTGGCCGCTTCGCGGCGGGGAAAGAAGGCCTCAAGGGGAAAAATCGCCCCCTCGCGCATTGTTTCAATGTAAAAATGCGCTAGCCCCACCCGCTAGAACCATTTCCCCCATACCCGCGGTTTTTGGGAAAGAGATGAGAGGGGTTGGGGGGTCTGGGGGGAAGGGGAGAGAAGGGAAAACCCTTTTTTCGCGCAGAAAAAGGGTTTTCCCTTCTCTCCCCTTCCCCCCAGTTTCTTCAGCCGTTCCTCTTCTGCAACAACAACGCGTCCGCGAGCACAAGCGCGGCCATGGCCTTAAGCACGGGCACTATGCGGGGGATGG
>JBFWMG010000001.1:0-332771 GCA_050251715.1 Desulfovibrionaceae bacterium | reverse complement strand
CCGCAAAGCGCCGGGGGATGGAGAGAGGAAAGGGAAAACCCATTTTACCAAGCATAAAAAGGGGTTTTCCCTTACCTCTCTCCTTCCCCCGGACCCCCATCCTCTCTCCTATCTCTTTCCCCAAAAACTGCTGGCTGGGGAGATGGATACGGGTGGGACAAGCGCGTTCCCCAGGCGGGCGGCTGGCAGGGGAGGCGGGTACGGGGGGGACAGGCGCGTTCCCCAGGCGAGCGGCCTCGTTGTCTGTGGACGGGGACATGGAGGGGCGTTCACCCGATGCCGTGAGCCGCAAGGCTTCGCGAATGAAACAGCAGGGATGGGTGGGGGTTTGTCAGCAGCCTGAAACATGACCATGTTATCCAACAAAATAACATAGTTTAATCAATTACCATAAAAATTCGCATCCACTCATTGCAAGAACGCGACACGCGCGGCCAGGGCGGACGAAATGCCTTGACGCGGCCGCCGCCCCCGTTCCACAACACGGGCTGGCCGCAACCACGCAAACGCAACGGAACGCATCATGCTCATCATCTACACCGGAGACGGCAAAGGCAAAACCTCCGCCGCCGTGGGACAGGCCATGCGCGCCCTGGGACAGGGCTTGCGCGTTGCCTTTGGACAATTCATGAAACGCAGCGGGCAGGCGGGCGAACAAAAAACCCTGGCCACGCTTCTGGGCGACGGATATACCGCGCGGGGCAAGGGTTTTTTGCGCCGCGACGAGGACAGGCCCGCCCACCGCGAGGCCGCCCTGGAACTGCTGGCCTGGGCCGAGGCCCGGCTGGCCGAGCCCGCCCCCGAGGGCGGGGCCATGCTGCTGCTCGACGAAACGCTCTACGCCCTGGGTGCGGGCATTCTGGAACGCGCCGAGGTGGAGGCGATCATCGACCATGCGGCCGCCTCGGGCTGGCATCTGGTCCTGACGGGCAGAGGCCTGACGGACTGGCTGGCCGCGCGCGCCGACCTGGTTACGGAAATGGTGCCCGTCAAACATCCCTACGCGTCCGGCGTGACCGCCCAACCCGGAATCGAATACTAGCCGCACCCCGGCCCCCCACCCGCCATGAAACGTATCCTTCCCTTACTCCTGCTGCTCCCGCTCCTGGCCCTGTCCGTCCCGTCCGCCCACGCCGGGGGCAAGACAGGGTACATCGACGTGCGGCGCATCGTGGATGCGTCGGCCATCGGCAAATTGGCGCAAAAGGACATGGACGCCCTGCACGCCGAGCGCGAAAAGGCGATCGCACGCAGCATGGAAGCCATCACCGCCCAGGAACGCAAGGCCAACGAGGACTACTCCCTTTCGCCGGAACAGCGGCGCGAAACCGTGGACGCCCTGCGCAAGCTCTACCAGCGCCATGAACGCCTCGTGGCCGAGGTGCAGGAGGAACTGAAACAGGAAGAGGTGAAACTCCTCGCCTTTGTGCTCAAACGCATCCGCGCCACCGTGGAACGCGTGGCCAGACGCGAAGGATTCGGGGTCGTCATCCGCGATCCGGACGCCGTGGCCTTTGTGGATCCAGCCTCGGACATCACGGATCAGGTCATCAAGGAACTCAATTCCCGCCAATGAGGGGCAGCGCCGCCATGAACACCTTCCGCACCCTGCTTCTGCCGCTGTTTGCCGCCCTGCTGCTGCCCGCCGTGGCCCATGCCGCGCCATGGGCCGCCGTGCGCTACGCCCATGACGTGGTCAACGTGCGCGCCGCCCGCACCACCGAGGCGCGCGTGGTCGCACGCCTGGAACCCGGCCAGAAGGTGGTGGCCAGCTTTCCCCTGAACGACTGGCTGGCCGTGTTTTCTCCGGACAAGAGCGGCCACGACCTGTCCGAGGCCATGGGATACGTGTTTGCCGCGCTGCTGCACCCCGCCCCGCCCGAAGCCGTGGACGCCACCGCGCCGCAGGCCGCGCCCGGCGTGCCTGTTGCGGCGTGGAACGGCACACGGCTGCACGCCCGCGCCAGAACCAATGTCCGTGCGGCCCGCTCCGTGGACGCCGGCGTGGTGGCGCAACTGGAACGGGGCGAGGCGGTCCTGGCCGCATTCCCCAAGGATCATTGGCTGGCCGTGTTCCGTCCCGGCCAGGACATGACCGGGACGCCGCTCGGCTATGTGTTCGCCGACCTGCTGACCGATGCCCCGCCCGCTGCGGCGGACGACGACGCAGGCAGCGCCCAGCCGTCCACGCCCGCGCGCACGCCTGAAACAGCGTCCGGCGCGGCGTCCGGCGCGGCGTCCGATCCACTTGCCGCATGCGGGGACGCTCCCGGCTCCGCGCCCGTGGAGCGGTTTGTCGTGGCTGCGGCCAACCTGCGCGCCGCGCCCTCCACCGACGCCCCCATTGCGGCATGGCTTCCCCGGGGGCAACGCCTGCTGGTCACGCCCTGCACCGGCGATTGGAACGCCGTGCTCGCGCCGGAATCCACCCCGCCGCAGGTGCGGGGCTATGTGCATGTCTCGCTGCTGACGCCCGCACAGCCGACGAAAATGCCCGACCGTCCCATTGCCATGCGGGCGCGGGTGCGCGCCAACCTGCGGGCCGCGCGCAGCCTGCATGCGGCCATTACCGGTGTGTTGGAGCCGGGGCGGCGCGTGGTGGCCGGTTTTTGCGCCCACGACTGGTGCGCGGTCTTTTCTCCGGACGCGCCCACCCAGGACGAGCGCCTTGCCCTGGGGTTTGCCTTTGCCCCCTTGCTGGAGGCCGACGCGCCGCAGGATGCGGCTGCCCCCGCGACAGCGGATGCGAAAGATGTGGGGAACGCCGCAGCCACGGCGGCGGCAGCCCCCCTCACGGCCACGGCGGCGACGGGGGAGGACACGGCCGCACCGGAAACGATCCAGGCCACGGCCTTGTCAGCGGCAAGCCCGACCGGATCGGCGGCAGCGGCAAATCAGACCGCACGCGCCACAACGGCGCCGCAGGACACGGCGGCGTTGCCCCAGGATGCCGCTCCGGCCGCCACGCCGCAGGACTCGGGTGCGGCCGCCACGCCGCAGGCAGACGCCCTGCCCCAGGCGCAGCCCGCATCTTCCTCCCCGATCACGCCGACGCAGCCCGTGGCGCCTGAAACGCCAAGGGCAACGGATAACGCCACCCAGCCTGTCGTTGTCCCGCAAGCCGTTCAAACCGAACCGCCAGCCACCCAACCCGCCGCGCCCACCGCCGCTACGCCAGCAGTGGCGAGCGGCGCAGGCAAAGCGCCCAGCGCCCCTGCCCCCGGCAAGACGGCCCAGCCCGACAGCGCCCAGCCCGACAGCGCCCAGCCCGCAGCCCCCAAGGACGGCATGGCCGCCACGCCCCCCACGGCCCAGCAGCCCCCAGCCCTTCCGGCACCGGGCCAGCCAAAGGCAACGCCCGAGGGCGGCACGCTCATGACCGCCACGGCCACCATCAATGTGCGCGCGGCCCGGTCCACCGAATCGGCCATCGTCAAGATGATCGAACAGGGCCGGGAGGTCATGGCCGCGTTCCCCAAAAGCGGCTGGTTCGCCGTGTTCGAGCCCAGCCAGGAGGCCACGGACGAGCAGTATGCCATGGGCTATGTGTACGCCTCGCTGCTCAAACCCGCGACGCCGGGTGACAGACCCCTGGTCGGCGTGCCTGCGGACGCCATGCCCCGCCCGCCCGCGCACAACCTTTCGCCGCAACCCGACACCGCCCCCGCACCGGCACCGCCTTCCGCCGGGAACACCGGCGCGCGCCAGGCCGCTCCGGCCAAAGCCTATGCCCTGGACAACGGCGCGTCCTTGAAGACCGCGCCGCACACCGCGGCCGCCTCCGGCCAGCCGTCCACAGCCGCCGCGCCGCCCACGCCCCAACCGGGCCACCGCCTGTACGCCACGGGCGTGGCCAACGTGCGGTCCGGGCCGACCACGGCCTCACGCATCACGAGACGGCTGGAAAAAGGCGCTGCCGTGCTGGCCGCCGCGCCGCTCGACAACTGGTGCGCCGTGTACCCGCCCGGCAGCGATATGCGCGGCGAGCCCACGGGCTACGTGTACGCCCCGCTCCTTGCGCCTTTGCCTCCGGAGACGGACACGCCCCAAGGCGGCAACGCGGCCCCGGACACGACCCTGAGCCCCTCCAGCGCCGCCCCGGCGGGGTCGGAACAAAAGGCCGAAGGGGACACGTTGGGCATCCCGCACAAGATCCTTGAGGAACATCAGGAAGGTCCGGCCAGGATGGTGTCCATTCTCCTGGAGGTGGACACCCTGCCCGACGACGAGCGGTTGAAGCGGCTGGGACAGCGGCTGTGGTTCAAGATGATGGCGGCATGCGACATCCTGCACCTGTACATCTATCTGCCCGGCCTGGACATCATGGACCCCGCCTATGGCGTGGCCACGTTTTCCAAGACCGAGCCCGCCACGTTCCGGACGCGGCAGTCGGTGCTCTACGGGACGCGGTGGAGCGAATAGCCGAAAATCAGACGATTTCCGCGTTGGCGAGAACCAGGATGAGGCGTTTAATCATCTCCGGCTCAAAGACGTGCTGGCGCGCCTTGATCTGCTGCAAGGCCTCGAACGGGGCTTTGGCCTGGCGGTATTCCGTGGCCGTGGTGAGGTTGTCGTAGAGGTTGCACACGGACAACGCCTTGACGTAGCGGGGGATCTCCGGTCCCTTGAGACCGGACGGGTAGCCCGAGCCATCCTCGTTTTCGTGGTGGAAAAGAATGCAATGGATGATTTCCCCGGCCAGCGGCACGTCGGCCGACAGGGCGATGCCCAGGTTGGGATGGGTGCGCAGGAGATCCGTTTCCTCGCGCGACAGGGTTTCGGGCCGCTTGTCCAGCAGCTTCTTGGGCATGCGCGCCTTGCCGATATCGTGCAAAATCGCCCCGATGCCGCAATTGATAAGCCGCGCGGCGTCCATGTCCTCCTCGGCTTGCAGGAGGAAGGTGGTCAACACCATCACGTTCACGCTGTGGTGGAAGATGTCGTAATCCTGGGAGATAAGGCGCGCCATGTGCTTGAGGCTTTCCTTGGTGCCCAGGAACTGGATGCCCGCCTCCACCAACCGCCGTACACGCTCGAACCCCTTCTTGGTCAGCGGCTTGGGCAATTTCTGCGTAAAAACGTCTTTGACCACGGACAACGACGCCTCATACAGCGCGCCGGACCGCTCGTTCAGGGGGATGGACTCGTCCCCAAGCAAAATGCCCAGGTTCTCTTCCAGATACCCCTCATAGGCCTGCATTTCCCCGGCCAGGATATACACTTCCTTGATGCCGCGCTCAAAAAGCTTGGTGCGCAACTCGGGCGTGAACGCCTCCCCCTGGCTGGAATACAGCACGAACCGGTCGCCCTGGCGCAAAAACACGGAAAAACGCCCCTTGCTCCAGGGACGGATGAGCAACGGCGACACAGGGGTGAAGGACAGCGTGGTGCTGCCCTCGGGAGAAATGGGGATGCGGTGCGGGGACATGCGGTTTTCGGCTTCTCCGGGAAGGCGTTCGTGGCTGCGGCCTTCCTTCTTTGACTATAAACCATGGATGCGCCATGTCAATGACAGGATCACGGGCGCAGGCCACCCCCTCTGGCCCGGCGCGCCGCAACACGCGCACGGGCAAGACTTGTCATGGCTGGGGAAGTGCTGTAAAGCCTTGGCTCTCGCCGACGGGACGTAGCGCAGCCTGGTAGCGCACCTGCCTTGGGAGCAGGGGGTCGCACGTTCAAATCGTGTCGTCCCGACCAGAAAGGTCAAGGGGTTGCGATCGTATCGCAACCCCTTTTTTCGGCGCACCCTGACGGTGCGATTATTCTGCCCCTTGCATGCGGTCGCGGCGGTCGCCCCGCACCATCCCCGCATGCCCGCCTTAACCGCGGATTCCCGTGGCCACCGCCCCGGCAAGACGCATCCCCGATCCGGCAATGATCCCGCCCTGGCGCGGCCCCGCTATGGCCTTTTGCCCATGGAAACCGTGTCAGTGGGAACCGTGCCCGTGGGAACCGTGTTCGTGGGAACCATATCCTTGCCGACCACGATCTGGTGCCGCGCCCTGATGGGCACATCCAGGGGAATGAGGGCGACGGAGTGGTCGTACTCCACCTTCTCGGGTACAAACGTGCCCACGCAACGGTAGCGGTCGTCAATAATGGTGAGGGTGTCCCCGGGCTGGATCCCGTCCTTGCTGCCAAGGCCGCACACCAGCTCCCAGCCGTTCTTTCCCTTGGCCAGCTTGTAGATGGCGCCCACGCCCCGCGCCCTGGAACGCTCCTCCTCCCTGTCCGCCTCGCGATACGCAAGGTAGAGCAGCAGAATCCCGAAGGGGAAGGAGCCCAGCGTCAGCAACCAGGGTTTGACGCCCAAATGGCGCTCGATCAGGCTGGGCACGTTGAGCAGATAGGCATCCATGTCCTCGAAGACCCGCACCTGCATCCGGGGCGCTTCCGGCGGCGGCGGGTAGCCCCGCTGGAACACCGCCAGCGAGTATTCGCCAGCGGGCATGTCTTCGGGAACCGTCAGCTGTCCCCGCCAGCTCCTGCCCCGCAGGGCGATGAAATGGACGGCGAGAGGGCCGTTTGTCTCCACAGCAAGTTCCCGCGACAAATCGGCGCCTTCGGGCAAATCGGCAAGGAGTTCCAGGGCCGAGGGATCCGAGTCCAGATCGCCGCTGATGGGCCGGGTTGTGCCCCGAACAATGCGGAACAACGCCTTGGACTCGATAAGCCCGAGAGCCGCGTCGATAATGGAGAGACTCATGATGCCAAAAATGATGATCGCGGCCCAATTGTATTTTTTTGCCATCGCTGCGTCCTCGCGAGCGAGAGGCACTATTTTCCCGACTTCCGGGAACGAAGCTTCCCGGCCATAAGGGATCCGGCCCACAACCCAATGATACACGCCATGAAGAAAACCAGCACAGTCACAGTCGTCATTGCGGGGCTCCTTCCTGTTCCGGCCCGCTTGCGGCGGCTTCCGGGTCGGCCAGCTTGCGGATGAGGTACCAGCACGTCACCAGGGTGACCAGCATGGCCGGGACATACGTCTTCAGGAAAAAGATGGTCATGGAATCATGGGAAAGGCTGCCCATGTACATGGCCACGGTCAGCTCCACCAGCAGGAGCAGATCCATGACGACGACCACCAGCTTCTGCGATATATTCAGGGGTTGCTTGCTCATTGTACTCCGTCTCCTGCAACGGTTTCCCGAGGTGCCTCCGGGGAGCCGACTTGCGGCGGACTCCCCGGAGGCGTTTGCGGGGTGTAGGGTAGGAAAAACTACTTCTTCATCAAATCCTGTTTGCTCACGTTCATGACCTTGTAGGCGGTCTTCACGTTGCCCTCGACCTTGTAGGACAGCCGCAGGATATCGCCGGGCTTGGGCTCGATGCCCACCTTGGCCGTGGAGACATCGAACTGGGAGACGATCCCGGTCGGCGCTCCGTACTTGTTCTCGGCGCTGAAGTTGGTGTCGTATTCCTCAATGGTGATGAGGTGTTTGGCGGTGTCGAATTCCTTGCACACGCCCTGCGCCACTTCGGCCGCCATGGCCGCCGCAGGCAACAGCAGCGCCATCAGGATCAGCGTCGTCAGGATTCTTTTCACTGTCTTCATGGTTTCATACTCCTCGTGGTGCTGTATTATGCCTTGCCCGCGGTTGCTTCCCTGGCCTTCTTCTCACGCAGTTCCTGGGCGGCGCCCGCGAACATGATCTTCATGATCCACAGACAGATCAGGCCGATGGTGGAGAGGATGAGCACGGCGGCCGGGATGTTGTACTTGAACTGCTTCAGGATGATGGAGATCATGCAGCACAGCACCGCGATGCCAAAGGCGATGCGGATGCCGTAGCCCTTGGCGTACTTGGTGGCCACGGTGCCTATCTGCGCGCCGATGGCGGCGCCGGTCAGCATCACGAACACGGCGACCAGCTCGATGCGGCCCTTGAGCGTGTAGGTGAACGCGCCGTACAGGCCGGAGATCATGACTTCGAAGAGGTCGGTGCCCACGGCCACGTGGGTCGGACAGCCGATGAGGTACACCAGGGCGGGCATGCGCAGCAGGCCGCCGCCGATGCCCAGGAAGCCCGCCAGAACGCCGGTGAGGGTGCTGATCATGATGGGCAACCAGGCCGAGCAGGTGAAGCCCGAGGCATGGAAGTGGATCATGGGCGGAATCTTGATCTTGTGCAGGGTCTTGTACCAGGTGATGCCTTCGGCGCCGTGTTCGCCCACGTCGCCCTTCTTCTTCTTCTGCACGGCCTTGTAGTAATCATAGAAGACCATCCAGGAGATGAGGGCCAGGAAGACCACGTACACCCAGCGCACGACCGACCCGACAACGCCCAGCCGTTCGAGCTGCATGACGATCTGGGCGCCGATTTCAATGCCGACCATTGTGCCGGCCAGCATGACTATGCCCAGTTTGTAGTCCACGTTGCCGAACTTGGAGTGGCGGATGGTGGAGATCATGGACTTGCCCGCGATGTGGGCAATGTCCGTACCAATGGCGAACGCCATGGGGAAGCCGAGGATGTTCAGACCAGGAGTCACCATCCAGGCACCGCCCATGCCGAAGAAGCCGCCGATGACGCCGACCGAGAAGCCGATGAGCACCAGGCCGGGCCAGAGGATTTTTACGCCCGCGACGGGCATGAACATGTATAACCAATCCATTGCAGGTCTCCTTTTTGCTCGTCGGGGTTAATGTTCAACGATCTTGCGCGACTTGAGATCCAGGCCCGTACGTTCCATGAGGAAGTCCATGGTGAAGCCCAGGATGCAGCCAAAGGCCGCCGTGAGCACAACGGCCCACACCGCCATCAACCAGGGGTTGGTGTTGTACACATCGGCAAAGTAGCGCATGAGTTCGGAATCAATGCGCCGGGTATCGGCCACCACGACCAGGTCGGCGGCCTTGCCGCCGGCGGCCAGCGCCAGGCTGGGGAGCAGCATTATCGCCGCCGCCACCATGCTCCACAGTCTCATTATCTTGATTTTCATGAATATTCCTCCACAGTGGTTACTTGACTACCAGAACGGAGCAGGGACAATGGGCCACGACCTGCTGGGCCACGCTGCCCATCAGGAACTTGGCGAGCCCCGTCTTGCCCCGATGTCCCACGACAATAAGGTCAACCGAGTACTCCTCCGCGAAATCCAGAATGGTTTCGGCGGGGGAAATACCTTGCCTGACGGCGGACTCCAGCGGGATCCCGCACTTCTCGGCCTCGCTCTTGGCCTTGGCGATAACGTTCCCCGCCTCGGCATGCATTTTTTCGGTAACACTGGGGGGAACGTCCTCCAGCGCGCCCAGATGGGGCACCACGGTCAGTGCGGTCACGGTGGCGCCTTTCACCTTGGCCAGCGCGAGCGCCTCTTGCAACGCTTTTGACGCGAATTCGGAATCATCGAGAGCCACCAGCAGTTTCATCGGATCACCTCCTTGCCTCATGTACATGTGTTGTTTCATGCAGCCTTGCGACGTCATGACCGGCATGAGCAAGGGGCGTACCACAGACGATCACGCAAAATTAATGCATATAAAATTAGATTATTACCTAATATCCCAACAATCATTATTGCGCGATTTGCGAGGTTATGCTAGTTTGCCGCAACTACAAGAAGGGGAACCACATGGCGATCTACGACCAGCACATCCGGTTTCTGGGTACCTTTTTCGGCGACAAAACGGGCCCGAGGCGGCTGCACACCAAACTTCTCATCGCACTTGTGCCTTCGCTCGTTGCCCTGGTCGTGTTCACCGGCTACACCACCCACAAGATAGCCAACCACTTCCTGGTCACCGCCCTGGAACGGAACGTGCGCGTGCAGAACATGGCCATGGCCCACGCCCTGGAAAACTACCTGGCCAAGTGCCGCAGCGACATCCTCTTCCTCTCCCAGGCAGGCCCGGATGCGGAGGAGGCCCGGCGTTTCCTGACACGCAACGCCGCAGCTGGCGGCCTGCCCTACCGGGAGTGCACCTACATATCGCAAACAGACCAGAAGCATTTCACATTCGTTTCCAAGAACGGAGACATCATCCAACTCACTCCGGCGGAAACGCTTGATGTGCGCCCCAGCAGATTTCTGCTCTATGATTCCCTCAAGGATATGCAACCCGGCACGGTCAGGATCTCGTCCTTCGAGGCGGTCGAATATCCCTTTCCCGACCCGCAAAACGCCAACAACCGTGTGTCCACCCATGTCTTTGCGCTGGCCACGCCCTGGCGGTCCCCCCAAGGCGACGCATCGGGCTACTTTGTCCTGGCCATTGACGCCGTCCAGTTGCGCAATCTGCTCTCGCTCTACAATTCGTCCAAATCGCCCATCTGGGCCTACGCACGCAGCCCCGAACTCCGGTTCGCCTTCCTGTTCACCACCGACGGATGGATCGTTTTCCAGTCCGAAGACGTGGACAAGCCCAACCTGCCCCTGTCCTCCTATCTGACCCGCTCGTCGTCATCGGGCACGCTTGGCCGCCCTGGCCTGGATTGCGCCTTCCGGCCCGCCTCGGACAACAGCGGCTTCTGGAAGATGGTCGCCGAAACCCGCGAACGAAGATCGGGCAGCCTGAATAAAATGAACTCCCCCATGAGCTTTGACATGGTGGAGCAATTCATGGCCTACGCCCCGATCACGTTCGACGGCGGCAACGGCACAAACGTGTTCGCCGGCGTGGCGTTCGTGGATCGGAGCCGGTTGACCGTGGTGGCGGGCTACAAGCAGGTGGACGTCATGTTCATGGTCACCCTGGCGTCCACCATCCTGGCCTGCGTGGGCCTCTATTTCTTCAGCCGCCGCGTGACACGCCCCTTGGCCCGGCTGGCCCAGGCGGTGGAAAAAGTGCACTCCAGCGGCAAGACCGAACTCGCCACTGAACCCGCCGATGTGTACGAACTGCGTGTTCTGCAGGACGCCGTGAACAGCATGCTGTCCACCATGCGGCACCAGGACGACACCATCCGCCTCAAGGACCAGCAGATCGAATCCGTCTCCCTCAAGGAGCGGGTGGGCCTGGACGACGTGGAGGAATATCTCAACGGTGAAAGCGCCGCCCTGCTGCCCGGTCTCATCGGGGTTGGCCCGAAATTTGATAGATTGCGTGAAGAGATAATGAAAACCGCGCAAGTGGATGTGGATGTGCTCATTGTCGGCGAGACCGGCACGGGCAAGCAGCTGACCGCCGAGCACATCCATGCCTACAGCAAGCGGTCGGGCAAGCCGCTCATCTGCATCAACTGCGGCGCGCTGGATGAAAACCTGCTGCTGGACACCCTGTTCGGCCACGTCAAGGGCGCGTTCACCGAGGCCAAGACGGACCGCAAGGGCGCGTTTCTCGAGGCGCAGGGAGGCACCCTGTTCCTGGACGAAATCCAGGTGGCCTCGCCCAAGGTGCAGCAGGCGCTCTTGCGTGTGCTCGCCACGCGCATGGTCAAGCAACTGGGCAGCGACAAGGAGATGGATGTGGATGTTCGGGTCATAGCGGCCACAAACATCGATCTGAAGGAGATGATTGAACGGCGGGAGTTCCGGGAGGATCTCTATTTCCGTCTCAACGTCATGTCCATCTGCACGCCCCCCTTGCGCGAACACAAGGAAAACATCCTCATCCTGACCATGTATTACCTCAAGGAGGCCGGCGTCCTGATCGGCCACGACGACCTGGCCATGTCGCGGGGGGCGCTGGAGATACTGCGCACCTACAACTGGCCGGGCAATATCCGCGAGTTGAAAAACTGCGTCATCCGCTCCGCGATCACGGCCTCCGGCTCCATCATCCAGGCGCATGAAGTCGCCCTGGAACACGACGCGGCATCACTGGCCAAGGACGTGCCGCCCAATGCCTGCCCATTCCCGCCCAGCGAGTCCGCCGCGCCTCCGGCCAGACCCCGCGACCCTATGGCGCGCCCGGCCAGGCCGGAACCCGAGCAGCCCCAGCGCCAGCCTGTCCAGGCCCCGCCAGCCAAGCCGTCAGCCGTTCCCACGGATCTCAACCCCCGGCAGCAGGCGGCCTGCGAATACCTGCGGCGACACGGCGCCATAACCCGCAAGGAATACGAGGAGATGCACAGCGACGTTTCAGCGCGCACAGCGGTGTATGACTTGCAGGACATGGTGAAGAAGGGCGTGCTCAAGAAAACGGGACGCGGTCCCGCCACCAGGTACGTACCCATGGGCAAACTCTAGCGCATTGCAGCATTGAAACGATGCGAGGATTTGGAATAATAAAGCATTATTGCAATAGAATTGCATAACAGCATCTAATCTTTTTTCAAAGTTAAGATGCTCTAACTTCGAACCGCAGGGTTCGCGGAGCAAACAGCATGCGTCGCCTCCTTTCCCTCTTGCGCGGCAAGCGCACACCCGTGGCGGAACCGCAACGTCTGGCCGAAGTCTTCAAGACCAAGTACGGCCATTTTCGCGACCTGCTGGAATCGAACTCCGAACTGCTCAAAATAATCTCCGAGATTCAGGAACAATTGCACGGCGGCACGGTGTTCGGCATGGCGTTCGTGTCCTCGCGGGCGACCCGCGCCGTGTTCCACGCCACCCGCATGGTCGTGGGCCTGAACGCGTTGTCCGGGGGCCGCTACGCCGCGCTGCAAGGGGTGATGGATGGCCTGACCAAACGCATCCAGGCGCTGGGGGAGCCCGGACAGGAACAGGCCAGGGGCGACTACGTCTACGGCTACGACGCCCTCTCCCGCGACAAGGTCTCGCTGGTGGGCGGCAAGAGCGCCAACCTGGGCGAGGTGCGCAACGGCGCTGGGCTGCCCACCCCCGAGGGATTTGCCATTTCCACCGCAGCCTACGACGCCCTGATCCGCGAAAACGACCTCCTCGCAGCCATCAACAAGCTGCGCATGGAATACGAGTGTGACGACCCGGCCACCCTGGTCGATCTCTCCGAAGGCGTGCAACGGCTGTTTCTCGACGCGGTTATCCCGCAGGATGTGGAGCGCGCCATTCTGGACGCCTATGAAGCGCTGTCCCAACGGCTGGGCGGACGCAGGCCCGTGGTGGCGCTGCGCAGCAGCGCCATAGGCGAGGACAGTGACCTTTCCTATGCGGGCCAATACCTGAGCGTGCTCGGCGTGCCGCCCGATCGGCTGCTGCAAAACTACCGCATGGTTCTGGCCAGCCTGTTCACTCCCAGGGCCATATCCTACCGGCTGCACAAGGGCGTGGCCGACGCCGACGTGGCCATGAGCGTGGCCTGCCTGACCATGGTGGAGTCGGTGTGCAGCGGAGTCGCCTATTCCCGGCATCCGGTGCGGCCCGAATGCGACGAGGTGCTCATCAACGCCGTGTGGGGGCTTGGCCCCTATGCCGTGGACGGCGTGGTTCCCCCGGACAACTACGTGTTCGACCACGCCACACCGCCCCGTGCGCTGCGGCGCGACATCGCCGTCAAACCCGTGCGCCTTGTCGCCACGCCGGACGGCGGCCTGACGGAGGAGCCCGTGGAGGACGCGTTGCAGGCCGCACCCTGCCTGACGCCGGAGCAGGCGGACGAACTGGCGCGCGCCGTGCTGGCGCTTGAAAACCACTTTGGCGGACCGCAGGATGTGGAATGGGCCTATGACAAGGCTGGCAAACTGGTCATCCTCCAGTCGCGGCCGCTCCATCTGTCGGCGGGCCAGGCCCACGAGGCGCACGCCGACCCGGCTCCCGGTTGCCAGGTTCTGCTGCAAGGCGGCGACACCTCCTGTTCCGGCGTGGGATGCGGGCCTGTGCGCATCATGGATCCCGACGACGACCTGGGCGCGTTTCCCAAGGGCGGCGTGCTCGTGGCGCGCCACTCCTCCCCCAAATTCGTGCTCATCCTGCAACGGGCGGCGGCCGTGGTGACCGAGGTGGGCAGCGTGACCGGCCACATGGCCTCGCTGACCCGCGAATTCCGGGTGCCCACGCTGATGAACTGCCCCGACGCACGCCGGATCCTGAAGGACGGCGACGAGGTCACCGTGGATGCCACCGGGCGCCGCGTCTATCAGGGCCGGGTGGAATCCCTGCTTGCCAAGCAGGAAGAGGAAGGTTCCGCCATGCGGGGTACGCCCGTGCACAAGGCGCTGGAAGCACTAGCCCAGCTGGTGGTGCCGCTCAACCTGCTCGATCCCAAGTCGCCCGCCTTCACGCCCGAAAACTGCCGCACGCTCCACGACATCATGCGGTTGGTGCATGAGTTTTCCTACTCCGAGATGTTCCTCATCAACGATCTCACGTCGGAGACGGGCCGCATTTCGCTGAAATTGGACGCGCCCATCCCGCTGGATCTGCACATCATCGACCTGGGCGGCGGCCTGGCGGACGTGCGCCCCCGCGACACGCGGATACGTTCGGAACAGGTGGTGTCGGCCCCGTTCAGGGCGCTGCTGGACGGCATGCTGCACGAGGACATGCAGCACCGCGAACCGCGCCCGGTGAATCTGGGCGGCCTGTTCTCGGTCATCAGCCAGCAGATGCTCAACCCGCCCGCCCAGGGCGGGGAACGGTTCGGCGACCGCAGCTACGCCCTGGCCTCGGACAAATACCTGAACTTCAGCTCGCGCGTGGGCTACCACTACTCCATAGTGGACGCCTACTGCGGCCAGACCGTGAACAAGAATTACGTGAATTTCGAATTCAAGGGAGGCGCGGCGGACAGCACCCGGCGCAATCGCCGCGTGCGCGCCATCGCCGCCATCCTGGAGGCGCTGGACTTTGCCGTGGACGTGACCGCCGACCGGGTGGTGGCCCGTTTCCAGAAATACGAGCCCGCCCTTGTGGCGCAACGATTGGAACAATTGGGACGGTTGTTGCTGTTCACCCGGCAGATGGACATGCTCATGACCGACGAGGCCAGCGTGCAAGGGGTGAAGGCATGCTTCCTGGACGGCAAGTGCGACTACCTGCCGCACGCGAACTGACGCGGCCATACGCGGCACAGGGGAAGGAGAGAGGAAAGAGAACACCCCTTTTTCCAAGCATAAAAAGGGGTTTTCTCTTTCCTCTCTCCTTCCCCCGGCCCCCCATCCTCTCTCCTATCTCTTTCCCCAAAAACTGCTGGCTGGGGAGATGAATACGGTTGCGACAAGCGAGTTCCTCAGGCGGACTGCTGGCAGGGGAGGTTGATACGGGTGGGACACGCGAGTTCCCCAGGCGGGTGGCCTTGTTGTCTGGCGTGCCAGGGCGAGGGCATGGGGGCGGTTCACCCCACGCCGTGAGCCGCAACGCTTCGGGAGAGAAACAGCTGGGAGAGATGGCGGCTTATCAGCTGCCTGGCGCGCCCATGGGGCGCTCCTTTTCCCGCTTGCGCTCGCACACCGCAAGAATCTTGGCCACCAGTTGGTCCGTGGGACAGGGCTTGAGCAGATATTCGGACGCGCCGTAGCGCATCCCCTCCACGGCGTCGTCCACCGAGGCGTGCCCCGTGAGAAATATGACCTCCACGGGAAAACCGCGCCGCCGGATTTCCTTCATGGTGCCCACGCCCGAAAGGCCGGGCATCTTCACATCCAGCAGCAGCACGTCATAGGCCGACCGCTCCAGCGCCTCCAGGGCCGCTTCCCCGCTGGACGCTCCATCCGCCGCCATGGCGTGCGCGCACAGCAGCTTGACCACGTTGTCGCGGAAGCGATCCTCATCATCCACAACCAAAACATGCGGGGGATCGTTGTGCATCCTGTTTTCTCCTGCACCTGCGGTTACATATCGGGATGGTTCATGCGGCGCTGTCCGGCGGCCAGTTTGACCGTATCGAGCAGATGGACCGTCTGGTAGGGTTTGAGCACATAGTCGAAAGCGCCCTGGTTGAGCAGGCCAATGACCATATCCATGGCGGCATGCCCCGTCAGCACCACCACCTCCACGGGAAAACCCTGCCGCTTGATGCCCTGCAACACCTCCTCGCCCGTCATGCCAGGCATCTTGAGATCGAGCAGCGCCACGTCATACGACGCTTCCGCCAGGGCTTCCAGCGCGGCGGCCCCACTGTCCGCGCCTTTGGCCACCATCCCCAAGGATGAAAGCATCCTTATGAGATTGTTGCGAAAAAGTTCCTCGTCATCAATAACGAGAACACGAATGGGTTGGGTATCCATGGTCATTCCCCTGTCGTTTGCGCCCGCACGGGCAGGGTGACGGTGAAGGTGGCGCCTTGGCCGGGTGCGCTTGCGGCGGAAAGCACGCCGCCCAGCTTGTTGACAATGGAAAAGCTGATGGCCAACCCGAGTCCCGTGCCCTGCCCAGGAGGCTTGGTGGTGAAGAAAGGGTTGAATATCTTTTTCATATTTTCCGCAGATATACCGCATCCCGTGTCGCGCACCTCAATGGCCACGCCGCCGTTGGGGCCGGTGTGCGTGTCCACGGTGATGGTCCCGTCCCGGTCCACGGCCTGATAGGCGTTGTTGAGCAGATTGAGCACGACCTGCCGCAGCTGCGGGGGATCGGTTTCCACCTCGGGCAAATCATCCTGGTAGGCCCGGACGATACTGATGTTACGGTAGCTCGCCTCACGCTCTATCCACCGCACCATGTCCTCGATGAGCCGGTTGAGATCGACGCGCTGCGATATGGGGGCGCGCTTGGCGGCAAACCCCAGAATACCGTGGGTTATCTCGGCGCTGCGGGTCACCTGCGTCTTGATCTGCGTCAGCGATTCCGTGAGCGACGCCGCCTTGGGGGACGCGGCGAACGCCTCGTCCCGAAGCAGATGCTCCAGCCATTCCGCCTCCTGCCCAATGATGGCCAACGGGGTGTTGATCTCATGGGCAATGCCCGAGGCCAACTCGCCCAGGGCGGCCAGCTTCTGGGCCTGGAACATGTGCTCGTCCATCTGTTGCCTGTTGGCCACCAGCGCACGCATTGCGGTGTGGCGCCGCCAGCTCTGCCACAGCGCCACGCCAAAGGCCGCGAGCGCCGCGCCCAGGGCGGGCGGCCCGGCAAGACGCGCGGCGGCCAGGGCGCAGGCCGCAACGGCCACGGGCCCGGCGGCCAAACGGGCCATGTCGGCCCCCCTCCATGCGGGGTGTGGCAGCTGTCTGGCGTGTTGCACGACCGTTTTCCTCATCCCGCCGCAACGGACAGGCTATGCCTTGTGTTGCAGCAGCCTGCGTTCGTTGGCCTGCTTTATCTTGAAAAGCAGGTCGGTGATTTCGAACGGCTTCATCACGTAATCATAGGCGCCGTGGGTCATCCCCTGGATGCCGGACTCCACGGAGCCGTGCCCCGTGAGCAGGATGACCTCCACCCCGGGGTACCGCTTTTTGATTTCCTTGAGCGTCTCGATGCCGTCCATGCCGGGCATCTTCACGTCCAGAACCACCACGTCGATCCCGCCGCGCGCCAATGCCTCCAGGGCGGCGAGGCCTGATGAGGCGCTGGACACCTCGGCCAGCCGCCTGCCGAACCGCTTCAAAAACAGATCCAGAAATTCAAGTTCGTCGTCCACGACCAGAACCCTGATGTCTTCCTTTTCCGTGCTCATGTCGCGCGCCCTCTAAAACATCTTACCTTTGAAAAAGATGAGATGTTCTTATGCATTTTGTTGAAATAATGCTTCATTATTTCAAATCCTCGCATTGTTTCAATACTACAATGCGCTAGCTGTTGCGTGGCAAAGTAAACGTGAAGGTGGAACCCTTCCCCTCTTCACTGTGGACCTCGATATGCCCACCCAGCTTTTCCAGAATGCCATAGACGATGGACAGGCCAAGCCCCGCGCCCTCTCCCGGCAATTTTGTGGTGAAAAACGGGTCAAACAGCTTTTCGAGCTTATCCTTGGCGATGCCCGGTCCCGTGTCGATGACGCTGATATACAGCGACGCCTCGTCCGGCGTCTTGCCGGTGGCCACCGTAATGCTCCCGCCCTCCTGCACCGCGTCAATGGCGTTGTCCACCAGGTTGAGCATGACCTGCTGTATCTGGTTGGGGTCCGTGGTGCAGGGCGGCAGCGCCTGGTCGTAATTCCGCACGATGTGGATATTGCGGTGCATGGCCTCGCTTTCCAGGAACTTCAGGGTCTCATCCATGAGCTGGTTGAGATTGACGTTGTCCTGCCTGGGCTCCATGCGCCGCCCAAACCCGAGCATGCGGTGCGTCACGCCCTTGGCCCGCTCCACATGCAGGTCGAGCTTGTCCAGCACCCGGACCAGTTCCTCATAGTTCTCAATCGCCTCGGGCGACTCCTCGGACAGCAGGTCACGCATCCAGCCCGCGCTTTCGCGGATGAGCGTAAGGGGGTTGTTGATCTCGTGGGCCACCCCGGCGGCCATCTTCCCCAGTGCCGCCATCTTGCTTTGCTGCATGAGTTGGGCGTCCAGGGCGGCGGTCTCCCTGTCGGCCAGGACAATCTTGCGCACCAATTGCCGGGCACTGAAAAAGGAGCCGGTAAAGATGATGAGACAGCCGCAGAGCGTAAGCAGCAGCAGGTTCGTCCGGGTGCGCATCAGCGGCGACATCATCTCGCTGGGATCCTCTGAAATGACGAGCATCCACTTGATGGTGTCGAGCCAGATCATGCCCACCAGGCGCGGGCGGCCGGCAACGTCGAGGTTCTCGATCTGCGTGCCTGGGAAATACACCGCCTTGGGCTTGAGGATTTCCGTGTGCGGGGGGCCGTAAAAACGGGAAGCGGTCTGCAACTTGTTGTTCTGGTCCAGCAGATAGGCATCGCCGGTCTGGCCCAGCTGGACACTCTGCACCAGACTGTTCAGTTGGTTGAGATCCAAGGTGAGCCGCAATATCCACACATTGCCCCCCTCCCGCCGCGTCACGGCCAGAATGATGTGCGGGTAGTTGCGGAAACCGAGAAACACATCACTGATGTATACACCGCGCACCAGTACTTCGTGGAACCAGGCTTCGTCCTTGTAATTCGCCTGTATCAGATTGTACGGTCCGATGTAGGAGACGTGTTTTCCTTCCTGATCGATGACGCCTATGTCTATGAATGACTTCGAATTGGCGTGAATAACGTTGAATAGTTCATGAAGGTAGTCATGGCTTGTCACATTGGCAAAGGTGTGCATTTGCGCAAGCATCTTTACCTGATCGATCTTTTCATTAAGAAATAGATCTATTGACTTTTTCTTGCTTTCAAGTGTCGTCCGCAGCGTTATGGTAACCTTTTCCGTATAGGTCTTTTCGAACTGAAAATGGATGTAGAATCCCAGCCAAAGAAGCGGGACAAGCGAAAACAGCAGTGTGGGAAGCATGATCTTCCACCGCAGCATGGTGTACTTTGCATCAGTCATGACTAGATCCTATCGCGCGTTTCGGGATGGCTCACCCGCCAATGCGAGGTGCCGCCGCCCCATATGATTCCCGCAGGTTCGCAAGATCACTTTGCATCTTGTCCCGCGCGGCTTGGACCAAACCGTCGTTGTCCATAATCATGTCCAGTTGCCGGGTATGCATGACCAAATAGCCCACGGCCTCGATCCCCCGCAGCATATCCTGGGACGCCAGCCCTTCCTGCCTGGCGAACAGGGCATCCTGCTTGATCTCCACACGAAAACGCAGCCCTTCGAGAAAATCCGCGATAAACAACGCCCGCTTGGCGCGTCGGCCCAGGTCCGCCGCCCCTCCCTTGAAACGGAAGCTGGCGTAGTTGGCCTCGGCTTCGTCCGTGACCTGCGCCTCCACGGTGCAAAAATGGTAGCCGAACCGGGATTGCAGGCTGCAAAACGTCCTGGAAATCATGAAATAATTCTTGGTCTGAAAGGAGGAAGCCTGGGACGGCTCGAGATCGGGATTGACCACGCTTTCCATGAGCACGGCCATGAACCCCCGCGCATCCAACTGGGGCGGCCCCTCCAGGGGAACGGCGGTCATGCCGCGCCACAAGGCGAGCATGGGCCCGGAGGTTATCTGCTCAAGCCGCACCAGATTGCCCTGCACCGGCCCCACGAGCCCGTCGTCCAGATCCACTATCCAGTACTGCATGGGCGCGCCGTGCCAGAGTTGCTTGCAACTCGCTTCGGGCACGGGCAGGTCGCGCATGGTCTGAAACATCTCCCGCACGGCCATCTCGTGGCAAAAACGGGTGATGTCGTGCATGGTGGCGCAATGCGCGGGATCGAATTCCGGCGCGTCCGGATCCAGCAGCGTCAGGGGAATGAGCCATGGGGCGAGCAGTTCCAGGGTTTGATAGACCGGACTGCCCAGCATGAGGTTGCGCGGTTTGGGACGGCCCGCCAACCGTTCCTCCACCACGCCGCGCCACACCCGGCGGGCGTCCGCGTCCACGGTGACCGTCTCGCCCTCTTCGAGAACGGCCATCGCGTCGGACAGGCCAAAAAGAGCCGGGATCTGAAATTCACGCGCCACGTTGGCCAGGTGGCCGGCGTCACTGCCCTGCTCCGCGATCACCGCCACGGCGCGGCTGAGCACCGTGGCCCAGCGAGGCAACGCCTGCGCCACCACCACCACGGCCCCTTGGGGACACTCCAGGGCGTCCACCTCGCGGCAAAGCCGCCGCACGGCCCCGAAGGCCGCACCGGATGAGGCCGTGACGCCGCCGCGCAGCAAGACGCCCTCGTCACCGGCATCCTCCTCCGCGACCGCGTCCGGGGTTCGACTCCGGGCCGGTTCCACCTGCAACGGACGGCATTGGAGCAGATACAGCTCTCCGGCCTGATCCAGCGCCCATTCCACATCCTGGGGTTGGCCGAAAAACGCCTCGATGCGCAACACCATGGCCGTCAGCCGCGCCACCGTGGCGTCATCAAGCGAAGGCGAGACGCCCATGGCCGGATCCAAGGGCTCCGGCCGCACGCCGTCCTCCTCGTCCAGAACGCACCGGCTGGTCTTGGCCGCGATGACACGCCGCGTAATGGACGGCGGGTCGGTGCGCGCCACCTCGAAACGGTCCGACGCCGTGCTGCCGTCCACCACGGCCTGCGGCAAGCCCCACACGGCATACACGACCACCGAGTCGTCCAGGGCGTTCATGGGATTGCGCGAATACGCCACACCGCCCGCCACGGCGTCCACCATGCGCATGCAGCCCACGCACATGGCCACGGACTCGTCGGGGATGCCCCGGTTGAGCCGGTACATCATGGCTGTCACGCCGTATTTGCTGGCCACGATGTCCTTGTAGGTCTCAAGAAGGATGTCCGGGCAGACGTTGAGTTCCGAACGGTACTGACCTGCGAACGTCGTCTCACGCAGATCCTCGCCCAGGGCGCTGGAACGCATGGCCACACGCACATCCGGCCCCAGGAGCCCGCACAGCCGGGCATGCCCGCCCAGAATGGCCGCCGTGAGATCGGAGGGGATTTCGGCGCGCATGACGTGCTGCTGCAACGCCGCGCTCAAGGTCATGAAATCGGACAGCATCTCCGGGTTGGCGCTTTGCATCAGGCGGTCAAGCTCCACCTGCAGGGTGTTGGCCTCCATCAGCCGGGCAAAGCCGCTGGCGGTGACGACGAATCCCTCGGGAATGGGAATGGCCAACGCACGCGACGCCTCGGCCAGGCTGGCCATCTTGGATCCCACCTCGCCCGCGTCACGGATGCCCACGTCCTCAAGGGGGATGACCAGGGCGCCTCGCGCCCGGATTTCGGCAGGTTTGAGTATTTCGTGTATGGCGGCCTGAAACGCCTTGTGCCGCTCGAACAGGAGGGGATACTTGCCGCCGCACAACGTGTTCAGATGCGTTATGATCTGATAGACGTTTGTGGCCACGCGCACGGCCTGTGTCCGCAGATAGGTCAGGCCAAAGGGCTGGGTTCCCTTCAACGCCTCCTCCAGGTCGGACATGGCCTCAAGGGCTCTGTTGTTGGCTTCGAGCAGCAGACGAAAGTGGTGGCACCGCGCGCGATGGGCATCGCGGAGTTGCTGCAGGGCGGCATCGTCCAGTCCTTGCCGATCCTTCATTCCCAGCGCCTGGGATATGGCCTTTATGACGGACCGCACAGCCTCCCCCCCCCGCCGTGCCACGGGCGCAACGCGGCCTGCGTCACGTGACCCGGCGCAAGCCTGGCAAAAGGACACGGCGCACGTCCGATCATAGGGCGCGCACCTGCTTGGTGCGGTAGGCATCGTTCAGCTTGGCCAGAAGTTCGTTGATGGCCACCGGCTTGATAAGAAAATCGAGCGCGCCAAGGTTCATGCCCTCCGCCGCGGCTTCGACGTTGGCATGGCCGGTGAGCATGAGGATTTCCACTTCCGGGGCACATTCCTTGATGCGCCGCAACGCCTCGATGCCATCCATGCCGGGCATCTTCACGTCCAGCACCACCACGTCGGGATGCGCCTCGTCTATGCGTTGCAAGGCCTCCTCGCCGGAACGCGCCACACGGACGATGAGATTCCGTTTGCTGAGGCGTTTGTGCATCAGGTCGAGGAAATCCTCTTCGTCATCCACGAGCAAAACATCGATGGGGTTCATGGGGGACTCCTTTTGGCATGCTGCGCTTCCCACGTTATTGACAGGCCCGGATCGGGCGGGGCGGGCCGGGAGGGGTTAGTTCCGGCCCGCCCAAGACATGCGAGGGGTGTCCGTCGCCCTTTTGTAAGCAGTGTCCCGACCATGATGCAGTATGGTCGGCCCAATGAAGGGAAGGAGGGGCGTCCCATGCGGGATCAGCTGCCTTTCGTATCGCTACAGCAAGGAGCGTTCCAAACATCCTCGTCGCCGTAGATTGCATGATTATTTTTAATTGTATGATTTTATTTATTATTATTTTCGCAGTACAACAACGAAACGCGCAACACCACGCAACAGCACAGACACCCAGGAACTTGCGCCACACCCGGGAAGACAAAAAGGATTGCAAGCGGCGCGCGGCGGAATGGCCGCATGTGGAACAACGCGCGGTGCGGCACGCGCCTGCCCGTGGTGCGGCACGCACCCTGCCCAAGATGGCACGCCATGGAATGCGGCGCAGAGGCGTGCCCAGACCTGCCTCGCCCATCCCCCTGGGCTGCCCAGGGAGTCGAGGGGGAGGTCGCGTTCACGGTGCCTCTGTTTCAGGATGGATTGCGCGGACCGGCCTGAATGGCCGGGCGGGTTCGGGATGGTGCGCGTTGCGGCGACGAGAGCATCTTGACTTTGAAAAATCTTAGATGCTCTTATGCATTTCCTTGAAATAACGCTTCATTGGCCGCCTGCCCCGAAATCCGGCTGCGACAGAATCGACGCCCAAAAGGGCGGGAAGGGCCACCACTCATATCCCGCCGCGCCTGTCCGGCGCGCGCGGTGGCCCCGTATGCCGCAACTCGGGGCGCGGGAAACGCAAGACGAAAGGCGGGATGACCGTGCGGCCGTCCGCCAAGTCAGACGGTCGTCAGCGGCGGGTGGTTGCCTGCTCCGGCGAGCGCCGGTTCCGGCAAAAGACTATTGCCGGTCGGTATAGCTCCCGGCGCAGGCAACATCTGATGAGACGGTACGCTTTTCAAGCACGTCCGCAATGGTGCGGGCCAGTTCCGCCCAGTCCACCGGCTTGGGCACAAAGCCGTCCATGCCCGCGGCGGCGCATTTTTTCCGGTCGTCGGGCATGGCGTGGCCTGTGAGGGCGATGATGGGAACCAGCGCCTTGTCCCCAATGAGCGTCGACTGCCGGATCCGGCTTGCGGTGTGCAAACCGTCCATGACCGGCATCTGCAAATCAAGCAACATCAGGTCGAATTCGCCGCGCGCGAGCTGCTTGAGCGCCGACTCGCCATCCGCGACAGCCACCACCTCATGCCCCATGCGTTCAAGCATGCGCCCCATCGCATGCCGGTTCACTTCGTCATCCTCGGCCAGCAGCACCCGCAGGGAGAGCCCCTCCAGCGGCAGCGGCTCGCTCTCCTCTCCCGGACCGCCAGCAGGCTTTTCCGCGCTCCGCCTGAACGGCAAAATGACCGAGATGGAGGTTCCCGCGCCCACACGGCTTTCGATGGAGACATCACCATGCATGAGGTCCACCAGCCGCCTGGTGATGGCAAGGCCGAGTCCGGCTCCCTGGTAGCGGCGCTCGTAGGAGACATCCACCTGGGTGAACGGATCGAAAATGTCCTTGAGGCGCCCGCTGGGAATGCCGATCCCGGTATCGCTGACCGTGAACCGGACGGTGTACCCGGCGCTCTCGGTCGTTCCAATCAACTCGATATGGACAGTGACGCCGCCCTGGTCGGTGAACTTGAGGGCGTTGCCCACCAGATTGAACAGGATTTGCCGCACCCGGAGCGCGTCGCCCACCATGCGCGGCGGCATGGCGGCATCTATGCCGATTTCGAGCAGCAATCCCTTTTCCATGGCGGCATTGGAAAAGACCTCGACCAGAGATTCCTGCAGGTCGTTGACCGAAAACGCCGCGTCATGCACATCAAGCCGTTCCGATTCGATCTTGGACAGATCGATGATGTCCGACAGGAGCCGGGTAAGACGGCGGGCCGACGATGCGGCCATGTCCACGTAGCGGCTCTGCGGCTCGTCCAGGTGGCCTGCCTGCAGCAATTGCAGCATGCCCAGCACGCCGTTGAGAGGGGTGCGTATTTCATGACTCATGGTCGCAAGGAAGTGGGATTTGGCCATGTTCGCCCTGTCCGCCCCCTCCTTGGCTCCCACCAATTCGCTCTCCAGCATGAGCCGCCGCACGCCCAGTGAGAACATGGTGGCCACGCTTTCCACCGCCTTGAGATCCTGGCCGTCATAGTCCCGCTCGGCGTTGGCCAGGGCTATCTGGCCCACCAGCGTCTCTCCGGCCATGGCGGGCGCCGAGACAAAGCGCCTGATGGCAAGGGGCAGCGCGTTGGGATCGCCCCCGGGATACACATACGAGGGCGTGTTGGTCAGCATGGAGTTCTTTTCCTGCAGCGCCCAATTCCACACGCCGCCCTGCGGCGCCGCCTCCCCGTCCCGGGTTATGCCCACGCAGATATCGCCCATGTCCTCGGTTTTGGCCGCGCACACGAAATGGCCGCTCTGCCAATCCACATACCCCACCAGGCCGGTGCGGCTGCCGGTGATGGCCAGGGATTCCGCAAGGGTCGCTTCCGCCATGCGGGCCAGGCTGTTGACGTCGAGATACGCATAGGCCAGAGAGGTAAGGGATTCGTACAATCGGCTGTCGCGGGCGCGCAGTTCGTTGGACAAGAGACGTTCCAACTCGCCTGAGGCACGCAACGCCACCAGCTGCAGCGCGTGCCGGACAATATCGGGGCTGCCCACGGGGCGGCGTCCCACACAGGCGATAAGGCCTATGGGCTTGCCCGCACTGTCCCATAGCGGCGTGCCCGCATAGCTTTCCGCCTGAAGATGTTGCAACAGGGGACTTTCAGGGAACTCGCCACGGATACCGGATGTATAACAACAGGTCGATCGTGCTGCCACGCCCTCGCAGGGCGTGCCCTTGATACTGTACGCCACGTTTTCCTTGAACTGGCCGTCCTGATACACGGCCAGCGTTTGCGCCGTCCCAAGGTTGTCCACCTTGTCGATGCACACGAAATCCATGCCCAACAGCTCTGACAGGTAGCGCGCAAGGGAGGCGAAGAACACCTTGCCCCCCTTGTTGCTGCTATGGGAAAGGAAGCTGTAGATCTCATCCGTCACCTTGGCGGTGGCCACGTCGCGGCAGGAGACAAGCACCGCATCCACCACGCCGGAGTCGTCCACCATGGGCGACATGGTGAACTCGCCCCACAGGATACGGGAGCCGGGGCAGAGGCACCGCACCGTAACCTGCTGCGTCCCGGTTGTGCCCTCGGAGGCTCGCCGCAGGCTGTCCATGAACGACTGGGCGCCCTCTTCCGTGAAAAACTGGCGCATCTCGGCGCCGAACACCTGCTTGCGCAGCCTGCCGAGCACCGTGCAAAAGACATCATTGCAGTCGGTCACCACACCGGAGGGCAAGACCTTGGCCATGCCCGTGGTGACGTTCTGAAAAAGCAGATGGAAACGTTTTTCACTTTGCCGCAGATCGTCGACGGCGGTGGCGTGCTCGTACTGCAACCGTTTGTAGAGCAGCGAGTCCTCGGCCCGGGCCGCGCGCCGGTCAACAATCAAAATGACGCCCAGGAGGCTCGCTCCCAGCAGCAAGGCGACAGCCGTCACGAGAAAAAGAATCCGGCGCATGTGCGCCACGGAGTCGGAAATATCCGTGTAGACTTCGACGGCGCCCAGAAACGTGCCGTCCGCCATGATGGGCACATAGGTCTCGATGACATCCCGGGAGACCTTGAAACCCTGGGCGGAAAAACCGTCCTTGGCCACCCGCTTTTGGAACACCCGCCCCTTGGCAACGATACTTTGGAAATACTCCTTCGTATTGCGCATGCCCACTTCCTCGGGACGCGTGGAATAGATGGCCATGCCCGAGGCGGAAAATATTTTGATCTTATACAGTGAAAACGAGTCGGCAAACGCGGCAAAACGTTTGATGCCTTCCTCTTCGGGGATGGGGGTTTCACGCTGCAAGCTGTCCGTCGAGACCAGCAGCATGAAATGTCTGGCTATTTTATAGGCATCCGTCTTTTCCGCGTGGTAGATGTAGCTGTTGAAGGCAGCGTATACCGCGCCGAAAAGCACCAAGGGCAAGACCAACGCCAGCAGCGATGAGGCAAAAAACGTCTTCTGCCCAGACTGAAAGCGCGTCATGGCGCGTAACACCGCTTCCCGCATTCCCAAGCCCTCCCCGGATAAACGCGCCCCCCAACGCTACTTGGACATTTAGCGGAAATCTGTACTGAAGGACAGATTAAAAGGCAAGTAGTCGTTTCTTTCGGAAACTTCAAAAAATATCAATAATATTTCAATGTTGTGATATGATCTCGCACGCTTATTCCTCCCTGGAACTGGGATCCACGCACACGTGTTCCTCCAGATCGAGCAGATCGCCAAAGGCCTGCAACCGGAGGTGGGACGCCTCGGACAGCCGTTGCCCCTTGAGCAACAGCTTGAGGCCCGCCTTGGTGACCATGTCGGACAGCATGACCATGCCCGGCCGCAACTCGGCCACAGGAATCATCTGGCAGCATACCATGGCGGTTTCGCCCAACATCCGCGCCAAGGCGTCCACCACGGCCTGGTCGTAGCGCTCGGGATGGGCGCGCATGGCGTCCAGCGCCTTGGCGGTGGGCACCCGCTTGCGCTCCAGGTGGTCCAAATCCAGGCAGACACGCAGGATGCGCGCTCCCAAAGGAGGGTTTGCGGTGCAGGGCGCGGTCTGGTTCCTCACGATTTCAGCAACCTGCCCCATGCTGGGAATATTTTGCAACAGATGCGCCGCAATACTGGGATGGGTGGTGAATATCTGCATCTCTTCCTTGGTCAAATCCTCGCCCGTATCCAATTTTTCAAGAATCTCGGAGGGCAGGGCCACGCAGCCCAGCTGGGAAAGCAGCGACGCCAGGTCAAGCGGCCAACGGGGGCGCACGCCCAGTTCTTGCCCCAACTGCTTGATGCGCTCGCTGGTGCGCGTGCTGCGGCCCATGGCTGCGGGGTTGGTCAGTTCCAGCACCTCCACCAGCAGCCGCACGCTGCCGTTGAGCGTGGCCTTCAATTGCGCCGCCTCGCCCTGGATCTGCTCGTAGGTCTGCAAGGCGTCGTCCGCTGCCTCGGAAAGCTGCAAGGGCGTTATGGGCTTGACCAGGTAACGATGCACCTGGGCCACATTGATGGCGCGCATGGCGATTTCGAAGGTGCCGTTGCCGCTCACGAGAAGCCGCATGACCTGGGGTTGGCGGCGGCGCATTTCGGACAAGAACGTCACGCCGTCCATGCCGGGCAGGGTCAGGCCCGACATGACGATGGTGCACCCGCGCTCCCGCTCCATGGCGGCCAAGGCCTTTTCCGCGCTGTCCGTGACCAGCAGCGCAAAACGGTCGGACAAGGCGGCCTTGGCCTCCTCGCGGAACGCGGCGTCCACGGATACGAGAAGCAGTTTGGGGTGGCCCATGTCTCTTTCTCCCGGCTACGCGCCAAAAATGGCTATGCCGCCTTTTTCGGAATCCCACTGGAACGTGGACGCCTGCTCGGCCTTCTTGAGGGTAATGGATTTGCCCGCAAGCGTGAGGGTCGTCCTGGGATAGGCGGTTTTCCGGGCCCGGATGCGCAATTTGGCCCAATCCTCTCCCTGCCGCGCGATGATCTCGTCCCGCTCGGCCAGCAGCGCGGCCTCCTGTTCCAGCAACGTCTTGCGCAGCATGAAGAGCGCCGCCAAAAGCCGCCGGTCCTCCTCGGGCGCGAGCAGGAGCGTGCTCTTGGGATCGCCCTTGCCCACCAGCTTGTCGAACTGGGCAAGGCGCTCGCGCACATTCTTGAGCTTGTCCAGGCACTCCACGGTGTCGTCGGAGGCAAGGCGGAGTTCCACGGCAGTGGGCACGTCGCGGTCATTGCCTATTTCCGAGGCCTCGATGCCCGCGCTGCTCACGGTCGTGCCGCCCACGATGGCGCCTTTTTCCGACTCGGCCAGCACCCTGCCGCCCGCAATGATGTCGCTGTTGGCGATGTCCACCTCCACCACCACGTCGCCACCCGCGCGGATGACCGCGTTGCGGATGAACCGCGCCCGCACCGAGCCGCCCACCTCGATGACCGAGGCGCCTTCCATGATGATGCCGCCCTTGACCTCAAGGTCGCCGCCCGCCTTGATGGTGGCGTCCTCCACCACGGCTCCCACGAAAATATTGTCCTTGGCCGTGACGGAACTGCCCGTGGTGACGGTGCCCTTGATGCTGACGGAACCCTTTTCCGCGTGCACGTTTCCCGAGGCCATGTCCACATCGCCCGAGACTTCGAAAAGATCGGATACGAGCAGGGTGTTGTTGGCATAGCGCACCACGCCGGGCGCGGTGGCCCGGAAAATGAGCCCCCCGGTTTCCCCCAGCTCCTGCGCCACATTGGTGCCCACGGTGAGAACAACCGCCGCGCCCTCGCCGGGCGGAATGGGCCGCCCCTTGATGTCCTTGCCGGGCGCGCCCCGCGTGGGCGGCACTTCCTCGGCCAGCAGGTCGCCCCCGTTGACGCTGGCCATGCCGCCCCGCTCACGGAAGTCGAGGCTGCCGTCGTCCTGCGCCTTGCCCACCTCAGCCTCGTCGGTAAAGAACAGCCGCAGGCTGCCGGCCACCCCTTGCTTGGGCGGCGTGCCCTCGGCCAGCACCACGCCCAGGCGGGGCTTGTCTTCGCCGCGGCTCTCAAGAATCGTCCGCTCAAGCAGCGGGCGGTCAAACTGCACCTCGCCCAGCACCGAGGTCATGGCCGCGACCAGTTGCCCCACGTCCAGGTCGCTGCCAAAGCAGTCGCGGGGATACACGTCGATGGTGAGGCGCAGCCAGTCTTCGGACACGGTCCACAACGGCTGCACCCACAGTCCCGTGGGACCGTCGGCCAATTTGCCGGGCACAAGCGCCACCAGGGCGTTCATGCTCTCGTTGTAGCGCATGTTGGTTTCGGGCCCAATGGCCCCGGCCAGGCTCGCCCCGGTAACCCCCTTGGGCAAGGCATCCAGGCGCACCGTGGCGAAAGGCAGGTCCGGCACGAGCGGATACTCGAGGTTGCCTTTGGCCTCGATGCATTTGCGCGTCAACACCGCTGCCGGTTCGTCTTGCTTGCTTGCCATGAATTCGTCCGCTCCCCCAACGAAAGCGCCGCTCCACCCCCCATCCATCAAGGGCGCGCGGCACTGGCATGCGCCCCTTGGGGAAACACCCCGCACATGCTACATACACTGTTCCGTCCCCTACGCCAAGACGCTATAAGGGCGCCGCTTATCTTTTACCGCCATTTTCCCTTTTTTGCTTGGCATCGGACGGGGGATGCAATACATTTCCCGTAGTGGCGGCACTGCATTGCAGCACCCTTTCCTGCCCGCATCCGGCCACGCCGCCCGCGCGACGCAACGGCAACAAGGAAATACATTAATGGGCGTAACCGTCTCTTCCGGAAGCCGGGTCTTTGAAATCCTCCTGCGGGACGAACGGGTGGAGTACTTCCGCGACGTCCAGGCCGCCCGCATCTTTCTGCGCGCCCTGGCCGACGTGCCCGGCAACATGGCCGTGTTGCGCGACATGACCGCCGACCTGTTCGCCTCCGACACCCTGTCACGCATGACGGACGCCGACATCCTGGACCGCATGGCCCATGCCCTGGCCTCGGGCACGGTGCAGGCGCTCACGCGGCCCGACACCATCGAGCGTCCAGCCCCGCAATCCGTGACCGAACCCGTGCCCGTGCCCGAGCCCAGGCCCGCGGCGGCAAGCGCCGCACCCGAGCCCGCCGCCGAGCCGGAGCCGGACGAGCCGGACGAGGAAACCCTGGTGGCCGCCGAGGACCAGGCCGCCGTCTTCACCCAGGCCTCAAGCACGGCATCGCCCGTGTGCACCGCCTGACTGGCCGCCCAAGCCTCGGCCGGTGGCCAGGCATAACCCTCTCCAGACACACGAAGCAGCATGACCAAGGTCACACCTTCCACACTCTCCCCCCGCGCGGCGGCGCTGTGCGAACTCCTGTGGTCCACCACGCGCCGCTCCCGGCTCATTGGCGTCTACGCCCTGCTCGACTGCGCCCGCGACCCCGCCATCTTTCCGGCCCTGGAGGCATCCGGCCTGGAATACCGCTGCTTTTTCAGCCGCCCCCTGCCCAGGCTGTTGCGCGCGGCCAGCCCGCATCTGGTGCGCCTGGCCCGCGACGCCGACCTGACCGCGTGGCTGGCGGAAAAGGGATGGGGCAACGCCTTTGGCGTGTACCTCACGTCGGCCACGCCCATGCCCGCCGTGTGGGCGCACCTGCGCGCCCTGTGGCGCACCGAGCACGAGGGCAAGCCCGTGTTTTTCCGCTACTACGACCCCCGCGTGCTGCGCGCCTATGCCCCCACCATCGCCGACGCGCCCAACCTGCGCGCCGTGTTCGGGCCGGTCAGCCGATTTTACGTGGAGGACGAGAACCCGGCCCAATGCCTGGTCTTTGCCCGCAACCTGGACGCACTGGCAAGCCGCGTCCACAATCTGGAGGCATGAGGCGCGGCCATGCTCCATTTCCGCGAAGCCCAAAAAGCGCTGTTCCGGGAAATGCAGGAAGGCGTGTTCGTGGGGGAACTGGCCGCACGGCTGCGCCGCTACTGGCCCGGCCCCTGCGCCGACCTGGGCGACGAGGGCGTGCGGCGGCGCATCGGGTTGGGCATGGAGCGCGCCCAGCACTACGGCATGGTGACATCGTACAACATTTCCCGCTATGTCTATTGCATGATGGAACTGGGCGACGATTTTGACACCGACCCGGCCTGCGCCTTTGCGGGCGAGATCCTGCGCGACGAGCGGTACGACCCCACCACGCGCATGGACCGGCTCATCGAGGCCGCCAGCCGGGTTGTGAACGCCAGGGCGCAAGCGCCCGGCAACGACGGATAGGGAAGCATCATGGGCAATTCGCTCGACCAGGCCAACCAGGGCACCACGGGCGGCGGCGGCCAACCCACCACGACCCATTCGTGCCCCGCGCCCCAGGACTGGATCGAATTCCAACTGTTGGACGCCAAGGGGCAGCCCATTGCCAGCGCGCC
The DNA here is from genome assembly GCA_050251715.1 of Desulfovibrionaceae bacterium. Lineage (GTDB taxonomy): Bacteria > Desulfobacterota > Desulfovibrionia > Desulfovibrionales > Desulfovibrionaceae > JBFWMG01. The sequence continues at coordinate 301,347 of JBFWMG010000001.1, read as the reverse complement.
ATGGGAGGCCAAGGTGCCCGGCGAATCCACCGCGCGCACCGGCGTGCTGGACGGCGACGGCAAGGCCAAGATCGACAAGATCAAGACCGGCGACTGCCGCATCGTCTTTCCCAAACACGAGGTGGGCGACTGGCCCAACTGGATAGAGATTGTCCTGACCGATGAAAAGGGCGCACCCGTGCCGAGCGAAAAATGCAAGGTGGAGTTTTCCGACGGCACCACGGAGGAGGTCACCCTGGGCGTCGACGGCAAGATCAAACTCATCGACAAGCCCGTGGGACCGTGCTGGGTGACCTTTCCCGACCTCAAAAAGGCGTGGCGCATGACCGGCGTGTCCGGACGCGTGGAGCTTTCCGTGCAGGGCGTCGAGCGCTCCCAGCCCGCCCCCACCGACCATACCGTGGTCGCGGGCGACGACATCGCCTCCATTGCCAAGCAGTACGGCTTCTTCCGCTGGCAATCCATCTGGAATTTCCAGGACAACAGCGCCCTGCGCAGCCAGCGCGCCAACCCCTTCACCCTGGTCGTGGGCGACGTGGTGAAGGTGCCCCCCATGCGCGAACAGATTTGCGGCACCAACGGCAAGCCCGCGACCCAGCCCCACGTCTTCCGCCACTGGGAGCTGACCCGCCTGTTGCGGATACGCCTGACGCACAACAACCAGATCATGCCCCCCTGCGACTATGAACTGGTGGTGGCCGGGGTCACCCACACGGGCACGGTGAGCACCGAGGGCATGGTGACCCATGCGGTGGACGCCGCAGCCACCTCCGGCACCCTGAAGGTGTGGCTGGACGGCGACACCACCGCCTCGCCCACCCGCGAATGGACGCTGGAACTGGCGCAGCTGCCGCCCATCACCGAAAAGGACGGCGTGCTGGACCGGCTGGTGAACATGGGGCTCATCGCGGACAAGACCGCGGACAACGCGCACCTGCTGGTTGCGGTGAACACCTTGCGCAAGAAGGAAAACCTCTCTCCGCTCACAAGCATCGACCTGGACACCATGGACAGCCGCACACGAACCATCATCGCCACCGCCTACGGGTGCGGGAAGTATTTCTGATGTCGCCAAAGCACAAGGTAAAAAAGGGCGAGGATCTCACCACCATCGCCACCGAGCACGGGCTGAAGGACTGGGGCGTGCTGTTCCACCATCCGGCCAACGTGGGCCAGGATCTGGAACCGTCCATCCTGATGGAGGGCGACGAGATATGGGTGCCCGGCCCGGACGTGGGACGAACCCTGTGCAGCACGGGCGGCACCTACGCCTTTCGCTGCTACACCCCCACCACCTATGTGCGGGTGGAGGTCAAGAATCAGGGCGTGGCCGTGGCGGGCGCCAAGTACGTGCTGACCATAGGCGAGAACGTGTTCACCGGGGTCACGGGCAGGGACGGGTTGGTCAGCCAGGCCGTCGAGCTGGGCGCCAGCGAGGCCAAGCTCGAAGTCACCATGCCCGACGGCTCCAAGCGCGAGTGGACCATGGAACTGGGCGGACTCGACCCCGTGGAGAGCGATTCGGGCATGAAGCAGCGGCTCATCAATCTGGGACTGCTCATCGAGGCGGACAAGGACGACGACGACAAGCTGAAGCTCGCCCTGGGCCGGTTGCAGGAAATGTGCGGCATTCCGGCCACAGGCATCCCCGACCCCACTACCCTGGAATATCTGCGCACCGTGCACAAATGCTGACAGGCTGCCGATAACGGCCCGTCCGCTTCGTTGCGGCGGCAAGGCCGGAATCCTCCATAGGCCGCCCATGCGGCGATCCCGCCCCTCCCGTGCGCCCCGCATCCGGACCGTTTGCGGCAGCCAGCGCCTTGGCCCGAGAGCGGCCGGATCAGGATTTCGCCTTTTTCTGCTCCAGCCCGGCCTCCAGCTTCTTGATGTACCAGTAGGAGTTGCGCTTCTTCACTATGGGCATCTTCTCCAGGCGCTCGATGGCCTTTTCCGTGTTCTTCCAAAGCGTCGCGCCACTGGAGGGATACGCCTTCTCCAAGAATCCCTTCATGGCGCCCTTGTCGCTGCGGTACATCTTTTCCGAAACCTTGCGGTACACGGCGCATGGCACGCCGTCGGCCTTGGGATAGGCCGTCTTGTATTCCTCCGCCACCTTGCTGAAGCAGTCCCACCAGATGTTCTTGACGTCCGTGTCGGCGGGCGTCGTGGCGGCCTCTATGGCCTGGATGCGGTCGAAGAAATGCTTGTTGTAATACTTGTTCGTCCTGGTGGCGTTGCACAGCGCCATGCCCGAATTGGCGAGCAGGGGCACAAAATAGTCAAGGACATGTGCTGAATAGCTGAAGTCGAGTATCAGCGTTTCCGTCGTGATGCCGAATGTCTTGAGCAGATTCAGGTGGCTGGCGAAAGCGGTCCACCCCTGGAAGACGCACGGCTGGCCCTGGTTGTCGAGGCGGGTTTCGCCCGTGGCGATCTCGCGCTTGCTGCCGTACACCAGAATGGCGTTGTAGACCGTGTTCGCCTCGATGTTGGCGAACGCGGCATTGCTGGCCTGCGTGGGCAAGGGCGTGTCGCCGCTGAACTCCACCGAGGCGCACAGCGCCGCATTGGACAGGAACGTGGCCGGCTTGGCCGAGGCGTCGTCGCTCCTGTCATAGTAGATGGCGAGATACTTGTACTTGGTGGGCACGGTGGTCAGGCTGGAGGGCTCGAACTCCAATACCCCGATGTCGCCGGCGTCGTCGTCGGGATCCACCTGCACGACCTCGGTCTCATCCCTGCCCTTGGCGTCCACCCAATGGAGGGGCCGCTCATCCTTTTCCTGCCATTTGCCCTTGAGGTACGCCTCCATCTTGGTGAGCAGAGGATCCAACTCCACCGAGGACACCGGCGAGGTGGCGTTGGAAGCCAACGGCGCGGCGTTGGAAGCCAGGGGGTCGTCGATCCATTTGCCCAGGGCGTAGCAATAGGTCCAGGTTTCCGGCCGGGAGCAATCCTTGCTCGCGTCATACTCCACCGTGAGCCCGATCCGGGTCAGCTTGGTGGCTTCGATCTTCTCATAGATGGTCTTGTCGAGCGGCACATGGTACAGCGCCACGTTCCGGCCCGCATACTTTTCCTTCAGGTCCGCATCGTAGCGGCTCAGGATGGTGGTGTCCTCATAGTCGTCGTGCTTCAGATCCAAAAATTCCAACCCCTTGGCCAGCGCCTTTTTCAGAATCCCCTTTTCCGGGGGCGGCGGGGGCTGCTTGTCCGCATCCTCAAGGGTCTTGGTCCAGCCGCCCGGCGTCATGGTCAGCTTCGCATTGCTCACGCATTCCGGATTCTCCACCAGGGCGAGGATCTCGTACTGCCCACGGGGGTTGATGTAGAACACGTTGTCCGGCCGAAAATCCTTGTCCTTGGGCATGATGTCGGCGGGCGGGGTGGTCTGGCCGGTCACCGGGGGCGGCTTGATCGGGAACCACGTGGACGTTTCGCCCGTCATTTTATCGAACAGGGCCACGCCCACGGCGGCGCACGAATTCACGCTCACGGTGTTGGTGACGTTCGTGGCAAGGCGGGTCACAATGGGCGTGCGCACGGGCGGGGTAAAGCTGTAGGTCTTGTCCGCGGCGTGCGCGTCGGCCCCGGTCATGGTGCAGGCGTCCCGCCAGTCGGAGGCATTGCTCACCCCGCCCACGTCGCCGTCCAGCTCGTAGTAGCACGGCAGCGCCACATAGCCCGGATCGTTGTTGGTGGTGTCCGCCGCGGCGGGTGCCAGGGCCACGTTGCGGCACAGGTCATACAGCTCCTGCTTGTGCTTTTCCCGAAACTCCTGCCAGAACCGCCAGCGGGCCGGGTCGGCGGACTGCTTGTCCTCGGGCTGCCGATGGGCAAGCCCGTCGAACACGCCCTGTATATAGCCGAGCCCCTTGCTGCCCACCACCTCGCACACCACAAAGGTCCGCTCCACCGACCCGCTCATCTCGATGTAGAACGGACTGGTCCCCAGCGGAATCTTGCCCTGGACGCCCACGTCGTAGCTGCGCCAGATGCGCGCATTCTCCATGATCCAGCGCGGCGGCGTGGTATCGTCGGAATAGCCGAACCCCATCTCCAGCTTGCCGAAGGCGGTCAATTTATGGAACGTATTCCTTTTCTTGAACAATTCACCACGCAACCGGCCAGGGGACAGTTTGCTGCCCACCGTGCTCGTGCCCAGCAGCGTCCCGCTCATGGCATGCTCGACAATGGCCTTGGCGCCCTCCCCCGGATCGTCGTCGTCCACCGGTGCGCTTTTTGCGGTGCACCCCTGTGACAACAGCTTGTCCAGATCACGCAGCTGGTGCAGCAAAAACCGCACTTCATAGGGGTTGATGTTCCGGGCCAGGGTCTTGTTGGCGGAAAAACCCACGTTATCCCCCACGCCAAAGGAAACGCCGTGCCCACGCACGCCCACGACGGACATGGCCAGGCCGTTGCGGTCCGGGTTGGGATCGCGCCGGGTCAGCCCGAACTCCACCTCGTAGCAGACCCCCACATCCTTGGAGTAGCCCACGCTGAACACCTGCGAGGTGGTTCCCTCGCTCACCATGGCCAGCGCGTCGTTGGGGTCCATCTGCGGCGCCGTGAACTTGTTGAGCGCGTATTCCCCTCCGGCCGAGAGCATGGGGGGATAGCTCTTGCCCCACACATCCACGAGCACATCCACGCACTTCACCGGCGCCGTGTCATCCCCGGACTTTTGCGTGCGCGTCCAGTTGACCTCATGCGCCTTGCCCCCCTCATAGGAGGTCTTCCAGAAATGCGTGGCCCGCTGGTTGTGCGTCAGCCGCTCCACATGGGGCGAGCAGCCCGCCACCAGCACGTTGGCCGTCACGTCCCCGGCCACTTGCAGATCGCCCCAGTTGGTGAACCCCTGCCACCATGAAAAACTGTTCGTCACGGGCTTGCGGATCCGGTCGATCACCTTCTTCAGTTCTTCGTCGTCGCCCACGACAAGCTTGAGCACCTCCTCCTCTTCCTCCGACGCGGAGCGCACGTTTATGACCTCCATGCCCGAGCTCCTGTCAAAGGGATGCTTCACCCAGTCGATAGGCCGGTACATGTGCGTCCTGGCCAGGGCGACCTTGTGCCCCCACGACGCGGCCAGATGCTCGTGGTCGGTATAGGTCCACACGCGGGTGGCGGACAGCAGCCCCTTTTCCGCGCTCACCTGGGCCTTGATGCCGGCCCAGCTGGCCGCATGCTCGTAGTGGTCCTGATCCTGCGGTCCTCCGGAGCTGATGCCCGGCGTACCCAACGAGGCTTCGCCCTTGATGTTGATGGAAAACGCACCCTTGAAGCGTACCCGGCGGTCATCCTCGTGGCAAAGGGTGCCCGTTATCTGCAAGGCCAACGCGACCGAGACCGAGGCGATGTCGGACTCCACGCCCACGCCAAGGGCCACCGAGATGCAGAGCGACACCTCCCCCAGGGTGGGATAGTCGTTGACCGTGAGATCCTTGAGCAGCTTGCCCACCACGAACTTGATCTTGTTGTACGAACCTTCGAACCTGTCGATGTAGATGATGAGGCCTTTGGCCCTGCGCACCAGGGATTCCAGGTCACGGGAATACTTGACCCAATCCCGTTCGGCCCTGGCCTTGTCATCCGCATCCGCCAGCTCGGCCAGGTAGCAGAGTTCGAGCAAATACTGCTCGCACATGGTATACGCCGTGGCCCGTATCTTCTTGAACTTGATCGTGTCCGCCGCTTCGAGGCGCTGGCGGAAGGAGGCCAGCTGGTCAAAGCTCCTCTTGAGGCGGTGGAGGGAGAGCACCCAGCGCAGCCAATGCCCCGCCCATTCCGGCTCCGCCAACTCGCGCCCCTCGCCGAACTGCAATTCCTTCTTGTAAGGCGCGAGCAGATGCTGATACTGCGCGCCGGTGCTCGCCACCAGCATCTTGTACAGCAGTTCCTTGTCGGCGCCGAACAGCACGCCCTGGGAGCGGAGCAAGGCGCCCACCACCGCGGCCACGCCTTCCTTGAAGGCCGCCTCCTTGGTGGTGTCGAGGGAATGCAGCATCCGGTACTGGCCGCGCAGGAATTCCATTTGCTGGTTCCAGCGCGTGATCTGCTCCTTCACGAACTTCGACGAGTCGTTCAGGGTGCTGATTTCCCGGTACACCCGGTTGGCGTTGTCCCGTTCCCGCTTGGAGACATGCATTTTATACAAAAGCTTGCGTATTTCCTGGGCAGCGGTGACCGCATCATCCTTCAGCCGCGTCCGGGTGGCGTCGTCCAGTTTCTTGGGGCTCCCCTGCCTCCCATGATAGTGGTACTCCACCATCCGGGCCATCTGGTGCAGGGTGGCCACATACGCGTCGGGTTTTTCCTCGAAAAAATACTTCTTGAAATGCGCGGCGTCCTTGGCCCGGATGGCAAAGTTCTGATCGGGCATGTTCTTGGGCGGCGGAACGATGCCGTTCTCGTCCGGGGGAAGCTTGAGTTCGTAACTGTCCCACGCGTCCGTTCCCGAACCGATCTGCACCTTGTTGTAATCGGGCGGATAATGCAGCACCGCCGTGTCCACGCCGCCTTCCTCGATGACGCCCGCGACCAGGGCGTCATGCTTGTCCTTCAGGTTCCGGCACAAATCCGCCAGAAGGGGGGGAACCCGCTCCGAGTCCTTCTTGATCCTCTTCTGCATCTTGTCCGGTTCAAAAAGAACGCTCGTACTGGGAACCGCGTCCAAGACCTGGGGGATGAGCAGCATGTCCTTGCGCAGCATTTCCAACTGCTCGCAGATCTTGGACACGGCGACATTGGGACGGATGGGCTTGAACATGCCCCAGAGATCCTGGACTTCCGAAGGGGGATCCTGCGCCGGGCGCTCCTTGATCTTGCACTTGAGATCCTCGCGGATCTTCACCTTGAACCACTTGAGGTGTTCGGGGGTGATGATCGCCGCGCCGGGCTTGCGGCCCTTGTAGTTGTACAGGACGGCCTGCGCCTCGACCTTGATTTCGCGGTGCAGGCGCTTGAAGTGGGTCGTGGGGGTTTCCCGATCCTCCTGCAAATATTTTTCGATGGTTTCCTGGTGCCGCCGCACCGCCTCCGCAATGTTGGCGTTCATGGCCCGCCGGTGCTCGCGCGCCTCTTCCCGCAACGACTTGACCTGCTGCCGGGCAAACTCCTTGCGGCTCACCCCTTTTTGCGCCAGCTTGCCCTGGATATCCAACATCGCGTCCCGGCTCCACACCCCTGTATCGTTGTCGCCCAGGTCTCCATACGACCACGGGGAGTACATGGAGCCGATCTGGCCGATGGGGCGCCCCTGACTGTCAACCCCGCTCGACCGGGTAAGCCGTTTTTCCATGACGGGCAGCAGATCCATTTCATCGGGATCCTCATGCTGCTCCTCGACCAGCCGGTCCTTGAGCTTGCGCAGGGAGGTGATGATGGTGTCGATTTCCTCGGCAGTGGCCTTGTCGGCCTGCTGTTTTTCGGACAGGCCCGTCCGCTCCTTGCTTTTGGCCTTGGAGGTCTGGCGGCCGGTGTGGGTGGTGCCCGTCACCGTGTCCGTATAGTCGGGCAGACTCGACAATTCATGCTCAATGTCCACGACGGCGTCCATCTTGTCGCGTTCATAGGTCAGTTGCCTGATTATCTCATCGATCACTTCGATCTTCATGCATACCGTCCCGGTTGGGGAGGTTGACGCGACGCGGCCCGCGCGGATCGCGGACCGCCAGGGCTATGCCCGTGGCAAACGGAAGGAAAAGACGCTGCCTTTGCCTTCCTCGGACTCCACCCAAATGACGCCGCCGTAGTGCTGGACGATCTGGCTGCATATGGCGAGGCCAAGACCTGTCCCCGCATTCTTGTTGCTGTTTGCGCCACCACGTGCCTGGCTCTGGTAAAAACTTTCGAAAATCCTCTCCACGTCCCCGGCGGGGATGCCGCAACCGGTATCCCGCACCCGCACCAGCACGAAGCCGTCGCCGTCAATCCCGGCCTCCAGCCGTATGGAGCCCTTGAGCGTGAACTTGTCCGCATTGTGCACCAGGTTCACCACCACCTGCGTCAGGCGGTCGGGATCCACTGTCAGATGGGGAAGATCGGGCGCGATGCTGGTCTCGAACGCCACGTCGGGGCGCCCTTCGAAATGGGGTTGGAACGATTGGGCCACCTTTTCCAGCAGGGCGCTCAGGTCCACATCGGCGTTGTCCCACGACATGCGCCCGGACTCGATGCGGTTCAGGTCGAGCAGGTCGTTGATGAGGCGGCGCAGCCGCTCCGCCTCCAACTCCATGATGGCGAAATTGGCCTTGAACTCCCTGGCGCGCGATTCCAACTCGGGATCGCCCTTGGCAAGGGGCTCGAACCAGCGCGTGAATTTCTTGTCCGAAAGCTTGAGAAACCCCATCACGCTGGTAAGCGGCGTGCGCAATTCATGCGACGCGGACGAAAGGAACGAGGACTTGAGCTGGTTGAGCTCGGTCAACCGGGTGTTGGCCTCGCGCAGTTCACGGGTGCGCACGGCCACCTCGTCCTCCAGGCTCGCCTTGGCCGCCTGCAATTTTTCCTTGGCCTCATGAATGGGGCTGATGTCGGTGAACGTTTCCAGCAGGTACGGGCGTCCCTTGCGCTCCACCTTGGTCACGGACTTGAGGATGTGCAACATGCTTTTGTCCGCGCGCGACATGTCGCACTCGTTCAGCGCCACATCCTGCCCCTTGTCCAGCACGGGGCATATCCCGTTGCTGCTTGTGCAAAAGGCCTTGTGGCAAATCTGGCCGCGAAACGAGGCCAGGTCCGTTCCCACCAGGTTGAGCGCAAAGGCGTTGGCGTAGACAATGGAACGGTCTTGCGCGTCGATAAGCAACACGCCCGCCTGGATCGAGTCGAACAGGCGCGCCATGAACGCGTCGCTCTCTTCCAGATCGCTCTGGCGCAAGGCCGCCTCGGTCCGGGCTGTGTTGATTTCGTCCAGCATGCCGTTGATGTTGCCGGCCAAAACCGCCAACTCGTCCCGGCCGGCCAGGGACACCCGCCGCGCGGGGTCGCGCTGGCGGCCGATGGCCGCCATCTGGGCACCCAGCGCGCGGATGCGGCACAGCACCTTGCCTTCAAGCAGCAGCACCGTCACGATGCAAAAAAGGCTGCCCATGAGCAGCAGTGCGACGGCGACATTACGGATGGTATGCCGCATCAGGACATACATGGGGCGCCCGGAAACCACCTCCAACACGAGCACCCCCTGTCCGCCCACGCCTTCCACCCGCGCCAGGGAGCGCAGGGCGACCTCATCCATGACCTCGACGGCCAGTCCCCACGGATCCCAGGCAGTCGTCCGCATCCGCTCCTGCATGGCGAACGAAGGGTACAACACGACGCTCAACTGCAACGATTCGCGCAATTGGTCCAGCATGGTCTCCGTGAGAAAACGCCCCATGACGACCATGCCCTTGGCCGGTCCTTCGCCTGAAGATGTGAGGATGGGGCGTGACGACACCAGCAGCAGGCCTTCGGACAGGGGAAGCACCCCGGCCACGGGCTTGGAGGGGGAGGACAGGTTGTGCAATTCGCCGCCGGAACACAGCATCGGCGCAAGGGAGGGAGGCAGAGGCACGAGAGCCTCCGCTTCCAGGTCGTATCCCGACCCCCAGACGATCCGACCCGAAGGGTCGGCGACCAGCAGGACGTTGAGTTTCTGATCGCTCATGGTGGAGGCGTGCAGGTTGGACTCGATATACGCCGCGTTGGCGTCTTGCACGAACTGGACGGTGTCGTCCCAACTGGCCCAGTCCCAGACAAGGGCGTCGGTGGTGTCCACCAGGCGTTGCAGACCCCGGCGCGCCCGCACCGCATCATCGCGGGCGCCGTCGATTTCCAGCTGGAGGAAACTGTCTCCAATGATGTGGCTGGAGGCAAACAGCGTGAGCCCCACAAAAAGCAGGGTGGTCACCGTGATGATGGTCAACGTGGCGTTACGGATGGTCATGGCATACCTATGTCGCGGACTATTGCACAAAACAACCTAGTCATACAATAGCTGGCGGATCACTCGCGCCTATTTGGCGTCCGGGCGTCACCCTGGCCGCACCCGCACCGCATGTGAAAAATTTCACCAAACCTGCCGCCCCCCCACCCCCATGGATCCCGCCTGAAAAATAATACACGTACTTTTTTTCACAAGCCCTGTTTCCGCTCCCACGTTCCAACCGCCGCCTGCTAGCCCAAGGTCATGCCGGTCCGGCAATCCGACCGACGGCATGCACCTGGGCGTGCCGCATGGCCGCCCCAAAGGCAAACGCAAGGAGGAGCAGATGAGCGCCCTGACCTACAAGGAAATGCAACATGTCCTGATGGAAGACCTGCGGTTGTACCATTTTCCCATCGCCGTAAAATACCTGTTCGATGACGCCCAGGTGGAGGAATTCGAGCGGAACGTGGACCACTTCACCCCGGTCAAGCCCATGACCTTCTGCCAGTGGGAGATCGCCGCGCGCATGAAGGGCCAGACCGTGCTGGGCAAGCCCGCTGGGCTTGGCTGTCCCAACGCCGAATACGTGTTCGGCTGGAGCGAATACTCCGACAAGGAAGTGGCGAGCCATGCCAAGTACACCAAGGATCTGGACCAGGCCGCACGGTTTGTGAAGAGCAAGGCCCGCCTGCCCGAGGGCGCGCTCAAGGCCATTGTCGTCTCCCCCCTGGCGGATGCGTACTTTGACCCGGACACCGTGCATTTCTACTGCGACAACATGCAGGCCTACCACCTGGCCGTGGATTACATGGCGGCCATGGACATCCACCCCCTGCGCACCAACATCACCATGAACTCCTCCGCCTGCGCGGGCAACGTGTGGTCCTACAGCGAGAAGAGCGCCAACATGCTTCCCGCATGCAGCGGCAGCTACAACGCGGGCAAGACCGAGCGCGGCGAGGTCAACTTCATCATCCCCGGCGAGCACATCGGCCCCACGGTGCAGCGCCTGCTCGACCGCAAGGCCCAGTACGGCAGCGGCGCCATCACCCGCCCCGGCGACGGTTTCCCCGGCGCGGACGTCTGCAAGAACTGCCCCCTCATCATCTTCAAGAAGGCCGAGAAAAAGGCCTAGGCCCAGCCAAAGGAGCTTGTCGTGAACCGCAAACATACCGCCCTGCTTATTGTCGCCCTGCTTGTGGCCGTGGTGGCCCTGTGGGCCGAGCCGAGCTTTGCCGACCGCCTGGCCGACGCCATTGCCGCCTCGCCCGCCGGCACCGATGCCGGACAGCTCAACCCCACCGCCGCGCCCGGTTTCCTGGGCATTCCCGGCGCGCCGCAGGTCAACCTCATCCTCGCCTTTGGCTGGGCCTTGTGGGTGGGCTGGATATTCTCCACCGTGGGCGCCTTTGGCGGCATCATGGCCGGTGTGGGCCACATCACCATCTACGGCTTCGGCAACTTCGCCTCCTCCTTCAAGAAGACCTCCCCGACCCTGAACAAGGTCATCACGGACTCCATCCGCGTGTCCAACCAGTGGCTGGTGGGCACCAGCGCGGGTATTTCCTCCTGGAACTACTACAAGATGGGCCGCCTGGTGCTGCCGCTGGCCCTGTGCCTGGGCATCGGCTCCGTGGCCGGTTCCACCCTGGTGCCGTGGCTCACCGCCGGCAAGATCTCGCTCAAGTCCTACATCGGCTACTTCGGCCTCTTCGTCCTTTTCCTGGGCTGCTACCTGACGTATGAAATGACCCCGCGCGGCCAGGCCTCCAAAAAGAAGGCCAAGGAAGCGGCCAAGGCATTCGAGGCCACCGTGAAGCAGCAGCGCGAAGGCGCGGCCATCGACACCTCCGCCCTGGGCGTGAAGGTGAAGAGCTTCACCCCGGGCAAGGTGACCTTCACGTTCTACGGCGTGGAATTCGGCTTCAACCCCCTCATCCCCATTTGCGGCGGCTTCGTCATCGCGTCGCTGGCCTCCTTCCTGGGCGTGGGCGGCGGTTTCCTGCTGGTGCCGTTCCTCACCAGCGTGGCGGGGCTGCCCATGTACCTGGTCGCGGGCACCTCGGCCCTGGCCGTGCTCGTGGGCATGATTACCAGCATCGCCACCTACATGACCGTGGGCGGCGCGCCCGTGGACTGGTCGCTCATCGGCGTGGAACTCGTCGGCATCCTGATCGGCTCCGTGGTCGGCCCCCGCACCTCCAAGTACATCCCGGAAAAGGGTCTCAAGATCCTGTTCATCATCCTGGCGTTCTATGTGGGCATCCGGTACTCCACCAAGGGACTCCTCGGCATAAGCCTGCTCCCGCCGTACTAACTCCATACGTACGGCTTACCCCCCGGAACCGGGGCGCACCCCCGCCCCGGTTCCAAACTTTCATTGGACACGGGGCGCACCAGAGCTCCGGTTCCAAACTTTCATTGGACACGGGGCGCACCAGAGCTCCGGTTCCAAACTTTCATTGGACACGGGGCGCACCAAAGCCCCGGTTCCAATTTTCAAAGGACAGGCGGGCTCCCGGCCGACACGACACATCAGCAGGCGTTCGCAACAGCCCCCCCGGCGCAAGCGCCAACAGGCCGCTCCCCCCGCTTCCGGGACGCGTATCTTTCTGATACCCTCAACCCAACCGCAACCCGCGAGAACACCATGGACGCCACCGCCCTTCTCCACCTTCTCGACGCACTGTGCATCGCGCCCTTCCGGCTGCTCCCCGATCCCACGGCGGGATTCCACCTGGGCACCGCAACGCTCTGCCTGGTCTGCGTCGTGCTGGGCGAATACACCATGGCGCTGGCCTACCTGGGCAACAAGGCCCATTTCGACGGCCAAAGCGCGGAAATGGTGCGCATGCACAACCTCTCCGTCCGCGCCATCCGCGCCAGGGACAAGGCCAGCTACACCGCGAGCAACACGCTGGCCAACGACTCCTTCGGCAAGGCGTTCTTTGCCCAGGCCGCGCTCTTCGCCACCTCGGTCTGGCCCGTGCCCTTTGCCCTGGGTTGGATGTCCACCCGCTTTTCCGGCGTGGCCATCCCCCTGCCCTTCACCCCATGGACCGTGGGCTTCACCGCCGTCTTCTTCCCCACCTACATCCTGCTGCGCGTGGCCTTCAGCCGCGTGAAACGGCGTCTGCCCCTGCTGGGCCACGCCGCCCGGCGCATGCGCGAGGCCGCCCAAAACAGCGCCCCCGTGCTCAGCTGGGCGGATCTCGGCGCGAGCCAGGACCAGCCGCGCCAGTCCGTGGCGACAGGGACGACCGGCCCGTCCAGCCCGGACGGCAAGGGCGGCGCGGGCGTCGAACGCCCCGCCGCGACGGTGTGAGGCATGGCCACGGGAGCGCGCATGCGACGCATCATCCTTCTCTGCCTTGCCCTGGCGGCCCTGCTGGCCGTCGCGGGCTGCTCGGATGACGAACCAGCCACCCGCGTGGACCTGAGCCGCCGCATCGAGGCCGCCGCGCCCGCCCCGCCCGACGCCGTGACCTACGCCTATCTGCCCCAGTATTCGCACACCATATCCTACCAGCGCCACCACCGGCTGGTGGAGTATCTGGCGCGCGCCACGGGCCTGACCTTCCGCCAGGTCTTTCCCGCCACCTTCGACGACCACCTGAACATGGTGGGCCGGGGCGAAATCGACATTTCATTCTCCAATCCCTTCATCTACGTGCGCATGGCCGACGCCATGGGCGCGCGCGCCTTTGCCCGCACCGTGGAACCGTCGGGCAAGCCCTTTTTCCGGGGCCAGATCATCACCCGCAAGGACAACACGGCCATCCGCTCCCTGGACGACTGCCGGGGCAAGCGCTGGATAGCCGTGGATCCGCATTCGGCGGGCGGCTACCTCTTTGCCCTGGGGCATTTCATGGACCATGGCCTCACCAGCGCGGATTTCCGCGAAGTCGCCTTTGCGCCCGGTCCGGGCGGCAACCAGGAAAAGGTCGTCATGGCGGTCTATGCGGGCAAATACGATATCGGCTCCATCCGCGAAGGCACCCTGGAGCTGTTGGAAGGGCGCATCGAGCTGGACCGCATCCGCGTGCTGGCGGAAACCCGCTCCTACCCCGGCTGGGTCTACGCCGCACGCCGCAACCTGGATCCGGCGGTGGTGGATGCGGTGCGCATGGCGCTTCTGGCCCTCGATCCCGACGATCCCGAACATGCCGCCATCCTGCGCGCCGCGCACATGCACGCCATTCATTCCGCCGACGACGCCGACTACGCCCCTGTGCGCGAACTGGCGGCCAAGGTGGGCCCGACAACAGGAGGCGACTAGATGCGGTTCCGCCTGCGCACCCTGCGTTTCCGCACCAAGGTCAACCTGGGCATCATCGCCATCGTCGGCCCCATCGCGCTCATCCTCGGGCTGGTCATCAGCCACATGGCGGCCCGCGCCCTGGTGTCCGAAAGCAAGCACAGCGGGTCGGTGCTGGCGTCCAATCTGGCCATGCGCGCCGTGGACCCCATGCTGGGCATGGATTTTCTGCGCCTGAAGAACCTGGTGGACGAACTGCGCCGCGTGGACAAGCACGTGGCCTACGGCTTCATCCTGGACGAGAGCGGCTCCATTCTGGTGCACACCTTTACCGGGGGCTTCCCCATCGACCTGCTCCAGGCCAATGCCGTGGACGGGTCCGCCCGGGTGAACATCCGGCTGCTGGATACCGGTGCGGACCGCATCGACGATTTTGCCGCGCCCATCCTGGTGGCGAACAAACGGTTCGGCACCGTGCGCCTGGGCGTGTCGCGGGCCAAGGTGCAGACCGTGGTCAACCAGTTGATGGCGGCCATCACCGGGGTTTCGGCGGCGGCATTCGCCCTGTCCCTGGTGGCCAGCGGGCTGTTCGCCAGCCGCGTGACCCGGCGGCTCAACCTGTTGCGCGGCCATGCGGAAAACATCGTGCGCGGCAACATGGACCAGCAGGCCGTGCGCGGCATGGCCACCCGCTGCTGGCAGGAACGGGAATGCGGCCTGGCGTCATGCCCAGCCCATGGCGACGAGAACTGCCCCTGCTGGTATTTGGCCGGGGTGCTGGACCACTCGCCCGACCACCACGGCGCATCGGTTTCCTGCGAGGATTGCGCGGTCTACCGGGCCAAGAAGGGCGACGAGATCCAGGATCTGGCCGAGACCTTCGACGTGATGAGCCTGTGGCTCAAGACCCACATCCACGAATTGCGCGACGCCGAGGCCACCTTGTCGCGCCAGCAGCAGTTGTTGCGCTCCATCCTGGACGCCTCGCCCGACATGGTGAGCATGGTGGACGAGAACCTGGTCTACCAGGCGGCCAACAAGGCCTTTGCCGCCTTTGTGGGCCTTGCGCCCGAAGCCGTGGCCGGCAAGGCCAACGCCGACATGTTCGATCCCGACGAGGCGCGGCGGCGCGACGACGAGAGCCGCCGCGCCCTGGCGGCCGGGCGGCGCAGCCACCACGAAGTCCAGCTCCGCCGGGGCGACGACGCCTTCTGGTACCATGTGGTGCTCACGCCGGTGAGCGACGCCCAGGGGCGCACCATCGGCCTGTTGCGTTCCGCGCGGGACATCACGGAACTCAAGCGCGTGCAGGGGCAGCTCGTGCAGTCGCAAAAGATGGAATCGCTGGGCAAGCTGGCGGGCGGCGTGGCGCACGAGATCAACACCCCGCTCGGCATCATCCTGGGCTACGCGCAACTGCTGCGCGAGGACGCGCCCGAGGACGGGCAGCTGCACCAGGATCTCGGCATCATCGAAAAGCAGGCCAAGGTCTGCCGCAAGATCGTGTCCGACCTGCTCGGCTTTTCCCGCCAGGCGGAGAGCGCCAAGCTCGAAATGTGCTTCAACAACTCGGTCATGGAGGTGGTCACCCTGGTGCGCCACACCTTCTATCTGGACAACACCGTGATCCACACCGATCTGGACGACCGGCAACCCATCATTTACGGTGATCCGGAGAAGTTGAAGCAGGTGTGGATGAACCTCCTGCACAACGCCCTGGGAGCCATGTCCGGCGGCGGGGTGATCGTGGTGCGCACCCGGCTGGATTCCCCGGCCATGAAGCTGACCCTGTGGGTGGCGGATACGGGCGCGGGCATTGCGCAGGACAACCTGAACAGGATTTTCGACCCGTTTTTCAGCACCAAGCCGGTGGGCAAGGGCACCGGGCTCGGCCTGTCGGTGTCCTTTGGCATCATAGAGGCCCACGGCGGCACGATCCGTGCCGAAAGCCCCTGCCCGCCCGACATGCTCGCCATGGCGCGCGCGGTCGAGGGCGTGGGCAAAAACGTGGCGTTCGGCCCCGGCACCGTGTTCATCGTGGATCTGCCCCTGGACCACCAGGCGGTCGAGGCCGCCGCGACAACAGCATGACAGGGAGGCGCACCATGGCGCACATCATCGTATTGGACGACGTGACGGACGCGGGCGTGCTCGTCAAGCGCATTCTGGAACGCAAAGGCCATAGCGTGACCGCCTTTACCGAAGAGGAGGACGCGCTGCGCCATGCGGCGAAGCACAACGTCGATCTCGCCATCCTCGACATCAAGCTGAAGAAGATGACCGGTGTGGAGGTGTTGGAGGAATTGAAAAAAACATCGCCCTCGGTCAAGGCCATCATGCTGACCGGCTACCCCACCCTGGAAACGGCCAGACAGTCCCTGAAGCTGGGCGCCAACGAATACTGCGTCAAGCCCATCGACAAGGACGAACTGGAACAGAAGGTGGCCGAGGTTCTGGCCTTGTGACGCGCCCATGTCGCTGACCCAGCTCTTCAAGCACTGGACCTACCAGATCTTTGCCCCTGGCGCGCTGCTGCGCACGCGGTACAACGCCTTCAAGGAGCTGCTGGAGCACGACGAGGCCTGCCTGGAGCTCATCGCCGAGCTGGAGGAAATCCACTACGGCCACGACCCCGTGGACTGGGCGCGGGTGGAGTGGCTGTGCGGCCATCTGGCCGACCGCGCCCGGCTGCTCATGGCCCGGCTGGCCGACCTGAATCCCGGTCGGCACATGGGCCTCTCCGAATATCTGGAAAAACGCATCTTCTACATGCGCATGGGCGTCAGCCTGCCCGCGCCCGACGTGTCGCCGCCCCACGTCATCCCCCTGCGCGAGGCCGCGGGCGAGGCGGACATGGCGGGCGGCAAGGCCGCCAATCTGGCACTGGCCGCCGCCCGTGCCCGCGTCACCGCGCCGCCCGGCTTCGTGGCCACCGCCGCGGCGTTCCACTATTTCATCGAACACAACGAGCTGCGGGAAATCATCACGGACAAGCTGCGCAACGCCGTCCTGTCCAAGCCCGAGGAGCTTGCCCTGCAATGCGGGGCCATCCGCGACCTGATCCTTGCCGCCGAGGTGCCTCCCTCGCTGGCCCACGACCTGGACGAGGCCGCCACGGCTCTGGGGCACGACGTTTTTTTCGCCGTGCGCAGCAGCGCGGTGGCCGAAGACGGCGAATCCTCGTTCGCCGGGCAGTACGCCACGGAACTGCACGTCACGCCCGCCTCCCTGGGCCGGGCCTACAAGCGGGTGCTGGCGAGCAAGTATTCGCCCAAGGCCGTGACCTACCGCATCCTGTGCGGCCTGTCCGACCTGGAGACGCCCATGGCCGTGCTGGTCATGCCCATGGTCGCCTCGCGCGTGTCGGGCGTCATCTACACCCACGACCCCAAGCTGTCCGAGGCGGGCGACCCGTCGCTGGGCGTGTACGCGGTGGCGGGCCTGGGATCGGCCCTGGTGGACGGCCAGGCCACGCCCCAGGTCTACAGCCTGCCCCGGCCCGACGCCCCCGCGCCGGGCGGCCAGGCCATGCGGCCCGAACGGGTGGACACGCGCGGCCCGGCCCTGCTGGACCACAACCAGGTGTTGGCCCTGGCGGGCCTGGGCATGGAACTGGAGGGATTGTTCGGCGCGCCCCAGGACGTGGAATGGGCGCTGGACGAGACGGGCCGCCTGATCCTGCTGCAAACGCGGCCCCAGCGCCGCGAGGCCGCCCTGCCGCCGCCCATCGGCCTGCCCGGCGCGGCCGAAACGCACGGCGCGGCCATCCTGGTCGACGCCTGCGAACGCGCCGCAGCGGGCATCGGCTGCGGCCCCCTGTACCATGTGGACGCGGTCATGGACGTGGCGCGCATCCCGCCCGGATCGGTGATCGTGGTGCAAAACCTTGCGCCCGCCCTGGCGCGCACCGTACGCACGGTGCAGGGCGTCATCGCCCGCACCGGCAGCCGCGCCAGCCATTTCGCCTCCGTGGCCCGCGAATTCGGCGTGCCCGTGCTGGTCACCCACCGCGACATGGCCCACGCCCTGCCTCAGGGCCACGTGGTCACGGTGGACGGCTGGAACGGCCGCGTGCTGCAGGGCCGGGTGGAGGCGCTGATGGCGCGCGCCGGGGAAAGTCCCAAAACCCCGCTCGCGCGCAGGCTCGACGCGGTGATGCCCGGCATCTCCCGGCTCACGCTCACCGATCCCGACGCGGAGAATTTCGTCCCGCAGCGCTGGCGGTCCATCCACGATGCGGTGCGCTACGCCCACGAAATGGCGGTCAGCGAGATGTTCTCGCTGGTGGACAAGGGCGGGCGGGCCATGCACCGCTCGCGCAAGCTCAAGACCCACCTGCCGCTGGTCATGTACGTGCTCGACCTGGGCGGCGGCCTGCTGGAGGCGGCGGCCACGCGCAAGGAGGTCACGCCCAACGACATCTCCTGCCTGCCCATGTGGTCGCTGTGGTGGGGGCTGTCGGCCAGCGGCGTGGTGTGGCACGACGGGCTGACGCACATGGACTGGGAGGCGTTTGACAAGGTGAGCGCGGGCATCGTGTCCAAGGACGCGCGCATGCTGGCCAGCTACGCCGTGCTGGGGCCGGACTACATGCACCTCATGCTGCGATTCGGCTACCATTTCGCCGTGGTGGACAGCCTGTGCGGCGGCGACGCGCCCAACAACTACATCAATTTCCGCTTCAAGGGCGGCGGCGGCACGTCCGAGGGGCGGCTCCTGCGCGTGGGCTTCATCTCGCGCATCCTCACCCGGTACGGGTTCACGGTACGCGTGACCGGCGACATGCTCGACGCGGGCCAGGACCATGTGGACGCCACCCGCACCCGGCAAAGCCTGGCCATCCTGGGCTATCTGCTGGCGCGCACCCGGCTGCTGGACATGCAGCTGGCCGAGGCGCCGCAGGTGGACGCCCTGGAACGGGATTTCCTGCGCGGCGTGGAGGAGCTGATGGGCGCCCGCGCCGTGCGGGCCGGAGAGGCGTGATGCGTTTTCCCAAGCCCAGGAAGCGCGCCACGGCCCTGACCTGGGTCACGGACCATCTGGCCGTTGGGGGCGCGCCGCTGTCCGTGGAGCAGCTCGACCGGCTCAAGCATGAGGGCGTTGACGCCATCCTGAACCTGTGCGGCGAGTTTTGCGACCTGCACCATGTCGAGGCGGCGCACGGCTTCGAGGTGCGCTACATGCCCATCGGGGACGAGGAAGCGCCGGAGTTGCATGCCCTGGAGGAGACGCTGGCGTGGCTCGACGAGTGCCTGTACCTGGGGAAAAAGACCTATATCCACTGCCGCCACGGCATCGGCCGCACCGGCACGGTGCTCAACGCCTATCTGCTGCGCCGGGGACTGGGCCACCGGGGCGCGGCGCGCATTCTCAAGCATCTGCGCTCCCAGCCCACCAATTTCGAGCAGTGGTGGACCGTGCGCAAATATGGCCGCACCAGCCCCCGCCTGACCATCCGCGAGCCCTCGCTGGAAAACGGCCGTCTGGTGGACCTGGGGCCGTTTTTCCGCGACTACGAGGCCATTGCGGGCCGGGCGGACGACCTGTACCATGGCCCCGGCCCCCGCTGCGGCCGCGACCACGACCGGTGCGGCGGCGTGCCCGTGCGCCTGACCCTGGCCGAGGCCGTGTGCCTGCGCCACGCCATCGACAGCAAACTGTCCAGCCAGGACCGCGCCCAGGCCATTGACCGCGCGGTGGCCTCCGCGCGCAAGGAACGCGCCCTGTCCGGCCTGTGCGCGACGGACGACGAGGCGTGCTGCCTGTTCGACGCCGGGGCGGTGTGCCCGTTGCAGGGGCCGGACGGCTGTATCGTGTTTGCGCACCGCCCCTTGCAGTGCCGCACCTACGACCTGCCCGGCGACATGCAGCGCGAGCTGTGGGACGACGTGCTCGCGCCCGCGCTCACGCGCCTGTCCGAGGAAATCCTCTTTGCCTTTACCAACGAACCGACCACGGACACCCTGCCCGCCTTTTCCCTGCCCGACGTCATCTCGGGCCGCTACGTGCAGGCCTTTTTCCACTTCCTGCTCAAGCGCTGAGCGCACACAATATATCGTTATTTCAATTTGTTAGAGCGAACATGCCGCATCACCCGTTCGGGTGGCCGCATCCGCTTTACGGGGCGCGGCTACGCCCCGGTCAGTTTTTTCCAATCAGCCAGAAAGGCGTCGAGCCCCTTGTCCGTGAGGGGGTGCTTGAGGCTGTCCATGAGCGCGCCATAGGGCACGGTGGCCACATGCGCGCCCATGAGCGCCGCGTCCAGGATGTGCTTGGGATGGCGCACGCTGGCCACGATGATCTTGGTCGCAAAGCCGTACAGGTCGAAGATGCGCGCAATCTGGCTCACCATTTCCATGCCGTCGTGGCCAATGCCATCGAGCCTACCCACAAAGGGGCTGACGTAGCTGGCTCCCGCCTTGGCCGCGGCCAAGGCCTGGAGAGGGGAAAAGACCAGCGTGACGTTGGTCTCGATCTGCTTGGAGGCCAACTCGCGCACCGCGATGATGCCCTCCGGGATCATGGGAATCTTGACCACCACGTTGGGACCAATGGCCACCAACTCGCGCGCCTCGCGGATCATGTCCTCGGCCGTGACGCCCACCACCTCCAGGCTCACCGGGCCGGGCACCTCCCGGCAGATGGCCTTGGCCTGGGCGCGCCAGTCGCCGCCCTCGCGGGCCAGCAACGTGGGGTTGGTCGTCACGCCGTCCACCAGGCCGTAGCGCTTGGCGTTTTCGATCTCCTCCAGATTGGCCGTATCCAGAAAATATTGCATGGCTCTCTCGCTTGTTCCTATTGCACGGCAACGCCGCCGCATGTCCGTGGGGTTCCCCGTGCACACCGCACGGGAGCCATACGCGAAGTTACCCTTTCACGCCCTGTTAGTAAACGCCCGGCGCAATCCCTCCCGTTTCCCTTAGCCTCTTGACGGTTTTCCATGAACATGGGACAAAAGCGGGAGATACGGAGCGTTTTGGCTTTATGGGGCCGTATCCAGGCCTGCTGACACCTGCGCCGGGAGCCGGGAATGGATTTTTTCTCTCTTTTCGACCTGAGCATCTTTTCCCGCATGGGAACCGCCATAACCGACTTTCTGGGCGGCAACTCCTTTATTCTGCTGGCAGGAATAGGCATTCCCGTCACTCTCTACGCCATCTTTATCTACAAAAAATACCAAATATGGATCCGCTCATTCATACAATGCAACATGAACGCCAGCAAGCGGCGGGAAAAAGATCCCCTGCTCAAAAAAATCATCCGCCGCAAGGTTCCTGTTGAAGTCTTCACGGTTGAAGACAACACCTTCATATTTGCCTGCAAGGGCCGCATTACGGAATTCGATGACGGGCAGGTGCTGCTCAAGATTGTCTACTACAAAGGGGAAGTCGCGTTCAGCAAGAACCAGCTTGTCCTTGTGCATACCACGCCCATGCGCTTTCAAGGCACATACGTGAACTGCTTCAAGACCTTCATCAAGGAGGTCGGCCCCAGGCAACTGCTGCTCAAGCGCATGCTCCACTTCGAATTCATTCCCCGGCGCAGCCGCAACCGAAAGGACATCAAAAACCAGAACCTCATCAAGGTCCGGTGCTGGTTCGCGGTGCCCGCCATCGGCCCCAACACTTTCGAATTCCTGCATCCGAACATTGCCATGAACCTGGAGCCGCGCACCGACGAGGCCGCCCTGCCCCGCGTGAGCAACCTGTCCGTCGACGGCATCGGCCTGCAAATATCCTATGCCATGCGGACCAAGGACTACCGGCCCGACGAAGCGGTCTGCGCCAATGTCCTGATCTTTGACGACGAGGCGCAGGACTACAGGCAATTCTGGGTGGGCGGCATCATGCGCAACATCGAGGAGGACCGGAACCAAAGCATCTATGTGGGCATTCAGTTCACGGCCATTGCGGACCGGTATTCCGAAGAGGACATGCGGTTCAACTGGCGGAGCATGGAGATGTCCCATACCTCCGACGAGTTGGAAACGCTCATCAGCCGACTCTAGCCCCCCTTCCCTTCGCCGCTGGCGGCAGCGGCCCCCCTGCACGCGGCCGGAAAACCCGTGGCGCCGTCTTCCTGGCGGTTACGCGCCTTCAACGCACCGCCTCCCTCGCGTGCCCAGGCGCGCCCCGCGCCACGCGCCTCGCCCCCTTGGCCCTGCACACCGCCTCTCTCCCATGCCGCTTGCGAGAGGCTGGCGTGCGGTGCGCTTGGGCGGATCGCCGCGCGCAACGCGGGCAGCCGGAACCGGAGGCCGGGGGCAAAATATAAGGATTGGGATCGGGGCCGGGAGAGAGGGCTGGGGGCTGAACGCTGGGGCTGGGAACCGAAGGCTGGGATCGGACGCCGGGGGCCGGGGGCCGGGGGCTGGGCCGGGCTACTTGCTCTTGGCCACAAAGACGCCGGTCCACCCCTGTTCGGGCGGGTTGGCGGCGAAATAGTCGCACCGTTCGATGAACACCTTGGCCGGGCCGTCGTCGGGCCGGGCAAGGAGCACCTCGTTGAACACCGCCTGGGCGCCGGGCCAATCGCGTTGCAGGTAGCGGTCAAAGCCCTGCTCGAACAGGGTGATGAGATGTTGCTGCTCCTCGGTCAGGTCGGGCAGCTCGGCCACCAGCTCGAAAATGTACACCGGCTTCTGCTTGCCCTTGACCGCCACCAGGTCCAGACGGCGAGCGGCCATCTGCTTGTGCACCTGCCGGTAGGTGTTTTCGCTCAAGAGGATCTTGGTGCCGTACTGCTTGTTGAGGCTCTCAAGACGGCTGGCCAGGTTGATGCTGTCGCCCAGCGCCGTATAGTTGAGCCGCTCGGGAGCGCCCATGTTGCCCACGATGGCCTTGCCCGTGTTGATGCCAAACCGCGTGTGGAACATGGGGATGTCCGATTCCTTCCACCGCTCCTCCAGCCCGCGCAGCACGGCCTGGCATTGCAGGGCCGCGCGGCACGCCTTGAAGGCGTGGTCCTCCAGCATGAGCGGCGCGCCCCAAAAGGCCATGATGGCGTCGCCGATGTACTTGTCCACCGTGCCCTGCTGCTGGTGGATGATGACCGAAAGATGGCTGAGATAGTCACCAAGGCGCATGACAAGGTCATCCGGCGGGGTTTCCTCTGAAATCTTGGTGAACCCGGCGATGTCGGTGAACAGGGTGGTGATGGTGCGGTTTTCACCGCCCAGTTCCGCTTCCTGGCCCAGGGCGATGAGGTCGCGCACCAGTTCGGCGGGCACGAACTTCTTGAACGAGCGCAGGCCGCTCTTCATGTTGTCCAGCGAGCGGGCCATGGTGTCCACCTCGATGATGGGCGAATCCAGCTCCTCCTCGCTCTCCAACTGGAAGTCGCGAATATGGTGCATTTCGCGCGACAGATAGTCCAGGGGATTGGAAAAGATGCGCGCCAGGCGCATGCCGATCATGACCGCGAAAAGAATGACCATGACCGCCGCGTACAGGATGATGAGCCCATACTCGTAGATGGTGCCCATGAAATCCCTTTCCGGGGCCACGATGCCTATCCTCCACGGAAACGCGTTGCGGCCCGAGGGAAAATCCTTGTACATGGCGATGTACGCTTGGTTTTCCACGGAGAAAGCCAGGGAATCCGTCGCCTCTCCCGCCGTTACGGACTCCAGGTAAAGCGTGGCCGACATGGCGAAGGCCTTGTCAGGCGCCACCTGGGCCTTGCGCAGGCTGAAGGTGGTCACGCCGTCTTTTTCGGTGGTGCGCACCAGCTTGTGCAACTGGTTTGCCTGCACAAGAGGCATGGAGATGATTTCTCCCTGGCGGTTGATGATGTACGCCTTGCCGTGCGTGCCGATGGTCAACCGGTTGAGGAAAAAGGCGAGGTTGCCCACGCTCACGTCCACGCCCACCACGCCCTGGATCACGCCGTCCGCCTGCACGGGCACGGCGCAGGTCAGACCCGGCGTCTTTTCCTCGTCAAAAATATACACGTCCGTCCACACCATTTCGCCTCGGCCCACGGCCCGCTGGTACCACGGGGTCTGCGTCAGCCCCTGGGCGGTATCCAGCGAGTCCTCGGTGTCGTGCAGGGTGGCGGACCATTCGTTGTTGGCGTGCATCCAGCGGCCCATGGCGCGCCCTTTGGCAAGGGTCACCACCTGGGCGCTACGGCTGCCGTCCGGCATCCTGCGCACCATGAAATAGGAACCGTCGGGCGTGGCGTAGGAAATGCGCACAATCTGCTCGTTGGCGTCCATGTAGTCGCCAATGAGGCGGCGCACGTCCGAATCGAAGAACTGGTCAAAGGCGCGGTAGCCCGCCAGATATCCCGACAACAACACCGCCGTGCCGCTGGCCGGGTCCATATAGTTCAGGGTCTTGTCGATGACGAATTCGGCCTTGTCGTTCATGATCGACTGGGTGAGATGCCCCACGGCACGCGTGCCGCCGAACCAGGACACGCCCAGCACCAACCCACCCGCCAGCACCACGAGGAACGTGGCCAGCGAGGCGATGCCGAACCGGACGGAAAACCGGAAAAAACGCCGCCGCTTTTTTTCCTTGGTAACGGCGCCCTGCTCCTCATCCAGCACGGCCAGGATGGCGTCCACCACGCCGGAGCCTTCCACGGGCACACGCTGGCGGTCCCACCGTTTCTCTATGAGATTGTACGAGAACACGCCGTCGTCGGAAATGACGTCCACCCACGGACTCTTGCGGTTGAGCCGGAAGAAGACATCATACTCCACGTTCATCACGGCCATGGGTTCATAGAAACGGCACAGGGGAAAATCGACACCAAGGGCGAGCACGCGGCGGAACAGGCGATCCTCCCGCGCATCCTCGGCATCGGGAGGCAGCGGCTCCTGCTCCTCAAGCAGCAGTTTGAGTTGATGTTTGCACAGCCGGCGCGGGTCGCCCTCCTCAAAACGGAAGCGCCGCGTCGTCCATTCCCGGCAGGTGCATGTCTGCAAGGCCGGGTTGATGGCATACGTCACGTCGGGCGACGAAAAGCTGGGAACGGTGACTGTGCTCATTATCCATTCAATGTAGCAGAGTTGAAGACAATTACACAAGCCCCCCAACCGGGAGCGGCGCGGCATTGGACAGGGGGGCGCAAATAGACATATGCTCGCGGTGAAACGCGCGGCACACGCGCCGCGCGTCATCAAGGCGATACCACTCCATGCGCACCCAGGCCACGCACGCGTTCGCGCGTTCCTCGCTGCTGCTGCTCCTGCTCGTGGCGGCACTCGCCGCCTCGGTGACCTATGCGCGACTGCTGCTCGCCCCGCCCCCGGCCAACGAGGCCGCACCGCCACACGCTCCAGCCAAAGCCCCCCCGCCCCCGGTGACGGCGCGGCACTATGCGGCCCAGCGGCGGGAGATCCTGCGCACCATCGAAGCGCACATCCTTGCCAAAGACTACGCCGCCGCGCAACGCCTGTTTGAACAGTACGGCCCGACAGCGGCCAAGGATGTGGTGTTCACGGCCATGCTGGCGGATTTTGAAAAGAAAAAGGCCGCCGCCAGGGAAGAGGCGCTGCTGGCCGAGACCGCCCGGCTCTCCCGCGGCGACGCGGACAAGGGGGTGGAGATCTATGCCGCCCTGGCGGCGCTTGCCCCGGACAACGCGGCCTATGCCGAGCGCCTGGCCCATTACCGCCGCGTCCGGGCCCAGGCGGATCTGCGCCGCATGGACGCCTATCTGGCCGACCCGAACCGCACCCTGGCCGACCATGCGGCCATGCGCGACCTGCTCCGGCGCATGCGGGCCGACGCCCCCGGCGACCCGCGCGTGGCCGTGGCCGCACAAAGCCTCGCCCGCGACGCCCTGCTCTTTCCCCAGGGCAATGGACGCCTTGAAATCGCCCTGGAGGACGAAGGCGCGGCGGATGGCGCGCACGCCCTGTACATCTGGATATACAACGTGGGCGCCGCCCCCCTGGATCTTGCCGCCATGAGCGCCAGCCTGGAGACCATCGCCAACGCCACCGTGGCGGCCTCGGCCAACACCCTGCCGCACACCCTGCTTGCCCCGGGAACCCATGCCCATGGCCGGTTCACCTTTCCCAACGCCACGACGCCGGTAGGCGTCACGGTGAGCCACCCGGACGCGGGCACGGTCAGCAGGCGCATCAACTGACGCCTCGCGCCCTGGCCGCCCCGACCAGGGCTGGGCTTTTTTAACGAATTGGCATAAAAATGCATTTCCGTATTGAGGCCCAGGCCGCATTATTGTATACGGTTGAGGACAATCTCCGCCAACACAGACTTCGGGAGTTTCCGCACCATGGAAATGGATATCAAGCAAGTGGGCACATGCACCGTTGCCCGGGTAATGGCCGAAAGCATCGACTATACCGTGTGCGACGCGTTCAAGCAGATGGCGTTGGCCGAGGTTGAGAACAAGGAAAAACCCTGCCTGATCCTGAATCTGGAAAAAGTCACCTTCATGGACAGCATGACCATCGGCGCG
The DNA here is from genome assembly GCA_050251715.1 of Desulfovibrionaceae bacterium. GTDB lineage: Bacteria > Desulfobacterota > Desulfovibrionia > Desulfovibrionales > Desulfovibrionaceae > JBFWMG01. The sequence goes on along the minus strand of JBFWMG010000001.1, from coordinate 274,732 downwards.
CTGGTCACCTTGAAAAAGACCATTACCCAGCAGGGCGGCAAGTTCGGGCTGTGCGCCCTGCACCCCTATGTGGTGCAGATCGTGCGCGTGGTGACCCTGAACACCATCTTCAACATCTACGAGACCGAAGAGCAGGCGTTGGCCGACCTGCGATAGGCTTGTCCCGCCCGGCGGCTCCGGTCAGCGTCCCTGCGGCAGCAATTCGGGCCGGTACTCGAAGTGCATGCTGTCGTAGTGGTGCCATTTCCCCCCCCAGATGAATCCCTGCGCCTCGAAGATGCGCACGATGGCCCCAGGCATGCGCCCCTTGTAGGGCACGGTGTCGTCCGGCGCGGCCTGCGGGTTGTCCCACTTCCAATAGCTGGAACCAGCCACATTCAGGTCGATGGCCATGCCGAAGCTGTGCATGGACAGCCTGCCCGTGTCCTTGATCGTCCGCCAGCACCAGGTTCCGGCGGGGTTGTCCGCAAAGGCGCGCTCCCGGGGCGGCAAGGCCTCCAGCGCGGCGGACACCGCGGCCAGCCGCTCATGCACATTGTTCACGGTGGTCACGAGCAGGGGGATGTCCACGCCATGCGGCAGCCAGCGGATGGTGGCCAGCCGGGCGCGCACCACCTCGGGCGTGCCGCCGTACATCTTGCGGAAAAAGGGCTCATGGCGCACGCGTCCGGGGTCGGCCAAGGGCGCGGGGGGCGGCGCAAAGGCATCGCCCGCCGGATAGGGCATGGCCATCTGGTCCTCCAGGTCGGGCACGGCGAGCAGGTCGGCGAAATCCTTGCGCCTGCCGTCGTCATACACCATGCGTTCCCCATCGTTCCAGACCAGGACGTTGGGTTCGGGCGCGGCGAGGTGATCGGGATAGGCGGCGGCAAGGCGGGCCAGGCCATCGGCGATGTCCATGGCCGCAAGGCTTGGGGGGCAAAGGAAGAAAAACAGGACGAAAAGGAACCCCGCAGGCACAATGGCGCGGGTTTGGGCCCAAGAGGCCGGCACGCCATGCGGCGAGCGCGTCATGAAACCGGGAGCGGAAAAAGCGGGGGGCGTGGCATCCGGCCCCTTGGATGGGCGCGGCACCCGGCCAAGACGCCGCGTCGGGTGACGCGGCACACCTTCGCCGTGGCCGCACGCCGTCCCCTTGCACACGGGGCTCTGTCCGGTCTGCGGCCCGGACACATTGCCGCGCCATGCGCCAACACGGCGTTCGCGCATGGAGTTCTAGCCCGAGCAGGAGCGGCAGAGACCGACGAACTCCACACTCACGCCGGTAATGGCAAAGCCATCCACCTTGCAGTCACGGAAATTGGGCAGATCAAAACGCACGTCAAGATCGCCCACGCGACCGCAGGACAGACAGCGCACATGATAATGCGCCATCGTGTTGCCATCAAAACGCATCTGCGCGCCGACCCGTTCCAGCTTCAAAATCTCGCCGTTTTCAGCCAACAGGTCAAGGTTCCTGTACACGGTGCCCAGGCTTATTTTGGGCAGCCGCGAGCGGACCATGGAATATATCTCGTCCGCCGTGGGATGGCTTGTCACCTTGCGTAGTTCTTCCAGGATCACCCGGCGCTGCACGGTCATTCTAGATTTCGGGATTTTTTCCATAAGCGCACCTCTGAAATAGTAACTATTCGCATTAGGGTAAGTTGTCAACTGCCCCATAGGGCAAACACAAATAGCGCAAAAATGCAACCCTTTTACGACATAAACCCCAAGATATTGAGGGGATGCGCATACAATTACCCCGTTGGACGCAACAGTTTGAAACGCCGTGAAACGAGAGAGGGGGCGTGAGACTCTATTTTTTACAGACGTCCCACCCTGTCCCATCAGCCACGACACGACAAAATATTAAATGATATTAGTTAATTTTGTGACAGCAATGGCTCTTGTTCAGCCGCTGCCGTCGCCTTTTCAGCCGCAGGGCGTAAAAAAAAGAAACCGGCCCCGGTTGGCGGACAGAAGCGGTACCGGAAAAGAGGGAAAGAGGGAGCGCCCAAACCACGCGCGATCCGAGCACGCAGGTTCCGGGCGCCGTGCCGGGCAGGGAACCGCACCCCAGACCGGCGAAACCGACGGGCGACACCATGCGCCGCGCCCGCCAGGAACCATGGGGACGTCGCCCGCGCCATGGCGGCCAGACCGGGGCGCCGCCCCCAACACCCCATGCCAGCCAATGCCCCGCGCCAGGCCGACAGCCCCGTGGCCAGGGAGCCGGACAAAAAAAACCCCGGCAAGCCGGGGTGGTAAAACAAAAGGGGGCGAGGCGTGCGTTAGGCCTGGGGCTTGACCACGGCACCGGAACGCAGGCAGCGCGTGCAAACGGTGATCTTCTTCACCTGGCCCGAGGGCAACAAGGCGCGCACCTGCTGCAAGTTGGGCAGAAAGCGGCGCTTGGTCTTGATGTTGGAGTGGCTGACGTTGTTGCCGACCTGGGGAGCCTTCCCGCAGATTTCACATTCTTTACCCATGACGTTCCTCCTGAAAATTCCTATACCGTATTCGTGTGGCCCCACCCCGCCTCGCTGCTGTACAGCGACGGCGCCATGGGGCTTGTTCGTGCTCAAAAGGCCAGTGCCGCCGTAAGGAAGTTGGGTTCCTATACCCCTGCGCAAAAAAATGCAAGTCCTTTTTTCTTGACAATGAAAGGGCTCCGCATGTAGGGAACCCCTTTTGCGAGAGACAGACAATGACAGAACTATGGTTATCCCTAAAGGACATCCCGGCCGAGGGCCGGGTATTTTCGTACGACGATCCGGAGTACTGGACCAGCCGTTGGAAGGAGTATAAGCTCCCTTGCCGTATGGCCGATCCGATCGTGGTCACCATCCGCGTCCAGCCCCAGCAGTCCGGCTGCCTCATCACGGGCACGCTCACGGGGTCGGTGATTATGCCCTGCGGCCGCTGCACGGCGGATTCGCTGGTGATGCTGGATCTGCGCATCAGCGAATACGAGCAGCTCGACGAGGACGATGTGGACGTGGGCGAATGCCGCTTGCGCTTCCACAAGGGCGGTCTTGAACTGGATGTGGACACCCTGCTTTGGGAGCAGTTCGTGCTGGCGCTGCCGGCCAAACCCCTGTGCAGCGAGTCGTGCAAGGGGCTATGCCCCGAATGCGGCGCGGATCTGAACACCGGGGGCTGTTCCTGCGGCGACGCCACGCTGGATCCCAGGCTGGCGGTGTTGCGCAACCTGAAGGTCGGTCCCAAGCAATAGCCCCTGTGCGCGACGAATGTGGGCGCCCCGTGCCCAACCATAATAATAGAAAGAGCCCTAGCGCTTCAAAAAGAGAGGTTTACCATGGCCGTACCACAAAATAAAAAGTCCAAGTCCAGAAAGGGCATGCGCCGCTCCCACGACCACGTCGCCGTTCCCAACGTGGTCTACTGCGAGTGCGGCGAGCCCACCCTGCCCCACCGGGCATGCCCGAGCTGCGGCGCCTATAAGGGTCGGCAGATGCTCAGGCAGCAGGAAGATGCCTAACGGCAACCCCATTGTAGCCGTTGATGCCATGGGGGGGGACTTCGGTCCCTCCGTGGTTGTGCCGGGCGCGGTGGATGCCGCCAGACGTTCCGGGTGCCGCCTCGTTCTCGTGGGCCGGCAAGCGGAAATCGACGCCGAGCTGGCCAAGCTGCCAACCGGCGGACTGGACATCCGCATTGTCCATGCCCCCGACGTGGCGGGCATGGACGAAAAGCCGTCCGACATCCTGCGGCGCAAGAAAGACTGTTCCATCCAGGTGGCGTGCCGCCTGGTGAAGAACGGCGAGGCGCATGGCGTGGTGAGCGCGGGCAACTCCGGCGCCACCGGGGCATGCGCCATGTTCATCCTGGGCCGCATCAAGGGCGTGGAACGGCCCGGCCTGGCCGGGTTCATGCCCACGGAAAAGCATCCCATGGTGCTCATCGACGTGGGCGCCAACGTGGATTGCCGTCCGTTGCACCTGTTCCAGTTCGGCGTCATGGCCGAAGTGCTGGCCCGCGACCTCCTGGAAATCAAGACCCCCCGTGTGGGCCTTCTGTCCATCGGCGAGGAGGAAGGAAAGGGCAATGCCCAGGTCAAAGGCGCGTTCGAACTCTTCAAGCGCGCTTCCTTCAACTTTGTGGGCAATGTGGAAGGCCGGGACATCTTTACCGGCGACGTGGACGTGGTGGTGTGCGACGGCTTTGTGGGCAACGTGGCTCTCAAGCTTTCGGAAGGCCTCGCGTACTCGCTGGGCAGGCTCCTCAAGCGGGAGCTGCAACGCGGCATCGTGGCGCGCCTGGGCACCATGCTCGCCTTGGGCGCGCTCAAGCGGTTCGCCAAGGTGGTGGATTATGCCGAATATGGCGGCGCGCCGCTGCTCGGACTCCAGGGCGTGGCCTTCGTGTGCCACGGGGCGTCCAACAGAAAGGCCATGGATTCCGCCGTGGGCATGGCCGCCAAGTTCATCGAGAAAAAGACCAACGAGCACCTCATCGAACAGCTGGGCGCCAACGAGGAACTGACCCGCTTCGCCAAGGCGAGCGGCGATCATTGATTCCCGGCGGACGGACGCGCGGCCACGGCCACAACGCATCCGTCCCCTCTCGGCGCCACGGCGGGATACCATTGCCATGAGCACACACGCCATCATTCGAGGCCTTGGATTTTACGTGCCCCCCAAGGTGCTGACCAACGCCGACCTGGAAACCTTTGTCGAGACCAGCGACGAGTGGATCACCACCCGTACCGGCATCAAGCAGCGCCACGTGGTCGAGCCCGGCGTGCCGGTCTCCTCCCTGGCCGTGGAGGCCGCGAAGAACGCCCTGGCCGACGCGGGCATGGAGGCCGAGGAGCTGACCCACATCTTCATGGCCACGCTCACGCCCGACACCTACTGCCCGAGCGCCGCCTGTTACCTGGAGGAAAAGCTCGGCATCCGGGGCCGCATGGCCGTGGACTGCAACGCGGCGTGCTCCGGCTTTCTGTACACCACCCACCTGGCCAGGGCCATGACCCTGCTGGAACCGGGCGCCAAGGTGCTGGTCTGCTCCGGCGAGGTGCTCACGTCGCGCATCAACTGGAACGACCGCGCCACCTGCGTGCTGTTCGGCGACGGATGCGGCGCGGTGGTCATAACCGCCCCGGACACCCCAGCCGGCGCGAACAAGACCGTGGCCACCATCGTGGACACCAAGCTCTCCTCCGACGGGTCGCTGGCCGACCTGCTGACCGTGAAGGGCGGCGGCTCCTCGCGCCCCCTGGCGTACGGCGAGGCCACGGGCGACGAGTTCTACATCCAGATGATGGGCCGCGAGGTGTACAAGCATGCGGTGCGCAGCATGGAGGCCGTGTCCACGGAGATGCTCGAGCGCAACGGCCTCACCACGGACGACGTGGACCTTTTCGTGCCGCACCAGGCCAACCTGCGCATCATCGAGGCCGTGGGCAAGAAGCTGGGCTTCGCCGAAGGCAAGGTGTTCGTGAACGTGGACCGCTACGGCAACACCTCCGCCGCCAGCGTGCCCATCGCCCTGGCCGAGGCGCGCGCCACGGGCGCCATCAAGCCCGGATACAAGGTGCTGGTCACCACCTTTGGCGGCGGCTTCACCTGGGGCTCGACCCTGTTGCAATTCTAGGCGCGCGGGACGCGGGGCGTCACCGTATCGCAACACGGCTGTGGCAAGGCTTTGCCGCGGGGCGCGCCGTCCAGCGCCCCGGAAACCACACCGCAGTTTCATTTGAAGTTCATCGGCGTTTAGGGTAAGAAAGAAGACCTTTTCACAAATCAGCAACAAGAAAGGCGACATGAGCGAACTCGTATCCACCGCGCTGGTCACTGGCGGTTCACGCGGCATCGGCAAGGCGATCGCACAGGCGCTCGGCAAGGCCGGGTTCCAGGTCTATCTCACCTTCGTCAGCAAGCCCCAGGAAGCCGACGCGGTGGCCCAGTCCATCGTGGACGCGGGCGGCGCGGCCAAGGCCTTTCGCCTCAACGTGGGCGACGCCGAGGCGGTGCCCGCCTTCTTTGCCGACGAAATCAAGGGCAAGGTGAGCCTCGACGTGCTGGTGAACAACGCGGGCATCACCAAGGACGGCCTCATGCTGCGCATGAAGGACGAGGACTTTGACGCGGTGATCGACGTGAACCTCAAGGGTGCGTTCCGCTGCCTGCGCGAGGCCGCCAAGATCATGTCCAAGCAGCGCCAGGGCCGCATCGTGAACATCGCCTCGGTGGTGGGCCAGATGGGCAACGCCGGGCAGGCCAACTACGTGGCGGCCAAGGCGGGCCTCATAGGCCTGACCAAGAGCGCGGCCAAGGAATTCGCCTCGCGGAACATCACGGTCAACGCCGTCACGCCCGGCTTCATCGCCACGGACATGACCTCGGTGCTGTCCGCGGACGTGCTGGAAAATTTCATCAACAACATTCCGCTCAAGCGGGCCGGCACCCCGGAAGACGTGGCCGCCGCCGTGGCGTTTCTCGCCTCGGAAGGCGCGGCCTACATCACCGGGCAGGTGCTCTCGGTCAACGGCGGCATGTACATGTAGGGCTCGACCCTATCCACGGCACGACAGCAACCATCTCATCAATACACCACAAAAAACCACTGTTTGGAGGGCATTATGTCCGTTGAGGAAAAAGTCAAAAAGATCATCATGGACCAGCTCGGCGTTTCCGAAGACGAAATCAAGCCCGAGGCGTCCTTTGTGGACGACCTGGGCGCCGACTCCCTTGACCTGACCGAACTCATCATGGCCATGGAAGAGGAATTCGGCACCGAGATCGATGACGACGACGCCCAGAAGATCCTCAAGGTCCAGGACGCCGTGAGCTACATTCAAGCCAAGGTCTAACGACGCGCAGACCTGCATGCAGCAAGTCCCTTGGGCGTCTTATGATCCAGGATCATAAGGCGCTCAAGTTTTTCAAGGCAATTGCCCGGACCCCCCACCTTGTCGGGGTTCCCAACGGAGAGCAATCATGACCGCCAGATGCGAAGAGGTATGGCCATGAGCGTAAAAAGGGTAGTGATTACGGGCCTTTCGGCTCTGACACCCATCGGCGACGATCTGGATACGAGCTGGAGCAACCTGTTGGCCGGAGTCTCCGGCATCGGGCCCGTCACCCTGTTCGACACCACTGACCACGCCACAAAAATCGCGGGCGAAGTGAAGAACTTCAACCCCGAACAACACGGCATCCCCTTCAAGGCCGCCAAGCGCATGGACCGCTTCTGCCAGTTCGCGGTGGCCGCCTCCAACATGCTCATGCGGCATGCGGGCTGGACCATTCCCGAAGAGGAAGAGGATCGCGTGGGATGCATCATGGGCTGCGGCCTCGGCGGCTTGCAGACAATTGAAATTTATCATGAAAAACTCATGAACGACGGGCCGAAGCGGGTCTCTCCGTTCATGATCCCGGTGCTCATTTCCAATATGGCGCCCGGCCAGGTGTCCATCTTCCACAAGTGCCGCGGCCCGAACATGGTGACCACGTCGGCCTGCGCCTCGGGCACCCACGGCATAGGCACCGCCTATTCCGAGATCAAGCTGGGCCGCGCCGACGCCATGATTACCGGCGGCGTGGAAGCGACGGTCACCCCCCTGGCCATGGCCGGATTCAACGCGCTCAAGGCGCTGTCCACCCGCAACGACGACCCGGACCACGCCTCGCGCCCCTTTGACAAGGACCGCGACGGCTTTGTCATGGGCGAGGGAAGCGGCATGCTGCTCATCGAGTCGCTGGACCACGCCAAGGCGCGCGGCGCGACCATCTATGCCGAAATCGTGGGCTACGGCGCATCGTCCGACGCCTTTCACATGACCGCGCCCGACGACGAGGGACGCGGCATGGCCCTGGCCATGCGCGGCGCCCTGCGCGAGGCGGGCGTTGCCCCGGAGCAGGTGGAGCACATCAACGGCCACGCCACCTCCACCGAGCTCAACGACAGGTGCGAGACCAAGGCCATCAAGCAGGTGTTCGGCGGCCACGCCAAGCACATCGCCATCACGGCCAACAAGTCCATGATCGGCCACCTGCTCGGCGCGGCCGGCGGCGTGGAAGCGGTGTTCAGCGCCATGTCCCTGTACAAGGGCGTGCTGCCCGGCACCCGCAACCTGGTGGAGCCCGGCGAGGGCTGCGACCTGGACTACATGGGCGACGGTTCGCGCCAGAAGCAGGTGGAATACGTGCTGTCCAACTCCTTTGGCTTTGGCGGCACCAACGGCTGCCTGCTCTTCAAGCGCTACGAGGATTAGGGCGTCTTGACCTTGAAAAGGTGAGACGCTCTTATGCATTTCCCTGGAACAAGGGGACATCGTTTCAGGACAGCGTGTTGTTGCAAAACGAAAAGGCGCTAACCGCCGCGAGGCGGATGCATGCCCCCCCGCAACCGGGGGAAGGCGATGCGAGAATATAAGGAGCGAATACCATGGATGAACTGCTCATAAGGGATCCCGAAGTCGGCAAGGCCGTGGCCCTGGAGATCGAACGCCAGACCAGCGGCCTGGAACTCATCGCCTCCGAGAACTTCGCCTCCACCGCCGTGCGCCAGGCCGCCGGTTCGGTGATGACCCACAAATACGCCGAAGGCTACTCCGGCAAGCGCTATTACGGCGGCTGCGAGCACGTGGACACCGCCGAGGATCTGGCCATTGCCCGCGCCAAGAAGATCTTTGGCGCCGAGTACGCCAACGTGCAGCCGCACTCCGGCTCGCAGGCCAACATGGCCGTGTATTTCGGCGCGATCAAGCCCGGCGACACCATCCTGGGCATGGATCTGTCCCACGGCGGCCACCTCACCCACGGCAGCCCGGTCAACTTCTCGGGCAAGCTGTTCAAGGTGGTGTTCTACGGCGTTTCCAAGGAGACCGGCACCATCGACTACGACCAGATGGAAAAGCTGGCCAAGGAACACAAGCCCAAGATGATCGTGGCGGGCGCCAGCGCCTACCCCCGCACCCTGGACTTTCCCCGCTTCCGCGCCGTGGCGGACAGCGTGGGCGCGCAGCTCATGGTGGACATGGCGCACATCGCGGGCCTGGTGGCCACGGGCATGCACCCCTCCCCCATCGGCCACGCCCACTTCACCACCACGACCACGCACAAGACCCTGCGCGGCCCGCGCGGCGGCATGATCCTGTCCGGCGAGGAATTCGGCAAGGTTCTCAACTCCCAGGTCTTCCCCGGCATCCAGGGCGGCCCGCTCATGCACATCATCGCGGCCAAGGCCGTGGCCTTTGGCGAGGCGCTGCGCCCCTCCTTCAAGAAGTACCAGAAGCAGGTGGTGAAGAACGCCCAGGTGCTCGCCCAGACGCTCACCGACGCGGGTTTTGAGCTCGTGTCCGGCGGCACGGACAACCACCTCATGCTCATGGACCTGTCCAACACGCCCATCACCGGCAAGGACGCCCAGCTGGCGCTCGAGCGCGCGGCCATCACCACCAACAAGAACACCGTGCCCTTCGAGACGCGGTCGCCCTTTGTGACCTCGGGCCTGCGCCTGGGCACCCCGGCGCTGACCACGCGCGGCATGAAGGACGCGGACATGCGCAAGGTGGGAGGCTGGATCGTGGAAGTGCTGCAAAACATCGACAACGAGACGCGCATCGCCCAGGTGCGCAAAAAGGTCGAAAAATTCGCCCGCGTCTTCCCCCTGTTCGCGGAATAGCACCGTCATGATGGCCGGTCCGCCCCGCGCGGGCCGGCCTTTTGCGCAACCTCTCACGCGGGGCGGAAGCCCCAGGGTACTGTGACAATGGACAAGCGCCTCCCCTGGCCCGAGTACTTCATGCGCATCGCGTTCATGGTGTCCGAGCGCTCAACCTGCACCCGGCGCAAGGTCGGCGCCGTGGCGGTCAAGGACAAGCGGATCCTGGCCACGGGCTACAACGGCGCGCCGTCCAACATCACCCATTGCCTCGAAACCGGCTGCCTGCGCGAACAGCTGGGCGTGCCTTCGGGCCAGCGCCACGAGATCTGCCGGGGGCTGCACGCCGAGCAGAACGTCATCATCCAGGCCGCCCTGCACGGCATCAACCTGGGCGGCGCGGTGCTCTACTGCACCACCCAGCCCTGCTTCATCTGCACCAAGATGCTCATCAACTGCGGCATCACCGCCGTGTATTTCGCCCAATCGTATCCGGACGATTTGTCCGAGGGAATGTTCAGGGAGGCGGGAGTCGCCTATGAGCACATGCCCTTTGACTGCTGACGCCGCCGCCTTCATGGCGCACGCCCTGCGCCTGGCCCTGCGCGGCAAGGGCGCCACGGCGCCCAACCCCTGCGTGGGCGCGGTGCTCGTGCGTGGCGGCGCGGTGGTGGCCGAGGGCTGGCACACGGCCTATGGCAAGTCCCACGCCGAGGTGGAATGCCTGGCCGACGCCGCGCGCAAGGGCGTGGATCCCGCTGCCTGCGACATGTACGTGACCCTTGAGCCGTGCAACCACCACGGCAAGACCCCGCCCTGCTCCCGGGCCGTGCTGGCCGCCGGCGTGCGGCGGGTCGTGGTGGGCTGCGTGGACCCCAACCCCGACGTGGCGGGCGGCGGCGCGGCATTTTTGCGCGGCAACGGCGTCACGGTCGAGGTGTTGGACGCGTCGGACCCCATGGCCGTGGCCTGCGCCGACCTGATCGCGGATTTTCTGCTCTGGAAACGCGGCGCGCGCACATACAATTACCTGAAGCTGGCCAGCACGCTGGACGGGCGCATCGCCACGCGCACCGGGCATTCGCAGTGGATATCCTGCGAGGCGTCGCGCCGCGCGGTGCACGCGCTGCGCGGGCGCGTGCAGGCGGTCGTGGTGGGCGGCGGCACCTTTTACGCCGACAACCCGGCCCTCACCTGCCGCCTGGAGGCTCCCGGCGAGGCGAAACGGGCGGCGGACGCGCAGCCCCTGGCCGTGGTCGTCACCTCGCGCCTGCCCCAGCCGGACGCGGATTTCACGCTGCTGCGCCAGCGGGCCGGGCAGACGATCTTCTGGACAACGGAGGTCGCCGCGCGCACGCCGCGCGCCACGGAACTCGCGGCGCTTGGCTGCCGGGTGTGGGCGCTGCCCCCGGCGTCGGCGGCCCCTGGCCAGGCGGGCGGCCTGGACCTGGCTGTGGGTTTCGAACGGCTGCGGCGCGAGGCGGACTGCCTGTATACCCTGTGCGAGGGCGGCGGCGTGCTGGGGCTGGCGCTCATCCGGGCCGGGCTGGCCGACGAATTTTTGCTGCACCTCGCGCCCAAGATAGTGGGCGACGACGCGGCGCGGCCCCTTTTCGCGGGCCTTGCGCCGCAGACCATGGACGAGGCGCTGGGCCTGCGCGTGGCCGCGTGCGAGCGCAGCGGCGACGACCTGGCCATCACCTTTCGACCCAAGGCGGATTGACCATGTTCACGGGACTGATTCTGGGCAAGGGCCGCGTGGCCGCCGCCGACCACCGGGGCAAGGAGACGCGGTTCACCATCGCGCCGCTCTTTGCGTTGCGCGACTACGTGCTGGGCGAATCCATCGCGGTGAACGGCGCGTGCCTCACCGTGGAGACCTTTGGCGAGGGCTGGTTCGCGGCCTACGCCTCGGCGGAGACCCTGTCGCGCACGGGCCTGGGCGCCTTGCGCCCAGGCGACACGGTGAACCTGGAACGGGCGCTGTCCCTGGGCGACCGGCTGGGCGGCCATATGGTCAGCGGCCATGTGGATTGCCTGGCCACGGTGGCGAGCGTGACGCCCGACGGCGAATCCAAGCGCTACCGCCTCACATTTCCTCCTGAATTTGGAACCCAGGTGGTTCCCAAGGGGTCCGTGGCTCTTGACGGCATAAGCCTTACGGTTAATCATTGCGGGTCCGACTTCCTGGAGGTGAACATCATCCCCACGACCCAGGAGGAAACGACCATCGCCTCCTGGCGCGCGGGCCGCAGCGTGAACATGGAAACCGATGTGATAGGCAAGTACGTGTTGCGCATGCTCGGCCCGTGGCGGGGCGAGGCGGCGCGGGACGGCGCCGCGCCCGCACCGGGCATCGACGCCGATTTTCTGCGCAGGCACGGCTTTTAGCGCATTTTCGTCTTGAAACAAGAGGACATTGTTTCAGGGAAATGCATACGGGCATCCCCCCCTTTTCAAGGGTACGATGCTCGAACCGACCATAACGATGACACCGGGCCATACCCGGCAGCGGCGGCCCCGCAGGCCGCCCGAGAGGTACCGACGCAATGCCCATTTGTACGACTGAAGAAGCCATCGAGGACATCAAGCAAGGCAAGATGATTATCCTCGTGGACGACGAAGACCGCGAGAATGAAGGCGACCTGACCATCGCCGCCGAGCATATCACGCCCGAAATCATCAACTTCATGGCCACCCATGGCCGTGGGCTCATCTGCCTGGCCCTGTCCCCGGACCTGGTGGACCAGTTGGAACTGCCCATGATGGCGCAGCGCAACCGCTCCAAGTTCGGCACCAACTTCACCGTGTCCATCGAGGCGCGGGTGGGCGTGACCACGGGCATCTCCGCCGCGGACCGCGCCACCACCATCCTGGCCGCCGTGGCCGACGACGCGGGACCGGACGACGTGGTGTCGCCTGGCCACATCTTCCCCCTGCGCGCCAAGCCGGGCGGGGTGCTGGTGCGCGCGGGCCAGACCGAGGGCAGCGTGGACCTGGCCCAGCTGGCGGGCCTCAAGCACGCCGCCGTGATCTGCGAGATCATGAAGGACGACGGGACCATGGCCCGCATGCCCGACCTGGAGGTCTTCGCCGAAAAATTCGATCTCAAGATCGCCACCATCAAGGATCTCATCCGCTACAAGATGAAGTTCGGCCACCTGTCCGTGCGGCGCGTGGACCAGGCCAAGCTGCCCTCCTGCTTTGGCGGCGACTTCGACGTCATCGCCTACCAGTCCGCCATTGACGACAACACCCACCTGGCCCTGGTGCAGGGCGAGATCTCGCCGGACAAGCCCACGCTCGTGCGCGTGCACTCCGAGTGCCTGACCGGCGACGCCCTGGGTTCCATGCGCTGCGACTGCGGCGGCCAGTTGCAGTCGGCCATGTGCCAGATAGGGGCCGAGGGCGGCGGCGTGCTGCTGTACATGCGCCAGGAGGGCCGGGGCATCGGCCTGGCCAACAAGATCCGCGCCTATGCCTTGCAGGACCAGGGGCTCGACACGGTCGAGGCCAACAAGAAGCTGGGCTTCAAGGCGGACCTGCGCGACTACGGCGTGGGCGCGCAGATTCTCGTGGATCTCGGCATCCGCCAGATGCGCCTTATGACCAACAACCCCAAGAAGATCGTGGGGCTTGAGGGCTACGGCCTGGAAGTGGTGGAACGCGTGCCCATCGAGATGCACGCCTGCCAGTTCAACGCCCAGTATTTGCAGACCAAGAAAGACAAGATGGGCCACATGCTCCACATCAACAACACGGACGCCTAGCGCCCGACTTACGCAACCACCGGAGAACAGATCATGTTGCATGTCACAACCATCGAGGGAATGCTCGACGCCAAGGGACTGAAGTTCGCGCTCGTCGCCACCCGCTTCAACGACTTCATCGTGGACAAGCTGGTGGGCGGCGCCGTCGACTACCTGCTGCGCCACGGCGCCAGCCGCGACGACCTGGTCATCGTGCGCATCCCCGGCGCGTTCGAGCTACCGCTGGTGGCCAAAAAGCTGGCCGCCTCGGGCAAGTACCACGGCGTCATCGCCCTGGGCGCGGTCATCCGCGGCGCCACCCCCCATTTCGAGTTCGTGTCCGCCGAGGCGGCCAAGGGCGTGGCCCACGCCACCATGGACACCGGCGTGCCCATCGGCTTTGGCGTGCTGACCACCGACACCCTGGAGCAGGCCATCGAGCGCGCCGGGTCCAAGGGCGGCAACAAGGGCGTGGAAGCCGCCGCCGCCACCCTGGAAACCGTGCGCATCATGGAGCAGCTGAACTAGATGTCAAAACAGTCCCAACCCGGCAAGGACGGGGGCAAACCTACCCGTCGCGACGCCCGCCGACGCGCCTTTCTGGTGCTCTTTGGCCTGACCCAGATTCCGGCGGCGGATGAAAACGCCCTGCAACTGGCCTATGTGCAATGCCCCGACCCGGATGCGGTAGGCTCCATGGGCGGCCCGGCGGAAGGGTTCGCCTGGGAGCTGACACGCGGCGTGTGGGCCAACCTGGACGACCTGGACGCTCTGGTGACCCGGTTTTCCCAGCACTGGAAGGTGGCCCGCATCGCCAAGACCGAGCTGACCATCCTGCGCCTTGCCCTGTACGAGATGCGCTACCGCGCGGACATTCCGCTCAAGGTGGCCATCAACGAGGCCATTGAACTGGCCAAGCAGTTCGGCGACGACAATTCGCACGGATTCATCAACGGCATCCTGGACGCCGCCGCGCGCGCGTTCGAGAACAACGAAATAGAAGCACGATACGGCGCGGACCAGGGCAAATAGCCCCCGCGTCCCGATTCCATAGAAGGACATGTCGGCATGGACAGATACGATCCGCAGGCTATCGAACTGAAGTGGCAGGCCACCTGGACCGAACAAGGCCACTTCCACAGCGACCACACGAGCGGCCAGGGCAAACCGAAATACTACGTGCTGGAGATGTTCCCCTACCCGTCCGGGCGCATCCACATGGGGCACGTGCGCAACTACTCCATCGGCGACGCCGTGGCGCGGTTCAAGCGCATGCAGGGCTTCAACGTGTTCCATCCCATGGGCTGGGACGCCTTTGGCATGCCCGCCGAAAACGCGGCCATCAAGCACGGCATCCACCCCGCCAAGTGGACCTACGAGAACATCGACTACATGCGCACCCAGCTCAAGCGCATGGGCTATTCCTACGACTGGCGGCGCGAGCTGGCCACCTGCGATCCCTCCTACTACCGCTGGGAGCAGCTCTTCTTCCTCAAGCTGTATGAAAAGGGCATCATCTACCGCAAGACCGCGCCCCAGAACTGGTGCGAGGAATGCCATACCGTGCTGGCCAACGAGCAGGTCATCGACGGCCTGTGCTGGCGCTGCGACACCGCCGTGGTGCAGAAGGATCTGGCCCAGTGGTTCATGCGCATCACGGCCTACGCCGATGAACTGCTGGACTGCCTGGACGGCATGGAAGGCCACTGGCCCGACCAGGTCATCGCCATGCAGCGCAACTGGATCGGCAAGTCCATCGGCGCGGAGATCGTCTTTCCCCTGGAATCGGGCGACGGCGCAATCCCGGTCTTCTCCACCCGCCAGGACACCGTGTTCGGCGCCACCTTCATGAGCCTGGCCGCCGAGCATCCCATGATCCCCACGCTCATCGAGGGCAAGCCCCAGGCCGCCGAGGTGGAGGCGTTCTGCGACCGCATCCGCAACATGGACCGCATCGTGCGCTCGGCCGACGACCTGGAAAAGGAAGGCGTGTTCACCGGAGCCTATTGCCTCAACCCGGCCACGGGCGCGCGCATCCCCATCTATGTGGCCAACTTCGTGCTCATGGGCTACGGCACCGGCGCGGTCATGGCCGTGCCCGCCCACGACCAGCGCGACTTCGAGTTCGCCGACAAGTACGGCCTGCCCAAGAAGATCGTCATCCAGCGCCCTGAAGAGCCGCTCGACCTGGCCACCATGCGGGCCGCCTACACCGAGCCCGGCGTGCTGGTGGAGTCCGGCGCCTTTACCGGCCTGGCCAACGAGGAGGCCAAGGAGCGCATCGCGGACTGGCTGCAGGCCGAAAACAAGGGCAAGCGCACCGTGAACTACCGGCTGCGCGACTGGAACATCTCGCGCCAGCGCTACTGGGGCGCGCCCATTCCCATGGTCTATTGCGACCAGTGCGGCATTGTGCCCGAAAAGCCGGAAAACCTGCCCGTGGTGCTGCCGCTGGACGTGAAGACCAACCCGGACGGACGCTCGCCCCTGCCCGAGTACGCCGCGTTCCGCAACTGCGTGTGCCCCACGTGCGGCGGCGCGGCGCGGCGCGAGACCGACACCATGGACACCTTTGTGGAGTCGAGCTGGTACCCGGCCCGCTACACCTCCGCCGACCTGGACACCGCGCCCTTCGACACCGACGCGGTGAACTACTGGCTGCCCGTGGACCAGTACATCGGCGGCATCGAGCACGCCATCCTGCACCTGCTCTACGCCCGCTTCTTCACCAAGCTCCTGCGCGACCTGGGCTACCTTGCGGCCGACGAACCCTTCGCCAACCTGCTCACCCAGGGCATGGTGCTGAAGGACGGAACCAAGATGTCCAAGTCCAAGGGCAACGTGGTGGATCCGGACGACATGGTGAAGCGCTACGGCGCGGACACGGTGCGCCTGTTCTGCCTGTTCACCGCGCCGCCGGAAAAGAGCTTCGAGTGGACCGACACCGGCATCGAGGGCGCCTCGCGCTTCATCGGCAGGCTGTGGCGGCTGGTGGGCGAACTGGGCGGCTCGCTGCGCCCCGCGGCCCCCTGCTCCGCCCCGGCCCGGCCCGAAGGGGCGCAGGCCTTTGCCGACCTGCGGCTCAAGGAGCACGCCACCATCAAAAAGGTGCGCGAGGACATCGAGAACAAATTCCAGTTCAACACCGCCATCGCGGCGGTCATGGAGCTGGTGAACATGCTCTACCAGGTGAAGGACGAACTGGCCGGAAGCAAGGAAGGGGCCGTGGCCCTGTCCTCGGCGCTGGCCAGCGCGCTGGTGGCGCTCGCGCCCATCGTGCCCCACGTGTGCGAGGAGCTGTGGGAGACGCTGGGGCACAAGGAGCCCCTGACCCTGACCGCGTGGCCCGAGCACGACCCCGAGGCGCTGGTCACGGACGAGGTGGTGGTCGTGGTGCAGGTGAACGGCAAATTGCGCGGCAAGATCGCTGTGGCCAACGACGCGCCGCAAGAGGAAATCGAACAACTGGCACTGGCTGAACATAACGTGGCCAAGCACATCGAAGGAAAAACCGTGCGCAAGGTCATTGTCGTCCGGGGGAAGCTGGTCAATGTGGTGGTGGCGGGGTAGCTTCGGCTCGCCCTCGCCGCGCCGCCGGTTGCCCTCCCTGGTGAGGTGCGCCGCGCATGTTGCGTTGCTTCTGGCGCTGTTCGCGCCGGGCTGCGCGGGCTACAAGGTTGGCCCGCCGCCCGCCGCCCTGCCGCCCGGCATCCACAGTCTGGCCGTGCGCGCCGTGACCAACCCGTCGCTGGAATATTCGCTGGGGCAGCGGTTGCGCTCGCTCATCCGCGACGAATTCCACCACCGGGGCATGACGGAATGGGCCGCGCGCGACCAGGCCGACGGACTCATGACCATCGCCATCACCCGTTTCTCCATGCCCGGCTCGGTCACGGACGAATCGGACGCCACGGTCAAATACGCGGCCATCCTGGTGGTCGAGGCCACCATCACGAAACGCGACGGCAACGTGCCGGTATGGGAATCCGGCCCGCTCATGATCCGCCGCTCCTTTTACGGCGGCGAACGGGAAGAGGCGCAGGAACTGGTGGCGCAACTGGCCGCGCGCGAAATCGCCGACCGGCTGGCCCACGCCTATTAGAGCATCTTACCTTTGAAAAAGATGAGATGCGCTTATGCATTTTGTTGAAATAATGCTTCATTACTTCAAAGCATCGCATTGTTTCAATGCTAGAGCATTTTACCCTTGAAAGGGTTTGGATGCTCTTGTGCATTTCCCTGAAACAATGGGACATTGTTTCAGGGGCGAGTCTTGTTTCAAGACTTGAATGCGCTAAAATGCGCTAGCAAGGAAATCCGACATGACCGCCACCGCATCATCCGCAGCCCGGCCCGGCTTTTCCTTCTTTGTCTGCCCGGACGCCGAGCTCATCAAGGCGCGCATCAACGAGCTGGCCGCCGCGCACCCGCCCGAGGGCGGCGCCATGGGCGGCGGCCTTATGGGCGGCGGCCTGGAAGGCGGCGCGGGCGCACCCGCCTGGGAGCGCCACGTGTTTTGGGGCGACGAGGGACTGTCGCCCCGCTTTTGGGAATGCCTCACCCTCACCGGCCTTCTGGGCAAGCCCAAGCTGGTCGTGGTGCGCAACGCCCACGCCCTGGCGGCGGCGGACTGGAAGGAGCTCGCCGCCACGCTCAACCGCCCCAACGCGGGCGCGTGGCCCATGTTCTGCCTGGAAAAGGAGTTCGACCGGGGCAAGGCCAAGATCCCGGCCCATGTGACCAAGCTCCCCTTCTGGACGTTCGCCAAGAAAAAGAAATGGATATGGGAATCGCCGGGGTTGTCGCCGCAGTCCATCGCCGAGCACGTGCGCGGCTGGGCCCGGGCCAAGGGATTCGCCTTTGCCCCGGGCGGGCTGGAGGCCATTGCCGCGGCCCTGCCCCCGGACGCCACGGCCATTGCCCGCGAGTTGGACAAGCTGGAACTCGCCCTGGGGCCGGACGGCCTGGTGACGCCGGAAATGGCCGGGCTCATCACCTTTTCCACCGACCTGGACATCTTCGCGTTTCTGGCCGCGCTGCAAAGCGGCAACGCCCCGGCCCAGGTGTGGCGCACGGTGCTGTCCTCCGACGGGCCAAGCGGCGAGATGCTCTTTCCGTTCCTGTCCAACCTGGCGCGCGAGGCGCGCATCATGTGGCAACTGCTGCACGGCGACAACGACGCCGTGCGCCTGCCTCCCTATGTGGCCAAGAACAAACAGGCGCTGGCCGGCAGGCTTGGCCCGCAGGGCTTGGCGCGCATCTGGGACATGGCCATGCAGGCCGACCTGGGCGTCAAATCCGGCGAACGCAAGCCGGATCAGGCGCTGGAAATCCTTGTGGCGGGGCTGGCGGAACTGTTTGGCGGCACAACGCAACGCGGCGTCCACGCCTCCAGGCGTTGACCAAACGGAATCGTCCGGCGGCCTTGCTCCAAAGGGCAAAGGGTTTTATCATGGTGGAGAGACCGCACTACCACGGGCACCGCGAGCGGTTGCGCGGACGCCTGGCCAAGGACGCCAGGGCGCTGGCCGACTACGAGGTGCTGGAACTGCTGCTGGCGCAGGTGGTGGTGCGCAGGGACACCAAGCCGTTGGCCAAGGCGTTGCTGGAACGGTTCGGCACCATCCGCGCGGTGCTGGAGGCCAAACCGGAGGCGCTGCGCACCGTGCCGGGCTTCGGCCCCGCGCTGGAATCCTTCTGGGTGCTGCTGCGCGAGGTGCGGGCCCGCTGGAGCGAGGAGCCACTGGCCAAAAAGGCGGTGCTCGATCAGCCAAAAGCCGTGGCGGACATGGCCATGGCCCGGCTGGGACACAAGACCGAAGAGGAATTCTGGGTGGCGCTGGTGGACACGGGCAACAGGCTCATCGCATTCGAGCCCTTAAGCCGGGGCACGGTGGACCGCACGGCCATCTATCCGCGCGAGGTGCTGGCGCTGGCGCTCAAGCACGCGGCGCGCAGCATCATCCTGGTGCACAACCACCCCGGCGGCAACCCCATGCCGTCGGCCCAGGACGAGGAGATGACCAAACGCATCGGCCAGGCGGCCAAAGACCTTGACGTTCGGCTTCTCGAACACATTATAGTGACAGAGGACGATTATTATAGCTTTCAGATGCATCGAAAACTCTAACGCCTTTTCGTCTCGAAGCGAGACGCTCCCTTGAAACAGCGGCGCATCGTTTCAGGGATACGCAGAGGAGCCAGTCACCCTTTTCAAAGGGTAAGACGCTCTAACCCAAGGAGGCGACCATGATCCGCAGTATGCATTGCGTAGTCTCGGGTAAGGTGCAAGGGGTATTCTTCCGGGCATGGGTGCAGGATCAGGCGACGGCCCTGGGCGTGAACGGCTGGGTGCGCAATCTGGCCCAAGGCCAGATCGAAGCGCTGGCCCAGGGCGACGAAAGCGCCCTGGAGCTCTTCAGGGAACGGCTGCGCACCGGCTCGCCCATCAGCCGCACCGACGCCCTGGACGTGAAGTGGATCGAGTACGACAAGGCCTACGAGGGCTTTGAGATCCGCTAGAACCGGTACGGACCGGCCCCGCGCCGCCTCCCTGGCGGCGCGGCGAGACCCGGCGCGGCAAGGCCGCGGCGGGAGGGTGTTTTTTGAACTTTTTCCACCGCTCTACGCGAGGTACGCAATACATGACCGATGAAAAGGATACCCCCACGCCCGAAGCCGAGGAGCAGGAGCAAACCGAGCTCGGCGAAGGCGTGGTCATAGACACCGACGCGGAGCTGCTGGAGCAGCTGCCATCGGACATTCCGGACGAACTGCCCGTGTTGCCCGTGCGCGATGTCGTGGTGTTCAACTACATGATCCTGCCGCTGTTCGTGGGGCGCGACCGCTCCGTGGCCGCCGTGGAGCAGGCGCTCAAGGCGAAACGCTACCTCCTCATCGTCACCCAGAAGGACGAGTCCGTGGACGACCCCCGCCAGGACGACCTGCACGAGGTCGGCACGGTGGCGCTCATCATGCGCATGCTCAAACTCCCGGACGGCAGGCTCAAGGTGCTGGTGCAGGGAGCCAGCCGCGCCCGCATCACCTCCATGCACGACGGCGAGACCTACAGCACCGCCAAGGTGGAGGTATTGCAGGAACGCGAGGTGGACGAGCTGACCCTGGAGGACGAGGCGCTCATCCGCACCTCGCGCGAGCAGAGCGAGAAGATCCTTCAGCTCAAGGGCATCCCCTCTTCGGACATCATGGCCGTACTCAACAGCGTGGGCGACCCCGGCAGACTGGCGGACCTCATCGCCTCCAACCTGCGGCTCAAGGTGGCCGACGCGCAACGCATCCTCGAATGCGACGCCCCCCTGGAGCGCCTGAAAAAGGTCAACGACCAGCTCGTCAAAGAGGTCGAGGTGGCCTCCATGCAGGCCAAGATCCAGTCCATGGCCAAGGAGGGCATGGACAAGGCGCAGCGCGACTACTTCCTGCGCGAACAGCTCAAGGCGATCCGCCGCGAGCTGGGCGAGGGCGGCGAGGACATGGACGAGCTGGAAGAGCTGGCCATGGCCCTGGACAAGGTCGGCCTGCCCAAGGAGGTGAAAAAGGAGGCGGACAAGCAGCTCAAGCGCCTGACCTCCATGCACCCCGACTCGTCCGAGGCCACGGTGGCGCGCACCTACCTGGACTGGCTGGTGGACCTGCCCTGGAAAAAGGCGTCCCGCGACCGGCTGGACATCAAGGAGGCCAAGCGCATCCTCGACGAGGACCACTTCGACCTGGAAAAGGTCAAGGAGCGCATCCTCGAATACCTTTCCGTGCGCAAGCTCAACCCCGGCATGAAAGGGCCGATCCTGTGCTTTGTGGGCCCGCCCGGCGTGGGCAAGACCTCGCTTGGCCGCTCCATCGCCCGCGCCCTGGGCCGCAAGTTCCACCGCATGTCCCTGGGCGGCATGCGCGACGAGGCCGAGATACGCGGCCACCGCCGCACCTACATCGGCTCCATGCCGGGCCGCATCATCCAGGCCATCAAGCAGGCGGGCACGCGCAACCCGGTCATCATGCTCGACGAAATCGACAAGATCGGGTCCGATTTCCGGGGCGACCCGTCCTCGGCCCTGCTGGAGGTGCTGGATCCGGAGCAGAACAACAGCTTCAGCGACCACTATTTGAACGTGCCCTTCGACCTGTCCAAGACCATGTTCATCTGCACGGCCAACGTGCTGGACACCATCCCGGCCCCGCTCATGGACCGCATGGAGACCATCCGCCTGCCCGGCTACACCGAGCAGGAAAAGGCCAAGATCGCACAGCGCTACCTCATCCCCCGCCAGGCCAAGGAAAACGGCCTGAAGGAAAAGGAGGTCAGCCTGCCGGAGGGCGTGGTCTTCAAGGTCATCCGCGAGTACACCCGCGAGGCGGGCCTGCGCAACCTGGAGCGCGAAATCGGCTCCATCTGCCGCAAGCTGGCGCGGCGCAAGGCCGAGGGGGAAAAGGGACCGTTCAGGATCACCACCGCCACCCTGGCCAAGCTTCTGGGCGCGCCCACCTATCTGGACGACGAGCGGGAAAAGGAGTTGCCCCCCGGCGTGGCCGTGGGCCTGGCCTGGACCCCGGTGGGCGGGGCCATCCTGCACATCGAATGCTCGATCATGCCCGGCAGCGGCAAGCTGACGCTCACCGGCAAGCTGGGCGACGTGATGAAGGAATCGGCCCAGGCCGCGCTGTCCTACGCGCGCAGCCGCGCCGAAAAGCTGGGCATTCCCACGGACTTTTCGGAAAAGAACGACATCCACATCCACGTTCCGGCGGGCGCCACGCCCAAGGACGGCCCTTCGGCCGGCATCACCCTGGTCACGGCGCTGGTGTCGGCCCTGCGCAACAAGCCCATTGCCAACGATCTGGCCATGACCGGCGAGATTACCCTGCGCGGCCGCGTGCTGCCCGTGGGCGGCATCAAGGAGAAGATCCTGGCCGCCATGGCCCACGGCATCAAGACCGTGGCCATGCCCAAGCAGAACGCCAAGGATCTGGAAGACATCCCGGCGGATCTGCGGCGCAGGGTCACCATCCGGTTCATCGAGCACATCGATGAGATTTGGGCCATTGCCCACGCCGAAAAATAATCCCCACCAGACCACCGGCGCGGGGGGCCGCATGCCCCCCGCCCGGACGGATGCCCACATGCCCGACGCCACCCGGCCCGACTCCCGCACGCTCGACGAAAAGGAATTGCTGCGCAGGCACCCGCTCTTCACCCGCCTTTCGGGCCAGGTCATCTGGCTGCTTTTCGAGGAGCACGGCGCCGCGCCCGACGACATCGACGCCTTCATGGACCAGTACGTGCTCTGGCGCGACGAACAGCTGGGCGTGTTCAAGCGCCTGCTCTCCACCCCGGACGGCATGCTGCGTATCCGCGCCGACCAGACCGCCGCCCTTGGCGCGCCCTGCCCCGCCCCCTGCCCCACCTGCGAGCGCCTCAACGGCCTGCTGGTCGCGGCCAGCGATCCGCGCCTGCTGGACTGGCTGCCACCCTATTCGCTGGGCTGCCGCGCCCGGGCCACCTTTGTGGCGGCGGACGAGCCGCCCGGCGGCGCCGCGCCCATCGACACGGCGGCAACCCCGCCGCCGCGCAGCCTGCACTGCCCCTCGGGCTGGATATTCACCCACCCCTGGGCCAAGGAGTAGCCATGGCCATGCACTGGAAGACCCTGCTCGCGGCGGACCGCTATCCGCTGACGGACCAGGCCGCGTCCGAACCCTCGCGCAGCGCGTTCCACCGCGACTGCGACCGCATCATCTTCTCCACCCCGTTCCGCAGGCTGGGGCGCAAGGCGCAGGTGCACCCGCTGGCGCACAACGACAACATCCACACCCGCCTCACCCACAGCCTGGAGGTGGCCAGCGTGGGCCGCAGCCTGGGCATGGAGGCGGGCGCGCGCATCGCCCTGCCGGACGGCGTCTCTCCCTCGCTCCTGGGCGAGATCGTGCAGGCCGCGTGCCTGGCCCACGACATAGGCAACCCGCCCTTTGGCCATGGCGGCGAGGAAGCGGTGCGCCACTGGTTCGCCGAGCATTTCGACCCGGACCAGCCGCGCTGGCAGGGGCTTTCCCCGGAGGAAAGCGAGGATCTGAAACTCTTCGAAGGCAACGCCATGGGCTTTCGCGTGGTCGCTCAGACCGAGCTGCACGCCTTTGCGGGCGGCATGCGCCTGACCTGCGCCACCCTGGGCGCCCTGCTCAAGTACCCGTGGACAGCGGCCACGGCCAAGCGGCTCAACAAGAAAAAATACAGCTGCTTCGCCAGCGAGGCGTCCATCATGAACGGCGTGGCCGAACGGCTCGGCCTCATCCGGCGCGACAAGAACCACTGGTCCCGCCATCCGCTCGCCTTTCTCATGGAGGCGGCGGACGACATCTGCTACCGCCTCCTGGACATGGAGGACGCGGTGGCGCTGGGCATACTGCCCTTTGCGCGCGTGCGCGACACCCTGGCGCCGCTGTGCGGCGGCAGCGGCAGTTACGCGGCGGTCATGGCCTCGGCAATGCCGGACACGGGCAAGCTCGGCTACCTGCGCTCCAAGGCCATCGGCGCGCTCATCACCGAGGTGGCCGATGTTTTCGCGAAGCTGGAAGGCGACATCATGACCGGTGCGTTCGAGGACGGCCTGCTGGCGCAGTGCTCGCCTGCGGCCCGCGAGGTCATGGGCGAAGCCAAGCGCGTGTTCAACGAGGAGATTCTGCGCAACCGGCGCAAGGTGGAGCTGGAGATCGGCGCGCACGCGGCGCTGGGGGCCATGCTCGACGCCTTTACCGGCGCGGTGCATGAATACGTGTCCGCGCCCCAAGGCGGCGTCTCGTACAAGACATCGCTCATCATGGACCTGCTGGGACCGTTCGCGCCCCAGGCGGGCGAGGAACCGTACGAGGCCTTCCAGCGCGGCGAAGGCCCATACCAGGCCTACATGCGGGTGATGGATTTCATTGGCGGCATGACCGACAACTACGCCACGCGGCTGGCGCAGCAGATCGGCGGCATGGCCCACGCCGGAACCATGCGCTGACCGCCCGCCTGGCTCTGGGGGCCGCCACCAAAAAACGCCGCCTCATGGATCATGAGCGGCGTGCATGCGGCGCTGCGGCCCGGCCGAGTCCGATGGGCGTCCGCGCGGTTCAGCCAGATGTTGTGCAGCCCTACGCGGTTCAGTTCGGTAGTGTTCCGCCCGGCGCGGCACGCCACCCCATCCATTCCTACCTACGGCTTATCCGGCTGCCCTCCCGCGCGGCGGGCAAAGACCAGGCAGGCCTCTTCGCGCCAGGCTTACCGGATGTACCGCACCTCCACAGTGGCGAGATAGGCTTCCAGGGTGTCCAGAAGGTGACCGAGGCCGCTCAATTCGCCCGCGCGTCCGGCGCGCTCCACATGCAGCCCCGCCTCGGCCACAAAGGCGAAGCCATACGTCTGCGCAGCGCCCTTGATGCTGTGCCCCAGCCGTTCCACGGACGTGCGGTCGCCCACGGCCAACGCCGTGCGCAACTGGCGGATGTCGACACTCATGGATTCGAAAAACGAGGGCATGATCTCTTCCAATTCGGCAGCCGCCTCCACCACGCACCCATCCTCCCCTCCGGCGAAAAGCACCTGCGCGCCTTGCCGCGGGTTGCCGCCGGAGCCGCTGGCCACTTCGCCGGACACCGCACGCACGATGGGGCAATACCGTTTCAGCATGCGCACCAGGTCATCCCGCCGCACCGGCTTGGCCAAAAATTCCGTACACCCCGCCTCGACAACGGCATGCTGCTGTTCCACAAAGGCATGGGCCGTCAGGGCGACCACCGGTGTGGGCGTGCGGCCCTCGGTCGCCTCGAACTCACGGATCGTTCGCGTGGCGGCATAGCCGTCCATCACCGGCATCTGGATATCCATGAGCACCAGATTGTATCGCTCCGCCTTGAACAACGCCACGGCCTCGGCGCCGTTCTTGGCCTCGTCGATTTGCACCGCATGCTTGCGCAGATAGAGTTCGACCACCTTGCGGTTGGCCTCGTTGTCGTCCGCCAGCAAGATGCGCACGGGCGGCAGGTTGGACTGCGCTGCGGGCTGCGGCGTTGCGGCCAGGCGCGGCAAGTCCACGCGCGGCACCGACCGCTCCATCGGTTCCCCAACAAGCGCCGCGCGCATGGCTGCCAGCAGGCTGCTGTAATTGACCGGCTTGGCAAGAAAGACCATGTGCTGCAACCCGCCCTCCTGGGCGCGATGCAGCATGCACTCGCGGGATGTGCACTGAAATACAAGCCTGGGCCGTGGCTGAATGTCGTCAATCCGTTTGGCGGCGTCAAAACCATCCATGACCGGCATCATGCAATCGAACACCACCACATGGAACGGCGCCTTGGCGGCCGCGGCCCGGCGCATGGCGGCGATGGCCGCCCCGCCTTCGCCCGCCTCCTCCACCTCCACGCCCCAATAGCGGAGCATGCCGCGCATGACCCGGCGCGTCGTGGGATTGTCGTCCACAAGGAGTATTTTCTTGCCGACCAGGATGCCCTCCGTGTCGGGCTCCGCAATGTCGCGGCTCTCGGGCGCAATGCCGAACTGGGCGGTGAAAAAGAACGATGAGCCGCGCCTGGCCCGGCTGTACGCCCATATGCGGCCCCCCATGATCTCCACCAGCTTCTTGCTGATGGCGAGCCCGAGCCCCGTGCCGCCATGCGTGCGCGATGTGGATTCATCCGCCTGGGAAAAGCTCTCAAAGACATCATCCAGCTTGTCGTCGGGGATTCCCACGCCCGTATCCCGCACGCAGAACCAGATGGCTCCGGGCCTGCGGGCGTCCGGTCCGGGGCGCACCTCCAGCACCACCTCGCCCTTTTCCGTAAATTTGATGGCGTTGCTCACCAGATTCATGAGCACCTGCCTCAGGCGGGTGGGATCGCCGATCAACATGCCCGGCACATCGGACATGACGTCAAAAATCAACTCCAAACCTTTTTCATGCGCCCTGAAGCCAAGCAGGCTGCTGATGCTCTCAAGCTCGTCGGCCAGGCTGAAAGGAATGCTCTCAAGGGTGATCTGGCCCGCCTCGATCTTGGAAAAATCGAGCACATCATTGATGACGCGCATGAGCAATTCACCCGAGGCCCGGAAAATACGCACATACTCCGCCTGCTCGGCGGTAAGGCCGCTGTCGGCCAACAGGTCGGCCATGCCCATGATGGCGTTCATGGGCGTACGGATTTCATGGCTCATGGTGGCCAAGAACTGCGTCTTGGCCCGGCTCGCCGCCTCCGCGGCCTGGCGCTCGCGCTCCGCCCGCTCGCTCTCCTTGCGCACGGTCACATCCATGAGCGCCCCCTCATAATGAGAGGGGCGGCCGTCGTCACCGGGCACGGCCCGCGCCGAGATCATGCCCCAAAAAACGCTGCCGTCCCGCCGCCTGCATTGCAGTTCGAAATCCTTGACCACGCCCTTGCTCTCCAGCAGCCGCCGCAACTCGTTGTGCCTCTCCCGATCAATCCAAATGGAGTCGGCGACGTCCGCGCCCTCGGCCAGCAGCGTTTCAGGACTGTCATAACCGAGCAGTTGGGCGAGGGACGGGTTGGCGGACAAAAGATAGCCGTCAAACGTGCTTTGAAAAATGCCTTCAAAGGCGTTTTCATACAGCGTGCGGAACCGCTTTTCCGCCTCTTCGGCTTGCATCCGCGACGCGTCGAGCGCGGTCACCATTTCCAAAAAGGAACGGTTGAGCACCTCCACTTCCTCGATGTGGTGGGACGGATCCCGTTGCGCCACGGAAGGCGGCAGGCGCTTGGCTCCCCGGATGTAATCGGCCAGGCGGGCCAGGTCGAGGATGGGACGCACCACATGCCGGTGGATATGCCTGCTGATGAGCCCCAACGCCAGGTACGACAGAAGCAGGATTCCCAGGAATCCAAGGAGGATTCCCCTGAAACTTTCCTCGGCGTCGTCCAGGCTGCGCAGCAGAACCCCCTGGATGGACGCACCCATGGTCGCCACTGGCAGGGCGACACGTTGCTGAATAAACGTCTCGCTGATGCCTGTGTCCAACACGATTTTCGGTGAGACCCGCTCCACGCCGTTGGCCGCATAGTTGGTTGCCGCCAGCCAACTGGACTGCGCCACAAGCCTGCCATTGGCCCAGATGGCCAACCCATTGCCCTTGCCCTGGGCCAATTCATCCAGGAGCCCCTGCCCTGGAAACGGCATCCGCCCCAACAGATGGCCCAGCACCCTGCCCTGCACCCGCACGGGTGTGCGCAGCAGAACGAACAGGCCGCCGTCCTTTTCGACCAGCTGTGCGTCATCGCCCGTAATCCCGAGGGACAGGGGCGCATCCTCGTCGGAGGACGCGGCAAAAAACCGCCCATCCCCATCGAGAACCCACAATGCCGCCCCCCCCACGGTTACGGCATTGTCCGCCAGAAAACGGCTCGCGGTTCCCGCGAGTTCAAGCTCCAGGGAGGATTGCAGCCCATGCGCCCCGGCCAGCTGGCGCAAACTCTCCCGCCTGATATCCAATTCGCGGCGCATCAAACCGTGGGTAAGCGCGGCGGTCTGCTCCATGTCCCGCTGCACCATGGACTCTATCTGGATGGTGGTCACCAGCCAGAACAGCGCAAAGGCGCACAGGCCGATGGCCAATGTGAGGCCAAGCCCCACATGCACTCGAAACCGGATGGATTGTGTTTTTTTGTGTGCCATGAAGTGCTCACAACCGCCCGGCGGCTCGGGCAACGAAACGCGCGGCGGCACGGCGCAAGGCGCATGCCTCGAAATCCACGCAACCTGCGCCAGCTCGAGCTTCGTTGGCTGGCATGGACCGCACGAAAGACAAATATGATGGCATGCGCGTAGGGTACACGTCACATTGAAAAAAGAAAAGAGCCACCAGCCCCCTCCAACGCCGGGCACGGACCACCACGTCCGTTCATCAGGCAACCCCTTCCGGCTTTCCGGCAAGGCCGCAATAGCCCTTGTCGCCATCGCCCGCCGCACCGTCCGAGGCTCGGCGCCACATCATGCACATGGCGCCCAGGCAAAAGCGCAGCTTGTCATCCTTGGTGGTCAGGTAGGGACAATGCTTGAACTTGGCTTCCTTTTCGGTCAACATCATGCGGTTCGCTCCTGATAGGGTTGCGGGTGTGCGCCCCCCGGCCCTGTCCGGGCGCAGAGGACATGGCAATACGGCTCGACTCTTGTACAGGCCAACCGCCCCTTCTGGCAACGCCGAACCTCCGGCAATGAAGGATGGCGCGCCCACGCGCCGGAAACACCATGGCAAAACCGCTCTACCCCTTGCCCGACGAGGAACGCTGCACCCAATGCGGGGCATGCGGCGAGGCGTGCCCCGAAGGCTGCCTGGGCCAGGACATCGAAGGCTTCTACCGCCCGGATACCGATATCTGTACGGGGTGCGGCCTCTGCGTCGAGGCCTGCGACAGGCACGCCCTGCGCATGGCACCCGAGCCGGACTGACGCCCCCCGCGTCCCTCCCAACATCCCTGCTTCCGCTGTGGGTTGCCCCGGTTGTGCCGCCGCTGCCGGGGCATCGCCTGTTCCCGCATTTTTTTGCGGGCAGCCCTAAAGGCCTCCCCTCTTGCATCCGATAAGAGGAGTGACAAGCCGCAAAAGCGCCCTCGGCGTCTTTGGCGGCGCCACACGGCGCGGCGCGCGGCATGAGCTCCTTGGGAGGGGATCACATGGAAATGAGCATGCAATCAGGTTTGAGCGGCATGATGGGATCGCTGGACACGCAAAAGGTGGCGGCGGAAACGCTGATGAACGTGACCACGCAGAACCACACGGAGCAACTGTCCAAGAACGTGTCGGATGACGGCATGAAGACCAGGGAACTGGCCAGGGCCGTCACCGGGATCGGCAACAAGCTCGACGTGGAGGTGTAGCGCCCGGTGGGCGCCCTTGGCGCCCCAGGTGCGGCACCGCCGTTTCTTTGAACTACGAACGACATTGGGGAGCTGCTGGGCGGCTGTCTCCAGGCTCGCCGCAGACATGCGTGGACGGGCATCCTGCGGCGAAGAATGTGCCGCCCGCGAACACGATCCGGATCGTGCGCGCGGGCGGTTTTTTTGTGCCCTACGGACGGCGCGGACGGGGTGCCCCGGATGGGGACGGCGCACCGGCAACGCCGGAAATCCCGACGGGCCAGTGCACCTTCGCGGCAAGGGAACAGGCGACGGCGTGGCGGCTGCGAAGGCCAGCCACGGGACAGGGCGACGGAGATGAACGGATCGGGGCCGCGGAAAACGGCGGCTACTGGATGGTGGTGCGGCGCTGGGCCTGGATGATGGCGGGCTGCATCACCTTGCCGCGCATGTAGGCCTTGAGCAAGGCGCTTTCCAGCTGCGGCCGGGACAGGGTGTCCACGTAGCCGCCGTTGTGGATCACGGCCGCGAACTCCTTGCGCCGCAACTCGGCGTGCTCCTTGGCCAGCTCCTCCATGTCCGGGCAGGCCACGCGCACGCGGCCGCGCAGTTCGGCATCGGACAGGGTGCGCACCTTGCCCGCATATTCGGCCAACTCCTCCGCCGGCGGCAGCAGCGGCGATTCCAGAATCTGCCGCATCCCGGTCTCCATGCGCTTCAGGCCGTCGTGGATGTCGGAACGCCCCACCATGTTCAGGCCGCGCCAGCCCGCGTGCAGCCATTTCAGCGCATTGACCCGGGTGGCGCCCGGCCCGTCGGCGAACTGCACGAACACGGACACGGAATCATATACATACGAATCCACGTCGGACCAGCCGAAAAGCGGCAGCTTGAGGCCGTCCAACCCGGAATAGAAATAATTCCACTCGTCGTCCTCGCCCAGCACCAACCCCTTGCGCCCTATGGCCGAGGGTTGCCGCAGGCGGGAGAGCGTCACCAGAAAATCGCGCCCCTTGTAGTTGAACAGGGTCACCAACCGCTCGGTCGTGTAGGTATAGTACCCGCCGGTGTGGGTGTCGGGCGTGGTCTGCTCGTCTTCCTCGCCCCTGAAAACCACGGGGGCCGCCACGTTGGGCAGCTTGTCCCACAGGCCGCCCAGCGCCGATGCGGCCGCATCGCCGTTCAGCCAGCCGCCCAGGCGCAGCACGGACGGCAGGGTCATGCACTGGGGAATGGAGGGGTCGTAATTGTAGCGCAGCATGCTGGAAAACGGCGTCTTGAGGCTGAAACTCCAAAACGCGTCGGTCATGGGCTTGCCGTCGGTGGCCTTCAGATCCGGCAGGTCCACCTTGGCGGGCTTGCCGGTAAAGCCCACCACGAAGTCAAGCAGGTCGCTGATGCGGGCGGGGTCGAAACCGGTGGCGGGGTTGACGCGCAGGGCATCCAGATACTGGATGTCGTCGGCGAGCGCATCCAGGGGCGACGACGCGGCGCGGGCGGTCGGCGCAAAGCCCGTGACGCACCACGCGGCAAGGATCAAGCCCATCAATAGCCGCCGCAAGGGGGATGTATCTGGATGTCTGTTCTTCATGCAGGGATTCGGTCCACGCGCGGTCATGAAAGGGCACCCCCCGCGCTGGGGAATTTGTGTAGCCACTCGACAGGCGGAATGCAACTGGAAAAATGCGTCCCGCGCAGCGTGCCACACCCGCCTTTTGCCGCCCTCAACGCCCGCCCAAAACAGGCAACGGAACGCGTTGCCGCCAGCCCCGCGAGCACGGCCGCGCCGCAACGAACAGGCACGGCACGGGGTGCGGCGGGCAGAGGACAGGCGCGAAAGGGAAGGCGGATGAAAGGGGATGCCGGACGGACCGGGGCTACTGCTCCGGCCCAGCGTCGTCCATGAAGAGGTGGGGGTGGTCGCTTTCCATTTCCAACGCCCGCACCTTTTCCTCCAGCCAGGCGATGACCGCCTTGGCCGCATGATAATTGAGCAGCACCTTGGCCTTGACCTCGCGCACGATGATCTTGCGGTCCTCGCCCAGCTCCGTCACCTCGGGCCCAAGGCTGCCGTCCGGAAGAATGGCGCGTTGCGCGAACAGGGGGATCTTGTCGCTTTCGGTGTAGAAACTCAGCTCGATCTCGCCATGGGGATTCACCCCGCCCCACACGCCATGCGCGTAGGCGGTGTGCAGGTCGTCGGGAACGGAATATTCATACACGACCTTGTTGGGAAGTTTTGGCATGTCGGCCATGGAGGTCTCCTTGCGGGCGAATGGGGAAGAGGAACGCGCTCAGGCGGTTTCCGTGACCACGGCGCCGCCCTGCCGTTCCGGGGCGGCGTGCGCGGCCCTGCTCTGGGCCTGCGCCATGGCCTGGCGGTTGGCCGTAAGCATCCGCTCCTTGGTCAGCAGGGGAACGTATTCGGGCGACAGGTAGGGAAGATGCCTGAACCGTTCGTGCCGTCCAAGCATCAATTCGGGGAACGGTTC
Organism: Desulfovibrionaceae bacterium; assembly: GCA_050251715.1. Lineage (GTDB taxonomy): Bacteria > Desulfobacterota > Desulfovibrionia > Desulfovibrionales > Desulfovibrionaceae > JBFWMG01. The sequence goes on along the minus strand of JBFWMG010000001.1, from coordinate 243,024 downwards.
GACGATGTTTTCCGTGTACCCGTCGCCGATGTCGTGTCGTATCATGGCGATTTCCTCTTTCCTGTCCAGTTGATGAATCTATTCGAAAACCGTCCGCAAGTAAACCTCGACGCACCGGACCTTGATTCCCTCGGCGTTACCGGGTAAGCCGCTCGGGAAAACACCACGGCGCCCCGCGCCGTTCCCAGGAGCCCCCCGTGAGCGAACCCATCCTTGAAAAGAACTATTCCATTGAGGCCGTTTCCGTAACGCCGTATTTTGACATGGAGCTGGTCATCCAGATGAACCACAGCAACAAGCTTGACGGCGAGACGATCGGCAAGCTGGCCGAGGCGTGGGAAACGTGGCTCGACAAGCTGCATGTGGAGCGCATCGCCATTGCCAAGAACCAGTACGTGCTGGTGTGGCTGGAAGAAGGCGTGGAAGAGGATGTGGACAAGGCCTGGGACGAATCGCCCAACGACGGTTTCGCCCTCACCGGGCTTGCCCAGGCCATGCTCATGGAAGTGATTCGCGACCTGGTGCCCGAGGTGGCGGCCGACGGCTGCGCCCCCGCGCCCAAACCCTTCCCCACCCTCATGGCCGCCATGCGCGAGGCGGGCGTCGACTGGGACGACGACACCACCCTGTCACGCCGATTCGCCATGATTACGCACTATCCCTACAAGGGTGGCTGCGCGGTCTGCTACCTGAGCAAATCCTGCCCAAACGCCAAGTTGGGGCGTTAATTCCCCTCCCCGCCGAACCTGTCATTCTTCGTTGCCATTCGTCACTTTAATCTCGTCCCGAGATAATTTTGACAAAAAGTAACGGTTTTTTTTGACAGGCTTTTTTGCTTGGCGCTATACTTTTCTGGAGAAGAAATTAACGTTGGAAACGTAACGCTGGGAGGTATCATATGGACAGCAAAATTCTTCGCATCGACATGGGCGCCGCAGGCGGCCCCAAGGCCACGACCGAACCGCTTGGCGCATACGCCGGCCTGGGTGGACGAGGCCTGACCTCGGCCATCATCAACAAGGAAGTCCCGGCCGACTGCCACCCCCTTGGACCCGAAAACAAACTGGTTATCTGTCCCGGCCTGCTCTCCGGCTCGGCAGCCGCCATGTCCGGCCGCCTGTCCGTGGGCTGCAAAAGCCCGCTCACCGGCGGCATCAAGGAAGCCAACTCCGGCGGCCAGGCCGCCCAGGTGCTGGCCAAGCTCGGCTACATGGCCGTGGTGCTGGAAGGCGCGTATTCCGGCACCGACCTGTACAAGATCACCATCAGCCTTGACGGCGTGAAGATCGAAAAAGACAACAGCCTGAAGATGCTGACCAACTATCAGCTGACCGGCAAGTTCGCGGACGAGATCGCCAAGGGCGCGCTCATCTCCATCGGCACGGCCGGCGAAATGCGCATGGCCAACTCCACCATCTGCGTCACCGACCCCGAAGGCCGTCCCACCCGCCACGCGGGCCGCGGCGGCGTGGGCGCGGTCATGGCCACCAAGGGCGTCAAGGCCATCCTGCTGGACGGCACCGGCGCCAAGCTGCGCCAGCCCGCCAACGCCGAGGCGTTCAAGGCCGCCAACAAGGCGTGGGTGGATGGCCTGAAAAAGCACCCGGTCACCGGCCAGGGCCTGCCCGCCTACGGCACCAACGTGCTGACCAACGTCATCAACGAGGCGGGCGCCTATCCCACCCGCAACTTCTCCACCGGCCAGTGGGACAAGGCGTCCAACCTGTCCGGCGAACTGCAGGCCGAACTGGAGACCAAGCGCGGCGGCAACCCCACCCACGGCTGCCATCGCGGCTGCGTCATCCAGTGCTCCGGCGTGTACCACGGCCCGGACGGCAACTACCTGACCAAGCAGCCCGAATATGAAACCGTGTGGGCGCACGGCGGCAACTGCGGCATCTCCGACCTGGACACCGTGGCCATGCTCGACCGCCTGGACGACGACTACGGCCTGGACACCATTGAAATGGGCGCGACCATCGCCGTGGCCATGGAAGCGGGCGTCATTCCCTTTGGCGACGGCGAAGGCGCCATCAATCTGGTGCATGAAGTGGGCAAGGGCACGCCCATGGGCCGCATCCTGGGTGCCGGCACCGCCGCCGCGGCCAAGGCGTTCGGCATCGAGCGCGCCCCGGTGGTCAAGAACCAGGCCATGCCCGCCTACGACCCGCGCGCGGTCAAGGGCATTGGCGTGACCTACGCCACCACCCCCATGGGCGCGGACCACACCGCCGGCTACTGCATCGCCACCAACATCCTCAAGGTGGGCGGCGACGTGGATCCCCTCAAGCCCGAGGGCCAGGTGGAACTGTCCCGCAACCTGCAAATCGCCACCGCCGCCGTGGACGCCACCGGCATGTGCCTGTTCGTGGCCTTTGCGGTGCTCGACCAGCCCGAAACCTTCCAGGCGCTCATCGACCTGCTCAACGCCTTCTACGGCTGGGAGCTGGACGGGGCCGCCGTGGTGGAATACGGCAAGTCCATCCTGAAGAACGAGCGTGAGTTCAACGCCAACGCGGGCTTCACCGCCCAGCACGACCGCCTGCCCCGCTACTTCTCCCGCGAGAAGGTAGCCCCGCACAACGTCGTGTTCGACGTGGCGGACGCGGACCTCGACCAGGTCTTCAACTTCTAGCATGCCTGCACGCGGGGTCCGTCCTCGGGCGGACCCCGCTTTTTTTTCGGAACCAACATGGACACCCCGCACCGCCCCGCACCGCACAGCCTCGACCTGACCGTGGCCGCCCCCGTGGCCGCCGCGTTCCGCCATCTGCTGCAACAGGGCGTCATCGTCCCCTGCACCACGGGCGTGAGCGTGCGCGCGCTGCTGGTGGACCAGATGGGCCTTGCCCCGGACTATGTGGAAGAGCGCATCCAGACCCTTTTTCTCGACTCCAAGCCCGTGGACGATTTGGACGCCTCGGTGGTGCTCGACCACTCCACCCTGGCCCTGTCCGCGGCCATGCCCGGCCTGGTGGGCGCGACCATGCGCCGCGCCGGGGCCATTGCCGCGTTCCGCGCGGGCATCAGCTGCCCCGGCGGCGACTGCCCCGAATCCGGCCAAGTGGACGGCGTGGTGTACCTGAAATGCTTCAACCTCATCATCGACGACCTGGGTGGCGAGATGCTCGCACGCGGCGTGCTGGTTCCCGCCGACGCGGCGCGGGACATCATGAACCGCCTGGGCGACGAGTTGCGCGGCGCGGACGCGGTGCGCGACGGCTCGCCCCTTCCCCTGCCCGCCCGGCCCGGCGACGCCATTCCCGCCGCATGGACCGAATGCCTGCTGCGCGTCAGCGCGGCCTGATCCGCCCCGCGCCCCGCCAACCTGTTTTCGCCAGCCGCCCTTGCCCCAGCCGCGCACCGGCGCGGCGTGGCCCGCCCCGTCTTGCCAACACGCCCGGCCGCCCGTACATTGGCGGTGGAGGATGCCCATGAGCACTGGTTCATTGGACACTAAAACGTTGCGCAAGCACGCCCAAGACTGGGGCGCGGCCGACCTGCGCGTGGCCGATCTGGCGCTGTTGCGCGGCATCGAGACATCGCCGCCCGACCTGCTGGACGGCTACGCCCGCGCCGTGAGCATTGCCGTGCGCCTGGCCGACGGGGTGATGGACGCCATCGTGGACCAGCCCACCCCGGCCTATTCCCGCCACTACGCGGTGGCCAACACCCTGCTGGACGACGTGGCCCTGCGCACGGCCATGCTGCTGGAGCGGCACGGCGCGCGCGCCATGCCGCTGCCCGCCAGCCAGATACTTGACCAGGACGCACTGCGTTCCTACATTTCCCACAAGGCCGTGGCCGTGGCAGCGGGCATGGGCTGGCAGGGCAAGAGCCTGCTCACCATCCATCCCACGCACGGCCCGCGCATCCGGCTGGTCACCGTGCTCACGGACATGGCGCTTGCGCCGGACAAGCGGCTGAAAAACCGGTGCGGTTCGTGCACGGCCTGCGCCGACGCCTGCCCGGCCCGGGCCATCCGCAACGTGAACACGGACTGGCACTACGCCAGCCGCGACGAGGCGCTGCATTTCGACCGCTGCGTGACCAAGGTGAAAAAGGATTTCGCCGAGCTGCCGCACATAGCGGGTGGCATCTGCGGCGTGTGCGTGGCCGTGTGCCCCTGGGGCAGGCGAAAAACAAGGAACAAGGCGGCATCATGAACATATCCCTCAAGTGCTTCGCCACGCTGGACAAGTTCCAGCCCAAGGACGCGGCCAGCTTTCCGGTGCAGCCCGGCGAGACCGTGGCCAGGGTCATCGCGCGCCTGGGCATCGACCGCGAGGACGTGGCCATCATCTTTGTGAACAGCGTGCACGCGCCGGACGACAAGGTGCTGGCCGACGGCGACCGGCTGGGGCTGTTCCCGGCCGTGGGAGGCGGCTAATGGCGCCCGCGCCGGAGCTTGCGGACCGCGTCCGCGCCCTGGCCGAGCCGCGCCGCCGCCCCGACGGCGCACCCTACGCCAGCCTGGGGCTGGACGCGGTGCGCGCCCTGGCCGAGGAGACGGACCTGCCGCCGCGCGAGGTGGAGGCCGCCGCCTGCCGCACGGGCGTGGTGGTCGAACGCTACGTGCGCAACCTGGACAGCGTATCGCTGGCCGACCAGGCGCGTTTGCTGGAAGCACGCGTGTTGCTGGTGGGCCTGGGCGGCCTGGGCGGCCACGTGCTGGACATGCTGTGCCGCATGGGCGTGGGCCGCATCACGGCGGCGGACGGCGACGTGTTCGAGGCGAGCAACCTGAACCGGCAGTTGCTGTCCACGCAGGCCGGGCTGAGCCAGCCCAAGGCGCAGGCGGCCCTGGACCACGCCCTGGCGGTCAACGAGTCCGTGGACGTGACGGTGCTGCACGCGGCGCTGGATGCGGCGGCGTTCGTTGCGCTGGCCGCCGAGGCGGACCTTGTGGTGGACGCCCTGGGCGGCCTTGCGGACCGCCGCGCCTTGCAGGAGGCGGCGGCAGCGGCGGGCAAGCCGCTGGTCACGGCGGCGGTGGCGGGTTTTTCAGGCATCGTGGCCACGGTCTTTCCCGGCGAACCCGGCCCGGCGCAGTTTCTGGGATCGGGCGGCGGCGCGGAAGACGCGCTGGGCTGCCCCGCCCCCGGCGTGGTCACGGCGGCGGGCATCCTGTGCGGCCACGCGGCCAACGTGCTCACGGGCCGCGCCACCACGGGCGCGGCGCTCCTCTTCGACCTGGCCGACAACACGTTCACGCCCGTGGCGTGGTGAAACGGCCCGCCATCCTCAAACGGCTCCGCCACGCCCGTCAGGGCTTCAATTCCAGCAGATCGCCCGGTTCGGGCAGCAGCACGCTCAGGTCGCCCGCCTCGGACGCCTGTCGCATGAGGCCGCGCACCGCATCGCCCCGGTCGCGGCGCACGTCGCGGCGCAGATGCACCAGCGCCAGCAGCGGCGCGCCCGCCGCGCGGGCAAAGGCGATGCTGCCCGGCACCGTGCCGTGGCCCGGCGTGTCCTCTTCCAGCGAAAAGGATTCATGGATCACGAGGTCCGCGCCCTGGGCCAATGTTTGCGTGGCGGGCGTGGGGCGGCCATCGCCGCTGTAGAAGAGGGTGGACAGGCCGTCCGTGAGACGCAGGGAGGCGTTGGCGCAGGGGTGGTCGGACAGGGCGCAGGCCAGGGTGAACCCGGCCACGCCGACGGTGTCGCCAGGCGCGATTTCCACGAATTCGATGGGGTAGGCGAAGCGCGGGCGCAGATTGGGGTAGGCCAGGTCCATGGCCTGGGTGACGATGTGGCCCACCCCGGGTTGACCGGCCACGACCAGGGGCTTGACGCGCCCCTCCTCCCAAAACCGCAACAGCAGCGCGGGCACGCCGAAAAAATGGTCGCCGTGGCAATGGGAAATCCAGAGCAGATCGAGGTCGAGCGGATCGGCCACGAGCCGCCAGTAGGCGAACGGGGCGGTAAACCCGCAGTCGAGCAGCGCGGTGCGGCGCCCGCCCTGGCAAAAGGCCTCCACATGAACGGCGCAATTGGGCAGGCCGTCGTCAAACGCCTCGCCCACGCCCACGAACTGGCATCGCATGTGACCTCCTTGGCGGCACGGTGCATGGTGGCGGAGTGTACCTTGCCCCGGCGGCATGTGGCAACGCCCCACTGGCATCCAGGGCCGTTTCCTGGTATTCTCGCCTCCATTGGCGCGGCAACCACGCCGCCCCCGCATCCCGACGAACGGCCACTACCATGAAACGCCTGTGCATTCTCATCGCATTCCTGTGCTGGGCCTCCACCGCCCAGGCCTTTGAGCTGGCCCTGCCGCTTGCCTGCACCATCGGCCCGGACTGCTTTGTACAGAACCATTTCGACGCCGATCCGGGCAAGGACGCCGCGGACTACACCTGCGGCTCGCTTACCTACGACGGCCACATCGGCACCGACTTCCGCATCCCCAGGGACATGATGGACCGGGGCGTGCCCGTGCTGGCGGCGACGGACGGCGTGGTGCTGCGCACCCGCGACGGGATGCCGGACGTGAACGTGCGCCAGGCGGGGCTGGATACGGTCAATGGACGCGGCGCGGGCAACTCGGTCATCGTGGACCACGGCGACGGATGGTCGACACAGTACAGCCACCTGCGCCAAGGCAGCGTGGCGGTCAAACCCGGCGACAGCGTGGCCAAGGGCCAACAGATCGGCCTGGTGGGGCTGTCCGGCATGACGGAATTTCCCCATGTGGAGCTGGTGGTGCGCTACCACGGCATGGCCCTGGATCCGTTTGTGGGCGTGCGCGCCGCCTCTGGCTGCGGGGGCGAGCGGCATCCGTTGTGGGACGAGGCGACCCGGCAAACACTGGTCTACCTGCCCAGCGGCGTGCTGGGCCACGGATTCGCCGCCTCTCCGGCGGGACTGAACGCCGTGCGCGTCGGCAGGCAACCGGAAACGCGGCTCGCCTCGGACAGCCGGGCGCTGGTCTTCTGGGCCTCGGCGTTCGGCGTGCGCGCGGGCGACGTGGAAATGCTCGCCATCACCACGCCGGACGGCAGGGAGCTGGCCCGGTACAGCGCGCCGCTGGCCAAGCATCAGGCCCAGCGCATGCACTACGTGGGCAAACGGCTGCGCACAGGCCGCTGGCCCGTGGGCACGTACACCGGCAGCTACACCCTTACGCGCATGGTGGATGGCGTGCCCGTGGCGGTGGCCCACGCCGTTGCCACCGCCGTGGTGGAGTAACCATCCGGGCCCATCGGACGACTGATCCAACATGGGCGCAACCTCCCGCCCGGCCTTGTCAAAAATCGAGTTGCATGTACAATCCCGGCAACGGCTCCGGCACGCCCCAACCACCACGTACCCCAACGCGAGGATGCCCCCCTGCGCCTTGTCCGAATCATACGTATGACCGCCCTGGCGGCAGGCCTTGCAATGCTCGTGCTGGCAACGGCGCTGGCCCTCGTATACGCGCTGTTCAACCCGGACGACTACCGGGACGACATCGCGGCGTATGTGGCCGCACGCACCGGTCGCGCGGTATCCATCCAGGGGCCGGTGCGCATGTCCTTTTATCCCTGGCTGGGCCTGCATCTTAAGGGCGTGCGCATCGAGGGCGCGCCGGGTGACGACACCCCCTTGCTCCAGGCGGCATCCGTGGCCGCAAGGGTGCGCCTGTGGCCGCTCCTGTCGCGCAAGATCATCATGGACCGGGTCTTTTTGCGCTCGCCCCAACTTTTCCTGCAATACAACACCAACGGCACGGCGAACTGGGACGGCCTGCGCTGGGGCGACGACGCTCCCGCAACGCCCTCCCCCACGGTCCAGGCCGCCGAGACGGAATGGTTCACGGTCGACGCCATCACCCTCAACAGCCTCATCGTGCGCAACGGCGCGGTGGTGCTGGACGACAAGGAGGACGACGTCTTCCTCTCCTTTACGGGCATAGAGCTTGAGGCGTCGCCCGGCCCGCATTTTCCGTTCACCCTCTCCTTCGCCTTTCGCAACGCCGACCCGCCCATTGCCGCTGACGCCACATTCCAGGGCACGGGGCACCTCTCCCTGTCGCCCTTTGCCTTCCATTTCGACGACACCCGCATGGATCTGCGCGGCACGCTGCCTTTTTTGGGCAGCATCATGCCCTGCCGCCTGCACGGCACGGCCATGTTCAATCCGGTGGACGAGACCATGTCCCTGGACAACGCCGTGTTCTCCTTCCACGACCTGGACATGGGCACGACAGGCACGTTGCAGGGCACCCTGTCCGGCAGCGGCGCGGGGGAACGGCTCTTCCAGCGCGCCATGGCCTACCACGGCACGGCCCAGTTGAGCCAGGGCGGCCTGACACGCACGCCACCACCCCATCTGGTGGCTGCGGCGGATGCCGAGTCGTCCACCCGGTCCGGCCTGTCCGCCGTGGACACGCTGCTGGCCACGCTGGGCGGTTCGGCGCGCTTTGCCGTGGACATCGACGACCTGCGGCTGGACAAGGTCGAGGCCACAGCGCCCGAGGTACTGGCCGCGCCCGTGACGGGCAACGCGGCGGTGCTCGATTTCAGCGCCCCGGTGCTGCATGTGACGGCCGCCACCCCGTTTCTTGACTGCGACCTGCTTGCCCCGCCCCAGCCGGACGCGGCCACAGCCCCCGGCTCTCCGCTTGCCTGGCTCATGCCCCAGGAGGTGGAAGGCTGGCTCGACACGCTGGACGTGAACGCGACCCTGTCCGTGGCACGGGCCACGGGACGGACGTTTACGGCAAAGGACGCGCGGGTGCGTCTCGGCCACCGGGCCAACGGGGGCGGCCACCACCTGGAGGCCGACCTGTCCGCACAAACCCTGACGCGCGCGGGCACACCCGTTGTGGACGATCTGTCCCTGATCCTGTGGCGCGACACGCCCCAGGCCGATGCCTTTTTCCGCACCCCGTTGCTCCAGGTGCGGGGCAACGCGACCCGGTGCGACCTTGGCCCCATGCTGCCCCCCGCCGCAGCCCTCGCTCCCTCCGCCCCAACGGCCCCATCGGCCAACGCACGCCCCGAGACCGTGCTGCTGCCGCCATGGCTGCATCCCGACGGCATCCGTGCCGCGTTGGGCGGCCTGGCGGTCAACGCCACGCTCGCCGCCGCGCAGGTGGCCTCTCCGGCCTTGTCACTTGAAAAGACGCGGCTCGACCTGCTCCACCAGGGCCAGGGAGAGACGGGAATCCTGGCCATCGACGCCCACGCCGCATCGCCCGCCACCGCCAAGGGCGCGTTTGCCGACACGGTTTTGTTCACCCTGCGGCAAGACACCCGCCCAGGATCCGGCCCGACCAGAATGGAGGCCGAAGTCCAGGCCCAGACAGGCCGCGTGGCGGCCACGGCCTCGTTGCGCTGGCGTGACGACGGCGCAACGGACGCCAAGGCCAAATGCGCCTTGCGCAGGGCCAATGTGGCGCGGCTGGCCCGCACCGCACCGTTCACCCTGCCGCCCGGCTGGCTGCGACATGCCACGGGCCGCGCCACCGGCGACATAAGCCTGGCCGCCAGCGGCGCGACAATGGCCGAACTGGCTCCCCATCTTTCGCTGCAAGCCAATCTCGCGCTTGCCGAACTGGACGTCCCGGTACGCGATCTCACGGGAAACGCCACGGCGGCATCCCCGGCGGCCACCACCCCTGACCCGGCCCTGTTCGCCTTTACCAACGCCGCCGTGCACGTGGCGCTACGCGGCGCGCCGCCCTCCGGGCCATCGCAGGGCAAAGACGCGGCGCGGCCCGCCCTGTCCACCGGCGCGGCCCTGCCCGTGCCCTATGCGGCCCTCTGCACGCTCTCCCTGTCCCGGCCCGACGCGCAGCTTTCCTCCGGGCCGAGCGCGGGCCAGGACGTGCCACCGCCCTCCCTGGCCGTCTCGCTGCAAGGACAGACAACCATCGATGCCGTGGGCTTGTCGCTTCTCAACGTGGACAAGGGCATTGCCCGTCTCCGTTACCAGGGGCCGTCCTCGCTTCTGGGCATCGCCGCCAACACCCTCCAGGGACCGCGCGCCCTGCCCATGGACATCGAAATCCAAACGCACCCCACCTATGCGGCGGCGGAAGGGACGCTCGACCTGGACGACACCACGCTGCGGGCATTCGGCGCCCTGGCGCGCGGCAGCGCGCGTCTCACCGGTCTGCCCGGCACTCCCAACGTCCAGGCATCGATCGCCGTGCCGTCCTTTGTCCCACGCGCCGTGCTGCGCGCCATGGGCGTCTCCCTGCCCGACATGGCGGCCGCGTCCGCCCTGCAACAGGGGGCTTTCCACGCCATGATCGACATGGATGCGACCTCCCTGCGCATCAACGACATCCTTTTGGATGTGGACCGGTCGAAATTCCGGGGTTCCGTGGCCATGCGCGATTTTGCCGCGCCCGCCTGGACGGTGCGCATGTCAGGCACTTCCCTCAACGCGGACAACTATCTGCCGCCCAAAACCAGCCCCACCGGCGCGGGCAGCATGCCCTGGCCCAGTCAACTTGCCGTGGGGCCGGACGGACGCCCCCTGGCCCAGCCGTGGGACATCGAACCGCTGCGCAACCTGCGGCTGACGGGCCGCCTGCAACTCGACAAGCTCACCCTCTTCCACCTGGATTATGAAAACGTGGACGCCACGGTGGCGGCGCGGGACGGCGACATCGCGGTGCGCCCCTTGAACGCGTCGCACTACGACGGCGCCGTGAGCGGCGAGATCCACCTCTTTGCCGACAAGACGCTGGCCTGCCGCAGCTCCCTGCACGCCGCCGGATTCCAGGTGGAGCCCTCCATGCGGCACTTCTTCGACAGCGAGGATCTGGTGGGCGGTACGGGGGATGTGGCCTGGACACTGGCCAGCCAGGGGTTGTCGTGGGGCGAGCATGCGGCCTCGCTTTCCGGCGACGCCTCGCTGACCATTACGGACGGGTACTACAAGGTATTCGGCAAGGGCGGCCCCACGTCCTCGTCCGCGCCGCAGACAAGCGCGCAAACAGGCGGAGACGCCGACGAGCAAGCCGCCCCCCAGAACTCGCCCCGCACGCAATTCCGTAGCGCCACCGGCACCTTCACCCTGCGCAACGGCACCATCACCAACGATGATTTCGATCTGCAAGGACTGCTCGTGGCGGCAAAGGGCTCGGGCAACGCAAGCCTTGTGAGCAAGGAGTTCGACTACACGCTGCTCATGCAGATGACCGGCCTGCCCACCTTCCCCATCCGCTTCCACGGCACGTTCAGCGACCCGCACGTGACCATGCGCGGCGGGCAGATCATCACGGACACCGTGGGCCGGGTGGGCACCTCGGTGTTCGATCTCATCAAGGGCGTCATCACCACGCCCTTCAAGCTCATGGAGCGCGTCATCCAGCTGCCGGACGGCGAGCCGCAGTCCCCCGCGCCCTAGCGCATTTTCGCATTGAAACAATGCGAGGATTTGAAATAATGAAGCATTATTTCAAGAAAATGCATAAGAGCATCTCATCTTTTTCAAAGTTACGATGCTCCAGCCCCCAACCCGGGGGGCCGACGGCTACGACAGCGGCAGCGTCAGAGTGAACGTGGTGCCCTGCCCCAGGACGGACGCAACGGTGAATGAGCCCTTGTGATTCTGGGTGATGATGAAATAGGAGATGGACAATCCAAGGCCCGTGCCCTGCCCTGGCGTCTTGGTGGTGTAAAACGGCTCGAAGATGCGCTTTCTGACCCCTTCATCCATGCCCGGACCATTGTCCTCCACCTCTATCACGATGGCGTTGTCCACAAGGGCCGTGCGCAGCACGATACGCGGCTTGTCAGCGCCGTATGCCTTGCCGGTCATGGCATAGGCCGCGTTTTTTACGAGGTTGAGAAACACCTGCTCGATTTCGGTCTTGGTGATCATGATCTCCGGCAGGTTGCCGGCATACTTTCTGACTATATCTATTTGCCTAAAATCATAATTTTTTTTCAGATCGTAATCGGTTTGCGCCAAGTCAATGACCGTATCCAGCAACGCATTGACATTGTGCGGCGCACGCACGGATTCGCTGAGGCGGCTGAAATCCAGCATGCTCTTGACGATCTTGGCCGCCCGTTGCGCCGCCTCCCCGATCCCATCCAGATAGCTGACCACGCCACGCTGTTCCAGATAGGCACGGACCTTTTCCAGATCAACGCCCAATTCCTGGGCAACGATCCTGTTTTTCTGCAACTCCGACGACACCCTGCGTTCGGCGTTCTGCACGGAGGCCAGGATGATGCCCAGGGGATTGTTGATCTCATGCGCCATGCCCGCCGCCACACCGCCTATGGACATCATCTTCTCCGTCTGCACCATGACCTCTTCGGCCTTGCGCAGGGAGGTGATGTCCTGCAACACCACCAGTCCGGCAATCAGGTCATTCGCGTCGTTGAAGATGGGAACGCCGTTCAGCAGGGCAATGCGCTCCGTTCCGTCCCGCCGGATGATCCGGACCTCACGGTCCGAGATCCTTTTCCCTTGGAGCGCCATGTACAGGGGCATCTCTTCCGCCGCGAACGGTTGTCCCGCCATGGAAAGGAGTTTCCATGTCCTGCGCAGCGTGCGGATGTTTTCCCCCTCCAGCGGGGCGTCCGCCTCGGCGCCAAGAATGTCCCGGCACGCCGGGTTGACGACCTGGACAACCCCGGTCTTGGCGTCCACGAACAGCATGGGGATGGGGGACTGTTCCAGGACGGCGGCAAGCAGCGATTTCGTGTCATTCAAATAATGCACGGACGTGAGCAGTTCCTCACGGACCTTTTTCATCTCCACGATGGAGCGCGCCTGCATGACGTTTTGATAGGCAATGGACGACAGCTTGCCCGCGAGCGAAAAAAGGAACTGCGCGATGCGTTCGAAGTCACCCTTGGACATGGCCGGCACGTCATGAAACGCATCGAGCAAGAGTTGTTCGTCCATACCCAGGGATCGGGCATAGGCCGCCATCATGCCGTCGGTCTGGGCCTCGTCCCGCACCTGGCCGATGAGCCAACTGGCGATGTGCCGCCCGCCCACGGTGATGGTCGCCCCCGCATCCCACAACCCGCCGCTCAGGCATTGCTGCACCACGGGGCCGATCGGATTCTTCCTGCCAATGACCGAGTCCGACAGGTAGCAGTTTCCCTTGCCCTTGCAGGTGGCTCTGATGAGCGTGCAGAACCGGCAGAAATGGCTGGGCCTGGTTATGGGGGAACCATCGGGGTGGGTGATGATGGCCGCCACACGGGTGGCTTCGCAAAAGGCGTCCTGAAGATTCTGGATATCCTCCAGATCGAACAGGTCTTCAAACTCCACGCCGTCCTGTTCCTCCAGGGGCATGGTCAGGGCGATGAGCCTCTTGTTCAGGGCATCCTCGGTCATCTTGATGTCCGTGATGTCCCGAAACACACCCATCATGCACTCTTTCCCGTCAAATTCGAAACCCGTGGCCTTGATCGAGGCGAAGCGGATCTCGCCCGTGGCGGTTTTCAGACGGGCCTCCAACTGGCGGGAAGGATCGACCCGGTGCGCGCCAAAGCTGATGGACTGGCCGTCCACAATGTCTTCCGGCGCATGGAGTTGCCGGTGGTCCATGCCGACCAGTTGCTCGCGGGGATAGCCGAAATACGCCTCGGCAGTGGCGTTGCAGTCAATGATGACGCCGGTGGCGCGGTCGGCGATCAGGATGGGGTCGATGGCGTGCGCATACAGCAGTTTGGTGAACCGCTCGTCCGTCAAAAGGCCTCGTTGCGGGGTTTCCGTCGCGGCCCCCATCGTTTTGCGCGCCTTGCCTTCATGCTTCATACGTCGCGTTCCATCATCTTTGCCGCGCCGTCCGCGCCGCCGGTTTGACCATTTGGCGCCATCGTACCCCATCCCTTTCGTAATTACTATCAACAACCGCTGAAAAGGGGCTACCCGCTCTCCGGAACGGAGGCCCGGAGCCCCCGCATGCGGCGAGGCACAGGCATTTCCCCTTCCGCTGACAGGGTCGTCAGGGCGGGTTCGCGCGCCCCGGCCCAACCACCCCGCCCTGTATGCCTGACCCATCGTTCGCATCACGAACTCAAATGCATACAACCAGATGGCATACGCATTACCAATTTGACTCTTCACGCCGTTCCCGGTCTAACCGGGTGTAACCCAACATCCAGCCCTCAGGAGGAACCATGAGCGACGCGTACCGTGACATGTGGGAAAAACTCGATCTTGACCTGACCGCACACGACGGCCTGCTCGCCGTGCTCGGCAAATTCTACGGTGACATCTACATGTCCCAGCAAGGCCGCCTCCAGGGCATGGAGTACCTCGACTTCGTGCTGTCCGAAGTGCATGGCCTGCGCATCAAGGAACTGCAGGACGCCAAGGCCCAGGGACGCAAGATCATCGGCACCTTCTGCGTGTTCGTGCCCGAGGAAATCACCCTGGCCGCCGACGCCGTGCAGGTGGGCCTGTGCGCCGGAGCCGACGCGGGCACCGAGCAGGCCGAAAAGCTCGTCCCGCGCAACACCTGCGCGCTCATCAAATCCTTCATCGGCTTCAAGCTCGCCCACCTGTGCCCGTACACCGAATCCTGCGACCTCATCGTGGGCGAAACGACCTGCGATGGCAAAAAGAAGGCCTACGAGGCCTTTGCCAGCCACGCGCCCATGTACGTCATGGAAGTGCCGCAGCAGAAAAACGCCTCGGACCGCGCCCTGTGGAAGGCCGAAATCCTGCGCTACAAGGACGCCGTGGAACAACTCACCGGCGTGACCATCACCCCCGAACGCCTGGGCGCCGCCATCAAGACCGTCAACGCCCGCCGCCGCGCCCTGCAACGCCTCTCCGCCCTGCGCACGGCCAACCCCGCGCCCATCTCGGGCCGCGACGCCCTGCTCATCAACCAGGTCAGCTTCTACGACGACCCCGTCCGCTTCACCGCGTCCATCAACGCCCTGTGCGACCAGATGGAAGAGCGCATCGCCAAGGGCGAGGGCGTGGCCCCCAAGGACACCCCGCGCCTCATGCTCTCCGGCTGCCCCATGGCCGTGCCCAACTGGAAGCTGCCGTACGTGATTGAAAGCTCCGGCGCCATCATCGTGGGCGAGGAATCGTGCATCGGCACCCGCAACACCCGCGACGTGGTGGATGAATCCGCCGCGACCCTGGGCAGCATGGACGCCATGATCGACGCCCTGACGGACCGCTACCTCAAGATCGACTGCGCCTGCTTCACCCCCAACACCGAGCGCATGGACAACATCACCGCCATGGCCAAAGACCTGAAGGCCGACGGCGTGATCCAGTATTCGCTCATGTTCTGCCAGCCTTACGGCCACGAGGCCATCAAGGTGGGCGCGCGGCTGGACAAGGAGGCCATCCCCTCCCTGGCCATCGAGACCGACTACTCCATGGAAGACATCGAACAGCTCAAGACCCGCGTGGAAGCCTTTGTGGAAATGGTGAAATAGGCAAGGCACGACAATGATCGCCGGCATAGACATCGGCTCGCGCTCCATCGAGGTGGTCTGCCTCGATGGCGGCCAGCCCGCGCATATGACGCGGCTTCCCACCACCTTCGATCCGCTGGCGCAGATCCGCAAGGCGCTGGCTGGCTTGCCCATATCCAGGCTTACGGCCACGGGCTACGGGCGTTCGCTCGTGGCCCAGGCCGTGGCCGGAAACGGCTGGCCCGAGGTGGAAACCATCACCGAGATAAAGGCCTATGGCCTGGGCGTGCACGCGGTCGCGCCCGAGGCGCGTACCGTGCTCGACATCGGCGGCCAGGACACCAAGGCCATCAGCCTGTCCCACGGCAAGGTGCTCAAGTTCGAGATGAACGACCGCTGCGCGGCGGGAACGGGCAAGTTTCTGGAACACGTGGCCAACGTGTTCCAGATCCCCATAGAGGCCTTTGGCGCCTACGCGCTGCTGGGCAAGGAACCGTTGCCCATCAACTCCATGTGCACCGTGTTCGCGGAAACCGAGGCCACCTCGCTCATGGCGCGGGGGCACCGCCCCCACGACATCGCCCTGGGCCTGCACGCCTCCATCGTCAAGCGCACGGTCAACATGCTGCGCCGCGTCGGCCTGGTGCACCCGGTCGTGTTTGCGGGCGGCGTGGCCCACAATCCATGCATGGTCAAACTTGTTGCCGAAGCGCTGGGGCAAGCCCCCATCGTACCCGACAACCCGGACATGGTGGGCGCGCACGGCGCGGCGCTCCACGCCCTGCGCAACGCATAGTGCTCACCCCCCGTTCACGTCCCTCATCCGGACGTCTTGCGGGGAAAAGCCATGGGACCGTTTAGGGCATCTTACCTTTGAAAAAGATTGGATGCTCATATGTAATTTATTGAAATAATGCTTCATTATTTCAAATCCCCGCATTGTTTCAATGCTACCATGCGCCAGTGCCCAGGCGTCAGGACTAAGGCGATTGCCGCGCCGCACAGGCGCGCGGCATCAACCAAAACGCAAGAAGGGCGGCCCAAGCCGCCCTTCTTGCGTACAGATTGTTGACAAAGTCCACTTTGGCAGGCTGTTGAGAAATCGTCAGGTACGAGGCGCAAAAAAAGCGCTGACCCGAAACGTAGTTAGACATACGTGAGGGTCTGCGCTTTTTGCAGCAACGAAGCGCCTTAGCCCTTATGCCGAGTCCCCGAGGCTTAGGGATAAGGACAGCAGCGATAGTTGGAGGTTTGTCAGCAGCCTGAACGCAAGAAGGGCGGCCCAAGCCGCCCTTCTTGCGTTTTTCCGCAGAGAAAACATGGCGCAGGCACGCCCTGCGCCATCAACGCACCTCGTCGATATCCAGAGGCTTGCCGCAGCAGGGGCACTCGCTGACAATGACGCTGCGGGCAAAGGCCGAAAACCGGAACAGCGGCGAAAACGTCTCTCCGCTGGGGACAAAATCCACGAAAAGCACGCGCCCGCAAAGGCAATAGCGCTTTTGCGACGCCGTCCTGCCAGCCATGTGCATGACCCGCCCCCCGTGTCCGCTCCGGACATCCTCACAATATGCCATCGCTTCCATGCCGTCCTCCCTAACGCAGGGCGTCGATGTGCAGCGCGCCGCCGCACGACGGACACCTGTTGATCTTGCCGCCCGCCCGCAGCGTCAGGGACCAGAACATGGCCAAGACCTTGGCGTTGTTGGGCACGAATTGGACAAAGACTTGTTCGCCGCAGGTGCAGTACCGTTCTTGCATGATGTATACTCCCGTAAGTTTATATATCGTTAATAAAACTTAACAAGCATCGCAAAAAAAAGAGGGCACCATCTTTACAACAAATATCACAGCCCACAGGAAAGAAAAAAGACGTCTCGCCATCGCGGCACAGTGTCACGAAGAAAACATTATGTGCTCATGCGGTGTACATATCCGTTGCCACAAGATGCACTCCGTTTCCAGTTTCTCGCAAGATGCAGGCGCAACGCTGTCCACCAGCACCGCCCCGCATCACCTGTATTCGCGGCAGACCCACACGATCTTGCCGATGACCCGCACGGTGGCCAGTTCCTCTCCCTTGAGCAGGATGGGGGAATAGTCGGGGTTGTCGGACAACAGCGCCAATGCTCCGGGGCGTTTTTCAATGCGCTTGACCATGACAGTGTCCTCGACACCCACCGCGTAGATGCCTCCGGCAAGGATTTCCTGGCGCTGCTCATCGATGAGCACGGTATCCCCTTCCCGGATTTCAGGCTCCATGCTGTTGCCGAACACGTCCATGAGCACCATGCTTTCGGGGTGTCCTTTCCGCCGCAACCAATCGGAATGAAAGGCGTAGTACCCCTCGATTTCGCCGTTGACCTCAAAGGATCCGCCACCGGCGCACAGCCTGGCGCGGACCTTGGGCACGTGGGAGAACCCAAGGGCGTCAAAGCCTTCGCCCGCAGCACCGCGCCCGTGAGCATCAGACCTGCCGGACGAATCGCCCAACGGGCCGCCATGCCCATAGCCTGGCCGCACGGCGGATCTGGCCGCACCGACCGCGCCCGCGCCCGCGCCGCCACTGCCCGCAGTCGCGCCCCTGGGGCGCACGGGACGGGGCACCAGTCCCATGACCGCTCCGGGAAGAGGTTGCGGGGGCGCGGCCCGGCGGGCCGTTCCGGTTTCGAGCCACACGGGGTCGAGGCCGTAGTCGCATGCGAGCTTATGCAGCCATTTGGGCGGCACGGCGTTGCGATTCTTGGCCTGGGTAATGGCGGAGCGATTGACGCCGAGCATGGCCGCAAGGTCTTGCTGGGACGCGATGCCCGTCTCCTTGGCGACCCGCTCGAAAAAAAGATCGAAATCAATCGTTTTCCGCATCGTAACCCCTTCTTTACCCACGCACTCTCCGCCTGACGCACTCTCCGCCTGACGCACTCTCCGCCTGCAACGGCCTTCACCAATCGGCAACCCGGTACGGGCATGCGATCCATGCGGCAGGGGCGCCGCTTGTTGCGTTCGTTGTCTTTTGTTAACTCAAGTCAATATATAATGCAACACCCGTTGCGCGATAATCCACGTTTTTTTTGCCAACCCCTTCAAACCGCCGCATCAGGGCATGGCCTGGACTGTTCCCGCCGCCCCACCCCCACGCCGCGAGATGAGCGGTGCCGATAGATGATGCGGGGCAATGCCCGCCACAACAGGATGCGGCCACAGGATGCGGACACGGGATGCGGCCACTGGATGCGGCCACAGGATGCGGACACGGGATGCGGGCATGGAATTGAGGTATGCAATACGAGGAACCGCTCGACGCAGCGAACAAGGGACAACGGCGGACGCCGCGCGCGCATCGGCAGCCGCGCCGCACAAGGCCGACGCCATGTGCCCGCGCGGAACATGCCCCGCGCCACGAACCGATCATACATATCGGGGGGAGACCGCCAGCGGCCACATGGTTGCCAAAGGCCAGACCAGGCCTTTGGCAACCGCCGGTTAGTTGACGGAAAGATCCTCGCCCTTGAGATAGCGCATGGCCAGGTTCCGGGCGCGGTCGGCGAGTTCGTGCATGTCGGGCTTGGAGACCTGATCGTTGGCGCCGACCTGCTGCCCCTTGTGGCGCAGGCTCTCGGTGATGAGCGACGAGAACAGAATGACCGGAATGCGTTTGAAGACCGGGTCGTCCTTGATGCGCTTGGTCAGCGTATGGCCGTCCATGGCGGGCATTTCAATGTCCGACACGATGAGTTGCAGATAGTCGCTGAGTTCCGCGCCCGTTTCGGCGGCCATGGCCTTGTAGTTGAGAAGCGTGTCCCACGCCTCCTGCCCATTGATGGTGGCGGTCACCTCGAAATTCGCCTTTTCGAGCGAGGTCTGGATCATGCGGCGGATGGTGTTGGAGTCGTCGGCGATGAGCGCCTTGAGCGGCACGTCGGCGGCATCGGTCTCGGAAAAATCGTATTCCACCACCTCGCGCAGGGCGAGTTTCGGGTTCAGGTCGCCGATGATCTTTTCCATGTCCAGGATGAAGATGACCCGGTTGTCCATTTTCACGACACCGGTCACGCTGTCCTTGGAAAACGACATGACCTGACGGCTCGGCTGTTCAATCTGCTCCCAGGACAACCTGTGGATGCGGTTGACGCCGCTGACCTCGAAGGCGTTGATAACGCTGTTGAACTCGGTGACGATGACCTTGCTGTCGTCGCGCTTGTTCTTGGGCTTGCCGAGCCAGCGCGACAGGTCGATGAGCGGCACGACCTTGTTGCGCAGGTTGAAGGAGCCGAGCACGGATGGCGCGGAGTGCTGGGGCATCTCGGTCACCTTGGGCATGCGGATGATTTCGAGCACCTTGGCGACGTTGACCCCGTAATACCCGGTGTAGGTTTCCCCCCCCGGCATGACTTCGTCCAGATAGAACTCAACGATTTCCAGTTCGTTGGTGCCGGATTCAAGCAGGATATTGGTCTGGGCCATGAACTTCCCCCATCATGCGCCGTTCAGGACGGCTGCCGTGGTTTGAAACACCGCGTCCGGGCGGGAGCGCACGCGCCTGGGCACGCCCACTTACCGCAATGGGATCATCGTAACATAGTATGCGGAGATTCGGCATAAAAAGCAAGCAGAGGCGACAAGATTCCATCTTCTCACGCCGGGGGGGGAACGCGATCACGGCCACGCCGCGTCGACCACCGCGCGTTGGGATCGCAGGGCCGTCTCCACTCCGGGGGGCAACAGGCAGGCCAGGCTGCGCCCGGCGCGCCACAGGCCGCGCACCTGCGAGGCGCTGACGTCAAGGCAGGGCGCGGGCACGTAGAGAAGCCGCGTACCCGAGGCGAAGTTCCAGGCGCGGGTGGCATGGGCAGGGGACGCGGCAGGCGTGGCGCGCTCCCCCCACTGGGCCGCCACAAAGGCCTCGACAGCGGCCTCTTCCACCCCGCCGCGCGGCGCGACCGCAAGGCTGGCCAGTTCCACAAGATCCAGCCCCCGCCGCCACTGCGGCAGGGTGAGCAGATCGTTGGCGCCCAGGATGAAGGTGAGGGCGGCGTCCGGTTCGGCGGCGCGGTAGGCCTCCAGCGTGTCCCAGGTAAAGGACGGGCCCGACCGCCGCGCCTCCAGGTCGTTCACCGCCAGCCCCTCCACGCCCGCCACGGCCAGTTGCAGCAACTCAAGGCGCAGGGCAAAGGGCAGCAGGCCGGTATCCGGCTTGTGCGGCGGCAGACTCGACGGCACCAGATCGACCCGGTCCAGGCCCAGCCGCTCGCGCATCTCCACGGCCAGCCGGACATGGGCCGCGTGCACGGGATTGAAACTGCCGCCGTAGACGCCGATGGCGGGCATTATTCCCGGACCTGCCCCTGTCCCAGCAGCACGAACTTGGTGGTGGTCAGCTCGCGCACGCCCATGACGCCGTAGGCGTGCAGCTTGGAGGTGCTGATGCCCATTTCCGCGCCCAGGCCAAGCTGCCCGCCGTCGTTGAAGCGGGACGAGGCGTTGACCGCCACCAGCGAGGCGTCCACCTCGCGCAGAAACCGCATGGCGCGGTCGATGTCGCGGGTGCAGATGACCTCGGTGTGGTTGGAGCCGTGCGCCGCGATGAAATCCTGCGCCTCGGCCTGGCTGTCCACCACCTGCGCCAGCAGGATGAGGTCGTGGTATTCGGTGCCGGGGTCGGTTGCGGCCATGGGCTGGGCCGTTGCGCCCAAAAGCGGCAGCGCGCGCGGGCACGCCTTGAAGGTGACGCCCGCGTTGCCCAGTTTTTCCGCCACCATGGGCAGAAACGCCTCGGCCACGTCGGCGTGCACGAGCAGTCCTTCCAGCGCGTTGCACACGCCGGGACGCTGCACCTTGCCGTTGAACACCACGTTCAGGGCCAGGTCGAGATCCACGGTGCGGTCGATGTAGGCGTGGCACACGCCCTTGTAGTGCTTGAGCACGGGCATGGTGGCGTCGGCCACCACGGCGCGGATGAGCGTCTCGCCGCCGCGCGGGATGATGACGTCGATGTACTCGTCGAGCTTGAGCAGCGCCTGCACGGCCGCGCGGTCCGTGGTGGGCACCACCTGCGCCGCGTCGGCGGGCAGCCCGGCGGCGACGAGCGCCTCATGCACCAGCCCGGCCAGGCACAGGTTGGAATGGATGGCCTCGGAGCCGCCGCGCAAGATGACCGCGTTGCCCGCCTTGAGGCACAGGATGCCCGCGTCCACGGTCACGTTGGGCCGCGACTCGTAGATGATGGCGATGACGCCGAGCGGGATGCGCATGCGGCCCACCTGCATGCCGTTGGGCCGCTGCCACATGGTTTCCATGGCCCCTATGGGATCGGGCATGGCCGCGATTTCCTCGCAGGCCACGGCCATATCCTCGATCACGCGCGGCGTGAGGCGCAGCCGGTCCACGCGCGGCGCATCCAGGCCGCGCGCCACGGCGGCGTCCAGATCCTTGCCGTTGGCCGCCGTGATTGCCTCGCCCCGCGAGCGCAAAAGCGCGGCGAGCGCGGTCAGCGCGGCATTCTTGGCCGCGGGCGAGGCAGCCGCAAGCACGCGCGCCGCCGCCTTGGCCTTTTTTCCCATCGTCGTCATTTCGGTGCGGATATCCATGTGCTCCTCTTGAAGAAATGTCGTTCCAACGCGGCATTATACAAATATGTGAGCGAGGACACAAGAAAAAGCTGCCTGTGCCCTTGTCAACACTGGCGAAACATGTGTAATGAAAGATGCGAAAAAACTCTTTTGACATTTCTGTCATTCGGACGTACAAGGACTCCTTCCATGGGGGAGCGTCATTCCCCGCCCGACACCAGCTACTTCAACATATTGAAATACTTCAAGGAAGGTGGATAGATGGACGAAAAGACACCGCAACCCGGCGCTACGGCCGAAGAACTGCTCGGCAAGGAAGTCTCCGAAGAATTTTCCCCTTTCATCAAAAAGGCCATGGAAAACCTGAAGGCCATCATTGCCGGCGTCGTGCTGCTGCTCGTGGTCACGGGCGGATACGGCATCTATAAATCCGTCACGGCCAAGAACCTCGCCAAGGCCGTCAACGACCTGGGACTCATCATGGTCCAGGAAGACGGCGCCGACAAGATCGCGGCGCTGGATGGTTTTCTGGCCACGGCGCCCGCTGGCCTCAAGGGCGGCGTGCTGCTGGAGATCGCCCGTGTGAGCGAGGCGGCCAAGGATTATGACCGCGCCGTCAAGGCGTGGCGCGACGTGGCCGCCATGGGCGTGGACACCCTTACGCCCGTGGCCAAGCTGGGCGAGGCGGCCGCCCTGGCCGCCGCGGGCAAGCCCGCCGAGGCGCTGCCCCTGCTCGAAAGCCTCAAGGCCAGCGCGCCCAAGTCCTATACCTCTTCCGTGCTGGAAAAGATCGCCGCCGTGGCCGAAGCGTCCGGGGATCTGCAAAAGGCCGTGGCCGCCTTCGAGGAACTGAAGAACGCGGATGCGGACCAGGCCAACAAGAGCTACTACGACGGCAAGATCGCGGCGCTGTCCGCCCGCATCACCAAGGGCTAGCGCTCCGCCGCCCCGCACCATCCATAGAGAGGGAGATTGTTTCGCATGGCGCATCCATTGCTCGCAAACACACCCGGCGCAAAGCATCTGCTGCTGGGTAACGAGGCCATTGTGCGCGGCGCGCTGGAGGCAGGCATCCAGGTGGTGACCTGCTACCCCGGCACCCCGTCCTCCGAAGTGCCGGACACCTTCCACAGGCTGTCCAAGGAAGGCGACTTCTATTTCGAGTATTCCATCAATGAAAAGGTCGCCATGGAAGTGGCGGGCGGCGCGGCCATTGGCGGCGCGCTGACCCTGGTGACCATGAAGCACGTGGGCGTCAACGTGGCGGCGGACCCGCTCCTGACCCTGACCTACGTGGGCGCGCCCGGCGGCCTGGTGCTGCTGTCCGCCGACGATCCCGGCTGCCACTCCAGCCAGAACGAACAGGACAACCGCTACTACGCCCGCATGGCGGGCATGCCCTGCTTCGAACCGGCCACGGCCCAGGAAGCCAAGGACATGGCGCGCGACGCCCTGGCCAAGGCCCGCGAGTGGGAACAGCCCGTCATGCTGCGCACCACCACCCGCGTCAACCACCTGCGCGGCCCCGTGGAATACGGGCCGCTGCCCGGCGCGGCCCAGACCAAGCCCCTGACCAAGAATCCCCAACGTTTCGTGCCGGTTCCCGCCATCGCCCGCGTGCGCCACGGCGAGATGATAAAGAACCTGGAGACGGCCCGCGCCTATGCGGAGTCCTGCCCCTGGAACACCGTGACCGGCTCCGGCGGCCTGGGCATCCTCTGCTCGGGCATCAGCCGCGCCTATGTGGCCGACGCCCTGGCCGAACACGGCTGGACCGGCCGCGTGCGCGTCTTTGAGCTTGGCATGAGCCATCCCCTGCCGGAAAAGATGCTTGAGGACTTCATCCGCGGCGTGGACACCGTGCTCGTGGTCGAGGAAGGCGAGCCCCTGGTGGAAAACGACCTCCGCGCCCTGGCCCACCGCCTGAACATCGACGTGACCGTGCTCGGCAAGGGCGAAGCGCTCACCCGCTTTGGCGAATACGCCACCACCAGCGTGGCCGACGCCCTGTCCCGCGCCCTGGACGGCAAGCCCCTGGCCCCGGTGCTGCAATGCGCCCCCGCCACCGACCTGCCGGTGCGCCCGCCGAACCTGTGCGCGGGCTGCTCGCACCGCGCCGTCTACTACGCCGTGCGCAAGATCTACGGCGACAACGCGGTCTATTCCAGCGACATCGGCTGCTACACCCTGGGCATCCTGCCGCCGCTCAAGGCCGCCGACTTCCTGCTGTGCATGGGCTCGTCCATCTCGGCGGGCTCGGGCATGGCCAAGGTCGACAGCCGCCCCGTGGTCGCCTTCATCGGCGACTCCACCTTCTTCCACTCCGGCATCACCGGGCTCATCAACGCGGTGCACAACCGGCACGACATCCTGCTGGTCATCCTGGACAACCGCACCACGGCCATGACCGGCCACCAGCTCAACCCCGGCGTGGACCAGGCCATCATCGGCGATACCCGCTCCCAGGTGGACATCGAAGCCATCGTGCGCGGCTGCGGCGTGCAAAACGTCCTGACCGTCGGCCCCTTCAACGTCAAGAAGACCCGGGCCGCCATCGAGGAACTGAAGGAACAAAGCGGCGTGCGCGTGCTCATCGCCCGCGAACCCTGCGTGCTCTTTGCCCGCCGCACCCTGAAGAAGGCCAGTCCCCAGATCGCCGAGGTGGCCGTGCAGTCCGCCGAGGTGCAGGCCTGCCTGGACGAACTGGGCTGCCCCGCCTTCTACCGCAGGAACGGGCAGATCGCCGTGGACGCCGAACTGTGCGCCGGGTGCATGGTCTGCCTCCAGACCACCAAAGACATCAAGGCCCGCAAAAGGAGCGCATCATGAAGCGCACACGCATATATCTTACCGGCGTGGGCGGCCAGGGCACCCTGACCGCCACCACGCTGCTGGCCCGCACCGCCCTGGCCCAGGGCTGCGACGTCACCTCCGGCGAAATCCACGGCATGGCCCAGCGCGGCGGCGTGGTGGAATCCACCGTGCTGCTGGGCGGCTGGAAAAGCCCCAAGATCAGCTACGGCGAGGCCGACGTCATCCTGGGCTTCGAGCCCATGGAAACCCTGCGCGGCCTGCCCTATCTGGCCAAGGGCGGCCTGGTCATCAGCAGCACCGACCCCATCTCGCCCATCGCCGTGTCGCGCGGCCTGGCCGCCTATCCCGACATCCAGTCCGTCAAGGACACCATCAGCGGCTGCGCGGGCAAGGCCGTGTTCCTGCCCATCCGCAAGCTGGGCGAACAGGCCGGCGCCATGCAGAGCGGCAACCTGGCCATGCTGGCCGCGCTGTGCTCCCTGGGCGGCGTGCCCTTTGGGCCGCAAGCCCTTGTCGATGCCGTGAAGGCCTTCATGAAACCGTCCCTGGTGGACATCAACCTCAAAGCCGTCGCCCTGGGCGTGGAAGCCGCGGCGGCCGCGTAACAACGCGAGGGGATTGCATGATTGCCCAGACCGAAATAGCCCGTGGCCTGGAGCCCTACTTCACCACGCTCAACAAGGTTGTCGCGGAAATGGGGCCGGGCAGCCCCTTTCAGCCCACGCTGAAGGCGCTGCTCAAGATCCTGGCCCAGAACCACGGCTTCCTGCGGCCCAACCTGGTCATCTTCGACCCCGACACCAAGGTGCTCAAGCTGAGCCTCACCCACGGCCCGGTCAAGAACGCGGAAGCGACCTACGAACCCGGCAAGGGCGTGCAGGGCCAGGTCTTTTCCACGGGCCAACCCGTTATCGTGGCCCGCATGAAGGACCACCCGGTCTTTCTCAACAGAGCCTTTGGCCGCTCTGACGAAGAGCTGGGAACCCTCGCCTTCATCTGCGTGCCCATCATGGTGCCCGTGGGCGACGGCGACGGCGCCACCGAGGTCATCGGCACGCTCAGCGTGGACACCCCCGCCGCGCCGGTGGAATCCCTGGAAGCCCAGTGCCGCTTCCTCGAAGTGGTGGCCGGGCTCATCGCCAACCAGGCCTCCTACCTGCAGGAGGAAATGGCCCGGCAAAAACATCTCATGGCCCAGGGACTCGTGGGCGGCGAGGCCGAATCGGACACCGGCAACATCGTGGCCGCGTCCAAAAGCCAGCGCCTCGTGCTCAATCAGGTAAGCCAGGTCGCCCCCAGCCGCG
The DNA here is from genome assembly GCA_050251715.1 of Desulfovibrionaceae bacterium. Taxonomy (GTDB): domain Bacteria; phylum Desulfobacterota; class Desulfovibrionia; order Desulfovibrionales; family Desulfovibrionaceae; genus JBFWMG01. The sequence continues at coordinate 216,984 of JBFWMG010000001.1, read as the reverse complement.
CCACCGTGCTGCTGCGCGGCGAATCCGGCACCGGCAAGGAACTCCTCGCCGAGGCCATCCACGTGGGCAGCCCGCGCAACGAACGCGCCCTGGTCAAGCTCAACTGCGCCGCCCTGCCCTCGGACCTCGTGGAAAGCGAGCTCTTCGGCTACCAGAAAGGCGCCTTCACCGGCGCGGTGCAGCCCAAGAAAGGCATGTTCGAGCTGGCCCACAAGGGCACGCTCTTCCTGGACGAAATCGGCGAACTGTCCATGAACGCCCAGGCCAAGGTGCTGCGCGCCATCCAGGAGCAGGAGATCCAGCGCCTGGGCAGCGAACAGACCATCACCGTGGACGTGCGCCTCATCTGCGCCACCCACCAGCCCCTCGAAGAGCTGGTGGAGCACGGCCGCTTCCGCGAAGACCTGTACTACCGCATCAACGTCTTCCCCATCTTCATCCCGCCCCTGCGCGAGCGCCGGGAAGACGTGCTGCCCCTGGCCGAACATTTTCTCAAGGGCTATTCCAAGGAATACGAGAAAAACATCCGCCGCATCTCGACCCCGGCCATTGACCTGCTGACCCAGTACCACTGGCCCGGAAACGTGCGCGAACTGAAGAACTGCATGGAGCGCGCGGTGCTCATCTGCGACGAGGAAGTCATCCGCACCTACCATCTGCCGCCGTCCCTGCAAACAGCGGAAAGCTCGGCCACGGACATCAACCTGTCGTTCTGCGACGCGGTGGCCAAGTTCGAGCAGGAACTGCTCGTCGATGCCCTGAAAAAGGCGCGCGGCAACATGCTCCAGGCCGCCCGCGACCTGCGCGTGAGCTACCGCATCGTCAACTACAAGGTCAAAAAATACGGCATCGATCCGAAAAAATTCTCTCTCAGCACCCGTTCCCGGGCCGCGCGGGCATAACGCCGCCAACGCGCGCAGCCCAGGACACCAGAGGCACATCCCGTTGACCGCCCCACCTGCCGCCACCCCATCGGGCGGCGGGTGGGGCGGTATTCCCCGCCGCGTGCGAGCGCCCGTTTTTCCCGTCGCGCGGCTCCGGCCATTGCCTGAAGACCGCCTGGGCGGTTGCCACAGCGGGCCGCACGGTCCTGTGGCAGGGTGGGACGCACGGTCCCTTGCCACAGCGGGCCGCACGGTCCTGTGGCAGGGTGGGACGCACGGTCCCTTGCCACAGCGGGACGCACGGTCCCTTGACAGGGTGGGAAATGGTTCCTAGGTTCCGAGCAAACAAGGACACAAGGAGACAATATGGCTTACGATATCCGGCTGGTAAAGCTCATCAACGGCGACATGGTACTTGGCAAGTTCGACCTCGATGCAAGAAAAATCAAGGAAGTGGCCATGTTGCAGACCGTGCCCACGCAGCAGGGCGTGCAGATGATGCTCATGCCCTACGGCTATCCCTTTGATAACGAGATGAACGGCGAAATCTCCATGGACCACATCCTGTACGAATACAAGAAATGCCCCGAGGAGCTGAAGACCAAGTACCTTGAGGCCACCACCAACCTGACCCTGACCGCTCCCGGCGGGCTGCGCGGCCTGGACCTCACGGGCAAGGCGGCGGGCGGCGGGTTTTCCGGCCTCATCAAGGGCAAATAGCCCGGGGGCGTTGACCGAATGATCCGGGGGTGGCCGCGCGCCACCCCTTTTTTTCAGGAGCCGCAAGGCCCGCACCCATGGAGACCCGCATGCGCCACCTGCTGCCGCTGTTGCCCAAACCGACCCACTATCTGGGAGCCGAACCCGGCGCCGTGAAAAAAGACCCGGCATCCGTGTCGGCCCGCGTGGCCCTGGCCTTTCCCGACCTGTACGAGGTGGGCATGTCCTACATGGGGCACGCCATCCTGTACGACACGGTGAACGCCCGGCCGGACCTGTGGGCGGAGCGGGTGTATGCCCCCACCAAGGAGGCCGCGGCCATCCTGCGCGCACACGCCACGCCGCTGGCGACCCTCGAATCGGACACGCCGCTCGCGGACATGGACGTGATCGGATTCAGCCTGACGCACGAACTGTGCTACACCAACGTGCTGTACATGCTCGACCTCGCCGGGCTCCCCCTGCGGGCGGCGGACCGGGGCGACGGCGGGCCGCTGGTGCTGGCGGGCGGCGGCTGCGCCTTCAACGCCGAGCCGCTGGCCCCGTTCCTGGACTGCCTGGTGCTGGGCGACGGCGAGGACGTGCTTATCGAGATCCTGGACACCGTGGCCGCGGCCAAACGGGACGGCGTGGGCAAGGCCGCGCTGCTCGAACGCCTGGCCGCGTTGCCGGGGGTGTACGTGCCCGCGTTCTTCGCGCCCGGCCCGGACGGCGCCATGGCCCCTGCCGGCCCCGGACCGGCCCAGGTGGAAAAACGCATCGTGGCCGACCTGAACAGCGCGTCCTTTCCGCGCCGCCAGCCCCAGGCCTTTGACGCGGTGCACGACCGCTATACCATCGAAATCGCCCGGGGCTGCACGCGCGGCTGCCGTTTCTGCCAGGCGGGCATGATCTACCGCCCGGTGCGCGAACGCACGCTGGATGGGCTTGAGGCCATCATCAACGAGGGGCTGGACACCTCGGGATACGGCGAAATCTCGTTCCTGGCGCTTTCGGCGGGCGATTTCTCCACGTTGTCCGGGCTGTTCGAGCGCAGCTTCCCCCGCTGCCTGGCCGAGCAGGTGGGCATCAGCCTGCCGTCGCTGCGCGTGGGGTCGGTCAACGAGGAGATCATGCGGCTCATCGCGGGGATACGGCGCACCGGCGCCACGCTGGCCCCGGAGGCGGGCAGCCAGCGCCTGCGCGACGTCATCAACAAGGGCGTGACCGAAGAGGCGCTGCTGGAACACGTGCGCACGCTGTTCGACAACGGCTGGAGCAGCGTGAAACTATATTTCATGATCGGCCTGCCCACGGAAACCGAGGCGGACCTGGACGCGATACTCGACCTGTGCCGCAAGGTGGCGGCCGTGGGCCAGGGCAAGCGCCGCCTGCAGGTCACGGCGTCCATCTCGCCCTTTGTGCCCAAGCCGCACACCCCGTTCCAGTGGGAGGCGCAGATTGCGTATGAGGAAATCCGCGCCCGCGTGGGGCGGCTGCTGGATATCTTCCGCCCCCACCGCAAGCTGCGGCTCAAGTGGCACGCGCCCGAAATGAGCTGGCTGGAAGGCGTGTTTTCGCGCGGCGACAGGGCGCTGGCCGAGGTGGTGGAGCGCGCCTACCACAAGGGCGCGCTGTTCGCCAGTTGGATGGACCACCTGGATCTTGTCCCGTGGCGCGAGGCCATGGACGAGGCGGGCATCGTCCCGGCGGCGTATCAGGGCGCGCGCGCCATCGACGCGCCCCTGCCCTGGGACCATCTGGCCAGCGGCGTGACAAGGCAATTTTTGCTGCGCGAGCGGCAACGGGCGCTGGACGCCGCCACCAGCCCCGACTGCCGCTTTGGCGCGTGCCTCAACTGCGGCGTGTGCAACACGGACGGACGCGCCTCCACGCTGGCGGCGCAGGCCGCGCACACCGACATCCGCCCCGTGCTGAACCAGGCCGTGCGCGACCAGGAAACGCCGCGCCCCGAGACGGCGGCCAGCGGCACGGCGGGCAACGAGACGGCGGCCAGCGAGGCGCCGCCCCGCGAGTCCCTCCCCCCGGCCGCGCCGGAGCAGGCCGAGGCGGCGGCCATCACGGTCAAGGCCGCGCACTACCGCATCTGGTTCGACAAGCTGGGGCCGTCGGCCTACTTGAGCCAGTTGGAGCTGCAATCCGTGCTGGAGCGGGCCATGCGCCGCGCGCGCATCCCCATGGCCTTTTCCCAGGGCTTCCACCCCATGCCGCTCATCTCCTTTGCCCGCGCCCTGCCCGTGGGCGTGGAAAGCCGCGCCGAATACTGCAACGTGTTCCTGTGCCGCAGGCTGGACGCCGCGACCCTGGGCGCGCACCTTTCGCCCCAGTTGCCCGAGGGCATGGTGGTCACGGCGGTGGACGTGCTCGGCCCCGGCAAAAAGCAGTCCCAGGCCGTGGCGGAGGATTTTCTGCTCACCTTTACCGATGCCACCGCTGCGGCCGGCCTGGCGGCCTGGCGGCGCTTTGCCGATGCGCCCGTTTTTTCCTGGACGCGGCAGACCAAGAAGGGGGAGCGCACCCTGGACATCCGCCCGCTGGTGCGCGACGTGGTGTTCACGGCGGACGGCTGCGTGGCCTTTACCCTGGACTGGAGCGTGACCTACGTGTCGCCGCTGGGTCTCGTGCAGGCGGTCATGCCCGAGGCGGGCCTGACCGGTTTTGGCCTGACCAAGCTGCGGCAGCGGTTCCCGGAAGACGACCCGGCCTGAGCGCAGGCGTCATGACATGACAACGGCCCGGCGCATGCGCGGCGGGCCGTTTTTCGTGGCAGGGGCAAAAGGGGCGCGGGCTACACGGCGGCCAGGGAGCGGCGGACCTTGCGCACCAGGCACGGCACGTCCAGGATGAGCGCCATGGAGCCGTCTCCCTGCACCGTGGCGCCGCTCACCTCGTCCAGATCCTTGAACATGCCGCCAATGCGCTTGATGACCGTCTGCTGCTGTCCCACGACCTCGTCCACGGCAATGCCCGTACGCCGCCCGTCGCCGCCGGTGATGATGATCTGCTCGATATCCGGGCGCTCGCCCGCCACGCCGAACCACTCGCGCAGGCGCACGTAGGGCACGATTTCACTGCGCAGGTTGATGATCTTCTTGCCGCTGGCCTCGTCCGCCTCGTCGCGGCGCAGTTCCACGCACTCCTCCACCACGGCCAGGGGGATGACGTAGGATTCCCCGCCCACCCGCACCTGCAAGCCCTCGATGATGGCCAGCGTCAGGGGGAGCTTGACCGTGACCATGGCGCCGCGCCCGGGCGTGGAGTCCAATTCCACGCTGCCGCGCAGGGCGTCGATGCTTTTTTTGACCTCATCCAGGCCAGGCACGGCGCCGCCGTTTTCCGTCACCGCGCCATCCCCGGCAAAACCGGGCTGGAACACGAGGTTGTACACCTCGCCGTCCTCCAGCTGCGCGCCTTCGGCAATCAGCCCGCGCTCCACGGCGCGGGCCTCGATGCGGTCCCGGCCAAAGCCGCGCCCGTCGTCCGAAATGCGCACAAGCACATGGCCTCCGGCATGCTCCGCCGCCAGCAGGATGCGCGCCTGACGGGGTTTGCCCGCCCGCTCCCGATCCTCCGGCGACTCCACGCCATGGTCCAGACTGTTGCGCAGCAGATGCATGAGCGGGTCGTGCAATTGCTCGATGACCGTCTTGTCCAGTTCCGTGTCCTCCCCCCGCGTATCGAGGCGCACATCCTTGCCCATGTCCCGCGACACGTCGCGCACCATGCGGCGAAAGCTGTCAAAGGTGGCGCCGATGGGCACCATGCGCATGGACAGGGTGCGGTCACGCAGGTTGTTGGCAAGCCGCTCCAGGTCTTCGGCCACGGTCTGCAACGCCGCGTCGTCCACCGAGGCGGCTATCTGGTTGAGCCGCGCCTGGGCAATGACCAGTTCGCCCACCAGATCGACCATGCTGTCAAGCTTGTGCGCCTCCACGCGCACCACGGCCGCCACGTCGGTCCGGCGGCGCTCCTGGGCGGCGTCGGCGGCCTGTGGCGCGGCGGGCGCGGCGGGCGCGGCGCTTTCCGCCGGGGCGGGGGCGGCGGCGGGCGGGGTGGCGCGTTCCGGTTCCGGCGTCTTGGCCGTGACGGCGGCTTTCCCGCCGTCCGGCCCGGACGCGGCAACGGGCGGCAACACGGGCGCGGCTTCCGCCGCAAGCTCCGGCGCGGGCGCGGGCTCCGGTTCGGGGGCAGAGTCGGTTCCAGGGGCGGCGTCGGTTTCCGGCCAGACCTCGGCGTCGGTTTCCGGCCAGACCTCGGCGTCGGTTTCCGGCCAGGCCTCGGCGTCGGTTTCCGGCGCGGGGTTGGCGTCGGTTTCCGGCGCGGGGTTGGCATCCGGCGCGGGGTCGCGCGCCAGGGAGGACTCCGGGGCCGGCTCCGGATCCGGGTCTGGATCCGGGTCTGGGGCGGCAGGGGCAGCCACGACCGCGACGTCCCGCCCGGACGCATCCGCATCCGACGCGCCGTCCTGCTCCCCGGCCACGTCCCCGGCCACGTCCCCGGCCACATCCCTGGGCGCGGGAGCGGCCCAGTTCGCCGCTGCCAGGGAGGCCGCCTCGAGCATCAGGGCGGTTACGGTCGCGTAATCGTTGACGGGATCGACAACAACACGGCCCTTGTCCTCCGCAAAGATGAACAGGTCGCGGACCGCGTTTTCATCCTGGTCCGTGGCCAGCGCCATATCCCACCACACATGGCAATCCACGGGCTCCAAGGCCTCAAGAGAAGGAATGCGCTCCAGGCGGGGAATGATGACCGCCTGGGCGGCAAAGGCGCGGACAGCGCACAGCAGCGCCACGGGATCGTCCTGCACCAGCAGGCGCTCGGCCATGGGGATGAAGCTGATATGAAAAAAGGCTGGCTCGCCCCCGGAGTCCCGCCCCATCGCGGCATCCACCCCGGGCGTGGCCTCCGGCGCGGGCGTTGCCTTCTGTTCAGGCGCTGGTTCGGCCGCTGGCTTGGGCGCGGGTTCCTTTTCGGTCGCGTCGCCGCTCTCGCCCATGGCCGCAAACGTTTCCAGAAGCAATTGGAGCCGCGCGGGGTCGGCGGTTTCCGGGGCAAGAATGAGCGACCCAAGGACGTCCTTGGTCGCCAGGGTCAGGTCCAGCACGCCCCTGGTCACCACGCGCCCACCGGCACGGATCTGGTCATAGATGGTCTCCGCCGCATGGCTCAACGACGTCACGTCCTCCAGGTCATAGATGGAGGCCGTGCCCTTGATGGTGTGCATGGAGCGGAAGATGCGGTTGACGCAGTCCATGTCGTCCGGAGTGTCCTCCAGTTCGAGCACGGCCGCCTCCAGTTCGGCGAGCAGATCCGAGGCTTCGATGCGGAACAACTCCAGAAATTCGTCGTGGCTCATCTCGTTTCCCCCGGCCCGGAAGGCCTGGTGGTCATTGCATGCCAGACTAACGCGGTATGGTCGTGAACAGGGCGATACCCACCACCTGGGGGTCGAGCATATCGAAACCAGTGGTGCGCACCGCCTCCACCACCGCGGCCGACGGCGCGTGCAGATGCGCCAGGCTGCCGCCGCGCGCCTTGGCGCTCTTGTCCGCGGCACACAATAATTGCAGGAACGACAGATCCGCCTGGGTCACCCCGGACACATCGAGCGTCAGCGTGCGGCACCGGCCCAGCGCCGCCAACAAGGCGGCCTTGATCTTCTCGCATCCGTCCAGGGTCGCCGCGCCGTCAATGCGCAGCACCCCCTCCTCCGGGCCGCCCTCAAAGGCGTATCCTTCCAGCATCTCCATGCCCGCTCCTCCTTGTGATACACGACTATATGCCCTTTTGTCGGTTTTTATCAATACGAAACGGCGCGTACCGGCCATCTTTACCGGAAAACGCATGCCGGGGGCGGCTCCGGAAAGACTAGGCGCGCCTGCGTTTTTTTGCTACCACCGCCCATCACGCCTGTACTTTTCCACAGCTGTGCTTACCTTCCTCAACGTTCAACCACACACACCGGACATGCAAACACCCCACGCAACCAGGAGCGAACCATGCGTTTCAGACTTTTTTTCGCAACCCTTGCAGCGTTTGCGGCCGGAGTACTCCTCATGAGCGCCCCGGCCATGGCCGCCACACAAGACGGCCCGACCACCCTGACCACCCTGCCCAACGGCCTGACCGTCCTGGTGCAGCGGGACCAGCGTTTCCCGCTGGCCTCCATACGCCTCTACGTGCACGCCGGATCGGCCTATGAGACCGACGACCAGGCGGGCATAAGCCACCTGCTCGAACACATGGTCTTCAAGGGCACGGCCACCCGCGCCCCGGGCCAGGTGGCGGGCGACATAGAAGGCGTGGGCGGCTACATCAACGCCGCCACAAGCTTCGACTACACCGTCTACATCGTGGACGCCCCGGACAAGCACTGGAAAACGGGCGTGGACGTCATCCGCGACATGATCTTCGGGTCCGTGTTCGACCCCAAGGAACTGGAGCAGGAAAAGGGCGTGGTCATCTCGGAACTGGAGCGGGGCGAAGACTCCCCCGGCTCCAAGCTCTTCAAGACCATGCAGGCCATGGTCTGGCAGGGCACGCCCTATGAACGGCCCATCATCGGCACCCGCGACACCGTGCGCGGGTTCAGCCGCGACGACATCACGCACTACATCAGCGAGTTCTACCAGCCCCGGTCCATGCTGCTGGTCGTGTGCGGCAACGTGGAGCCCGACGCGGTGGTTGCCGAGGCCCAGCGCCAGTTCGGCGGCATGGCCAACACCCGCCGCGTGACGCCCGCCCGTCCCCTGCCGCTTCCGGCGTCCACGGGCGCTCCCCGCGTGCGGGTGGAGGCGGGACCGTGGAACAAGGTCTACTGCAACGTGGCCTTCCCCCTGCCCGGCTTCACCTCCGCCGAGTCGGTGCCCCTGGACATCCTGGCCCAGCTGCTGGGCGGCGACAAGACCTCGCGCCTCTACCGCTCCTTCAAGTACGAGCGGCAGCTGGTGGACTCCATCTCCGCCTCGGCCCTGACCCTGGAACGCACCGGCATGTTCTCCATCTCCGCCACGCTGGAGCCGGACAAGCTGGACACCTTCTGGCAGGAACTGGTGCGGGAGCTGGCCTCGCTCGGGGCCGCCGGGTTCACGGACGAGGAGATCGCCCGGGCCAAGCTCAACCTGGAGGACGAACTCTTCCAGGCCAAGGAAACCATTCCCGGCCTGGCCTCCAAGATCGGCTCCTTCCAATTCTTCGAGGGGTCGCAGGAAGAGGAGCAGAACTACCTGTACGCCCTGCGCCACGTGGACCGGGAGCAGCTCGACGCGGCCATCAAGACCTATTTCCGGCCCGACCGGCTGACCGCGGCGGCCCTGGTGCCCGGTTCCGGTCCGCAAAACCAGCCCGCCGCCGCCGACCAGACCCGCGACGACACCCTGGCCGGCACCCTGCAACTCGCGGCGCAGCGGTTGTGGCCCGCCCCCCACGGCACGGCCCAGGCCGCCACGCCGTCGGCCATGGGCAAGGCGGAAACCATCGCCCTGGGCAATGGCCGCACCCTGGTGCTGCTGCCCGACAGCACCCTGCCCTACACCTCCCTGGACATCATGTACCAGGGCGGCGACGTGCTGCTTGCCCCCACAGAGCAGGGGCTCGGCGCGCTGACGGCCAGGGCGTTGACCAAGGGCACCGCCACGCTGTCCGCCACGGCCGTGGAGGACTTCCTTTCCGACCGCGCGGCGGACCTTTCCGCCCGCGCGGGACGCGAGGTGTTCTCCCTGCACGCCAAGTTCCCCACCCGCTTCAGCGCGGACATGCTGGACCTTGTGCGCGAGACCCTCACCGATCCCGCCTTTGCCCCCGAAGAGGTGGACCGGGAGAAGAACAACCAGATCGCCTCCATCAAGGCGCGCGAGGACCAGCCCCTTGCCCTCGCCTTCCGCCATCTCTTCCCCTTCCTGTACGACGGCGCGCCCTATGGCCTGTTCCATCGCGGCGTGCCCGAGGAGATAGCGCGCTTCACGCCCGAGCAGGTGCGCTCGTTCTGGGAACGGCAACGGACCAAGGGCTGGATCATGGCCGTATGCGGCGACTTTGACCGCGAGGCCATCACCGCCCTCGCCCGCGACCTGGCGGCACAGCCCTTTGCGGCGGGCCCGCCGTCCTACCAACCCCCGGCCTGGGGCACGGCCAAGGAAAAGACCATGACCCTGCAGGGCCGCAACCAGGCCCATCTGCTCCAGATCTTCAAGGCGCCGCCCCTGGGGCACCCGGACACCGCCGGGCTTGAACTGCTCAAGGAGATCCTGGCCGGACAGGGCGGCCTGCTGTTCGGCGAACTGCGCGACAAGCAGGGGCTGGGCTATACCGTCACCGCCCTGCTGTGGCAGACGCCGGCCACCGGCTTTCTGGCCTTCTACATAGGCACCGATCCGGACAAGGTGGACCAGGCGCTGGCGGGCTTCAACGCCATCGCGGCCCAGCTCAAGACCACCCCCCTGCCCGCGTCGGACCTGGCCAGGGGCAGCAACCTGCTGGTGGGCGACTACTACCGCGAGCACCAGAGCCTTGCCAGCCGCAGCCAGGAGGCGGCCACCCTACTGACCCAGGGCTTTGACCTGGACGCCCTGCGCACGCGCCATGCCCAGGCCGCAACGCTCACGCCCGAGGACATCCGCGCCATTGCGCAGCGCTATCTCAAGACGGACGAGGCATACCTGTTCAAGGTACAGCCCTGACCCGCATCCGCCGCACACGAAAAGGGCCGGACGGCAATCGCCGTCCGGCCCTTTTTCGTGCGGTCCGCCATACAAATCCTTAACGCTGCCATGCCGGGACGCGCCGATCTCCGGCATGAAAGGGAAGAGACCCGCTAGGGCGATGCGGGCTCGTCCGTCCCGGCCCCCGCCTTGGGCGGAGCCGCCATGGCCCGCGCCGTGGCCCGGTCGATGAGCGCCTTTCTCGCCTCGCCCAGCATATCCCAGGCGTGGGCGCGCAGCTGATAGACCTTGGCGCTGTGCGGCAGCAGGGTGATGAGCCGCGTGTAATCGTCCGCCGCGCCGCGCCAGTCGCCCACCGCGCCCCGTGCCTTGGCCCGCAGCGACACCCCCCGCGAATAGCGCGGCTCCAGCGCCAGCGCCTTGTCCAGGTCGGCCAGCGCATCCCTCGGCCTGCCTTGCGTCAGCAACAGCGCGGCACGGATGCCGAGGGCCGAATGATTCTCCGGCGCAAGGCATAGCGACGCCGTCAGATCGGCCAGGCCGGCGTCCACCTTGCCCAACCGCCCCAGGGTCTCGCCACGCAGCATGAGGGCGCGGGCATGGTCCGGCGACAGCGCCAGGGCGGCATTGAAGTCCGCCAACGCCGCCTTGGCCTTGCCCTGCCTGCCCAGCAGCACGCCCCGCGCCACCCGTGCGTCCACCATGTCCGGAGCCGCGCCCAGCGCGGCGTCAAAATCCCGCAGGGCGTCCGCCGCGCGCCCCTGGCGCAACCGTTCGCGTCCGCACAGCAACCAGACGTGCGCCGCATCGCCCAAAGGCACGGCGGCCCCTCCCACGGCCCCCGCCCCGGTGGCCGCGTCGCACGCTGCCAGCGCGTCGGCGTGCGCGCCGCGCGCGCCAGCGGCAAAGGCGTGCGCCACGTGCGCGACGGCCACGTCCGGGGCGGCGGTGGCCACGGCGTCCAGCTCGTCCACGGGCGTGGCCGCGCCCTGGCCCGGACGCCACCCCAGGGCACGGGTCAAAGACAGCCAACCGTGGCGCGGCGCGGCGCGCATGGCCGCCGCCACATCCTCCAGCGCGGCCCGCCTGTCCGTTTTGGTCTTGGCCAGCCGCAGGCCCGCCCTGCCCCGCTCGGCCAAGGCCTCGCCCGCGTCATCACCCGCAACACCACCCGCCCCGCCGTCCGCCCCAGCCATGGCCACCGCCACGGCGCGGCCAGCGGCAACGCGGGCCTCGGCAGGGCGGTTTAGGTCGTTCAACACCCTGGCGCGCAGCAGATGCGCCGCGCCAAAATCCTTGTCCAGCGCCAGCAGGGCGTCGGTATCGGCCAGGGCGGCATCCGGGCGGCCCAATTCCTGGCGCAGCCGCCCGCGCAACAACAGGCCGGGCACATCGCGCGGCGCACGGGCCACGCCCTCGTCCGCAGCGGCCAGCGCCTCGTCCAAGCGCCCCAATCGCCGCAACGAGGCGGCCAGCATCAGGCGCGGCGCGCCGTTTTCCGGCATGCGCTCGGCAGCGGCGGCAAAATCCGGCACGGCATCCGCGTCCCGGCCCAGCCGCGCCAAGGCCACGCCGCGCCGGAGCCACGCCTCGCCAAAGGACGGCATGAGCGCCGCCACCCGCCCAAAATCCGCCGCCGCGCGCTCGTGCAGCCCCTTGCGCGACCATGCCAGCCCGCGCAGCAGCAAGGCGTCCACATAGTCCGGATCCAGCGCCACGGCCTTGTTGAAATCGGCCAACGCGAGATCATGCTCCTGCATGCGCCCAAACAAATACCCCCGCTCGTAAAAGGCCTGGGCCTGGGTGGCGTTCAGGCCAATGGCCTGGTTCAGATTGGCCAACGCCCGCTTGTCGCTCCCCACGCGGGCGTAGAACACGCCGCGTTCCAGCCAGCCCACGGCATTGCCGGGCCAGCCCCGCACCAGCGCCTCCAGATCGGCCTCGGCCTCCATGGGCCTGCCCGACGCGACATAGGCGCGCGAGCGCAACAGCAACGCCTCGTATCTGGCAAAGACGGCGGCGTCATCCTGCGCGGCCAGGCCCAGCGCCTCCGTGCACAGCGCCACCACGCGCGCCTGATCCCCCTGGGCGGCCATGGCCCTGGCATGCGCCACCAGTTCGCCCGCATCCATGGCCGCGCGGGCCATGCCCGGCCCATACAGCAGGCAGGCGACGCACGCCGCCCACAGCACCACGGACCACCGCCCACGCCGCGCCATCCCGCCATCCCGCATAGATCCTCCCGTCCGGTTGCCCTTGCCCATCCGCACCTTCCGGCCGCCGCATCCCACGCCCGATCCCGTTCCACAGCCCTTCCTATCCCACGGTTGGCCCCCCCGCAACGCATGCCCGAAGGGATATCCGGCTTTGACGCCGCGCGGCAAATACCCTATACCGTGCAAGGTTCTGTCGCACACGCTCACAAAGCCGCCACAGGCGGTTTTTCGGAGACATACCATGTCCGCCACATCCTGTTTCCCGCGCCGCGCAACGGCCGCATCCCTTGGGCGCAACACCGCGTCCCGGTCCTTTGGCCACCGCTCCCTGTCGAGGCGCGCCAGGAGTTGGGCCGCCCTGCTCTGTTGCGCCGCCGCGCTGGTTTTCGGCGGCCTGGCCAACGCCACCCCCGCCCTGGCGCAGGGGTTCGCCGTGCAGCTGGGCACCGCGCAAACGGACAACAAGTTTTCCTCGCTGCGCCAGCAGGTACGGGACATGGGCCTGCCCGAATACGTCATCGCCTCCTACACCGATGGCGTGCACTTCTTCGTGCACGCGGGCACGTTCGCGTCGGTGGAGGCCTTGCTGGCGGCCCAGGCCATGCTGGAGGAAAAGCTCCAGCTCGCCACCACGCTGGTCTATGACCATACCACCGAGGCCGTGCCCGCCACCGTGCTGGCCGACCTGCGCGACGCCCAGGCCAAGACCCATGCCCTGGCCACGGCGTCCGTCCAGGCCCAGCCCGCGCCCACCGCTCCGGCGGCCCCGGCGGCCCCGCCAACGGGCGACCTCTACTCCGTGCAGGTCAGTTCGTCGGCCACGCTGGCGCAGGCCCAAACCGCGCAGGCCGCGTTCCAGGCCAAGGGGTTTGACGCCACGGTCATCATGCTCTACGACGGCCAACACGTGCCCTGGCATGTGGTGCAGGCCGGTGCGTTCGGCTCCTATGCGGAGGCGCGCGCCCTTGCGGACCGCCTGGCCGGGACCGGCGTCAAAAGCATCATCCACCGCCTCGCGGCCGCACTCATCCGCGAGCGCACCCAGACGCGGTAGCGGCGGCGGCCTCGTCATCCATGACAACCCGCCCGGCATTGCCGGGCTTTTTTCACCCGGCACACGCCGGGACCAGGAGTATCCCCCATGGCCAAAAAGCAACAGAAGCAACAAAAGCAACCGCCGCAACAGCAGCAACAGCAGCGGACATCCACCACCGTCAGCCTCGGGGCCGCCATTGCGGGCGTCGTGGTGGCGCTGGTCATCGGTTTTTATCTCGGCACGCTGTATGCCACCCTGTCCGCCCCCAGCGGCGGCGGCACGGCCACGAACACGGTCGCGCCCATGCCTGCGCAGGCGCCGGCCCCCGGCCCGTCGCCCTCTGAGGCGGCGCGCATCGCCGAACTGGAGCGCACCGTGGCCGCCACCCCGCAGGACGGCGCGGCATGGACCGAACTGGGCAACCGCTACTTTGACAGCGACCAGCCGGTCAAGGCCATTGGCGCGTACAAGAAATCCCTGGAGATAGCCCCCAACAGCCCGGACGTGTGGACCGACCTGGGCGTGATGTACCGCCGCGCCGGGCAGTTCCAGGACGCCCTGCACGCCTTTGACCAGGCCGCGTTCCTGGACAAGGGGCACGAGACCGCCCGTTTCAACAAGGGCGTGGTCCTGCTGCACGACCTGCAGGACGAGGCGGGCGCGCTGCAGGCGTGGGAAGACCTCCTGGCCGTCAACCCGCAGGCCCTGGCGCCCACGGGCACGCCGGTCAAGGCCATGGTCGAGGATCTGCGCGCGCATATCGCCGGGCATCCGGAGGCTGCGGCCAAGGACGCTACACAGACCGCTACACCGGACGCGGCGCAGCCCGCCGCCCCGCAGGCCGCCCCCAAGCTCGCCCCTCTCCCCGCGCCGTCCAAGTAGGACTAGGGCCGCGCACCACCAAGCACCCGCACCACCAAAGGCCGACGGCAACGTCGGCCTTTTTTTTTAGGCCCCGCTGTTACCCACAGGCCATGACGCCGGGACACGGGCAATGGCCCGATATCCGCCACACCGCGCCGCACCCGCATCAGCGGGCGGGGCGGGGCGGGGCGGGGCGCGGCGGTCACACACGGCGAATAGACCTTGGCGGCGGCAGAAACGCCCCCCGGCGAAATGACGGCCTTGGGGTTGGACAGCCCGCCCAGGAGGGGGGCGGCGCTTGCCGACGAACTGCCGATGGCCGGACAGCGGCCAAGGGGCGACTATAGGATGGCCGGGGATGGCCGGGGATGGCCGGGGATGGCCGGGGGTGGTCAGGGGGCGGACGGGGTGCGGGCCAGCCAGGCGGCCAGGGCGATGGAAAGGAACTTGGAGCGGCCCGAATCGGCGCGCGAGGGCACGACCACAGGCACGCGGCTGCCCACCACCACGCTGGCCAGCGGCGTGCGCAGCAGTGTGCCCAGCGCCTTGTACAGGATGTTGGCGGATTCGATGTCCGGCGCGCACAGGATGTCCGCATGCCCCGCCACCTCGGCCACGGCCCCCACGGCATCCGGCCCGGTCGCCCCCTTGAGCGCGGCGGCCTGGGGCGACACGGCCATGTCCAGCGCCATGGGCCCGGCCACGCGGACGTCGCCGAACGCGCCCTGGTCGGCCATCTTGGCTATCATGTCCGCGTCCAGGGTAGCGGGCATGGCGGGATAATTGACCTTTTCCGTGGCCGCCAGCATGGCCACGCGCGGGGCGGCAATACCCAGCCTGCGCGCCACGTCCACGGCGTTCTTCACGATCTCGGCCTTGCGTTGCAGGGTAGGCCTGATGTTCACGCCCGCGTCGGTGAGCAGCATGAGACGCGGGGCCGGGGGCGGCGCATCGGATGGCGCATCGGGCGGCGAGCCGGGGGACGCATCGGACGCCGCCAGGGGCAGGGGCGCGTCGAACACCGTGACGTGGCTCAGGATGCCGTCCTGCGGCGGCACGCCCGTGTCCTTGTTCAGGATGGCCTTGAGCAGGGTCGAGGTGGACACGAGGCCTTTCATGATGAGGTCCGCCTCGCCCGCCCGGAAAAAATCCACGGCGCGCTGCACGGCGGCCGCGTCGTCGGGTTCGGGCACGATGGTCAGGGTGGCGGGATCGATGCCGAGCTGACGGGCCTTCTCCAGCGTGCGCGCGGCGTTGCCGATGCAGATGGGGTCGGCCAGACCGCGCGCGTGGGCCTGGGCGGCGGCTTGCAGCACAAAGGCCTCGGCGCAGGGGGCCACGGCCACGCGGAGCGGGCGGCCCGTGGCCAGCACGGCGGCCACCAGGGCGTCCAGACTGACGATGGGGCTGGCGATGGGGGCCGTGGGGCCGGCTAGCGGCGGGTCCACACGGTCGGTGTGGGGCGGCATGGGGGCGGTCATGGCGCGGTCCTTTGGGCGGACTGGGACGCGGCCTAGTCGTCGCCGCGCTTGAGCGCGATGCGGCCCGTGCGGCACAGGCTTTTTATGCCGAACGGCTTGAGCATGGTGATGAGCCCATCCACGCGGTCCTCGTCGCCGGAGAGTTCGGCGGTGAGGGTTTCCTTGCCCATGCCCACCACGTTGGCGCGGAACACTTCGAGGATCTGCATGATCTGCGAGGTGGTGTCGCGGCTGACGCAGATTTTGATGAGCACGAGTTCGCGGTCCACGAACTCCTTGCGCGACAGGTCGTCCACCTGCATGACCATGTCCATGGCGGCCATGGCGTCGGTGATGCGCCGTGCTTCCTCGTCCGACGCCTCCACGCAGATGACCATGCGCGACACCTCGGGATTCTCGGTCTCGCCGCAGGATATGGAGGTGATATTCACCTGATACGCCCCAAACGCGGCAGCCATTTCAGCCAGCACGCCAGGCGTGTTCGCCACCAGGGCGGAGATGGTATGTTTCATGATGGCCTCTCTTTCCTGACAGGCACTATACAGGCAAATCGCACCGCAGCACAACCGGAACTCGCCCAGTGTCCGGCGGCTTCCCCTGCGGCGCCCTTCTCTCCCTCTTCTCGAAAAACACCCCTTGCATCAAACTTAAAACCAAACTATAGTTTAGCTAAACGCATTTAAGCTAAACTGTACAATAGATAGCGAGGCAACAATGGGAAACACGGGCCGGTCTGTGAAGGCGCTGTCCCCTGAAGCCGAAGAGGCGCTGCGAAAACTGGGCAACCAACTCAAGGAAGCCCGGACGAAAAGGCGGATGACGCAGGAAGAACTGGCCACGCGGGCGTCCATCAGCGCCCCCACGCTGATGAAGCTGGAGCGGGGCGCGGCGACCGTGGGGCTGGGGGCGCTCGCCCAGGTGCTCGATGTGCTCGGGCTTGCCGGGGATATTGCGCGCGTTGCCGACCCGGACACCGACACGCTGGGTAAGCGGCTGCAGTCGCGCAGCGCGCCCAAGCGGGTCCGGTCCGTTGCCCCCAGCGATGACGAGCTCGACTTTTAGCGCGCTGTAACCCAGGGAAGGTTTAGACGCTCTTTCTTTCCCTCAAACAATGAGGACATTGCTTGAGGCTAGCGTTTTGTCTCAAAACCGAAATGCGCCAGGATGCCCCATGCCCACGGACAAGACATACGTGTACATCCACCTCGACGGAACCTTTGTTCCGGCCGGGCTGCTGACCATGGACCAGGAGCGGGACAGCATCGTGTCCGCGTTTTCATACGGCAGACGCTACCTGGAACGCCGCGACGCGGCCCCCGTGGATCCGCTGCAACTGCCGCTGGGCCGCAACGAATACCGTACCGCAGGCGTCTTCCGGGCTTTTCAGGACGCCAGCCCGGACGGCTGGGGGCGGCATTTGCTGGACAGGGCCGCCGAGAGCGGAGGCGTGACGCCCACCGAATTCGACTACCTGACCGTACCTGACCAGGCCGACCGCGTGGGCGCGCTGGCCTTTGGCCCGGACCTGCGCGGACCGCGGGCCTCGCGGCCTGTGTGGCGGCCCGATGTCATTGCGGGCGAGCGTCTTGATCTGGCCGCGCTGCTGCGCACTGTGGACGCGGTGCTCAATGATGCGGCGTTGCCGCCGGAACAGCGCCGTTTTTTGGTGCGCGGCTCGTCCCTGGGCGGCGCGCAGCCCAAGGCGGCCGTCACCTACGAGGGACGGCAGTGGATCGCCAAATTTTCGCGGGAGCGGGAGCAGTGGCCAACCTGCCGCATTGAGCTTGCGGCCATGCGGCTGGCCGGGCTGTGCGGCATCCGCACGCCGCTGTGCCGGGTGGTGGACGTGGGCGGGCGGGACGTGTTTTTGGCCGAGCGGTTTGACCGCGAGACCACGGGGAGGCGGCATTTTTTGTCGGCCATGACGCTGACCGGCGCGGACGGCATGAGCCGGGGCGCATATGGGGACATAGCGCTCGCCATCCGGCGTTTTGGCGAGGCGGCGCATATCAACGTTGATCTGGAAGAGCTGTTCCGCCGCTTGGTGTTCAATATCCTGTGCAACAACTGGGACGACCACCTGAAGAACCACGGCTTTTTGTACACCCCGCAGAGCAAGGGCTGGCGGCTGTCCCCGGCCTTTGACATTGTGCCGCAACCAAGGCTGGACAACGATGCGGCCAGCCTGCTGACCCTGACCGTGGGCACGCGGGGCCGGGCGGCCACACTGGCAAACGCGCTCTCCCGCTGCGCGGATTATGCCCTTGCCCCGGCAAGGGCGCGTCACATCGTGGAGGAGATGCGTTTGGTGGTGCAAACAAACTGGCAACCGGAAAATCAGCGGGCCGGGGTGTCCGGGGAAAAGATGCGGCTGGTTGAGGAGGCGTATAGGGGGGCAGAGACAGGCGATTGACGCGTCAGACCGACGTAGCGCCCTCCACGCGGATGACCATGCGCGAGACCTCGGGATTCCCGGTCTCGCCGCAGGATATGGAGGTGATATTCACCTGATACGCCCCGAACGCGGCGGCCATCTCGGCGAGCACGCCGGGGGTGTTCGCCACGAGGGCGGAGATGGTGTGTTTCATAAATACCTTGGTAGATATCGGCATGTAAGTTGTATTTTCAGCAATACAGCAAAATTAGTATTAAGCTCATATCATTGCAAAAAACAAGAACCAAGGATCGCATCAAACACAAACCAGTCTGTGTTGAGATGGTTATAACCTGACAGTTGGCCCTCGAAAGAGGAGGTGGCCATGCCGTTCCTGGTTGGGGTAGCGATGGAGTTGCGACACTTCATCAACCCTTAACAAGGAGACCGTCATGACCACCGGCAAGAAAGTAGCACGAAGGAAGCTGAGCCTGCTAGAGCTGGCCAACGAGTTGGGCAACGTGAGCAAAGCCTGCAACATCATGGGCTATTCCCGGCAACAGTTCTACGAGATCAGGCGCAATTTCCAGACATTCGGAGCGGACGGGCTGCTTGACCGCCTGCCGGGGGCCAAGGGGCCGCATCCCAACCGCGTGGACGAGGCCGTGGAACTGGCCATCATGGAGTACAGCCTGAAATTCCCGACGCACGGCCCCTTGCGGGTAGCGCAGCAGCTCGCCCTGCAAGGTGTGCAGGTCAGTTCCGGCGGTGTGCGCGGCGTCTGGAGCAGGCACGATTTGCTCTCCCGCCATTCGCGGCTCTTGCGGCTTGAGCGCACGGTGCGTGAGCAGAGCATGGATCTTTCCGACGACCAGGTGCGGATGTTGGAACGTTTCAGCCCGGAGTTTCGGGAGCGGCACATCGAGACGCGGCACACGGGCGATCTGGTAGCCGTGGACACCTTCTTCGTGGGCGTGCTCAAGGGCGTGGGGCGGGTCTACCTGCAATCGGTGCTGGACTGCCACAGTCGTTACGCCTGGGGGCGGCTGTACACCACAAAGCTGCCGGTGACGGCGGTGCACGTGCTGAACGAGGACGTGCTGCCGTACTTCGAGGCCCACGGGGCGGCCATCAGCACCATCCTCTCGGACAACGGCCGGGAGTTCTGCGGCAGGCCCGACAGGCACCCCTACGAGCTGTTCCTGCAACTGGAGGGCATCGAGCACCGGACAACCAAGATCCGCAGGCCGCAGAGCAACGGCTTTGTGGAGCGCCTGCACCGCACGCTCCTGGACGAGCACTTCCGGATCAAGGGCCGGGAGAAGTGGTATGAATCGGTGGCTGAAATGCAAAAGGATTTGGACAGTTACCTGCACGGCTACAACCACGATCGAACCCACCAGGGGCGCGGCATGAATGGCAGGACGCCTCATCAGGCGTTCATGGACGGATTGCCGAAGACCGAGAAGACGAAAAAGGCGGGCAACAAGGCCGCGTAACCATCACCCCGCCAGGGGCGGCAGTGTCAGGTGAATACTCTCTCTGTACAACCAGTCCCTCATACACCCAGTGCTTTCACATCATCCTTGTATCGATGTGATAGAGATACCAATCTCCTCAGCTTCAGCATATTCCTCACATATTACAGAAATATTAATCTTAAAATCACCAGTCGATAGTGGCACAATCACATATTGAGACAACTGAAAAGACATCGTATGCATAAGTTCATCTATCTGCACAACAATTACCTCACCGTCAATATAGCTACAATATCCTTTCGGGGGGCCGCTTGCAGCCAGTCGAGCAGCCAAGTCGCTAAAATGATTACCGTAAGACATCGGAAAGGGTTGATCTATCCGAGATATTTGTGCCCAGATTGGTGCGTTCCTCATCGCCAAGTTCTGATTATATTTCTCTTGAGCATTTAAAATAGGATTTTTAGGAAGGGGAGAAGATGGAAACTTAAGTCCCTCGACATCGTCTTTGTCCAACGCCAAGACACCATCCGGGGTAGTGATTTTAATTACAATATTTTTGGCCTTTACAGATCCAGTATTTTCCACGAATATAGCAAATTGCGAACTGCACGATTTCGCCCTCCAATAACCTTCGAGCTCTTTGTTAAATCGTTCTATATCGTCATCTTCAGGAATACTTGCGTTGTAATTATCCACATCATCGCGGGAAACATATGAAACAAGATGAGAAGGAACGTCGTCATAATCAATCTTATCTGGTTTGCAAACAAAATTCATCTCCATATCCCTGCCACCAACTTCAAGCATCATTTTCTTGTTATCGCGGTATATTACAAATACCTCTGTGGCATCATTGATCTTAACTCCAATTTTTGGTTTTCTGGCATTAAATTTTATTTTTAAACTTTGCACTTCATCCCTCAGCGCCCTATTCTCTCTACTCAATTCTGCCATTTCCTCCGACAGTGCGGGGGAAATCGCATTATCAGATCTCACCCAGCCCGTCCTTGGCTTTCCTGAAAATATTTTTGCGAGCGCAACAACAACCTTGGTAGACAACTCGTCATCCATCTCCCAAAAATCACACATTTTATTTTTTGTTGCCTTTTCAATAAATCTATCCAACATTTCGGACATACAATGGTCTGAATCTCTTTCTGCTGGTGTTGTTGCGATGTCCCTACTCCTGATAAATGCGAGGACCGGGATACCTTTCTTAACAGCATAATCATACTCCTTTTCTGTGTAGCTAATTCCATCATCCGCAACACTTCCATATCTGTGACCTATTATCACGACATAATAGTCACTTTCATCAATCGTCCTGGTAATAACATCCCATTGTCCATCATTATCAGCACTAAACAGCTCCATGCCAACTGGAAAATGCTGAAGACTAGAGATGGCATCCATAACTTTCCTTCTGGCATTGCGTAAATCGGCATACGTTGAACTTACAAAAATTTGGTATTTCATCCCCATATAGGCTCCTTGTAATTAATGCATATATAGATAGCAATATAATGCCAATTGTCGCACTAAACAACAAAAAAGACCTGAGGCCAAACCTCAGGTCTTCGAGGGGTTATGCAGACTTTCTCTCTATTAACTAGATTAAAGTCCTACCCAAACACCAACCCGCCCCCGTCCTTGGCCACGTCGATCGTGACCGCCGCGCCGTCGCGCAGGTCGCCAGCGATCAGCTTTTTGGCGAGCGGGGTCTCCAGCCGCTGCTGGATGAAACGCTTGAGCGGGCGCGCGCCGTAATGCGGGTCGTAGGCGGCCTCGGCTATGTAGGTGCGGGCCGCTTCGGTCAGGTTGAGCGTGATCTTACGGTCCTCCAGGCGCTTGCGCAGGCCCTGCATCTGGAGTTCGATGATCGCCTTGAGCTGCGCCGCAAGCAAAGGCTTGAACAGCACGATCTCGTCCACACGGTTCAAAAACTCGGGCCGGAACGCCTCGCGCAGCTCGGCCATGACAGACTCCCGCGTGCCGTCCTCGAACGCGCCGTCGCGCGTGATCCCCTCCAGCAGCCGGTGCGAGCCGATGTTCGAGGTCATGATGACGATGGTGTTCTTAAAATCCACGGTGCGGCCATGGCTGTCCGTGAGCCGCCCGTCGTCCAGAATCTGCAACAGCACGTTGAACACGTCCGGGTGCGCCTTCTCGATCTCGTCGAACAGAATGACCGAATACGGCTTGCGCCGCACGGACTCCGTGAGTTGCCCGCCCTCGTCATACCCCACGTAGCCGGGAGGCGCGCCGATCAGCCGCGCCACGGCGTGCTTCTCCATGTATTCGCTCATGTCGATGCGCACCATGTTGTCCTCGGTGTCGAACAATGCCTGTGCCAGGGTCTTGGTCAGCTCGGTCTTGCCCACGCCCGTGGGACCCAGGAAAATGAACGAGCCAATGGGCCGCATGGGGTCTTTCAGTCCCGCCCGCGCCCGCAGCACCGCGTCGGCCACCGCGTCCACGGCCTCGTCCTGGCCCACCACGCGCTCGTGCAGCACGTCGGCCAGCCGCAGCAGCTTTTCCCGCTCGCCTTCCAAAAGCCGCGTCACCGGGATGCCCGTCCACTTGGCCACGATGGACGCGATGTCCTCGGGCCGCACCTCTTCCTTGAGCAGCCGCTGCGCATCCGCCGCGCCGCCCTCCAGGGCCAGCTGGTCCGGGTCCGGCCCGCCACCCTGGCGCTCGGCGGCGGCCAGCCGCTTTTCCAGGTCCAGCAGCGTGGAATATTTCAGTTCCGCCGCGCGCTCCAGATTATAGGTGCGCTCGGCCTCCTCGATGTCGCGCCGCGTCTTCTCGATGGCCTCCTTGAGCGCGCGCACGTCCTCGATGGACCCCTTTTCGCTCTCCCACTGGGCCAGCAGCGCGGCCTGCTCCTCCTTCAGGTCGGCCAGCTCCTTTTCCAGCTTCTTCAGCCGGTCGCGGGACGCGCTGTCCGACTCGCGGCGCAGCGCCTCGCGCTCGATCTCCAGCTGCATGATCTTGCGGTTGGCCGCGTCCAGCTCCGACGGCAGGGAATCGATCTCCGTGCGGATCATGGCCCCGGCCTCGTCGATGAGGTCGATGGCCTTGTCCGGCAGGTTGCGGTCGGTGATGTAGCGGTGCGACAGGACCGCCGCCTCCACAATGGCCCCGTCCGCAATGCGCACGCCATGGTGCACCTCGAACCGCTCGCGCAGGCCGCGCAGGATGGAGATGGTGTCCTCCACGCTGGGCTCGTCCACCATGATGGGCTGGAAGCGCCGCTCCAGCGCCGGATCCTTTTCGATATACTTGCGGTATTCGTCCACCGTGGTCGCGCCGATGCAATGGATCTCGCCCCGGGCCAGCATGGGCTTGAGCATGTTGCCCGCGTCCATGGAACCTTCGGCCTTGCCCGCGCCCACAATGGTGTGCAGCTCGTCGATGAACAGGATGATACGGCCCTCGGATTTTTCGACTTCCTTGAGCACGGCCTTGAGCCGCTCCTCGAACTCGCCCCTGAATTTCGCGCCCGCGATGAGCGCGCCCATGTCCAGGGCAAAGAGCACCTTGTCCTTCAACCCCTCGGGCACGTCGCCCTTGAGGATGCGGTGCGCCAGCCCCTCGACCACGGCGGTCTTGCCCACGCCCGCCTCGCCGATGAGCACGGGGTTGTTCTTGGTGCGGCGCGACAAAATGCGGATGCAGCGCCGGATCTCCTCGTCGCGGCCAATGACCGGGTCAAGGCGGCCCTTGCGCGCGTCCTCCACCAGGTCGCGGCCATATTTTTGCAGCGCTTCATAGGTGTTTTCGGGGTCGCGGGAGGTGACGCGCTGGTTGCCGCGCAGGGCGGTGAGCGCCTGCAAAAGCTTGTCCTTGTCCAGCCCGTGCGCCTTGTTGACGCGGCCCACGCCCGTGGAGGGCGGCTCGTCCATAAGGGCGAGGAGCAGGTGTTCCACGCTCACGAACTCGTCCTTCATGCGCTTGGCCAGGTCCGAGGCGCGCACCAGCGCCATGTTGCAGCGCTGGGTGACCACCACGTCGCCGGGCCGCGCGCCCGGCCCGCTGACCGAGGCCAGCTTGTTCAGCTCCGCCTCGATGGCGTCCATGTAGGCGGCGGGGTTCACCCCGGCCTTTTCCAGCAGCCGGGGGCCAAGCCCCTGCTCCTGCCCGGCCACGGCCAGCAGCAGATGCTCGGCGTCCACGGCCTGGTGGCCGTGGCGCACGGCCAGGGTCTGGGCCTGGGTCACGGCGTCCTGGGATTTTTGCGTAAAGGTGTTCGGGTCCATGGTGTTCTCCTCAATGGGGAATTTTGTCACTCACGCCGGGGAAAAGCGCCGACGGCTCGCGCTCCTAGCAGGCTGCTTATAAATCATACTCGGGAGGCCGTTCAAAAAGTGCGAGATGCAAGGAAGTGAAAAAATCCAGGACGCGCGGTGTATTGCGCATACACAAGCGGTCTGGATTGTTTTCACTGACGCAGCAGATCGTGCTTTTTCAACGGCCTCCTAGGGAATGGTGCGCGCCAGCGCCTCCAGCTCGCGCACGCGGGCCTCCAGCAGCTCGATGCGCTCCAGCAGGTCGACCACGATGGTGCCGCCCACGGCGGTCAGGTCAAAGTCCTCGCACAGGCGGCGGTGCTTGCGCAGGCGGTACACGTCGCGCACGCGGAACAGGTAGTTGTCGCCCCCGGCCAGGATGGGCACGAGCCAGCCCAGTTCGATGAGCTCGCCCACCAGGCTGGGATGCACGGCGGCCTGCTCGATGAACTCGGCCCAGGAAATGAGGGGCGAGGGCACCGGCGCTCCGGCCTCGGAAAATCGCTTGATGGCCATATGATTCGCTCCTTGCCGTGCCGATTAGCCGTTGCGCGGGTTGAAGGTGGAGGCTGCGGCCAGCTCTTCCCACAGGGCGCGTTCCTCGTCGGACAGCGCTTCCGGCGCCTTGATGCGCAACCGCACCAGCAGGTCGCCCTTTTGCGAGCCCTGGCCCAGGCCGCGCCCGCGTAGCCGCAGTTTCTTGCCGCTGTCCGCGCCCGCCGGGATGGCCATGTCCACGGGCCCGTCCAGGGTGGGCACCTGGATCTTCGCGCCCAGCACCGCTTCCCACGGCGCGAGCGGCAGGTCGATGATGATGTTGACGCCGTCCAGGTAGAAACGGCTGTGCGGCAGGATGACGACCTTGAGATACAGGTCGCCCGCCGCGCCGCCGCCAGCGCCGGGATTGCCCTGGCCGGACAGCCGAATCTTCGCGCCGTCCTTGATGCCCGCCGGGATGTTCACGTCCAGGGTCTTGGTGCGCGCCTCGGGCAGGCCCGAGGCACCGGCCACGTGCTCCTGCACGGTGAGGTGCCGCCTGCCGCCGTGGTAGGCCTCCTCCAGGGTCAGCTCCAGCGTGGCCTCGGAATCCGCGCCCCGGCGCGGCCTGCGCCCCTGCTGCTGGAACCCGCCGGCCCGGCCGCCAAACCCGCCGCCCGCGAAACCGCCCCCGCCGCCGCCGAACATGGCCTCGAAGAAATCGCTGAAACCGCCCGCGTCAAACCCGCCGCCACCGCCAAAGTGGTAGCTCGCGCCCCCGAAACCGGGCGGGCGCTGGAAATTCTGCCCGTGCTGCCAGTTGGGGCCAAGCTGGTCGTACATCTTGCGCTTTTCCGCGTCCTTGAGCACCTCATGCGCCTCGTTCAATTCCTTGAAGCGCTCCTCGGCCTTGGGGTCGCCGGGGTTGAGGTCGGGGTGGTGCTTGCGCGCCAACTTCTTGTACGCCTTGGATATCTCGTCCGAGGACGCGGTGCGCGCCACGCCGAGGATCTTGTAATAGTCCTTGTATTCGACACCCATCTCGGTTAGCTCTCCTTCATGCCGTGACGGATAGGCCTCCGGCAGTGTTGAAGATAATCCGGCACAGTCCTCTGTCAAGTATCCGACACCATTATGGCCGCAAGTCTCCCTGTTCTGCTCTACCATTACGTGAACAAACGCCCGGACCCCATAGCGGTGCATCCGGACCGTTTCGAAGCGCACCTGCGCACCCTGTCGCGCGGCGGGTGGCGCAGCATCGGCGTCCAGGAGGCCGAGGCGTACTTCGTGCGCGGGGAGGCGCTGCCCAAGAAATCGGTGTGCATCACCTTTGACGACGGCTTTCTGGACAACTACGTCTACGCCTGGCCGCTGCTCAAGAAATACGGGCACAAGGCCATCATCTTTGCGGTGACCGGCCGCCTGGAAGAGGAGCACATGCCCCGGCCCACGCTGGACGGGGTGTGGGCGGGCCATCTGGACGAGGCGGACCTGCCCCAGGTGCACGACACGTTCGTCACCGACGCCCAGGGCTACCGCGTGCGGCGCGACCCGTTCTTCTCGTGGGAAGAGGCGCGGCTCATGGAACAAAGCGGCGCGGTACATGTGGCCGCGCATTCCATGACCCACGCTTCCGTGTTCAAGGCCGGGCCGGACGCATTCGGCCCCCGCACGCACATCATACGCCCCATGAACCGCAAACGCACCTTTGACGGCATCGACGGCCCCACCCCCTTTGGCCTGCCCCGGCTGCCCGAAGGCCCGGCCCTGTCCACCCGCGCCTTCACGCCCTCGCCGGAACTGCTGGACATGGTGCGCGCCGCCATTCCCCAGTCACCGGCCGAGGCGGACGCCTATTTCAAGACCCCGGGCAACGAAGAGGCCTGGCGCGCCCGGTTGGCGCAGCTGCCCCCGGAAACGTGGGGCGCGTTCGAGGACACGGATGCCTACGCGGCGCGGGTGCGGCGCGAGTTGGCGGGCTGCCGCGAGACCCTGCAACGCCACCTGGGCGGCGATCGCCCCGCGCTGTGCTGGCCCTGGGGCGGCCACACGCCCGAGGCCGTGGAGCTGGCCCGCGCCTGTGGCTATACGCTGTGCTTCACCACGGAAAACGGCCCCAATCCCCCTGGCGGGGCGGGGCGCATCAAGCGGTTCAAGGTGCGGGACAAGCCGGCGTCCTGGCTCATGTCCCGGGTGCGCGTCTACTCCCACGGGCTTGCGGCACGCCTCTACGCCTCCGTGAAAGTGTAGATCTTCCCACATTGTCCGTTCCCGGGCTTGAAATAACCCGCCATGTCCGGTACCACGAATCCATTCCGCATAATGCGGAAGCGTGCCCGTTTTACCAACGGTGAAACATGGATATCCTTCTCGTCGCCATGGGGTTGGTGTGCATCCCCGTGGCCTGCCTCATTTCCATCCGCGCCGAGCGGCGTGATCTGCCCCAACCCGGCAGCGTGACGTTGCTGTACGGCCTTGCCCTCGCCATCATCGCAGGCGGCCTGGCCGTGGCGGTTGGAGGGGACAGCGATGGCCTTCCCCTGGACCGGCTGACACTCATGGTCCTGGCCGCCGTCCTTGCCCTGCTCTTTTTCTGCCTGCGCACGCGCCACCGGAAACTCACCCTCCTCCACCAGACGCAGCACGAGGCCGTGCGGCTGCACCAGCATGTGCTCGACAGCGTCAACGACGCCGTGCTGCTCACGCGGGACCAGACCATCGTCTACGCCAATGCCGCGTTTTTCCGCATGCTCCAGGTCGAGGCCGAGGACTGCATAGGCCAGCCCTGGCCGCGCTTTGTGGCGCCGGAAGAGGTGGACGCCCTCATGGCGCTGCATGAACGCCAGACGCCGGATCAGACCGTGGCCGACCACATCGAGGTCACGATCTGCTCGCCGGGCGGCAGAAGGCTGTGCGTGCAGGCCCATGTGGGCACCGCCATGCACCAGGGCCATGAGGCGCGCCTGACCGTGCTGCGCGACCTGACCGACCAAAAAACCGTCATCGCATACCTGCGGGAAAGCGAGGCCAAATACCGCCAGATATTCGAAGGCGACCTGTCCGCCCTCTGCATCATCGACACGGTGACGCGCGAGATTGTGGACGCCAACCCGGCGGCCTGCGCCATGTACGGATACAGCCGCCAGGAGATGCTCTCGCTCCGCTACGACGATCTGGCCGCCCGCCCCTCCACGGCGGTCGACGCCATGGAGGCCATGGTGTCCTCCGGCATGCTTCCCCCGCCCCATGACTGGCACGTCCGCTACGACGGCATCCCCTTTCCCGTGGATCTGTCCGCAGGCACCTGCCAATTGGGCTACCGCTCCGTGGTGTGCGCCAGCATCCGCGACGTGACGACCCGGTCCGGGGCGGAACGGGCCGAACGGGAGGCGCGCGAGGCAGCGGAACACGCCAGCCAGGCCAAGACCCGCTTTCTGGCCATGATGAGCCATGAGTTGCGCACGCCCATGGGCGTGGTCATGGGCATGCTGGAGGAACTGCAACGCAGCGGCCTGGAGCCGCGGCACGCAACGCATGTGGACACCGCCATCCATGCGGCCGATCTGCTGCTGCACACCATTGACGACGTACTGGACTATGCGAAACTCGAGTCGGACGACCTCGTGTTCGAGGAGCTGGATTTCGACTGCCATGGCCTGTTGCGGGACATTACCCGCCACCACGGCGCCGTGGCCGAGGCCAAGGGATTGCCCCTCGCCCTGGACATCGATCCCGCGCTGCCCCGCTGGCTGCACGGCGATCCCCGGCGTGTGCGGCAGGTCATTTCCCAGTTGCTGTCCAATGCCATCAAGTTCACGGAAAAAGGGAGCGTGCATCTGTTCGCGCGGCGGGGCAAGGCCGCAAGCGCCGGCAAAGCCGCACAGCACGTGGGGCTTGAGGTCGCGGTGCGCGATACCGGCATAGGCATCGCAACCGCCAACCTGGAAACGATATTCGTGCCCTTCCAGCAAGTGGACGCCTCTTCCACCCGGCGCGCGGGCGGCGCGGGCCTGGGGCTTGCCGTGGCCCGCCATCTGGCGACGCGCATGCACGGCGACATAATGGTCGAAAGCTTTCCCGACGTGGGCAGCACCTTCACCTTCACGGCCGCGCTTGCTCCCGGCCAGCCCGTGGAGGACGCACCGCCGCCTGTCGCGTGCCGCGCCCTCAACCTGCTGCTGGTGGACGACAACCGCCTCAATCTGACGGTCATAACCCTGACCCTGCACCGCATGGGCCACCGCGTCACCGAGGCGCACAACGGTGTGCAAGCCATGCATGCACTGGCGGCGGCAAAGGAAGACGCACCCTTCGACATCATACTCATGGACATCGAGATGCCCGTGCTGGACGGCATGGAGGCCACCCGGCGCATCAGGGCGGGCGAGGCGGGCGAACGCTACCGCGCCATCCCCATCCTCATCATGACCGCCCACTCCAAGAATCTGTTCCACGACCAATGCATGGAGGCGGGCGCCACGGCGTTCGTCACCAAGCCCATCAAACGCTCGGTTGTCGAACCCCTTTTCGCCGCCATTGCGGGCGACGCCCCGGCGGACGACGCCACGGCGAGGGGCACCGTGGCGGAGGACACCGTGGCGAAAGTCACCGTGGCGGAGGACGCGCCCACGCCGCCCGTGGCGGCAGACGGCCACGCCCAGCCGCAGGCGCACGGCTCGCCGTGCGCCAAGCCCAGCCCGGCCTTGTGGGACACGGAGGGCATCATGCGCCGCCTGGAATGCGACGCATCCTTTTTGAACGAGCTGGGCACCATGTTTCTGGAGGAAGCGCCCACGCACGTGCGCCAGATCAAGGCCTCCCTGGCGGCGGGTGACCTGCCCACAGCGGCCACGGCGGCCCATGCGCTCAAGAACGAATGCCTCAACGTGGGAGCGGATATCTGCCGGGGCCAGTCGGAAGCCCTGGTGCAGGCGGCGCGCAACGGCGACAGCACCAGCGCGCACGCGGCGTTCAGCTCCCTGGAAGAGGATATGGAGACGTTGCTCCGCCTCATGCGGCGGACCCTGCCGTTGTAAGCGCGCCACGATGCGGCGCGGGGGACGTCATGGAAGGGGAAACGAGGCGGGATGCGCCAAAACACCCGGCACGCGGCGCGCCGGGCTACGGACGTGAAAAAACCCGGTCAGGCGGTGGCCGCTTTGTCCCGGACCTTGTGCTAGTATAGCCATATCCCGTCTCGGGAAGCGGCCTCTGACTTTAGTGTTGGTCGCGGTACGCCTTGCTGCTCACCAGCCCACCAGGCTTGCTTTTTTTAATGCATGCACCGTGCCAGCGGGTACGTACAGGGCCATCCCCTCGGGATTCCTGGCCATTGCGGCACGTCTTCCCGGCACGTTTCGCCGTGCCGGGCCCGCACGGGGCGCAACGCCAAGATGCCGACGCCGCCCAAAAACACGCGCCTTGCCGCCACAGCGCATGCGGCGGCGCAAGACGCCGCACCGGGCGCGCCGCCCTGCGCCGGCAACACGGCAACGGGCCTTATTCCAGCTCCTGCCCCATGTGCATGGAGGCCTCGACGTCCGTGGACTGGGCGGCCTCCCGCTCCAGCCGTTCCAGCGCCTTGCGCTCGGCATAGGCCTCTTCCCACACGGTTTCGCGCCAGCCCAAGGGTGTTTCGCGCGCGGGGAACACGGTAAGCTCGTCCGCCACGCCGTCGCACACCAGGCGCACGGGCACGTCCACGCCCTCGCGCACCGCCTTGGGCGAAAACGAGGCGGCAAAAGCCGCCGCATCGCGCACCACGTCGCCGGACCACGGCACGCCCGGAAACACGCGGCCCACAATGAGCGGCCCGGGGAACCCGCGCACCTTGAACACCAGGTCGCCGGGGCGCACCTTGGACTCCAGCAGCGCGTTGTCCGCCTGGTTGCGGCCAATGATGAGCCAATGCGGCCCGGCCCAGTATTGCCGCCCCGCGTTGGCCAGATGGAAATCGTCCGCCGACGGGTTGGACGCATGGCGCAGCACGGGCCAGTAGCGCCGCGCCGAGGCGGATTCCGCCAGCTTGCACCCGCCCGCCGGGGTGGGAATCTCGGTCAGGCCGAATTCTTCGGCCAGCCGCAGCTGCCCCTGGCGGCCCCGGCCCGACAACCCGTGCAAGCGCTCGCGGTCCAGGACGCCCGCCTCCTCCACCGCCGTGGGCGGCAGGCGCAGGGCGCACAACGGGCGCACCAGCACGTCGCGCACGTCCGCCTCGTTGCGGATGCTGTTGAGCACGTCGCGCCGCTGGCTCATGGGCCGCTGGCCCAGCACCTCGCCGGAGATGATGCACCTGGCCCCGTAGGCGGGCATCAGTTCCCGCGCCCGGCGCAGGAACAGAATCTTGCAGTCCACGCAGGGATTGAGGGTTTTGCCGAAACCGAACTTGGGCTTGCCCGTGAGCATGGCCACATAGGCGTCGGCAATGTCCACGGGCTCGATGTCGAGTCCGTAGACTTCCCGCCAGTGCGCCACGCGATCCGGGTGTCCCATGAACGGGGAGTGGAAATGCAGGCACTTGACCGTGCGTCCCTGCGCTTCCACGACCTTTACCGCCAGTATGCTGTCCAGCCCCCCGGAAAAGAGGGCCAGGGCGTCGTATGTATTTCGCATTGCCGGAGTATGGTAAGCCAGGGACCGGCTTCTGGCAATGGCGCGCGGGGCGCATTTCCCGGTACGGGCGGACGGGATGGGAAGTTGCTCCCGGCTGCGGCTTCTGTTATGGCTGTCAGCTTGCAACGCGAACCCCACACATGGAGCTTACGGCATGGCTAAACGACCCGCCGCGTCCCCGCAGGAGATGCGCCTTGAGGCGCTGAATACCGCGCTGACCACCATTGAACGCAAATACGGCCAGGGCTCGGTCATGAAGATGTCCGACAACGCCCACATCAACATTCCGGTCATCCCCACCGGCTCCATCGGCCTGGATCTCGCCCTTGGGGTGGGCGGCATCCCCAGGGGCCGCGTCACCGAAATCTACGGTCCGGAATCCTCGGGCAAGACCACGCTGGCCCTGCACATCATCGCCGAGGCGCAAAAGCTGGGCGGCACCGCCGCGTTCATCGACGCGGAACACGCGCTCGACGTCAACTACGCCCGCCGCCTGGGCGTGAAGACCGACGAGCTGCTCATCTCCCAGCCCGACTACGGCGAACAGGCGCTGGACATTGCCGACATGCTGGTGCGCTCCGGCGCGGTGGACGTGGTGGTCATCGACTCCGTGGCCGCGCTCATCCCCCAGACCGAACTGGAGGGGAACATGGGCGAGACCCAGGTGGGCAGCCAGGCGCGGCTCATGTCGCACGCCCTGCGCAAGCTCACGGGCACCATCCACAAGTCCCACACCTCCGTCATCTTCATCAACCAGATCCGCATGAAGATCGGCATGACCGGCTACGGCAACCCGGAAACCACCTCCGGCGGCAACGCGCTCAAATTCTACGCCTCCATCCGCATGGACATCCGCAAGATCCAGACGCTCAAGGACAAGGAAGAGGTGTTCGGCGGCCGGGTGCGCGTCAAGGTGGTCAAGAACAAGGTCGCCCCGCCCTTCCGCGAGGCGCTCTTCGACCTGCTCTACGGCACGGGCATCTCCCGCGAGGGCGAGCTCATCGACATGGGCGTGGACGCAGGCATTGTGGACAAATCCGGCGCATGGTTCGCCTTTGGCTCCGAGCGGCTGGGCCAGGGCAAGGAAAACGTGCGCGCCTTCCTGCAGGAAAATCCGGAAATCCGTACGGCTGTGGAAGAAAAGGTGTTGGCCCACCTGGGCATGAACCACACGGCACCCTCCTCTTCCGTTGATGGCGAGGATTTTGAGGAGCCGGTCTAACCCCCACCGGCGAACAGTCCGGCATGTAAGGAGTCGCGCATGAGCACGCTTCGTATCATTTGCCTTTTTCTGTCCATGGTTCTGGCAACGGCGATTCTTGCGGGTTGCTCCGGAAAAATGCACGCCATTTCCCTGAGCGAGGCCAAGAGTTCCTGCCGCATGTACTCGCCGGGCGGCGGCAGTTCGTCGGACCTGCCCGACTCGCCCTGCACGCCGGGGGACCAGGAGACCATCTGCACGGACATGAGCACCGCGGTGGGCGACGCCTCCACGTTGAGCGCCTGCCTGGCCGCGTGCGAAGCCACCCGGCAGAAGCAGATACAGGGATACACGCTGCTGGGTTGCGACAACGTCATCTTCAACGGCTACCTGCTCTGCCAGCAGTACTGCCGGGGCACGTTCGCGGAGTAGCCATACCATTTTAGAGCATCTTAACTTTGAAAAAGTTTAGATGCTCTTATGCATTTGATTGAAATAATGCTTCATTATTTCAATTTGTAACATTGTTTCAATGTTACAATGCGCTAGTGACGAGCTGTTCCCGGCGCGCCGTCCCACGCGGGACGGCGCGCCGTCATTATCCCGGCGGCGCGGCAACGCCCTCCGCCGCCACATTCAGGAGACACACGTGATTACGGCAAATGAGATCAGGCAACGCTTTCTGGAGTTTTTCGCCCGCAACGGCCATGAAATGGTCACCTCCTCGGCCCTGGTGCCCAAGGACGACCCTTCCCTGCTCTTCACCAACGCAGGCATGGTCCAGTTCAAGAAGGTCTTCCTCGGCCAGGAAAAGCGGGGCTACACCCGCGCCACCACCTCGCAGAAATGCCTGCGCGTGGGCGGCAAGCACAACGACCTGGAAAACGTGGGCCGCACCGCCCGCCACCACACCTTCTTCGAAATGCTCGGCAACTTCTCCTTTGGCGACTACTTCAAGGAAGACGCCATCCGCCTTGCCTGGACGTTCCTCACCGAGGAACTGCACCTGCCCAAGGAACGCATGTACGCCACCGTGTTCACCGACGACGACGAGGCGGCCGCCCTGTGGGAAAAAATGACCGAAATCCCGGCCGAACGCATCCTGCGCCTGGGCGAAAAGGACAATTTCTGGACCATGGGCGACACCGGCCCCTGCGGCCCCTGCTCCGAAATCCTGGTCGACCAGGGCGAACACATGGCCTGCGGCCCCGATTGCGGCATCGGCAAGTGCGACTGCGACCGCTTCCTGGAAATCTGGAACCTGGTGTTCATGCAGTACGACCAGGACGCCAGCGGCAAGCGTACCCCCTTGCCCAAGCCCAGCATCGACACCGGCATGGGCCTTGAGCGCATCGCGGCCATCTGCCAGGGCGTGAACTCCAATTTCGACACCGACCTGTTCCGCGCCTTTATCGACAACACCGCCAAGCTGGCGGGCGTGCGCTACAAGGAACAGGGCGAGGAAGTGGACACCGCGCTGCGCGTCATCGCGGACCACAGCCGCTCCATCGCCTTCATGATCGCCGACGGCATCCTGCCCTCCAACGAGGGCCGGGGCTACGTGCTGCGCCGCCTCATCCGCCGCGCCTACCGCTTTGGCAAGCTCATCGGCCTGGACGAACCCTTCCTCTTTGGCACCGCCGACAAGGTGGTGGCGGAGATGGGCGGCCACTACCCCGAACTGGTGGACAACCGCGACTTCATGACCCGCGTGGTGCGCGAGGAAGAGGAACGCTTCGGCCAAACCCTGGACAAGGGACTCGTCCTGCTCGAAGAAGAGCTGGCGGCCCTCAGGCAGGCGGGCAAAACCACCGTGTCCGGCGAGATGGTGTTCAAACTGTACGACACCTTCGGCTTCCCCATCGACATCGTGAACGACGTGGCCGAAAAGCAGGGATTCGGCGTGGACGAGGCCGGATTCAAGGTCCACATGGCCGAGCAGAAGGAACGCGCCAAGGCCGCCTGGAAAGGCTCGGGCGAGACCGACATCGCGGGCCGCTTCGCCTCCCTGCTCGAAGAAGGCCTGCGCAGCGAATTCATCGGATACGACACCCTGGCCGGACAAAGCCGCATCGTGGCGCTGCTCGACGCCAAGGGCGCGCCCGCGGGCGCGCTCGCCAAGGGCGCCAAGGGGTTCGTCGTCACCTCCAAAACCCCGTTCTACGGCGAATCCGGCGGCCAGCTGGGCGACACCGGAACCATTGCCACGCCCTCGGGCACGGCCACGGTCACGGACACGCTCAAACCCTCGGCCCAACTCACCGTGCACGCCGTCACCGTGGCGGACGGCGACGTGCTGGCCGACCAGGAAGCGACCCTCACCGTGGCCCAAGGCCCGCGCACAGCCACGGCGCGCAACCACACCGCCACCCACCTGCTGCACGCGGCCCTGCGCACGATCCTGGGCGACCACGTCAAGCAGGCGGGCTCCCTGGTCGGACCGGACCGGCTCCGTTTCGACTTCACCCACATCGCCGCCATGTCCCCCGACGAGCTTGCGGCGGTGGAGGCCGAGGTCAACCGCGCCATCCTGGCCGACCGGCCCGTGACCACCGAGGTCATGGCCTACCCCGACGCGGTGGCCAAAGGGGCCATGGCCCTGTTCGGCGAAAAATACGCCAGCGACGTGCGCGTCATCTCCGTTGAAGGCGAATCCGTGGAACTGTGCGGCGGCACGCACCTCACCGCATCGGGCCAGGCGGGCATGTTCTGCATCACCTCGGAAACCGGCGTTGCGGCGGGCGTGCGGCGCATCGAGGCCTCCACGGGGCTGAACGCCCTGGCCCTGTTCAACGCCCAGCGCGCCGAACTCGCGGCCATCGCCGCCGTGACCAAAGGCAAGCCCGGCGAACTGGCCGAACGCGTCAAGGCGCTCCAGACCGAGATCAAGGCCCAGCGCAAGGAAATGGAAAAGAT
Organism: Desulfovibrionaceae bacterium; assembly: GCA_050251715.1. Classification (GTDB taxonomy): domain Bacteria; phylum Desulfobacterota; class Desulfovibrionia; order Desulfovibrionales; family Desulfovibrionaceae; genus JBFWMG01. The sequence goes on along the minus strand of JBFWMG010000001.1, from coordinate 181,767 downwards.
CACGGCCCAGGCCGCATCCGGCAGCGGCGCCAACATCATGGACAACGTGCGCGAGGTGAACGGCGTCAAGGTGCTGGCCGCCACGGTGCCCGCTCCCAACGTCAAGGCGCTGCGCGACCTCATGGACGACGTGCGCTCCAAACTGCCCTCGGGCGTGGCCTGCCTGGCCGCCGAATGCGACGGCAAAATGCCCCTCATCCTCTACGTGAGCAAAGACCTCCACAGCCGCTTCACCGCGCCCGCCCTCATCAAGGACGTGGCCGCCGAAATCGGCGGTTCCGGCGGCGGACGGCCCGACATGGCCCAGGCCGGCGGCACCGACCCCAGCGGCATCGACCGCGCCTTCGCCAAGCTCGACGCACTGCTGGCGCAGTAACAAAATTAAAACGACAATGCCTCCGGCGGCCGGGGAAGGAACTTTTGAAAAAGTTCCTTCCCCGGACCCCATCCTCAAAACTTTTGGTTGGGGGTGGCGGGGGGATGGGCGCGTTCCGCTGGTTCGGAAGACCCGGATGCGCAAGGCACGGTTGCGCCAACGGTGCGCCAGGGGCAAAGGGGGAAAAATGTTTATTGGCGCGCACGCAACGCCTGGGATGTTGCCGCAGGTGTGATGTTGTTCGTCACGGGAAAGTGCCGCATGTGGGGCGGGCAGCTGTGAAAACAGGCCGCAATCCCCGCCCGCCAACTACCAGCGGCATTATGCCGCCCCCATCCTCAAAACTTTTGGTTGGGGGTGGCGGGGGGATGGGCGCGTTCCGCTGGTTCGGAAGACCCGGATGCGCCAACGGTGCGGGCAGAGGCGATGACAGGCCGAAATCATTGTCCGCCAACTAAATGGGCATTATGCCCCCCGCCAACTAAATGGGCATTATGCCCCCCCCCGACAGTTGTTCTGGCTGGGCTTCTTACTTTGGGGTATCCCCTCGTTGACCGCATATGAGATATTCGGTAGACCCGCCAGGGTAGGACAGACACCATGCGCAACGACGACTCGCATACCGGGCGCTCCCGCACCATCCCCACCAAGGATCTGAAGAGCTTTGTGGATGACTTTCCCGCATTGCTCTGGCGCATCGAGCGCGCCAAGTCGCGCATCGAATTCCTCAACGACCACCCGTTGCATCCCGTAGGGGACAGCGCCCGGATGCTGCTCAAGAGCAAGGATTTTCGGCACACGCTGCTGCTGCCCGAAGACCGCCACCTGCTGGACGCGTTTTTTGACGCCGTACGCGAAGGCCGCACCATGGCCACCGTGTTCCGGGTGCGTACCGCATCGGGCGGAGTGGTCTGGCTCAAGCTCACCGGCGCGCCCAATTCCTACGATCCCCGCTACTACTACGGCTATCTGTTGGACATCAGCGACACGGTCGCGCTCGTCCAGTCCATGCCCGACCAGAACAACACCCTGCGGCTGCGTATCGAAAACATCCCCACCCCGGTCATCCTGGTCAACCACATGACCCGCCGCCTGAAACAGGCCAACGCCGCGGCCCAGGAGCTTTTCGGGCTCCCTGTGTCGTTCAACGGCACCCCACCCCTGCTCGACGCGCTCTATCCTTCCAGCGCGTCACTGGTCATGAACCGGATCATGGACGACATCGTGTTCGAGCAGTCATGGAGCGGCACCCTGGAATTCCGCACCATGGACGGCGCCCCCATGGAGGCCGACGCCACGCTGCGCTACATCGGCTGGCGCAAGCGCCCCCTGGTACGGCTCTCTGTCATACCCGTGGCGGGAAAGGCGGCCCGGCCCGGAGACGCGCCCGCCCCTTCCCCGGCGATTCCGGCGCACGGCGGCACGACAGACGAAGCGTTCGCGGCCCGCATCATGAAAGCGCCCGACATCCAGACCATGCTCGAAACGGTCATGCGCCATCCGCTCATCGCGGCCCGTTGCGACGCCGTGATGCTGTCTGACATCCACGAGCGCAAGAACAAGGTCTTTGTCCACGGAGCGGGTGCGCCGCTGGAAAACATGGCCCAGGGCGAGGAATATTCCTACAAGGGCACCATCGCCGAGAGCATCGTGCGCTTCGACCTGGACCATCTGGCCGTGGACGACACCATGGACAGCATCAAGCCCATTGACTGGGCGCTGTTCATCCCGCGCGGCATCCGCTCGTATTTCGCCAAGCCGTACTATGAGCGCAAGCAGCTCCGTTCAGTGCTCATTCTCTGCGCCACGCGGCCCAACCAATTCGCGGACTGCGCCTCCAGCGCCTTTGACGCGGTGCTCGGAACGCTGCACAAGGCGTCCAGGGCGTGGTTCAAGACCCACCGCGCCCGCTAACCGTTTCCTCCCCTCCCTTTCCCGACAGACCGTTGCCAAAGGCCTTTTTGGCCCGCGCAGGCTGTTTTTCAACGGCCTGCCAGGCCTCCTTTCCCAAGCGCGTCTTCCGCCGCCCCTTGCCATGCGTGCGCGGCGCCAGGCACGCGCCGGGCGCGGACGGGCTCGGGCGGGCTCGCCTGGCCATGCGGCGCCCCAGGCCATGCGGCTCCCGTGGCCGCCACGTCCCGCCCACTACGCCATCTGCGCCTCTCCCAACGCGTCGCGCGGCACGGGGGGGGGCGACCCGGCGCAACCGTATCTGGACAAACTGGTAGAACCAATCATAAAAGGGGTTCATATTTGGCGGGGAATTGGTTCAATAACGTAGAAAAAAAGGCAATTTCATTGCTACGGCGCATTCCTGGGACTAATTGGTTATTCCAATATGCGCCTAAACCGACAGGGAGTGATCCCGTGACCAAAAAAAATACCCTTCTCGAAGCGTTTGGACGCATCATCCTCGAACTCGACCTCAAGGCTGGGGACAGGCTCCCCTCGGAACGCTCCCTGGCAACCCTGCTCAACGTCAGCCGCAACACCCTGCGCGGCATCCTGCGCCAGTTGGAGGCGCGTGGGCTCATCAAGATCAAGCCCGGCAGCGGCTCGTTCCTGCGCGTGCGGTTCACGGGCGGGCACGCCAATCCCCTGGACATGCCCCACAACCCCCAAAAACTCATCGCCGACCAGCTTGAAGCGGCCTACATGATCCTGCCCATGGTGGCGGAACACGCGGCCACGCGCATCGGCGAACGGCAGCTGGAAGAGCTCCGCCAGTGCGGCGTGGACCTGTCCCGCCGCATTTTCCAGGACTCGCCGGAACGGGTGTGGAACGAAAGCCTGACCTATTTCCGGCTCATGGCCGTGGGCACGGGCAACGACTTCCTGGTGCGCACCGTGGAGCAAATCTGCTCCACGGACATGGCCGGGTACGACATCTTCTTCACCCTGCACCGCGCCGAGCGCGAGGCCATCTTTGCCGACCACATCAAGCTGATAAACGCCTTGGTGGCCAGGGACGAGGAATGGGCCAGGAGCGTGACCGAGAACTATTTCCTGCGCATGTGCTCCCTGCTGGAAACCCGCGAGGGCGTGGCCATGACCGACCTGGTGTTCCGCGCCCTGCGCGAACGGGACGCCGCCGGGGCCACGGAGGCCATGCCATGACCCTCCTTTCGCGCCGCGCCCTGTTCATGCGGGCTGTGCGCACGGGCAAGGACATCCTGGCCGAGGCGCGCCATGCCGCGCCGGACCGGGAGGCCGCGCCCCCCGCGCACGCGGGCCAGCACACTGGCCCGCACCACGACCTGGGCGCCCTGGCGGCGGATCTGCCGCCCGCATTTTTGGCCATGGAGGCCCAACGGCTGGGGCTTGATCCCGCAACCCTTGACCACGATGCGCTGCTCAACGCCGTGGGACAGGCGCTGGCAGCGGCGCGCGCCGGGGGAAACGGGGGCTGATCGAAACCGCCGCTGCGCCGGGCGTACCGCGTAGCGGCAGGCGGAGCCGCATCCGCCGCAACTTTCCAAGGCAGGAGGTTCCCATGGAACGATTCGGAGCCGGCTATCTGGAAGAGCGCAAGCTCGTCAAACGCTGGGCTGGGCCTGTTCCCGCCCTGGTGAGCCTGGTTTTCACGCTCGCCCTGTTCTACGCATCCTGGTGGATTTTCCAGGATCCGCGCGGCATCATGCGCATGTACACGCCCTATGTGGGCTACATGTACTGCCGTTGGTGGCTCATCATGATGATCTGGATCGTGTACATCTTCAACTACTGGCCCTTCAAACGCGCGTGGCTTGAACGCACGCACCCGCTGGTCAAGGGAGCCGTGCTCACCCTTATTTCCGTGGCCATCCTGGTCGCGGTCATCAAGGGATTCTTCGACGGGCTGCTCGGCAACTACGGCCTGGCCTACTTCAACCCCGAACAACTGGAAAAGCTGCCCGGCGTGACCAGCTTCTTCGCCATCGAGTACGCCTCGCTGGCCATCCTCATGTTCGCGGCCATCGCCTCCTGGCTGTCGCCCGCGTGGGTGGTGGCCTTCGAGGAAGCGCCGTGGCAAAAGCTCACCCAGCCGGCCAAGGGTTTTTCCATCCTCGTGATGACCTTCTTCCTGTCCACGGTGGTCTACTTCGTGACCATGCATCCGCACATGGGCATCCTCTACGACCCCTGGCAGTACTTCACCTCCATTGCCCCGCCCTACTGGGAGCATTTCGCGGACACGGTGTCGGGCAACTTCCACATCTCCTGGATCATGTGCTGTACCGTGGTGGTGTGGCTGGTGGAGACCATCTGGGAGCGGTATCCCTTCAACACCATCAAGAACGACTGGGCGCGGCGCTTCGCGGCCTTCTTCGGCATCGTCGCCATTGCGCTGGCCATGCACTTCTTCCTGTATTTCGCCCAGGAGCTGACCTGGGGCGAGGCCATTCGCGGCACCCGGCGCGCCTTCGCGCCCGACTGGCGCTGGCTGCACGTGGGCGAAATGGCCATCTTCCTCCTGGTGCCCGCCCTGTTCATCAACTTCTACTGCGGCAACTGGCCCACCAAGTTCTCCATGCCGGTCAACGTGCTGGTGCGCACAGGCCTGGCCATTGCGGGCGCGGCCGCCATCTACATCGTGTACTACAAGACCTCTCATTTCTTCCTGGGTACCCAAAAGGGTTTCTCGCATCCGCAACAGTTCCCCATGATCCCCATGATCTGGCTGGTGAACGTCTGGCTGGTGCATAACTGGTTCATGGACAACTGGCCCGGTTGGAAGATGGTGCCCAAGACCGCCGAGGAAATAGCGCATGACCACGCGGCCAAGCAGGCCGCCATCGACGACGTGCGCTGGACCCCGAAATTCGGCACCGGCCTGGCCACCGGCGTGACCATGGGCGTGGCCTTCTACTTCGTAACGGTGTGGGCGCTACCCGCCATATACCGGGCCATCGACATCATCCCCGGCAAATAAGGAGCACGCAATGGCAGACACCATGAAACGACGGGACTTCCTGAAGGGCGTGGCCACCGGCATCGGCGTGGGCGCGCTGGGCGCCATGGGGCTTTATTCCTATTCACCCATGCGCAAAAGCAACTTCCCGCAGATCGAACGCAAGATGGCGGACATCGGCGTGTGCAAGAGCGTCAAGGTCACCAACATCTCCGAAACAAGCTGGTTCGAAAACGCCGTGCTCATGGGCGACATCAAGGGCGCGGGCGGCCTGCTGGTGAACCAGTACCTGTACAACTGGCCCCCGTTCGGCAACGGCAAGGGGCTGGGAAAGGGTTCCTACGAGGAAGGCATCGAGCGCATCAAGCACCTGCTGCCCAACAAGCTCGACGAGGCGTGGGACATCATCAACGCCAGCTGCGTGCATCCGGACAACGCGGGCGGCTTTGCCGCGCTGGTGGAAGTGGAGCAGATGGACGGCAAGAAACGCAAGTTCCTGCTCGACTCCGGCTGGTCGTACAAATGGACCGAGGAAAGCTTCAAGCGGGAGGGCATCGACACGATGCTGGCCAACGGCGAGATTGAGGCGCTGTTCATCTCCCACGAGCATTTCGACCACTACTGGGGGCTGCCCGTGACCCTCAAGTACGCCCCGTCCATCCCCATCTACATCCCCGAGGGATTCTATCCGGAAGGGCTTCAGTACATCAAGGACAGCGGCCACACCGGCCCCCTGACCACCGTGGCCAACGGCCTGAACAAGCACATTCCCGGCATGGCCAGCTACGTGTTCCCCATTCCCATCATCTGCCGCGTGTTCGGCGAGCAGTCGCTCTACTTCAACGTGGCGGGCAAGGGGTTGGTCAGCGTGACGGGGTGCTGCCACCAGGGCATCATCCAGTTCGCCACCACCGCCTACCGGGAAGTGAAATACGAGAACGACCAGTTCTACGGCATATACGGCGGCCTGCACATCTCGCCCTTTGACGACTGGGATCCCAAGTACGACGACCTGGTGCTCTCCCTGGGCAAGTACGGGTTCCAGCGCATTGGGTGCAACCACTGTACCGGCCTCGTGTGCGCCAAGAAGTTCATCGCCGCGGGCTATCCCGTGGTGCAGGGCTCGGCGCAGTACAGATCCAAGGACAAGGCGTATCTGGGCAACGGCGACATCATCTCCTTTGGCGCATAGGGGACGCCGCCCACGGATTGGCGCGCCGCCACGGCGCGCGGCACCTTGAACCGAACGCGGCGCGGCGCAACAAGCCAGGGCGGATAGCACACCGCCCTGGCAGGCGCCCCGGCGCATCACCCTGGCGGGAGGCGTGCCCCGGCGCCGCCTCCCGCCCCATGGAAGAACGCATGGACCTGACCCACATCGCCCCGCTCGACTACACCGCCCCCAACCAGCGCGTGGCGCTCACACTGTTCCGCTCCCTGCTCATGCGCACCAACTTCACGCCTGGACCACGCCATGCCCTGGGCTGGCGCGGCCTGCTGGACTCATCCTCGCCCCAGGCCGCCGCGTGGACAGCCAAAATCAACGGCCAGCAGGGCGTGTACGGCCTTGAGCACGACGACGGCGACGGCGACCCACGGCAGCCGACCCTCCTCTTCCGTCTCCACTATTTTCCCCATCCCGACGAGGCGCTGATCGAGGCATGCGGCGTGCGCGCGGGCGTGCTCACCCACTCGCCGGACTATCTGGCCCGCGTCCGGTCCTTTCCCGAACGTGAGGATCTGCGTACCCTCTACACCATCGGGCTGGTGCGCTTCGCCATGACGGACGGTTGCCGAAGCCTGCGCCTGGGGCTCGAAGCGGCCACGCGGCAACAGGTCGTGGCCGTGGACGGCATCACCCTGCCGGGAGAGAACGGGCCGGTATCCATCGTGCCGCCCGGCGGTCTGGACCAGGATTTTCCCGCCTGGGAAACGGCGCTCTCCTTCTTCGCGGTGCTTGCCGCCTCGCTGACATTCTGCCTGGAACAACCGCCCATACGCCAGCAATGCGCCCGCAGGCCGGGCACGCGCATCCTGTGCGACGCCGCGGGCGGGCAGTGGACCGAACCAGCCGAAAACGTGGTCGAGGAACGGGTGGATCTGGATTGGGGGGAGGCCGAGGATGCCTGCCCGGCGGCCCCTGCCACGGACGGCGGGCGGGGCGGCTTTCAGTGCTGGAACGCGTGGCGCGCGGGCGCGGCTCCGCCCCTGGCGCACCCGGACGCATCGTGGTGGTCGGCCCACCGCATCGCCACCGGCAACAGCCTGGACAAGGCCATCCTGGGCATTGACGAGCGCCCCCAGCTCATCGTGCTGACAGGGTTTCTGGGCGCGGGCAAGACCACCTTCCTGCGGGGGTTCCTGGACTATCAGGAGGGCATGAACCGCTTTGTGGCCGTGATCCAGAACGAAATCGGCGAAACCGGTCTGGACGGCAAGCTGCTGGACCGGGAATATGCGGTGACCGAGATCGACGAGGGGTGCGTGTGCTGCTCATTGGCCGGCAATATCCGGGTCGCCGTGCACCAGATCATGCAGCGGTTCCATCCGGACTGCATCGTGCTGGAGACCACGGGCCTGGCCAATCCGCACAACCTGCTGGACGAGGTGGGCGCGCTGGACGACCTGGTGCGTTTCGACTCCGTAACCTGCGTGGCCGACGCATCCAATGTGGAGACATGCCTGGACGTCTACGACGTGGCCACGGGACAGATCGAGGCGGCGGACATCATCCTGCTGAACAAGACCGACCTGGTGGACGAGGCGACCCGCGCCCGCGTGGAGGCGCGCCTGCGGGCCATCAACCCGGCGGCGCCCATTGTGGCCACGGTGCGGGGCGACGTGAACCCGGCGCTGCTCTATGGCGTGTCGCCCCAGGAATATGCGGGCCGCGAGGCGCTTTCCCCGCGCCGGGGGCGCATCGATCCCAGCCCGCGCGCCATGCATGCCCATGCCCATGACGGGCTCTCCAGCGTGAAGATAGACCTTGGCGCGGCCATGGACAAAGAGGCCTTCATGCACCGGTTGCAGGCGTTGCCCGACACGGTGTTCCGGGCCAAGGGCATCGTGTCGCTGGCCGGGCACGCGGCTCCGGTGTTGCTGCAATATGTGGCGGGACGGTACGAAATGAGTGAATACGTCAATCCCACCATGGCCGAACGCTTTCTGGTGCTCATCGGCCGGGGGATCGAGATGACGGATTGGAACGGCTACTTCACTGCCTGCTGATAGGCGTGTTCCTGCTTGTAGCTCATACCGGACTCGACAACCGAGAGCAGCGCCGCCGTGTCGAGCGGCTTCATCATGACATTGATGTGCAACGCCTCCATCAACCGCTGATGGCTGGCCGGCAGCTTGCCGCCGGTCATGAGCACCACGTGCTGTTCAGGGCGCATGGTGATGATCTCCATGACGAAATCGACCCCGTTCATCTCGTTCATGGAGTAATCCGTAAACACCAAATCAAAGCCGTTCCTGTCTCCTGAAAAGGCTGACAGGGCTGACAGGGGTGATTCGTATCCCAGGCAATCACTGCCCATGAGCGACAACATCTGCCGCATGGCGGAGAGTGATGGCCTATGGTCATCCACGATCATGATTTTCATGGCCGTCCTCCGTATGTCTCCCCTGCACCCGCATGCATTGCAGCGCTACAGGTCAAAATCTCCAATTTGTTCAAGCAGCAGGCGACTGAGCGTCTCAATGTCCTGCTGTCCTTGCACCCCACCCTGCTCCCGCAAGGAAACCGACACGTCCCGGATCGCCAGGGCAATGTTCTCCATGGCCCTGATCCGCCCGCGCAGGTTGCCGACCATGACATTGACCGCCATGGCCAGGTCCTCACCTTCGTCCCCCTGCCGCAGCAGAATGGTGTGCCGCAGGTTCCCCCGGCTGATCTCGGCGATATCCCGCTCGATGCGGTACAACGGCCCCACTATCTTCTGCGGGAAAAACAGCACGGCCACACCGCCCAGAAGCATGCTGGCAAGCAATCCACTGGCAAGAACCGGAAACAGAAAATCACGGAAGTTGCGCAGTTCGACATGGAACAGGCGGTAGCTCGTATCAATGCGGAAATCCGTATAGAAATAGAACACACCTCCGGCAACCAGCAGGGAAAAAGCCACGATGAGCCACACCTTCACCATCATCCGCCACTGCATGCCGCGCATGATCGTGAAATTGACGAACCGACTGCGACGGCTTGGTCCTGAAAAGACCGCGTTGACCCCTTCGCCACCAACCGCTGTGTCTTCCAACGTTCCCTGACGGATCATCGCTCTTTCACCTCCCGCATCAATATCCCTGGTGGCATATGACACACACGGCATCGTCCGTGTCTCTCCTGAACAAATAGTAACGCTGGCCGCCGTGCACCTCATGGCATGTCACACATGTCATGACACTGCCGTCCAACGTGGGCAAATCATCAGGAATATCCGTTCCCGCCCGGGCGGGAACACCCACCGGATGCGACAAGCCCCGCCGCACGGTATCGTGGCACCCGTAACACGCCTCGATGGCCAAGGCGCTGCCCCGTTGCAGAACCGGCGCATAGGGGCAAACCGTGCCCCGCTCATCGGTGGCGGCGACCCTCGGTTGCGGCACCGCCTTGGCATCCGGGCATTGCTCCGGCCCCAAGTGGCAACACGCGCACCGCCATGCGTCAAAGGGGGGATGGCGCACTCTGGCGAACGCCTGCTCCGCATGCTGTGTCTCATGGCACACGGCGCAATCCCTTCCTGAACGAACGATCGCCCCGCCGCTCCGACCGAGAAGAAGGCACAGGACAGCCACGAGGCCGAGCACGCGCACAAACCACCTCATGCGTCGCGCCCCAGACACGCTCCCCCAACACAACCCCTCATGCAGCGCCCCTTCTTATCCAACACGCGCCATCTCCGGGGATGCAGCCCCCCCATACGAATTTTTAAGACATAAGCTCGCTTACCAGGCCCAACAACCGGAACTCGTCCACGGGCTTGAACACGACGCCGTTCATGCCGGCATCCAGAAACGTTTGGCCGCCACCTTGCATTTCGAATGCGGTCACCGCCACAATGGGTGCGTCCGAAGCCGCATAGCCAGCCTCGCGGATGAGACTGACGGCCTCAAGCCCACCCATCCTGGGCATCACGATATCCATCAGGATCAAATGCACATGCTCCCGTTCCAGAACGGACAGGGCATCCAGGCCATCTTCGGCGGTGACCACATCGTACCCTGCATCCCCCAACAATATTTCAAGAAACAATCTATTAACAGGATCGTCGTCAACAACCAGAATCCGCTCCGAGCCATCACTCATACGGCCAACCCCGTCGCGTTTTCCTTTTCCCACTGTTTAAACGCCACATCCGCCATGAGCGCCATCGCATCCTTCCCGTGCAGAGGCTTTGAAAAATAGTAACCCTGTACGCTTTCGCACCGCAGATCACGCAGCAAGAGCAACTGGGCCTCTTCCTCCACACCTTCCGCTATCACCTCCAGGTTCAGGCTGTGCGCGAGCGCCACAACGGCGCGGACGATCTCCACGTTCTCCTGGTTCTGCACGATGTTGTTGATGAAACTCCGGTCAATCTTGAGCGTATTCACGGAAAAACGCTGCAAATAGGCCAGCGAGCAGTACCCGGTGCCAAAATCGTCGATGGAAAGTTGCACGCCGAGGAGCTTGATGCGCTTGAGCATGCCGAGCGCCGTATCCAGATTGTCCATGATGGCGGTCTCGGTAATCTCCAACTTCAGACGCTCGGCGGGCAGCCCGGTATCGGCCAGGACAGCGGCGATCATCTCAACCAGATCCGGCTGCGAAAACTGCTTGCCGGACAGGTTGACGGACATGACGACATCCTCCGCGCCGGGATATTTGGCGCGCCAGTCAACCATGGCCTCACACGCGTGGCGCAATATCCACTGGCCCAGATCGAGAATGAGTCCGGTCTCCTCGGCCAACGGAATGAACTCCATGGGACCGATGACGCCCTTGCGGGGGTGCCGCCACCGCACCAACGCCTCGAACCCGTTCAGCGTATTCCCTTCCATGGCCACTATGGGCTGGAACTGGACGAAAAATTCATTGCGCGCAATGCCCCGGCGCATGTCGTTTTCCAGACTCATGAGGTCAATGGCCTGCTCCAGCATGCGCGACGTGAAAGCCTTGAGCCGGTTGCGGCCAGCCTCCTTGGCCCGATGCAGGGCAAGGTCCGCGTTCTGGATCAGGTCCTCCGGACTGCGCTGGTTCGTGGGGCTAATGACGATGCCGTAACTGGCTGAGATGTGTACCTCATGTCCGTCAATCTGGAACGGCTCGCGCAAGACGGCCCTGATGCGCTTGACCACGCGGATCGCCTCCGCCTGCACTTCCAACTCATCCAACAACAGCACGAACTCGTCGCCGCCATGCCGCGCCACCGTGTCCAGCTTGCGCACCACGCCATTGAGGCGTTGGGCCACCTCCACCAGGCACTTGTCCCCAAAGGCGTGCCCCAGGCTGCCGTTGATGACCTTGAACCGGTCAAGATCCATGACGATCACGGCGAAATAATAATGTTCCCGACGCCGCGACCGTTCCATGGCCTGTTGGATACGGTCCAAGCACAGCATCCGGTTGGCAAGGCCTGTCAGACTATCGTGAAATTCCTGGGTTCTGAAATGCAACTCCATCACCTTGTTTTCCGTAATGTCCCGAAGGCCGAAACGGGCGCCTATGGGCACCCCTTCCGCATCCCTGATATCCTGTCCGGCCAGGCTGACCCAGCACATGCGGCCGTCCTTGCGAAACATCCGGATATCCAGCGTATTATCATCGGCATAGCTTGGTTGTTTCAAAAAGGCCCGCCACCTGGAGAGATCGCTTTTGTGGATGATCGTTTCAACGAGTTCAGGCGACTTGACGAACGACTCGGCGGAATAGCCGGTGATGCGCTCGCAGAAAGGACTCATGTAGGTGAGCGCGCCATTGGCATCATACCAGCATTCGCAACCGTGGGGATTTTCGGCCACCTGCTCGTACTGGCGGCGCAACGCCTGCAGCTCGTGCTGCGCCCGCCTGTCCGACGTGATGTCCCGGATGAGTGTGAGGGCGGAGACGCGCTTGTCCGAATGGCGCATGGGTGTGGTGGACAGGGAAAGCCACCGGTCTTCTTCGGGGAGATGCACTTCTCGTGATATGGACTTGCCTTCCTGCACGTCACCCAGACCGCACCAGGGGCAAGGCGCTTCCCGGCCAAAAACGATGTGATAACAGCGGTCTCCGCGTCGACGAAACCGGCTGTCGGTCACGGGATGCTTCACGAACTCCAACTGGTGGTCGGTGGAGCACAGATAGATGCCGCCGTCATAGGCCTGCACAAACGCATCAAGTTGGGACGCATTTTCCATCAACCAGGTGTCCCGTTGTGAGAAAGGCGGCTCGCCCTTACCCACTTTGGCGGGAAGCAATACATTCGTTGCCGCTGGATATGAGCTTCCCACGCCCGCTTCATGACTCTTGCCAATCTGCTCTGGACTGCGGCTCGCTTTCATTTCAACTCTCCTGTGCATCGCACCCCCCCCGCCACGTGAGTTCCCGTCCCGCTAAATCCTCTTGGAACCCCTCTCCGCCATGCATCTGCACTTGGTCTTGTCGAGTATCATGGACAACATTTCCATATTGAGGGGGCGGTACAGGATAAACATTCCCTTGCAGCGGAGAATGTCCCGCTGGTACTCACCCATCATGTTCCCTGACAGGACAATGACCCGTATGCCCGCATCCAGAGCATGCACCCGCAACGCGAAACGGAATCCGTCCACGTCGCCAAGCATGTAATCGACAATCACCATCGTATAGCTGTCCTGCCGCCTGCGCAGCACGTCCAAGGCCGCGTTCCCCGACGAAAAGGTGTCGCATGCCACCCCCTGCATAAGCAGGGCGTCCGCTGTCGCGCCTAAAAAGTCCTGGTCCGCATGGATGAGCATCACGTTCATGGTGGTCGCCTCACCCTTGTCTTTAACAAGACCCGTGCCACAATTGCCCCTCGGGCGAAATTATCTTAATTAGCTGGATTAGAAGGACATAAAATGAAAGTCCGGTGACGATGAGGCCCGCATGGCCCGTCATTGCTCGCAAACAAGCACTCAAAGACGAGCAATGCTCGGATAACAACGGACAACTGATGCTATGACGTGAACTGGGGAGGGAGGAGAGCGCTTGCCGCGCTCTCCTATTGCAGGTCTAGAAGGCGATAGATTTTGTTGCGGTCCCAGCCAAGATATTTGGCCGCGCGGGTCTTGTTGCCACGGAACTTGGCCACCGCCTGCTCCACAATGTCCCGCTTGATGCCTTCCAGGTAGTCATCGAGATTGAACGGCGACTCGGGCAGACGCAGGGAACCGGTGTCCGTGACAATGGCCGCCTGGGGGCTCCGGTTGCCATTTCCGGACGTTTCATGGAGAAACGCAAGATGCTCCGGCTTGAGCACGGTATCGGAATGGACCAGGATCGCCCGCTCGATGGAGTTTTTCAGTTCCCTGATATTCCCCTTCCAGGAATAGGCGCGCAGTATCTCCAACGCGCCAGGGGATATTTCCCTGAATTTTTTCCCCTTGTTCTTGGCTTCCTTCATGATGAACAAGGCGGCGAGGGCGTCGATATCCTCTGGCCTTTCGCGCAGGGGCGGCAGGTGGATATAGCCGATCTTGAAGCGATGGTAGAGATCGCGGCGGAATTCCCCCTGCTCGACCATCCTTTCCAGATTGCGGTTTGTGGCGCACACGATACGTGCCTGAAACGGCCTTTTCTTGATGCCGCCCACCCGGAAGAAAGAGCGTTCCTGCAACACCCGCAGCAGCTTGGGCTGGATGTGCAGGGGAAGTTCGCCGATCTCGTCCAGAAAGAGCGTTCCCTTGCCGGCCGCCTCCAGCTTGCCCTTGGCGCCCTGGCGGGCGCCGCCGGTGAACGAACCGGCCTCATATCCAAACAGCTCGCTTTCAAAGAGGTTTTCGGAAATGACCGAGCAGTTGAGGTCAATGAAGGGCGTGTCCGCCCCCTCTTCGCCAAAGTGGATGAGCCGGGCGACCACCTCTTTGCCCGTGCCGGTTTCCCCCTCGATAAGCACGGAAACATCGGGATTGTCGTGATACAATCGGGCGTCTTCGAGCACCCGTTTCATGACCTCGGAGGTGGCCAGCACGTCGCCGATGCCCACCACGCTGCGCAGGGTCCGGCGCACATGATCGAGATTGCGCCGCAACTCGCCCGTGGCCTCCTCCACGATCCGGTCGCAGTGGAAGGAAAGCTCCTTGTTCTCCCAACGCAGCGCCTGATGCTCGGCGCTGCGCTCAATCACGGCCGAAAGCTCCCTGGCGTCGAGCGGTTTTTTCAAAAAGTCATAGGCGCCGTGGCGCAAGGCGGTGATGGCCGTTTCCACGTCGCCGTGCCCCGTCACCATGATGACGTCGCTTTCCGCCGATTCGGGCATGGCCTTGAGCCGCTTGAGCAGTTCCAGGCCGTCCATGACAGGCATACGGATATCCGTGACAATGATGGGGAAAAACCGGTCCTTGCAGATGGTCAACGCGGCCTCGGCATGGTCGCAAAGCACCGGTTCGTGCCCCAGCATCACCAGGGTGTCCCCCAAGCTGGAAAGGCTTATGCTGTCGTCGTCGATAACCAGGATATGCATTCGTCCCCCGTCAAATAATACAACAGGCGTTGGCCTGATTCAATTCCACAGTCATGCACGCGCCCCCCAGTTCCTTCGATACGCTGGCGTGGATTTCGCCGCCAAGCGAATTGACGATGGTTTGCACGAGTGACAAGCCAAGCCCCATACCGACGCCCACATCCTTTGTAGTATAAAAGGGATCGAAAACCCTGTCCACCGCGTCGCCGAACCCAGGCCCATTGTCCTCGACCATGATCCTGGTCGTGCCCTCGCCGTTGCGGGTCGTGATCCTGATGGCCTTCTGCTTGGACTCGCACCCATCCAAGGCGTCCATGGCGTTGGTAAACAGGTTGATAAGCACCTGCTCCAGTTGGATGGCGTTGGCAAGCACCACGGGCGGCGTCAGATCCAGATCCAGATCCAAGACGATGCCATGCACGGTCATCTTGGCCGAGAACAGAGACAACGCCCGCCGCACGACTTCATTGATGTCGGTGGATTCCAACTCGATGGCGTCGCTCTTCCGGATGAGCATGCGCATGTGCTCGATGATATCGGCTATCCTGTCCGCTGCATGATGGATCTTGCCCAGCTGCTCCAGCAACGTCTCCGGAGGGACGACGCCGTCCTTCTCCTGACGCATGATAAGTCCCGTGGCCCACAGCTTGAGGGCGTTGAGGGGCTGGCTCACTTCATGGGCAATGCCGCTGCCCATGGTCGCAACCAGTTCGGTCTTCTTGGCCACCTGCAAACGTTCGTTCAAGGCGATATCCTCGGTGATGTCGGCGTATATGACCACAAACACCTCCACTGCGGCCTCCTTGTTGGGGATCTTGCATGCGGTCACCTTGAAATGGCGCGCCTCGCCATCCACCAGCAGCTTCTTGAACACCGTTTGCGGCTTGCCATCCTTTTCAAGGGCTGCGCACGGACAATCCAGGCAGCGGTCAACCTTTTCCATGACCGAAAAACACATGGGCATGTCGCCGAACGAGGCATGGGGGAACCAGCGCCGGATTGCCGCATTGGCCGCCACCACGCGCAGATTTTCATCCAGGAGCAACACGCCGAGCGGCATGTTCTCGGTAATGGTTCTGTACCGCGCCTCGCTCTCCTGCAGCGCGCGCTCGGCCAGCTTCAGTTCCGTCACGTCCTGGCCCACTTCCCAGGTGGGCCAGCCGGGGATGGCGCACTGGTGCGAAAGGTTGCTCCAGGTGATGATGCGCTTGCTGCCGTCCGCACAGGCGACCTCATCCTCCCAGTTGCGGTAATCCTGCCCGGACATGTGGCGCTCACGCACCACGGAGTTCCTGTAGCGCGGATCGGGATACAGCAATTCCATGGCCTTGGGCTCGCCCACCAGGGCGGAGGCGGGAAATCCCGTCACCCGCTCCGACTCCTTGTTCCAGAAGAGATAGTTGAACTCATCGTCATGCGCATGGATCATCACGGGCATGTAGTCCACCAGCAGGCGCAGCCGTTCCTCGCTCCGCTTCAACTTCAGGTCGGACTCCATGCGCTTGGTGATGTCCTCGGAGATGCCCGCGACACGATAGACCTCACCGGAGATATCGAGAATGGGAAAAAGCCGGTCGCGCAGCCAGCGCACTTCGCCGCCCGGCAGCACGATGCGGTACTCCACCTCCAACTCCCGCATGGCGTTCTGGTTCTTCACGGCACGCAGCACCCGTTCCCGATCCTCGGCGACAACGCATTTCATATACGTTTCAGGCGCATGGTACAAACCGAACCGTTCCTGCCCCCATATCTCCCGGTAGCCGGGACTCAAATAGAGAATGTCGCCCGTCGCCGCATCCTGCACCCAAAAAATCTCCTGGATGTTTTCCACAAGCTGACGGAACCGTTCCTCGCTCTCCCTCAGGCTCCCCTCGATGCGCACCCGCTCCGCGATTTCGGATTTGAGCAAGGTGTTGGACCGCACGAGTTCCCGGGTTCTTCTGGTCACCACCTTTTTGAGGCTGATGGCCCAAAACGCGATAAGCAACGCCACGCCGCCGGTCACACCCAACGTGCCGTACAGCGTATTGTGAAACGTCCTGTCGGCCAGAACCTGCCACCGCACGGGATCATAGATGAGCCGATCCAAATCCAGATCATTGTGCACCATGCCCGCCTGATGCAGATGCGTATACATCTGCCGCCACCGCTCGGGATTGATATGGCCGAGATCCTCGTGGGGGTAGTTGGCAAGCTGCTTGACGCCGTCCGCCTGGAACCGGTTGAAGCGGATCAGGTCTTCAAAAGGGGGAAAACGCCGCGTGAACGACCGGGCGATGCGTTCGATCATCTCTTCGGAGTGGGACAGGGCATAGGCCCATCCCCTGAGCGTGGCGCGCAAAAAGGCCTTGGTCACCTCGGGGTTGCGTTCGGCGAAATCCCTGTTGGTGAACAGGGAGTCACCGTAGAAGTCAATGCCGTACATGGCAGGACGCAACTTGTTGTATTCGATGCCCTTCCGGTCCAGCAGATAGGGCGAGGTGAGATTATAGCCCAGGATGGCGTCGATCTCCCCTTCCGCCAGACTCTGCGCGCTCGGCTTGTCCCGCCGCAGGGGAAAAAGCTGCAATGCGGTGGTGTCGACGCCTTCCGCCCGAAACATGGACATCATTTCCACTTCGCCCAGGTCGCCCTCGCGGCGCAGGATGCGCATACGCGCAAGCGACTCGGGCGTTACCGAATCCTCCGAACGCCGCATGTAGAACTCCACGCCGGAATGCTGAAAAATCGCGGCCAGAAGCACCAGGGGCGTGCCCTTGTCGATGGATTGCAGGATGTTGGCCGAGCCCACGCCGAACTGCGCCGCGCCCGAGGCCACGGAATCCGTGGAGCTGATGAATTGTTTCTCCGGTGTGAACGCGGAACGGATCTCCACGTCCAGGCCCACTTCTTCGTAGTACCCCCGCCACAACGCGGAATAATATCCCGCGAATTGGAACTGATGGTCCCAACACAGTTGCAGCACCACATGCGTGCGTGCGGGGTCCGGGGCGGCCTGGACGGAAACAGCCGCCAGCATCGTTAGCCCCCAAACCAGCATCGCCAGACTCGTCAACCGAAGGAAGCGCAAAAGAACCATGTGCGTCCTCGCCGGGTTGCGGCAGCGTCCGCGCCGCTCAATCAAGCCATTGCCCCACAGGGAGCCATGCCGTCCGTCTCCGGCCGCGCCGGAGGTTAGTGAGACTCATACCCCACGTCCGCCCCTTGAAAAATGATCCGTTCACGTTGAAAAAATCCTTGACCGCCACCCGCATGGCCTAAAAATGCCCGTCCCCATGGCGGTGGCATTCGTTACAGGCCTTGGAGGTCTTTCTATGCCGCGCATCCCCAAGAACGCCCGCGCCGTGACACCTGCTGGTACAGATGTTTATGTAGCTCGTATTGGTTTCGTCGGGCATGGAGGCGGCGACACCGTTGATGGTTGTACGCAGCAGGAAGATGTTGGTCACGGAACCGTGCGGCTCGTGGCAGTCGGTGCAGCTGAGGATGATGTTGGTCGGCAGTTTGGCCAGATAGGGAGCCTGGAGCTCGATGGGCGAACCATCGTTGCCGCCGTGCTTGTCGCCGCTGTCCGTCCAGTCCACATTGCGCAGGTTGCGCGGCCCATCCTCAAGGCACGGGTTGGAACTGTAGATGGTGTTGTCCTTGTTGTGGCAGTCCGTGCAATAGGTCGCGAAATCAGGGAGATTGGAGCCGTCCGCCGTGGTGTCGTTGTCCGGCTCGTAGCGCGTGGTGGAGCCGAACCAGTAGGGTGCCTGGTACATGCCCGTGGCGTCCATGCGTTCGGTGTCGTCGTCGCCCCACAGGTTCTCGTGGTCGGACGGTCGCGAGATGGCGGTCTTCAACAGCTGAGACTGTATGGAGACCGGCGCGTTGCGTTGGGCCAGATGGGGATTGTGGCAGGCGTCGCAGGGGTTGAGGTCCGCGGGCAACGTCCAGGCGTTGCCGTTGATGTCGACCTTGGCCGTGCCCAGCATCTGGCTGGCGATGCTCGGCAGGTGGTGCGACGAGCCCGTGGTCAGGTGTCCAAAGGCGTCCTTGATGTCCGTGTCGTAATTGGCCGTATTGCCGCCGAACGTGTAGCTGTAGCTCAAATTGTTGGTCACCGCGCCGACCTGGTAGCCCCCCACCGCCACATGGCAGCCATAGCAGAAGTTGTCGGTCTGGGACACGCTGTTTTCGGAAAAGAGCAGATACGGCGACGGGCCGCCCGTGGGCGTGGGCTCGTCGCCGCCAATGCTCGAGTGCTGCTCGTGGCAATGGGCGCAGTGGCCCTGCGTGTACTGGTCGATGCCGCTGCGCGACACGCCGTAGGAGGTGCTGCCGTGCGCGGACGAAAGGTATGCCCCGGCATGGCTGGCGCGCACGCCCAGCAGCATGCCTGCCGTAGCCAGCAGGATGATAATGGTGATCCGCCCCATGTCAGTATTTCCTCGTATGGCAGGTTGCGCACCCGGCCAAGGCCGTTGACAGGGTATCACTGCTATAATCCCAGCGCATCATCTTGTAATAGGGGCTGGCGTGGGCGCGGTGGCACGACAGGCACATGACCAGATCCGTGCCGGGCGTGACCACGCCGCTCACGCCGCCCAGGCTGGTCCGGGCCACGGGCGTGAGGGGGTCGTAGGTCGTATAGTCCGCGTATTCGCCCGTGGCGGGCAGCACCGTGTCCGACGGGTGCCGCAGCCAGGGCGTCGCGCCGCTCGCGGTACCGTCCTGGGTGTGAAAATTGCCGTGGCAGCCCGTGCAGAATCCGGACATGGTGTTGCCCAACCGGCTCATGCCGCCGGTGGAGGTCTTGTCCGCCGCGTACCCCAGGTACTCGTTGTGCGTGGTGGACGAGGCGGAATGCTCCCAATCCGCATCCTCGATGCCGGTCACGCCATACCCGTCGCCCGTATAATGCCCGGCCAGAAAGCGGTACCACCCCTGGTCCGCGCTGGTCACGGCCACACCGGAGTCGTCCTTGTGGTGCCACCCCTTGACCGACAACGTCGTGGTTCCGGAAACCATGTGGCACCCCTGGCACCCCGCGCGCCCCTGCAACGCACCCGATCCGGTGTAGGCACGGTCCAGGTTGTCGTGGCAGCAGTTGCCGCCACAGCCCTGGGCGTCGCCGGGCGCCGCGTTCAGCGTGGCGTCGCTGGCGAACACGTTGTGCCCGTTGGCGTCATCCTGCTCCACCCAATAGAAATTGCCCGCGGCAAGCCCCTGCCGGATCTGTCCTCCATCCGACGTCGCCCCGTAATCGGGTTCGGAGGTATTGAAGACAATGGGCGCGCCCGTTGTCGCGTCCTGCCACGTGGAGCCGTCGGTGGCCGTGTGGCACCCCACGCAGTCGGTGACAAGCAGCGTGGGGTTGGGCGTGGCGGACGCCGTGAACGACGAGCCGGACAGGCTGTAGGCCATGGGCTCGCCGTGCTGACTGTTGTGCATGGTGTGACAATTGGAGCATGGTCCGGCAACCTCGGCGCTCACTGGCTGGACCGCAAGAAAGAGCGGAGCCGCAAGAAAGAGCCACGCCGCAAGAGCCGCCGCACGCCACTGCCTTCTCTTTGTCCTGGATTCGCTCATGCCTCTCCGTTCCCCGGCCTTACAACCGCCGCGTCACTGTTCGAACACACTGACCCGCGCGTTCTGCGTATCCACCACGAACACCCGGCCCGAGACGGTCACCGCCAGATGCGACGGCGCGCGCAACCGCCCCTCGCGCCAGCCCGGCCGCCCCACGGAACGCAGGAATGCCCCGTTCTCTCCATAGATGAGCACCATGCCCAGGTGGCGGTCCAGCACATGGATCATGCCGTGTCCATCCACCGCCACAGCCACGGGGAAACGCAATGCGCCCCGGGCGGCGTCGCGTCCGCCAAACCGTTGCCGCACCGTCCCGTCCGCGTCCAGGGCGAGCACCACACCGTCAGCGGCGCACGCCGCGTAGATCTGGCCCTGCGGCCCCACCGCCACGCCGTCGAGGCTGCGCACCCCCGCAAGGGACACGGCCCGCTCGAAACGCATGGCCGGGTCAAAAATCAGAATACGCGCGTTGGCCCGGTCCGCCACATACAGCCGCCCCGCCTCGTCAACGGCCACGGCGGACGGATACACCGGGTTCCCGCCCTCGGGCCATTCCAAAGGATGGATGGCCTTGGCCGCCATGTCGATCATGACCACCCGCTGCCGCCTTGGCTCGGCCACGAAAAAACGCCCCTTGCCGTCCCGCGCCAGGGCTGTGGGCCCATCCAGCGCCCCGCCGCCGTCGAATTCCGACAAAAAAGCGAAATCCGGGCCAAAGGCGAGAATCCTGTTCTGCAAGGTGTCGCACACGTACAGACGCTGGCGGGACGCGTCATACACCACGCCGGCCAACTGGCCAAACGGGCCGCTTTCCTTTCCCGCCGTGATGGACAGCACATGCGTGCCGCCCGGTACGGGCTCATTGCCCGCATGGACGCCGGGAGACGGCAACACACACGCGACCAGGCACGCCAACGCGCTCCATATCCTCACAGCTGTCCCCAGACGTCGTCCCATGGTGCTCAATATCCCCTGTGACATTGCAGGCAAAGCTCCTTGTCCCGGTTGAACCGCAGGGCATACGGGTTTGGGCTGCCCATGAGGTTGTGACAGGTGACGCAGGTGAGAGGTGTCTTGGAACGCGGATCCAAGGCCTTGTCGCCCAAGGGGTGGGTAAAGGTGACATGCCGCTCATGGCAGGCCGTGCACACCGCTATTTCTCCCTTGGCGAACAGCGTCGGATCCTGCGCCCCATGCGGGCTGTGGCAACTCGAACACTTGCCGTCCGTGACCATGGGGTGCTTGTATTCGCGCCCCCTGGCCTGCATGGCCTTTTGGGTATCCGCATGGCAGCCAAAGCACATGGCCCGCTCGTCGCCACGCGTCAGGCTCTTGGTGCCGGACGCATGCGGCGCGTGGCACGACACGCAAAACACACCCGGGCCGATATGGCTGGTAGAGGCCATGAACGCCTCTTTCACCTTGGGATGGCATCCCAGGCACAGGGAGGCGTCGTTTGCCTTAAGCTCCTTGCCGGTCTCCACATGACAGGCCCGGCATTGCCGGCCGGCAAAGGGATCGTGCAACACGGGCCTGACCAGATCGCGCCGCGCCGCGCCGTGCGGATCGTGGCAGGAAGCGCAGTCCGTGCCCTTGGTGTCCAGCCCGCCATGGGCCTTTTTCAGGGCGGCTCCCTCTGCGGCGTGGCACGAGCCGCACAGCGCCCGGCGATCCTTGCGCGCCAGCGCCTTGTGCGACGAGGCATGCGGCGCGTGGCATCCCAGACACTTGCCCTTGGCCACCGGGTCGTGGCCATACCGCTCGGAGAATCCCTTCTTGCGGTCGTGGCATCCAAAGCACAGGCCTTCGTCCTGGGCCTTGAGCAGCTTGGCATTGGGCGAGGCATGCGGATTGTGGCAGGAAAGGCACTTGCCCTGGCCATAGGGCTGGTGCACCGACCCCGCGCCATTCTCCGCCGCCTTGTCCTTGTGGCAGCCCACGCAGAGCTTGGCAGCGTCCTTGCGCAACAGATCGGCGTATTTTGCCGCATGCGGAGCGTGGCAATCGCCGCACCGCCGTTCCGCAAACGGCTTGTGGCCGCCCTGCGCCGCCAGTTGCTCCGCCACCTTGGGATGGCAGGACACACATTTACCGTACCGGTCCGCACTCTTTTCAGCCGCGTCGGCCACGGCGCTGACCGCCAAAACCAACCCAAAGAGGAGCATGGCCGCCGTCAACAGGACGCAGATGGCCTTGCCCCAGGCGACCAGCCTTTCACGGCGCCAGGAACGCCGGTTGAGCCCGTACCCGTTACGCCGACCGTTCGGCACGTAGTTCAATGACAATCGCTGCATTGTCCATCCTTGAACGGGCCGTGCAGCACCGCGTGCAGCAGACCCTTGGTTTCGGATGCGTGCGCCTCATGGCATCCCGCGCAGTCCGCATCCTGAACAGGAACGCCCTGATGCGCTCCGGCCATGGCCGGGGACGTTGGATCGTGGCATCCCTTGCACAGGCCGACACCGCGTTTCAACAGCAACCCTTCCTGATCCGAGGCGTGCGGCGTATGGCAGGGCAGGCACCGCCCCTCGGCAACCGGTGCGTGGCGATACGGAGCCTTGTCCATATTCGCGGCAAGATCCCGGTGGCAGGAAAGGCACAACGGGCCCAATGGCCTGTGCAGCCGCCCGGGAATCTTGCTCCCATGCGGGTTGTGGCAGGCCGTACAGGCGCCGTCCGCCATGGGCCGGTGGGAAACGGCCTGCCCCTCGGCCTTGCGTATCACGCGCTCATGGCACCCGGAGCAGGTTTCCGAGACCGGCGCGATGAGTTGGTAGGTGTTGTCGCCCGCATGGGACATATGGCAGGTCTCGCATCGGCCAGCCAGGAAGTCCTTGTGCGCGGAACCGCCCGCCACACTGTCGCGCATGCCCTGGTGGCAGGTGAAGCACAGCTTGCCTCGGGGCGAGGTCAACAGCTTGGCGCTCGAAGCGGAATGGGGATCGTGACAGGATGAACATTGCCCGGACCGCACCGGCGTGTGCACGTTCACGCGGTCAAACCGCACGCGCTCCTTCTCATGGCAGGAATAACACTGCGCCGCCTCATCCTGCCGCAAGATGGCCTTGTGGTCCGAGGCATGGGGGTCATGGCACAGCACGCACTCCCCCTTTGCGGCGGGCGCATGCCGCACCGTCTTGGTGAACGCCGCGTCGGCATGGCAGGGCGTGCACAACGCGCTCCCTTCGGCCTTGAGCCCCTTGGCCCGTCCCGAGCCGTGCGGATCGTGGCAGGCGGAGCAGCGGCCCTCCGCCGTGGGCTTGTGCGCGTGCTTGCGGGCAAAGGCCTTTTCCGCCTCGCCATGGCAGGAATAGCACAGCGCGCCTTGCGCCTTGCGCGTCAAGCCCGGCGTATCCGTGGCGTGGGGCGCATGGCAGGTCAGGCACTCGCCCTTTTCCATGGGCGGATGGGCGTGCTCGGACGTTCCCTTTCCGGCCCGTTCCTTATGGCAGTCGAGGCACAAGGCCGCGCCCTGCTTCTTGAGTCCAGGCTGCCCCTTGCCGCCGGAGGGCGTGTGGCACGAGCCACACTCCTTGCCCTTGGCCGGCGCATGCGTGGTCTCCCGCAAGAGTCCGGGCTTGGAGGCGGTGTGCGGCGTGTGGCACGAGGCACAATTGCTCCCCGTGACAGCATATCCCGCGTGGGCGGCCACCAGCCGCGACGACCCCGCGTCGTGACACGAGGCGCATACCTGGCTCTCGGGCGCGGCAAGCAGGGACGGCTGATCCGAGCCGTGCGCGGCATGGCAGGCAAGACATCCCTTGCCATCCAACGGGGCATGCCGCCGCGAACGCTGAAAGGCCGGGCCATCGTGGCAGGAAAGACACAGCTTGTCCTTCTTGATAAGCTTCTTTTCCATGGACGCGTGGGGATCGTGGCACGTCGTACATTTGCCGTCAGCCACGGGCTGGTGGGTGTTTTTCCACGAGCCCAACGCGCCCTTGCCCTTGTGGCACCCCTGGCACAGCTGTTTTTCACTGCCCTTGAGATACAGGCCGCCCAACGCTCCGTGGCGATTGTGGCAGCTTTCGCAGTCACCGTCGGCCACTGGCGCGTGTCGCACGGTCTCCTTGGCGAAACGGTCCACATCGGTCTGGTGGCAATCCACACACCGTTTGCGCACCACCTGGCGCGAACCGCCCCCCCGTATGCAGGACAGAACGCACAGACTCAACACGCCCAAAGCGATCCCAACGGCAATCGTTTTACGCAAGTGCATCCGTTACTCCCCTGCCCCTGCACCGGCTTCCGCCTGCGGGGCTTTCCAGAACAAGGCCTCGATCGCAGCCACGCGCTTTTCCGACACCTCCACGTCCGCCTGGGCCCGCAGGGCGGCCAAATAGCGCGCCATCGCCTTTTCAAAGGCGTCACGGGTCACCTGGACACGGATACTTCCCGCCACCTTGTCGTAGGGCAGCGGCTTGCCGCCACGGGCGCCGCGCAACGTCAACAAGGCAAACTGCCTGCCCACAACCACCACGTCGCTGGTCTCGCCCGTCGCCAACCGGATCAAGACATTGGCCACGGGCCGCTCAAGGCTATCGAGCCGCACCCATTCGCCGTTTCCACCGTTGACGGAGCCATCCGCCACCTCCCGGGCCAGATAATCGACATCCGCACCCTGGCGTATCTCTTCGAGAATGGCCGCGGCCTTGCCGCTATCATGGAAGCGCATGCCGGAAAAGCGCACCTCGCGCCCCACCACATAGTCATCCAGATGCGCTTCATAATAGGCCTGGAACATGGCTTCGTCGGTTACGGCCAGGGGGGCGACGATCTTGCGCCGAAAGGCGTCCGTCAGCAATTCCTCCCGCCGTTGCGCCAGCATGGCCGCATATTCCGGGTCGCTTGCAAAGTCGCGGCGCGCCGCCGCCTGCCGCACCAACTCGTAGGTCAGCAGCTGGTCGAGCACCGTCTCACGCAACGCGTTCAGCGCCTCGTCCTCCCCGCCATTGGCCGATTGGGCATCCGCATGCGTTTCCATGCGCTGCTTGCGCATCGTCTCCCGCAAATCATGGGCATACGCCTCCATGGGGATGTCCACGCCATTCACGCTGGCCACGGCCACGCCCGAAGGGAACGTGCCCCCAACCGGGTCGCACTCCTGCATCAGGTCACGATGGATACGCACGTCGGCCGCACCGCGCAGTGCCGCGACAAAAGCCTCCGCCAACTCTTTCTCTTTCCTCTTGTTCAATATCTTCACTATCTTGCTACGAAAACGTTCCAGCTTTCCCTGGTGCGCCGGTTCCACGTTTTCAAAACGCTCCCGGAAATAGCCCACGATTTCCAGTTCCGTCACCGCAATCTTCCGGGTCACCTCCTCCTCACGCAACCGGAGCACGGCCTGCGAGGAGACAAAGGCCTCCATGCGGCTGACAACGTCCTGGTCCCGATCCAGCTCCAGCCGCAGCGCCTCCTGCACCATGAGCTTGTCATCGACCAGTCCGTCCACGATCTCCCGCACGCTGACGCCAGCGGCATCGCCCTCGGCCTGCAGCCTGGGCTTGAACTGATGGATCTTGCGGATACGCGACTCCAATGCCGCCTCGGTGACCGTATCTCCATTGACCCACGCGACCACCTCATCGGCATGAGCTTCCGACATGGCGGCGGACGCGTCCAACGCGACAAACGCCCCCAGCAGCACGAAGAGTACGAGAAGATAGTATTTTCGAATCATGGCGCCCTCACGGCATGGCGGACACAACCTCGTCCACCGCTTTTCTGGCCAGCGCACCCGCCGACGTGATTTTTCCAATCCGCAGGACCGTTTCATAATCGTCGCCGGTCCGTCTGTTCTGGGCAATGAACACGATCCGGCCGTCCCTGGCGTCGAGGAGCCTGGTGTTGAAGGCGACCACCGGCACCACTCCCCGGCGAGCCGTTTCCGCCCCCACAAACTCCTCCACTTCGCCCAAAACCACACCATCCACCCCCAGCCGCCGCCCCATCAGCGCTATGGTCGCGCAGTCCATGCCCGTGCGCACCACGATGCGTTCCTTGACCAGCATGCTCCGGATGTTCCCCGGAAACTCCACAAGATACCGTCCTTCCTTGACCAATCCGGCAATGAACGCTCCGGTCACAATGGCTCCGGCGTCGGGCGCACGGGTGGTGTTGTGAAAGGGAAACACGGCCACGGAATGGATATCGTGTCCAACGTCCTCCTGTGCATATTTGAGGGGGGCGCCCATGCATCCGGCCACCAGGGCCATGGCCAACAATGCCACCAGGCATGGCGTGCTCCCCATGCGCCCCCTCATGCTAAAAATCCTCCACCCACACGTTCTTGGGCCGCACCGGCTCCGGGGGCTCCAAGGCAAAGGACTCGGCCTTGGGCCTTTCGAGGCGCTCCCGCTCGATGCGCAAGGTGTTACCCGCCACATCCACGGCCTTGAGGGCATACGTCCAATCGTCCGCATTGGCCTGTGGCGGCAGCGGAATATCAAAGACGTTCTCCGAACACCCCCGGCCTTCAAAACGGCGCAATTCCTTGTCCTGCGCCCCATACACCACAAATTCCCAAAACGGCACATGACTCGCGTCCGTCAACCGCATGCGCAATCGCAGCATGTCGTCGCGCACCTCTTCCACGGCAACCTCGTGCCTGGGCGGCGCCGTATCCACGAACAGGGGTTTCGGCGGGGTCGCCACCTTGTTGCCCGCCGCATCCTCCACCGTCAGGCGAAAACGGTATGCGCCATCCGGGACAAGGCGGCTCTTGTCGTCCACCCCGCGCCAGACAAAGGCCTCCGGCACGGCGCCCAACCCATCCTCGGAACGGATGGCGCGGCCTTCATGGTCCACGATCTCCACCAGCCAGCGCTTCACGGGAATGGCGCTGCGCGTGCGCGCCACCAGGAGCAACGAATCCGCCGTGCCGTCACCGTTGGGCGACACTGTAACGCCGCGCGACGTAAGAGATATTTCTGGCGGCGCGGTGTGCACGGTCAGGATTGCGGCACCGTCCTGCCGCCACCGCTCCCCCACCCCGTCGGCCAGGGAAAGAGCCACGGGATACGCGCCCTCGCGTTCCGGCGCCTTGAACACGCCGCTGCACCTGCTGCCCGCCGCGCACGTCAAATCCGTTTCCCGCCCATCCACGGTGATGGAGGCCCGCCCAATGGCCACATCGTCGGATGCCGCCACGACCCGTATGGCGACCTCGTCGCCTGGACGGGCGAAAGAGGTACCCAGGTGCACGGCCATATCAATGATCCGCCCGTCCCGCCTTTCCGGCAGGCGCACCGAATCCGGCACGGTGGCCAAAAAAGCGCCTATCGCCCGGCGCATCAGCTCGTCCATGGCATCGATCTTCCCAAGCCCCAGCACCGTGGCGAAATCGGAGCCGGTACAAGCGGCGGCATTGGCCCAGACAACCGAGGCCTGGCGGCACTCCACCAGCTGGGCGCTGAACGTCACCTGGGGGTCGTCCTCGTCGCGCACCGCCTCGGCAAAGCCCATAAGCAGGGCATCCACGCCCAGGGTCGCGCGCATGGCCGCAAGCGACGCCCTGTCGAGGAACTCCGCTTTTCGAATGCGCTTCTCCACCAAAAATGCCTCCAAGTCCTCGTCCGGAACAATCTGGAACCCTTTCTTTTCCAACTCCATACGCATAATTCTGGTCACATCCACGGTGGTGTCGCCGTCGCGGACCACGCCAAAGGGCATGACCGCCAAGACGCACAAGGCGCTTGTTGCGCCCCCGCGCCGCTCGTCGGCGCGGCACGGCAGGGCAAGGAGGGGCAGCAACGCCAGAACCAGCATCGCCCCCGCCGCCCAAGCGGCGCGTGGCCGTGTGCGCTGCGGCGAAATCACGACCACCTATCTCCAGACAAACAAAGTATCGAGCATCTCCACCACCGCCTGGCGGCACAGGTCGCTGGGGCTGCGCTTCTCTATGCCGAACAGCCGATCCATGACCGTGGAGCCTTTCACGCTATGCGTGGCCTCCCACACAACGGCGTAGCTCTTGGCGTCCACCAGCTTGAGCGTCAGGCAGACCTCGGGATAGCTGCTGCCCGAGGAAGGCGACACACCGTATTCCAGGACCGATCCCACGAAAAAGCCCTGCACGTTCAATCTGGCCGCGGCCCCGGAGGCGGCGTCCTTGCTGATGACCCCTTCCTCGCGGCGCACGCCCTCGGCCCGCAGCACCTTGGCCACCTCGCCGAATTCGACCACTTCCAGCCCTCGGCGCAACGCCTCGATGGCCACGATGTTCATGACCTTGTCCTCAACGCCTTTTTCCTGGGTCAGATTCTGCAACGGCACAATGGCCACGCGCTTGATGGACGTCAGGTCCGCCGTGGGGTGCACATAGTTCATGGGCGGAGCGCACGCCGCCAACAGCAGCGCAAGCCAACCCGACACAACCAGTCGCACCAGCACGGGGAAGCGCCTTGCCACCCGTCCCGGTCCCGTTTTCAGACCCACCCCAATTCCCCCTCGCATCACAACCATGACACCCCTCAAAACTTCATGGATATTTCCGCTGTTATTGTGCGGCCTTCATAGAGTCCCGAACCTCTGCGCTGGTTCCAGTCGCACCCAAGGCTCATGGAGATCATCTTGCTCATGTTGTAATGGGCATCACACGAAAACGTATGCTGCACGCCGCCGTCGCTGTTCTCGCTGAAACTCATGACCACCTGGATCTTCTTGGTGGGCAGCCAGTTCAGGTTGTACTGCATGAGCGTGTTTTCGTCCCCCCCCTGTTCCGCAAAATCAACCTGATACAGTCCCTTGAGATAAATCTCGCGCACGGGCCGCCAATAGACCACCGCCTTGGACAGGGCGGTTTGCTCGGTCGATGCGCCATCCGTGGTATCGGATGTGGTCCAATCCACGGTTTCGCCCAATTCAACGGTCACGGTCTTGGTCGCCTCCAGGCGCAGGTTGGTCTCCACGGCCTGGGTGTCGGTCGTACTCTTGCCGAGTATGTTCTCGTACCTCGTTGAGCTTACATCCATCTCCAAGACCGCGCTGGGCAACAACTCCGCCGCTATTTGCAACAGGCCCGACGAACTGGTGGACTGGGGCTTGCTGGCCTGGGTGGCCATGACATGATTGAAAAACAAACCGGTTTGCAACGTGTCCAACGGAGACGAGGTGAACTGCAACTGAAAGGTATCAGTTGCCGTATCCTTGCTGTCGGTGTGGAAGTCAAGACGCCGCTGTACCTGTAACGCCGACTGGAGGTAGGAGGTCAGATCCCGCTCCACCCGGCCAACTAAATTGTGGGAGATGTTTTGATTGAACTCTGCGGAGGGCCGTGTCTCCATCTGGTTCTCACTGAAATCGTACCGCAGGGACAACCAGGATAATGGGGTATAGTTCAGGCCGAACTGCCCATTCTGGGTAATGGTTTCCACACTCGTCTTCGAGTCGGCCTGATAGGTGGTAACGGCATACGCCCCGATTTCCGTCACGTGTACCGGATCGACCAACGGGTCGTTGGAAGTGTCCACCACCTTGAAATACTGCGCCTTAGTCTTCGAAAACGCAATCTCGAACCTGTTTTCCTCGGTGTCATATGAAAATGCCGCGTCGGTTGCCACCAGCGTCCAGGTCACATTGTCGTCGCTGCTGTACACATCCCAGGAAAACGAGGTGGCCAGAAAGCTCACGTCAGCCGTGTAGATCCATATCTTCTCCACCTCGGTGGCGTACACGAACGAAATCCCGATGTTCACATCCGTATTCGCGCCGCCCACATTGGTCGATGTGGAGGTGGCCTTGTTCCCGTCGATCAGGCTGTCCTTGATGGTCAGCGGGTTGCCGGGCGCAGGCGTCGAGGCGGCATAGAGGCCGTGCGCGGGCGACAACACCGAATCCACGGAGACCGTATCCCCCTTGGCCTTGGTCTTGGTTATGCTGTCGCCATAGGACATGCTCCCCGAGGTGCTCAACACCCCGTCGATGATCGGCGTACTGAAATTGGCCTTGCCGCTATGGCTTTCCGTCACCTGGGACAGGCTCGTCACCAAGTCGTCGGAAGTGCTGCGCCGATAGGTGTAGTAGACCTTGGCGATGCCGATCTTGTGGTCCACGTTTCCGGTAAGGGTGGTGGACTTGGTGTCCGTGAGCCGCACGTCCAGGTGGTCCACATTGGTGTCCTCGCCGTAATTCAGCCGCACCTTCGGATATTCCTTCAGCTTGGTCGCCAGATTCACGTTCCACGAGGTCGCGGTGTAGGCCTTGCCGTTGGCCTGCACCAAGGGGATATCCATATTCCGTTCGGTTCTTCGGTATCCCGCGCTCGCATCGAACATGTCGTTCACCACATTGAGCCTTACATTGGGCGCCACGCGCGTCGTGGTTTCGATGTCATTTTCCGTGACGTTCACGCCCAGTTCGCCAGCAACATTGATCGTGTCCGTCACTTCCTTGGTCAACGCCAGACGGTACGACTGCAACCGCTGCCATGAATAATCCTTCACGCCGTTCGTGTTGGTGTCGGTCATGCTCATGGAGATATTCGCGGATCCGGAAGCAGAGTCCTCAGCCCAGGCGACATCCGTGAACACCACCAGCCCAAGCGCAGCCACCAACAACACGACGAACAATATCTCGACAAGGAACACAACCACCACATACTCCACGAGTTCCACCAACTCGCCCCGGCCCTGCCAGTTGAAGAAGCGGGGCCGCCATTTCTTCGCTTCGGCATCCATAGGCCTATTGCGTGTCTACGACCGTAAGGTCGAACGGCTCACGCCCCACATGCAGGACGTCGATGACTGTGTTGGCAACCAGATCAATGGCCACAACCGTGTCAGAATCCGGTGTGGTCACGTACAATATGCGCCGCTCCCGATCCACTGCCATGCGCGCCGGCCGCCCCGCCAGGGCGAACACACTCGTCGCGGAACCCGTTTTCTCATGCACGATCCGCAACGCGCCATCGTCCGGGCTGGACACGTAGACGCGGTCGGATATGCCCGATAGCACCCAGCGAGGTCTGGGCAGGGGAATGACCGTGGTCTCGACGCACGACGGCAGATCGAGCACATGTATGGACCCCGTCGCATCGCTCGCCACGTACAAGCTGTCTCCGTGCACAGCGATACCGTCGGGCCGGAACCCCAGCGCGACCTTCCGCTCAAGGGCCGGTGTCGCACCGTTGATGACAGCCAGGGAACTCGCAATCCGGCTGGCCACATACACCATGTTCCGCTCGCTCGCATAGGCGATATCGGATGGCCCCGTATCCACGTCGATCTTTTCCTGAAACGCGTTGTCGCGCAGATCCACGACCGAAACGCTGTCCTCGGCGGGATTGGTGGCAAAAAGGTAGCGCCCGTTGCTGGTCACGACCACGCCCTCAGGTGCGTAGCCAAACGTCCCTATCGTGGCGGTCACCCGCCCTGCCGAAGGATCGACCACCGCGATGCTGCGGGATGCCGCGCAGGCGACGTACAGCCGTTTGTCATCGGCCGCATACGCCAACCCCAAGGGACGCCCGCCTACGGCAAAGGCCGCCACCACGGTCATGCGCTGCCTGTCGACAACAGTCACGGCGTCCGAGGCGGAATCCGTCACGAAGAGCGACAGATTGCGCATTTCAGTGGCTTGATTGACAATTGAAATACGTGGAACAAGGAGATAACGATCCACAACGCTCTGGCCCGGAGCCAAATAGGCGAACAGAGCCTGGCATTCCCCCCTGACCACGACCAGGTCAATATCCTGCTCATACACGCCGTCCGGCTGGGATACGGCCAACGAATACCGCTCGCCCTCGCGGCGCACCTCGGCATCCTTCACCACCAATTTGAGACGGGAATACATGCCTTCAGGCACCAGGAACTCGGCCAATTTCTGCTGCCCCGCTCCCAAGAGACCGGAATCGACACGGCCAGACACCGCAACGTCCACCCAGTTGCCATGCGAGTCCCTGAGAGCCGCCCCGGCAATGGTGAAGGCAACATCCTGTTCGGTTTTTTCCTTGAGCGAAAGATACAAAAACACGCGCCCAGCATTGGGCGAAGGACGGGAGCCTGGTGCGTACGCCACGTTTGCGCATGCCCCTACCACACCAAGACACAGTGCGGTAAGAAACGCCGCCACAATTCTGGCTCTACAGAAATACCCTCCATTCCTGCTCATGCGCCCTCTCGGAAAGCCGTCGGTCACAGCCAGGCTATTTCACCTGCAACACCTGCACCCGGTTGTTGAACGTGTCCGCCACCAGCACATTGCCCGAGGCGTCCACTCCCACATCACTGGGAAACTGAAACCAGCCGAGCAGCCACCCCTTACCGCCAAACTCGGACAGGTAGCCGCCGTCGGCGGCGTAGATGTTGACGGCGTGGCGCATGTAGTCGGTAACGTAAACCCGCCCCGACCTCCGGTCCACCGCGATGCCTCTGGGACGGCTGAGCTTACCTGGCCCGCCACCCTTTTCTCCAAATTTGAAGAGGAACTCCCCTTGGGCGTCGTACACATAGACCCGCCCCATCTCTTCGCTTAACAGAAAAACCCTTCCCTTGCCATCCACCGCAACGTCGTTCATCATCACGGGATGCGGTTGTTCTTTACCCAAGGTATCAATGGGTTGCAACAAACGAATGAACCCGGCCTTCCGATCCAGAACAACCACGCCCGGAAAATCGCCGGCCACGTAGATGCCACCGTTGTCATCCAGGGTGATGTTCCGGGGCTGAAAGCCCTCGGAGCCCTCAAACCCCGCCACATGGATGTCGCGGCTCCAGGTCAGGGCCGGTGTGAGCACGGTGATTCGCGCCCCTCGCTTATCCACGCCTCTGGCCTGCGCCACGAACACGTAACCGTCCTTGTCGACGGCAACGCCCATGGGCGTTTCCATCCCTTCGGAGGCGCCAATGGCGAGCAGGGGATAAAAATCATAGGTGTAGACCAGTATTCTGGCGTGGCCCGAATCGGTGACGTAGATTTCGCTCCGGACGCTATCAATGGCTACCCGTGTCGGCTTGGAAAGGGAAACCCCGTCATAGTCGTCCACGATGCAATGCATCGTGCCCACCTTGAACAAAGGAGAATCACTGATCAGTGGGAGTGGAGCGGCAGGTGCGGAAGAATCTTCCAGCGTGCCTGGTTCGGAGGGAGCCGCGGTTTCCTCGCTCGCCCGCGCCGCCATGGCGGGTGCCACCGCAAGCCAAAGCAGCACTGACAGGATGAAGCCAGTCCGCCACCTTTCGGAAAACAACGACCGAAAGAACTCTATCTTGGCGACACAGTGGAGCATCCGTCTTACCCCTTGGGGTTGAGGGAGCGGGCAGAGCGCGTTCCGCCCGCTCCTCTGTGACCCAACAATCCAGGAGGAGGAGATCCTGATTGTGTCGTTTACCACCTTCCTACCGGGTTCGACCTTCTGCATCATGTAACGAACCGGTCCGAAGCCATTCCTCATGAAGGTGGCAAATACCTTTTCATAACCTGGCGCTACTGCTGCTTGTTGTGGCAGCCAAGGCAACCGTAAGTCAGCCCGCTACCAGCGCTCTGTGCGCTATAGTCCCAGCGCAGGATGTCGGCATACGGCGTTCCATGCGCGCGATGGCACGACAAGCAGGACACTTGGGCGCCCGTGGCGTCATACGTGCCAGTGGGATCCATGGCGTCGGTATCCGCAAACGCGAACGGGTTGTCCCTGTAATTGATCGTGGGACTCCATCCGTCATCTGTGCCGGGAATATCGTTGTCCGTGGGGTGACGTATCCAGTTGTTGCCAGTGTCCTTCGTGTTCGTCGTAGCATGGAAGTTGGGATGGCAGTTCGCGCACAGCTTGCTTATCCCCTGCGCTGGGTCCGAACTATAGCAGTTGTGCGGCCCAGCCCCCCCCCCGGATATGCCCGCTTCCCAGTCGCTGGCGCCCTTGCCGAGAATGGGCAACTGGTTGGCGGCCACTTGCAGATACCTGTAACCGGTCTTGCCGCCGTGGTGGAAACCGCGGATGCCGCCGTCATTGTTGGCGACCGTCGCGTCACCGTGGCACCCATTGGCCCCCGCGCAGGTCAGATCGGTGGGGACTGCGGTTCCCTTGCCGCCGTTCATGCCGCCAGTAAGGCCGGGGATGGATCCCAGCGTGCCTTCCTCGCCAATATCTTCGCTCAGTGCGATATCCACGTTATGCACCCCGGCATCGGAGGCCACGATCTCACCGCTCGTGCCCGAGTCCTTGAAGGTGCCGCCAGCACAGGAATCAACGTTATAGCGACCGTCCACAACGGGCGCCCCCCCCACACCGCCACTGGTGTGGCAGCCTATGCAGCTGTTTAGCGTTAAATGAGCCACTGGTGCGGCAGAACTCATAACAGCAGCGTCTTGCGAATTGTGCATGGTGTGGCAGTTGACGCAGGCACCAGATACCGCAGCGAACGCATCGGCATGTGTGACAGCGATCAGGAATGCTGCGCAAATACATGCCACCATCCATCTACTGTACCTCTTCATGATTAACCTCCTTCCAATCCTTTCCCGACCGGAGGCCGAGATGCTTACCGCTTTAATTAGCGGCGAGATTATGTGCTAGCCCGTGACAGTCCCTGCACTTGGTCGTATCACGCATCATCGCCGATGAGTGCGGCTCGCCGTGGCACGTACTACACGGTTCCAGCTCCTTGTGATTCGGATGGCAGGCTGCACACGGAGTAGCGGTGTGCTTTGTTACATTCTTTTGCAGCATATCGTACACGTCTCTGTGGCAGCCGGCGCAGACGACGGAGCGGGTGGCCTTGTCATAGGCAATCTGCTTGGGCTTGTGCACGGGGTGGCACGTCATGCATGCCTTGGAATCCATCTCCACATCCGGGCTATGCGATTCGTGGCATGCGCTGCATTCCGGGATAAATCCATGCTTGTCGGCATGGCAGTCGGAACAACTCACGCTACTTGCATGCTGGCTGGGGTAGTCCGCCATTTCCTTGCTTTCCGACAGATGGCACTTCTGGCAATTGGGCTCGACCTTGTCCATGGGCATGGCCAGGGGCTGGTGCGGGTCCGCATGGCACTCCAGGCAGTTGGCCAAGCTAGGATCGGCGCCGTGGAAGGCATTGCCCTGGGCATCCTTGTGGCAGGAGGCGCACTTGGGCATGATGTCGTCATAGTTCAACTTGCGGGAACTGAAGGCATGATATTGGGTATGGCACCGCTTGCAGGCGATCTTGTGCTTACCCCCATCCACCTTGATCTTCTGATATATGGAGAAATGGCACTGGGCGCAGTCATCATCACTCAAAGGCTGCATGTCCCTGTCATACAAGGAGAGCACCTTCTTCTGTGGCTCCTGAGCCTGCGGTTGAATCGCATCGCTTTGCTGTTCAGGCGTGACGGTCCTCTCTCTGCACCCCCCCGCAATCATCATCAGCATCGCACCAGCCAAAACCACCATGCATACTGCTTTTACTGACATCCTCATCTCTGCACCTCTTGGCTAATACTGTATGTTGTCTTGCACGCTTCGCCGCGACACATGTCTATCGTCTCACGTCGTGAGCGCTGGAATGGCACTCTCCACATCCGGAGAACTTTTTCAACATGCTCTCTGGATGCACTTGTGGATGGCATGCGAAGCATGGAGGAATCATCTTGTGCTGATCCCTGTGACAAAACACACAGGACAGGTCATGGTGCTTCGTCGTATTGTGCGAAAGAATCTTCGAGGCATTGTCATGGCAGGAAGCACAGTATCTCGACGGCGTGTCCTTGCTGTAGGTCACGTCGAGCGGCATGTGCACGGGGTGACAGGACGTGCACGAGGCCAGATCCATGTCAGGGGTGTGCTTCTCGTGACAATCCAGGCAGCTCGGAATTTCACGGTGCTTGGTATGGCACTGGGTACAAGGCAACTCGGCGTGCCGGCTGGGATGCTTGGCGACCTCGTCCCCTTGCTGGGGGTGGCAGGTCACGCAGGGCGCGGTATAGTCCTCGGAAAAGGCTATGTCGCGCGGGGCATGCGTATTCGCATGACACTTGGAGCAATTTTCCAATTCATAGTGCGCCTTGCCGCTGTGGCAGACACTGCACTTGGGAATGGCATTCTTGCCTTGCGGCGGATGCTCCGTATGGCAGTCCTGGCAACCGACGTTCGTCTTATGCAACCCGCCACTCATGGCAATGGTGGCGGGCTCTTGCGGATGGCACACCACACACTGGTCGTTGCCTATCCCAGGACTCGCCGCGGTCTGGCCCTGCCTGACGGTAAGGCACACCAACCCGAACACAACAATGCATGCCATCCCAACCGTCAGCATGCGCCCAAGCTTTCTGTCTTTGCAGGCCATTCCTTTCCTCCCTACATGAACATGACCGAGGACCACTCCTGTGGCACTCGTACCTTATCTCATCAAAAGGCATGCCAAGATGGCCCAATGGGCACCTGCGACAAATAAGCAAATTATATAAGCTTGTTAGGCCAACTCGGCCACAGAATGGCACACGCGGCACCCACGACATGAGCGCTTGAATCCGAGCATTGCTCACATCCGAGCACTCCCTGCCACGCGCTCACCCCAGGGGCCATTATCTATATATAAAGGTTACGGATCACTTAAACCGCAGGCTGCCGCACGCATTTTTCGCCCTGTTTGCGCGTGTGGCGCCGCCCATGACAGCCGATTGAAAATGACTCGATACGAGACACCAAAAGGGGCTCGGTCCCTACTGCGCGGCGTGCCCCGAACAAGGCACCCGTCCGATTCAGGAACGTCTCCGTGGCTACCTGTCGGCAAACAAGAGAATCAGGAAAAGACACATGAGGCGCCTGGAGGGCGGACGACGCCAGGAAGAGGCGTGGCGCCCACGGGACAAAAAACATGAGGGGCAAGCGCCCCGCACGGTTGACGTCCCCCTGCCCTGCGCGGAAAATATCCCTGCTCTTGAGCGCACGATGACCGAGGGACGACAAGGCTCTGGGCACTGGGCCGCAGGAAGGGCTTTTACCGCATCGCGTTCATGGACGCCCGTTCCCAAAAGGAACGAGGGGGCAATGCCCATCGCCATTCCAGCGCCCCGAGCCAGGATGCCCGCATCGGGTGAGGCGGCGGCGGACGAGGCGGTGCGGCATCCGTTCTTTTTCCCGGCTTCCCTCTTACGGCATATGGTGTATGTACGGAAACGGCTTCCTATTGGGCTGCATCTATGAGAATGAAGAGGCTTCGGCCGAGTGGAACATACTAACAGGCGGGTACTGTTCATGAAA
Source organism: Desulfovibrionaceae bacterium (assembly GCA_050251715.1). GTDB lineage: Bacteria > Desulfobacterota > Desulfovibrionia > Desulfovibrionales > Desulfovibrionaceae > JBFWMG01. The sequence continues at coordinate 144,079 of JBFWMG010000001.1, read as the reverse complement.
GCAGTCGTTTCCTTCATATGCGCGCTCTCCCTTGTCCTCTGGGCCGGGGGGGCCGGCGCCCAGAGCCTCGACCTGACCCCGGAAGAGCAGGCGTTCATCACATCCCACCCGGTCATCACGGTGTCGGACGTGAACAGGCCGCCGCTCTCCATCGTGGAGAACGGACGCTACGATGGCCTTCTCCATGAGTACTACCAGGCGGTGGCCCAGCTGACCGGCCTGGCATTCCGCTTTGCGCCCGTTGGCGACGGAAGGGATGCCCAGCCATTGCTCACCGCGCTCGACAACAAGGAAATCGACATGATCGGCGGGTCGGGCATCCCCCGGCGCCAGGCCGACGGCATCCTCTCCGTGGGCCCAATCTTCCAAGCCCTCGCCTCGCAGACCACCCGGTTCGGCGACGTGTATGCGCTGGTACGCGCCGACTGGCCCCTGCTGGGTTCCATTCTCGACAAGGCCCGCGCGGGCATGGCGCGCGAGACCGTGCAGGCCATGGAGGACAAGTGGCTGCAAGCCGAGCCCGCCGCGCCCGAAGCGGATGGCGCGCGCCTGAATCTCTCGGCCGAGGAAAGGCTCTACATCAAGGAGAATCCCGTTTTCACCGCGTCCAACGAAGCGAACTGGCCCCCGTTCAACTTCAATGTGAACGGCCTGCCCCAGGGCTACTCCGTGGATTACATGAACATGCTCGCCAAGATGGCGGGCCTCAAGGTCAAGTACGTGATCGGGCCCGAATGGGACGAGTTCGAGCATATGCTGCGGAACAAGACCCTGGACGTCCTGATGAACATGGCCATAGCCCCGGGCAGGGACGCCTATACGATCTTCACCGCCCCCTACGCCACCCTGGTCCATGGCCTTGTCTACCGTGACGGCGCCCCCCTCCCCCCGACCCTGGAAAGCCTGAGCGGGCACACCGTCGCCGTGCCCAAGGGCTTTTTCACGGAAAATGTGGTGCGGGAGAATTATCCCGGGATAAAGCTCCTGACACCGCCGGACGCCCTGGGCTGTCTGAATGCGGTCTCCACGGGCGAGGCCGATGCGGCGGTGGGCAGCCTTCCTGTACAGAACTACCTGATCCACAAGCACTTTCTGCTCAACCTCCAGACCAGGGCGCTGGTGGACAGCAAACGGTTCCCCACCGTGAACGTCCGTTTCGGCGTGAGCAAGGCGAGGCCCGTTCTGGCCCGTATCCTGTCCAAGGCCATGGCCACGGTGGGGGAAAGGCAGATGTCCGAACTGCGGCAAAAGTGGCTTTCCGCCGACCGGATAGACAAGAAATACATCCCCCTGACCCCGTCGGAGCAGGAGATGCTCTCCCAGTTGGGCGTGGTGCGCATGTGCGTGCATCCCAACTGGATGCCGTTCAGCCGCATCAACGCCAAGGGCGTGTTCGAGGGCATGACCGCCGACTACGTCCGCCAGATGGCCGAGCGTATCGGCGTGGATCTCAAGCTTGTGCCCACGCAGACCTGGGAACAGAGCGTGCGCTCCCTGGCCGAAGGCGCGTGCGACATCATCCCGGACATCCCCCCGACGGACGAGCTCAGGAAGGTCATGTCGTTCACCCGTCCCTACCTCAACTTCCCGGTCGTCGCGGCCATGCTCCAGGACAGCATGTTCATGCCCGACATCGCGTCGCTGGCCGGCAAGCGCGTCGGTGCGGTCTCCGGGCAGGCCTGGACCGAGGCGATCCGCCGCGACTACCCCGACGTGGCGTTGGAGGAGGTGGACAGCGTGGACCAGGGGCTGCGCATGGTGCGGGACAGGGAGATCGTCGCCTTTGTGGATACCCTGGCCGCCATCAGCTACGCCATCGGCCAAAACCATTTCGCCGACCTGAAGATCGCGGGAAAACTGGACATCGACCAATCCCTGGCCGTGGGCGTCAGCCAACAGAACCCCCTGCTGACCCAGATCTTCGACATGGCCGTGGCCTCACTGTCCGAAAACGAACGCCGCGACATCTTCTCCCGCTGGATTTCCATCACCTTCGAGCACGGGTTCGACTACGATCTGTTCTGGAAGATTCTCGCCGCCGTGGCCGTGGCCGTGGCGGCCATATTCCACTGGAACCGGAAACTCGTCCGCCTGAACCGGACCGTGGCCCTGGCGAACGCCAACCTCAACCAGGCCCATGCGCAGATTTCCGCCTTGCTGAACAACTCCGGCCAGGGATTCCTCTCTTTTGGCGCCGACGGCATGGTCGCGCCGGAACATTCCAGGGAATGCGACCGCCTGTTCGGCAAACCGGTCGCCGGGGCATACATTCCCGCCCTCCTCAACCCGGACGATCCCCGGGCCAGGGACACCTTCATGCTGAACATCACCCGCATCCTGACCCAGGAGGACGCCTACAAGCAGGAGCTCCTGCTCTCGCTCATGCCCAGGCGCTTTGCCCTGCGCGACAAGCAGGTGGACGCGGCATACAGGATGATCGAGGCCGGACGCCTCATGCTCGTGCTCACCGACGTGACCGACAAGTGCGCCCTGGAGGCCGAGGTGGAACAGGAACGTAAACGCCTGGCCATGATCGTGGCGGCGGTGCGGGACAAGGAAGACTTCTTCAGCGTCCTGGACGAATGGGACCATTTCATGCGGGCCAAGGTGCGTGGCGAAGCTGTGGAGGGCGTGGACGGAGGCTGGGATCTGCCGAGTCTCTACCGCCACGTGCACACCTTCAAGGGGCTGCTGCTGCAACAGGAATGCATCCATGCGCCCGAGGCGCTGCACCGGCTGGAAGCCTCGCTGGCCGCGTGGCTGGCCAACGGCGAAACCGAGTCGGACCGGACGCGGTTTGCGGCCGCCTGGAAGGCGTGCGGCTGCGACACGGCCCTGGACGACGACCAGCGGATCATCAGAACGGCCCTGGGAGACGCCTTCTTCGCACGCGCCCGGCAGGTTCTGGCGCCCGTGGAACTGGTCGAACGCCTGGAACGCCTGGCCCTTGACCTGGAGACGCGGGCAAAGGAAATCGGGCTGGGGGCGGACGACATCGGCCTGCTGCGGGAAGTGCGCCGACTGCGCCAGAGGGACATGCGCGGCATGCTGGCGGCATATCCCGACGCCGTGCGCAAGCTGGCCGAGCGCACGGGCAAGATCGTGCACCCCTTCGCCGTGGAAGGCGACGTGGTCATGGTGTCGCCGCAGGTGTACGCGCCGCTGGTCTCCTCGCTGGTGCACGTGTTTCGCAACGCGGTTGTCCACGGCGTCGAGGATCCGGATCACCGCCTGGAAGCGGGCAAACCCGAGGCGGGCCATATCGCCTGCCGCGTGGAGGATCTGGGCGACGCGATGCGGATCGTGGTGGAAGACGACGGCCAGGGCATTGATCTCCAGGCCTTGCGGGACAAGGCCAGGGAAATGGGCCTTGCGCCCACGGGCGATGACCAAAAGGATCTGCGCCTCATCTTCGAACGCGGGATGACGACGCAAAGGACTGCCGACGCCCTGGCCGGCAGGGGCGTGGGGCTCCACGCCGTCATGGACAGGCTTGAACGCCTTGGGGGAACCGTGCGGGTCGCCTCGACCCCGGGCGGAGGGACCACGTTCCTCTTCACGCTGCCCAAACGGTCCGACGACCTGGCGCCCTGCGCGTCATGATCCCGGCCAGGGCCGAACAGGCTTGACGGACCGGCGAATATCCGCTTCAAGCCATGTGTCGGCGCGGCCTTCGCGCTGCGCCTTTTCGGGTTTCCGGCTCCGAAGCGATGGGAAACAAAGGAGACATCCATGAGCGAGATCAACGTCACGAAAATCATGCAAGTCCTCTGTGAGCGTACGGCCTCGTTTCTGGCCGAGGAGTCGGGCGTGACGGTTACGGCGGCCGACTACGACATGAACGGCATGCATCGTCTCGAACTGAACCACACAACCGCCTTGCTCAACGTGGGCGGGAATATTAACATGTATGTGGGGGTCAGTTTCGAAGAAGCCCTGATTGAAAAAATCTATGAGGGCTATTCCAGCGACCTGGACATTGCGGACGACGAACGCGCTGAATACATTGAGGAAACAGCGGGAGACATCATCAACATCGTGGTTGGCAACGCAACGGCGGATTTCGCTGATTCCGGCGTGCTCATCAACCTGTCGCCGCCTGTGGTCTTGAGCGAGGCCAAAAGCATCACCCGCAAAAAGTCCATGCATTTCTATCAGGCGGCCCTGACCACCGACCATGGCCGGATGCTGGTTTTTTGCGTGGGCCCCCATAACCTTTTTGACGAAAAGCTCAACTACGTATAAGGAAAAATGCCATGAACGGCAGAACTCTCGACGTCATGGTGGTGGACGACTCATCCATCACCATAAAGAAGCTCACAAAGATGCTCGAAGATCTGGGGCACCGGGTCACATGTTCGGCCAAGACGGGTGAAGCGGCCGTTGCCGCCTACAAGGAACAAAAACCGGCTCTGGTGACCATGGACATCACCATGCCCGACATGGACGGCATCGAGGCCACCAGACGCATCCTCGCGGAGGACGCCGACGCGCTCATCATCATGGTCACATCCCATGGACAGGAACAAATGGTCATGGACGCCATAGACGCCGGAGCCAAGGGCTACGTGCTGAAGCCGGTCAAGCCCGAAAAGCTGCAAGAATCCATCGACAAGATCATGGATAAATATCTTTCATGAAAGTCATCAACGAAAAACTGTTGTTCGAGTCGCTTTACGACGTCATTCCGTACGACACCTATGTCGTGGACGTCAGAACCCATGAGATCGTGTTCGTCAATCGGGCGTTTGCCGATTCCCATGGCGACCTCACCGGCACGATCTGCCACAGTTCCATTTACGAGGAGGATACGCCCTGCATCCACTGCAAAATGGGCGAACTCGTCAACAAGGACGGCTATCCCAACGGCAAAACCATCATTTTCGAGCACTTCAACGCCGTTGACGACCACTGGTATCAAATGCAGGAGAAAGCCCTGGTGTGGCCGGACGGCCGCACCGTCAAATGCTCCATCGCCGTGGACGTCTCCGAGATGAAGGAGACCCAGAACAGGCTCGCGGAGGCCCATGCCGAACTGGCCATGAAGACCAAGGAGCTTGAGCGGCTGTCCGAAACGGACAAGCTGACCGGCCTGTACAACCGCATGAAGCTCGACGAGATAGCCAAGGAGGAGATGACCAGGGCCGTGCGCTACGGCCGCCCCCTGTCCATGGTTCTCATCGATATCGACAAGTTCAAGACCATCAACGACACCTTCGGGCATCAGGTGGGCGACGACGCCCTCGTCCATTTCGCCCAGATCCTCAAGACCCAATGCCGCGCGGCGGACACCATTGGCCGCTGGGGCGGCGAGGAATTCATCGTCTTTTCGCCCGAAACGGATCTGCACGGGGCGAGGCAACTCACCGAGAAGCTGCGCCAACATATCGAAAATTATGAATTTCCAACAGCAGGAAAAATTACTGCCAGCTTCGGCGTTGCCGAATTCAAAAAAGATGAAGCGGGGCAAGGCCTTTTCCGCCGTGCGGACCTTGCCCTTTACAAGGCCAAGGCACGGGGCGGGAATTGCCTGGAAACAGCCGACTGACCCGCCAACGCCGCCGATTCCCAAGCCCCATCTCCCATCGCCCCTCGCCCATCCCCTGTTCCGCCCTCGCCGCCCCACGGGCGCGTGCCGTGCGGCGGCTGACGGGCACGGGCTGTCCTGTCCGGAACCACGCCGAAAAACGGAAAAGAGCGTACACGCCTGCGACGGTAGGCTCTTGCTTCCTTGTGGTGGTGGGAGTCAAAGCGCATCGAGATGCGCACCATCTCGAAACGTGCGCATGAACGTGGACGTACGCCACGCGGCGCGTCCGGATCAAAACGTAAGCGCGGCATCCATTATCCGCATCCCAAGCAATGACGTTAGAGCATCTTACCTTTGAAAAAGATTAGATGCTCTTATGCATTTCGTTGAAATAATGCTTCATTATTTCAAATCCTCGCATTGCTTCAATGCTAAAATGCGTTAGAGCATCTTACCTTTGAAAAAGATTAGATGCTCTTGTGCATTTCGTTGAAATAATGCTTCATTATTTCAAATCAGCGCATTGTTTCAATGCTAAAACGCGCTAAACAACCTCGATGTCCCCGATGGCCAGGGTCGGGTCGTTGAGGAATTCCGCGATCTCCACGCCCGCGCCCGCGCCCGAGCCGTCCGCGTCGTACCACAGCGTGCCGACCAGGGGTGCCGTCGCCGCCTTCGGCGCCTTGGGTGGCCTCGGGATTCGCGCCCTGCGCGTCCTGGCCCTGGTCCGCGCCAAGCCCAGCCGCGTCGGCATCGCCCTGGCCCGCCGCGTCGGGCTCAGCGGGCGTATCGCCCTCGCCCTCGCCCTCACCGTCCTGGCCGGTGTCCTGTTCGCCGTCGGTCCCGCCTTCGCCGTCGCCGAGAGCATCACCCTCTCCGGTGCCATCGCCCTCTCCGGTGCCATCACCCTCGCCGGTACCTTCGCCCTCGCCTTCGCCTTCGCCCTCTGGGGTCTCGTCCGGGGGCTCGTCGCCTTCGGGCGCGGGTTCGCCCAGGGAGGTCATGGGCGCGGCGGCGCGGAAGGCCTGCCCCTCCTGCGGCGTCAGCCCGCGCACGGCGCCCATGGGCTGGCCGGGTGTGAAATCGATGATCCCAAGGGGCTGGGTGATGACCTGCGAGTTGCCAAACTGGTCGGAGAGCAGGATGGACTGGCCGCCGGTCAGGCTTTCCGCGCCGTGCTTCTCCTGTCCGTTCTGCTGGATCTCGTGCACGGTGGTTGTGCCGCGAATGCCGAGGGAGGCGAGCGGAGACTCGATCTTCACCCCGTCGGGGTTCTCCGTCGCGATCTTGCCGGTGACCATGCGGAAGGTGCCCTGCGCCATCTTCATGAGAGAGTGGGACCCTGTGTTCGCATCCGGATTGAAGACGTAGGCGTCGATGGTCAGGCGGCTGTCCGCACCCTGGGAAAGTGTGGAATCGTCCGCGAACTTGATTTCCACAGTGCTCGCGGCCTTGGTGATGAGGACATCGTTCTCGAAGATGGGGCTGCCGGAGGTCAACGCATGTTGCGAACCGTCGGTTTCGGCGAAGACGTTGCCGTGCGCGTTTACGACTTGGCCGACAGGGATTCCGGTGGTCATGGCTGGCCTCCAGGATTGCATTCTGGGACGGCAACGGCATTATACATATTCTATGTATAGAATATCGCATTGGCAAAATCAACGCCAACGCTGTCCCATCCATGGAACAGCCGTGCAATATACTGTAACCATTTAAAAATAACTGATAAAAAACAACATGGCATACCGTCGACACGCCGCATGCGGCGATGCGTCTTGGAGATATCGCATCTTCCAGGCAAGATGACACCGATTTAACAGGAAAAAACGATTGCGGCCTTTCGACGGCAGGGCATCATGGGTTCTGTGCCTGAAGGAAATACAGTGCGAAGGAGCCACATATGAGACCTGACACAAGGCGTACCTGGGCTTAATGCCCCCTGTTCTGACCGATGCGGCGTCATTGTGCGGTTCGAAAAAGGAAAGCAACAGTCGATCAGGCACGGAAAGAATACGCGGGGGGGCAAGGCAGTACCCCGCGCGATATCATGCGATGCCCAATGCGATCGCTGCGACGCGACGCTCGCAATGAGACTGGGTCGCAGGTCAAGCAGACCCTGTATGTTCAGAGCCCCAAGGCTCTCAATCTGTGGGCCAAATACAACGTGCACGTCATCGCCATCAAGCATCTCATCCCCGAGAATTTCATCCTCGTCCCGCCTGCGGATTTCGTCATCAAGGACAACGGCATCATGCCCATGCTGGGCGTGACCGAGGTCATCCGGCGGATCAAGGCGCTGTGACGCCTACCGCTCATGTCATAGTTCCCGCGCACCATTGACGCGGCTCCCTGGCGGGGAGATAATAGGCATGACATGGGGTTGCACCAACCACCTGGAGGCAGCGGGCTATGGCGACACAGGGGCACGTGATCTCGCTTGTGGAAAACGCCTTGAAGGGCGAAATGGGCGCGTGGCGGAACCTGATCGGCCAGCTTTCGCCGTGGGCGCTCCATTTCGCCCAACGCCGCCTGCCCAGGGGTCTGGACGCCGAGGACGCGGTCCAGGAATCCTTTCTCATCGCCTTCCGCGAGCTTGCCGCCCTGCGCGACCCGGCGGCCTTCCCCGCCTGGCTCGCGTCGATCATCGTCTCGCAGTGCGCCAGGCAGCGGACCGCCGAGCAGCACACGGTGTCCCTGGAGCGCCTCGAGGGCAGCGACCTGTTGCCGTGCTCCCCGAACCAGGACCCGGCGGACGCCGTGTGGGCCAAGCAGCTGATGCGCGCCTGCGACGACGCCCTGGCCGAGCTCCCCGAGCACCTGAGCGAGGTCTGTCGCCTGCACTACCGCCGTGGCCTGTCCATCCATGCGGTGGCGCAGGCCTGCGGCCTGCCCGAGGGGACGGTCAAGAAGCGGCTGCATACCGCGCGGCCGCTCCTGACGCGCCTCCTGGCGCATTTCCGCTCCGACACCCTGTTCCGCGTGGGCTACATGCCCGTGAGCGACCACCTGCTGGCCATGGGCGCGGAACGCCAAAGTGCCGGGCGCAGCCTGCCCCTGGTGTCGCGGCGCTACATCTCCTGGGCGGCCCTGGCGAACGACCTCAGGCACGGCCGCCTCGACGCAGCCTTCATCATGGCCCCGCTCGCCATCAGCCTGCACCAGTCCGGCACCCAGTTGCTCTACGTCATGGACGGGCACCACAACGGCAGTGCCCTGGCCGTCTCACGCAACGACACGCGGCAACGCTGCCTGGGCCTGCCCGGCGAGATATCCACCCACCACGTGCTGCTGGACCGCCTGGCGCGGGATCGCCCGGAATTCGCCGCCCAGCCGACCCGCATCGTACACCCGTCCTCGGTCATCGCCGCCATGCGGCGCAACAGCATCGGCGCCTTCTTCTGCGCGGAGCCGTGGAGCGCCGCAAGCGCCAGCCTGGGTGTGGGTGACGAGGTGCTCCACTCCCGCGACATCCTGCCCGACCACCTGTGCTGCATCCTGGCGGTGCGCCGCGACTTTGCCCTGCGCCAGAGCCACGTGGTGGGCGACTACGTGCGCACGCTGTTCGCGGTCCGCGACCGGATACGCCGCGACACGGACTACGGTGCGCGCATCCTGGCCTCGGGCATGCCCGTGGCCCGGGACGTGGCCCGGCAGATACTGGACCAGGGCCTCGTCACCTTCGACGACCTCGCCCCGGATTCCGGACGCATGGAGGCCTTCGCCCGCATGGCCCTCGACGCGGGCGTCCTCGTCCCGCCCCTCGCCCTGGACGGCTTCGCGTGCCGCGACTTCCTCCCCCGGCACGCCTGCTGACCCCTCCCCGCCCCTCCTGCCGGGAACCTTTTTCCGCTCCCGACGCTCTATGTCCATAAGGAACCAGTGGCGGCGTCCGTCCCGGCGGCCGCAAAAGCGTGAAAGGAGCACAGCATGATGCACGAAAGCAAATGGATTCCCACGGTCTGCTACCAATGCAAGGCGGAGTGCGCCATCCTTGCCCGCGTGGAGGACGGGGTGGTCAAGGAGGTCAAGGGCAACCCCCGAGCCCGGGGCAAGATGTGCGTCAAGGGCATGGCGGGCATCACCACGCTCTATTCCCAGGAACGCCTCAAGTACCCCATGAAGCGGGTCGGCGAGCGCGGCGAGGGCAAGTTCGAGCGCATCGGCTGGGACGAGGCCATGGACATCATGGAGAAGAAGCTGCGCGAACTGCGCGAACGGGGCGAGGAGCACAAGTTCACCTACTCCATGTTCCCGCACTCCACCACCGACCCCAAGTGGCGCTTCGTCAACGCCGTGGGCGGCTTCATCTCCACGGGCCTGCCGCACTGCGACTCGGCCAAGATCATGGCCCATCTGCACACCTTCGGCTGCTTCCCCAACCACCACATCGCGCCCATGTACTACACTGTGCCCAAGGGCGGGATCATGATCCTTTCCGGCCGCCATCCCTTCGGCTGCCTGGATGACGCCTGCGTGCCCCACGACATCCTCAACGCCAAGGAGCGCGGCGCGAAGCTCGTGGTCATCGACCCCATCTTCCGCCCCGAGGCGGCCAAGGCCGATTGGTGGATTCCCATCAAGCCCGGCGGCGACGCCGCCCTGTTCCTGGGCATGTGCAACCACCTGCTGACCAAGGGCCTGTACAACAAGCCCTTCTGCGACAAGTGGGTTCGCGAAGGCGACATGGACAAGCTGATGGCCTACATCAAGGACAAGACCCCGGCGGCCATGAGCAAGATCTGCGACGTCCCCGCCAGGGACATCGTCAAGCTGGCCGTGATGTGCGCCAAGGCGCCCAGCGTCAGCGTGGACGCCTTCAAGTCCATCATGTACGGCAACGCCATGGACTGGGGCCACGCCTGGTCCATCTTCCTGGTCATCACCGGCAACCTGGACAACCCCGGCGGGCAACCCATGCCCGAGCTCGCGCCCATGGCTGCGGTGAAGCCGGTTCCCCCGGCCCCGAACCTCAAGGAACTCGGTTATCACCGCACCGGGCCCAACCGCGACAAGTTCGACCACTACAACTTCTTCCTGGAACCCACCTGGCACGCGGCCCAGGCCGTGAAGGACGGCACCCTCAAGGTCTTCTTCGCCTCGGAGTGCAACCCGGCGCTGTCCGAAATGGGCTCGGGCGAATGGCGCAAGGCCATGACCATGAAGGACAAGGACGGCAACTACATGCTCGAACTCTTTGTGGTCACCGAGATCCTGCCCTCGGAGACCATGAAGTGGGCTGACCTCGTGCTGCCGGACCAGACCAACTTCGAGCGCTGGGAGTTGCTCTACATGCCCTGGTGGTACAACTTCGGCCACACGGCGGCCGTGTGCCAGCCCGTGGTCAAGCCCATCGGCGAGTCGCGCCACGCCAACCGCGTGATGATCGAGCTGGGCAAGCGCATGTTCCCGGAATACTTCGCCTTCAAGGATGATCTGGAATACTACGACATTGAGCTTTCCGGCGTGGGCCTGTCCATGCGGAAGCTGCTCGACAACGGCGCAGTCTGGTCTCCGGGCGCGGTGGGCTTCCGCAAGTACGAGGACGCAGGCAAGTTCACCACCCCGAGCGGCAAGATCGAACTGGAATGGCGGATGTACAAGGACATCGGCCAGGAATGGCCAAATCCCCAACTCCCGCTGGAGTTCCGCCGTGACGAGGACAAGTACCCCTTCATCCTTGTCAACTTCCGCACCATCTTCCTGAACAACACCGGCGCGTGGTCGCAGAACAACGCCCAGTTGCGGGACCCCGTGTCCGGCCTGGACGCCAACCCGCTGCTGCTCAACCCCATCGACGGCAAGCGGCTGGGCATTGCCGACGGCGCCACGGTGACCGTGGAGTCGAGCACCGGCAAGGTCCGCGTGCCCATCATGTTCACCGAACGGATCAAGCCCGGCTGCGCGGGCATCATCCACGGCTTCGGCCAAACCATGGGCAAAGTGGCGGCGCGCGGCAAGTGGGTCGGCGACAACGAACTCATCGCCGACGCCGGGTCGCATCTGGACGAACAGGATCTGCGCGGCGGCGAGGCGCACGTCTCCACCCGCGTGAACATCATTCGATAAGGAGGCCGCCATGAAACAACTCAGCATAATGGTCGACCTCGACCGCTGCATCGGCTGCAAGACCTGCGTGGTGGCCTGCCGCAACCACAACGGCTTGGTGGACCACGAAAAGGCAGTGCCGGGCGCCATGAGCCACTACCTGCGGGTGGAGAGCGAACTCACCGGCACCTACCCCAAGCTCAGCGAGGACTACTGGGTGGTCATGTGCCAGCACTGCAAGAAGGCTCCCTGCGTCAAGGCCTGCGAGGCCGGGGCGATCAGCAAGGATCCGCAGAACGGCATCGTGCGCATCGACAGGACGAAGTGCGTCGGCGCCAAGGCCTGCATCGACAAGTGCCCCTACGGCGTCATCCAGTTCAACGAGACGGAACGGTTCGCGCACAAGTGCGACATGTGCTACGACCGGGTGGTGCACGGCCTCGAACCCGTGTGCGTGGAGGTCTGCCTGGCCGACGCGCTCAGCTTCGGCGAGCGCGAAATCCTACTCATGCAGGCCGAGGCCAAGGGCAAGAAGCTGCGCAGGAAGCTCTCCACCCAGTCCGTGCTCTACGTCAAGAGCGACAACTGAGGCGTGAAACCCGGCCGGGCGGCGTCCCAGGGACGCCGCCCGGCAACGGAAGACCACCGGAGCGGCTATGATCCAAATCCGATTGCGCCCCCTCTGCCGCAGGGAATTCGAAAAGGACGTCTACAGGCCTGGGGTCATCTCGCTTTCACGGCTGATCTGGGGCTCGCTGGGAGGCGGGCTGACCCTGGCCGTCATCGCCTTGCTCTCGCGCGCCAGCGGCGTGGGCGTGCTCTACCCGCCCCTGGCCGCTACCTGCTTCATCAACGCCACCTGCGTCTACCTGCGCGTGGCCCGGCCGCGCCAGGTCATCGTGGGCCACCTCGTGTCCTCGGCGGCTGGCGTGCTTGCCGTCATCGTGGGCAACGCCCTGGCCCCGCAGCTGACCGCCACCATGACGGTCGCCCTCAAGCTGGGACTGGCCGTGACCCTGGCCGCCGTGTTCATGCAGGTCTTCGACGCGGACCACCCGCCTGCGGCTGCCACGGCGGCCATTCCGGCCATCCTGCCCCTGCCCGTGGAGCCCCTGCTGCTGCCCCTGCACATGGCCTGGGGCGGTGTCGTGGCCGTGCTCTGCGCCCTGGCCTGGAACCGGTTCTGGTTCAGCTATCCCGCGCCCGAGGGCGAAAACTGCCCCATGTGCATGGGGCTGCACCAGGGCCGTGCCGAGACGCTGGGCCTCGGCGTGTGCGTGCTCGCGGCAACGCTCATGGGGCTTCGGCCCCTGTCCCAGGCGCTGTACCAGGCCGGGCTGTGGGCCATGCTTCTGGGCGCGGCCGTGCTCATGTTCCAACACTTCTTCGACGCCAGGCTGGTCGTGGCGGGCGAGCCCCGCAAGGCATGAGCCCCTTCCTTCCCCGTGACGGCGCGGGGAACGGCTGGGCGGCATTTTAGGATCGTACGAACCGAGGGAGGCGGCAGGCATGAACATCGGTCCACACACCTTCATGGAATTCAAGCAAAAGGCCGCAGAGTTCCACAGCTACCCCGCGCCAGGACTGCTCATAGGCGGCTACATGGTGGAACTGGCCAGAAGCCTTCTGCCTGCGGACACGCTGTTCGAGGCCGTGGTGGAAACGCCCAAATGCCTGCCCGACGCCGTGCAGCTCCTCACGCCCTTGAGCACGGGCAACGGCTGGGTGAAGGTGGTCAACCTGGGCCGCTACGCCCTGTGCCTGTACGACAAGCATACCGGCCAGGGCTGGCGCGTGTTCCTGGATCCGGCCAAGCTCGGTCCGTGGCCCGGAATCGCGGATTGGTTCATGAAGCTCACACCCAAGGAGGACCAGGATACCGCCCGGCTCTACGACGAGATAGAGCGCGCGGGCGACACCATCTGCGGCGTGGAACCGGTGCGGGTGCGGCCGCAGTTCCGCGAAAAGACATCCATGGGCCGCCTCGCCGTGTGTCCGGTATGCGGCGAGGCCTATCCCGCGCGCGACGGCGGCATCTGCCGGGGCTGCCAGGGCGAGGCGCCCTACGAAATCATGGCGCGGAACCAGCCCGGCGCCGGTCCGACACTGCGCGCCGTGCCCGTCGAGGAGGCGGTGGGGCATAGGGCCCTGCACGACATGACCCGCATTGTGCCCGGCGAAAGCAAGGATCCGGCCGTGTCCGCGGGCCAGGTCATCTCGGCCGGCGACCTGTGCGCGTTGCACCGCATGGGCCGGGGCCGGGTGTACGTGGAGGACCAGGCCGAGACCTCGCCCGACTGGGTGCACGAGAACGAGGCGGCCCTGGCCTATGCCCAAGCCCTGGCGGGCGCGGGCATCGAGTACGACGAGACGCCGCGCGAGGGCAAGGTGGTATTCCGGGCCGCGTTGCGTGGCCTGCTCGTGGTGGACCGCGACCGCCTGCACGCCTTCAACATGGTGCCCGACGTCATGTGCGCCACGCGGCAGGACTGTTCGGTAGTCGACCGGGGCAAGCAGGTGGCCGGGTGCCGGGCCATCCCGCTCTACATTTCGCGCCGCAACCACAACAGCGCCCTGGCCGTAGTGTCCGCCGGTGCGGTGTTCTCGGTCAAGCCCCTGCGGCCCGCCCGGGTGGGCATCCTGGTCACCGGCACCGAGGTCTTTCAGGGCATTATCGAGGATCGGTTCGCGCCGATCATCAAGAGCAAGGTGGAGGCGCTGGGCTGCCGGGTCGTGGAGGTGGGCATGGCGCCGGACGACCGGCGGGCCATCGCGGATGGGGTGCGGCGACTGCTGGAGGCCGGGGCCGACCTGGTGGTGACCACGGCCGGGCTGTCGGTCGACCCCGATGACGTGACCCGGCTTGCGCTGTACGACGCCGGGCTCACGGACGCGCTCTACGGAACGCCCATCCTGCCCGGGGCCATGACGATCGTGGGCCGCATACGCGGCCCGGCGGGCGAGGTCCAGGTGCTGGGCGTCCCGGCCTGCGCCATATTCTTCAAGACCACCAGCCTGGACCTGCTGTTGCCGCGCATGCTGGCCAACGTGCCCATGACGCGCCGGACACTGGCCCAGATGGCGGACGGCGGCCTCTGCCTGGGCTGCAAGGCGTGCCGCTACCCCAGGTGTCCATTCGGCAAATAGGCGACGCGCCCCATCAGTGGAACAGCCACGGCAACTTGAGCGCGGGCGCGGGCACGTGGGTGATTTGCACCAACACGCTCGCGTGGAAGGTTTCCCGCACGACTGCTCCGCGCTGAATAAACTGACCGGACGGGCCGTTCTTCGGCCTCGGCGTCAGCCTCTTCGGCCTGAGCGACTTCTACTCGAAGCACGTCTTTGCCACCGCTGCCGCAAAGGATCGATAGCCTTTCACCTGGAGCAGGCGTCTAGCTAGGAAAAGGTTAGAAAAAGAAAAAGGGCTTACAGTCTTTCAACTGTAAGCCCTTGTATTCTCTGGTAGCGGGGGCAGGATTTGAACCTACGACCTTCGGGTTATGAGCCCGATTCGTGCCGCCTTAACCGTCTTCGACCGAGCTTAATTGAATATAATTAGCTTTTATTTTCAATGAAATATAAAAATATAGTCTTTAACCACACCTAACAACTTTCACCGGAATTTGACCTTCTGGTTAGGAATAGGTTAGGACAAAAACACGTCCTAACGCTGCTTTCCTGAACGTATTATAGCACGAACAAGGTCAAATTCCCATGGCTTCCAAGTATCGCAGGGCTCACCCCAGCAAGTGGATCGGGGTTTACGTCTACGACCTCAACGACTCCTTCAACGGCAAACCCAACGTCTGCTACCACATCAACTACCGCCTCGACGGCAAGCTGGTCTGGGAGAAGATAGGCAAGGCATCCGAAGGATACACCCCCGAAGTGGCATCGGAACTGCGAGCCGACCGCCTACGGGCCGCCCGCCACGGGAAAACCGTCAAGACGGCAAAGGAAATCCGGCGCGAGAACGCCGACAAGAACCGTCCCCTCTCCGAACTGGCCGATACGTACTTTACGTCCAAGGAACGCACGCTCAAGGGAATCGTGACGGACAAGAACCGGTACGAAAAGCATATCAAGCCGTTCTTTGCGGCAAAGACCGTGCCGGACATCTCCGCGACCGACGTGGAATCCCTGAAGGCCCGCATGGCACACCACAAGCCGGCCACCGTCTGGAACACGCTGGAACTCCTGCGGCGGATCATCAACCACGGCCACAAGCTCAACCTCTGCCCCGCCATGGATTTCCGGGTGGAAATGCCGCGCAAGGACAACGAGGTCGTGGAATTCCTTTCACCGGAAGAAGCGGGGCGGCTTGCCAGGACACTTAGCGACTGGCCTGCGCGCGACGTGGCCCACATGCTCGAGTTGGCCTTTGTCACCGGCATGCGTCGTGGCGAGATATTCAAACTGGAGGATCAGGATCTGGATTTCGTCATGGGCCGCATCATCATCCGCAAACCCAAGGGAGGCAAGACGACCTCCGTTCCCATGAATTCGGCCGCCGAATCCATCCTCAAGCGGCAACTCGCCTGGCGGAAGGCTCAATGCCCGGACAGCACGCACATCTTCCCTGGCAAGGATGGGGGACAACGGGTGGATTGCAGCGCAGTGGACCGCATCCGAAAAGCGGCCGCCCTGCCCGCCGATTTCCGCCTCTTCCACGGCCTGCGCCACCATTACGCGGTCACTCTGGCCAACAGCGGCCATTTCACGCTGGACATGATCGCGGAACTCCTGACTCACAAGGACACCGCCATGACCAAACGCTACGGCCAATTCCTGCCCGAGACGCTCAAGCGGGCCAGTGAATTGGCATCAGCTCTACTTTTGGACAACGCGCAGGGCTGAGATGGCGTAGCCCAAAAGAGTATCTGCTGTCGGCTCGGCCAGTCGCCCTCCTCTTCCTCAGGCTTGTACTTCTCGGAATGTATCACTGAGCTGAAGGGCTGCGCTTCTTCTGTCTCCCATGTCTACCAACCGATCAAGAATCCGAAGGAACTTTTGCCCAAGCTCCCTCGCCATGGGCGTCTCTCGATCAGAAAAATACTGGACCAAACCGGCGATGCGTGCGGGATTGGTCGAGCCGTGCCAACCGCTCAGGGCCGTGCCCTCATCATCAAGGACGTGCAGAACTTGGTCCGCAAACAGTTCTGCCGGGTAAAAAGCTTTCGCCCGCTCGCAAAGCTCCAAAAAGTACTGCATGACGATGGAGGCCCAGCCTGCGGATTTCACGAAACGGTCAACTACAGGAAGTGTCCTACTGACATCGCTCCAGTCTCCGTTCGCATATCGCTTTGCCGATGGGGCCAGCATGTCAAACGGCACAAACATCAAGGACCTCAACAAGCTCGGCATATGAGCATCATACAGTTCACCGCTGCGATACAGGTTGGGGATGAATTCCTGAGCTTCCAAAAATCTGTCCAGACAGCGTAGCAGGATTACGAGGGCGTCCGGCGCGATCTCTGTTGCATCGTAGACGTGCACACACGTGTACAGATCGACAAATGGCGCAACCAGCATCCAGCATTGTTTGTCTTCCAGTGCACACATAGGCTTGAGAAACCGCTCCTCAACCTCTGCGACCGGACAGAATCCGGCGACTCTCCCTAGAGCCCGACCCAAAGCAGCTGCCCACGAAAACAACTTCGGTGGCTGCCTGCGAGTTGCCTTGCCGGGCTCCTCATCGGGCGTCCAAGTGGCGATTGTCCATGCCAGGTGGCCGGACAGGGCTTCAAGCAGCTTCGTCCTTGCCGGGGATAGGAGTATTGCTTCAACTGGCAGACGGCCCACCACTTCCGCAGCGTACCGTTCATCCCATGCGACTCGCTCGAGCAAGAAACACGACCCACCCGCCTCATCGTCAAAAGCCACCCGTCGATCCGGCCTGGGGATTGGACAGCACGCGGGAGGCGGCAACGGCAAATCGGCCCACTCGGCGGGATGCTCGTAAACGGCAATGGCCTCCTCTATCCTGGCCCGTTGCCTTGCCGCATCACGCTGTTGCGCCTCAACGGAATCACGGTGCTCGTACTGATAGATGACCACCGTACACCGGGCCAAAGAAAGATGCAGCGCCGCCCAGCCCAGGCTGGGTGCCACATCCCACAGAGACAAACAGGTCTCAAGCGCCGGCAGGCAAACCGCGTGCAGGGGATGTGCGACCAGGACCAACAACTCATGTGCGGTGGCAGCAGTCCCCGTGCCATGGCGGATGTCCGCCGCCAGCCCGTTGGCCACAAATATTTTATGGTGCCAAGGAATTATTGACCTGGACAGCCCAAAAGTATCCTGTTTTTCAGGAGCCTTCATGGCACGCTCGAGGATCGACCGCGCCCATGTCAAATCCGCCTCCTGCGCCTCATCCCGACAGTCAAACACGATAGCGGCAGCAGCGGCGACGCCCCCCTGCACTGCTCCGATCATGCCCTCGTCAGCGGCGACGTCTTCAAATAGATTTTCGTGGATGATGCTCTTGGCGAAATCAATGGCCGACCTTATAGAAAATTGTTCCCCAATCTGCCTAGTTTTAAAGAACTCTGCGCCCCAGGCCCACAAGCTCCCCGCGCGAAGTTGTTCCTCAGCCTTGGCTGCCAGCGCCACCCGTTCGGGAGTGTCCACTGTCGGGCACTCTACGGTAATCAACAAAGTTCCCTCGTTGCCGACAACCTTCTCCGCTCTGTAGTTTTCAATCGTGACAAAATCCGCATACTCTACGGCTTGCGTACGCAAGCTTTCCTGAATTCGTTGGTCCGCCCGATGGCTCTCGAACTGAAATGGGAGATCATCTACAAAATTAAGCACAGCGGCTCGGATTCTCTCACGATATTCGCCGCTAAGGAAGAAAGCCGTGAGCAACCCTCTGAGATCATTGCCCCGCCCAGGCCTTTCGTTAATCTTTTTTATGGATTCTATGTGATTGGCATCGGCTCTGCCGCCGAATCCGATCAGACTCGCTGACGGGTGCAAATCGTTTATCATTCGCTGAAAATCGACATGGAGCAACAACTGTGATGTGGCGAGGCAAAACGTGACGTCGGAAATAACATTCGCATGAAGCGCAATGACAACAGCCACACCCAACGCAGCTATGCACTCGTTCCCGGCAACAATCTGTTGGATAAGGCCGTCAACTTGCCTGCCACGATCAAGTTCTTCAAACGCCCACGCCGCAAGGGCCTGATAGCCGCAGACAACCGGGGCTGGCCCCAATCCCCCCCGAAACCAGAGGTATTCACTCGCCCCTCCCAAAAATCGCTGCGGTCCCCAAGGAAATGCGACGTCGAGAGGGATTGGAGTTCCAGACCCATGGCGAGCTAATCCATGCAACTGGTGCCACGCAGTCATGGCATGGTTGCTGAGCTCTGCAACCAGACGCAACGCCTGAGCTGGAGCGAACGAAAATAACGAATGGAACGGCTCACGCAGCGGAGACGGCGGAGTATAATTGCTATGATATTCGTCTATTGCAAGATCATCCCAGGATTGGGCATTATCTTCAAAAAACATCGATAGGGATAAAGGCGACTCAAGAGCTCGGTTTTCATGTTCCGTCCGCGCCTCAGCAGGCTTGGCACGAATTCGCTCACGAGCCGCTGCCGCCTCACTACTCTCTTGCCGTAACCTCATCCTCCGAGCTTCAGGGAGTTCCTGGCAAAAATACTGCAAAGCGAAATGGACGAGCAGGTCAGGATGCGTCCGCGCCAAAATGGGCGAAAAGGAGATGACCTCCGGGAAATACGTTCTTCGCAACACCTCGCTTTCTGCCACCTTCCTGAGCAGACTCTCGGCAAGGTCAGGACGCACTCTGGAGGAGCGCAGTATCAACTGGATCAGTGACTTCTTGAATTCCTCATCACCTCTCCCCAGTGGGTCCCACCTACTGGACTCTTTCCATGAGTGACGCCCCTCCTCCCAAGCCAGCAACTCTTGCAGCCATGCCGCCACCTGGTCGAGAAGCACATTTGAGATGTGCGTCCCCGCGTCTCTGAATGCATTTTGCCAAACCTCAAAGAGGGTAACGATGTCCGGGTAGAGCGTGACCGGGATGTCTGCGACACGCTCGAGCAAAAAGGTAATGAATCTCGACCAGGCGGCCCAATCCGAGGGCCACCCATGATAGTCCGCCGCCAAAACACGACGTTCCGGGGAATATTCTGCAACCGCAGGAAAGTCCCCTTCAAGAATCAATGAATTGGGCGTGATCTTTTCCGCCTGGAACCAGACGAGAGCGCGTTTAAGGAAGTGATGCCCATCCGCCTTGAGCACACCGTCGAAGATGTCCGCAGACGCTACAAAATTCGGCGCACCAAGCGGGCCCAAGAGCCACGCCCGCGTCCATTGAGACCGCATTCCCGCCCCGGCTATACGCGGCAATGTTCTTGCCCACGCGCCCTCGGGGTGAAATTCCGATTGTGCAAGCAGTTCAACAACTCTCGCCACTGCCGGAGGCTCACCGCATTCCTTGACCGCAGCCAGCCAGTCAGGCGCGTCCATCAGCGCGTGAAGGAACGCCCACTCAAAGAAAATATCGTGCGAAAAGCGAAGGCTGTGCCCCCTCCTTACGTACTGAAGAATGCCATCAGTGACGAACTGGTCGACGACTGCCGTTGTTGCCGGAGAGATATCCCGAAACGCAATTTCTCGGCCCAAATGGGTTGCCCGTGCGGTCCCCAATTCGATGAGCGCACGTTGCGCCAGCGCATTTGGGCATTCTTCGCCATACCCGCCCCGGCCCCACCAATTCTCGATGAGTTCGACTTCCGACTGGGGAGAAAAGGCATCGTCCCCTGCGGCTGCGCTGACACCTTGATGCAATATCTTCGCAAAGAAGGGACGTCGTACGATCTCCCGGACCGCTTTGCTTCCAAACAGCAATCTGCGCAGCTGTGGTTTTGCCGCCGCAAGGAGCTCCGCCTCCTCGTCACCAAGGGGAGTGACTTCCAGAATGCCAAGGACTGCCGCGCCCCACTCCGCGCCGAGCCAGTTGCGCAGCGGCTCGATGCCGGTATCGCGCAAGGAGATGACAATGCGCCAATCATCGAGCAGATCATTCCCAAAGATCGCGCGAATAACATCGAGAATGATCCCGCGATGCTGCTTTTCAATGCGATCAATGCCATCGATATAAAGGGTGCTCGTTCCTGTTGCCGCGATTTCGACCAGCAAATTGACAAGGCTTGCGGTCGAGAGGCCGTTGGCGGCAGCAAAACCGCTCCAACCGTTTCCTTCCAGACGACCGGATTTGAGAAACAGAACTGGTCCTCGGGCGAGATCGATTTCAAGACGACGACGCAGCAAGACGGACTTGCCGCTCCCCGGCAGGCCTCGGAGTTGGGTCCATCTACAAGACGAGAGTTTGGACTCCAACTTTTCCATCAAGGCGGGCCGCTCAAGCCGCGTCCCGCCGACATCGTCCTCGATGTCCGCAGCCCACTGGCGGGCAAGCTCCTGTATACGCGCCAAGTCTTGACGAAGCGAAGGGGCCGTGGCCAGCCGAAACCTGGGGGCAAGAGAACGGACCAACCACGGCCGCTCAAACACTGCGGCCCGCCCAGCCCTTTCCTGGGCGAGGATGCAGAGCCGATCCCAAAGTGCCAGCGCCTGCGTCTCGTCCCCGGATGCAAGACAGACACGAAGACTATTCAAGGTGGCCGCAAGGTCGACCTGCCCCTCATGCAAAAAGTCGAATTGAATCAGAACGAAATGAGCGAGAAATTCGAACAGCTCATGCTCGGAACAGGGGGAGCCTTTAGCCGCTTCGACCAATGCCGCGATGTCGTCTTTGACCTTCCTGACGGTCGCGCTCGCGTTTCCTTGGGGCAAAAAGCGGGCTGCGAAATCCTCAATTCTCACACTCGCCCGGGCCAATTCACACAGTGTTTGGAGGTCACGAGCTTTACCTTTGGCTATGTTGCCGACTGCCGCGCCATACCGATCGACCCCCTTGCGAAAATCAGGCTTCATGCAGGTGAGCCACGCATCGCGAATGACATCTCGGAAATCCGTGTTGGTCGCGGCGCTGCTGATCGTGAGGGAGCGCTTCACCTGAAGGCTCAAGCGGGCAGGTTCTCCCTGGGATGAGCAAAAGTCGACGATCACGTCGTCAAGAGGTTCGCCAACGTCGCGCTGCTGCAAGGCGACCCGGGAGACAACTCGGTCTCCAATGCCTGGGGCATAGCCCTGCTGTAGGAGCGCCGCCAGATAGATGGCAGCGACCCTGCCCTCAAAAGTAAAGCCAGTCCCTCCGGCAAGCTCAGGGGATTGAGGCAATGTGTTCTCCTCCCTTCATATGTGCGCAGTGCTTACCAGGGGTAGCAAACGCCCAGCAAGAACACAGAATAACCTTCTCACTCTCGAGATACATCGGAAGTCCCTAAAGTGGAATCGCGCACGTCAGCAAATACTACCGAAAAACCGTGCCTCGCTGCTGCACAAAATCACCAAGTTCCGAGGACAACGCGGCATGCACCTCACCGTAGAGATATCGTTTGCCCCGCTGCTTGCCAGTCGTTTCTCGCACGATACCAAAGTCCGCCAGCGTCTGTAGTGCCGTGTTGATCGTCGGCGGACTCAACTCCGTGACAGCTGCAATGCGGGCGGCATTGGCAGAGATGCGGCCAAACATGCATTCATGAGTCCTCATAATGCCCGAAGTCGCCTTACCGGCGGAAAGTAGCTTTTCGCGATCCCTCTGGTAGACCATGTTCATCTGACGGGCGGTATCCACGGCATTGGTGGCCGTCACGGCCACGCCCTCCAGGAAAAACTCAAGCCACCCTTCCCAATCTCCGTCCTCCCGGACATGCTGCAACCGACCGTAATACGCGGCCCTGTTCGCCTTGAAAAATAAACTGAGGTACAGAGACGGTTCGCGCAGCACGCCCCGCTCGCATAGAATCAGGGGAATGAGCATGCGTCCCAACCTTCCGTTGCCATCCAGGAACGGGTGAATGGTCTCGAATTGGACATGGGCTAGCCCCGCGACAATCAGGGGGGGGAAGGCATGCGTCCTGTCATGAAGGAACGACTCCAACGCCCCCATCGCCGTCAGGGTTTCATGCGGAGGAGTCGGAACAAAAGCCGCATTAGTAGGACGGTCCCCACCCAGCCAGTTTTGCGAGCGCTTGAATTCGCCGGGAGTCTTTTCACTGCCTCGCCCACTGGACAGCAACTTTTCATGCATTTCCTTGATGAGCCGGAGCGACAAAGGAAAGTCGTCCTTGAAAAGGCGGTTGAAACCGTATTCCAACGCGGCCACGTAGTTGGACACCTCAATCACATCGTCAAACGGCACGCCCGGCGCGTCGCCGTCCTCAAAGGTCAGGAGATCGTCCAAAGTGGACTGCGTCCCCTCGATTTGGGACGACAGCACCGCTTCCCGCCGCACATATTGATAAAGGAAAAGGTTGAGGTCAGGAAACAATGAGAGGCTATCCAGCCGGCCAAGAGCCAAGGACGCCTGGGAGAGCTTCTCCACCAACCGCCTGTCGAAGACAATCTCCGGATCCGGCGGCAGAGGATCAGGGATGAACGCCTTCACCTGCTCTCCACCAGCGACCGTTACCTCGTATCTTCCCGTGGTATTGCGCTTCATGCCAAACTCCTTAATTAAAATTTATATGATTTTTTAAATAAGAGGAAGCGCAATTTTACAGATTTAATTAGCGGGAACCGCTCTCCCAGAACCTCATCCTCACCTCAAAAACAATGAATATCTTCAGCATATTGTTTGAAGCTCTTTATCCTAAACGCGTTCTCACTTCGGATCCATTCTCTTCTGTCCCCTTCCAGCCCCCCACACCTCCAGCGCTCCAAGCCTGCGTTGCTCGGCTAGTTGCGGCCCAAAAACACCGCTGGTGGCAGTTTTCCGCCGAACAACGTCTTTTGGCGTTTTCCCTCCCACTTCCCAAGGCGGTGCTTCACCGTGGAGTCAAGGCTGTTGGCAAATAGCCGCATCGGTTCGGCTTGGTCATGGTATTCGCATTGTCAGGAGTAGAACCGCCCATCCACCACCTTGCAAAATAAGACGGAAAACCGCCAAAACTCTTCCGGTTCCTTCGCCGCGCACATCTCCCCGTACCAATGCCGCGCCCACACGTTACGTTCGTAAGCATAGTGCGCGGCTTTGCGCGCACCTCCAAGGAATCCGGCAGCGTCTTCATACTCTTCCAGAAACGCATCAGACACGGCATTGGGATTGGAAAACCCGGCAACCATCAATGCGCGCGCAAGGGCCGCTGGTGTGCCATTCGCCCTCTTGGCGGCAACATATTCCTGCACCAGCAAATCCTTCCCGTTCTTGTGCGCGGCCAACACCTCCTGGCAAGGTCATAGTCGTTTGGCGCCGCATCAAGCCGTTCAAAACGCATGGTGCGCAGGGTGTCGTTGTCCGCACCTCCCCAGGCAGCCATGAGCTCCATGGGGATATTGGCCCGACCATATGCCATAATAAGCAGAGAGTCGTTGGTTCGATCCCAACACGGCCCACCAAAAAGCCTTAAGAAAACTGGTGGATTGCAAAGACGCAGTCCACCCGCTTTTCATTGTTTGCCCTTCATTTTTTCGTCCCAGTGTACCCCAAATTGTACCCAACCGTCCCCATCGCTACCCACCTGCGCCCATCATTCCCGTACCCGAAGGAGTCCCGTGTGTAGCACATCTCCCCAGCCCCCTCCCTCCTTCTACCTCAAGCATGTACCATTTATTTTCACCAATATTGCCATCTAGTTACAGATTGGCTTTGTAGTTTTATAGTATGAAAACTACAAAGTGGGCCTGCCATGCAACAACAAGAAGCCGTTTGGGGGCTTAACAGGAGCAACTTGCCTCATGTACTGTCTATGGATGGGAGTCCATTACGCGCCTTTCGAATATTCGCCGAGTCGGGATGGCATGCATGGACGCCTCAAATTGTCATACGGGCAGGAACGCGATCGATGAATACATGCATCTCCATCAGGGAACGGCTCGTCGAGCTCGGACCTCTCATCTCCGTGAAGGACCTCGCCGCTATTACAGGCATCTCTCATCGCACCATCTGGAAATGGATCAGCGGCGAGACGCAACACCCCATCGGAATGCCGCCCGCCCTCAAGATCGGCCACGCGAGGCGCTTTCGGGCGTCTGACATTGCAGATTGGCTGGACCCATTATCACCTCCTGCATCTCAGGGGCAGTCCACGCCCCTCCGCAAACCTGGGCGTCCTCGCCAGGGCGATCGTTGAATAGCAAAGTATGCCTGCTCATTACCACAAGCCACAAACAACTTGGGCTACAGAACTCACCTCTCTCAGACAAGAGCGGCCAGCCATTGCCAAAGAGACCTGTCTCGGGGTTCGATCGCCTTGCCCTGGAGACTTGGAGCTCCGAGTCCTGCCTGGCGCGCGAGTAACTTGCGGATATCAAAAAAGCATCACCGACCTCATCAGCGTGGTGGCGCGGACAGAACGTGTGTCTGAGTAATTCCATTCGAACCTTCGGGAGTGCTACGCTATTCAAAGCTCGGCCGACGAGTTGTTTACAGCCTGGCGGACTTGGGCATCTATATCCGAGCGACACGAGCCCACACTCGAGATTAATTCTTCACGCCAGCCACACGGGAGAAATCCTAATCGGTAGTAGGGGACCCGCCGTGATCCCGCTCCTACGGCGACTGGCCATCCTGCCACCGAATTGCACGCTCACTATCAAGGGATATGGGAGGATCACTTACCCACCGCCGAAACAGCAGTAGGGGCAGATCCATTACCCACCGATTCTTCAGTGGGTAATATACGTTTTGGCAAGATTGAAAGAGCAATTCCGTCCAGTAACCATACTTACCGTACACGGAGACACCAATGTCCAGACATATGACCAATGCATGGGACGACCTCTCCACAGGGGAGCAAGAAGAGCTTCAAAGAGAACACGAGATGAGGTGGAACGAAGCGCTGGCGATCCTTGAACAGCGTCGGGTAGCATACAACTGCACGGACGAGACAAAGCGATCATATATGAAGAAGAGTAAGCCCATCTTTGCATTCGGGGTATCGCAGTATGGCATGGATCAACTGTGCGCCCCAAGCGCCAGACTCGAAAAGCTACCTGATGAATACTCGTTCCGAAACAAAGAGAATGGAGTGCTTCCCAAGGCGGACACCATCTCCATGTATCGAACGGCCTTCCAGTGTTTATTGGCACACTTGATGCCTGGGGACTGTCCAGTAGGTTTTACACTCAACTCAGCAAAGGCGCTTCAGGCCTTCTCATCTGGAAAGGTCCCCAGCATTCTCAAGATCAAACGGCAAGAACAACTTCCAAGGAAAAGTGGCAAGCGGAGCGATTTGCTGAAACTGATGCGCCGTCATCCCGATTGGTACTCGCAGATATTGACCTATATCCTGACCAGCGAACGGGAACGCTGGAAAGTGCCCGCCATTCTCTTGGCGTGTACGGGAGCCCGCCCGGCTGAACTGAGCCTCGGCATTCAGTTGATCGCAGGAGTCGACATAAAAGGCCACGCATTGCTCCGCATAACCATCCAGGGCGCGAAGCAACGGTTCGACAGAGATGGGCAAAGGATTTCCGGACTACCGGAAAGGACACTCACGTTCGATCCCAACGCCGACCAATTCCTTCGGTTTCTCTTCGATCGCACCCGTGCGGTGGGCGGAGCAATGATCGTCTTCGCGCCGATCAAGACCAATGGGGAATTCGTCCAGCTTGGAACCAACGCAATCAGTCACATGCTTCGACGTGTGGGCGTCAAGGTGTTGGGAGAGGACGGGAAGCTGGTCTCGGCATATATCTTCCGCCATTACATGGCGTCCCGTCTAAAATCATCCGGGCTCGACGAAGAGCTGATCGGGGCAGCCTTGGGGCAGATCAGCATACACTCTCAAAAGCACTACTCCATTGCCAGGAGCAACGGATATTTTGGGCTGTTGCACGTCGGCTATGAAGTGCATGCGCAAAGATCTCCCACCTTTCCTATGCATGTGCCCTCATGAACGACGACTTGCCATGCCTTGCCTCCCTCTGGGCTTAAAACCTCGGTGTTTCTTGCACCATCGACATCCGCACGTGGGTCAACGACCGGATCGGAACCACCCCCGCGGTGCAGGGGCGAGAGGCTGACAGCGTCATGCTTGTCCTGGGCGCGCCGAATGCCGCACAACACGGCACCCGGAGCTGGGCGGCGGGGACGCCAAATATTTTCAATGTTGCTGTATCACGCGCCAAACACAACCTGTATGTGATCTGATCGTACAACGCATGGGATGGCATGGGGTACACGCCTGAAATTGGAAAAATACACAGATAACCTCTTTGAAACACGGAGGTGAAAGGACTCACCAAATCCAAAAAAAGGATACCGCCTTAGCGCCATAGCTTTTGACGCCAACGCATATGATAGGCCGACGTTCTTTGCGACTCTTATGGCGTACGTGATGCGTTGTGGAGAGGACGATAATGTGGCTCAGGAACCACGCAATCTCTGTCGAGGCATGAATTCCTTGGACGATAGAAAGACACTGCGTCGGATCAACAGGTTATGCTATCCTCTCTCCCGCATGATACGACCGTAACGCACTCTCATACCAAGCCCCCATCACCAACTATGAGCGCCTTGGACTATCAAAAATCATCGTTCTCGAAAAATAGCGACCAACCGCTGCCAAAGAGACCTGCCCCTCATCTCGGTCGGTTTGGCCTGGAGGCTCGACGACCGGTTCTTTTCCTGACGCGCAAGGAGCTCACGGATATCAAACAATGCATCACCAACCTCGTCAGGGGGATGGTGCGGACAGGCCACGTTTTTGAGCAATTCCATCCTGGCACTTGGACGCAGTGCCCCTTTATTGCCGTCGTATTCCAAATAAACGAATCTCGGCAGCCTCGTATTCCATGGAGTCATAATTTGCGCCACCAACCCCACGACTGTGGAGGCCAGGACGCCGTTTGACCACACGACCTGAGGCCTACCGCCCGCTACACCGTATGCCTGCGCCTCCTGAGCAAGCCGTTCATCGGTCACGAGACCACAACAACGCAGACACGGCCCGCCGGGCATGGACATGATGACTTGGCCGCTTATCAAATAACCATTCTGGCCAAGGTCGAGCACGTCCATGCCGATGTCGAGGTAGGGGATCAAGTGCCGCCTCGCGAACCCTTCAAGCTGGTCCCGGCCCACGTAGGAATCTACCGCTCCCACAATGACGTCACAATGCTTGAGGTCGTCCATTGCGGTAATCCATGTGGTGGGTACCGAGACAATTCTGGCGTCCGGTTGCACGCCGCGAATGACCCGTTCCGCGATCGCCACCTTCAAGTTCCCGCCCTCGGCATCGGCAAGTGTGCCTCCAACGAGGCGATTGGTGTTGGTGAAATCGATCCTGTCGGGGTCGACGAGAACGTATCCGCCCACGCCCAGATGTGCGAGCTGCTGGACGACATGGGATCCTCCGCCCCCAAGGCCGACAAGCCCGACGGTACAATCCTGAAGAATCTTGTCGCTGTTGGAGCCGAGAAAGCTTTGGCGGCCGAGACGGTTCACGATGTCCTCCATTTTTTGATCGGCACGCCCGTCACCGAAAAGGTATCGATGGGACGGCACGGCTGGCGCCGGTCTAACCAGATCTGACCGTTCGCCGCGTCCGAGGTCAACACGATGGCGCCATGGGCACATTGGGGGGCAACCTTGAAGAAGTCGGGAACGAACTTCGCGTTCTCGCGCAGATCGACGCCGCTGAACCGAGGAATGCCGTAGCCGCCGTGGCTGTGCACATGGAACAGCGCCACGCGTACACACATGGCCCATTGCAACGCCTTACGGATGGCCTCCGGCCCCATCATCACGCCGACGGTGCGGTCCGGGATATAATCCCCGTCCTCCACCGGCCTATACGCATGCGCGAGGATCATCACGCCCCCGGCAACGGTGGTAAGACCGGCTGCGATGAACCCCACGCGCTCGAATGCGAAGGCATGCGGCCGATCAAGGTCCTTGCGTATGCCGTCGAGCAGGGCGGCGGTTATCTTGAAGGTGATCTTCATGCGACCCCCCTCAAGTGGGCGCACAACATGGCGGGCCACGACTGCTCCGCCGACACTCCCTGCCAGGATGGCGCCCACCACGCCCGGCCGACCATCTGGTGCTGATTCCAATTCTGCCCCCTCCCCCCTATCTTTTCCTTGAAAAAAAGGCGGGTAGCGTAACCAAGATGGGCGGATGGATGGAGCAGAAGATCCATCTTCATGTCCTTGCCGCCCGCCTGGAACGAGAAGTCGGGCAACAAGACAACGGGCTTGCCGCCCTCATGGAGCAGGACGGCGGGGTCGCAGATTGCCTTTACTGCTTGGAATTCTTTGTCGGTGTCCATTACGACGACGCCCCTCCCGGGACTTGGCTGATGAAAACCATCCCGTTCTTGACGTGCACTTTCTCGCCCGGTCGGAGCGTGACCAGCTGTTCGCCCCGCATGACGTTGAGCAGATAGCCGGGCTCGACGCCTAGAATTTGGATCAGCTCTTCCGTCGTGTAGACGCCGGAAGGAATGGTCTTCTCAGCGCCGTCGATCGTGACGGTGGCCAGCTTCGGCTTGGTGCGCAGATGTTCAACGCCCTTGTGGGCCAGGTGAACCGGTTCGCCGTCCTTGACCTCACGCTCCTTTTCGTCGAGCATCAGTACAAGAACCTTGTCGTCGGGGACTACAGCCAAATACCGCAAGGCCGATTCGCAGATCTCGGAAGCGCCCCACTGGTAGTCGTGCTCATCAATGGTGAAGAGGTAGACTTCCCCGCCGCGAAAAGCCCGGAAGATACTGTCTTCCTGCTCTCGAAGCGCGACGTTCTCTTCGAGCCCGATCAACTGCGTGCCGGGCCGCAAGAGCTGGATGAGGGCATGCTCCTCAGGAGGGAGACACCCAGCTGCGGCCAATACCTGTCGACCAGTAGGGTGCGGCAGATCGATGGCGACGGGAATCAGAGCCATGTTCTCGTCCGCCATCAAAATGCTGCCGCCACCGGGCGGATGCGAATGCGGGTTGTCAGTATCAGGATGCTTTTCTACCGGGCCATTTTCGTCGTGCAACTTATCCTCGTGACTCATCTTTTCCTCCGAGTCTTTTGCGCATGGCTCCGACCAAGGCCCTTGCCATGTCGCGTTCGCCATGCTATTGATGTCGAAGATAACGATACATGTCGAATCCGTCAATAGGGAGATGTCGAAAAAGCCATGACAAATGATGTATCCAACCAGAATAGCTTGCCTTCTGATATTTTCAAAGAACGCCTCCGCACTGCCCGCGATACACGAGGCCTGAGCCAGGCGGAACTTGCAGCCAAAACAGGTCTGCCGCCGAGCTCCATTGCTCATTTCGAGGGAGGAAAGCGTAAACCGTCCTTCGACAACCTGCGGAAGTTGTCGGATGCCCTTGAAGTCACAACCGATTACCTGCTTGGACGAACCGACGATCCTGCCGCGCACGCCGATGCGGACCCCTTGTTTCGCCATGCAGCCAAGCTCTCGGATGCCGATAGAGAGTTTGTCGCTGATGTTATTGCAACGATCGTAAAGCGGAGGGAAAAGTAGGAGGGCCGATCGTGAGCCGGAGCTTCAGTCTTGAGGAAGCCAAACGCCAAGGGGAGAGGGTGGCCGAAGAAGACGGTTGCACATCTTTCCCAGTGGATTTGATCGCCATCGCCAGCAAACGAGGCATTGAGGTTGAGCCGATCAACGATGCCAGGCTTGGGGTTTCCGCCATGCTTCTGCGGGTCGGCGACGTCTTTGGCATTTACTACAGCACGGCCATCCCAATCCCAGGCTTCCAGCGGTTCAGCATTGCTCATGAGTTGGGACACTACTTCCTGGAAGGCCACATCGACCAAATCCCTTTCAACGATGCCGGATACCATGCATCGTCGGCCGGAACCTTCTCACGCGACATTTTCGAAAAGGAAGCCGACAACTTCGCCAGCGGGCTGCTCATGCCTTCGAAGCTCTTCCGCCGGACCCTGAACGGGTTTGAAGATGGCCTGGTCGGCATCAAGGCGCTGGCCACCCTCTGCCAAACCTCACTGACCGCCACCGCCATCCGGTACGCGGAACTGACCGAGGCGGCCTCGGCCATCATCGTCAGCACCGGCAACACCGTTGATTTCGCCTCCATGTCACCCGCCATGAAAGGATTTGTGGGACTCGCATGGCTGCGCCAGGGCGATCCGCTCCCCCCAAACACACTCACCGCCAATTTCAACGCCCACAACGCACCATTCAACGAAAACGAGGGGAGTGACGAGGCCGATCTCCGGCCCTGGCTCGGCGGCACACGCGAACGCACCGTCGTCGAGGAGGTCATCGGCCTGGGCCGCTACGGCAAGACCCTGACCGTCATCACCTGCCCCAGCACCGACGTCGACAGCGAGGACGAGGAAGACGAGGATGCCCTCCTCGAAAGCTGGACACCTCGGTTTCGTTAATCGGCAGGCCGGAGCGGCCTCCCTACTCTGCTACTGATCCCGCCCCTCTAAATTTCTTTTTTAATAGCACCAAAATAAAAAATGCACTTGACATAATGCCTGCACCGCCCTATTTTGATGACCAGAAAAGGACAACATTTTATTTGGTGCACTCATAATGTCAAAAGTCACCCTCCAAATGATCGCCTCCATATCCGCGGGGCACCCCATCCGGGGGAGCGTGCGGCATGTGCCGGACGGCGTGGTCACCCTGATCCAGCTCAAGAATGTGGATCCTGTTCGCGGCATCGGCATGGGGGACGCCACCCGGTTCAATCCCGCAGGCAGGAAGCCCCCCACCTTCCTGGAGGTCGGCGACATACTCTTTGTCAATCGCGGCATGCGGTTCTACGGTGTCCTGGTATCGGAACCGTTGGACAAGGCCGTGGCCGCGCCCCACTTCTTTGTGGTCAAGGCTCGGTCCGAGCTGGTACTGCCCGAATATCTGGCGTGGTATCTCAATCATAAACGGGCGCAAGCCTATTTCAGGACACACGCCGCCGGCACAGCGCTGCCGCATGTGTCGAGCAAGATCCTGGGGGAACTGCCCATTGACGTGCCGGATAGGAAGACGCAAATAACCATTTCCCACGCCCACGCCTGCGTCCTCAAGGAGCGGCAATTGGCGGAAGAGCTTATTCTCAAGCGGGAGGCACTTGTGACGGAAATTCTCGATCGCGCGATTGGCGCGGATGGCATATAGGGAGGCGACATGAAAAACGATTCTGAACGGAAGAAAGCCATTGAAACGGTCTTGTGGAACGCGTGCGACACATTCCGGGGCACGGTCGACGCCTCCAATTACAAATACTACATACTGACCATGCTCTTTTTGAAATACATCTCCGATGCGTACAAAGAGAAGTATGAGGAGTATCACAAGCAATACAACGGAGACGATCAACGCGTTCTGCGCCGCCTCGCCCGCGAACGTTTTGCACTCCCCGAAAAGTGCAGCTTCTACGACCTGCACAGACAGCGCAATGCGGCCAACATCGGCGAGCTGATCAACGTGGCCCTGGAGAAGATCGAAGACGCCAACCGCACCAAGCTGCAAGGCGTGTTCCGCAACATCGACTACAACTCCGAAGCCAATCTGGGACAGACCAAGGAACGCAACGTCCGCCTCAAAAACCTCCTCGAAGGCTTTGCCAGCGACAAGCTCGATCTCCGGCCCTCGGTGGTCGGCGACCAGGATGTCATCGGCGACGCCTACGAATACCTCATCGACAAATTCGCCGCCGGCGCGGGCAAAAAGGCGGGCGAATTCTACACGCCCTCCTATGTGTCCATGCTCATGGCCGAACTGGTCGCCCCGCAGCCGGGCGAGCGCATCTGCGATCCTGCGTGCGGGTCCGGGTCGCTGCTCATCAAGTGCGGCAAAAAGGTCCAGGGCGACGACTTTTCGCTTTATGGGCAGGAGATGAATGGCGAGACCTGGGCGCTGGCCAAGATGAACATGTTCCTGCACGGCATGGACCGCGCCCGCATCGAATGGGGCGACACCATCCGCAACCCCAAGCTGCTTGAGGACGACACCACCATGAAATTCGAGGTGGTCGTGGCCAATCCGCCCTTTTCGCTGGACAAATGGGGTGCGGACGCCACCGAGGTCGTAAACGACCCCTATAAGCGTTTTGAACGCGGCATCCCGCCCACCTCCAAGGGCGATTACGCCTTCATTTCGCACATGATCGAGACCACGACCCTGGAATCCGGCCGCGTGGCGGTTGTGGCGCCGCACGGGGTGTTGTTCCGGGGCGGCGCAGAGGGCAAGATCAGGACGCAGCTCATCCGGGAGAACCTGTTGCACACGGTCATCGGGCTGCCCGCCAACCTGTTTTTCGGCACGGGCATCCCGGCCGCCATCCTGGTCTTCAAGCGCAGCAAGTCGGACGAGAACGTGCTGTTCATCGACGCCAGCCGCGAATACGAAAGCGCCAAGAACCGCAACATCCTGCGCCGGGAAGACATTCAAAAAATCCTCGACACCTACACGGCGCGGGTATCCGTGGACAAATACGCCTACCTCGCCGACCTCAAGGAAATCGAGGAGAACGATGGCAACCTCAACATCCCGCGCTACGTGGACACCTTCGAGGAAGAGCAAGAGATCGACATCGCGGCGGTGCAGGTGGAAATCGACGACCTGGAACGACAGCTTGCGGACGTGCGCAAGGAGATGGCCGGGTATCTGGCGGAACTCGGCTTCGTGGCCCCGAAGGCGTAAGAAGGAAACACGGCATGAGCGACACGCTTCCTGCGACTCAGGCGGACATCGCCATTTTCAATACCCCGGACGGCGGCGTCCGTGTTGCGGTGCGTCTTGTGGACGCCTCCGCCTGGCTCAGCCAAAAATCCATGGCCCAGCTTTTCCAGGTCTCCGTGCCCACCGTCAATGAGCACCTGAAGAACGTATTTGCAGAAGGGGAGCTGGTCGAGGAGGCAGTTATTAGGGATTTCCGAATAACTGCGGCGGACGACAAACAGTACCTGACCAAGCATTACAACCTGGAGGCCATCATCGCGGTGGGCTACCGGGTCAAATCCCCCATCGGCACGCGGTTCAGGCAGTGGGCGACCGCGCGGCTGCGGGAGTATGTGGTCAAGGGTTTTGTCATGGACGACGAGCGGCTGAAGAATCCCGGCGGCTTCGACTACTTTGACGAGCTGCTTGAGCGCATCCGCGCGATACGCGCCTCGGAAAAGCGGTTTTACCAGAAGGTGCGGGATTTGTTCGCGCAGACCAGCGCCGACTATGACGGCACGTCCGAGACGGCGCGGCAGTTCTTCCAGACGATTCAGAACAAGATGCTTTTTGCGGTCACGGGCAAGACCGCGCCCGAGATCGTGCAAGAGCGGGCCAAAGCGGCGTTGCCGAACATGGGATTGACCAGCTTCAAGGGCGACGTGGTGCGCATGGGCGATGTGGTCACCTCGAAGAATTACCTCCAGCAAGACGAGATCACGCAGCTGGACCGACTGGTTGTCATGTTTCTGGATTATGCCGAGGACCGTGCGGCGCAGCGGCAACGGATTTCCATGCAGGAGTGGCTCGACTATGTGGACGGTTTCTTGAAATTCAATGAACGCGGCGTGTTGCCCAACGCGGGCACGGTTTCCCACGCCCAGGCCGAAAAACACGCCAGGGCCGCGTACAAGACGTTCGACGCCGCCCGGCGGCAACGAGAGCTGGCGGCGGCGGAGGTTGAGGCGGAGCGGGAGTTTGGGGAGTTGGTGAGGGATGTTGAGGGTAAAAGGAAGGGGGTAGCGTAGTGAGTTATAGAGGGACGATGCTACTCCGGGATGCATTTCAAGTCCGTCAAGAAAAGGGGCGGGCGGGTCTCCCCACTTTAGCTGTCACAATTGGCAATGGGTTGGTAGAGCGGAATGGATTAGATAGAAAAATGGAAACAACCCTCTTGCCTGAAGAGCATTCTTTGGTTTGCAAAGGGGATATCGCCTACAATATGATGCGCATGTGGCAAGGAGCATCAGGCCGAGCGGATCAGGATGGTATTATCAGCCCGGCATATGTTGTATTAGCCCCAAAACAAAATATAGACTCCAGGTACGCAGCACATCTCTTCAAGTCAAAGCGGATGATCTTCTTGTTTTGGGCCTTTTCATATGGAATCACTGGAGACAGGCTTCGTTTATACCCCAAGGACGTGCTGAAAATACCTGTAACACTACCAGATCTCATAAAACAACGGCACATAGCGGCCATCCTCACCACCTGGGACCGCGCCATCGCAACCACCGAAGCCCTCATCGCGGCCAAGGAGAAACGCAAGAAAGCCCTCATGCAGCGGCTGCTGACCGGGAAGGTGCGGTTTCGGGAGTTTGCAGGGCAGGAGTGGAGAACATATCGCCTTGGCCAGCTTTTTAAGCACAGGAATGAACGGGGAAGAGGTGATCTTCCTTTGGTTTCGATCACCATGGCTAACGGCGTTGTCCCCCGTAGTGAGATAGACAAGAAGGACTCCTCCAATGATGACAAGACACGCTATCTGCACATTTGCCCAGGAGATGTGGGCTATAACACCATGCGCATGTGGCAAGGCGTATCCGGCATTTCCATAATTGAAGGGATTGTGAGCCCCGCTTATACGATCTGCATTCCAGGCCCCAAAGTCGATGCGGGTTTCATCGGGCACTTCTTCAAATTCACCTCGATTGTCCACAAATTCTACTGTTATTCCCAAGGATTGGTTTCAGACACATGGAATCTCAAGTTCAAGCATTTTTCCCAGATCAAAGTGACCATCCCTTCTATTGAGGAACAGAGAGTGATCGCGGGCGTTCTTAGCTCTGCTGACAAAGAGCTCGCCGCCCACAGGATCGCTCTAAATGCCCTCAAAGAACAAAAAAAAGGCCTCATGCAGCAGCTCTTGACAGGCAAGGTCAGGGTAAGAACATAACACATCCAATTAATTTCATTAATCAAAGATTTACCGCCCACCCTTGAGGGAAATAGAAAAATGGTCTAGAATTATTCTATAGAACAGTGTTGGAGCGGCGCTGGATCGCTGGCAAGGTGAAAGCGCTTTTTCCGGGCACCGCAAGGCGCTCAAAAAAAACTATAAAGGAGGTAAAAGCCATGAGTAGAGATACTCACCGAGTCATGCCGCATCCCGACGGCTGGCAGGTCAAGCGCGACGGCGACAGCCGGGCGTCCCACGTTGTGGGCACCCAGGCCGACGCTATCGCCATCGCGCGACCGATCAGCCAGCACCAAGGCACGGAACTGCAGATCCACCGGCCCAACGGCCAGATCAGACAGTCCGACAGCCACGGCAACGACCCGTTCCCGCCCAAGGGCTAGCGGCAAAGGAGCATCCCATGTTGAAGGCCAAAAGAAAAAGCGACCGGATGTTGGCGCATCCAGCCGCTTCTGAGGCCGACTCGCCGCAACGGCAGCCGTCGCGGGTCCAAACCGAGCCCCGTATCAATCAGGGTACACTACCCCTTCGCTCGGGAAAGTTCAAGACGGCTGGCATACTGATACGAGGATATCAGTCATGAGCATCACATTTTGCAAAAAATACACTGCCGAAGGTCCGTACACATCCACCGAATCTCTGGAGGACCGTTCCGGTGTGTATATCATCCTGACGAGGGCAAAGAGCACTGACAAGTGGACGGTCATCGACGTAGGCGAGTCACATGAACTCAAGACTCGCGTCGAGAACCACGACCGGGGCGATTGCTGGAAACGGCACAGCAAGGGGACAATAGGGTGTGCCCCCTACTACACCCCTAACAAGCAGCAGCCCGGCCGCAAAGAAATCGAACAGGAAATTCGGGACGAGTACGGACCCGTCTGCGGCGAACGCTAGAACCAGTAAGCCGGGCGGGTTGCCGCCCGGCTTACTTGCTCAGGTTTTTTCGGGCGAGCCTGGGAGGCCTCATGAATAAGAACTGGAGATTTTGGGCTGCTGCGACCGTGTTCGCCAGCTCATATTTCCCATTATCATTAGTTTTGCTCATTCAGGATATCGACTCATCTGCCGTGGGGAAGGTGACTGGTGGCCGACTCATACAACACTTCCGGCTAGCTGCTGACAGCCCGACCCTTTTTTTAAAAACGTCATTTCTTGGCCTTATGGGGCTACTCAAAAATCCCGAAGTGTCCTGCTCAATAACCTTGATCTGTTTTGTCAGTCTTTTCATCTTACGGGCCGCCATGCACTCTTTATCCGGCGGAGAGAATATCAAAGTCATCAAATCCCTAAAAAATCCCTCCGACCTCATGAACTATACCGTACCCTACATGGTCGCATTTATCGGCGTGGATCTGGGCGACTGGCCCAAAGTTTTTGGTTTCCTATTTTTTATGTTTTTCATGTTCTGCCTGACATACAAATCAAAACAGCTCTTTATGAACCCTGTGCTTGCCGTTTGGGGGTATAGCCTCTATGATGTAGACTATGAAATTAATCAGTGTGCCCGATCAGCACGCATCTTAGCCAAAGAAGACCCCATTCCGGGCACTAGATACCAACTTCTGCACATGGCGTCCCTTCCTGTCATCACTACGAAAATCAGCCAAGGAGACGAAGACGAATGAAGTCCCTCGAAGAACTCCAAGCCTTTCCTTTCGAAAATGCCACGGCGTCCCTTTGGATCATCAAGAAAAGGGTTCAGGACAAACAGGCAATATACACGGCTCGGTGGGTCGAGGTGGCAGGCGAAGCGCAGGGAGATTTTAACCTTGAGGCTCAACTTATTACGACAGTTCAGGATGTGATTGGTATCCAAAAGGATACCCTTGATTATGATTTTGTCTGCAACCCCGATGAATTTTGCCTTCTCCAGATCGACGCAGCAGAAACCAATATGCCACTGATCATTGAAAAAGTGAGTGTGCCTGGGAATGAACACGCGATCACGAATGAAAAAGAACTGCTCAATGCAGCAGGATACCTGATAAAAGTCCAATCAGGCGACCAGAAGCTTTATGCATTCAAGAAAACCACATCTTCATGGAAGGCGTCAAAAGTCAAATCAGGACGGTGGGCATTTTTCAATGGCGAATGCATGATGGGCATATCTCAAGATTCTGTATTCCAGATACATAAAGACGTTGACTTCATTTGTTTTGAAGACACCGTGTTCATTGCGGACAAACGAAGCTTTGAATCAGCCATGAACTTCAAAGATAGTATGATCGAAAGGCGTGACGAAGTAATCAACGCTATAGAAGAGTCAGGAATTTTTTCAGATGTAGATGTTATTCAAACATTTATTGGTGAGGATATGCGCTATCTGAGGTCAATATCATCCATTATGGACAAAGGGTACTATGCACAACATGTGTTCATTGGGAGGCTCAAAGCAAAGAATCTAGAACACAATTGGGGCATAGACGTTGGCGCAGATGGTAAAATCAATCCTACTGAAGAAACAATGCCTTTACTACTAAGGCTCCTTAATGACTTCAGGTTGTTTTCTGAATTGAGCCACAACATATACGATGTTCCTTCGACGCAGGTAGTGGGCTAAATGCCATCACCCGACCTCAACGAATTCACCACCTCCCACGCCCCGGCGCTCATCCTGCTGGAGCAGTTGGGATACCAGTACCTGCCCCCGGCCCAGGCCCTGGCCATGCGCGGGGGGCGCAAGGCCATGCCCATTCTCCTGGACGTGCTCGAAGCGCAGCTAGGGCGCATGAACTCCATCACCTTCCAGGGCGAAACCCACGCCTTTTCCGACGCCAACATCCGCCGCGCCGTGCAGGAAGTCGCCCAAATCCCCTTTGACAGCCTGGTCACCACCAGCGAACAGGTCTACGACCTGCTCACCCTCGGCAAAAGCCTGGAACAGACCATCAACGGCTATGTGAAAAGCCACTCCCTGCACTACATCGACTGGGTCCGGCCCGAAAACAACGTCTATCACGCGACGGACGAATTCGAGTTCGAGCGCCGCCACAGCACAAGCGTGCGCCGCCCCGACATCGTGCTTTTCGTCAACGGCATCCCGCTGGCCATCATCGAATGCAAGAGCCCGGACCAGAAAGACCCGGTGGAAAAAGGCGTCAGCCAGCACCTGCGCAACCAGCGCATCGACGAAATACCCGAGCTCTACGTCTACAGCCAGCTCCTGCTCTCCCTCTGTCAGAACAAGGCCAAATACGCCACCACAGGGTCGGACAGCCGGTTCTGGTCCCAATGGCGGGAAGAGGACGCCCCGGCGCAGGCGGAACGGCTGAGCTCCCTCATGCGCACCCCGCTCGACGAGGCCCAACAAGCCCGCCTGCTGGCCGGGCGCTTGGGAGAGGAAAAAGCCGCGCTCAAACGCCTGCTCGGCGCGGAGCCGCGCCTGCCCTCGCCCCAGGAC
This sequence comes from Desulfovibrionaceae bacterium, assembly GCA_050251715.1. Taxonomy (GTDB): domain Bacteria; phylum Desulfobacterota; class Desulfovibrionia; order Desulfovibrionales; family Desulfovibrionaceae; genus JBFWMG01. The sequence continues at coordinate 105,141 of JBFWMG010000001.1, read as the reverse complement.
AAGGCCGTCGAGTCCCTGCTCACCCCCCGACGCCTGCTCGAGCTGGTCTACGGCTACATCCTCTACGACAACAAAATCAAAAAAATCGCCCGGTACCAGCAATATTTCGCAGTCAGGGCCACCATCGAACGCGTGACCAACACCAAGGGCGACGCCCGCAGACGCGGCGGCGTCATCTGGCACACGACCGGGTCGGGCAAATCATTGACCATGGTCATGCTGGCCAAGGCGCTTGTGCTGGATGGACGCATCACAAACCCCAAAGTCGTGATCGTCACGGACCGCATCGACCTGGACGACCAGATCGCCAAGACCTTCAAGGCGTGCGGCAGGGACGTGGCCCAGGCCCGCACCGGCGAGCATCTCATCAAGCTCATCCACGAGGACAAGGCGTCCATCATCACCACGGTCATCGACAAATTCGAGACCGTGGCCAACAAACGGGTCAAGGATCAGGACCGCAACATCTTTGTGCTGATCGACGAGAGCCACCGCAGCCAGTACGGGCAAAGCCACGCCAAAATGCAGGTCGTTTTTCCCAACGCCTGCTACATAGGCTTTACCGGCACCCCGCTGCTGCGCCAGGAAAAGAACACCGCCGCCACGTTTGGCGGCTTTATCCACAAATACACCATGAACCAGGCCGTGCGTGACAAGGCGGTCGCGCCGCTGCGCTATGAGGGCCGCATGCGCGAAATGCATGGCGACGCCGCAGCCATCGACGCATGGTTCGAGCGCATCACCGACACCCTGACCCAGGAACAGAAAGCGGACCTGAAACGGAAATTCAAACGGGTGGAAGCCGCCTTTTCCGCCGAATCCGTTGTTGCGTTGGGTGCGTATGACATTACCCAGCACTTCAAACAGTTCTGCAAAGGCACCGGGAAAAAGGCCCAGCTGGCCGTTTCCAGCAGAATGCTGGCCCTGGCGTATAGGAAGTGTTTTGAGGAGTTTGGCGAGGTGACGGTGGAAGTCGTCATGTCGCCCCCGGACAGCCGGGAGGGCAATACCTCGGTCGATGAGTCAAAAATTCCCGAAGTGCAGGTGTTCTGGAAAGACATGATGGCCCGGTACGGCAATGAAAAAACGTATCTCAAGTCCGTGGTCAATGCGTTCAACAATGGGGATGACCCGGAAATACTCATTGTCATCGACAAGCTGCTCACGGGTTTTGACGCACCCCGCAACAGCGTGCTGTATCTGGACAAGAGCCTGCGAGGCCACAACATCCTTCAGGCCATAGCCCGCGTGAACCGGCTGTGGGATGGCAAGGACTACGGTCTTGTGGTGGACTATCGGGGCATCTTCGGCGCGCTGCACGACGCCATCGACACCTATGCCGCCTTGGAAAACGAGGGATTCGACCGCGAAGACATCGAAAACACCCTCCTCGACGTGGGCGAGGAAATCGCCCTGCTGCCGGCGCGGCACACGAACGTGTGGGATATCTTCAAGCTGGTCGACAAAGGCGACCCCGAAGCCATGCAACTGGCCCTTGAACCAGAGGATGTACGCCAGCGCTTCTATGACACGCTCCGGCTGTTCGCCTGTACGTTGCAACTGGCGCTGGCCAACGCGAAATTTTTGGAGAATACGCCCGACAAGACGATCGCGCGATACAAGCATGACTTGAAATATCTGCTTAATCTGCGCAATACGGTGAAACAACGTTTTGGGGAGGCCGTGGACTATTCGGCATATGAAAAGCAGCTGCGGAACATGGTCAACAAATACATAGGTGCCGACGAAGTCAAAGAGATCATCCCTCCGGTCGATATCTTTGCCGTTGAGCTCTTTGAACAACAGCTTGAGCTGATTGAGGGCGACGCCGCCAAGGCGGACCTCATTGCCTCGCGGGTGAAAAAGACCATTACCGAGAATATGGACCAGGACCCCGCGCTGTATAAAAGACTCTCCGAAATCATCCAGGAGGCCATCAGCAACCACCGGGCCAAGCGGCTCTCCGATGCCGACTACCTCCACAAGATGCAGGAAACCCTCGGCAGCCTGCAACGGGGGGAACGAGGTGACATCCCCGAAAAACTCCGGGGCAAGGATGACGCCACGGCGTATTTTGGCGTCATTCAAGAGCTGCTTGGAGAGTCCGTACCTGACAGCGAGCTGCTGTCGGATGTCGCCATGTCCATTGAAGGGGCAATCACTTCAAGGAAGATACGCGACTGGAGTACAAACATCGACATCATCAACGACATGACCAACGCCGTTGAGGACATACTGTTCGACGCCCAGGACGCGAGCGGATACAAGATCCCCCTGGATATCCTGGACAGCGTCAATGAACGGCTGATCCTCGTTGCGAAACGCCGCGATCTCGCCTAGACGGTCCTCCCATGTCGGCAATCCAATTCGGGCTATCCGCCATTTCCTTTGAAGTTCTGCGCGCCAACAGGAAGACGCTGGCCATTCATGTCTTTCCGGACGGAGAGGTCGTTGTCATTGCGCCTTCGGGCGCACCGCAGGCCGCTATCGAAGCCACGGTACGCAAGCGTGCCCCCTGGATCATCAAGCAGCGGAGGGTCTTTGCCTCCTACCCGCCGGAAATCCCGGCAAGACAATACGCCTCTGGCGAAACCTTTCGCTACCTTGGGCGGCAATACCGCATACGCATTGTCCGCGCCACGGCGCGCAGCGCCAAGCTGAAAGGCGCGTATCTGACGCTTTCCATCCTGGAGGCGGACCAGGACGATGTCGCCAAAAAACTCATGAACGACTGGTTGCGCAGCAAGGCGAAGCGCATCTTTTCCGACCTGCTCGCGCAATGCGCGCACGAGGCGGCGAGCATAGGAGTTGCAGCCACTCCTCCCCTGCGCCTGCTCTCCATGAAGAAGCGCTGGGGAAGTTGCACCAATGAGGGGATTGTCATCCTGAACCCGGAGCTTGTGGCCGCTCCCAAGGACTGCATCGAATACCTCATTTTCCACGAACTCTGCCACTTGCGGGTCCGCAACCACACCCCGACATTTTACCGGCTCCTTCACCGGCTCGCCCCTGAATGGAAGATGCTGCGCCTCAAGCTGAACCAGAGTGTTGAGCTGCGGCTGGAGTATTAGGAATAGCGCTTTCCATCCCAACCCGACGGCAAGACTGCCCCGGTAATACCTCCGTATCCGCACAAGCGCCTCACGCGCTCTCCGGCGGGCGCACCACGAACTCCACCCGGAACAACCCCACGAACCAGCGTCCGGCAAGTTGCCCCTCCGCCTCCTTTTCCTGGGTGCACAGCCGCTGTTGAGAGGCCATGAACGTCACCTTTCCAGGGCAAAAGCCCTGGAAAGCCATTTTTCGGACCTCTTCGACCCCTTTTTTCGATAATTTGGCCAGCCGAAGGCTGTGACATCGCCCCTCCGTGATCGCGAAGGCCTCCAGTATGATGTACATGCCCTTGCCGTCGTCCGCTTCGACCAGTCGCAATCCCTGGCTGAATCCGGACTCCAGCTCGAAGAGCGCAGGCTGGATGCGCGGGGCGAGCGTTTTGAAGCCCGGATAGTCGAGGACCACATCCCCCGGAGTGAGGTCCAGCCAGCGCACGGCGAGGCGCTCACGGTCCTCGGCGGTCAGCTGCGTTGGCATGGTCTCCCGGCTCGCGGTCTCGGCAGCGAGCCCGGCCAGGAACGGATTGGGGCAATCCGGACTGTCCAGGCAGATGAGGCGGTCCATGGCGCGGGTCATGGCCACGTAGTAGAGGCGGCGTTCCTCTTCGGTGCCTCCCAATGCGTTATCCGCCCCGCGTTCGGCCTGTGCGGGCTGGCCGGGGATGATGACTACCGGGAACTCCAGTCCCTTGGCCCCGTGCATGGTGGCGGCCACCACGCAGCCCGGCTCCGGGCGCGGCTGCCGCCCGCCCTCGCGCGCCGCGTCGTACAGATAGGTGACAAACTCCTCCACGTAGCGGCGGCTGCCCGAGGTCTCGGCGACATATTGCTCCAACAGGTCGCGCACCGCCTGCACCCAGATGTTGCTTGCGCCGAACCCGCTGTGCTCGATGATCGTTTCCACCAACTCGCGCAGTTCTGTCCCGCGCAGCGACTCCCCGGCGCAGTCGCCCAGAAACGCCGCGATGGTCAAAAACTCACGGGTCCTGGTCAGGTCCTGGCCGCGCCGCCGCATGGCGCGCACCGTGAGGGGAAGCGCCCGGGAGAGCTGGAGCAGGTTGTCCAACTCCTCGTTGGTGCGGCACAGCACGCACACCGACTCGGGAGCGAGGCCGCCAGCGCCCACCGCCTCCATGCACAACTCCAGCGCAGCCTTGAGCCGTTCCTGCCGCCCCGTTACCTGGATGATGCGCACCGGTGTTCCGGCCATACCCATCGCGTCCCCCGCCCTGGCGCTACGCATGGCCATGCCGGTCTTCATGCGGTCCCGGTTGGCCGCGATAAGGGCATCCGCCGCGCCCACGATGGCGGGCAAGCTGCGGTAGTTGGTGGTCAGGTGGAACATCTCGGCGTCGTAATCGTCCCGGAACCGCCGGATGAACACCACGTTGGCCCCGGTGAAGGCGTAGATGTTCTGGTCGTCGTCGCCCACGGCCATGATCGTCGGCGCATCGTCGCGCTCCCGCCCGGCCTTGCCTTCGCCCCGCCCGGCCAGCAAGGACAGAAAATCGTACTCCAGCTCGTTGATGTCCTGGTACTCGTCCACCAGGATGTAGGCGAGCCCGCCCAGCAACTTGTCCCGCCACGAGGAAAACCCGTGTTCCTGCTCGGCCTCGCCGCGCAGCAGGCGCACCGCGTCGCGCAAAATCCGATCAAACACCCCTTCCTTTCCGTCGCCGCACGCCATACCGCCCGCGCCACTCCCCGCGCCGGCCAGCGATGCCCCAGTGAGGCGCATGGCCAGACTGTGGTAGGTGTACACGCGCACGCCGTTGGCGTCCCGGCCCACAAGCTCCGTAAGACGACGACGGATCTGCCCGGCCGCGCTACGATTGAAGGCCAGGGCGAGGATGTGGCGGGCCGGGATGCGCTTGACGCGGAGCAGGTAGGCGATGCGGTGGACGATGCACCGGGTCTTGCCCGAGCCCGGCCCGGCCAGAACCAGCATGTTGCGGCTGCGGCCGAAGGTAACGATGCGCTCCTGCTCGTCATTACGTAGCGAGGTCACGATCCGCTCGAAGCTCGCCATAGAGGTGGGCAGCTCGAGCAGCCTCTTCTCCTTGGGAAAATACCGCTCGACGAACGCTTCCACGGTCATGGAAAAATAGTCGCGCACCAAGGCCATGGCGCGCTTGAACGCCTCGGCCCCCAGCAGGGCGTAGCGGCCCATGATGTGCACCTGAAGCGTCTTCTGCTTGAAGAAATTCTCATAGAGCACAAAATCCGCCTTACGAAAGCGCGTCTCATCCGGCGACACGTACAGGGTCATGGCCGGGCGGAACACGGCGAGGCCCGCCTGCAGGGTGATGACGGATAGGCGGTGCAAACCCCGCAGCGCCGATTCGATCTGCTTGTCCAGATCGTCCACATCCTGCAGCGCCAGATGCTTGGCCAGGGCGTCGGCCAACTCCCGACTCTGAAATCCCACCAGCAGATTCTTCCCGGTCTTGCCGGGCGGCAGCTTGGTCAACAGCAGGCGCACGAGTTCTTGGGCCACGATGCGGCGCACGGCCACCCGCTCACGCAGCTCGGGCCAGCCAGCCTTCAGGGTGAGGTCCATGCTCTCGCCGCCCGCCTTGCGCACGGCCATGAGCCCTTCGGCGCGCCACAGGAAGAGCAGATCGCGGAGCTTGTCCGGATGGGCCTGGGCACCCCCCCTGCCCTGCAGTGCCGCAGCCGCCGTGCGGCAGTTCAGCCGCCGGGCCGCTCCTTCCTCTGCGTCCGGGTCCTGCTCTTCCATGTATTTAAGGAGCTCCGTCTCTACCTCCTGAAATATCTGCAACCGTTCCCGCGAGCTGCCCTGCACGCCGTGATGCACAAAGGCGGTCATGTTCATGTCGTGGGTGAGCAGCCGCGCCTCGCGCATGTCCTTGAGCACGCCGAGCAGCCGCAGGGCGTCCACGCCCAGGGCGTCGGACAGGGAGTCCGTGTTCACCATGTCGCGCGGCCCGGCCTGCATCAGGGCGTCCAGGACGCGCAGCCACAGCGTCCGCTCCGACGCGGACATCTGACGGGCGGCCACGACCTTCTCGGCGTCAGCCATGTTCTTGACCAGCACCATGCCCTGGATGACGGCGGTCCGGTTGTCGCCCCGGTGCATCTTGCCCGCCCGTTCAAGGCTGGAAATGATCATCTTGATCTTGGTGTCGTAGCCGGATTCGTCGAGGCTCACGCCGTCGTATCCGTCCGGCATGGCCTCCTCGTCGCGCAGTATCTCGCCGCTGGTCACCACCACCGTCCTATCCCTGCTCCGCCCGGCCATGGTGCGCAGGGCCGTCAGCAGGACGGTCACGTCGCGCCACTCCACCCGCGACATGGCCGTCAGGGAAAACTGGGCGTCGAGGTCGTCGGGATCGTACAGCAGCACGCACTGGGCTGGCTCCCGGTCGCGGCCCGCGCGCCCGGCCTCCTGCAGATAGTTCTCCAGCGACCCCGGGGTGTCCAGGTGGATGACCAGCCGGATGTCCGGCTTGTCCACGCCCATGCCGAAGGCGTTGGTGGCGGCGATGACCGTGAGCTCGCCGCGCAGGAAGGCGTCCTGCACCTCGCGCTTCTCGTCCGGGGTGCGTCCGCCGTGAAAATGGTCGGCCAGCCACCCCGCGTCACGCAGCCGCCTGGCCAGGTCCTCGGCCTTGCGCTGGGTGGCCGTGAACACGATGGCTCCGCCGTCATCGTGCGCCCCGCCATCGGGAAACGCCTCGTCCAGCAACCGGAGCACCGCGTCCACCTTCTCGGCCACGGGCACCGGCACGACCTCGAAGCGTAGGTTGCCCCGCTCGTGCCCGCCCAGGTACAGCGTGAGCACGGTGCCCAGCGTTTCCCGGAAGTACGCCACAATATCCTGCATCACGTCCGGCTTGGCCGTGGCCGTGAAGCAGGCGAGCTGCGGCAGGGGCATGTGCAGCCGCTCGGCCCGCTCCTTGAGATATTCCGCGATGTGCATGTAGTCCGGCCGGAAATCGTGCCCCCACTTGGACAGACAGTGGGCCTCGTCAATGACCATGAGCCCGATCTCGCGCTGGTCCAGCACGTTCTTGACCGTGGTGTTGCGCAGCTGCTCGGGCGCGATCCATATGAGGTCGAAGCTGCCGGTTCGAATGCCCTCCAGCGTGGCTGTCCGCTCCAGCGGGGTCAGCATGCCGTTGATGGTGGCGGCGTTGGGCATGCCTCGCCGCTCCAGGCCGTCCACCTGATCCTTCATCAGGGATTGCAGGGGGGAGATGATGACGGTCAACACATTGCGTTGCTCGGAACGCATGAGGGCCGGAAGCTGGTAGCAGAGGGATTTTCCCGCGCCGGTGGGCAGCACGGCCAGACAGTCCTCTCCGGCCAGGATGCTCCGAACCACGGTTTCCTGCAGTGGAGGTGTCTCGTTTTCAATGGGCCGGAACGCATCGTACCCGAAATACAGCTTGAGCCTGGCATGCACGTCATGGTGCGAGGAACAAAAGGCGCATGCGGAAGAGCCGCAGGCGTGCCCCCGGAGGGCGTCGAGCATACCCACGATCGCGGGCATGCGGTGGCGCACCCAGGGGGGCACCACGGAATTGCCGCCCGACACGCTGAGCCAGGCCAGAGCATAGGCCAGGCAAAGACGCAGCGCCGGGTCGCTCGCCGTCTCAGCGGCGAGTTCGCGGGCGCGGGTTGGGCAACCGAAACCCGAGGCGAGATCGAACCAGATGGCGTCCGCTTCCACCCGCGAAGGTAAAGGCCCGCTCGTGACCGCCTCGAAGAACGGGCCAAAGCCGTGCGTAGGAAACGCCTGTGTGAGGGCATGACCATAGAAGCGGGGATAGCGCACGTCCATTTCGGCGAAGGATGCCGTACAGTCCTGGAGCAGTACCCAGGAGAGCTTGGCGTCCGCCACCGGATCGTTGGCCGAGTCCTTGGCCAGCTTATAATCCTTGACCAGCCGATGGTAAGGATTGCGCGGAAAGGCGAGCGGGGAGAGATAGAGGGTGTCGATGGCCGGCAAACGGCACAGGACGCAGTCCGGCGCCTTGGCGCGCAGCAGCCGGATGTCGTGGGCGATGACGTTGTGCCCGGCTACATACCGCATGCCGTCGCACGCCTCGTTGACGAGGCGCACGGTCTTCGGGAGCGAAAAAGCCTTGCCATATGTCCCGAACGTCCGGCCGGAGTCGGGCAGAAAGACCCCGAGCCCGGTCAGCGCGTCGGATTCGGGAATGCTTTCGATATCAAAGACGGCGACGCCCGAAACGGCTTCGTGCCACACCCTGACCACCATGCTTGGGCTTCATTGACGCCGAAATTGGCGGAGGCATGAACTGAACACCCTCCCAACGGCTTGTACTTGTTCAACATGGATCAATCAATACAAAAAAATGCACGAAGCGCTCCAGCGGGATCGCTACGCCCTCAGACCAAATTTCCACACCCCGAACGCTAGACCAGTATGCGCAATAAATAAAGCACATTAGCAATATCACACATCACCATACCCCACCTCTCCCCAAGCGACGCGGGGTAACGTTGCGTAACGCTGCATAACGTTTGACAGCGCGGGATAACGTCACGCGAGGGCACGTGATGGCACGTACCACGATCCCACGCTGCGTACCACGATCCCACGCTGCGTACCACGATCCCACACTACGTACCACGATCCCACGCTGCGCAACACGATCCCACGCTGCGCAACACGATCCCGCGCTGCGCAACATGATCCCATGCTGCGTAACATTACGCACCATCACCTCACTTTCCAAAATTTCCGCAACATCGACCAGAACAATGCAACACCCTTAAATAACAACCATAATCACAAATACACGCCTCCCTTAAACCAGCCCTCCCCCTTCAGCCTCCGCGCCCCCCCCTCACGCGCACGATATTATTAGTCACAAGTTGACTATTGACATTTATAACCATACGGGCTATGCTCTCTCCAACAACACGGCATAGATTCACAACCATGCCGGGAGGAGCTGAAAATGCCAAGCGAAGAGCAGATGGTCGACTTGAATAGCGAAGAAAATCTGGAGTCCTACCCTTTCACAAAGCCCCGCTCAAAAAAGACCCGGCAGCCGATGGGTTTTCTTGCAGGGCGGGACGCAAGACCGCGCAGCCATGCATCCGACAGCGAAGACGACGCCACCCTGCTCTTCCGGTTCGATGAGGGCGGCACCATCTCCTTCAGGGAAGGCACGCACAATGTGCTCGTGCTCGGCGGCACCGGGCGGGGCAAGACATCGAGCGTGATCCTGCCCATGCTGGATCGGCTCATCCACGCCGGGTTCGGCGGGCTTGTCATCGACGTAAAGGGGAATTTTACCGATCAGGCGCGCGCCCTTGCGCGGCTGCACGGACGGGAGCAGGACATCATCGAGTTGGGAACGGCCGCATCCGCCCATCCCATCAACCTCTTTGCGGGCCTGACACCGGACCAGATCGGCGGCCTGCTGCGGACCCTGATCATGTCCGGCGTTGAACAGGACCGCAATGCAAGCTGGATGTTCAAGGGCGTCTGCATCGCCACCGACGTGGTCCACCTGCTCCACCTGCTGGCGGAAAAGGAACCGGCGTTCGTTCCGAGCCTGCGGCTGTTGCATGCGGCCTGCACGGACTACGCCTTCGCGCGCAGCCTCATGGCCTATTTCAAGGAACATGTCATGGACGCCTCGCGCCACGACCATGTGCTCTTCGTCAACCGCCTGGCCAACGTCAAATTCCACGTGTTCACGCCCCAGGATTCTGCCCGATCGAAAAGCGACGACTGGGAAATGCAATTGAGCTGGAATCTGCAGCGGACGCGCGAAATTCTGGGGCTCATTGTCAACGGCCCGCGACTGCTCGACAATTTCGCTGCACAAGATGCCACGAATTATATGGATTTCGGACGGTTGATCTACGAGGAGCGGCGCATCGTCGTGCTGCGCTTCTCCCCTGCCACCAACGCAGCAGGCATGTACCTGGCCCGGTTCATCAAGGAAAAATACTACATGGACGTCTACGCCAACGGACTGGACATGCTGCAGCCCGGCATGCATACGTTCATGGTCGCCGACGAGTTCCAGGACGTCATGGACGTGAACAGCTCCAGCGCCATGAACGACTTCAGCTGGTTCGGCAAATCGCGAGAGTTCCGCAACATCAACGTGGTCGCCACCCAATCCATGGCCTCGCTCTATGGCCACAGCCATAACCGCGACACCGTGAGCTCCCTGCTCGCCAATTGCACGACCAAGATCGTGCTGCAACTCGATGAACCGAACACCCTCGGCTATCTTGCGCAATACCCCGACCTGCCCGTCAAGCCGCACGCGCTTGCCAGGGGGCGCGCCCTGCTCTTCACCTTCTCCCTTGCGGACGGACTGTACGCCATTTACGATCAAGGCGTGCAGGTTAGTCATGACGAAGGCCGGGCTCGGCTGGAGATCGGAAAGGAGCTGCCGTCATGGAACGGACACACGCATCAAGACGCGCCGGAGCGGATTGCCACGGACCACCCCAGCGGCCTGCCTGATACGCTGGTGGCAGCAGTGCTGGACTGCGATCCGATCCTGTCGGCCAACAAACAGCGGCCATCTCGCGAGGACGAACCACCGAAAACGGATACCCTTTCCCCCGGCCTGAAGGCATTCTACAACAAGCACAGGGAACACCTGAAAGGCGTCAGGCGGATGGAAGCCCTCGGCATTCCGCCGGGCTGGCTGCCGTTGGCGGATGCGGCCATGGAACAATGCAAGGCGCTGGGTATCCCTTTTGATGTCCACGAAGTCGGCACGTGTGATGGCGGGCTGGAGTTGCACCTCTCCACGCCCAATTCACCCGCCCAGGCTGTTGTGCATGATGTCTTCAAACAAAGCCAAAAGACCTGCGTCCTGTGCGGCGGTCCGGTTCGCAACCGAAAGATAAGAAAGGAAACCGGCAGACCTCGCAGGATAATCGATAGCGTGCCCCTGCCCATGTGCAGCGCGTGCAAACGGAAATTCAAGGACGTCAAGGGCGAGCCTGCGCTGCGCGGGGAGCAGCAGGACGCCAAGGAGCAAAGGACATCATGATGCACCACATGCCCATCACACCGGAAGAAGAGCAGGCGGCCAAGGCTGCGGGCGACGCGCTCTGTACCATTGGACAGGCTCTCATGCGGCAGGGGGCTACCCCGAACCGGGCCGAGGAAATCGTGCTTGCGGTCATGTCGGGGCGGTCTTCCGCCCCGGCCTCCGGCCTCGCTGACGCCGCCGAGGCGGGCCTCGACGAGATGGTCCGCGCCGCGCTCACGACATTGCCCGAGGCCGACGCGGCGCTGGCCATCGCGACGTTTCTCGCCGAATTCATGCCGCACCGCCGCACCGACTACGGCGTTCCGCTCCCGGCGGAACTGCTCTGGCTCATGGACGCGCTGGGCGGGCAGAGCGAAGACGAAGACAGCCTTGCGTATTGCCCGTTCCCCGGCTCTCTGCAGGCGTCTCTCGTCGCCACCCGCCGCTACGCTCGGGTCCTTCACGCGGCCCCAGTCCCGACGCCATCCTGCACCGCTCTGGCAGGGCTTTTTCCCAACTGGACCGCGCAACCGTATCCCCTGCTCGATGAGACCGCCCCTGTCCCACAGTGCGACACGCTCCTCTGCGCCCCGCCCCTGGCCCTGCGCATCCAGCCCGCGCGGCAACTTCGGGCCGTCCCGCTGGCCGCCCGCCGCACCAGCGACGGGGAAATGGCCCACCTGGACGACCTGCTCACCTGCACGGCGCGCCGGGTCGTGACTCTGGCCAGCTGGGGCCTTCTGGCGAGCGAACGTCCGCTGGAAACCATGTTCAAGCACCACCTGCTGACCCGGGGCGTGCTCGAAGCCTTGGTGCAGCTTCCAAACACGCTCATCCCCGGCACCCGCTGGAACCCGGCGCTGCTCGTCCTGGACCATACCCGTGACAGGGAGACGCCCGTGCGTCTGATCGATGCGACTGACGGTTTTCACGATCTGCTCAAAGGCCGTGGCACACAGGCGCGGCTCACAGGGTGGCGGGACATCTTCGCGGCAGTCTGCGGCGCAAAGAACGCGCGGGCACGGCATATGGGAAGCCTGGCGCTGCTCGATGCCGACTGCGACATCTCGCCGCGCCGCCATGTGGGCGCGACGAGGCACACGAACGGCTCAGGCGGCACGACCACGCCGCTCGGCAAACTCGCGACGATCATGCGCGGGCAGGTATGGCCCGGCAGCACGGTGCTCGTGGACGACGAAACACCGCCTAACGGCGAGGTTTTTCGCGAGGTCGCCATCAGCGACATCGGCGCGGACGGCATCCTGCGGCGGCCGGAGAAGCGGCGGCACGCGCCGGCCCCCATCGAAGACGCCCAACGTCGGCAGATTCTCAGGCCCGGCGACATCCTGCTCAGTTGCAAGGGCGCGGTGGGCAAGGTCGTCCTGGTGCCCGAAGACTGCGGGTCAGACTGGATCCTCAGCCAGTCGTTCCAGGTGCTCCGCGTGGCCGAATGCGTCGATCCGATCTGCCTCTTCCACCAGCTCCGCACCCCGCCGCTTCGGAACTACATGGTCCAGCGCACCACCGGCGGCACGGTTCCCCAGCTCAAGACAGCGGACATCCGCACCATGCCGATACCTACCCTGGCAGAGGGAGAACAGGACGCCATGCGAGCCAGACACGCTGAGCTATTGGCGCTGAACCGAGAGATCGAAAAGCTGGAACAGCAAAAACGCACGCTGCTACTCCAATTGGAAGGGTAGCAATGCGCCGATTCGAAGTGCGAGAGGTCCAAGGGAGCATCCATGCCAGGGCATGGCAATAACTGAAGCCCATCCACCGCCGACACTCTGATTCAGTACATATAAGATCCTGCCATTAAACATTCAAAAAGGTGATCCCGCATGGTTTCCGTTCGGGGGGCGGGGCAAATTGAGCGCCCCTCAGGCATAGCGTCCCGCCACCTGCGCAAGCGAGCATCACTTATAGGCCTCCAGTTCACCGATGAGATGCCTAAGGCTCGGATAGAGGGCTGGCGGTACCCAAAGAAACAGGAGAACATGAAAAGCCCAGAACGACTATTCCACTGGGAGAGTATAGGATCTCGCGACGACATCTGAAATACACCCCAAACACATTTAAGACATATTATTTTTTACAACACGCTTACCTTACACGTTTTGTGCTTACATTTGAAATCAAGTTGAAATATATTCCCCCTGCATTCCCGCCATAAGAATGAAGATGGTCGACGAGCTTCATCTGCCCCAAAAATGACCGAAAAGCAGCCACAAGAACGAATATCCTGAGGCAACGGAGGGCAATAGATTCTTCAATTATGAATCAGAATACGAATCGCACTCCAGGTAGCTTTTGAAGAGATTTTTTTGCACCATACTATGGAGCAAACGACATCAGACCAGCCTCAAATTACCCCCGCTTGCACCATAATATGGTGCAAATTACACCATATTATGGTGCAAAATTTTCTCGGCAAAATCCAGGCATTTTGTCGCAGTAACATAACAGTGCCCCGAGTTGGCACAAAATACCCTCCTGTTTTGGTCGACAATTATACACTGCCCCCACCATTTTGCACCAACTTCAGATAATGGGGAGGCAGCCCCGCCTTTCAGGTCGCCCCCAATGCATTTATGCGTCAACGTCGACCCACCTCAAGTATTGGAGAAGCGGTAACCCAAGACCATGCCCTCCGGCCCTCCCAGCATCACACACCGGCCGTCGCCTCCTGCGTTCGCACCTCCCGGTGCAGCTTCTTGATGTCCCGCAGGGGCGGCGCGCCGAAGAGGCGGCTGTGTTCGTGGCTAAACTGGGACGGGCTATCATAACCGCATCGACCTGTTCGGTGAGCAACAGTCGCCGAGGCGATCTGCTTTCGCCAGCCCTGATCGCCCAGCCGCAGGTGAGAGCGAATGTGGCCCGATGGAATGATCGGACATGACTTGGCACCTATCCAGAAGCAGGACCCGCCCAAAATACGACTTGATGCAACGCGGCTCGCCTTGTGCTGAATCGATATCCTCGAAGTAACCCGCCCTGCCCCAAATGCCTCGCAAGCGTGCATAATAAACGGTCCAAGAAAGGCCTATGAACTCAATAATTTTTAAAATATTTTCCACCATTTTCAACACCACGCGAAACCACCCCATATTTTTTAATAAAACTTTTACCAAGAACCATGAAAAATGTTGCTCTGGGGCTTAACATCAACAACTCCACGCTGGTATTATAACGAGATTAGGCCGCACAGAGGCATAAAATCGCTTATGGGAGACCATTGTGGAGAAAAAGCTAACAACGCAGGAAGCCGCGCATCTGCTGTGTCTTGCCCCTGGGACTCTGGAGGTGTGGAGATCACTTGGCCGTGGCCCGAAATATCAGAAACTGGGGCGACGTGTCGTCTATGATCAGCGCGACTTAGAAGAATTTGCCACATCACGCACCGTGCACACAATAGATGCAATGCCTCACGGGAGATCGCGCCGTGAGTAGCGACATGCCGACACGATACTGTGATATTCCAGCGTCACGCAAGAATGAGACGCCGTTCCATACGGATAACGTCTCGCCCTCCTCATCTAGCCAGTCTCCCCGCTGTCCGGACAAGTTCGGCCAACAGGAAACAGAGGGCAAGCCCCCAGCCCTTTTAGAGGCAAAACGAGAGGGCCACGCTTGGAACGCATCGAAGTCCGGGTGACGCTGAAGCAGCTTCTCGACTGGCGGGCCAAAGCCACTCAATACGGCATGAGCCTATCCCAGTTGGTAAGAGATTCCATACGGCGCTCTCGCCCCGAGGCTCTCCACAATCACCGACTCGAGGCACAACGAATCCAAGAAATGGCACGCATCGCAAATGGGCTCAACCTCCTGGAGTCTTGGGCAACAGACCAATGCTCCGCAATTGAAGCCGCCACGGTCATTGCTGCATTGATCGCACTTGAACGAAGCGCAACACGTAGACATGCTGGTCAAATTTTTCCCACATGGCACGGGGGCCGGAGCAGGTCCTGTTGACTACGTGCTGAACATCATGTCGCCATCGACGGGCCGACCTCGCCCCCCCCCCGACCGGAAGTGCTCGGAGGAAAACTCGGCCAAACGCGACAGATCATCGACGTGCTTCCGCACAACTGGCGATACACGTCCGGCGGCATCAGCTTCGCGCGGGAAGATGCCCCGGCAGCGGAGCAACAACGGGAGGTCATGAGGGATTTCGAGCGAGCCGCATTCGCCGGGATCGGCCGATGCAACTATGACATTCTTTGGGTCAGGCACAGCCATGCGCAAAGAGTCGAGTTGCATTTCGTCATCCCCCGCGTCGAACTCTCCACGGGCAAGGCATTCAACCCCGCGCCTCCATCGCGACGCACGCCGGACGGGGCCATACTGCCGCCTATCGTCTTCGAGTTGTTGAGTGAGCACTGGAACTGGAAATGCGGCTGGGCAAGGCCGGGTGACATCCTCCGCAAACGCACCAGGAGCCCATCGAAGCTTTGAGCAAACGTGTTTCCAGCTTACAGCGTGCCTTGACAGCATCATTGCAAAATACGCGCAGGCGCTAGCGCATCCAGACGCTCAAGACCCGTCAAAAGCAAAACAAGTTGATAGAGGAGACGACAAGGCCAAACCACCCTCACAGTAGGATCCAGCCACAACGTACGTCGCCAGCGATGTCGGCCATCAATCTGCCAACATCATTATTGATGTGTGTTCCATCACTTTGCAGGAGGCGTCACGTCTATCCCAAAGACTACCAAACCCTGCACCTCGGGATTGCTGGCCAAGATGGCGTCTGCCTTGCTTTGCAGATGCTCTATGAGGGTTTGGAACGTATGTTCCCGTTTACCACCCCAATGCTCGCCTTCTTTGGCGTTCACCAAAAGAAAAATACCATACGAGCTACCATCTGCCTTGAGGTACTGCCCGACAAGCTGATTTGCCAACGCCACCTCCAATTTGGACAGAGACCACTTGTGGGCCCATTTCATTTCAATGGACACAGGGGATGTCCCCTCATGAACAAGGCGAATATCCGGCTTCTTGCCGGCATCCACCTCTGCCTCGCGGACTACGGCATATCGCCCTCGTGCCTTGTCCTGAAGCTTTCCAGCGAAATACTTTTGCAACTCCGTCTCGGCGGTGTTTTCGGTAAAAAGGCCACGGTTGCTGAAATCGCCGCGCTCCAGCTCTCCCTGAATTTCGCGCAATCGCTTAATCGCAACAGCAAACAGGTCGCCAGTTGTCAGCGGATCGATTTCATGCTCGCGCTCAAATTGGGGGATGGCCGATGGCTGCCACGGAACATCGGCATCCCGCATCAACTTCCGATAGACAAGAAGTTGTAAGTACTCGCGCTTTTCTGGCAATTCTTCAACCAGGCGGCACAACTCGATATAACTCTCCTTGCCGGAAGTCGCCTCTAGGTACTCAAACAACTTACCCCGGAATGATTGGGCAAAATCCCGGGCACCAGGGCTATACGCGCTTTCGTGGTGGATATCTTCAATGGGCCTGACATGCCAACAGACCGTCTTTATCATCTTGGTCAGCACAACTGGATTGTTCTGATAGTCAGGCTCATGACACAACAGATACTGCCCTCTATGGAGAGGATCGAAGCCAGCAGCCAAATCCAAGACAAAGGCATCCGCCTCTTCCACGGACATCTTCCCAAGCACTTCTTCGATGAATGCCCAAGCAGCCGTGGCGTCCAACTGCAGCCAGCGGGCAACCCACTTGGGAAGCGCAGTCATTTCAGCGGCCACCGCCTTCGCCTTTGTGGCAAACAGGGCGGACAACCGCTCCTGATAGCCAAGCCCAAGAAGCTGTGGGCAACTCCCTTGATACGCACTCCCATCCTCTGGGAGGTATTTTTCAAGGCATGCCATAACATCCGAAGCAACCATACGAAACAGCTGGGCTTGACTGCACACCGTGCGTATCACGGGATAGTGTGGAATATTTCCTTGCCTGATACACTCCTCATCAAGCATTTCTCGCAGGGTTGATGCGACCTGTTCGGGGTGATACTCGCAAAGGAGGTCCATCCACACAGGCATCTCAACCACGCTGAATGCAAGGCGTACCGCATTCTTTATCTGTTCTGGAGCCATTTCAGAAACGTCGAACCCATCCTCGAAAGCCAAGCTGGCACCGATTACGGCCCAATGATAAAATACGTTTTTTGTCCAATCAGGCTTCCAATCATTCTTCCAAGAGCGAATGAGCGCTGTCTTGAACGCATCCGCAACCTCCTCCCCATACAACTCGATGAGCGGTCTTAAGGAGTGGCTTCCCACACGATGCTCGTACCACTTTATTTTTTTGGAAAGTATTCCGATGATGTCATATGCCTTGCCAGATGCAATCTCCTTCGTACTCTTTTTAACATGCTGGTAGAACTTGAGTTCTTCGTGAGTGTCAGCAAGTTGCCTGACCCAACTCTTCAGTTCCCATGGATGCAGTACAGCACCAGATAGCCGTTCTTCACGAAGGATAACCAACGCCTCTACGTCAGACAACAAACTCTCATACGCAGAAGAAAGTCCGCAGAGAATATCTAACTGATCATCATTTTCGTCATCCTCCGGACCAGACCACAGCTTAAGAAGAACGCTGACTAAAAATAATTTCTTTGCCGCATCTTCTTCTGACTCACAGTCCTCTATGAGCCACACTGCGTCGTCACGAGTTAGCGCGAAGGGGAAACCTGGATAGTATGATCTGAACTTGATATACTCATCGGAATCTTTTCGTTTTCTCCAGGCATAGTAAAAATGGACAGAACCGCGTCGCCATGTGAAGCATGCAGCATGGAGCGACTCTTTAATACTCTCGACAACCTCATCTCCATAATATTCTGACAGAACATTAATATTACCAACAGCATCCAATAGTTGGAACAACTCTTTACTCGGGTTGCTGTCCAGACGCACTAATTTCTCAACCGACAGCCCAAAACAAGTCCATATATTTTCAGAGACACGATCTGAACATATTCTTTTGATGTCATCAGCTTCATATTGAACTATCTTGTCACGAAGTCCAAACGCTATAATCATCATGGATTGCGGATCATCAATTTGCTTTATGATCCTGCGGACGGCCTCCCACTTTTGATCACGATGCCCCACTAGTTCCAATCCCATGAACTGCAGAAGACCCACAACGCCTTCTGCTCCCAACGGATCGGGATAAAACGCATGGAGGAGATAGCTAATGTACCGATCATAAGGGGCTGGCGATGCGTATGCGACTTGAATCGCCCGCTCTTTGTGGTCCCTTGTTCCCGTCGCCGCGACAGCGAGCAGAGCAGAGCATCGCAAGTCCCAAGGACAATGCTCGTCTTCGACAAGCGCCATGACGGCGGCGGCGCACCCCGACATGTGCGTGCCTCCCCAGGCCACGAGATCAAGCAGCATGTCCTTTTCCGGTTCCCCGACCGCATCGTCCAACAACAATTGCCCCACACACGGGCACAGTTCCGGGTGGGCAAACCGCCGCATTCCGCTGGCGTCCCAATGAAACCACCGCCCGAATCGGTCCTTGTATTTTCGGCAATGCGCCTCCAGGACTCGTTCCCTGACAGCCACCGGTAGTCGCTGCGGATCGCCTGCGTCGGGCAGAATCTCGGGATGGTAGGTGAGCGCGGCAGCGAGAATCTTGGGAACATCCGGCGCCAGCCACGCCGCGACCACACTGCGGGAAGCCGCCACGGTGCGCTGCCCATAGATCGTCGGGAAAAAGAGCCCCACAACTTCGTCCGGAGGACATCCATCGTTGATGCGATGCAAAAACCACTGCGCCGCCAGGTACTCGCGAACCGTGCGCGTGTGGAAACGCACCCGGCCATAGGTCGCCTCATCGAAGAGCGGGTACCGCAGCAGCGCCTGCAGCTCATTGGGCTGCCAATCGGGCAACAGGACCGCAGGGTCGAGGGCAGGCAGAGCGCCGGGGCCATCCTGCTCGGGCGGTGCGACACGGAAGGTGGGGGCGTTGCACATCACCGCCGCTGCGGCCAGCGCCTCCGCGCCCTTCAG
The DNA here is from genome assembly GCA_050251715.1 of Desulfovibrionaceae bacterium. GTDB lineage: Bacteria > Desulfobacterota > Desulfovibrionia > Desulfovibrionales > Desulfovibrionaceae > JBFWMG01. Next base: position 86,022 of record JBFWMG010000001.1, on the reverse strand, counting down.
TGCCTTGGCAGGAGAAAGCACGTCCTGCCCCCTGAATGCGTCGTTCTCCTCGCGCAACTTCCGTTCCACGTCGTGGCCCACAAGGTCGGTCAACGAACCAAACGAGCCCCTCTCATGCCAGTACCTGATGAGTTCAAGGGCATCGCCGGGGCGCCCTGCAAAATCCAAGACTCCGGCATGCTCCATCTGCCGAAAAAAATCCGCAGGAAGGTCAACGCGCAGCGAAGACGCAAGCGCGTGGATCTCTTCCTCACCAAGTGGCCGAAGCGTGACAATCTGTGGGAGTTTTTCTGCCCCCTGCCCCGCCTGCACTGCCGCCTGTTCCTCGGGCTCGGCAACATCCGGGGCGAGCCGCCCCTGCAAAGCCGCTACGACGTCAAGATCGTCTTTCGGGCGCCATTCGGAAACGCGGCAGGAGATGACAACGCGCACGCGGGCCAGATGAGGCTGGATCGCCTGTTGGAACAGGTGCACGGCTCGCCGATAATCACTCGGATGCCGCAGCTTGGCCTCGTCAACGGCATCCAGGAAAAATACGGCCTCATCCTCCCGCGCCAGCCAGGAATCGAATCGCCCCAAGGCGCGATCGCCTTCCAGACTGAAGCGGAGCGTATCCAGAGGGGCACCGCCGCCCCCGGCCAAGTCCTCGATGCGGACAAAGAAGGCGCACTTTCCGCTTTCATTCAGCCGATCGGTTGCACAAACAAATTCCGTGGTTTTTCCGCTCCGAGCCTCCCCAAGGACAATGGTCAGCCCCTTGCGCAGCAGCTCATCCATCCCCATGCCCGGCTCCTGTCCCAGCATGTGCGCTACCGCATACTGCGTCCTGTCGATTTCTATCTCGTCAGACGTCGACCTCACGAGGTCGTAGCGTCGATTGAGTGCAACGGTGGGTCTCATCCCGCCTCCCTTGGGAATTCGACTATGGATTGAGTCGGTGGCGATACCTCTCTGGGTGCGCCAGAAACCCCTAGCACCCCATCGGCATACACACCGAGGTATTGCGGGTAGCCCCCTACCGCGTGGGCAACCTGTTAGCACGACCTGTTGCCATAGCTCCAGTGTCCCATGCGCAGGAAGCCGGGAAGCTCAAGCGCACTGGAAGAATCCCACCTGAAACGGATGGGGGCCGATAGCCTGGTTAGGAATAGGTTAGGAAAAGAAAAAGGGCTTACAGTCTTTCAACTGTAAGCCCTTGTATTCTCTGGTAGCGGGGGCAGGATTTGAACCTACGACCTTCGGGTTATGAGCCCGACGAGCTACCGTGCTGCTCCACCCCGCGTCACGGAAGAACAGGTATCTATGCGCTCTTTCGCACCCTGTCAATCACTTATTTACACTCGGCCCGAAATAATCTATTACCCGCCTCGACATGAACGACATCACGCGCATCACCCTTATCATACCTGTCTACAACGAGGAAGACAACCTACCGGTTCTCCTCGATGAAATCCAGAAGAGCATGGCCCTCGCCGGTAAACCGTGGGAAGTGCTCTTTGTGGACGACGGCAGCAAGGACAAGAGCCTGGAGGTCGTGAAACGCCTCGCCACGGACAATCCAGCCGTCACATACATAAGCTTCGCCCAGAACCGCGGCCAGTCCGCCGCCTTTGCCGCCGGGTTCGCCCATGCCCCCGGCGACGTGGTGGTCACCATGGACGCCGACCTGCAAAACGATCCCGCCGACATCCCCGCCATGCTCAAACAATACGAGCGCGGCTTCGACATGGTCATCGGCTGGCGCGCCACGCGCAAGGACACCTGGCTCAAGCGCAAGGCGTCCCGGTTCGGCAATTTCGTGCGCAACTGGATGACCAACGAGACCGTCAAGGACACCGGATGCTCCCTCAAGGTCATGCGCGCCGACATGGCCCGGCGCATCCCCATGTTCACCGGCATGCACCGCTTCCTGCCCACCCTCATGAAGATGCAGGGCGCGGTCGTGGCCGAGGTCAAGGTCAACCACCGCCCCCGCCTGCACGGCACATCGAAATACGGAATCCTCGACCGGGCCATGACCACCTGGTACGACCTCGTGGCCGTGCGCTGGATGCAACAGCGCCATATCAGCTACGAAATCAAGGAAAAGAACTGACCGCAACGCCCCCTGCGCCGCGCCCGCCGCGACGCACCGGGATGGCGCTGCCCGCCGTTTTCATGTATTACCCAGAGGTATCATGCATTACCCCCTCATCGCCTTTGCCGTTTGCCTGAGCCTTGTGGCCCAGGCCGCTTTTTTCCTTCATTGGCTCAACATGCCGGGCTCCGGCAACCGCGTCCTGTCGCCAGGCACGCTCCGCATTCTTGGCCTGGCCGGTGCGGCGGGCGTGCTGTGCTTTGCCGCCTTTGACCGCGACGCCGTGCTTTTCGTCGGGCAAGTCCTGCTGCTGCCCGCCTTTTTCACCTTGCGGCCGCATCGCGCCCCAAGCGCGCAACGGGATGGATAACAAACCCGCCCGCGCCCTCATCAAGGGATTCATCCTGCTCGCCACCCTGGCGGGGATCATGTTCGGCCTCAAGCACCTCGGGGTCGAAGACGCCTTCAACACCGCCTGGGTCGACACCTATCTGCGCGACAAGGGACTGGCGGGCCAACTGCTCTTCATCGCCTTTGCCACGGGTTTCACCGCCGTGGGCCTGCCGCGCCAGATCGTCAGCTTCCTGGCGGGCTATGCCTACGGCTTTCTCCACGGCACGCTTTTCGCCACCGTGGGCACCGCGCTCGGGTGCGCGCTGTCCTTTTATTACGCCCGCCTGCTCGGCCAGGAATTCATCACCCGCCGCCACGGCCGCCGCATCGCCCGCGTCAACGCCATCCTGCGCCAAAGCCCCTTTGCCATGACCCTGGTCATCCGATTCCTGCCCGTGGGCAGCAACCTGCTCACCAATCTCGTGGCGGGCGTCAGCACGGTGCCCGCCTTGTGGTTCCTGCTGGGATCGGGCCTGGGATTCATCCCGCAAACCGCCATTTTCGCCTTGCTGGGCAGCGGCGTACGGGTGGATCCCGTATGGCGTACGGGCCTCTCCGTGGCGCTGTTCATACTTTCCAGCCTCATCGGCTATCTCCTCTACCGCCGCCACCGCGCGGCGCAGGCCGTGAGCGGCGACTGATCCCCCCTGGGATTGCCTTTTCGCCCACCACTGCCTATCATACCCAACCAATGAAACAGGATCCTCACCGATTCGCTGACGCCCTTCACCCGCTTCGCACAGAAAGGCGCCGCGCATGACCCCTCTTTTTGACCTCATTCTCTGGGCCGGGCTTGCCATCTCCATTTCCGCCCTCTGTTCCGTGGCCGAGGCCACGCTCTATTCCGTGCCCTGGAGCGCCATCGAAAACCTGCGCAAGCAGGGACGGCGCAGCGGCCATATCCTGTATGACCTGCGCACGGACATCGAAAAGCCCATCTCCGCCATCCTGACGCTGAACACCATCGCCAACACCGCCGGGGCATCCCTTGCGGGCGCGTCCGCGGCCAAGGCGTTCGGCTCGGACGTGCTCGGCATGTTCGCCGCCCTGTTCACCCTGTCCATCCTCGTGTTCTCGGAAATCCTGCCCAAGACACTGGGCGTGGCCTATTGCCGCCAGATCGCCCCGGCCCTGGCGCGTCCCATGCGCGCCCTGGTCTGGCTGCTCATGCCCCTCATCTGGATCACCGGCTCCATGGCGCGCCTGTTGCGGCCCAGAACCGCCCGGCCCGTGTCCACGGAAGAGGACATCCGCGCCATCGTCAGCCTGACGCGCCGCTCCGGCCTCATCAAGCCCTATGAGGAAGTGGCCATCCGAAACATCTTGTCCCTGGACTGCAGGACCGTCCACGACATCATGACCCCACGCACGGTGGTCTTTTCCCTGTCCGCCGACCTGTCCATGTCCGACGCGCGCAGCATGCGCGACTTCTGGCACTACAGCCGCATCCCGGTCTACGACAACAACGACCAGGAAGACATTGTGGGCCTGGTGTACCGCCGCTCCATCATGGAGGCGCTGGCCAACGACCAGTTCACCCTGCGCGTGGTCGACATCATGCGCCCGGTCAAGTTCGTGCTCGAAACCCTGAGCCTGGATCGTCTGCTGGCCGAACTGCTCGATTCGCGCACCCATCTGTGCGTGGTTCTGGACGAATACGGCGGCCTGGCGGGCGTGGTCACCCTGGAGGACGTGCTCGAGGAAATCCTGGGGCAGGAGATCATGGACGAGACCGACACCGTGCAGGATCTGCGCGAACTGGCGCGCTCGCAACGCAAGCAGTTGACGAAGTCCAAATAGCCGATTATAATGATAAATATATGCAAATAATTGCACAAGACACGTAATACCCCATTGCACAAGGCGACGAGCTTTGCACAAGGACGTACCTGCGGATCATGAACAAGAAATCCAATAAGAATGTATATATAGCTGCGGCGCTACTCTTTTGTGCCGGGTTCGGCTGGCTCATTTTTTCCGGGCTCAGCGAAAACAGCGTCTATTTTCTCAACGTGTCCGAGGCGTTGGCCACGGACCAGGAGCATCTGCGCTCGGCACGGCTGTTCGGCACCGTGGCCGCGGCCGACCTGAAGATGTCGGATGGAGCGCCCGGTGTGGATTTCCGCCTGTTGGACAAGGATAATCCCGCCCAGTCGATCATGGTGTCCTACAAGGGCGCGGTGCCGGACACCTTCAAGCCCGGCGTCGAGGTCATTGTGGAAGGCGGCCTTCTGCAGGGCGGCACCACCTTCGGCGCCTCGTCGCTCATGACCAAGTGTCCGTCAAAATACAAAAAGCAACAGGGCGAGGGATAACCTTCCCCCGTCTGGCCGCCGCCTTGCCCCAACCGGGGCGCAACCGGTCGCCAAGGCGTGCGCAAACAGCCGCTTGCGGTGTTTGCGGCCGCGCCGCCCCTTTCTTTTCCGGCCATTTGCGTCTATACCTTCCCGACTGAAACGATAAAAGGAGTATCCATGCATCTGACCGCCTTCCTGGCGCTAGTGCTGTCCATGCTCATCGCCCTGCTGCTGGCCGGAACCGCCGCGTGGCAGGGTTGGAGCAAACGCGGCGCCGCGCTGGCCCTGATGGAGAACGGCCACATCGTCATCACCGGCCTGCTCACCTTTACCTCGGCCATCCTGTTCTGGGCACTCGGCATGCACGACTTCTCCTTCCGCTACGTGCATGACTATTCCGACCAGTTCATGCCGCTGTTCTACACGCTCACCGCGTTCTGGGCCGGCCAGGCGGGATCGCTTCTCTTCTGGGCGTGGGCCACGTCGCTCTTTGTGACCGTGTTCCTCTTCACCCCGGCCTACCGCGCCCTGTCCCAGGAGACGCGTACCTATTTCTGGTTGTTTTCCTTCACCATTCTCGCGTTCTTCCTGCTGCTCATGACCAACTGGTCCAACCCCTTCATACGCATCGTGCCGCCCCCGGCGGACGGCAACGGCCTGAACCCACTGTTGCAGAACCCGGCCATGATCTTCCACCCGCCCCTGCTCTTTTTGGGATACGCGGGCTTTACCGTGCCGGGCTGCCTGGCCCTGGCGCAAGCCATGTCCGGCGAACTCGCCCTGGCGCGGGGCGAGTCCTCGTGGATGGCGGCCAGCCGCAACTTCACCCTGACGTCGTGGCTCTTCCTGACGGCGGGCATCGTGCTGGGCGGATGGTGGTCCTACATGGAACTGGGCTGGGGCGGCTACTGGGCCTGGGATCCGGTCGAGAACGCCTCGCTCATCCCCTGGCTGGTGGCCTCGGCCTGCATCCACACAGGGGTCATCGAGAGCAAGCGGGGCTGCCTGCACCGCACCAACGTGCTGCTCATGGCGCTCACGCTCATCTCCTGCTACTTCGCCACCTACCTGGTGCGCAGCGGCGTGGTCGATTCGCTGCACGCCTTTGGCGAGGGCGGCGTGGGCAAGCCGCTGCTCATCTTCATCCTTGCCGCCACGGGCACGGCGGTGCTGCTGACCGTGACCTCCCCCCGCGCCCAGTCGCGCGAGGTGAGCGGCCTCATGAACCGCGAAGGGTTCCTCATCATGGCCGCATGGCTGCTCATGGTGCTTGGCCTGGTCATCCTCATGGGCACCATGTGGCCGGTGTTCAGCAAGCTGTGGAGCAGCAACCCCGTGGGCCTGGAAGCCAAATTCTACAACAAGGTCTGCCTGCCGCTCTTCGCGCTGCTGGCGCTGCTGCTCACGGTCTGCCCCTGGCTGGGCTGGAAGGACGGCCTGCGCGACAAAAAGAAGTTCCTGGCCGTGCTCGGCGTGTTCTTCGGCTTCTGCGCCGCGCTGTTCGCGGCGGGCATCCGCATGCCCGTGGCGCTCATGGGCGCGGCGGGCGGCCTGGCCGCCGCGGCGGGCATTGTGCTGCTCTTCGCCACCGACACGGGCGTGCGCAAGCTGCGCGCCAGCTGGGGCGCATATGGCGTGCATTTCGGCCTGGCGCTGGCCGTGCTCGGCGTGGCCGTGTCCGGCCCCTACATGACCGAGGCCGAAGCCGTGCTCAAACCCGGCGAATCCGTGCAACTGGAGGAATACACCTTCACCTACAAGGACATGCGCGAGGGGCACTCCCCGGCCATGGCCTACATCGAGGCGGAGCTGGAGGTGTCCAGGGACGGCAAGGCCATCGGCACCCTGTTGCCGCAGCGCAGGCTGTACCGCAAATTCGAACAGCCCTATGCCGAGGCGGGCGTGCTGCCCGGCCTGGGCGACGAGTTGTACGCCACCCTGCTCTCGTCGCGGGCGGACAAGACCGCCACGCTCAAGGTCAGCGTGCATCCGCTCATCAACTGGATATGGATCGGCTCCACGCTCATGTGCCTGTTCCCGGTGCTGGGCTTCAAGCGGTATGGCCGCAAGCGCGCGGGAGACGCCTGATCCCATGCTGACGTGCAGCAAACTCGCCAAGTTCTACGGCGCCAAGCTGGTCTTCAAGGACGTGACCCTGGCCATCGGGCCGGGAGAGATCGTGCTTGTGGCCGGGCCCAACGGCGCGGGCAAGTCCACGCTGCTCAAGATCATGGCGGGCCTTGCCCGGCCCACGCGGGGCACGGTGCAACACGCCATCGGACCGGAAAAGATCGGCTATTTGGGCCACCAGACGTTCATCTACCCGGACCTGACCGGCCTGGAGAACCTGGCGTTCTGGGCCAGGGCATACGGTCTGCCCGCCACGCGGGACGCGCTCCTGGCCGCCCTGGACCGTATGGAACTGGCCCACGCGGCGCATGAGCGCGCCGGAGGCTATTCGCGCGGCATGGCGCAACGGCTCAACCTGGCGCGGGTCTTCCTGCCCGAGCCGTCCCTGGTGCTGCTGGACGAGCCGGGCACCGGGCTCGACCGCCGTTCCGGCGCGATCATGCACCGCGAGATCAAGGCGGCGCGGGCGCGCGGCGGGTCGCTGGTGTGGATCAGCCATCACGTGGAGCGCGATCTGTGCCTGGCCGACCGCGTGCTGGCGCTGGGCGGCAAACGGGTGGAATACCTGGGCCCGGCAACCGGCTACGTGGTGGAGGCGCCCATATGCTAGGCGGCGCGCTGGCCATGGCGGCCAAGGATCTGCGCCTGGTGCTGGCGCGGGGCACGGGACTCATCCAGGCGCTCCTGCTCGGGCTTTTGCTCATTTTTCTGTTCAGCCTGAGCCGCCACACGGGCGAGCTCACGCCGCCGCAGGCCGCGGCCGCCGTGTTCTGGCTGGCCTCGGCCTTTTGCCAGGTGCTGGTGTTCAACACGCTGTACAGCCTGGAAGAGGTGAACGGCCAGCGCATGGGTCTGGTGCTGTCGCCCATGCCCACGCATAGCGTGTGGCTGGGCAAGGCGCTGGCGGGCATGGTGCTCATCGTGGCGGCGCAGTGCGTGTTCGTGCCCGCGACCATCGTGTTTCTGGGCCAGGAGGTGCGGGGCTCGGCGCTGCTGGGCCTGGGCACGGTGCTGGCCGTGGACTGGGGATTGGTGGCGCTGGGATCGCTTCTGGGCGCGTTGGCCCAGGGACAGGCGGCGCGCGAATCGCTCCTGTCCATCATCCTGTTCCCGCTGCTCGTGCCCATCCTGCTGGCCGGGGTACGCCTTGTCACGGGGCTGTTCGCGGGCGGCGCAATCGAGGGCGTGACCTCGTGGCTGGGCATTGCCGGGGCGTTCGACGCCCTGTTCACCGGAGCGGGGCTTGTGCTGTTCCCGTTCGTCTACGGCGCGGAGGAATAAATGAAGGAAACGTCCGGAAACACCGCCACGGCCCAGCGCGCCGGTAATGGCCCGAACCTGGCGGCCATCGCGGCGCTCATCGCCGGCCCCGCCATCGCGGTCAGCCAATGGTGCATCTGGTCCTATGCCCCGGTGGAGCAGACCATGGGGCTGGTGCAGAAGATCTTTTACGTGCACATGCCGCTGGCGTGGTGGTCCATGTTCAGCTTTTTCCTTGTGTTCGTGAGCGGCGTGGCGTTTCTCCTGAAGCGCACCATGTTCTGGGACCATCTGGCCGGAGCCGCCGCCGAAGTGGGCGTGCTGTTCAGCGGCCTGGCCCTGGCCACGGGCATGCTGTGGGGCAAGCCCGCCTGGGGCGTGTGGTGGACGTGGGATCCGCGCCTGACCACCACGCTCATCATGTGGTTCATCTATGCGGCGTACTGCATCGTGCGCTCGCTGGCCATGAACCCTGAACGCCGGGCCGTGGTCAGCGCGGTGCTGGGCATCGTGGCCTTTCTGGATGTCCCCCTGGTCTTTTTGTCGGCGCGGCTGTGGCGGTCCATCCACCCGGCGGTGCTGGCGGCCAAGGGCGGCGGGCTGGAACCGGAGATGAAGACCACGCTTTTCGTCTGCCTGGGCGCGTGGTTCTTCCTGTGGTTCGCGCTGGTGGCGGTGCGCACGCGCCAGAACACCCAGGCCGCGCGCCTGGAAACCCTTGTTTCTCTCGACGATGAGGAGTCCGTACATGGATAACACCGGATACCTGCTGGCGGCCAACGTGCTGGTGTGGCTGGGCGTGGGCGGCTTCGTGCTGTTCCTGGCCCGCTCGCAAAAAAGCCTTGAAACCCGCATTGCGCACATGGAGCACCTTGGCGATGACCACGACCAATAAATCCCGCAAGATAGTTCTGGCCGCCGTGGCCGTTGGGCTGGTGGCCATGCTGGGCCTGTCCATGGCCTACCGCATGGAGAACCCCTCGCTCACGGTGTCGCCGCGCGGCGGCGCGGGCGCCATGGCGCAAGACGACGCCGCCCCGGCGTTTCCCGAGAACATGCCCCCGGAAATGGCCAAGGCGCTGGAAAAATCCGGCCGCATGCCGGGCCAGATGCCCGGCGGCATGCCCGGCGGCGCTCCAGGCGGCATGGGCACGGGCGGCATGCCTCCGGCGGGCGGCATGGGTTCAGGCGGCATGGGCGCGGGCGGCATGCCCGGCGGCGCCCCGTCCGCGGGCGGCATGGGCGCGGGCGGCACGGGCGCCTCGAACGCCATGAACGACGTGATGCAGCGCATGCAGTCCGATCCCAAGGTCTTGGCCGCCATGCAGCAGCTCATGCAGCAGCTCAAGGAAAACCCCAACGACGCCAAGGCGCTCATCGGCGTTGCCGAACAGTTCACGAACATGGGCGCGCCGGAACGGGCCGAAAGCTTTCTCAACCGCGCCCTGGTGGCCGAGCCGTCCAACACGGCGGCGCTGTACATGCTGGGCGTGACCAAGTTCGAGGCCAAGGACTACCTGTCGGCCCGCGACAGGTTCAGCGACGTGCTCGCACTCGATCCGCACCATCTTGAGGCGAGCTTCAACCTGGGCATCGTCAACAAGTACTACTTGAACAAGCCCGACGAGGCCAAGGCGCTGTTCGCCACGGTGCGCGACGCCAAGGACGCCCCGAAGGACCTGCACGACATGGCTGTCAAGGAACTCGGCACAGAACCCGCAAAAAAATAACGGTACAGCCAGGGGCTTGTCCTGCACGCCGTTGCCTCTTTTGGGATGTACGCATGCCGCAACCCTGCGAAGTTGTTCCTTCCCTGGCCGCCTCTCCGCCGACTGGCGCACGGCCTGGCACATGCCTTCTTTTGGCCCGGCCCGTTTGACAGAATGCGCATGGCGGGGGTAAACAAACGGATTGCCGTGCAGCACCATGTACCGCGCGCGCTGTATGTATAAAAAAGCGAAAGAATGTAATGGGTTGGGCCCGGGGCACACCTTGGTCCAGCCTGCTTTTTTTAAGCCCGTCCCGGTCACCCAAAAACGGAGCAGGTGCGCCTTTGTTTGAACAGCAACTCATTAACGGACTGACCCTGGGTGTGATCTACGCGCTCATCGCCGTGGGCTACACCATGGTCTACGGCGTCATCGAGCTCATCAATTTCGCCCACGGCGAGATCTTCATGCTCGGCGCGTTCTTCTGCGTCACGTTCATCAACGTCCTTGGCATGCCCTTCTACCTGGCCATCGTGCTGGCCATGTGCTGCGCCTCGGGCATGGGCGTGCTCATCGAGGCCATCGCCTACAAGCCGCTGCGCAAGTCGCACCGGCTTGCCGTGCTCATCACGGCCATCGGCATGTCCATCTTCCTGCAAAACCTGGCCATGGTCATCTGGGGCTCGCGGCCCAAGCCCTTTGCCCAGGATGCGGTGCCGCAATACCTGAAGGACGTGGCCTTCACCATGGGCGACGTCTCGCTCACCTGGCTGCACGTGTTCATCTTCGCCGTGACCATCGCCATGATGATAGGCCTGAACATGATTATCCACCGCACCAAGGTGGGCACGGCCATGCGCGCCCTGGCCCAGAACAGCACGGCGGCGCGGCTCATGGGCATCAACGTCAACGCGGTCATCAGCTTCACCTTCGCCCTGGGTTCGGCGCTGGGCGCCATGGCGGGCATACTGGTGTCGGTGTACTACAACACCATGTACCCCACCATGGGCTACGTGGCGGGCGTCAAGGCCTTTGCCGCGGCGGTGCTGGGCGGCATCGGCTCGGTGCCGGGGGCCATGCTGGGCGGCATCGTGCTGGGCGTGGCCGAGGCGCTGGGCGCGGGCTACGTCTCGTCGCTCTACCGGGACGGCGTGGCCTACGCGGTCATGATCGCGGTCATCATCTTCAGACCCTCGGGCCTGCTGGGCAAGGCCATGATAAACAAGGCATAGGGGGGCGGCCATGAGCAAACTGAAACTCGCGTTGCCGCTCCTGCTGGGAGCCCTGCTCGTCTACCCCGTCTCGCCCATAGCCAGCGAATACGTGCTGCACGTGGGCACGCTCATCATGGTGTACATGGTGCTGGCGCTGGGGCTCAACATCGTGCCTGGCTTCTGCGGCCTGCTGGACCTCGGGTTCGTGGGCTTTTACGGCGTGGGCGCGTACACGGCGGGCCTGCTCACCATCCATTTCGGCCTGAGCTTCTGGCTGATAGTGCCGCTGGCGGCGCTCAACGGTGCCCTGTGGGGCGTGCTGCTGGGCGCGCCCACCCTGCGGCTCACGGGCGACTATTTCGCCATCGTGACCTTTGGCTTCTCCGAACTGGTGGTGCTGTTCCTCACCAACGAGATCTGGCTCACGCGCGGCCCGCTGGGGCTGCCGGGCATCGACCCCGTGACCATCGACTTCTCCTGGCTGTCCAAGGCCATCAATCCGGCCTGGGACTGGTACTACGAATTCGACGGCGAGATCCCCTACTTCTACCTAGCCATCCTCATGGTGATGGCCGTGTATGCCGTCATGCGCCGCCTCGAGGACTCGCGCCTGGGCCGCGCCTGGTTCGCCATCCGCGAGGATCCCTTGGCCGCCGCGTCGAGCGGCGTGGACATCCTCACCTACAAGGTCATCGCCTTCGCCATCTCTGCGGGCATCGGCGCGGTGGCGGGTTCGTTCTTCGCCCGCTGGACGCTGTTCCTTTCGCCCGACATGTTCAAATTCTGGGAGTCGTTCCTGGTGCTGTGCATGATCGTGCTGGGCGGCCTCGGCAACATCAACGGCGCCATCATCGGTTCGATCGTGCTCGTGGGCCTGGGCGAGCTCCTGCGCTCCTACCTGCCGCAGCTCGGCCTGCCCACGGAAACGCGCTTCCTCTTCTATGGGTTGATGATGATCCTCATCATGCGCTTCAAGCCGGAAGGCTTCATGCCGCGCATAGCCACCTCCAGCGAGAGCAATCCGCTGATGGTGGCGCTGCGCAAGAAACTGGAATCGGAGGCATAGGCCGGCGTCATGGAACCCATCCTCACCATCAACAACGTCACCAAACGGTTCGGGGGGCTGCTCGCCCTGTCGGATGTCACGTTCACCATTCCCCGGGGCAAGATATTCGGCCTCATCGGCCCCAACGGCGCGGGCAAGACCACCATGTTCAACTGCATCACCGGCGTGTACAAGCCCACCGAGGGCGACCTGCTGCTCTCCATGAACGGGAGCCAGGTGCGCACCAACGGGCGCAAGCCCGAGCAGATGACCGAGTTGGGTGTGGCGCGCACCTTCCAGAACATCCGGCTGTTCGCCTCGCTCACGGTGCTGGACAACGTGCGCCTGGGCCGCCACTGCCGCACGCGGAGCAACTTTTTCGGCGCGGTGCTGCGCACCAGGGCGCAAAAGGCGGAGGAACAGGCCATCATCGACCGCTCCATGGAGTGGCTCGACTTCGTGGGCCTGCGCCGCATGGCGCTCAAGCCCGCCAGCAGCCTGTCCTACGGCGACCAGCGGCGGCTCGAAATCGCCCGCGCCCTGGCCACAGAGCCCGCGCTGCTGCTGCTCGACGAACCCGCCGCGGGCATGAATCCGTCCGAGACAGCCGCGCTCGACGACCTCATCCACCGCATTCTCGCCAAGGACGTGACCGTGGTGCTCATCGAGCACGACATGAAACTTGTCATGAGCATCTGCGACACCCTGGTGGTGCTGGACCACGGCACCAAGATCGCGGACGGCGCGCCGCGCGCCATCAAGGACGACCCCAGGGTCATCGAAGCCTATCTGGGCAGGGGAGCGGCGGCCAATGCCTAGCATGCTCGAGATCAAGGATATCCACACCTACTACGGCTCCATCCACGCGCTCAAGGGCGTCACCCTTTCGGTGAACGAGGGCGAGATCGTCACGCTCATCGGCGCCAACGGGGCGGGCAAGTCCACCACGCTCATGTCCGTCAGCGGCGTCACGCCGCCCAAGAAGGGCTCCATCACCTTCCACGGCATGGAGATCGGCAAGCTGTCCACGGAAAAGATCGTGGCGCTGGGCGTGACGCAGGTGCCCGAGGGGCGTATGATCTTCCCGGCGCTCAACGTGCGCGAAAACCTGCTCATGGGCGCGTACCTGCGGCCCAAGAAGGACAATTTGAGCGCGGACGAGGAACGTGTCTACACGCTCTTCCCGGTGCTCAAGGAGCGGCGCAAGCAGGCGGGCGGCACCCTGTCCGGCGGCGAGCAGCAGATGCTGGCCATTGGCCGGGCGCTCATGGCGCGGCCCAAGCTGCTGCTGCTTGACGAGCCGTCGCTGGGGCTGGCGCCCATTGTCGTGGAAAACATTTTCGAGGTCATCACTCAGATAAACAAGGAAGGCGTGACCGTCCTTCTGGTGGAGCAGAACGCGCAGATGGCGTTGCAGATCGCCCACAGGGGCTATGTGCTCGCCACGGGCGAGGTCATCCTCGACGGCCCGGCGCACGACCTGCTCTCCAACCCCTCGGTTCGGGCGGCGTACCTCGGCATGGACTAGGGCATTCCAGCCTTGCGAAAGGGTGGATGCTTTTGTGCATTTTCTTGAAACCACGGAACATCGTTTCAGGAACCAGTCTTGCTTCAAGACGAAAATGCGCCAACATTTCAGGAGAAAGAACATGTACGAAGACAAAATCTCCAGCGAATCGCTCACGTTTGACGATGTGCTGCTGCTGCCCGCCTACTCGGACACCCATCCCAACGATGTGGACGTGTCCACCTGGCTGACCAACAGCATCAAACTGAACATCCCGCTCCTCTCTGCGGCCATGGACACGGTCACCGAGTCGCGCATGGCCATCTCCATGGCGCGCCACGGCGGCATCGGCGTCATCCACAAGAACATGACCATCGAGGAGCAGAAGATCGAGATCGAGCGGGTCAAGAAGTCCGAATCGGGCATGATTATCGACCCCGTGACCGTGGCTTCGGGCATGACCGTGCAGCACGCGCTGAACCTCATGAGCGAATACCGCATCTCCGGCCTGCCCGTGGTGGACGACGGCGCGCTGGTGGGCATCCTCACCAACCGCGACGTGCGCTTTGTCACCGACACCGACATCCGCGTGCGCGAGGTCATGACCTCCAAGAACCTGGTCACCGTGCCCGAAGGCATCACCATGGAGCAGGCCAAGGCCTACCTGCATGAAAACCGCATCGAAAAGCTGCTGGTGGTGAACGAGGAAGGCCGGTTGAGGGGTCTTTTGACCATCAAGGACATCGAGAAAATCAAGAAGTATCCCGACGCCTGCAAGGACGACAAGGGCCGCCTGCGCGTGGCCGCCGCCATCGGCGTGGGCGCGGAGATGCTGCCGCGCTCCGAGGCGCTGCTCGCCTCCGGGGCCGACCTGCTGGTGCTTGACTCGGCCCACGGCCACTCCAAGAACATCCTCGACGCCATCCGCGCCGTCAAGGCCGCCTTCCCCGATTGCCAGTTGGTGGCGGGCAACGTGGCCACCTACGCGGGCGCGCGCGCCATCCTGGATGCGGGCGCGGACACGGTCAAGGTAGGCATCGGCCCCGGCTCCATCTGCACCACGCGCATCGTGGCGGGTGTGGGCGTGCCCCAGGTGACGGCGGTCATGGAGTGCGTGCGCGCCGCGCGCGAACTGGACCGCCGCGTCATCGCGGACGGCGGCATCAAGCACTCGGGCGACATCGTCAAGGCGCTGGCCACGGGCGGCGACTCCTGCATGATGGGCAGCCTCTTTGCCGGCACCGAGGAAAGCCCGGGCGAATCCATCCTGTACCAGGGCCGCACCTACAAGATCTATCGCGGCATGGGCTCCATCGACGCCATGAACGCGGGCAGCAAGGACCGCTACTTCCAGGAAGACAAGAAGAAGCTGGTGCCCGAAGGCATCGTGGGCCGCGTGCCCTACAAGGGGCCGGTGGCCGACTCCATCTTCCAGCTCATCGGCGGCCTGCGCTCCGGCATGGGCTACACCGGCTGCACCTCCATCAAGGAGTTGCACGACAAGGCGAAATTCACCAAGATATCTTCGGCGGGCCTGCGCGAAAGCCACGTGCACGACGTCATCATCACCAAGGAAGCGCCCAACTACAGGGTGGATTCGTACTAACCGCGCCCGGCGCGAAACGGCGGGCCAACGCGCCGCCGGAGGAAATCCTCATGGACGCACAGGAAAAAGTCATCATTCTGGACTACGGCTCCCAGTACACGCAGCTCATCGCTCGCCGCGTGCGCGAGGCGGGGGTGTATTCCGAAATCCACCCCTGCACCACCGCCCTGGCCGACCTGAAGGCGCTGGCGCCTTCGGCCATCATCCTGTCCGGCGGCCCGGCCAGCGTGTCGGGCAAGGATTCGCCCGCCCTCGACCCCGGCGTCATCGCCCTGGGCCTGCCCACGCTCGGCATCTGCTACGGCATGCAGCTCATGGCCCACTACATGGGCGGCAAGGTCGCGGCCAGCGACCACCGCGAATACGGCCCCTCGGAATTCGAACCCTCGGCCGACTGCGCCCTGTGGGACGGCATCGAGAGCAAATCGAAGCTCAAGGTGTGGATGAGCCACGGCGACCGCGTGCTGGAACCGCCCAAGGGCTTCCGCATCGTGGGCCGCACCGAGACCGTGGACGTGGCCGCCATCGCCGACGACACCCGCAAGATCTACGCGCTCCAGTTCCACCCCGAGGTGCACCACACCGACGAGGGCACCACCATCCTGCACAACTTCCTGTTCAAGGTGGCGGAACTCAAATCCACCTGGACCATGGCGTCCTTTGTGGACAACGCCCTGGCCGACGCCCACATCAAGGTGGGCGACGGCAACGTGGTGTGCGGCCTGTCCGGCGGCATCGACTCCACCGTGGTGGCCGTGCTGCTGCACAAGGCGCTGGGCAGGCGGGTGCACTGCATCTTTGTGGACAACGGCCTGCTGCGCATGAACGAGGGCCACGAGGTCATGAGCTACCTGCAGGAGCACTTTGACCTGAACCTGCACTACATCGAGGCGCAGGATCTGTTCCTCGACCGCCTCAAGGGCGTGACCGACCCCGAGGAAAAGCGCAAGATCATCGGCTACACCTTCATCGAGGTCTTCGACCGCGAGGCCAAGGCCATCGAGAACGTGGCCTACCTGGCCCAGGGCACCCTGTACCCCGACGTCATCGAGTCGGTCTCCTTCAAGGGCCCCTCGGCGGTCATCAAGAGCCACCACAACGTAGGCGGCCTGCCGGAAAAGATGAACCTCAAGCTCATCGAACCCCTGCGCGAGCTGTTCAAGGACGAGGTGCGCAAGGTGGCGGTGGAGCTGGGCCTGCCCGACTTCATCATCTGGCGGCACCCCTTCCCCGGCCCCGGCCTCGCCATCCGCATCATCGGCGAGATCACCGAGGAGCGCCTCACCATCCTGCGCCAGGCGGACAAGATCGTGCAGAACGAACTGCACGCGGCCAACTGGTACAACAAGGTATGGCAGGGCTTTGCCGTGCTCCTGCCGCTCAAGACCGTGGGCGTCATGGGCGACGACCGCACCTACGAGAATGTGGTGGCGCTGCGCGTGGTCGATTCCATCGACGCCATGACGGCGGACTGGGCCCGCTTGCCCAGCGAGCTTATGGCGCGTATGTCCAACCGCATCATCAACGAGGTAAAGGGCGTCAACCGGGTGGTGTACGACATCTCCTCCAAGCCGCCCAGCACCATCGAGTGGGAATAGGTTGCACAAGGCCATTGCGGTCTTGCGCAACGGGCTGATAACGGCGCGCGAGCGCGCACAGAGCAAGTGAGTACCCTATGTTTGGAATCGGCACGACCGAACTTCTGATGATCCTGGTGGTGGCCTTGCTGGTGCTCGGCCCCAAAAAGCTGCCTGAAATAGCCCGCACCCTGGGCAAGGGGCTGGCCGAATTCCGGCGCGTGTCCTCGGACTTCAACCGCACCATCCAGGCGGACGTGGAACGCGAGGAAATGACCGAGCGCAAGAAAAAGGCGGAAAAAGAGCTCTTTGGCGACAAGACCGACGCCAAGACCGCCGCCAAGGCCGATGCCAAGACCGATGCCAAGACCGACGCCAAGGCCGATGCCCCGGGCAAAGACGCCCCTGTGGTTGACGTGACGCCCGACGCCGTGTCCGCCGCGCCCACCGCCGCGCCCACCGCCGCGCCCGCAACACCTCCCGCCGCCGAGGAGGAAAAAAAGGCATGACCGGCCCGGAGGAGACCCCCCAGGAATCCGCAGGCGCGCCCGACGCGCCCACCGACGCCGACACGCACACCTCTCCGGACGCCTTGGCCGGTTCGGACGCGTCCGGCGCCCCCGTTCCCCCGGATGCGAGCGCATCCGCCGGGGATGATGACCCGTCCCTTGCCCTTGACTATCACGACGCCCCCGAAGAGGCCGACACCGGCGCGACCGACGAAACCGCCGACACCGGCGCGCCTTCCGAGCCGGATGACGCCGACGGCGCGGGTGGAGACGGTGGGAATGGCGGTGACGGTGGCGCTGGCGCGACAGGCGGCGGCGATGGCGGCGATGGCGGCGATGGCGGCGACGGCGACGCATCGGACGCCCCCTCCGCAGCCGAACCGCCGCACGAAATGAGCCTTGTCGAGCACCTGGACGAACTGCGCAAGCGCCTGACCAAATGCGTGCTCTTTTCCCTGGGCGGATTCCTTGCCAGCTACGGCTTTGCCGAACAGATATTCGGCGTGCTCATGCAGCCGCTCGTGGAACATCTCCCCCCGGAGAGCCACCTCATCTTCACCGCCCTGCCCGAGGCCTTCTTCACCTACATCAAGGTCTCCATCGTCGCGGGCATCTTCGTCGCCAGCCCGTTCAGCTTCTATCAAATATGGAAGTTCATCGCCCCTGGCCTGTACAAGGAGGAGCGCTCCATGCTCTTCCCGCTCGCCCTCCTGTCGGCCATCTTTTTCGTGGGCGGGGCGGCGTTCTGCTACACCCAGGTGTTTCCCATCGCCTTTGATTTCTTTGCCAGCTTCTCCAACGAGACCATGGTATTGACACCAAAAGTTTCGGAATTCCTCGACTTCTCGCTGAAGATGCTGTTCGCCTTCGGCATCGTGTTCGAAATGCCGCTCTTCAGCTTCTTCCTGGCGCGTATGGGCGTGGTCACCGCGCCCCTGCTGGCCAGGTTCCGCAAGTACGCCGTCATCGGCGCCTTCATCGTGGCCGCCATCCTCACGCCGCCCGACGTGGCGTCGCAGCTCCTCATGGCTGGCCCGCTGCTCATTCTCTATGAGATCAGCATCATCGTGGCCAAGGTGTTCGGCAGAAAGCCCGCACCGGTCGAAGACGCCGACGACGAGACCACGACACCCGCCTAGCACCCACGGGCCGGAGGCGTTTGCATCACTGAAAACGCCTCCGGCTTTGACCATTTCCCAAAAAAAGAATACCTTCGCGCCATGAGCACGAGAACCGCCACATACAAACGCGAGACCAAGGAAACCAGGATCGAGGTCGCCTTGACCCTGGACGGCAGCGGCGCCATTGCCGTCAATACCGGCATCGGCTTCGCCGACCACATGCTTACCCTGCTCGGCTTCTGGGCCGGCTTCGACCTCGCCGTCACCTGCGAAGGCGACCTGGAGGTGGACGCCCACCACACCCTTGAGGATGTGGGGCTGTCCATCGGCCACACCCTGGCCCAGGCTCTGGGCGACAAAAGCGGCATCCAACGGGTGGGCTGGGCCCGCGTGCCCATGGACGAAGCCCTGGTGGACGTGGCGCTCGACCTTTCCGGACGCCCGTACATCGTGTATGATGACGCCCTGCTCCCGCCGCTCATCGCGGGCGAGGAAAAGGATGTCTGGCGCGAGTTCTTCAAATCGCTGGCCTTCAAGGGACTGATGAACCTGCACATCCGCATGCTCTATGGCCAGAACGGCCACCACCTGCTCGAATCCGCCTGCAAGGGATTGGGCCTTGCCCTGCGCCAGGCCGTGGGCACGGGGCGCAGCGGCGTGCTCAGCACCAAAGGGAGTCTGGTCTAATGCCTACACGCACCACGCGCCCCATCGCCCTGCTGCCGTTCCTGTGCCTGCTGCTGGTGCTGGCCGCCGGTTGCGGCCGCCGCGCCACCGTGGCCGCACCCTTCCCGCCCGAGGCCTCGCTGGCCGTGGCGGGCTTTACGCAGCCCCAATACACGTGGCAACTGCTCGCGGGCTACATCCCCGAGCAGCGCACCATGGTCGAAACGGACGCACTGGTTGATCTCGACCGGCTGCTCATCGCCCAGCTGCTCAAGGACAAGGACCGCCACCTGCTCGGCCCCTCCACCACCCGCCAGTGCCAGGAACTCGCCACCTTCGACCAGAAGGCCGGACGCGGCGCGGCGCTCAAGTACTGGACCGAGGTGGGCCGCTGCCTGCCCGCCGACTATCTGCTCGTGCCCCAGCTCATGGACATGCGCGAACGGCAGGGCAGCTCCAAAAGTGTCAAGACCCCCGCCGCCGTGGCGTTCGACTTCTACGTCATCGACGTGGCCCAGGGCGAACTGCTGGCGCGCTACCACTTTGACGAAAAGCAAATGTCCCTGGCCGACAATCTGCTCGACATCGGCAAGTTCTTCAGCCGCGGCGGCCGCTGGCTCACCGCGGACGAACTGGCCACCGAAGGCATCACCCAGGGACTGAAGGAACTCGGACTGTGATCATATTTCCCGCTGTCGACATCAAGGACGGTCGTTGCGTGCGCCTGAAACAAGGCCTCGCCGACCAGGTGACCGTGTTCTCCGACGACCCCGCCGCCATGGCCCGCCGCTGGGAATCCCAAGGCGCCGCATGGCTCCATGTCGTGGACCTGGACGGCGCGTTCAGCGGCATGCCCCGCAACGTGGACCTCATCAAGACCATCTGCGCCGACC
This sequence comes from Desulfovibrionaceae bacterium, assembly GCA_050251715.1. Taxonomy (GTDB): domain Bacteria; phylum Desulfobacterota; class Desulfovibrionia; order Desulfovibrionales; family Desulfovibrionaceae; genus JBFWMG01. The sequence continues at coordinate 66,018 of JBFWMG010000001.1, read as the reverse complement.
TCGCCATCCCGGTGCAACTGGGCGGCGGCATCCGCGACATCGCCACGGCCAAGGCCTACATCGCCGCTGGCGTCTCACGGCTCATCATCGGCACCATCGCCCTGGCCGAACCCGATCTGTTCGGCGAAATGTGCGCCGCACTGCCCGGCCAGATCGGCGTGTCCCTCGACGCGGTGGACGGCAAGCTCAAAACCAAGGGCTGGGTCGAAGACGCGGGACAGACCGTGTTCGACGTCCTGCCCCGCCTGGAACAACAGGGCGCGGCCTTCATCATCTACACCGACATCTCCCGCGACGGCATGCACTCCGGCGTCAACGTGGCGGGCCTCAAGGCGCTCACCCAGGCCACCAGCCTGCCCGTGCTCGCGGCGGGCGGCGTGTCCACGCTGGACGACATCAAGGCGCTCTACCCCCTGTCCAAACAGGGCTTGCAGGGCGCCATCACCGGCCGCGCCATCTACGACGGCACCCTGGACCTGCAAGAAGCCATGCGCTGGATCGCTGCGCAGGCATAGCCAGGCAAAAAGAAAACAACAAGAAACGACAATGCCTCCGGCGGCCGGGGAAGGAACTTTTGAAAAAGTTCCTTCCCCGGACCCCATCCTCAAACCGTTTTGGTTGGGGGGTGGCGGGGGGATGGGCGCGGTTCGTTGGGACGGAAGACGTGCTGACGAATGGCTCGGTTGCGCCGGTCGTGCGCCCTTGGCAAAAGGTGGAAAGATGTTTTTTGGGGCAGCGCTCGGGGGCATTGCCGAAGCCTTGAGGGCGGACTTCATGTAATTATGTCGCGTGGGGGGCGGGTAGCTGTGCCAATGGCCCGGAATTCTGGCCCACCCACGCACAGGGGCAACGTAACTGCCGCAATGGCAGCCTGCACGCATCCCCGTAGCCTGCCCGACGTACTCCCCCCACACCCCACGCCGCTCCTGGTTTTGCTTTCAGGGCGGCTTTTATTGCGGCCAAAAATCCCACAGAACACTTACATGCTGAGCGCGTCATCTGATAGAGGATACGCAGCCACGCATTGACTGCGCCCCGCCCTGCCGTTTCCTCCCTCATCCGGCGCGAAGGCCAACCCGAGAAATCACGCGGGGTCTTTCCTTGCGCCCCAAATGGACGAAAAGAAACGCATAACACTCTACCATGCCAGGAGAAATGTCATGAATGCCCCCCAGTCCCCCGCCAGCGCACCTGTCCTGCGTCCCAGAACATCGCCGATGCCGCCCATGCAGGCAGCCATGCCGCAACCACCCTACGCCTGCCGCGTCCAGACCGGCCCGGATGGCCGCATCGCGGCCAAGCTCGAAATCTGCGGCGGCAGCCGCGTGGAGTGGCGCTACGCGTACGACAAGGCCGGACGGCTGGCCGAGGTCGTCCGCGACGGCGTGCCCGTGGAGGCGTACACCTATGACGCCACAGGCCGCCGCGTCACGGAACGCAACCTGCTGCGCGGCATCGAAGGGCGGCTCTACGAGTACAGCGACGCGGACGGCCACCTGCGCAGCGCCGGGCCGCTTTCGTTGCGCCACGACATCCGCGCAATCTGCAACCGCATCGAGCGCCGCGACGGGGCCACGGATTACGAGTACGCCAATGACGGCAGGCTGTTGAAAGTCGCCCGGCCCGACGGCGTGCTGGTGGCCTATGACCACGACGACGACGGCAACCGCGTGGCCAAGTACGTCAACGGCCGTTGCGTCAGGAAATTTGTATGGGATGGCCACGCCAGGCTGGGCGCGGTCTACGACGTGGACCACGACCTGCTGGTGCGGTTCGGGTACGCGGACGGCGCGCGCCTGCCGTACGCCATGAGCGCTGGCCGGGACACGTTTTTCCTGCTCTACGACCAGGTTGGCTCGCTGCGCGCGGTTGCCACTGCGGAAGGAAAGGTGATAGAGGAAATCGAGTACGACACCTTTGGCAATATCCTGCGCGAGACGGCCACGGATTTCGAGGTGCCGTTCGGTTTTGCGGGTGGATTGCATGATCGGGACACCGGCCTGGTCCGTTTCGGCGTGCGCGACTACCTGCCCGAACTGGGCAGGTTCATGGCCAAGGATCCGCTGGGCCTCAAGGGCGGCGCCCCGGACGTGTACGGCTACTGCCTGGATGATCCGGTGAACCGTATCGATCCGACGGGGCTTAAATCACGTCAGCTTGCCAGCGAGAGTCCCGATGAGATGACGCCAGATGATTTCAGACGAGGCATGCCATACTGGACAATGACGCCGCAAGCATCCGCATGCGAGCGATGCAAAGAGCGAAGTGGAAAAAAATTTCGTGAAGAACCGAACCCGGTTCACCCTAACTGTAAATGCAAAATTGAAAAGCATGAGCCAAAACTTGAAGCAAGAAGTAAGTCCGGGTCATTAGGAGGATACGAATCTACTGACTCCACGTCTTTTGAAGGAACTGGCAACATTACAGTATCATTAAGTAATTGGGGCATAGCCTTGTTTGCTGGCGTACTAGTAACTGTGAATCACTGTCCATCATGGTATGCTTCGGTTCCTGTAAAAAAAGGCGCTTCACATACTTTCTCTGCACTTAAAGAGTATCCTGTCGACTGGGATGTTAGATTTATAATCACGGCAGCAGAAAATACCCGGGTCTTGTATCGTGTAGAATATGAGGTGTATGTCTATGAAAACGATTAACATGGCAATTATTTTGTGTTTATTCATTTATCTTGGAACACCACTCGACGTTTACGGCGGGAACTGCGAGATAAACTTAACATGCATAAATACATCACGAATTATTTTCGAAGACTCTCAGATGATACACCCTGAAACACTTGAGATGATACACAACTACATGGGAATTGTTTTTTCAGACATGAAAGGTGAAATACTCAATAAAATGTTTCGAGAATGTCTCGGAAAGAAACTCACAATCAGGGCTGGCGACTTCATATTGGAGCAATATGTTCTTCGTGACTCACCTATCTCTCCACTGTTTCTTTATGTGAGAGATTCAGAAAGCGAACTCCGATTTGTCGCTCAGCGGATTTGCAGCGACAAGGTCGATCAAACCCTATATCGCAATGAAGGGATCGAGAATTACCAAACTGATGGCCACGCAACGCCGGTTTCGCCAAAAGGGGGAGAGTGAGCTGTGGTCCTGTGATGTACCAACAAAACTTGTGCGCAGGCACGTCGCAAATGATTTGGCAATCAACACCGCACAATCTCATGTTTGGATCGAGTTGCGTTGCCACGTCATGCACCGCATGCATACGATTACTGCTTGACGACGAACCCATGTACTGGACAAACAATAAGTATCTCTGTGCGCTGATCGCAGCTAGCCTGCTCGTCCTGGGCATTCCGCTTGGGTGCGGCGCCTCCAATGCCACGTTGGCTCCAGAGGATCTCCTGGGGCCAAAGCCTGGCGTGACGTACCTCCTTTCGGACCTGGGATGGCAGCAAACGGAACTCGTGGGAAAGAGCTGGGATGCCGACGGGGTGCTGCATGTGCAATCAAAAACCACCTACAAGAAAGTGAAGGATCCTTCGGGCAATCCGTTGCCACCTGTCGTCATGATAGGCGAGATCTGTTTTTTTACTCGCAACAACGCCGTCATCATGCAGCGGTCGAACAAGCCCCCCATCACCCTGCTTGAGCTTGGCTCCCTGAACTGGACGTCTTCCGTCCAAAGGGCCTTCCGGGTACCTGTGCCAATCGACTCCAATTTCATGCCGATCGGTGAAGAAACCGTCATCATTCACTGTGAGCTGCGCTCCAAAAGCAAACGCATGCTTTTTGGCCAAGAGCGTCTTGTCCTGGCGACGGCCTGCAGGGTTCCCGTAGGCATAGACGGTGAAACGGAAACCCACTTCTATGAGCTGGCGGAAGGATTGGGCCTCGTGAAGGAAGCTGTTTTTTCAGATGGTTATAGGCCGCAATCCATTGAGGCCGTTGTGGAAATAAAACAAGACCACCCATGATCGACGCCGAAAGCGCCATGGCGCAAGAGGGTGGCGACGTGTCGTCTGTGGCGCGATTTGCAGACCATGAACCCGGACAGATGCGCCAACCATGTTCCGGGTTGTACACGGTCAGGCTGGCCGAAAACGCCCATGGCGGCACAAGCATCTAGCCGGGTCGACGTTTCTCGGCGTGCTAAAAAACGCCGGCCCGGAAGGCCTGAGCGGGCCTCCCGAGCCGGAACGGAAAAGACATGTGTCAACAATGTTCCCGGATAGAGGTGTCAGCCATGTTCCGGGTTGTACAAAATCCCTTTTTTCGCCGAAAAAGGGGTTTTCCCTTCTCTCCCCCCTTCCCCCAGCTGCCGTTCCCTAGAACGGCACTTCGTCCATGCCCGAGGCTTCGGACGGGAAGGCGGGGCCGAGGTCTTCGTCGTCGGGCGGGCCTTGCTGAAAGCCGCCGCGCGGGCCGCCCTGGGGCTGCTGGTGGCCGCCGCCCTGCTGGCCGCCACCCTGTTGGCCGCCCTGCTGGTATCCGCCCTGGCGCGGCGCCTGCTGGTAGCCGCCGCTCGGCGCGGTTTCGGCGCCGGACCGCGCGTCGAGGAACTGCACGCGCATGCCCTTGACCTCGGTCATGTAACGGGTCTGGCCCTGCTGGTCCTGCCACGAACGGGTTTGCAGGCTGCCTTCCACAAAGCACAGGCTGCCCTTGTGCAGGTAGTTGGCCACGGTTTCGGCCTGGCGGCTGAAGACCACGACGCGGTGCCATTCCACGGCATCGACCTTGTTGCCCTGCTGATCGCGGTAGCTCTCGTCGGTGGCCAGGGTGAAGTTGCAGATGGGGGTGCCGTTGGCGGCGTATTTCAGCTCGGGATCCTTACCGAGCCTGCCGATGAGCATAACCTTATTCAATGTCGCGGCCATGGAATCCTCCACTCGCTAAAATTTTCAACTGATGCTACCGCCGCAATTCCTTGGCGATTTCCTTGGGAATGCTCTTTTCCATGGCCGTGGCCACTTCCTCGATGGCAAGACTCACGGCGTTGGCCTTTTGGGCATTCCAATCGGACAGGGCAGCGTCCAACTGGGCGGACAGGTCGTTCAATTCGGTGATACCGGTTTCCAGCAATTCCTTCAACTCCGGCTGCCACGCGCCAAACCGTTGCTCATCCCCCAACGCCTGGATGAACCCCTGGATGGACCGGGCATGCGGCTGCACGGTATCAAGGTCTTTCCACGCCAACGCGGTGAGCGACGGCCAGGCCTTTGCCACGTCCTCAAGCCATGTCTGGGCGATGACCCTGATTTGCACAACCTTGCCCATACGGTCTCCGATCGGCGTGGATGCCGGTTGCGCCGCTCCATAGGGAGGCGGCCTGAAGAAAAACGAACGCGCGCCCATCGTGAACGGGTTGAGACGCGCCCATGCCCTTCCCAGAAACAATGAGGCCTTGTTTCAGGGACAACGCGTGCTGCAAGACAAAGGCGCTAATCCTTTTCCACCCACTCCGTCTGGACGCGGACCACCACATCCTGGATGACGGCGAGCTGGTCGGGCGGGCACACGCCGACAAGCGGCGCGCCCTCGTCCACGTTGTCCCCGGGGTGGAAATAGGTGGCGTAGATGACGCCGTCCGGCCCCACATAGGGCAGCGTGGTTTCGCGTTTCATGCGCGACATGATGAACAGGTCCATGCCGCCGTGCACCGTGACCGCTTCCGGCCCGGACGCCTTTACCTTGCCGTCCACCTCGGCGATGAAATAGTACTTGGCGCGTTCGGGCGCGGAGAAGAGGTAGAGCGCCTCCTTGAGGATCATGGCCTGCACCTCGTCCTTGGACAGGTAGTGGCGCAGGGTCATGAGCGGGGTTCCCGCCTCCACGAACCGTCCCTCCAACTCCTTGCGCACATTGGCCACTTCGCCTTTCTGGGACGCCAGAATGGGCTTGACGTTCTGCTCGCGCTCTATGGTGGCAAGCCGCGTGCCGGGCAGCTCCTTCCAGGTGCCGGTCGGCCCCTGCACGCGCGCGCCGGGCTCCATGCCGCCAAAGGTGACCACGCCCGTATGCGGGGTGACGATCACCTGCTCGTCGTAGGGGGATGCCTTGATCTTCTCCAGCAGTGCGGTGACATCAAGCATAGAAGGCTCCTAGCGGTAGTACAAATTGCGGCCGCCCATGGTCATGAGAGCCTGATAGAGATTGGTGCGGATTTCGCGGCGGTCCCAGATGCCCTGGATGTGCCCCTGTGACAGGGCGCGGTAGGCGCGGTGGTAGTCCGGCGGAATGTCGAGGCCCGTGGTTTCCTTGATGACGCCGGGTCCGGCGAAACCGATGTTGGCCGAGCGCACCGCGAACTGGTAGGGCGAACAGCCCAGGAAGCTGGCCACCGGCCCCGCGTAGGAGTTGGTGTCATACAGCACCAGGTACAGGCCTCCGGCGTCGATGTAGCGGCGCACGGCCATGGTGCAGCGCGGCATCTGGATGACGCCGTTGACGCCTTCCTGGATGCGGATGCCCGCCGTGCCATGCACGTAGGCGATGAAGGGGAAGTGCTTTTTCCGGGCGCGCTCCGCCGCACGGATGAACTTTTCGCCCTCCGCCGCACCCACGCTGCCGCCCCGGAACGCGCCGACCAGCGTGGCGACCACGACCTTCACGTCCTTGATGCGCGCCTCGAAGGTGATGCAGGCGCTCTTGAGCCCGGTCTGCGACTTGGCCTTTTCCAGCTTCACGTCCAGCCCTTCGAACTGGAGGGGGTTGCCCGCCTCCAACTCGGCGTTGAACTCGTAGCGCGATCCCTCGTCAAAGAGGTTTTCCAGATACCACTGGTATTCCATGGGGAAATGGTAGCCGCAATAGGAGCACACGCCCGCGAACTCGCCGAACAGGTCCGGCGCCCACTGGTCAAGGCAGCCATGCACGCCCGAACGGGGGCAGGTCACGGCCTTGTCGTCCTTGGCGCGGGGGCTTATCCACCGCCAGCCGCCCGGCAGTTCCTCGCTGTCGCCGTTGCCGTTGGTCACGGCGTCGCCTTCCCAGTCCGACAACTCGGTCAGCCCCTTGGCCGCCCCGGCGTCGCACACCGGATTCGAGCCCTTGCCCAGCTTGCAGACCAGGCTGCGCCAGGGGCGGGTCAGCTTGTCCTTCAGCACCTCGGCCTCGGCGCCCATTTCCTCCAGGGCGTGCTCCACGCTCTTTTGATGCTTGCGCCAAAAGTCGTAGCGGAAAAAGGAATAGACCGACCATCCGGCGTCCTGGCACACGGAGGCGAGCTTGCTGGTGACCGGGCGGGCGTCGAGGCAGGCCTGGCGGCTCATGCCCATGAACCGCTTGTAGCGCCGATCCAGCAGCCGCATGCGGGCGTTTTGGGACAGGCTCCAGCGGGTGTAGATGGACTCGGCGTCAATGGCCGGGGCGTCATCGGCGCGCCTGCGTCCACGCAGCGCCAGGCTGCGGAACGCGGAGATGGACTTGAGGCTGAGCACCACCTCGTCGGTGGCGCGGATCATCTCCTGGCGCAATTGCTTGAAAAAGGCGTAGTCATTGGGCCGCGCGCCCAGGGCCGGCTCCTTGATGACCCGGTCGATATAGCCCATGGCCAGGTTGTCTTCGGCGGTCATCTTGAGTTGGCGGGCGCACTTTTCGATCAGCTCCGCGCTGGCCCGCTGGCCGCCGCGCAGGCGGCCTTCGATGGCCGCCGCGCCCTCGGGCGAGATGACCGAATAGTAGCCGTGGGACAACATGAGCCGGGTGTCGGCCAGGGCAATGGCCTCCGCGCCGCCGGACCCGCCCTCGGAAAAGCAGGCCACCACCGGCACCTTGAGCGCCGCCATGTCGTACAGGTTGCGCGCGATCTGCTGCGCCGCGCCCGGGTAGTCCTCGATGGGATACGCGCCCGGCGTGAACACGAAGGTGTGGATGGGGATGTTCTCCGTTTCCGCGACCTTCATGTAGTGCAGCGCCTTGGCGTTGCCCCAGGGCTTGACCGAGCCGCCGTTGCGGAATTCCTGACCGTGCCCCTTTTCCTGGCCGATGACCATGACCGGCTGGTGGTGGACCTTCTTGCCCGTGCGGCGGGTAATGTAGGCGCGCGCAATGACCATGCCCGGATCCAGGGAATACTCGTCCTGGCCGCCGATCTCGGTATAGTTGTCGTAGACGTTTTCCAGGATGTCCTTGAGGCAGATGCGCTGCGAATGGCGCACGATGCGCACCTTGTCCATGGGCGAGAGCTGCGCCTCCAGCTTGTTCTCCAGGAAGCGGAACAGATCTTCCAGGGCGGCGAGCTGGCGCACGCGCTCGGGTGCGGACAGGGACTTTTCGATAGTCCGGAAATCGGTCAACTTGGAGTGCAGGAGCGCGACGTTCTCGTTCTCCTTGGCGCCAAAGATGTCCCTGATGTAGGTGAGCCGTTCGCTCAATTCCTGTATGCGTTTTTCATTGTCCATAGGATGTGGGGGAAGGGGCTACGGTGTGCGGCGCACAGCCGGCCCCAAAGATGTTTTCCTTATTATGGGGAGCCCACGGTTTTCAGCCCGGCGCTCCGTCGGCCCGCTGCCCGGCTTTGCCGTTGGCGTCCGCCCGCAGGGTCCGACGCGCGAAAACGGCGCCCGCCTTCCACTGCGGGTATACCCGTCGGGCAGCTAGAACACCAGCAGCGAATCGGTCTTCTTGAGCAGGAACGAAACATTGGAGCGCAAGGCGCCGCTGCGGTTTTCGCCACGCAACACAAGCTGTTGCAAAAACGCCCTGCCCCGCGCCTGCGCGTCGGCCAAGTCCTTGCCCCAGACTATGGCCAAGGCGAGGTTGGGGTCGTATTCCGTGGGAATTTCATAGACCTTGTCCCGCGGCACCTGCGTATACATCTGCATGTCCGGCATGTCGGGCCAGGTAAATTCGTTGATGCGCCCCACCCAGGGTGCGAACCGGTTGTCCGGATCCTCGGCGATGAGGCGGTATTCTATGCCCACGCCCTCGAAGGACACCGCGTCCTGCTCGTAGCCCAGCGGCTCGCCCAGGCCGATGCGGATCTGCTCGGCGATGAGGCTGACGCCCTTTTCGCCGTTGACCCGGGCCGTAATGGCCGACACGCCGTTCTCCACCTGGATGCGGGTGTTGACTTCCATGAGAAACGGCTTGCCCGCGCGGGTGACGATCCATTCCCAGGTGCCCACGTTGTCGTATTTGACCTCGCGGGCCATGGCCAGCGAATGGCCGATGATCTCTTCGAGCACGCCGGTGGCGTTGAAGGTATAGTGCAGCTCGCCGGGAGCGAAACCAGGAGCCACCTCGATGCGCTTCTGGTGGCCAAGGGACTGCACCGAGCAGTTGCGGGTGCCGAAATGCACGGGGTTCGTGCCGCTGCGGTCGGACACCACCTGCACTTCCAGGTGGTTGAAGTCGTGGATGCGCTGCTCGATGAGCACGCCCTCGTCGTTGAACTGGCGGCGCGAATAGTTGCGGATGCGGCGGAAAACAGCCTTGAACATGTCGGGATCGTGGCATTCCTCGATCCCCATGCCGCCGCCGCCCGCCGACGCCTTGACCAGCACCACGGGCCGCTCCACTCCCTGGTCCGCCTGAAACGCGAACAGGGTGTTGGCGATTTCCTCGGCTTCCATCTCGTCATAGATGGGGCGGTCGGAGCCCGGCACCGTGGGCACACCCAGGCTGCGGGCAATGCGCTTGGTGTTGATCTTGTCGCCCAGTTTTTGGATGACGCGCCAGGAGGGGCCGATAAAGAGGAGCTTGCGCTTGCGTCGGCTCACCCGGCGGGCGAAACGGTAGTCCTCGGCAAAAAAGCCGTACCCCGGATGCACGGCGGTGGCGCCCGAGTCGTCGGCCACGGCCATCAGTTCGTTGGCGTCCTGATAGGTGGCCACACGGTAGAGGCTTTTTTCGCCGCCATACTGCCGGGCCAACGCCACGTGGCCGGAATGTTCGTCTTCCTTGGCGTACACGCAAACAAAGTCCAGGCCCAACGAGCGGCAGGCCTGGACAATTCGCATGGCGATCTCACCCCTGTTCGCCACCAGGATCTTATGTGGTGTAGTCACGTTACGTCATTATCCTTAAGCACGAGAGCGCGTTGCCCCTGAAAAAGGTGGGAGGCTCTTATGCATTTCTCTGAAACAATGGGACATTGTTCCAGGGCAGAGTCGTGTTTCGAGACGGAAATGCGCTAGTCTTCCTGTGCGGCCTTGGTCTTGCGCAGCGCGATCATGCGCTTTTGCACCTCCAGCACCAGCTTGTCCAGCAGTGCCTCCTGGTGCCTGTCCAAGGCTTCGAATGTACACCCAGCGAGTCCATTATTCAAGATGCGCATGACCCGCGCCGTGCACCGGGAAAGAATCAGCTTTTTGTTGAGAAGAAGATCAAATTCAAGCAGTTCGCCCGCAGTGAGCAGCTGGTTCGAATCCATGAGGCCAATGCCGGCCGCCGAAAGATCCATGACGGAAAAGCTGAAGCTGTGTTTTTCAACCCATGCCTCCAGCCCCGGCACTCTGGCCCGATAGGCCGCGCGCGACCCTTTCGCGTCATCCGACAGCTGGAACGAAAATTCATTGGCCATGACACCCTACCTGCTTACCCGTTTTTCAAGCACGAATTCCACCCGCCGGTTCTTGGCCCGGTTCTGGGGAGTCGTGTTCGGGAACAGAGGGTCTAAATCAGCTAACCCGGTCGCTGTCAACCTGTTTGATTCGATTCCCTGCTGCAAATAAAACCGCAACACGTTGACCGCGCGCAAGGCCGAGATCTCCCAATTGTCCTTGAACCGGCTGCTGGAACTGGGCCGCACGTCGTCGGTGAACCCTCGGATGTTGATGTTCTGGTCATTGCGCTGGATGAACAGGTTCTTCAACATCATGAGCACGCGCGTGCCGTCCGGGTTCATCTCCACCTTGCCCTCGTCGAACAACACGCCGCTGGGCACGCGGATGGTGATGACGCCCTCGTCGAACACCGCGCCGATGACGCCCTCCACGCCCTTGGTGTTGAGGAAGGTGCGGATGTCCGAATAGACCTTTTTCTGGGATTCGATGATCTGCTTTTGCAGCCGCACGGATTCGAGCACCGCCGCATCCTGGGTCTGCACCTTGGACATGGATATCTTGTCGGTCTTTTCGCCCAGCGCCTGCTTCACGGAAGTGAAGGAGTCGGTGAACTTGACCGGATCGAGCGTGGACAGGGAAAAGAGCAGGATGAAAAAGACGAGCAGGAGCTGGTTCAGGTCGGCAAATGTGACGATCCAGTCCTCGGCGCCTTCATCGCCTTCGTCGATAGACGGCCCGCTCAGGCCATTTTCGTCATCACTTGGCACTCTTGCGCTCCTTGGGCGGGATGAATGACGACAACTTCTCGTACACCAGTCTCGGGTTGTTGTTTTCGAGAATGGATTTCGCGCCCTCGAAGATGATGTTCAGGTTGACCTCTTCCTGCAACGTGCGGGCGGTGAGCTTGCCCGCCATGGGCTTGAACAGCAGGTTGGCGATCAGTGCGCCATAGAACGTGGTCAAGATGGCCACGGCCATGGCCGGGCCAATGGTTTCGGGGTTGTCCAGCTTGGCCAGCATCTGTACCAGGCCGATGAGCGTACCGATCATACCAAAGGCGGGCGCCACACCGGACAGCGACTTGAACACGTCGATGGAGACCTTGTGCCGTCGTCGCATGGTGGCTATCTCGATCATGACCGTATCACGGATGAGCATGGGGTCGGCGTTGTCCGCAATGAGCTGGCACGCCTTCTTCAGAATGGCGTTTTCCGTCTGTATGTTCTCCAGGGCGATGAGCCCTTCGCGGCGGCTGATTTCCGCAATGCGCACCATGGTGTTCACCACTTCCTGCACCTTCACCTTTTTTGTGGTGAAGACCTGCATGCCGCCCGAAAAAGCCAGAACGACTTCTTCCATGGGAAACGTCACGCACACTGCGGCAAAGGTGCCGCCGAACACAATCATCATACTGGGAATATCGATAAAGCTGGAGGGATTGCCCCCCATGATAATAGCGCCAATAACCAGCGAAAAGCCGACGACCATACCAAATAGCGTTGCAATGTCCATGTGATCAGCCTATGGTTTTCAGCGTCAGAGAGCTCATGGGTAACAGTCCGTTTTCCAAAGACCTTTCCTTCTATTCGGCCATTGCTCCAGTATCTTTACCGCAGCAGAAAACTATGGGGAGTCTGATGCAAAATCATGAAAAAGTCCAGAAGGCAGTTCGATTTATCCACGCCCGCACGACATCCTCATGGAATGACGCAACGGAAACGCTCCCGCAGCTCGGCCTTGTGCTCGGCACGGGCCTGGGCGCACTGGCCGAGGCCGCATCCCCCATCGCCTCGATAGACTACCACGCGATACCCGGGTTCCCCACCTCGTCGGTGGCGTCCCATGCCGGGCGGCTCATCCTGGGCCGGTTGGCCGGCATCCCGCTCTGGATCCTTTCCGGCCGCTGCCACCTGTACGAGGGCTACACGCCCGCGCAGACCTGCATGGGCGTGCGCACCCTGGCCGGGCTCGGCGTGCGCACCCTCATCATCACCAACGCCTCGGGCGCGCTCAACCCCGCATACAACGCGGGAACGCCCATGCTCATCGCCGACCACCTCAACTGCACCGGCCAAAGCCCGCTCACCGGCCCCAACCACGACGCCTGGGGCGAACGGTTTCCCGACATGACCGGGGTGTACCCGCCACGCCTGCGGGAAATCGCCCTGCGCGCGGCGCACGAGCGCGGGCTGCCGCTCGAATGCGGCGTCTACGCCCAGGTGCCCGGCCCGCAGATCGAAACCCCGGCGGAAACCCGCATGTACCGCACGCTGGGCGCGGACGCCATCGGCATGTCCACCGTGCTGGAGGCCATAGCGGCCAGGCACATGGGCGTGGAGGTGCTGGGCTTTTCGTGCCTGGCCAACAAGAACGATCCCGACGCCATGCGGCCCGTGCATTTCGCGGACGTGGTGGCCACGGTGGGCGCGGCGGCCCAAATCGTGCGCACGCTCATCATGGACATCGTGCCCATGCTGTGACGCGGCGCGCCGGGCACACCCCCTAGCGCGTTTTAGCATCGGAACAATGCGAGAATTTGCAATAATGAAGCATTATTGCAACAAAAGGCATAAGAGCATCCAACCTTTTTCAAAGTTAAGATGCTCTAGAACGTGATGATGGTGTAGCCCCGCTCCATGTAGCCCGACATGGAGGGATGGCCGCTCATGTCGTCCAGCAGGGCCAGGCCCGAGGCCTGCACACCCTCCAGCACGCCCAGCTTGGCCGAGCACGCCTTGCACACGCCCGCGAACACCCCCAGTTCCTTGGCTTTGACGTAGAGCGCGTGGAACATGGTGTCCGGCTGCTCCAGCTGCGGCACCAGCGCCACCGCCGCGCCTTCCACCACGATGGCCACGTCATATCCCTTGGCCTTCATGTCCAGGCCGTTGAGCAACACGTGCACGAAACACATCAGCTCGCCGTTGAAGGCGAACAACGCTGTTTTTTCCATGTCCATCTCTCCTTTTCATCAATCCGTCCGGGAGCCCCGGCCGTTCTGAAACTCGTTGCCCGCAGCGCGTTCCCGGCGTATTCTCGCCATACCGGCCCCTCGTCCCGCAACGCGGCGCGCGGCACGCGCCACGTCAGGCAGGCATACCTCAACCCCCGGAGCACCGCCATGAACGCACGCATCGCCACCCTTTTTCTGGCCCTTGCCCTGGCCCTGACCGCCACGGGCTGCGGCACCGTGTACAAGGCCGCCGTGGACGAACGGAGCCTCGGCACCCAAAAGGCGGACAAGACCATCTCCGCCACCATCATGAAACGCTACCTGGATGACGCCGACATGTCCGTGCTGGGCATCGAGCCGTACACCTTCACCGGGCACGTCTACCTGGTGGGCGAATACGCCAGCGCGGTCCAGCAGACCAAGGCGGTGTCCATCGCCAAGGCCGTGGAGGGCGTGACGGGCGTCACCACCTATCTGCTGCCCGAAAAGGACGACCCGGCCTGCGGCACCACGGACAACCTGGGCATCCTGGCCAAGGTGGACGCCGCGCTCATCGGCGACGGCGACATCTGGTCCACCCACGTGGAGGTCAAGGTGGTCCAGTGCCAGGTGGTGCTCCTGGGCCTGGTGGCCACGCAGGCCGAGATGGACAAGTCCATTGCCCACGCCAAGGCCGTGGAGGGGGTGCGCTCGGTCAAGTCCTACCTGCGCGTGGCCCGCAAACCCTGACCCCGGCCTCGCCCCGCCTACCCGAAGGCCAGCATCACCTGGCGCAGGGCGTCCATGTCCACGGGCCGCCGGTACAGCGGCCCGCCCGACGCCACGAACGGCACCTTGCTTTCATAGCTGGTGCGGGCGGTGTTCCTGTAGATGACGCCCACGGGAATGCGGTCGTCGAATTCCCTGCTCACGGCCATGGCCGCTGCCCAGTCCGTGGGATCATAGGTCTCCGGCAGGGGGTGGCAGCGTTCCTTGTACCATGAGAACGTGTTGATCTTGTTGAACGACACGCAGGGCTGCATGATGTCCACCAGCGCAAAGCCCGGTGTCCGGATGGCCAGGGCGATCATGTCGGCCAGATGGTCCACCATGCCGGAAAAGGAGCGCGCCACAAACGCGGCCCCCAGCCCCACGGCCACGGCAATGGGGTTGAAGGCGGGCGACAGCACGCCGTCGGGCTGGGTCTTTGTGGTGTGCCCCTCGCTGGTCATGGGGCTGGCCTGGCCCTTGGTCAGGCCGTAGATCTGGTTGTCGTGCACCAGCACGGTGATGTCCACGTTGCGGCGGATGGCGGCCAGGAAATGGTTGCCGCCCTCGCCGTAGACGCAGCCGTCGCCGCTGTTCACCACCACGGTGAGGGGCTGGTTGACGAGCTTGGCGCCCTGGGCCGCCGGGAGCGCTCGGCCATGCAGGCCATTGAAGGTGTTGCCGTTGAGGTAATGAGGCGTCTTGGCGGCCTGGCCGATGCCCGAGCACAGGAGCAGATCCTTGGGCGCGAGCTGCAAGGCCACAAAGGCCTGTTTCATGGCCTGGAGAATGCCGAAATTGCCGCAGCCGGGGCACCAGGTTGTTTCGAATGCGCCAAAATCCTGAATGGTTATCATTGCATGCCTCCGCTAGCCAGCCAGCCGGTCAAGGATGTACGTGGGTGAGATGGGCCTGCCGTCGTAGCGCAGGATGCGCTGGTGGCACACGAAACCGGTGACGCGGCGGATGAGGTCCGCGAACTGGCCCTGGAAATTGCCTTCCACGGCCACGACGGTTTGGGCGGCGTGCAGTATGGGCAGCCAGTCGTCGGGCTTGAGCGGCCAGACCTGGGAAAAATGCAGGACAGCGGCGGGCACGCCCTGGTCGCGCAGCAGCGCGGCGGCCTCGCGTGCCGCGCCCATGGTGGAGCCCCAGCAGACAAGGAGCACGTCCGCGTCGCGGGGGCCGTCCAGGGTGGGCGCCATGGCCTCGGCGCGCAGGCCGTCTTCCTTGCGGGCCCGCTTTTCCATCATCATGGCGCGGTTTTCCTTGCCTTCCACGACCACGCCCGCAGGCGTGTGCTCGTGCGAATCGGCCATGACCAGATGCGCGCCTTCGCCGGGCACGGCGCGGGGCGACACGCCGCTGTCGGTCATGGCATAGCTGGCGTAGGACGCCGGGTCGCCCAGGCTGTCGGGCGAAAAGGCGCGGCGCGGCGGCTCCGACAGGTCAAAGGGCGGCACGGCGCGGTAGCAGTCGGCCAGCCATTGATCCGTAAGCACGAATGCGGGGGTCTGAAAGCGGTCGGCCACGTCAAAGGCGCGGCGGGCCAGGTGGAAGGACGCCTCCACGTCGCCGGGCGCGAAAATGGCGCGGGGAAATTCGCCGTGTCCGGCGTAGAGCGCGAGGTCGAGGTCGGCCTGTTCGGTGCGCGTGGCCATGCCGGTGGCCGGACCGGGACGCTGGGCCAGGGCCACGACCACGGGGGTTTCCATGACGCCCGCCAGGCTCACGCCCTCGGTCATGAGCGCGAAACCGCCGCCCGAGGTGGCGACCATGGCGCGCGCGCCGCCCACCGCCGCGCCCACGGCCATGTTGATGGCCGCGATCTCGTCCTCCACCTGCTCCACCAGCACGCCCATGGCATGCCGTGCGGCAATGAGCTGCTGCGGGATGGTGGTGGCCGGGGTCATGGGATAAAAGGCGCAGAATTTCACGCCGCCCGCCAGGCAGCCAAGCCCCAGGGCCTCGTTGCCGTGCAGCATGAGCCTGGGGTCGGCCTTGGGATCGCGCACGGGCGCGGGCGGGCTGAAGGGGAGCGACCGTTCCGCCACCCAGGCGTAGGCGGCCTCAAGCACCGTTTCGTTCTGGGCCACCACGGCGGCCCCTTTCTTGCCCAGCGTGTCGGCCACAAGGCCCGCGGGCACGCGGATGTCGATGCCCATGAGCGCGGCAAGCACGCCCAGGGCGGCCATGTTCTCGAAGATGGGCTTGGGCGCGAAGGCCTTGAACGGGACGGGGGTGCACCCTGCCCCCTGGCAGGCGATGGATGCGTCCAGCAGCACCAGCGCGCCGGGCGCGAGCTCGGGGCGGTGCAGTGCCACGGTCTCGGCGTTCATGGCCACCAGCAGGTCGATGGTCTCGGTGGGCGCGGCCACGCCCCGCCCCACGCGGATGGCCATGAAATTGTGCCCGCCGCGCACGCGGGACATGTAGTCCTGGGTGCAGCAGATGTCGTATCCGGCGCGGACAAGGGATTTGGCGAAGAGGTGGCTGACGGTGACGAGACCCTGCCCCGCGCCGCCGCCGATGACGATGTTGGTGCGCGCTGTGCTCATGCGGTGCTCCTGCCCCTGTGCGGCGAAACAGTTGGTACGGCGGTGGATGTGGCACGACGCCGCGCCGCGCCCACAGGGCGCGGCGCGGCGATATGGGGCTAGGCCGGTGCGGTGGGGGGAGTGACCACCCTGGCGCTGAGTTCCTTGTCCATCATGAACAAACCGCCGCCCAGGCCGCCCAGGAGGCGCAGCTTGGCCAGGATGGTGTTCACGTTGTCCACTTCCTCCACCTGTTCGGAAACGAACCATTGCAGGAAGATGTTGGTGGCATGATCCCTTTCGGCAATGGCCACATCCACCAGATCGTTGATGCGCCTGGTGACGTGCAGTTCGTGCTCCAGGGTGTGCTCGAACACCGCAAGAGGCGTGGCCCAGTCGTGCGGCGGGGCATCGATGCCTTGCAGCACCATCTTGCCGCCACGCTCCAGCACGTAGTCATAGAACTTCATGGCATGCATGTTTTCCTCGTCGGCCTGCAGGCGCATCCAGTGCGCGAACCCAGGCAGGCCGTTGTCCGCGCACCAGGCGGACATGGAAAGATACAGATAGCTGGAATACAGCTCCCACTTGACCTGCTCGTTGATCGCATCGCACATTTTTTTTGTAAGCATGATGTTTTCCTTTTTTCTTTTGTTGTTGGGCGGATCGGAAGTGCTGCCCCCCTCCTAGCAGACTGTTCAAAAAGGCCGTCCTGGCCTTTTTCAACTCGGGTTGGCAAAAACGCGTCTTTGCCAACCCTCACGAATCATGAACTTTTCTTCGCTCAGTCCATGATTCGGCGCGCCCTCCTGGCGCGCACAGGCTATTTTTCAACAGCCTGCTAGCGGCGCGTGCCACTTAGTTAAGAACACTTCCTGATAAGTTTTGCAAGCACAATCATACCTGACCACGGCGGTGTTTGCAAAGATGTTGCGGAAATTGTCCTTGACGCCGCTAGACGACCGGTCTATTATAATGTTCATGACGGACACGACGCGGGAACGGATCATCATGGCTGGGGCCGAGCTCATCCATGCCCGGGGGTTCAACAACACGGGCATCAAGGAGATAGTGGAAACAGCGGGAGTCCCCAAGGGGTCTTTCTATTTCTACTTTTCCAGCAAGGAGGCCTTCGGCCTGGCCGTGGTGGACCAGTACGAGGCCACATTTCTGGAGCGGTTGCACGCCCTGGCCACGGAAACATCCCTGTCCCCGCTCGATCGGTTGCGCGCCTTTTTCGAACGCACGCAGCAACGCTTCGCCTCCCAGGGCTACTCGCGCGGCTGCCCGCTGGGCAATTTGGCCCAGGAAATGGGCGACCTGTCCCCAGCGTTCCAGGAACGTTTGGAGCGGGCCATGCGGCATCTGACGCGCATCCTGGCCGACCTGCTGCAACAGGCCGTGGACGCGGGCGAACTGGATACGGCGGAACTGGGCCCGCACCCCTTGGAGGAGATCGCCTTCTTCATTGTGGAGGCGTGGCACGGGGCGCTGGTGCGCATGAAGTCGGCCAAGAGCGGCGAGCCGCTCGACATCTGCCGCCGCATGATTTTTGAACGCGTGTTGCGCCGCCCCCTGTAGGCCGCAGCCCGTGCGGCCCCGCGCAACGGGCAACGAAACGATGATACTTTTTGCCACGTCTTGTAGCCGACCGGTCAACTACAGCAACCCTACAACATTCCCATCAGGAGGGACCATGTTCAAGCTTGCCTACACCGCCCCTGAAAATGCCACCGGAAAGATAAAGGAACTGTACGACATCTTCCCGCCCCAGATCGGCGTGCCCCTGCCCATGCAGCTGCTCAGCGCCAGTCCGGACATGCTGGCCCAGAGGATGGACGTCATCAAATACTACATGAACCATCCTGAGTTGGACTTCCCCATCCTGGCGGCCATCCGCCTCATCGCCTCCACCGAGCTGTGTTTCGACTTCTGCGTGAACCTGAACGCCGGCATGCTGCAGCGCGTGGGCATGACCGGGGAACAGGTCGCCTCGCTGCTGGGCGACATGGCCGACGTGCCCTTCGACGCCAAGGAAGTGGCGCTCCTCAAGCTGATACAGAAGGTGGTGCGCGACCCCAAGACCGTGAGCGACGCGGACGTGGCCGCCTGCCGCGAGGCGGGCTGGAGCGATGCGGCCATCCTGGACGCCTCGGGCCAGGCCGCCAGCATGGCGGTGCCCGCGCGGCTCATGGCGGCGTTCGTCAAATAGAACCCGGGCGCTTGGCCACCCCGCCCGCTCCCGCTCCACCGAGCCCGCACTTGCCTTTCGCGGCCAGTCGCGGCAAAAGGAAAGGCCGCGCCATGACGCGCGGCCTTTCCCCAATCTCTAGCGCCCGTGTGGAGGTTTGCCGATGTGGTCCAGCCCTAGATTCGGTATGAGCCGGGAAAAGGAAACGACCCTGACCTGCCATTCCTGCGGCCAGGGCCGGGTCACGGCCTACCGTTACTGCCGCAACGTGCAACTCAAATGCGCCGAATGCGGCAAGACCTTTGCCCTTGAGGCCTATGTGCAGCAAATGGACGACGCCCTGGAGCAATTCCTGGAAAACGTCTACTGCGACCGCATCTGACCCCCGGCGCGGCGTAAGGCCGCACACAATGCGCGGGGCGGCATGCCGCCGCGCGCAGCGGGGCGACGCCTTCCGGTCATGACCAGCGTGTGCCCGCCCCCCCTGCCTTCCTCCCGCATACCGCCCCCCCGCATACCGCCGTCAAAAATAGCCCAGGCTGTGCAGCAGCGCGAGTTTTCGCTCCTTGCCCTGGTCGCGCCCGGCGCGTTCCCCGTCCGCCCCGGCCGGGGCCGTGGTGCAGGGCATGCAGCCCAGCGACCGGTACCCCGCGTCATAGAGGCCGCAATACGGCAACCCGGCCTCCATGGTCGCGGCCCACACGTCCATCTCGGTGCATTCGAGGATGGGGTGCGCCATGTGGTACGCGGGATCCAGCCGGGACTCCAGCCAGGGACGGACGGCCCGGCTGGGGTGTTCGTCGCGGCGCAGGCCGGTGAACAACACCTCGATGCCCAGCGCCGTGACCGCCGCCTTGAGCGGCGCGATTTTCAGGTCGCCGCAACACGCGACCTTGTCCTCGGCCACGGGATAGGCCGCCACGTCCACGGCGGGCCGCGCCACGTGCAGCGCCACGCCCCACTCGTGCGCCACCTGGTCGCGAAAGACCATGACTTCCGGAAATTTGCACCCCGTATCAAGGGAAAGCGCCACCAAGGGGATATCCCCGGCCAGCCCTTCCGCAGCGAGCCACTGCCGCCACAAGGCCAGCACCAGGGTGGAATCCTTGCCCCCGGTCCAGGCCACGGCCACGCCGCCGCGCCGCGCCGCATCCCCGTGCCGCGCGCACACCGCCGCGAATCGGGCGTGGGCCGTTGCCCTGCGGTCCTCCAGGCTGGCTCCTGCCGCGCCACCGTCCACGCGCGGGTCACATGACTGCATCACGTCCTCCAACCGGGCAGCGCGCCACGCGCCCGTGCATTTTGTCTCCTGGTATGATAAGCTTCCGGCGGCAATGGGCAAGGCATGTGCCTGAAAAAACGCCGAAGACTATTCGGCGGCGATGCATGGCAAAATCATTCCGGAATGACAATATATTTACATATTCGTCACGGCCTGACATGCGGCATATGCGGTACGGCATGCAGAAATGCCGAATGATATACGGCGCGGCACTGCATCATATGGCGGCAAAAAATGGGCGCATTGCACTATTATGTTGCGGAGACTGTTGACGTGACCCTTACGGTATGTTTTCAATCAGTCAAAAGTCTTTCATTTGCGTGACGCCACGGCGTCCAACGGCAAGGGGACAACGGAACAGGGCAACCAACCATCCGACCGGGCACACACCCTCAAGACCGGCACAGCACGGCACACACATGGTCAAAAAGAAGAAAGGGAAAACCAAGGTCACCATTTATCCGGACTGGTGCAAGGGATGCGGCATCTGCGTCGCCTTCTGCCCCGGCGAAGTCATGGTTCTCGACCAGACGGGCAAGGCCGTGGTGGTCAAGGAAGACAACTGCATCAATTGCGGCTTCTGCGAACTCCACTGCCCTGACTTCGCCATCTCCGTCACCCCCAGGGACGGCGCGGCACCCGCCCCCAAACCCGCCGCCCCGGCGGCCACGCACCCGGACGACACCCCCCAGCCCCCGCCGCCTCCCGGCCCCTGCGACGAAGAGCGGCTTGATCCCGAACCCGAGCCGGAAAAAGACGGAGGGGACGCGTAAATGGCCATCAAAAAGAAAAAGACGGAATTGTTCGCCCTGGGCAACGAAGCGGTCGTGGAAGGGGCGCTCCTGGCCGGATGCACCTTCTTCGGCGGCTATCCCATCACCCCGTCCAGCGAGATCATGGAAGGCATGGCCGCCCGCCTGCCGCGCACGGAACAAGGCGTGTTCATCCAAATGGAAGACGAGATCGCCAGCCTCGGCGCGGTCATCGGCGCATCGCTGGCGGGCCGCAAGGCCATGACCGCGACCTCCGGTCCCGGCTTCTCCCTCATGCAGGAACACATCGGCTACGCCTGCATGGTGGAATCGCCGCTGGTCATCGTCAACGTCATGCGCGGCGGCCCCTCCACCGGCCTGCCCACCAGCCCGGCCCAGGGCGACGTGCAGCAGGCCCGCTGGGGCTCGCACGGCGACCACCCCATCATCGTGCTCTCCGCTTCCAACGTGCAGGAATGCCTGGAAATGACCATCCGCGCCTTCAACATGGCGGAAAAATACCGCACCCCGGTCATCCTGCTGCTCGACGAGGTGACCGCGCACACCCGGGAAAAAATAACCCTGCCCGATCCGGGCGACTTCGAAATCCTGGAGCGCGTCATGCCCGCCGTGCCGCCCGAGTGGTACAAGCCCTTCGAGGACACGGCGCGCGGCGTGCCGCCCGTGGCGCCCATCGGCTCCGGCTACCGGGTCCACTTCACCGGCCTGACCCACGACCCCATGGGCTACCCCACCCAGCGGCCCGATGAAATCGGTGCGGCCATGCACCGCATGTTCCGCAAGATCGACCAGTTCTTCGAAGACATCCAGCTGGTGGACGAGCTCATGATCCAGGACGCGGAGATCGGCGTGGTGGCCTATGGCAGCGTGGCGCGCTCGGCGCAGCTGGCCATCAAGAAGGCGCGCGAGCAGGGCATCAATGCAGGCCTCATCACCCTGCGGACCCTGTTCCCCTTCCCGCGCGCCGCCGTGGAGCGCATGACCCGCTCCTGCAAGGTCATCATCGTGCCCGAAATGAACATGGGCCAGATGTCCCGCGAGGTGAAGCGCGTCAACAACGGGCGCTGCCGCATCCGCACCATCAACCGCGTGGACGGGCAGATCATCACCCCCGCCGAAATCCTCAAACTCATCAGCCAGGTGGTGTAAGCCATGAGTGAAGTCACCCAATTGATCCACCAATATCTGCGGCACAACAAGAAATTCCCCCATGTGCTCTGCGCGGGCTGCGGCCACGGCATCGCCCTGGGTTCGCTGGTGCGCGGCGTGCACACCATGGGCTGGTCCAAGGACGACGTGGTCGTGGTCGCGGGCATCGGCTGCTCGGGCCGCATGGCCGTGTACGTGGACTTCAACACCGTGCACACCACCCATGGCCGCGCCCTCACCTTTGCCACGGGCATCAAGATGGCCAACCCCAAGCTCAACGTCATCGTGCTCATGGGCGACGGCGACGCCCTGTCCATTGGCGGCAACCACCTTATCCACGCGGCGCGGCGCAACATCGGCCTCACCTGCATCATCCTCAACAACAACATCTACGGCATGACCGGCGGCCAGTGCTCCTCCACCACGCCCATGGGCAACACCACCATGACCACGCCCTTTGGCCAGTTGGAAAAATCCTTCGACATCGTGGAACTGGCCACGGCGGCGGGCGCAAGCTTCGTGGCGCGCGGCACCTCGTTCCACGCCAACCTGCTCGACCGGATCATGGTCACGGCCTTCAGCCGCAAGGGGTTCAACCTCATCGAGGTCTTCAGCCCCTGCCACACCCAATACGGCCGCAAGAACAAGTTCAAGAACCCGGTGGAGATGTACCAGGCCCTGAAAAAGCAGGCCTTGAACCTGGACGCCTACAACAAGCTGCCCAAGGCAAAGCAGGCCGAGCGCACGCCCATCGGCATCTTCGTGGAACGCGACGAGGAAAGCCTCGAAGACCGCTATGCCGCCATGAAGGCGCAGATCATGGGAGGGGCACGATGAAGAAGCACTACTCCCTCGACCGTTTCGAACTGCGCCTGTCCGGCCTGGGCGGCCAGGGCATCATCACCCTGGGCAAGGTGCTGGGCCAGGGACTCGCCATAGGCCACGGCTTCTACGTCACCCAGACCCAGAGCTACGGCCCCGAGGCGCGCGGCGGCTCGTCCCGCGCCGACCTGGTGGTCAGCACCAGCCCCATCAGCTATCCCAAGACGGAAAGCGTGGATCTGCTGGTCGCCCTGTCGCAGCAGGCGTGCAACGCCTACTACACCAACCTCAAGCCGCAGGGCGTGCTGCTGGTGGACACCTCCATGGTCGCCAACACCCCCACCAACGTCTTCCTGGGCCTGCCCTTCACCACCCTGGCCAAGGAGCGCATCGGGCTTGTCCAGACCTTGAACACCATGGTGCTCGGCTCGCTCACCTATCTGCTGCCCTTCGCCGACCGCCGCACCATGCGCAAGGCACTGGAGGACGCGCTGCCGCCCAAGATCCACGAGATCAACCTCAAGGCCTTCAACCTGGGCTACCGCGAGGCGGAAAAACACTTCGGCCCCGCGCCGGAGATATGGCACACCGCCGCCGAAATCGCCGACGATGAACTGGAGCCGGAACACCACTAGCGCATTTTGCATTGAAACAATGCGAGGCTTTGAAATAATGAAGCATTATTGCAACAAAATGCATAAGAGCATCTAATCTTCTTCAAAGGCAGGATGCCCTAACCCCAGTTCTCCCGCCCGTACAGGCCCGTCGCGCATTGCGGCGGGCCTTTTTTATGCCTAGCCCTGCCGCTTGCCTTTTTACTATCAGATACTATTATCAAAATATCTGTTCAACAACATTCCCCCGCAAGGAGCCGCCATGAAGAACCGTCTATCTGTCCTGATGCTGCTGGCTGCCCTGTCCGGGGTTGTGGCGGCGCTGCCCGCCGCCGTGGAGGCCAAAGACATGCCCAAGGAAACAACGGCGTTGGAAACCGCCACCTTCGCAGGCGGATGCTTCTGGTGCACCGAGTCGGATTTCGAGAAGGTGCCCGGCGTGGTCGCCGCCGTGTCCGGCTATACGGGCGGCGGCCCGGCCAACCCCACCTACGAGGAGGTGTCCGGGGGCGGCACCGGGCACAGGGAGGCCGTGCAGGTCACCTTTGATCCCGGCGTCATCAGCTACGGGCAGCTCCTCGACGCGTTCTGGCGCATGTTCGACCCCACCGATGCGGGCGGCTCGTTCGGCGACCGGGGCAGCCAGTACACCTCGGCCATCTTCTACCATTCCGAGGCCCAGCGGCTGGCGGCCGAGGCGTCCAAGCAACGGCTCGACGCGTCGGGCACGTTCGCGCGCCCCGTGGCCACGCCCATCCTGCCCCTGGGCGCGTTTTATGCCGCCGAGCCATACCACCAGGACTATTTCCGGCATAATTCCGTACGCTACAAGACGTACCGCTACTTCTCTGGCCGGGACGAATTTCTGGACACGGCCTGGGGCAAGGGCAACCATCCCGTGGCCCATACGGGTACGGCGCAACGCAATCCCGCCGCAGGGACGCGGTACGCCAAGCCCGACGAGGCCACCCTGCGCCAGCGCCTCACGCCCATGCAGTACGAGGTGACGCAGGAGGAAGGCACGGAACCGCCCTTCAACAACGCGTTTTGGGACAACAAGAAACCAGGCATCTACGTGGACGTGGTGACCGGCGAGCCGCTGTTCAGCTCGACCCACAAATACGACTCCGGCACGGGCTGGCCGAGCTTCTGGCAACCGCTGGAGGCGGACAACATCGTGGAGCGCAAGGATTCGCGGCTGTTCATGACCCGCGTGGAGGTGCGCAGCGCCATCGGCGAATCGCACCTGGGACACGTGTTCGATGACGGCCCCGAGCCCACCGGACGGCGCTATTGCATCAACTCGGCGGCGCTGCGCTTCATTCCCAAGGAACGGTTGGAGCAGGAGGGATACGGGCAATACGCGGGGGTGTTCGAATAGCGCCGCCCGAGGGCGCGCCAACCAGGGCCATACCCCGGCTCGGCACGCCTGGGAGCGGGCCGCCGGGATTACCGGGCCGGGGTTCGCCCCGGCCCTTCCACATGGCCCGCCCAGGCGCGGACCAGGGCCGGAGCCCGTTCGGCCAGCAGATCCAGATAATCCAATTCCAAGGCCACCATCTCGCGGTCGCGCCTGCGCAGCCATTCGGACAACCAGGCAAAGCGCAACCCCACCACCAGCGGCATCAGCCATTGCGCGTTGTCCGGGCGCAGCACGCCCAGGTCGCGCAACGCGGCCACAAAGGCGGGCACGAATCCCTTTGCCAGCGCCGCCGGATCCTCCACGCCCACGCAGCCGATGCAGTTGGCCGCGTCGTACAGCTCCGGGCGCGGTCCGGCGAACTCCCAGTCGATGAGCGCCACCGGCAGGCCGCCCTGCCAGATCAGGTTGAGGGGATGCAGGTCGCCATGCGCCAGCATGTGGGGCAGTTCGCCCCACGCCTCGCACAGCGGTGCGATGCAGCGGCATGCGGCGGCGCAGCGGGCGTGCACCCCGGGCTCCCGTGCGGCCAGCACGGCCATGAGGCCATCCACGTATCCCGGCAAGGCGGGGCCGCCGGCAAGACCGGCCCCCAATCCCGTGGCGGCGGCTGCCAGCGCGCCGAGCACGCCGCCCACGGCCTCGCCCCGCCCCGCGTCCCAGATGTAGCCGGGACGCGGCAGTTCCTCGCCCGCCACAAAGGGGGACACCTGCCACGCCGCGCCCGCGTGCGCCAGGCAAAACGCGCCGTCGGGCGCGGCCCGGTAGGGGGCGACAACGCCCAGCCCGCGCGCCGCAAGACCGGCGAGCAACGCGCCCACCGCTTCGCGCCGCGCGGCCTGCCCCGGGTGCAGCCGCTCCACAACCCACGATGCCCCGTCCGCGTCCGCGACCACGGTGCGCCACACGCTTCGCTCGGGGCTGCCCGCAATGCCCGCATCGGCGCGCTCGCGCGCGCCGCGCAGGCCAAAGGCCTCACACACCGCCTGGATCATGCCGCCTCCCTTTCCCTCCCCATCCACACGCGTGGGCGGGGCCGGACAACCGTACCGTCTCGCTGCCGCCGAACGCACCCGGCGCATCGGGATGCGCCGGGCGGCCGAAAGAAACACAAAAAGGCAGACCCGCCGCGAAAGCGGGTCTGCCGGATGCGTGGTGTAAGCCGCGGGAGCGGATTAACGCTTGGAGTACTGGAACCGGGCGCGGGCGCCGCGCTGGCCGTACTTCTTGCGCTCCTTCTTGCGGGCGTCGCGGGTCAGGAACCCGGCGCGCTTGAGCGCGGGACGCAGATCGGCGTCAAAGAGGAGCAGGGCGCGGGAAATGCCGTGGCGCACAGCCTCGGCCTGGCCGCCCATGCCGCCGCCGCACACGCTGATCTTGATGTCGAACTTGTCGGCCAGCCTGGTCAGCATCAGGGGCTGACGGATAATCATCTGCAGGGTCGGACGAGGAAAGTACTCGTCGAGCGGCCTGTTGTTGATGAGGATCTGGCCGGAGCCCTGGTACAGCCGGGTGCGGGCGATGGCGGTCTTTCTCTTACCGGTTCCGTAGTAAAATTCCTCGGACATGGTTACTCCAAATTTCCGTGTTCGTTGAGCTTAAATATCAAGGGGCTTGGGCTGCTGGGCGGCGTGCCGGTGCTCGGGACCGGCATAGACCTTGAGCTTCTTCAGCAGGGCGCGGCCAAGGCGGTTTTTGGGCAACATGCCGCGCACAGCGGTCATGATGACCTCTTCGGGCTTGGTGGCCAACACCTGGGCCAGCGTACGGGTACGCAGGCCGCCAATGGTGCCGCTGTAATTGTAGTATTTCTTGGCCTGCAACTTGTTGCCGGTGACCTTGATTTTTTCGGCGTTGACCACAACGATGAAGTCGCCCATATCCATGTGGGGGGCGAATTCGGGCTTATGCTTGCCGCGCAGGCGGTGGGCAATCTGGGTGGCGAGGCGACCCAGGATCTTGTCGCTGGCGTCAACGACGAACCATTCCTGCGAAATGTCTTCGGGTGTGGGGCTGTATGTCTTCATGCTGGCATGCTCCTTCTCTGGACTGCGAAAGACGGACTTCATATGACCATATTCAGAATCTGTCAATAAAAAACTGTATCCCACTCATAGCACGGGCTGCGGGTTTTGGCCAACCCGGTAAAAAAGGCTGTCGCGCTTGTGCTTTGCGGCCACGACGGGTAAAAACCCGAAAACAGCGAGGAACCCGATGCCAAGCATCCGCAAGAGCCTGCTCCAGTTTGTGTTCAATGGCGCGTTCATGAAACGCTGGAACGACAAGCTGCGCCCCATGGAACTCCTGGAAGTGGACAAGCAAGCCCACAAAATGATCGTGGCGTGGGTGCTCTACACCAAGAACGCGCGGAATAAAAGCCCTGAAGAGCGGCTTATTCTGGGCCGCACCATCGTGGAGGGCGGCCTGTTCGACTACTTCTACCGCCTGGTCATCACCGACATCAAACCGCCCATATTCTATCAGATCAAGTCCAACCCCGACCACTACCGCCGCCTTACCGAATGGGTCATCTCGCAGGTGGAGCCCTATGTGCTGCCCCTGTCCGAGGGATTTTGGACCCGGCTGCGCACCTATCTGACCACCACCGACGAGGACGCGGACCTGGGGCGGCGCATCCTGAACGCCGCGCACCTCTACGCCTCCAATTACGAATTCAACCTCATCAAGATACTCAACCCGTTCGACGACGAATTCCAGAGCATCGAGAGCTGGTTCGGCGACAGCCTGCGCAATCACACCGACATCGAGGGCGTGCAGGAACTGGTGGACGGCGTCGGCACCCCGCTGGGGCGCTTCGCGCACCTCACCGGCCAACTGCGGTTCCAGAAACGGTGGTCCCAGACCCCGCGCATCCCCGAAACCTCGGTCCTCGGGCACATGTTCATCATGGCCTGCTACGCCTACTTCTTCAGCATCACGACCGGGGCGTGCCAGGCGCGGCGGCAAAACAACTTCTTCGCCGGGCTGTTCCACGACCTGCCGGAAATGCTGACGCGGGACATCATCTCGCCGGTCAAGAAATCCGTCGAATACCTGGCCGAGCTCATCAATGAATATGAGAACAAGGAACTCGCCTCACGGGTGCTCAACCCGCTGCGCAAGGGCGGGCATGGCGAAGTGGCCGACCGCCTCGCCTATTTCCTCGGGCTTGAGGTCGGGTCCGAGTTCGCGGCCACCATCATCCGCGACGGACGCATCGAAAAGACCGATTTCGCCACCCTGCAAACCACCCACAACCGGAACGACCTGGACCCCAAGGACGGCGAGCTGCTCAAGGTGTGCGACAACCTGGCCGCGTTCATCGAGGCGTACACCGCGCTGCGCAACGGCATCTCCGCCGACCAGCTGCATCAGGCGCTGTGGCGCATGCGCTCGCAGTATTCCAACGCCACCCTGGGCAACATCCACATCGGCTCCCTGCTGGCGGACTTCGACTGACCGCATTTTTTCTGGACACACCCCTGGCCGATTCTTATCCTTATACATGGAATGCGGGACCACCATGCCGGGCGCGCACCTCGCGCGCCCGCGCCCCTTCCCGCCAGACGCCAAGGAGGAAAACGCCATGCTGCTGCGCAAACGGGCCTGGGACATCATGCGCCCCCCCATGTCCGGGGTGTCGATCGGCGCCTCCGTGGCCGAGGCCATGCGGGTGCTGGACGCCGTCATGGCCACCACGCCGGACTGCCACACCATCCTTGTGGAAACCGAGGACGGCGACGTGGCGGGCTCCCTGTCCATATGGGACGTGCTGCGCCACCTGGACGCCGCCATGGGACGCGACCCCGACCTGAGGGACGAAGCCAGCCCCGGCCATGAAAACACGGTCCGCGCCGCCTGGGCGCGCCTGGCCGCCACCCCCCTGGTGGACATCATGGACCCCCATGTGCCGCTCATCGCGCCCGGCGATCCCCTGTCCCTGGTGCTGGAAAAAATGCTTCTGAACGGGCGCACCATGGCCGTTGTGACGGACGCGGGCAAGGTGCTGGGCACCCTGCACGTGGATGATGTCTACGCCATGGTCAGCAAGACGGTCGCCGCGCTCTGACCCGCCCCCGCGCATCCCCTTTTCCCCGCCCGACCGGCATCCGCTGGCCGGGCTTTTTTGATGCCGCGTCCTTCGCATGCCCCGGATTGGAACGCCTCTTGAAGTACTGGGCTGCGAGGACACACAACATGCAATTTTTTCCCATCTCCTGCGACACCATCGGCCTTGAAGGCACAGCGGCCACGTTGCGTTCCGACGCGGTTGCGGCCGCGGAAGAACGGTTTTCGGGCATTCTGGACGGCATCGCCCTGAAGGGTCGCAACGCGAGCGGCATCGCCGACATCAAGGCGGTCAAGGACGGCAAGGCCGTCCCGATCAACGAAGTGCAAATGACTCGGGAAGATTTTGCCGCGTTGCGCAAGTCGCTGAAGCAGTACGGGCTGTCCGACGACGAGCTGAACGACATTGCCGATCAGGTGGGCGACGGCGGCTACACCTGGGGCCAATTCCTCGAATGCATCGGCCAGAAGATGGACCTCTCCTCTGCCGATGCGCTCCAGCCGTCCTATGACCCCACCCTGCGCCGCGAGCTCCAAAGCCTGTTCCAAAAGCTGGGCAACACCCCGCAAGAGGCGCAAAAGCTTCTGACGGAACTGGACAACGGCAACTACGCCTCTGTCTGGTCATCCATATCCGGCAGCCTGGCCAACCTGGGCGACGGCTCCACCCTCGACGTCTCCCGCTCCGAGCTCGTCTCGCTGGGCAAGGCGCTGCAACTCACCGCCGAGGCCAAGGCCAAGCTCAACCTGCTCTTCAACAACATGGCGTCGGGCACGCTGGACAGCGACGAGGCCAAGGCGGCCATGAGCTTCATCAAGCAGGCCGCCGCCGAGGCGCAAACCGCCCTGGACGACAAGAGCCGCGCCCTCAAGAAGCAGATCGGCAAGGTGCTCAACCAGGCCGTGGACCGCGCCGAAGCCATGCGGGACGCGGACAACCGCCAGACCAAGGACATTGAAAACCTCAAGGTGCTGATGAACAAGACGCTGCTGGAAGGCGGCGAGGGGGAAGACGAAAACGCCGCGCAGGACGCCACGAAATCCGCCACCGGCACCACCGGGGAACATCCGCTCGCCTTCTTGCGCGCCATGGCCGCCAAGAATGCCGCTACGACCGCCCAAGAGGGCAAGGAAGCCACCACGGACACGGATGTCCAGGGCGCGTCGAAGTCGGCCAAGGAGACCCTAGCCGCGCACCTGCGCGAGCTGGCGGGCGAGACCGCCGACGACGCATCGCAGGACGACCTGACGGGCGCCCAGGACGACACGGCCCAGGATGCCCACGCCAAGGCCTGGAAGGACATGCTCAAGAAGGTTGTGGTGGACGGCGGCACGGCATCCAGCCTGGCCGGAACAAGCTCCGGCAAGGGCATGGACGCCGCATTGGAAACCGCGGCCGGCCTGGAAAAGGAAAATGTTTCCGCCGAGAAGATCCTGCGGCAGGTCGAGACGGGCATGCTCAAGGACTTGGGCCAGGGCCGCCGCCAGCTGACCCTGCGCCTGGACCCCGCCGAGCTGGGCGAGGTCACGGTCATCCTGCAGGTGCGCAACAAGGACGTGACCGCGCTCATCCGCACCCAGGACAAGGACGTGACCACTGCGCTGACCGAACAGATGGCGCAATTGCGCGCGGCGCTTGAGGAGCAGGGGCTCAAGGTGGAAAAGCTCGAGGTGCAGACCCAACTGCCGCAGGCCAATGACAACGCCTCCCACTCGTGGCAGGGCGCGGAAAGGCACAACGACGCCCAGGCCAGGGAAGAGATATCCCGCATGATGCAGCGGCTGCGCAACACCAGGAGCATCGGCGGCGCGTTGGCGCAGGAAATGCAACTTGTTCCCGAAACGGCAACAATTTCCCCTTCGGGGTTGCACGTCATCGCTTAGGAACGAGGTGAACCATGTCCATAGTAGGAATGAGCGGTATCATCGGGAAAGCGGAAGTCGACTTCGCCACCACGGAGGCCACGGGCGATTCCGAACTCGACAAGGAGGATTTCCTGACCCTCCTCGTGACGCAGCTCGAGTATCAGGATCCCCTGAACCCCACGGACGACACGGAATTCACCGCCCAGCTGGCGCAGTTCTCCAGCCTTGAGCAGTTGACCAACATTTCCGAGACCCTGGATGGCATGGCCGAGACCGACACCCAGGAAAGCCTGCTCAACGCATCGAGCTACATCGGCAAGTACGTGGTGGCCGAAGGCAGCAGCGTGACCAAGAACGAAGACGAGATCAGCACCATCTACTTCGACGTCGATGAAGCCATCGCCGTGGGTTACGTGAACGTATACGACGCCAACAGCAACCTCATCCGTTCCGAGGTCATGGGCTCCAAGGCCGCCGGTTCCTACTCCTACACATGGGACGGCCTGAATTCCGAAGGCGACGCGGTGGAGGACGGTGTGTACTACGTGGCCATGGCCGCCCAGGACGCGGATGGCCAGGCCGTGCTCATCTACACCGACGTGAGCGGCGAGGTGACGGGCGTGCAGAGCTACGACGACACCACCTATCTGATTCTCGCCGACGGCCGCGCGGTGGAATACAGCGCCGTGACCCGGGTTGTCGTGCCCACGGACGCGACCGGGGACACCGACACGACGAATACGACGGGCACAACCGACACGACGGAGACAACGGATACGACGGACACAACGGACAGCACCGATGAGACCACAACGGGCAGCTGATCCGTACCATAGCAGAGACAGTATTAAGGGAGCACGTAAGGAGGATCGGTCATGAGTTTAACAGCTTCTATGTGGACAGGCATTTCCGGCCTGCTCGCCCATGGTGAGCGCATGAACGTCATTGGCAACAACATTGCCAACGTCAACACGCTGGGGTTCAAGTCGCAGCGCATGGATTTCGAGGATTTCATCTACCAGAGCACCAACACCTCGGCCGGCACAGCCCAGCTCGGCCGCGGCGTGGCGATCAGTGCGATCATGAGCGACTTCAGCCAGGGATCGTTCGAGACGACCACGGAAGCGACCGACCTCGCCATCGGCGGCAACGGTTTCTTCAAGGTGTCCGTGAAGGGGGAAAATACTTCCTACTACACCCGTGCGGGCAACTTCCGCTTTGACAACGACGGCTATCTGGTCGACCCCAACGGCTACGCGCTCCAGGGCTGGAGGATCCAGAACACCGGCTCCAGCCTGTCCAGCGGCACCGCCAGCACCACCAGCGTCTCGGCCATCAAGGGCACGGGCGTGCCCGTGGACATCAAGCTGACGGACTTCACCACCGATCCGCAACACACCACCAACGTGACCGTCATCACCAACCTCGACTCCGAGGACGGCGGCGACAACACCACCAGTTCCACGGGCAACGACTTCTTCGCCCTGTTCGAGACCTGGGACGGCACCGACACCGAAGAACCCCTGGGCGAAAACGCCTATGCCTACGCCAACACCATCACCGTGTACGACGAAGGCGGCAGCGCCCACACCCTGACCATTTATTACGACCAGGTCGAAGTCAGCGACAGCAGCCGCACCTACTGGGAATACATGGTCACCATCGATCCCACGGCCGACAACCGTATTTTCGGCAGCAACGCCTCCATCAACGCGCAGGACTCCACCGCGGCGGGCGTGCTCATGATCGGCACCCTGACCTTCGACTCCTCCGGCCAGCTGACCGACATGGGCGCCTTCACGCTTGGCAGCGGCGCCACCAGCATCACATCGGCCGCAGAGCTTGCCCAGCTGTCCAACTGGACCCCCACCCAGTTCTCCACCAACCACCTGCCGGTGTTCGTGGCCAACTTCTCCGGGGCGTCCAACGCCAGCACCGTGGGCGCGGACAACGCCATCCACGTTGAACTCGACCTGGGCATCCTCAATCCGGACAACGCCTGGGCCACAAGCAGCGTTTCCAACGCCGCCGCCATCGGATCCGACGACTCCCTGCTGCTCAGCATGGGCACGGACGCGGAACTCCAGTCCCTGGCCACCACCAGTTATTCCGGGTCGTCGTCCACCACGTCCCAGTCGCAGGATGGCTACACCTTCGGCTACCTGCAAAACATCGAGGTGGACGCCGAGGGCATCATCTCCGGCACCTACTCCAACGGCGAGATACTCGAACTCTTCCAGGTCGCACTGTACAACTTCGCCAACCTGCAGGGGCTGGAACGCGAGGGCGGCAACCTCTACTCGGCAACCCGGGATTCAGGCGATGAACTTGTGGGTGCGGCCAACTCCAACGGCCTCGGCTCCATTGCCTCCAACTCCCTGGAGCAGTCCAACGTGGACCTTGCCCGCGAGTTCGTGAACATGATCACCACCCAGCGCGGCTTCCAGGCCAACAGCAAGGTCATCACCACCACGGACTCCATGCTCAGCGACGTCATCAACCTGAAGCGTTAATCAATGTTAGTCTGACCGACTACTCCTCCCTTGCGCCCGGCGGCCTCCCTCCGTCGGGCGCAGCCCAAAGCCCCCGGAATCCGTTCCGGGGGCTTTGCCTGTCGGCCCGGCCACACGGCGCGGACCGCCGTCGGCCTGACCTGGCGGGATAAGCCGTACGGGCGCCATCGTCACCGCAAAGGACACGTCCCAGCATCATGACGCGTCCCCGCATCATGACGCCGCACACAAAAAAAGCCCCCCCGCCGGTTGACCGGAGGGGGGGCCGTACTGCGCAATGCCTGGCTACAGCATCTTATCGAGCAGCAGCGAGCCCTGGCTCTTGATGGACTCCGCCAGCTTGAGCATCTCGTCCGACGGGATTTTGCGCACAACCTTTTCGTTGCTGGGATCCACCATCTCCACCTGGACCCCCTTCGCATCTTCCAACACGCGGAACTTCAGCGCCACGCCCTGGGTCTGCACGTGGTTGTTCGCCTCGTCAGCCGCCGCTTCCACCTTGGCCCGCTCGGTCAGCCGTTCGTCCGCCGTCTTTTCCCGGATCGATGTATCCGTCTCCGGCACACGCTCGCGCGCGGCGACCGCGTTGGCGGCAACGCGCGGATTGGCCGCAAGGGCGGCCCCGGTCGCAACGGTCTTGGCCACGGCGTCCTGCTTGTAGGTCTCGCCAGCCTGTGTGTTGATTGCATTGATCTGCATGGCCCTCGCCTCCACGGTTGTAAGCGGCCATAACGCTAATGGCGCTCTACACCATAACTGATCGGCACATCAGCCCCATATCTTTAGGCACGTTCCGTCAAAATAATTCCCCCCGCTCAAGGCGGTCAATACTGACCGCCCGCCCCTGTCAGCCTCTTGTCATTGGGCTGGCTGGGGGCGGCATTTTTGTCCCCTTCTGTAAATTAACATACTGATATTACATATATAAGTTTGATTGGCATTCATAATGCATAATATCAGGCGCAAGGACACCACAAGGAGGACCAGCATGTCTTTGGTTATCAATCACAACATGATGGCGATGAACGCGGCTCGAAATCTGTCCACGAGCTACAGTCGCCTCTCCACCTCGACACAGAGGCTGTCGTCGGGACTGCGGGTGAACACCGCGGCGGACGACGCGGCGGGCCTCGCCATCCGCGAACTCATGCGGGCGGACATCAGCACGATGAACCAAGGCATACGCAACGCCAACGACGCCATCTCCATGATGCAGACGGCGGACGGCGCGCTCCAGGTCATCGACGAAAAGCTGGTCCGCATGAAGGAACTGGCGGAACAGGCGGCCACGGGTACCTACAACTCCAACCAGCGCCTGATGATCGAATCCGAATACCAGGCAATGGCTTCGGAAATTACCCGTATCGCCAACGCCACGGATTTCAACGGCATCCATCTGCTCGACGGCCACATGTCCGGCGTGCACGACGGCTCCGGCCTGCAATCCATGGGCGCGTTGAAGATCCACTTCGGCACGGGCAACGACAGCGCCGAGGACTACTACTACGTGACCATCGGTGGTGCGACCGCCTCACATCTGGGCGTGGGCAACGCCTCGGTGGCCGGGCCTGGCTACACCATCTCCACCCAGTTGCAGGCGCAGCTCGCCCTCGACGCCATCAACTCGGCGATCATCTCCAAGGACAACATCCGCGCCTCGCTGGGCGCCCTGCAAAACCGGCTGGAGAACACGGTGACCAACCTCTCCATCCAGGCGGAAAACCTCCAGGCGTCGGAATCACGCATCTCCGACGTGGATGTGGCCTCGGAAATGACGGAGTTCGTCAGAAACCAAATCTTGACCCAGGGCGCGGTGGCCATGCTGGCGCAGGCCAACTCCCTGCCCCGCCTCGCCCTCCAGCTCATCGGCGGCGGCTAAACCCGAAGCTGATCCTCCTTGATGCGACAGGCCAAAGACAACGAGGCCGGGAATCTCCCGGCCTCGTCCTCCGTCGTGGGCGGCCCGGAACGGCTTGCCGCCCCCGGTCCACACCCCAAAAATCATCCCTACCCCAAAAGCCCTCCTTCACCCCTCGTTCGGGGGCGGCCAGACCCAATCCGTCAGGCTTCGGCTTCCTTTTCAAGCATGCCCAGGGCTATTTCCGCCGCCCGCTGCTCCGCCTTTTTCATGCTTTGCCCGCCGGCATCCACGGTGCGGCCATCGGGCAGCGTCAGCCGCACCTCGAACACCTTGTCGTGCTCCGGCCCATGGCTTGCGGTGAGCACGTACACCGGCCGTTCGCGGTACGTCTTTTGCGTCACTTCCTGCAACCTGCTCTTGAAATCGCGGGAGCGGCCAAAATCGCTGGCCGTGGGCCACTTGTCCGCATAGAGATTGAGCACCCACGCCTTGGCCTCGGTGTAGCCGCCGTCCAGGAATATGGCCCCAAGCAGCGCCTCCAGCGCGTCGGACAACAATGAATTGCGGGTGCGGCCGCCCTGGATCTCCTCGCCCTTGCCCAGCAGAAGATACTGGTCGATGCCGATGTCACGGGCAAGCGCGGCCAGGGCGGGCTTGCTCACCAACTTGGCCCGCATGCGCGTCAGGTCGCCTTCACGCGAGCCTCTGAACGCACTGAATAAATATTCAGAAACACTGAGTTCCAGCACGGCATCGCCCAGGAACTCCAGCCGTTCGTTGTTGGGAACCTCGCCATCCACCTCGTTGGCGTAGGAGCTATGCGTCAGCGCCTTGCGCAGCAGTTCGGCGTGCCGAAAGGAATAGCCCACCACATTTTCAATATGCCTTCTCTCATCCGCGTCCATATACTCTCCCATCCCTCTCCCAAAACGTATCCCGCAAAGCCCCGCGCGCGGGGCGGCATGCCCGTCAAGCCCCCGCGCGCCCCATTGGCGTTGCGCGGCGACGAATATTCATAGTGCATGGGTAGTGGCTTCTGTCAAGCCGTCATGGCCCCCTCCCCACCCGCCGTTCACCAATTCCAGGCGACCATTCGGCGAAAGTTGCCGGGAATGCGCCGAAAAGTGCTTTGCCACCATGGGGGAAGATGATGTATATACATATCGCGAACGCATCACCAGGGAGGATCGTATGGCGGCAGGCATATACGTGGGATCGACTTCCGGCTACTCAGGCAAGAACACCGTGGTCATGGGGCTGGGCCTTCGGCTGCAAAAAGAGGGCTTGAAGGTTGGCTACATGAAACCGGTGGGCGCCATGCCCATGGAACAGGACGGCGTGCTGGGCGACGAGGACGCCAAGTTCGTACAGGGCGTGTTCGGCCTCAACGAGGATCTCGCCAAGCTCACGCCCGTGGTCGTGACCCACGACTTCAAGGTCAAGGCCTTTGCGGAGGACACCCCGGATCTCATGCCCTCCATCAAGGAGGCCTACGACCAGCTTGCCCAGGGCAAGGACGCCATGATCGTGGCCGGGTCGGGATCCATGTTTTCCGGGCGGTACTGCCGTGTGGACGGCCTGCGCGTGGTCAAGGAGCTCGGCCTCAAGGCCGTGGTCATCGACCGCCTGCAAAAGGAAATCAACTACGACACCCTGGTCGTGCTCAAGGACTATCTGGGCGACAACCTCATCGGCGTCATCCTCAACGACATAGCGCCCAACATGCGCGCCGAGGTGGACAGCCTCATCAAGCCCTTCCTGGAACGCCAGGGGGTCAAGGTGCTCGGCGTCATCCCCAAGGATCCGCTCATGGGCGCCATCCGCGTGGGCGAGCTTGCCGCGCGGCTTGGCGGCAAGGTCATCAGCGCCCACAACAAGGCGGACAAGGTGGTGGAGAATTTCCTCATCGGCACCATGCAGGTGGAAAACTTCATGACCCACTTCCGCAAGAACAAAAATTCCGCCGTCATCGTGGGCGGAGACCGTTCCGACGTGCAGCTGGTGGCGCTGGAGGGCAACTGCCCCTGCCTCGTGCTCACCGGCAACCTGTACCCCAACGACATCATCCTCACCCGCTCCGAGGTATTGAACATCCCCATCATCGTGGTGCGCGACGACACCTTCAGCGTGGCCAAGAAGATGGAGGCGCTGCTTGTGCGCCACAAGGTGCGCGACGTCATCAAGATCCGCCAGGGCGCGCAGCTGGTCAACCAGTCCGTGGATTTCGCCTACCTCAAGCAGCAGATGGGCCTGTAGTCCCGCCCCCCATACCGACCGTGCGCGGCTCCCGGATGGGAGCCGCTTTTTTTCACCCCAGCGGCCCGTGCGCGCGCGGTTGCATCCGCGCCCGCACGGGCGTATATGCTGGCGCATGAAGCGCACCTCGCTCGCGCCCACCGTGGTGCTGCCGGTCTATGCCTTTTTGGCCGCCATCATTATCGGCGCGGGCTTTTTGCACCACCGCGCCGCCACGGTGTCCGGCGGCCTCTCCTGGCTCGACGCCGTGTTCACCGCCACCTCCGCCGTCTGCGTCACCGGGCTCTCGGTCGTGGACACGGGCGCCTCCTTCACGCCTCTGGGCAAGGGGGTCATCCTGGGCCTCATCCAACTGGGCGGGCTGGGCATCATGACCTACTCCACCCTGGCCTTCTACCTGCTGCGCCGCCGCATCACGCTGACGGACCGCATTGCCGTGGGCCAGGCGCTCCTGCACGACCCGTCCTTCCAGCTCGGCCCGTTCCTGCTGCGCATCGGACTGCTCACGGCCTGCGTCGAGGGCAGCGGCGCCCTGCTGCTGTACACGCTCGATCCGGTGGCCTTTCATCCCGCCTCGGCGGTGTTCCATGCCATTTCCGCCTTCTGCAACGCCGGATTCTCGCTTTTCTCCGACAGCCTTGTGGCCTGGCGCGGCCATCTGGGCATCAATCTCGTCTTCATGGCGCTCATCATCCTCGGCGGCCTCGGCTTCGCGGTCATCGACGACGTCCTGGCCTGGGCGGGCCGTGGCAAGGCGCCCCCCGGCAAGCGCCGCTTGAGCCGCCACACGCGCATCGTGCTGGAAACCACCATGTTCCTGCTCGCCCTCGGGTTCGCGGCCATCTACATTTCCGAACTGCACGGCGGCAACCTGGGCGACAACGCCTGGACCGACATCCTGGCCGCCCTGTTCCAGTCGGTCACCGCGCGCACGGCCGGCTTCAACACCCTGGACGTGGGCGGCATGACCAACGCGGCGCTGCTCTTCCTGCTGGTGCTCATGTACGTCGGCGGTTCCCCCGGCTCATGCGCGGGCGGCATCAAGACCACCACCGCCAGGGTGCTCATCGCCTTTGCCAAGGCGCGTGTCCACGGCTCGGACCAGGTGGTCATCAACGGTCGCGCCGTGGACAAGGGAAGCCTGGACAAGGCGCTCACCCTGTTCTTCTTTTCCTCGGCGGCCATAGTGGCCGCCCTGGTCATCATGACCTTCACCGAGGGCGGCGACCTGCCCCACCCCATGGTGCGCGGCAAGTTTCTGGAGCTGCTGTTCGAAATCGTGTCCGCCTTCGGCACCGTGGGGCTGTCCACGGGCGTGACCCCGTATCTGAGCCCGGCGGGCAAGTGCGTCATCATAGCCCTCATGTTCATCGGCAGGCTTGGCCCCATCTGGCTGCTCACCGTGGTGCACAGCTGGCAACGCCAACCCCGTTTCAGGTATCCCGAGGAAGAAACAACCATCGGCTAGCGCATTTTGGCATCAAAACAATGCGCGAAGCTGAAATAATGAAGTATTATTTCAGCAAAAGGCATAAGAGCATCTCATCTTTTTCAAAGGGAAAAGGCTCTTGACGCGAGGGAGACGCCATGTCCAAGGTTCTGGAAGTCGGCATCATCGGCCTGGGAAAATTCGGTTTTTCACTAGCCACCACCCTGCTCGAACTGGGGCACAAGGTGCTGGGCGTGGACAGGTCGCAGGCTCGGGTGCGCATGGCCGGGGAGACCATATCCCTGGCCTACGAGGGCGACGCCACGGACAAGGCCATGCTGGAGCAGCTGCGGTTGCAGGACATGGACCATGTGGTGGTGTCGAGCGGCCAGTCCATGGAGGCAAGCATTCTCATCTCACTCAACCTGCTGGAACTCGGGGTCAAGGAATTGTGGGTCAAGGCCAACTCCGTGGAGCACGAGACTGTGCTCACCCGGCTCGGCGTGCGCCACGTGCTCTTTCCCGAGCAGCTCATGGCCCGGCAGCTCGGCCACAGCCTCGCCCTGCCCGGCCTGCTCGACTTCCTTCCCTTTGGCGGCGGGGCGTTGCTGCAGGAATTCACCGTGGACGCCTGGCATGGCCGCACGCTGCGCGACCTGAACCTGACCAGCAAGTACGAGGTGCAGATCGTGGCCATCAAGGCGGTCGACGCCGCCGACTATCGCTTCGTGCCCCCGGCGGATCAGCCCTTGAGCAGGGGCGACCGCCTGGTAGCGGTGGGCAAGGCGGAAAACATCGCCAAGCTTGTCGCCTGACGGCCTTTTCCCCTTCCCGATAAAAACACCGAAAGCGACACGGACAGTTCCCGGGCTGTCCGTGTCGCTTTCGGTATGATGCCGGGGTGTATTCCCCGAGCATGTAGCCTGAGCCGGGAGAGACGGCTCAAGCCCGTTCCCGGATTATGGCGACTGGTTACGGCTCATGAAGGGGCGCTGTGCGCCCAGCGGCATGCGACGTGTCTAGTCCGCCTGCCTCCTGATGAACGAAGGAATCTCATATTCATCCTCGTCAAAAATGAAATCGTCTTCACCGGGCGCGTGTTTGGCTTGCAGCACCTGACCCTTGCCGTTGCGCTGGTTGCGCAGATAGGTGGGGATGTTCAGATCCCCTTCTGCGCCCTGGGGCACAAGGCCACGCGGTTGGAGTTCCTTTCCCTTGGCCGCACCGCCCGAGGCCATGGCGCCGCCCGAGGCCTTGCCGCCAAAGAGGCTCATTTTGCTCGCCCCATTCTTGTTCAACGAATTTTTGCCCATGCCGATGCCGGTGGCGATGACCGTGATGCGCATCTCGTCGCCCGCATTTTCATCGAACACGGTGCCGAAATAGATGTTCGCGTCCTCATGGGCCGCCTCGGAGATGGTGCTGGCCGCCTCGCTCACCTCTTCGATGGTCAGGTCGAGACCGCAGGTGATATTGATCAGCACGCCCATGGCGCCGTCAATGGTCACGCCTTCGAGCAGCGGGCTGGTGATGGCCATCATGGCCGCCTCGCGGGCGCGGGTTTCACCCTTGGCCATGCCGGTACCCATCATGGCCAGGCCCATTTCGCTCATCACGGCGCGCACATCCGCGAAGTCCAGGTTGATGAGGCCGGGCACCATGATGAGGTCGCTGATGCCCTTGACCGCGTAATACAGCACCTCGTCCGCCTTTTTGAGCATGTCGAGGAAGGTCGCCTTTTTGGACAACGTGAGCAACCGGTCGTTGGGAATGGTGATGATGCTGTCCACGTACTGGCTGAATTCGGCGATGCCGCGATCCGCGGACTCAAGCCGTTTTCTGCCTTCGAAGTGGAAGGGCTTGGTGACCACGCCCACGGTGAGGGCGCCCATTTCCTTGGCCACCTGGGCGATGACCGGGGCCGCACCGGTGCCGGTGCCGCCGCCCATGCCCGCGGTGACGAACACCATGTCACAGTCGCCGATCACGTTGCGGATGGTCTCGATGGACTCCAGCGCCGCGTCGCGTCCGATTTCCGGGTTCGCGCCCGCGCCCAGACCCTTGGTCAGCTTTTCGCCCATGGCGATCTTGAATTCCGCCTTGGAGCGGTTGAGCGCCTGGATATCCGTGTTGGCCGCGATGAAGGTCACGCCGCGCAACGCCGAGGTAATCATGTTGTTCACGGCGTTGTTACCGCCGCCGCCCACGCCCACCACCTTAATTTTCGCGCCACTGTCGCCTTCCAGTTCCAAGTATTCCATTTCCTCTCTCCTTGAAATGTTTCCTGCCGTTTCCGGCCCTCTCCATGGATCCATGCCGAACCCTCGGCACACACGCTTCGGTCGCCAACCGGACTTCCGGCACGCCCGCTTCAGCCTTCAGAGCCGCCCACTCTAGGAAATGTCGGCAAACCATTTGCGCATCCGGGACAGGATGCGGTTGAAGACATTGGTGTCGCGGATGCGGAACTTATGCTCGATCCCTTCCTTTTCCGCGCCAAAGACCAGAAGTCCCACGGCCGTGGCGTACATGGGACTGTTCACCACATCCTTCAGGCCGCCCACCTCGCGCGGGTAGCCAATGCGCACCGGGACGTTGAATATCTGTTCCGCCAACTCCTGCATGCCGTGGATGAGCGCGGTGCCTCCCGTGAGCACCACCCCCGCTCCCAGCATGTTCTTGAAGCCGGAGCGCACCAGTTCCTGGTCCACCAGGCCCAGGATTTCCTCCATGCGCGGCTCGCAGATCTCGGCCAACACCTGGCGCGAGAGCTTGCGCGGTTCGCGGTCGCCCACGCTGGGCACCTCGATGACCTCGTCTTCCTGGATGAGGTCCGCCAGGGCGCAGCCGTATTTGACCTTGATCTTTTCCGCCGCGCCCATGTTGGTGCGCAGGCCAAAGGCGATGTCGTTGGTCAGGTTGGCGCCGCCCAGGGCCAGCACGCCGGTGTGCTTGATGGAGTCGTTGGCGAACACCGCGATGTCCGTGGTGCCGCCGCCCAGGTCCACGATGGCCACGCCGATCTCGCGTTCCTCCTCGGTGAGCACCGCCTTGGACGAGGCCACCGCCTCCAGCACGATGTCCGACACATCGAGGCCCGACCGGTGGCAGGAGCGCACGATGTTCTGGGCGCTGGTCACCGCGCCGGTGACGATGTGCACCTTCACTTCAAGCCGCACGCCCGCCATGCCCAGCGGATCGGCGATGCCGCGCTGGTCGTCCACGATGTATTCCTGGGGCAGGATGTGGATGACCTCGCGGTCCAGGGGAATGGCCACGGCCTTGGCCGCGTCGATGACGCGCTCCACGTCCTTGGGGCCGACTTCGCCGCCTTTCACCGCGATGACGCCATGGCTGTTGAAGCCCTTGATATGGCTGCCCGCGATGCCCGCATACACGGACCTGATCTCGCATCCGGCCATGAGCTCGGCCTCTTCCAACGCTTTTTTGATGGACTGGACGGTCTGTTCTATGTTGACCACCACGCCCTTGCGCAGGCCCGTGGACGGGCTTGAACCGATGCCCACGATGTCCACGCCGCTCCCGGTGGCTTCACCCACCACCGCGCAAATTTTGGTGGTTCCGATATCCAGGCCCACGATCAATCCGGATTTGCCCATGCCGTCCTCCTGTCCGTCTGGAGCGTTGATTCGCCGCCAGGGTTCTAGCGCCGGGTTCTAGCGCCCGTCATCCATGGGGCCGCCGTCGCGCCGCACCCACACGTTCTCGCCGTGGGCGCGGATGGCGCGCACCGCGCCCAATTCTCCGCGCTGCTCAAGATCCTTCCATACCGCGCCCAAGCGCGCGAGATTCGCCTTCCAGTCCGCAAGCCCCACCGACAACAGGCGATCCTGGCCGTCCAAATACAGTTCCAAACCCTTGCCGGGTGAAAGCCCCACCCACACCGCGTCCGCCAGGGCAAAGGGTGGGCGCAGGGCGTCGATCCCCTGCACGATCTCCGGCAGAAGCGCCAATTCGTCCTGGGTCATGCCCGTGACCTTGAGCACCGGCAGCGAGCTGAATTTGCCCGGCTCCACCGGCGCGATGATGCGCCCGTATTCGTCGGCGTACTGCATGCGGCCGTCGCGGTTGACCCAAAAGCAGGGCACGCGTTCGGTCACGCTGATGCGCAAGGCGCCGGGCAGCATCCGTTTCACGCGCACGCCCTTGATCCACGGGTTGCTGACAAGGCGGTTCTCGATCTCGTGCATGGGTACGCCCAAGGCGTTGTCACCCACGGACACGGCGGCGGCGTCCACCACCTCGCCGTAGCTCAACCGCTGATTGCCCACGACCTCGATGGTCTTGAGCGTGAAGAACTCGTAGTTGGTGAGCCAGCGGTAGGCGGCCAGCAACCCCACGGACAGTGCCGCCAACAACGCCAGGCACAGGCAGATCGTCAGCAGCCAGCACACCATCCGCGACAGGCACGCGCCCGCGCCGCCACCCATGCCGCGCAGCAGGCCGCCGCCGGAAGAACAGGCGTAGCGGTTGCCGCCGCAGGGCAACGAAAAGGCGCGTTTGGGCCGAACCAGTGCTACAGGCATGGGCACACCCTCACTTCCGTTTGCAGTGTGTGGCCAAACCGCTCCCGCACACGCTCCCTGGCCAGATCAAGCAGCTCCAAGGCCTGGGCCGCGGTGCCGCCCCCCGTGTTAATCATGAAATTCGCATGCATGGTCGAAAACGCCATGCCGCCCAGGGCAAAGCCCTTGAACCCCGCATCATCCAGCAGTTTGCCCGCGCTCACACCCGGGGCCGGGTTCTTGAACACGCAGCCCGCGCTCGCCTCGGTGATGGGCTGGGTGGCCCGCTTTTGCGCCATGTGGGCGGCCATGGCCGCCTTGATGTCCATCGCCGGGGCGGGGGTCATGGCCAGTTCCACTTCCAGAACGACGCACAGCGCATCCCGCGCGAGCCCCTTGACCGAAAAGTGCCTGTATCCGAGCGTCACGTCCGTCGGCCCCATCCAGACCAGGCCGTGGGTCTCGGTGAACACGCGCACCCTGTTCACGCGCGCCCCTATCTCCACACCGTAGGAGCCGGCGTTCATGGCCACCGCGCCGCCCACCGAGCCGGGGATGCCGGCCAGGCCTTCCAACCCGGACAGACCCCGTTCGCCCAGCCACGCCAGCAGCCTGGGCAGCCGCACGCCCGCGCCGCACCGCACGAACACCGCCTCGTCGCAGTTGCACGTCACATCCTGGCGCACCGCTTCCGGACCGGTCCCGATCGGCGGCGTGACGATGGTGAGATCGAGTTCCCCGTCGCACGCCAGGATATTGCTCCCAAAGCCGAGCACCAACGGCATGCCGCCCGTCTCACGCAGGGTGGCGGGCAGCGCTTCGGCGTCCGCCTCGCACGCAAGCACGAGCTCGGCACGGCACGTGCCGCCGAGTTGCAGCGTGGTGCGCTCCCGCAGCGCCGGTCCTGGCAGTATCGTGATGCCCATGATCCTTCCGCGTTTCGCCTATGCGTCCAGGTACTTCTGGCCCACTGTCCACACGTTGCCCGCCCCCAGGGTGAGCAACAGGTCGCCGGGGCGCAGGATCGACGGCAGCGCCTCGTTGACCACGTCAAAGTCCGGGTAGAAATCCACCTTGGTATCCGTGACCTGCGTGATGCCCATGGCCAGGCTCATGCCGCTGACGCCGGGGATGGGCGATTCCGAGGCCGGGTATATCTCCGTGAGCAGCAACAGGTCCGCGTTGCCGAACACGGTGCAGAACTCGCCGAACAACGCCTGCGTCCGGGTGAAGCGATGGGGCTGGAACACCACCACCAGCCTGCGGTCCGGGTAGCAGTCCCGCGCCGTGGCCAGGGTGGCCGCTATTTCCGCCGGATGATGGCCGTAGTCGTCCACCACCACCACGCCGTTCTTCTCGCCCTTGAGCTCGAACCGCCGTCCTACGCCACCGAACGCCGC
Source organism: Desulfovibrionaceae bacterium (assembly GCA_050251715.1). Taxonomy (GTDB): domain Bacteria; phylum Desulfobacterota; class Desulfovibrionia; order Desulfovibrionales; family Desulfovibrionaceae; genus JBFWMG01. The sequence goes on along the minus strand of JBFWMG010000001.1, from coordinate 21,127 downwards.
CAGCCCCGCAAAGGCCACGTCCTTGTCGATGCCGCATTCGAGGGCGACGCCAATGGCGCCCAGGGCGTTGAGCACGTTATGCCGTCCAGGCTGGCCCAGGCTCACCTCGCCCAGGTATTCGCCGCGCAGAAACACCTTGAACCGGCTGCGCGCGCCCAGTTCCACCACCTCGCCGCGCAGGGTGTTGTGCGCGCCAAAGCCGTAGGTGAGCACCAGGCGCTTGATGTGCGGCAGAAGCCGCGCCACGCCGGGGTCGTCGCCGCACACCACGTTCACGCCGTAGAACGGAATCTTGTTCATGAAGGTGGTGAACGCCGCGTCGATGGCGTTCTGGTCCGCGTAATAGTCCAGGTGGTCCGCATCCACGTTGGTGACCACGGTGGAGATGGGGAAAAGGCAGAGGAACGAACCGTCGGATTCGTCCGCCTCGGCGATGAGGAACTCGCCGCCGCCAAGACGCGCGTTGGAGCCGTAGGCATTGAGCCTGCCGCCGATGATGACCGTGGGGTCCAGCTCGGCCGCGTCGAAGATGGCGGCCAGGAACGAGGTGGTGGTGGTCTTGCCGTGCGTGCCCGCCACGGCGATGCCCGTGCGCAGGCGCATCAGCTCGGCCAGCATCTCCGCGCGGGGAATGACCGGAATGCCCCGCCGCACCGCTTCGGCCACTTCGGGATTGGCCATGGTCACGGCCGTGGACTTGACCAGCACGTGGGCCTCGCCCAGGTGCTCGGCCTTGTGGCCGATGTGCACCGTGGCGCCGCACCCGCGCAGCCGTTTCACCACCGCGCTGTCCGCCATGTCCGAACCGGCCACCTCGTAGCCGAGATTGAGCAGTACCTCGGCGATGCCGCTCATGCCCGAACCGCCGATGCCCACCATGTGAATTTTCTTGATCTTGGTATTCATGTCATTCCACGTTGTTGTACGTCCCGCGTGCCGCCCGCGCTCACCGCGCGATGCGCTCCACCTGGCTGACCAGTTCCGCCGCCGCGTCAGGGCGGCCCAGCGAGGCGGCCTTGCCCGCCATGGCGCGCAACGCGCCGTCCCTGTCGTCCAGGCAGCCCAGCACCACCCCGGCCAGATCGGTGGCCCCAAAATCCTTTTCCTCCACGCACAGGGCCGCGCCCGCGTCGGCCAGGTAGCGCGCGTTGGCCACCTGATGGTTGTGCGTGGCGTAGGGGAACGGCACCAGCACGCTGGGCACGCCCGCCACGGCCAGTTCCGCCACCGTGGTAGCCCCGGCCCGGCACAGGCAGAGGTCGGCCCAGCCGTAGGCCTCGGCCATGTCATCGATGAACGGCGCGACCAGTTTCGGGTCAGCGCCCGCCGCCTTGTAGCCGTCCCGCGTCCGTTCCAGGTCCGCCGCGCCCGCCTGATGCCGGATGGACACGCCCGCCTGCATGAGCCTGGGCAGCATGGCCAGCACGGCGGTATTGAGCGAGCGTGCGCCCTGGCTGCCGCCCAGCACCAGCAGGTTGCGGCCGCCCGCGGCGTTCCCGCCCGCCCCGCGCGCATCCCGGATGGCGCGGATGGCGGTCCGCACCGGGTTGCCCGTGGCCACGGTCTTGGCCGGGGCAAAGCTGTGGCTCATGTCGGGCAGCGAGAGAAAGATCCTTTTGGCGAACCGGCCCATGATGCGGTTGGTCACGCCCGGAATGGAGTTCTGCTCGTGCAGCGCCGTGGGCACGCCGCGCAGCGCGCCGGCCAACATGGCGCTGAACGCCGCGTAGCCGCCGAACCCCACCACGGCCTCGGGCTTGAACCGTCCGATGACGCCCATGGCCATGGCCACCCCGCGCAGCATGGCCAGCCCGGCGGCCACGCCCTTGAGCCCCCGCCCCAGCACGCCGCGTACGGGCAGTCCCACAAAATCCAGTCCGGCGGCGCGGGCCAATGCGCCCTCCGGTCCATGCGCCCCGCCCACAAAAAGGATCGACGCGGCCGGAAAACGGCTGCGGATCTCTTCGGCAACGGCCAAGGCCGGGAATATGTGCCCGCCCGTGCCGCCCGTGGTCAGGATGACGCGCCGCATATCCATCACCTTTGCGGCGCCCCGCTGCCGCGCGACAGGTTGAGCAGGATGCCGATGCAGAGGAACGAGCAGAGCAGGTTCGAGCCGCCGTAGCTGAGGAACGGCATGGCCACGCCCTTGGGCGGGGCCGCGCCGAGCACCACCGCCATGTTGAGCACCGCGCCCAGCCCCAGGATCATGGTCATGGCGAAACCCGTGAGGCGATCCTGCAGGTCATCCTGCACGGTGGCCACGCGGAAGGCGCGCCAGAGCAGGAACGCCATCAGCCCAAACACCAGGGAGACGCCGAAGAATCCCAACTCCTCGCCCACCACGGCCATGATGAAGTCGTTGTGCGCCTCGGGCAGGAAGAACAACTTCTGCTTGCCCAGGCCCAGCCCCGCGCCCCACAGCCCGCCCGATCCCAGCGCGTACAACGACTGGACCAGCTGGTACCCGGTATCAAGGGGATCCTTGAACGGATCGAGGAAGGCCAACAGCCGCCGGGAACGGTAGGTGGACTGCACGATGAGCATCCAACCGCCCATGCACGCCACGCCAAGGGACATGAGCAGGTAGACGAGGCGCGTGCCGCCCGCCAGGCACATGAGAAAGAGCAGCATGGCCAACACCGCCGCGCCGCCAAAGTCCGGTTGCAGGAGCAGCAGCACGCACAGCACGCCCGTGACCGCGAACGGCGGCACCACACCCACGGAAAAGCTCTTCACCATCTCCTGCTTCTTGCTGAAGAACCAGGCGAGGTAGATGGCCAGCGCGATCTTGGCGTACTCCATGGGCTGGATGGTCAGCTGGCCCAGCCGCAGCCAGCGCCGCGCCCCGTTCACCTCCACGCCCAGGGGGCTGGCGATGGTCAGCACGATGAGCGCCATGACGCCAAACAGCGCCGGGTACTTGAGGCCGTACAGCACGCGCCGGGGCAGGCGGGCCACCGCGCTCATGGCCACCACGCCCACGCCCGCGAACAGGAGCTGGCGCAGGAAGAAATGGTATTTGTCGCCGTGCGCCTTCTCGGCCATGATGCCGCTCGCGGACAGCACCATCATCAAGCCGAACGCGACCAGCGTGAGCACCGTGGCCAGCAGCCACCAGTCCATGCCGCGCGCCGCCGCGCTTTCGGACGCACGCGTGTTCATGCCGCGCCCCCCTCGCTTGCCGCCGCGATGGCCAGCGCCACACGGCGAAAATCGTCGCCCCGCGCCAGATAGTCCTTGTACAGGTCAAAGCTCGACGTGCCGGGCGAAAGCAGCACCACGTCGCCGGCCCGCGCCATGGCCGCCAGCCGCCGCATGGCCTCTTCCAGGGTCGCGTCCCAGGTCATGGGCGCGGCGCCCGCCCAGGCGGACTCGAATTTTTCGCGGCTCGCGCCGAACAGCGCCACGTGGCGCACCCGCTCGCGCACCAGCGGCGCGAGCGAAGGCAGGTCGCCGCCCTTGAACTTGCCGCCCGCCAACAGCAGGATGGGCCGGTCATAGCTTTGCAGCGCGGCGCGCACCGCCTCGATGGTGGTGCCCTTGGAGTCGTTGACGTACAGCACGCCGTCCGTTTCCACGATGGCTTCCAGGCGGTGGGGCTGCTTCTTGAAGCGATGGATGACGGCCAGCGCCTCGCACTCGGTCACGCCGAAGAAGCGCACGAGTTGGTAGGCGGCCTCCATGTTGGCCTGGTTGTGCGGACCGGGCAGGGTTTCGGTGTGGAAGCGGCCCTTGGCCTCGTAATAATGGATGCGCGCCCTGGTCGGCTGCTGGGACTCGATGACCGCGCGCATGGATTCCGGGAACACCGCGAGCCCGTCCTCGTCCATGCGGACAAAGAGATTGAGCTTGGCGCACAGGTACTCGCCCATGTCCGCGTGGTAGTCGAGGTGGTTGTCCGACACGTTGAGCAGCGCGGCGGCCCAGGGCTTGAAGGTGGAGCAGGTCTGGAGCTGGAAGCTCGACACCTCGAGCACCAGCACGTCCGCCCTGCCGCCGTCCACGCCGTCGAGCACGTAGTCGGACAGGGGCGTGCCGATATTGCCGCCCAAAAAGACCTTGCGGCCCGCATAGGCCAGCATGTCCGCCACCAGCGTGGCCGTGGTGGTCTTGCCGTTCGTGCCCGTCACCGCCACCACGGGTTCCTTGATGAAGCGCGAGGCGAGTTCCAGCTCGGCCATGATTTCGGGGGCCGCGTCGCCCGTGGGCAGGAACGGGGCAATGGTCCGCACGGGCACGCCGGGGCTGAGCACGACCATGGCCGCGCCCGCGAACTGCTCCGGCGTATGCTCGCCGTGCAGCACCTCGATGGTGTTTTCACGCACAAAGGAGGCGAAGGGCTCGGCAAGCGGCTGGGGGTTGCGTTCGAGCACGCGCACCGAGGCACCCGCCGTGTGCAGCAGCCGCGCCGCGCCGCGTCCCGACGCGCCCGCGCCCACCACCACGGCCAGCAGCCCGGACAAGGCGGCGCGGCAGCGCTGGCCCAAGGGTTCCAGCGAACAGGCGCTGGCCCACGGGGAACGCGCCTCGGTGCGCAACCACTGGCACTGCCTGGGCTCGTTGTCGGGATAGGTCACGGGACTCATATGCCTTCCTACCGCAGCTTGAGCGTGGACAACGCGGTCAACGCCAGAAGAATGGACAGGATCCAGAACCGGATGATGATCTTGGACTCCGGTATGCCTTTGAGCTCGAAATGGTGGTGCAGCGGCGCCATGCGGAAAAAGCGCTTGCCGCCGCTCATCTTGAAATAGCCCACCTGGATGATGACCGAGAGGGTCTCCACCACGAACAGGCCGCCCACGATGACCAGCACCAGCTCCTGCTTGGCCAGCACGGCGATGAAACCCAGCGCGCCGCCGATGGACAGCGAGCCCACGTCGCCCATGAACACCTGGGCCGGGTAGGCGTTGAACCACAGGAAGCCCAGTCCCGCGCCGATGAGCGCGCCGCAGAACACCGTGACCTCGCCCACGCCGGGCATGTAGACGATCTGCAGGTAGCGGGCGAGTTGCACGTGGCCGGTCACGTACACGAACACCGCGAAACACGCCCCGGCCACGATGGACGGGCCGATGGCCAGGCCGTCCAGGCCGTCGGTCAGGTTCACGCCGTTGGAAGACCCGACCATGACGAAGATGGCGAAGGGCACGTACAGCCACCCCAGGTCCGGTTGCAGTGTCTTGAAGAAGGGAAAGACCAGCTTGGTGGAATAGAGCGGCTCGTGGTAGAGCACCATGACCGCGGTGAGCGCCACCAGCACCTGCCCAATGAACTTGGCGCGGGCCGAAAATCCCTTGTTCTGCTTCTTGCGCAGCTTGGAGTAGTCGTCCAGAAAGCCCACCAGCCCAAAGCCCGCGAACACGAACAGCGTGAGCCACACGTAGTGGTTGGACAGGTCGGCCCACAGCAGCACGGACACGGCGACCCCGAATCCCATGAGCAGCCCGCCCATGGTGGGCGTGCCCGCCTTGGCATGGTGCGCGGCCACGCCGTCTTCCTGGATGTACTGCCCCACCTTGATGCGCCGCAGCCATTCGATGAAGCGCGGGCCGATAAAGATGGTCAGCACCAGCGCCGTGACCATGGCGCCGATGGATCGGAACGTGATGTACCGGAAGACGTTGAGGAATCCGATATCCGTGGAAAGCGGATACAGCAGGTTATACAGCATCCCGTGCCTCCTCGATGAGCCCGGCCGCAAATTCTTCCATGCGGTTGGAACGGGAGCCCTTGACCAGCACCACGGCGTCGTCAAATCCCAGTTCCCGCCACTGCGCCATGAACATGTCCACGCCTTCGAGACTCTTCATGGGCCCGGCGTAACCGCCCTCTTCCAGACCCACCACCACGTCGCGCATGGCCCCGCCGCGCCAGAACACGGCATGCGGTGCGGCCTTGGCCATGGCCAGCCCCAATTCCCTGTGCGCCCTGGCCGCGTCGTCGCCCAGCTCCTTCATCTCGCCGAGCACCAGCACCAGCGGGCGGGCGCACACGCCGTTTTTCGCCAGGGCAACGGCCGCATCCAGCGACCGGGCCATGGACAGCGGATTGGCGTTGTAGCTGTCGTCGATGACCAGGATGCGCCCCGCTTCCTGGCAGGTGAACCGCTGCTGCGCGGGCACGCACCGGGCCAATCCGTCGTGGATCCGGGCCATGTCCAGGCCCAACAGGTGGGCGGCGGCGGACACGGCCACCACGTTTTCCGCCGCGAATTCGCCCCGCCACGGCAGCACCACGTCCATGGACGCCCCGTCCAGGCTGATGGTGAAGCGGCCCGACAACGCGCCCTCGGGGCCGACGTACGCGCCCGTGAAGCGCGCCTTGCCGCCTCTGGCGGAAAATCCGATGCAGCCGGGCATGGCCTTGGCCGCTTCCTCGGCCAATTCCGGGTAGTCGACGCAGGCAAGGCCCAGGCCGCCGGGCATGCGCACGTGGGACAGAAGCCTCGCCTTGTGCGCCGCCACGCCGCGCACATCGCCCAGCCCTTGCAGGTGCGCCGCGCCCACGTTGAGCACCAGGCCCAGGTCGGGCCGCAGGATGGCGCCCAGTTCGTCCATGTCGTGGGCCTGGCTGATGCCGCATTCCATGACCCAGAACCGTTCCTCGCCCGTGGCTTCCAGCATGGACAGCGGCAGGCCGATCTGGTTGTTCAGATTCAGAAAATTGCGGGCCGTGGCCCCGGCCACGGAAAGCACGGTCGCCAGCATCTCCTTGACCGTGGTCTTGCCCGCCGAACCGGTCACGCCCACCACGCGGGCCTGGGTGTGCTCGCGGGCGCTGCGGGCCAGTTTGCCCAGCGCGGCCACGGCGTTTTCCACCAGGATGACCGGCATCTCGGGCCGGATGCCCTCGGGCCGGCGCTCGGCCACCATGCCCACCGCGCCGTTCCTCTCGGCCTCCACGGCAAAATCATGGCCGTCCACGCGCTCGCCCCGGATGCAGAAGAACAGGTCACCGGGCGTGACCTTGCGGCTGTCGATACTGGCGCGGCGCGGCACAAAGCCGCAGGCCGCGCCCATGTCCATACCCGGCCTGGCGGACCTCCCCGCCCCCGTGGCGCTCCCCGCTCCAAGCAGGGCGCTGATCTCGGTCATGGTCAGATTCACCCCAGAATCTCCCTGACGACCTGCTGGTCGGAAAAAGGAAACTTCTCCGTGCCGATCTGCTGCGTGCTTTCATGCCCCTTGCCCGCGACCAGCAGCACGTCGCCGGGCCGCAGGCGCGCCAGGGCGCTGCGGATGGCGATGCGCCGATCCGCCTCGCGCACCACATCGTCGCACATGGCGAGCCCCGGCATCACGTCGTCCATGATGCGCTCCGGATCCTCGGAACGCGGGTTGTCCGAGGTCAGAAACACGATGTCCGCATACTTGGCCACGGCCGCGCCCATGAGCGGGCGCTTGCCCCGGTCGCGGTCGCCGCCGCACCCGAACACCGTGAGGATGCGCTTGAAATCGAGGTCGCGCAGCGTGGACAACACGTTTTCAAGGGCGTCCGGCGTGTGCGCGTAATCCACGAACACGTGCATGTCCTTGTTGTTGGCCACCCGCTCCAACCGGCCCGGAACCCCGGCGCAGGTGGCAAGGCATTGCATGTGGCGCGGCTTGAGCCCCATGGACAGGCCCACGGCCTGCGTGGCCAGCAGGTTGGAGGCGTTGAACGCGCCGATGAGCGGGGAGGTGATTTCCCAGGACTCCTCGCCGTGGGTCATGCGCAGCGTGAGCCCTTGGCCGGTGCAGGACACTATCTCGCCGCGCAGGCCGTCGGCCCCGAACTCGCGGCCGGGGTTTTCCGACCACAGCCCGTAGCCCATGGCCGGGGCATGGCTGGACAGGAGCACGCGGCCATAGTCGTCGTCCCAGTTGATGACGCCCACGTGGCCATTCGCCTTGAGTTTGTGGAACAGCATGGCCTTGGCCCGGAAATAGCCGTCCATGGTCTTGTGGTAGTCCAGGTGATCCTGGGTCACGTTGGTCAACACCCCGGCGCGGAAGTCGAGGCCGCCGACGCGGTGCTGGTCCAGGGCGTGGGAGGACACCTCCATGACCACCACGTCCACGCCGCCCGCGACCATGTTGGCGATGAGCTCGTGCAGCTTCCACGAGTCGGGCGTGGTCATGGACGCCTCAAGCGAGAAGCCCGGCCACCGGTAGGTCACCGTGCCTATGACGCCGACCTTGCGGCCGTTCTCGCGCAGCAGATGCTCCAGCAGGTAGGTTGTGGTGGTCTTGCCGTTGGTCCCCGTCACGCCAATGACGGGCACGTTGGCCGTGTCGTTGTGGAAATACGCGGCGGCCAGCTCGCCCAGCGCCTCGCCCGGTTCGGGATGCTCCACCAGCGTGGCCGTGGCGCCGGAGGGCATGGCCGCCTCGCCGCGCGCGACCACAAAGGCCGCGCCCTTGGCCAAGGCCTGGGGAATGTACGCCGCGCCGTCCACCTGCGCGCCGGGCACGGCCACAAAGACCTCGCCAGGGCGCACGGCGCCGGAATGGCTGCGGACCATGAGCCCGGCCCGCACCAGTTCCTTAAGTTCCTCGAACGTCATGTGCGGCATGTTTTTCCCCATCTGCGCCGTCAAGCCAGATGACACACTCTTTGTCCTGTCCCGGAAAAACGCTTCCGGGCGCGGGCTTCTGTGCGGTGACTTCCATCCCCTCCCCCCTGACATCGGGAACGATCCCGAAGCGGGCGAAGGCCTCCAAGGCCCGGCGAAGCGATAGCCCCACGACGGCGGGCACGCCTCCAGTATCCTTTCCCACAGGCGCGCCAGTGTCCTGGCGCACGTCGTCTCTGCGCGCGATGCGTTTTGTTCCGCCTTCATACGTCTTCTCCTCTCCGGCCAGATACGAAGGCCGCAGGTCGGGCATCCGGCCCATGTAGGCCAGGGTGCCGACGGCTACCTCCTTGAATGCCGGGGCGGCGACAACGCCGCCGTAGTGGGCCTTTTCCGGCTCATCAACGAGTACCAGAATGAGATATTGCGGTTCTTGCGCGGGTACGAAACCAACGAACGACGACACGAACTTGTCGCCGTAGCCCCCCTTCTTGCATGCCTTTTGCGCCGTGCCGGTCTTGCCGCCCACGGCCAGTCCCTTGATGCGCGCCTGCACGCCGGTGCCGTCCTCCTCGACCGCATCCTCCAGCATGCCCAGCATGCGCCGGGCGACGTGGGGTTCGAACACGCGCACCGCCGCGCCCCGCTCCTGCTCAGGCGACACCACAAGCCGCAACGGCTTGCGCACGCCCTCACTGGCCAGGGTCAGATACGCCTGCGCCAGTTGCAGCGTGGTCACGGCCATGCCCTGGCCAAAGGCGGCGGTGGCAAGATCGACCTTGGTCCATTCGTTGACGGGCCGCAGGATGCCCTTGCTCTCCCCAGGCAACGGCAGATTGCTGCGGTCGCCGAACCCCAGGCGGCTCAAATAGGAACGGTAGGTGTCCGCGCCCAGGGCCATGCCGATCTTGGCGGCCCCGATGTTGCTCGAGTACCGCACGATCTTGCTGACCGGCAGCCACTTGTGCGGATGGGTGTCGCCAATGGTGGCGTCCGCCACCCGCCACTTGCCGTTTTCGCAGTAGTACAGGCTGTCCGCGTCGCAGACGTGCTCCTGCATGGCTGCGGCCACGACGAACGGCTTGATGGTGGAGCCGGGTTCGAGCGCATCCACCGCGATGCGGTTGCGCCACAGGCCCGGCGAGGATTCGCGGTAGGCGTTGGGGTTGAAGCGCGGGTACTCGGCCCAGGCCAGGATGTCGCCCGTGGGCACGTCGATGACCAACGCCCCGCCCCATTTGCCGCCAAAATCCTGCACCGCCCTGGCCAGCGCCGCTTCGGAAAGATCCTGGATGTGCGCGTCCAGGGTCAGCACCACGTCGCCGCCCTTGTTGAGGGGCGAGACATCGGCGCCATCCATGTTCAACAGCCGTCCGGAGGCGTCGCGCTGCACCACCAGCCGCATGCCCGAACCGCGCAGATATTCGTCAAACGCGCTCTCAAGCCCTTCCAGGCCGTCCTCGTCAATGCCCGCGAAGCCGAGCAGCTGGCCAGCCAACTGCTTGCCGGGGTACTGGCGGGCATATTCCGTGGTCAGGTACACGCCGGGCAGCCCGGCCGCCCGCACGGTGGCCGCTGCCGCGTCATCGATCTCGCGCGCCAGCCAGACAAATTTGCCCTTTGCCGTCAGCCGCTTGCGCAGCGTTGCGGCGGACTCGCCCAAGGGCTTGGCCAGCGCCTGGGAAGCGGCATCCACATCCACGATCTCGTAGGGCCGGGCGAACACCGAACGGAACGCCACGCTGGTGGCGAGGATGCGGCCATTGCGGTCCAGAATCCGGCCGCGCTCGCCCTCCACGAATTCCGTTCCCACATGCTGCCGCGCGCCCATGGCCGCCAGCCGGTCGCCGTCCACCACCTGCACGTAAAAGGCGCGCGACCACAACGCGAGCCACACCAGACCGAAAAACGCCGCCACAAAGGCGAGCCGCAGCCCCGACCAGTCGGTGGCCATGCGAAACGCCTTGTCTCCACCCAGCTTTGCCCGCCGCGTGGAGACTTTCTTGTTGTGCGTCTTGCGATCCTTGAACATAGCCCGCTCCACCTACTCGATGTGCCGCACCTGGCCCGCCCTGGCCGGACCCAGTCCATATTCCCGCGCCTTCATGCGCAACCGGGCCGGCGCGAGCAGCGTGTCGCGCTCCACCCTCAGCTTGGCCACCAGATCCTCGCCCTCCTGCCGGGAGACTTGCAGCTTTTTCAAGCCATACGCCATGTCCATCCGCTCGATATTGAACCAGACCACCGTCAACCCCAGCACCAGACAGGTCATGACCGACAGAATGGCCCCAAGAACCCAACCGCTGCTCACCTTGCCCATCGCCGTCTCCTGCCCGAGCGCTACGCGCCCTGATAAAGCCGCTCCGCCACGCGCAACTTGGCGCTGCGGGACCGGCTGTTGTTGCGGATTTCGTCTTCCGACGGGGTGATGGGCCGCTTGGTCACCACCTTGAGGGCGGGCTTGTGGTTGCACGCGCAACGCAGCGCCTCACGTGGACAGATGCAGGTGCGGGCCTCGTCCCGGAAATGGTGCTTCACGATCCGGTCTTCAAGGGAGTGGAAGGAAATCACCGCGATCCTGCCTCCGGGCCGGACACGGCCCGTAATCCGTTCCAGAAAAGACCGCAACACGCCCAGCTCGTCGTTCACCGCCATGCGCAAGGCCTGAAAGGTGCGGGTGGCGGGATGATTGCGGGCCGTGTGGCGCATTTTGGCGGGATAGGCCTTGGACACGATCTCGGCCAGCTGCACCGTGCGCTCCACCGGCCCCTGGGCCCGCGCATCCACAATGGCCCTGGCGATGCGCCCCGCCATGGGATCCTCGCCGTATTCCGTGATGATCCGCTTCAATTCCTCGAAACCGGCCTTGTTCACCAGCTGCGCGGCGGGCGCCGCGCCCGAGGAGGGATCCATGCGCATGTCCAGGGGGCCGTCGGTCAAAAAGCTGAAGCCGCGCGAGGCGTCGTCCAGGTGCATGGACGAGACGCCCAGGTCCACCAGGGCTCCGTCCAAGGCCTCGCCTTCCCACCCGATGCCGTCCAGGGCGTCATCGAAGGCGCTAAAATCGCAGTGTGCGAAGCGCACGCGCGCGGCGTGCGGGGCAAGGCGGGCGCGGGCCATGTCCAGCGCCCGGGCATCCTTGTCCAGGCAGAGCAGCTCGGCCTGGCCGTCCGCACGTTCCAGCATGCCCAGGCTGTGCCCGCCAAAGCCGACCGTGCCGTCAAGGTAGCGGCCGCCGGGACGGGGCTGCAGCTGGTCGAGCACCTCACGCAACAAAACGGAGACATGCCCAGTGTGCGGATCGGCCGCATATGTCGTGTCTCCGTTATGCTCCACGTGCTTCGGACCCCTGCGTTAAAAAGGAAACTTGCCCCCGAGCTTCGTCAAATCCTCGACCACGTCATCGAAATCCTGATTCCTGACCGCGTCGAGCCGCTCCTGACTCCACACTTCAAAGAGGTGCCCCTGTCCCACCAGGATTACATCCTTGCCCAGCCCCGCGTAGTCGCACAACGACTGCGCCATGAGCACCCGCCCCTGCTTGTCCAGGCTGACCAGCTGCATGCCGCCCACGACCAGGCGCCGGAAGTCGCGCACACGGCGCGGGGGGAGCGGCAACGAGCTGATGCTGTCCAGCATTTCCTCCCAGTCCGGCTTGGCGAAGGCCGTCACGCAGCCGTCGTGCGTGGTCATGACGAACTCTCCGTCCTGGCTGCGCGCAAGCAAGACGTCACGAAACGCCGGGGGCAACATGAGCCGCCCCTTAGGGTCGAGAGTTCTTGGATGGCTGCCTACGAAGTGCATTTCAGGGCTTCCTTACCACTTTTTACCACATTTCCCCACTGCATCTACCATAATGACCCAACTGTCAAGATAGTCCTGCACTTTTTGTCTAGAATATTTTTAGAGAAATTGGGGTTCGGGGTTGACAGGTGCGTGGCAAAACGCAAAGAGGAATGGCAGGGACAGTGCCGGGATGCGGCGCCGTCATGGGAGCGGGCCTGATGAACGCGAAGGGGCCGCCGCGTTACCGGCGGACGGTACGGCAGCATCCGGTGGGGAGGTTGCGGCAGGGGGTGGCGGAAGATGCCTGGCCGTGTCCCCGTTGCGCCACGCCGCCACGAAACGGACCGGCAAGACGGATGGGGCGGCGCTGCAACGCATGACACGGCCGGACAAATCGAATTTGGTTCGCCTGCGGTTGCGCAATACGGCCTGACACGCTACGATATGCAAGGGGTAAATGGTACGGCCACCGTCATGGCCGGCCGCAACGTGCCTGCGAGGAACGCCCATGACCGCCATGAAATCCACCATTCCGGACAATATTTCCGAGGAATACTACCAGATCAGCCTGGAAATATTGACGAGCTTCCCCAAGTACCGCCCCCCCCTCGACCTCTTTCAATTCAATGAGGACGTGGCGCAATTGCTTCCGTATGTGCGCAAGGGCAACCGCCTGACCAACGAACAGGTGGAAGCGGTGCAGCAGCTCTGCTCGGAAGGGAATCTCTTCGTGTCCCGCGCGGACCATCCGGTCTACTCCAAGCACATCGTCAAGCAGCTCGACCTGGTGCTTGTGGACGGCAACCTCAAGGAAGGGGAAATAGCGGACATCACGGTCAAGGCGTTGCAGTTGCGGCTGGAGGCGTTTTTCGAGCAGCCCGTCAAGGTGGTCTTCGAGGCGCTGTACAAGGACGCGATGGTGTTCACGGAATACCTCAGCCAGGACCGCTTCCGCATCAAGGCCTTTACCCGCCGCCTGCTGACCGAGCACACCCTGGCCAACCACAGCGTCAACACCTGCATCATGGGCCTGTGGCTGTACCTCAAGACGCAGAAGGACGAATACACGCGCCGCAAGCTGGACAGGATCACGCTGGGCCTTCTCCTGCACGACATCGGCATGACCAAGGTGCCCAGGTTCATTCTGGACAAACCCAAGCCCCTGACCGGCGACGAGCGCGGCAAGGTGTTGCAGCACGTCATGGAGGGCGCCAAGCACCTGCACAAGCTGGATCTCGTGTTCGAAGAGGTGCAGCAGATGGCCATGGACCACCATGAGCGCCATGACGGCTCGGGCTATCCGCGCAAGCTGCCCGGCTCGCAAATCAGCAGCCTGGGCGGGCTGTGCGCCATTGCCGACTCCTTTTCGGCCATGATCTCCACACGCGCCCACGCCCCGGCCATGACCGCCATCGAGGCGGTGGAGGCGCTGTACAAGGACGTCCGCCGCTACAACGAGCGCCTGCTCGGCGCGCTCCACGCCGCCTACCTGACCAAGGAGTTGCAGTAGCGCCGTGCGCCGGGCCGCATCGCCCGTTGTCTTGACTGCCGTTTTCATGGAGTATAGGCAGCAGGACGGCGCAAGCTGTTTTTCCCCGACTCCAACCACACGGACACACCATGGAGCAGTTCGACCCTTCCCGCCTGCCTGAAGGCGGCTGCGTGACGCTTATCGGCATGGCCGGGGCGGGCAAGTCCACCCTGGGCCGCCTGCTGGCCGACGCCACCGGCTGGGCGCAGGTGGATACGGATCGCCTGATAGAGGCATATTTCGGCGCGCGGTTGCAGGACATTTTCGACACCGTTGGCCGCGAGGCCTTTGTGGCGGCGGAAGAACTCGTTGTCGCCCGCCTGAAGGTGACGCATTGCATCGTGTCCACGGGCGGCAGCGTCATCTACGGCGCCGGGGCGGTGAAACAACTCAAACGCCTGGGCCCGGTCGTGTTCCTGCGGGCCGGGATCGACGCCATCAGCGCACGCGTGGGCGCGGGCCTGGACCGGGGGCTGGCCATCGCACCGGGGCAGACCGTCGGGGATTTGTACGCCGAGCGGTTGCCGCTGTACGAAGCCGCCGCGGACTTTGCCGTGGATACGGACACCAACACCCCCCGGCAGGCGGCGGACGCCGTACTCGCCTGGCTGCGCGGAGAAGCATGAAACCCAACAAAAACAGTCCCTTCGTACGGATCGCCGCCCTTTACAAGCGCATGGGCGAGGCCTATGCCACCGTGGCGGCTCCCATTGCCTTTGGCTGCGACGGCTGCCCGAACAACTGCTGCGTCAGCTACTTCCAGCACCACACCTACATCGAATGGGCGTACCTGTGGCAGGGCATGAAGACGCTGCCCAAGGCCCGCCGCGAGGCATATCTGCGCCGGGCCGAGGACTACGTGCGGCAAAGCCGGGCCATGGTGGCCGAAGGCCTGGTGCCCGGCATCATGTGCCCCCTCAACGACGACGGCCTGTGCGGCCTGTACTCCCACCGCCTCATGATCTGCCGCCTGCACGGCACCGGCCATTTCGTGCTGCGCCCCTCGGGCGATCCGGCCGTCTATCCGGGCTGCTTCCGCTATGAGGAGCGGGCCAAGGCCGCGGGGCACACCCGCCTGCTCGACCGCACCCCGCTCTACCGCGAGCTGGCCGGGCTGGAGATGGCCTTTGTGGGCAAGGCCATGGGCCGCCTGCCCAAGGTGGACTTGACGCTGGCGGAGATGTTGGTGCAAGGTCCGCCCAGGATGTCATAGATGTTGGGCAAAGGCCGTCCCCTCCCCTGGGCGTCGGGGGCTTGCAAAGGGCGGCTGTGCCAACCCGCGTGCATCAGGGGCGCCGCCGCGCGCCGTTCCTGATGCGGCGCATCCCGCCGGAGCGCACGAGCCGTTTCGCAAGCGCCCGGCAAGCACGCGGTTCCCGTGCCGTTAACGGCGCAAACCGCCAAGGGATTGCATGAAGATCCGCCTTGCCCTTGCCAGCCTTCTCGTCCTCGCCCTTGTGGCGGCGGGCTGCTCTTCCATGAGCGTGCGCCATCTCAAGCGCCAGCCCTTCACCTTTGAGGGCGAACAGACCCTGACCATGAAGTTCTGGCGGTTTTCCTACCGCAGCATGCCGCTTTCCGCCAAATACGGCGTGGTGGGCATGGCCTTTCCCGTGGCCCAGGCGCTGCCCGAGTGGGCCACCACCATCGACGAACTGTGGCTCGCCGCCTACCTGTGCGACGAGCACGGCCGGGTCATCGCCCGCGACAAAAGCCTCATCATCCGCCTCTCCCGCGTGCTCGATCCGCGCCAGGGCGTGCCGTTCGAGTTCATTCTCGAACCCGAGGATCTGCCCGGTCCCGGCCCGCTGTTCGTCACCTTTGGCTACCGCGTCGTGGTTTCCGAAGGCGCGCAGAGCGCTCCAACCGAAGCGCCCGCCGCTGTGCCCGCATCCCGGGACGGCGCGGGCAAACCCCAGGCAGCCCCGGCCAAGCCCAGGGTTTTCTTTGCCAAGGAAGGCGCCCTGACCCTCTTCTGACCGACACCGGTTTTTCGCCTCCAGCGCATTGTCTGCCGCCCCCACATACAGTATGGTGCCAGCACGACAACCCGATGCGCGGCCCGCCACACGCATGTGCCAAGGCCGCGCGCATGAGGAGCGCCATGTCAGCCACCTATCTGGTCAAGAGTTTTCTCAAATACAGCGTCATCTTCAACGAGGGCTCAAAAGGGGACTCCGCCTACCTGCTCAAGGAAGGCCGCGTTGAATTGTCGAAGGAAATCAACGGAAAGAAGAAGGTACTCGCCATTCTCAACCCCGTAGCGCTGTTCGGCGAGATGGCCGTTCTGCTTGGCGACCAAAAACGCACCGCCGCCGCCGTGGCCCTGGAAGACTGCAAGGTCATCGAGATCAAGAAGGGCGATTTCGAGGAATTCGTCAAGCAGTCGCCGCAGATCATGCAGACCGTGCTCGACGTGCTGGTGCACCGTCTCAAGACCGCCACGGTCAAGTCCATGCAGGTTCCCAGCGTGTTCCACGGCGTCTGCCAGATACTCGACCTGTTCGCCACGCACGGCACCAACAACCTGGACTACATGAACGTCACCAAGGCCATCGCCCAATCCTTTGTCCAGCCGCCGTCCAAGGTGAACGCCGTGTTCAACACCCTGGTGCAGCACAACATGATCGAGATGCGCAAGGCCAACGATGGTTCCAAGCGCATCCAGATCCTTGAGCCCGAGGATTTCGTGGTCAAGGCGGTCAAGCGCCTGCGACAGGCGCGGGAAGGGGGAGAGGACGACGACGATTAGAGCATGCAAACTTTTGTGGCTGGCAGGTCACCCATGCCAGCCACAAACCTTTTCACGATCAGAAGGCTCCGGACGGGAGCACGGGAATTACCCCGGTGCACCGTTCCCCTCCCGCTGGAAACGGGGATCCATCCACCATGCCGTGGTGATGCATGCGCCCGCTTCCAGGGCGGGCAGCGGCTTGGCATAATAATACCCCTGAATGTAGTGGCAGTTGAGCGCCCGCAGCATGGCCAACTGCCGGGGGGTTTCCACACCTTCGGCCACAACTTCCTTTCCCAATATCTTTGCGAGGTTGACAATGGTGTTCACAATCGCCTCGCCGCTGGAGCCCGTGACGGACGGATCCATGCGCACCACAAAGGAGCGGTCGATCTTCAGGGTGTCCACCGGGAACTGGTGCAGATAGGCAAGGGATGAATACCCGGTGCCGAAGTCGTCCAGCGACAGGGCGGCGCCAATCGCCTTCAACTCGCGCAGCACCTCCCTGGCCAGGCTGGCCCGCTCCATGACCGCGCTTTCCGTAATCTCCAACTTCAGGTTCGCGGCGGGCAGGCCGCTTGCCTCCAGGGTGCGCCGCACCATGTTGGCCACGCCCGGCATCATCAGTTGCCGGGCGGACAAATTCACGCTGACCTTGGTCTTGGGCCGCTGCGGATAGTCGTTGAGCCATTGCCGCATCTGGCGGCACGCCTCCTGCAAAACCCAACGCCCCACCTCCACGATCTCCCCGTTTTCCTCCAGCAAGGGGATGAACACACCGGGCGAGACAATACCCTGGCCTGGCTTTTCCCAGCGCAAAAGCGCCTCAAAGGCATAGACCTCGCCCGTGCCAAGCGACACGATGGGTTGGTAGTACAGCCGGTACTCATTCCGATCCAGGGCGCAACGCAGGCCGGTTTCCACGGTCATGCGGTCCAGCGCCTCCTGGCGCATGGAGCTGTCGAAGAACACATACCCCTGGCCAGCTTTCTTCTTGGCGCGGTACTTGGCGATATCCGCATCGCGCAGCAGGCTTTCCGGGGTCACCCCGCCGCCCGAGGCAAGGACGACACCCATGCTGGCGGACACATAGATGTCCTGCCCCTGGATCTTGCAGGGCGCGGCCAGCGCCTGCTGCAACATGTCCACTTCCAGGGCCGCGGCGTCCGGGGTGCTGACTTCGGACAACAGGATGGCGAACGAATCACCGCTCAAGCGCGAGCACACGTCCGTGGCGCCCAGGCAGACCAACAACCGCCGGCTGATGGTCGTGAGCACTTCATCCCCGACCTGGTGGCCCAGGCTGTCGTTGATGACCTTGAACCTGTTCAGGTCCAGGCTCACCACGCAGACCGTGCCCCCTTCCGAAAGGGTGGCGCGCACGATGGCCTTTTCCAACTGATCCAGGAACATAGGCCTGTTGGCCAACCCTGTGAGGGCGTCGTGGCAGGCTTGGTGCTGGAGTTTGTATTCAACCTCCTTGCGTTTGGAGATATCCTGCATGGAGCCCTCGTACAGCACGGGACGGCCCTCGGCGTCCACCTCGGTGCGGGCGTTTATGGACACCCAGATGGCGCCGTGGTTGACGCGGGGCGCCCGCGCCTCGAAATCGATGACCTTGCCCTGGCCATCCATCTGCTCCTGAAAATCCTGGTACCTGTCGGGATCGCGGAAGAGGATTCTGGCCGCGCCGCCAGGCGCACTGGCCATGACGCCAAAATGGGGATAGCCGAGCATGTGCGCAAGAGCGGGATTGCCGCTGACCAGATGGCCCCGCGGGGTGAACTGAAAGATGCCCTCCACCGCGTTGTCAAAGATCGCCTTGAACTTCTCCTCGCTTTCCACGAGCTTCCATTGGTCGCCCTTCAGGCCGCCAATGTCCTCCACCAGGCCTTCCAACACGGGCAGCGTGGTCTGAATGCTGGCCAACCAGGCGGCAATGCGCACCCAGATGAGTTCGCCCTGGCCGGTGAACACCTGGGTCTCGTAGCCCACCACCTTGCCGTGGGTCACGACCGCCTGGGCCAGCCGCTCCCAGCCGCCCGGAACCACGAACAGGTCAACGCCCATGTTTCCGGCGTTGGAAAGGAGCTCCTGGGGAGAATCATACCCAAAGATGCCCGCCAGGGCGGGATTGGCGGCCAGCAGACGGCCGTGGCTGGTGCAGGAAAAAATGCCTGTCACCGCATTGTCGAACAGGGAGCGGTAGGCGGCCTCGGCCTTGTACAGGCGCGTGCAGTCGAGCACCGCGCACTCAAGGTATCTGCGGCGGCCTTTTTTGTCGCGCACGATCTGGTAATGGGCCTGGACCGGACAGGATGTGCCGTCGCGGCGCAGCAGGGCCGTTTCCAGATCAAACGCCTGCGCCGTTGTGCAGACATCACACAACAACGCCGCGTCCGCCGGTGTGGCGTACAGGACGGCGTTGTCGGCCACCGCATCCAAAAAGGCCCGGGCGTTGTCATAGCCCAGCATGAGCGCAAGGGGCTCGTTGGCATGAACTACGCGTCCCTTGGGCGTGGTGCGGATAAAGCCCAAGGGATTCATGTCGCCCTGCACAAGCGTACTGGCTTCGCGTCTATTTTTCTCCATGGTTAATTATGCGGTGGGATGCCCGGCATGTCAATGCGTATATATACGAGGGCTTCCCCATCGTCTTGAGCATGGCCGGAATGCCCGCCGCGGGCGGGGGCCGCCGGTATGTGCGGACGCGACGCGGCAGGGGGCCGCGCCTAAAAGGACCGCGCCCTTGGCGCGGATCGGTTTTTTCTTGACAATCACGGCGCTCACCGCCTAGTAAATTCCCTCTTGGCGATCGGGCGGCAACCGCCCCTGCCACGGCCATATGGAGAGGTGTCCGAGTCGGCCGAAGGAGCGCGCCTGCTAAGCGTGTATACGGGCTTAAACCTGTATCGAGGGTTCGAATCCCTCCCTCTCCGCCATATTTCAAGGGGTTACGATGCGAATCGTAACCCCTTTTTGGCGTCTTTTCTTGGGAACGGGGAAAGGATGATGCGGGGACGTCTGTGGGGGAAAAAAACGTGCGGCCCGAAAACCATGCGCCTGCCAGGCCCGAGGCGGTAACACCAAAGCGCCCTTCACGCGACTGGGGGATACCCCGTAGGCCAGCGGGCGACACGGGCACTCGCGAAATGCCAAAACGTGTCCACGTCCAAATCGCCACGGCCTCTGACGGCGCGGGCGTGCGCGGGATGCCGCGCCAGCCCCCCTATCCTTCCGGCCCGTCTTCATCCCCGTCCAGGGCGGACGTGCCCCACGGGCACATGATGAGCTGGCGGTAAATGAAGACCGAGACCGGCACGCCCAGGATCATGCCCCACAATCCGGCAAAATGGTGCGCCACGAACAGGATGATGAGCGTGACCACGGGGCTGATCTTGAACACCGCCGAGAAAATGCGCGGATTGAGCACATAGGTTTCGAACAGGTGCACCACGCAGACCATGCCCATGGCCCACACCACCTTTTCCACCCCTCCGCTGTTGAAGGCGAGCAGCATGATGGGCAGGGTGGAAATCAGCATGCCCAGCACCGGAATGAGCCCCGCCGTGAACACGATGACCGACAGCAGCACGATGGGCGATATGCCGAGCGCCCACAACCCGATGGCCGTAAGCACCGTGTTGCAGCACGAAATGAGAAACTGCGCCTTGAACCCCTCGCCCACGAACACGCCGAACTGCACCACCCGGTCCACGGTCTGCAAGTAGAAGTCCTGGATGCGGCTGTGCCGGAGCGCGCCAAAACGCTCCTTCAGGTGCGGGTAGTCAAAGAGGATGAGAAAGCTGAACAGGGTGCCGAGCAGGAAAAAGGACACGAAACCCATGACCTGGTTGATGGAGGCCACGGCAATGGAGGCCAGCTTGTCGCCGTCCATGCCCGCGATCTTCTTGAGCGACAGGAACTGCTTGGACGTGGCCAGGGGCGGTGCGAGGGTGGGATACTCCGTTGCCAGCGTATCCATGTAGGCATGCAGCTTGGCCTCGGTCTTGGGCAACTGCAGGGCGAAATGCTTGGCCTCGGACCCGAGCTTGGGCACGACCAGCGACAGGATGATGGACACGAGCGCGATGAAGACAAGGTACAGCAGAACCGTGAGCACCCGCCTGCCAACCGGCAGCCGCCGCGTCAGACGGTTGATAATTTTGTTGAACAAAAAGCAGAGGATGAAGGTGATGAACAACAGGCCGAACAGTTTCTGGATGAGAATGAGCCAGACCAGCCCGAAAAAAAAGGCCCATATGCAAAAGACCTTGTTGGTCCGTACCCAGCCGCCGATGTCAAACGTCATGTCCCACCACCTTCCATCGCGCAGTTGCGCAACCTCCTGCATCTACCAGACCCGCAGGTAGTCCGCAAGCGGGCGGGGTGCGCCCCCAGCCCCCGCCGCCCCCACATTTTCATCCGCCGCGCTATACAAACCATCTTCCTTTACGGTACAGAAACGGCAACAGGCGCACTGATTCATCGGAACGCGCAGTGAAGGACGCTCCAT